>NZ_JAIHLP010000002.1:2652894-3979341 GCF_020009625.1 Leifsonia poae
ACAGCTGGGGATCGCTCATGGTGCAGATGATCCTCAATCGGCACTCGGATGAGTACGACTTCGCGGTGCTCTCTGGAACGGCCTACCGGATGCTCGGCTCGATGAACAGCGGATTCGATCTCAACAAGCGGCACGCGCACCTGGGCGCGACGGGCGCCGAATGGCTCAGCCGCGACCCGGCCGTGGCGCAGGCCTTCGTGGACGACCCGCTCACCACGATGACTCCGCTGCCGAAACTGTTCGGAACGGTCGACGCCATGCGGCTGCTCGGCCGGCCCGCGCGCTCGCTGGCCCGCGACATCCCGTTGCTCGTGCAGGTGGGCGGCGATGATCCGCTGGGCGGCGAGAAGAGCGCGCGTCGCCTCGAACGTGTCTACCGCGAGCGGGCGGGGCTCACGGATGTGACGACCATCGTCTATCCCGTTGCCCGCCACGAGATCTACAACGAGACGAACCGCGCTGAAGTCATGGCCGACCTGACGGCCTGGTTGGATGCGCGCATCGCCCGGCGCAGCTGAGCCGATGGCGGCTCCTGGGTTCAGGTGACGCGTCAGAGTCTTAGGCTGGAGCCATGCACGGTGAATACAAGGTGCCCGGCGGAAAACTCGTCGTCGTCGACCTCGAGGTCGTCGACGGCAGACTTGCCGATTTCCACCTCGCAGGCGACTTCTTCCTCGAACCCGACACGGCTTTGGAGGCGATCGACCGGGCGGTCACCGGCCTCTCGGCCGAGTCGAGTGCGGCCGATATCGCGGCGACCGTGAAGGGGGCGCTGCCCGAGGGTGCCATCCTTCTCGGCTTCTCGCCGGAGGCGGTCGCGGTGGCGATCCGTCGATCGCTCGCCAAGGCCACGAGCTGGCGTGACTACGACTGGCAGATCGTGCACTCGAAGGCGGTTCCGCCCGTCGAGCAGATGGCTTTGGATGAGGTGCTCGCCATTGAGGTGGGGGAGGGCCGCCGTCGGCCCACGCTGCGCATCTGGGAGTGGGATGAGCCGGCCGTGGTGATCGGCAGTTTCCAATCGGTGAAGAACGAGGTCGACGCCGACAATGCGAAGAAGTACGGCTTCGATGTGGTGCGCCGCATCTCGGGCGGTGGCGCCATGTTCATGGAGGCAGGCTCGGTGGTGACGTATTCGATCTACGCCCCTGCCGACCTCGTGCAGGGGATGAGCTTCGCCGATAGCTACGCCTTTCTCGACGAGTGGGTGCTGGTCGCGCTCAAGTCGCTCGGCATCGACGCCTTCTATCAACCGCTGAACGACATCACGAGCCCGAAGGGCAAGATCGGCGGCGCCGCGCAGAAGCGGCTCGGGTCGGGTGCCGTGCTGCATCACGTGACGATGAGCTACGACATGGACGGTCAGAAGATGACCGAGGTGTTGCGTATCGGCCGGGAGAAGATCAGTGACAAGGGCATCGCCTCCGCGGCGAAGCGCGTCGACCCGCTTCGCAGTCAGACGGGGCTGAGCCGGGCCGAGGTGATCGATCGCATGAAGCAGACCTTCGCCCAGCTCTACGGTGCGACCCCGGGCGATATCACGCCCGAGGAGTATGCGAAGGCCGAGCAGCTGGTTCGCGACAAGTTCGGTACCGACGAATGGCTCTACCGGGTGCCGTAGTCGCTCGCCCGTGAACGCTGAGAAGTGTGTCTCATTCATCGCGAATGAGGCACATTTCGCATTTCTGGCGACCGAGGTGCTTGCGTGAGGAGGGGGTCGGCCTGTTAGGTTAGGTAAGGCTTAGTTAGCTAAGCCTTACCTAACCACACCAGATCACCAAGCGAGGCGGCAGCAGCGCCGTCCCGCTCTCAGGAGCGCCATGAGAACGTCGAATCCCCCATCCGCCGTGTCGGCCAGAACCGCGCCCGTTCGCCGGGGAGGCCGCCGCATCCTGGCCGCCGTGCTGGCCACGGCGCTCGCCACCGTGGGCATGACGGCCGTGGTCGCCGCGCCTGCCCAGGCCGCCGGACCGGCCGTGTCCGTGCCCGAAGCGCCCGCGGCCGGTGGCACCATCACCCTCACGGGAAGCGGCTTCGCCGGAGTCTCACCGGGTATCTACCTCGGCGTCGGTCCGGCCGGCCTCGCCGGCTTCTACCCGGGCTCCGGAAGCCTCGTCGCCAGCGAGACGGTCTGGGTCGCGCCGGGTAACGCCGACGGAACCGGCGCCGCCGGCCGCACCGCGCCGATGGCTGCCGACGGTTCGTTCAGTGTGACGGTCACGATTCCTGCGCCCAGCACCTCCGTGCCGGCGTATTCGATCTACACCTCGAAGGCCCACGGGCAGGGGATGAGCGACCCGTCACAGAACACGACGACCGCCGTCACCTTCGCGAAGGCCGCCCCGACCGCAACGAGTCTCGCGCTCACCGCGAGCTCGAGCAGCGTCACCGAAGGCGCCCCCGTCACGTTCACGGCGACGGTCTCGCCCGCCGCGGCTGGAATGGTCGCGTTCTCCGACGGTTCGACATCGCTCGGAACGGTGTCCGTCAGCGGTTCGACCGCCGCGTTCACCGGACCGCTCAGCGTGGGGCTCCACTCGGTGACCGCCGCGTTCACCCCGACGGACCCGGATGCGTTCGCCGGCTCGACCTCGGGCGCCGTCACCGTCACCGTGACCGCGGCCGGACAGCCGGCGGCCGCAGCGGTGTCGGTCTCACCGGCGACCGGTCTCGACCCTGCCGGCTCACCGATCACCGTCACCGGTTCGGCGTTCAAGCCGACCGGTGGTGTGGTGCAGGGCGTGTACGTCGGCGTCGGCCCCAAGAGCGCGAAGAGCGACCCCAGCTGGTTCGTCAACGCCGGCTTCTACCAGGGTGTGCAGTGGGTCAGGACGATCGGCGCAGACGGCTCCTTCACGCAGGCCCTCAGCGGCGTGAAGTCGGTCTTCACCTCGAACGGCACTCAGGTCGACTGCCTCGCCGAGGAGTGCGGCGTCTACACCTTCGCCGCGCACGGCTCATCCGACCGTAGCCAAGACACCTACACACCGATCGCATTCCAGGCGCCGGCCGTCGCACCAGCCGTCACGACGCTGACGGTCACCACCTCCGCGGCGAGCTCGGCCGCCGGCGCTGGCGTCGACGTGACCGTCGCCGTGTCACCGGTCGCCGCCGGCACCGTGGACGTGCTCGACGGCACGAGGGTCGCCGCCCGCAACCTCGCCCTCAAAGACGGCAAGGCGACGACGCGACTCAGCTCGCTCGCAGCCGGAGCACGCGCCCTGGGTGCGACCTTCGCGCCGGCCGACCCCACCGCGTTCGCACCGTCGGTCGCTGCCGTCGTGACCCACACCGTCACCGCGGCCGTCACGACGGTTCCGCCCGTGACCGGCGGTGTCGCGTCGGCCGCGACCACGCAGGCCGAGCCGGTCTGCGTCGCTCGGGCCGTCTCGGGAGCCACCCTGCAGTGGGGTGTGAAGTCCAGCTTCCGAAATTACATCTCCGGCGGGATCGCCAACGGCTCCTGGACCCTTTCGGGCGTCGGCTATGAAAGTGGCCGCTACACCTGGAGCGGGGGCAGCGGAAGCTACAACGCCGCCGACGGCAAGGGCACCGTGCGGTTCCCGGGCAGCGTCTCGTTCACCGGCCACGGCGGCGTACTCAATCTGGTGCTCTCGAACCTCGGAATCCGCGTGAGCGGCCCCGGTTCGGCGACCATCACCGCCGATGTGCACTCCACCGATATGAGCGGCGCCGCGAGCGAACACCCGGGCGTCTCGTTCGCCACCGTCGCGCTCGGCGGCTCCGGGGCTTCCGGTGCGACCCCCACGGCGACGGATGCGCCGGTCACGCTCACCGCGGCCGGAGCCGAGGCCTTCGCCGGGTTCTACACCGCCGGAACGGCCCTCGACCCGGTGTCGTTCCGTCTGCCGCTCGGCGCCACCGTACCCTGTGACAGCAGCACAGCGGCCAACCTCGCCACCACCGGCGGCGGCGACACGGGCGCCTGGCCGATCCTCGGCGGCCTGATGCTGCTCGTCGGCATCGCAGCGGTCTCCGCGGCCCGCCGACGGATCGCCACCCCCGCTCCGGCGGCGCGGGCGTGACGATCGGCATCATCGAGTCTGTGGGCGGCGCGTCGAGCGCCGCCCATGGGCGTGTCTCCGCAGTGACCGCACGTGCGCCGTACCGGTCGAGGCGACGGTTCGGCCGGATCGGCTTGGCAGGCCGGCTCGCCGCGATCGCCCTCGCCGTCACCACTCTCGCCGGTTGCGGCGGGACCGGTGGCGGTGGCGCGCCCGCCGGGCCCGCCGCATCCGCCGCATCCGTCACCCCGAGCGCCGCAGCGAGCACGGACGCGCGGGCCGGACTCGCGAACCCGCGCACCCTCACCGGGCCGTCGACGGCGGCCACCGTCGCCGACGTCGTCCCGATCCAGAAGAACCCCCAGCCGATCCTTCCGGTGACAGTGAAAGACGCCACCGGTGCGAGCGTGACCGTCACCGACGCCGACCGCATCCTCGCCCTCGACGTCTACGGTACGCTCGCCGAGACCGTCGTCGGGCTCGGGCTGGGCGACCGGCTCGTCGGTCGCGGCTCCTCCAACACGCTCACCCCGATGAAGAAGCTCCCGCTCGTGACCCAGAACGGGCACGAATTGAACGGCGAGGCGATTCTGGCGCTGCACCCCACGCTCATCCTCACCGACACGACGCTCGGGCCGCGCGAGGTGCAGGACCAGCTGCGCGCCTCCGGAGTCACCGTCGTGTTCTTCGACCCCAAGCGCAGCATCGCGACAATCGGCCCGCAGGTGAAAGCCGTGGCGCATGCGGTCGGTTTGGACTCGGCTGGAAAGAAGCTCGCGTCGCGCATCGAAGCCGAACTCAGCGAAGCCCGCACCGCCGTCGCCGCACTCGCGCCGAAAGCCGACGCCGAGAAACTGCGGGTCGCCTTCCTCTACGTGCGCGGGCGGGCGGGCGTGTTCTTCCTGTTCGGCAAGGGGATGGGCGCCGACGACCTCATCGACTCGCTCGGTGCCGTCGACGTGGCGACCGCCGCCGGGATCACCGGAGCCAAGCCGGCCAACAGCGAGGCCCTGCTCGCCACCAACCCGGACCTGCTGCTCACAATGACCGACGGTCTCGCCTCCACCGGCGGTGTCGACGGCCTGCTGCAGCGGGCCGGGGTCGCCGACACCGCGGCCGGCCGCCACCAGCGCATCGTCGACATGGCCGACGGCCAGGTGCTGTCGTTCGGGCCGACGACGCCTGCCGTGCTGCGCTCCCTCGCCGACGCGATCTACCGGCCGGGCGGGACGAGATGACGGCCGTGACCGAAAAGGTGGAGGGTGGCGATCCGGCGGCCCGAACGGAGACGGGCGGCCCGCCCTCCGCGCTGCCCTCGGCGCTGCCCTCCGCGCGGTCCGCGCGCCCGAGCTCGGTCGTGCGCGCCCGCCGCCGCCGTGCTCCGGTGATCGTCGGCATGATCGTTCTCCTCCTCGCCGTCGTCCTGGCCTCCGCAGCGCTCGGACAGTTCGCCCTGTCGCCGGCGGAGATCCTCGCGTCGATCGGCCGCAGACTCGGGCTGGTCCCCGTGCCCCCGGGCACCGTCTCCTACGCCGACGGCGCGCTGTGGAACATCCGGTTCCCGCGCCTCGTGCTCGGCGTCATCGTCGGGGCCGCCCTGGGGGTGGCGGGTGCACTGATGCAGGGGGTGTTCGCGAACCCGCTCGCCGAACCGGCCGTCGTCGGCGTCTCCGCCGGATGCGCGGTCGGCGCCTGCGCCGTCATCGTGTTCGACCTGCAGGGGCTCGGCCCCGCGAGCATCCCGGTCGCCGCGTTCGTGATGGGCGTGCTGACCACCATCCTCGTCTACACGCTGTCGCGGGCGCGCGGCCGCACACAGGTGCTCATGCTCGTGCTCACCGGGATCGCCGTGAACGCTGTGGCCAATGCGATCATCGCCTTCCTCGTCTTCTCGGCCGACACCGCGAGCCGGGAGCAGATGATGTTCTGGCAGCTGGGATCGCTCAACGGCGCCACCTGGAACGCCGTGGCGGTCACCCTGCCGCTGCTGGTCGTGGGCCTCGGATGCGCCTGGGCGCTCGCCCGGCGCCTCGACGCCCTCGCCCTCGGCGAACGCAGCGCCCGCCACCTGGGGGTGAACGTCGAACGGGTGCGGCTCTGGGCGATCCTGCTCGTGGCCCTCCTCACCGCGGCGGCCGTGTCGTTCGCCGGGATCATCGCGTTCGTCGGCCTGATCATCCCGCACCTGCTGCGTCTGCTGATCGGGCCCGCGCACAGCGCCCTCATCCCCGCGAGCGCCCTCGGCGGGGCTCTGCTCATCAGCGGCGCCGACGTGGTGGCGCGCACCGCCGTGCCGTTCGCCGATCTGCCGATCGGTATGTTCACGGCTCTCGTCGGCGGCCCCGTGTTCTTCGTGCTGCTGCGTCGCACCGTCTCCGGCAAGGAGGGCGCGGCGTGAGCGCGGAGGCGCAGGCGGCCCGCGACCCGCTGCCGGGCGCCGCGCTGCGCGGGGTCGACCTGCGGATCGCCGGCCGCGACATCCTCACCGCCGTCGACCTCACGGTGCGCCCGGGCGAACTCGTCGCCCTCATCGGACCGAACGGCGCCGGCAAATCCACGGCGCTGGCGGTTCTCGCCGGCGACGCGACCCCAGATGCGGGGCAGGCGACGATCGCGGATCGCCCCGCCCACCGCATCCGGGTCTCCGACCTGGGCCGGCTGCGCAGCGTGCTGCTGCAGCAGAAGGGGGTCTCGTTCTCGTATCCGGTGCGGGATGTGGTGCGGCTCGGTCGGATGCCGTGGCAGGCCGGCGCAGGCCGCGGCCGTCGCATCCTGTCGGCGATCGAACCGGGTTCGCCCACCCGCAGCGCGGAGCAGAACCTGCCCGACGACGACGCCATCGTCGCCGACGCCCTGGCCCGAACCGACACCGCCCACCTCGCCGACCGGGACGTGACAACCCTCTCCGGCGGCGAGCTCGCCCGCGTCTCGCTGGCGCGGGTGCTCGCCCAGCGGTGCCCGATCGTGCTGCTCGACGAGCCGACCGATGCCCTCGACATCGCCCACCAGGAGCAGGTGCTGACCCTCGCCCGCGGTCTGGCCACCGACGGGATCGCCGTGGTCGCCGTGCTCCACGACCTCGGTCTGGCTGCCGCCTACGCCGACCGGGTGGTGCTCCTCGCCGAAGGCCGTGTCGTCGCTGACGGCTCACCGCGCGAGGTCATGACCGGCGAACGGCTGTCCCGCGTGTACGGCCACCCCGTCGAGACGCTCGACCACCCGCGCACCGGCGCCCTGCTGGTGCTGCCGATCCGGGGCTGACGCCCGACGCCGACGCTTTGGCACGCCGACGCGTTGCCACGCCGACGCGTTGCCAGTCGTTGCCGCTCGAGGCGGTCAGAGCGGCGACACCTGTCACACCGCGCTGCGCGTCAGGCGAAGTGGTGGCCCTGGGCCCGCGCGGTCGGGTCGGTTACCCTGGTGGAGTGAACTGGTGGATTCTGGGCGGGATCGGGGCCGTCATCGTGCTGAGCGTTGTGGCGTCGAAGCTCGGCTGGATCGACCTGTCGAACAAGACCACGAGTACCGGGGGGTCGTCGAGCAGCATCGTCGGCATCGGCGATGAGGTGTTCGCGCCGACCCGGCACGAGGCGCAGGTGGAACTCGACCGTCAGACCATGCTTCCCGCGCCGGCCCCCGTGGCCGGCGACGGGGACAAAGGCATCTGGGAGGGCAAGATCCGCATCGATGTCGGGCGGGAAGGCCACGGCCAGCATGTCGCCGGCCGCAGCAACAGCGACCCCAGCGGGAGCTGAGCCCCGCGAAGACCGCGGGTCAGCGCGTTTGCAGGTCCTGGTACTCGGGATGCTCTCCCAGCCAGTGCCGCACGTACGGGCACGACGCCACCACGCGTCGGCTCGAGTTCTGTCGCACATCGTCGAGCGCGGACTGCACGAGGGTTGACGCCATCCCCTTCTCTCGTTTCGCCTCATCGACCTCGGTGTGGGTGAAGACGATCACCCCGTCGCGCAGATCGTATTCGGCGACGCCGAGCTGTTCGCCGTCGCGCAGAAGCACATAGCGGGAGGCATCGGGCTCGTTCTGCACGGTCAGGCTCATGCCGTCAGGGTAGCCCCCGGGCGGCTCGGCGTGAACCCGCGGCTGCAGTGCACTGCGAGAATAGGTCACATGCCAGACGACGCCACCGCGGATGCGCTCCCCGCCGCCCTCTGGCGCCCGGACGCCCCGAGCACGGTCGTGCACGCCGACAATCTGGAGGTGGTCGCGGCGCTGCCCGACGCCTCCTTCACCCTGATCTACCTCGATCCGCCGTTCAACACCGGACGGTCGCAGCGCCGCCGCAGCACCACCTCCGTGCGCACCGGCGGAGGGGCGGGCAGCGTCACGGGGTTCAAGGGGCGCAGCTACGAGCGGATCAAAGGCGACCTGCTCAGCTACGACGACAAGTTCGACGATTACTGGGAGTTTCTGGAACCACGGCTGATCGAAGCATGGCGGGTTCTGGCCGACGACGGTACGCTCTACCTGCACCTCGACTACCGCGAAGCGCACTACGCCAAGGTGCTCCTCGACGCGCTGTTCGGCCGGGAGTCCTTCCTCAACGAGATCATCTGGGCTTACGACTACGGCGCCAAATCGAAGAACCGATGGCCAACCAAGCACGACACGATCCTCGTCTACGTCAAGAACCCCGACACGTACTATTTCGACTCCTCCGCTGTCGACCGCGAGCCGTACATGGCACCGGGGCTCGTCACCGCAGAGAAGGCCGAGCTGGGCAAACTGCCCACGGATGTCTGGTGGCACACGATCGTGTCGCCGACCGGCCGCGAGAAGACCGGATATCCCACCCAGAAACCCGAAGGCGTTCTGCGCCGGATCGTGCAGGCGTCGAGCCGGGAGGGAGACTGGGTGCTCGACTTCTTCGCCGGCAGTGGAACGACGGGGGCCGTCGCCCGCGCGCTGGGGCGCCGGTTTCTGCTCGTCGACCGGAACACTGAGGCCATCCAGGTGATGCGCGCCCGCTTCGAGGGCGCCGACGTGGCGTTCGAGTAGTCTTCGGGGTTCCTCCGGCGCCTCCGGCCATTCCCAGGCACGGTGTGGAAGGCTTGATCGTTATGCGAGTCGGAACGGGTCTGCGTGCCACCCCCTTCTTCTGGGGTGCGCTCGGCACGGCTGCCGCGTTCGTGGTCGTGTACCTGGTGTTCGTGCGCAGCTACATCGGACAGCTCATCGACGAACGCGCGTTCGCGGGCGCGGATGTCTGGAAGGGTGACCTCATCGAGTTCGCGCACGCCTTCCTCAACGCTCTGCCGGTCGTCTCGGTCGTCTTGGCGTGCATCATCGCCGTGATCGTCGTCGCCATCCGCCGCAATTGGGGTGTGTTCGTGGTGGCCGTCGCCGCTGCAGCCCTCGCCAACGGGAGCACCCAGCTGCTGAAGTACACGGTGCTGAGCCGCCCGGAGAAGGGAGTGGACACCGGTCTGAGCAACTCCCTCCCGTCGGGGCACACCACTGTCGCGGCCTCGGCCGCGCTCGTCGTATTCCTGCTCGTCAGCCCCCGGTTCCGGCCGCTCGCCGCGGTGCTCGGTGCGGTGTTCTCGGTCGCGGCCGGCGCATCCACTCTCGTGGAGCAGTGGCACCGTCCGAGCGATGTGGTGGCCGGCCTGCTCGTCGTCGCGTTCTGGGGGTGCATCGCCGGAATCGTGCTGAGCTGGATGCGCGTCGAGCCCGCCGACCCGCCTGTGCGCACCCGGCTGTGGCCGCTGGTCTGGGTCGCGGTCGTGAGCGGGGCGGGCTCGATCGTCGCGCTCGCCGTGACCTACTTCTCAGCCGAGGCGGGCTCGTCTCACCTGTTCGTCGCCTACGCCGGCGGTGTCGCCGCGATCGTGGCGGCCGGCTGTGCGCTCGCCGCTCTCGGCAACCGCCTCTACCGAACGCTCGGCTGAACCTGCCGGGCCGCCGCCCGCTGAAACATCGCAAAGCGTCGTTCTGGGCGACGAAACCGGCCTCAGAGCGACACTTTGCGACGTCTCACGCCCGATCAGGGGGGTGGGGTTGGGCGGGGGCGGGGCGGGGGCGGGGCGGGGCGGGGGATGGGGTGGGTTGCGGGCGGGGCGGTCGGTCAGCTGCTGTGGCGAAGCACGAGTTCGGTGGGCAGCAGTGTGACTCGGTCGACGGGTTCGCCCTCGATCCGTTTCACGAGCACCTCCGCCATCGTCTCGCCGAGCCCGATGGAGGGCTGGTGCACGGTGGTGAGGGTCGGCGTGGCCGTGAGGCCGAAGTAGTCGTCGTCGAACCCGACGACCGCGATGTCGTCCGGGATGCTGCGGCCGCTCTCGAGGATGGCGGAGTATGCGCCGGCCGCCATCTGGTCGTTCGTGGCGAACAGGGCGTCGATGGGGGTGCCGCGGTCGAGGAGCCGCTGCATCGCATCCCGGCCCGACACCGGCGAGAAGTCGCCGAACTCGATGAGGTCGGTCGGGAGTCCGGCTGCCGTCATCGCCTGGCGCCAGCCGCTCAGACGGTCGGCGCCGGCGGGCATGTCCTGCGGGCCGGCGATGATCGCGATGCTGCGGCGCCCGCGCTGGATGAGATGGTCGGTGGCGCCCGCCGCTCCGGCGACGTTGTCGACGTCGACGAATGTCGATGCGTGTTCGGCGTCGCTGAGCGGACGGCCGCCGAACACGATGGGCACGGATCCGCCGAGCTGGGCGTAGGAGTGGTCGCCCGAGTGGTGAGAGACCACGAGTGCGCCGTCGACGTTGCCGCCCATCAGGTAGCGGCGGGTCTTGTCCGGGTTGAGCTCGGAGGAGATGACCATGTTCAGCGTGTATTCGGTGTCCGCCAGATGCAGGGCGACGCCTTGCACGATCGAGGCGAAGAACGGGTCGGCGAACACCTTCGCTGTCGACTCGGGGACGACGAGCGCGATCACCAGGGTGCGCCGGGAGGCCAGGGATCGGGCGGCCCGGTTCGGCACATAGTTGAGGTCGGCGATCGCCCGGGTGACGTTCGCGACGACCTCCGCCGTCACCTTGGGGGAGCCGTTGACCACGCGCGAGACGGTGGCCCGGGAGACGCCCGCTCGCGCGGCGACCGCCTCGAGGGTCGGCACAGGCGGAGTGCCCCCCACATCCGTCGTCATCCGGCCACCTTTCTTACCGTCCCATGCTAGAGCGCGACACGTGAATCGGCTGCGTTGCGCCGCAGGCCGCGCGGGTGGGCGGTGTCGGCCGCGGTGGCCTCGGCGATCAGCCGTGCGTAAGTGTGACCGCTCTGCTTCACCGTGCGCTGCTGCGTCTGGTAGTCGACCCGGACGATGCCGAACCGCTTCTCGTACCCCCAGGCCCACTCGAAGTTGTCGAGCAGCGACCACACGAAGTAGCCCCGCACATCGGCGCCGTCGGCGATGGCCGCCTGCACCGCGGCGAGGTGGGCGACGATGTACGCCTCGCGATCCGCATCCGGCACCCGGCCGTCGGCGTCGAGTTCGTCGTCGTAGGCGGCCCCGTTCTCCGTGACGTAGAGCGGGGGGAGGGTGGGGTAGTCGTCGCCGAGGCGCACCAGCAGCCGGTGCAGCCCTTCGGGGTTCACCTCCCAGCCCATCGCGGTGTGGGGGAGGTCGCGGGGCGGGAACGTGACGTACTCACTGCCCACGAACGGAGAGGATTTCGGCCGATCGGTCGGCACCGGCCCAGGGATGGTGCCGGCCGGCAGCGGGTGTCCGCTGACGTTGTCGTCGTGGTAGTGGTTCACGCCGAGGAAGTCGATGGGCTGGGCGATGGTGGCCAGGTCGCCGTCACGGATGTGCTCGGACAGGCCGTGGTCGGCCACGTCTGCGAGAACGTCGTCAGGGTAGCGGCCGAGCAGCAGCGGCTCGAGGAACAGACGGTTCCAGAGCCCGTCGATGCGGCGGGCTGCTTCGATGTCGACGGCGTCGCCGGGGTCGGCGGGGACCGCCGTAGTGAGGTTGAGCGTGATACCGAATCGGAGGTCGGCGGCATCGGCGCCCCGCTCGCGCATCGTCTGAACGGCCAGGCCGTGGGCCAGGTGCTGGTGGTGCACGGCCGCGAGCGCCGCGCGGGGCTCCCGCCGGCCTGGCGCGTGCTCGCCGGCCGCGTAGGCGATGAGCGAGGAGCAGAGCGGCTCGTTGAAGGTGGTCCAGTGCGTGACACGGTCACTGAGCGCGTCGAAGACGACCGCGGCGTAGTCGCGGAACCGGTACGCCGTGTCCCGCTCGGCCCACCCGCCGGCGTCTTCGAGCGCTTGCGGGAGATCCCAGTGGTAGAGCGTCAGCCAGGGGAGGATCCCGGTGTCGAGCAGTTCGTCGACCAGGCGGCTGTAGAAGTCGAGACCGGCCCGGTTCGTCTGCCGTCCGCCGGGGACGACGCGCGCCCACGAGGTGGAGAAGCGGTACGACTGCAGGCCGAGCTCCTTCATGAGGGCGACGTCGGCGGGCATCCGGTGGTAGTGGTCCACGGCCACTTCGGGCGTGTCACCCCCGGCGATGGCGTTCGGGACTCGGGCGAACCGATCCCAGATCGAGTCCTCTTTCCCGTCCTCGTGGCCGGCGCCCTCGATTTGGGCAGCGGCCGTGGCGGAGCCCCAGAGGAAGCCGGCGGGCCACTTCGACGAGAGGGGCCGGTTCGAAGTCAGGTTCGGGGGAGTGTCGTTCATTCTTAGCCTTTCACCGCGCCGGCCATGATGCCGGAGACCAGCTGTCGGCCGGCCAGCACGAAGAGGATGAGCAGGGGGATCGTCGCCATGACAGCGCCGGCGAGCACGATCGAGTAGTCGACATACTTCGCGGACTGCAGTTGGCTGAGGGCCACCTGCAGGGTGGGGTTCTGCGGCACGACGAGCAGGGGCCAGAGGTAGTCGGTCCACGCGGTCATGAACGTGAACAGCCCGAGGATGGCCA
Source organism: Leifsonia poae (assembly GCF_020009625.1). Classification (NCBI taxonomy): domain Bacteria; kingdom Bacillati; phylum Actinomycetota; class Actinomycetes; order Micrococcales; family Microbacteriaceae; genus Leifsonia; species Leifsonia poae. Next base: position 2,665,804 of record NZ_JAIHLP010000002.1, read on the forward strand.
TCGCCGGGCGGGCGGCCGGAACCCCGACGTGCCAGAAGGTGCGGATCATGCTGGCGCCGTCCATCCGGGCCGCCTCGATCAGTTCCTCCGGGATCACGTCGACGAGGTACTGCCGCATGAAGAACACGCCGAACGCGGTCACCAGGGTCGGGATGATGACCGCGCCGAGCGTGCCGGTCCAGCCGAACTGCTTCATCACCATGAACAGGGGGATGATGCCCAGCTGGGTGGGGACCGCCAGCGTCGCGATCACGAAGACCATCAGCCCTTCGCGCCCCCGGAACCGGAGCTTCGCGAATGCGTACCCGGCGAGGGTGGAGAATGCCACGACCGAGAGGGTGATCACGCTGGCCACGATCACCGAGTTGCCGAGCGCGAGCCAGAACGGCACGGTGTCGAACACCTGCGCGACGTTCGTCCAGAACTGGCCGCCGGGCAGCAACGGTGGCCAGGTGGAGGTGAGCACCGAGCTGGGGCTGGAGCCGGCGACGACCGACCACCAGAGCGGGTAGGCCCCGCCGACGAACACGACGATCAGCAGACCGTAGGTGAGGAACCCGGGCCGGCGATCGATCCCGAGGGCTTTGCGGCGCGGGGGGCGGCCGTGAGATGTGGTGGGCTTCGCGACGGTGTCGCCGAGGCGGGGTGCGGTGGCGGTCATGCTCTCGTCTCCTCGGTGACTTCGCGGTGGTCGGCGGCCTCGTGCCGTTCCGCGGCCTTGTGCTGGGTGAGCCGTTTCGCGGTGCGTCGTTTGAGCAGTCGGCTCTCGGTGGAGGCGATCCGGCGCGAGATGAGGAAGTTCAGCAGCCCGAACAGCACGATGATGAGGAACAGCAGCCAGGCGATCGCCGACGCCTTGCCGAAGTTCTGGCGGTTGAATGCCATGTCCCACAGGTAGAGCACGGTGGTCTGGTACTGCCGCTGGGCGCCGCCCGGAACGGCACTCGACGGGTTGAACAGCTTCGGCTCCGTGAAGATCTGAAGGCCGCCGATGGTGGCGGTGATGATCACGAAGATCATGGTGGGCCGGATGCTCGGCAGCGTGATCGAGAAGAAGCGCCGGAACGAGCCCGCCCCGTCGAGGGCGGCCGACTCGTGGATGTCGCGCGGCACGGCCTGCATGGCCGCCAGAAGGATGAGCGCGTTGTAGCCGGTCCACCGCCAATTGACCATGGAGGCGATCGCCACATGCGAGGGGAAGGTGTCGGTCTTCCAGTTGATCGGGGCGAGGTGGAACGACTGCAGGAGGTTGTTGATCAGTCCGTACTTCTCGTCGAACGCACTGGAGAAGATCAGGGTCACTGCAACCGGGGTGACGATGTAGGGCAGCAGCACGCTCATCCGCCAGAAGGTGCGGCCGCGGATGTTCTGGTCGAGGATCGCGGCGATGAAGACAGCGCCGATCAGCTGCGGTATAGCGGAGAGCAGGAAGATGCTCACGGTGTTGAACAGCGAGTTCCAGAAGAACGGGTCGTTCAGCTCGGCGATGTAGTTGCCGAAGCCGATCCACTCGCCGGGACCGGTGAGCAGGTTCCACTTGTTCAGGGACACGACGAACGTGTACACGAGCGGGAACAGGCCGACGAGTCCGAAGAGCACGAAGAACGGTGCGACGTAGAAGTAGGGCGACGCCTTCACATCGAAGCGGGTGAGCTTCTGCCGGAAGGTGAGCGAGCGGGTGTCCCGCTCGGGTCCGCGGTCGGGGCGCCGGCGGCCGGTGCCGCTCCGATCGGTCCCGGGCCGCGTTGCGGTGGTGGGTGGCTTGGTGACGGTGGTCATGATCTCCCCAGGTGCGAGGCCCCGGAGTCGAACATCGCCGCATAGCGCGGCGGGCTCCGGGGCCTCGAACGGTTCGTGTTACTTGTTGACGACCAGCTGGTTGAGCAGCGTCATGGCGTTGGCCCACGCCTGGTCGCCGTTCGCCTTGCCCGAGTCGAGCTGCTGAACGGCCGGGCCGAACACCTGCGATTGGATGACCGAGTCATCCGGGCCCTTGTACTGGGCGACGACGCCCTTCGCGCGCTCGCCGAGGATCTCACCGACCGGAGCGTTGTTGAAGAACTTCGTCAGGTCGCTCGTGCCCGTGACGCCCGGGTCGCTCTGCGCCTCGACCACCGACGGGAACGTGCCGGCCGCCTGGAACGCGGCGACCTGCGACTTCGCCGTGGTCAGCCATTCGGCCAGGGCCGCGGCCTCCTTCGGGTGCTTCGACTGCTTGGGCACCGTGAGGAACGAGCCACCCCAGTTGGCGGCGCCGCCCGGGAACACATTGGCGAAGTCCCACCCGGTTGCGGCATCGCCGCCGCCGGCCTTGACCTGGCCCTGCACGACGCCGAGCATCCAGCCCGGGCAGACGAATGTGGCGAACGAACCGTCGGTGAACGCCTTGCCCTTGCCCCAGTCCCACTGTGTCTGGTTCGAGGAGAGGCCCGCGGCGGCGCCCGCGGCGAGCTGGCTCCACAGGCCTTTGAGGTCGGCGTTGTTCTCGATGTTCAGCTTGCCGTCGGAGGTGTAGTACCCCTCCTTCTGCTGGTTGACCATGGAGTTCCACAGAAAGCCGGACTGGTCGTAGAACGCCTTGCCGGTGGCCGCCTTGTACTTCTCGCCGACCGTGAAGTAGTCGGCCCAGGTGGCGTCGGCGCCGCCGAACAGGGCGGCGACGGAGTCCCGATCGCTCGGCAGGCCTGCCGCGGCGAACAGCTTGCCGTTGTAGCAGAGACCTTCGGGCCCGATGTCGGTGCCGTAGCCGATGACGCGGCCGTCTTTGTCGGTGGCCTGCTTCACCTTCCAGTCGACCCAGCGGCTGTCGATCTTCGACGCGCCGTAGTCCTTGAGGTCGGTGAACTGGTCGGAGACCTGCATGACCTTGCTCAGCCATCCCTCTTCGACGGACTGAACGTCGGGGAGACCGCTGCCGGCCGCCTCCTTCGTCTGCCAGTCGGTGAGGGCGTTGTCGCCGGTGTCGATGTTGGTCGCCTTGATCTTGATCCCCGGGTGCTCCTTCTCGTACTGCGAGTAGAGCTTGTCGAGCCCCATCGTTCCGAACGTCGTGACGGTCAGGGTGATGGGGTTCGAGCTGCTGCCGCCCTCGCCGCCGGATGAGCATCCGGCGGCGAGGAGGGCGAAGGATGCGGCGGCGGCAACGGCCGCCGCAGCCTTGGTGCGTCGTGAGAACTTCACGGTCACTCCCTTGTGTGCGTGGTGTGGTGTGTCTTCTGGTGTGGTGCTAGCGGTGTCGTGAGAGCGCTCTCAAATTGGAGCGTGAGAGCGCTCTCACGAACTTCGTCACACCCTATTCAGAGAATCCCATTCCTGTCAAACGTCACAGCGGGAGAATGCGGAACGGCCGCCTGCTCCGTGGGGAGCAGGCGGCCGTTCCGTGACCGGATCGAGACCTCAGTTGGCCTCGGGTGATGCGGTCGGGCGCTGAGCGCGCACGGAGGCCGTGTCGGCCCCCGGCTCGATCAGGGCACCGAAGTTCTCCGCCGCGCGGTTGGCGAGAACACCGGTGTCGAGCTCGGCGTCATCGTCGTCGGAGGCGGAGACCAGCACGCCGTCGGCTGCCACCCGCTCGCGCTCGGTCTGCGCATCCTCCTCGGCCTTGTCGTCGGCCGCTTCCTGCAGCGCCGACTTGGCACGCAGCGGCGGCGCCTTGAAGAACAGCGTCAGGATGAACGCCAGCAGCACGACGAGCAGTGCGACCCAGTACACGGTCACGGCCGAGGCGTTGAAGCCCTCGAGGAACGGTTTCGTCAGACGCGGGTCTGCGCCGTTCAGGAATGACGTGTCGTTGAGACTGGCGTTGCCGGCGGACGACGCCGAGCTCGAGCCGGTGCTCGGGTTGGACTCGATCTTGTCGACCGCCTGCGACACGACCTGCGAGCGCACGGTGTCGTTCGACAGATCGGTGCCGGCGGGCAGCGCAGCCTTGATCGGGTCGACGAACTTGTTGTACGCCAGGCTCATGATCTGCTTGTTCTCGGGCGCAGTGGCGACCGAGGGATCGAGCGCGGCGTTCAGGGCGCTGGTCAGTGTCGCCTGGTTGGTCAGCGAGTTCGTCAGGTTCGTCGGGAACACCGAGAACAGCAGCGACAGCAACACCGCGGTGCCGAGCGTTCCACCGATCTGACGGAAGAACGTGGAGGCGCTCGTCGCGACACCCATGTCCTTCAGGCCGACCGAGTTCTGGCTGGCGATGGTCAGCGTCTGCATCAGCTGGCCGAGGCCCAGGCCGATGAGGAGCATGGCGCCGGCGATGAACCAGTACGAGCTGTTGTAGTGCAGGAAGGTGAGGTAGAAGAACCCGCCGGAGAGGAAGAGCGTTCCGATGATCGGGAACTGCCGGTAACGCCCGGTGCGGGCGATGATCTGGCCGCTGGCGATCGAGGAGATCATCAGGCCGAGGATCATCGGCAGCAGCTGCAACCCGCTCTCGGTCGGGTTCGACCCGAGCACGAGCTGCAGGTAGAGCGGCAGAGTCAGCATGGCGCCGAACATCCCGAAGCCGACGAACACGCCGATGATGGTGGCCATCGAGAACGTGGAGGAACGGAACAGCTTGAGCGGGATGAGAGCGTCGTCCTTCATTGCCATCTCGATGAAGATGAAGGCGAGGATGCCGATCGCGCCGAGGATGTAGCAGACGAACGCTCCGACGCTGTCCCAGCCCCAGTCGCGGCCCTGCTCGGCGATGAGGAGCAGCGGGGCGAGGGCGACGATCACGGCGGTCGCGCCCCACCAGTCGATGCGGACCGATCCGGGTGCATGCTTGGGCAGGTGCAGGAAGCGGAGCACGACGAGCAGCGCGATGATGCCGATCGGCACGTTGATCAGGAACACCCAGCGCCAGCCGGCGATCCAGAGGATCTGGTTCGCTCCGGCGAACAGGCCGCCGACGAGCGGGCCGATCAGGCTCGAGATGCCGAACACGGCCAGGAAGTAGCCCTGGTACTTGGCGCGCTCGCGGGGGGCGAGCATATCGCCCATGATCGCGAGCGGCATCGACATCAGACCACCGGCGCCGAGGCCCTGGATGGCGCGGAAGACCGCGAGCTCGATCATCGACGTCGAGAAGACGGCCAGGATCGATCCCGCGACGAAGATGACGATCGCGAGGATGAACAGGAGCCGCCGACCGAAGATGTCGGAGAGCTTGCCGTAGATGGGTGTCGCGATCGTAGAGACGATGAGGTAGCCCGTAGTGACCCAGGCCTGCTGGCTGAGGCCGTGCAGGTCGTCACCGATCGTGCGGATGGCGGTTCCGACGACGGTCTGGTCGAGAGCGGACAGGAACATTCCGGCCATGAGGCCGAAGATGACGAAGAGGATCTGTCGGTGCGACATGATCGCTTTCGTCGGGGCGGCCGGGGCCGGGGATGCTTGGCTTGACATGAGTCTCCGAGTCGAGAGTCGTAGAAAAAGGGGACGCCCGAGCCACGGGCGACACACCGGTGTGGGCACACAAAGAAATTTGCGGAGAGTGCAAAGTTACACCTTGTGTGCCCATTTGGGCAATGCGGGGGAACGGGCTCGGTGGTGCGTTCGCCAAGGGCGAACGGCCCCGTATCGCTTGTATTTATGCGGATGTATGAACTTTTCTGGTCCCTCCTCAGGTGGCACAAAGGACGCAGGCGTACCGTTGAGACACGTAGAGCCCTTGTCCACCGCGACCACTCCCCGAAGGTTTCATGCGTCCCCTCGTTCGAATGTCCACGTCACGCCGGCTTCTCGCCGTGGCCGGCTTCGCCGCCGCCACCGCACTCATCCTCACCGGATGCGCGGGCGAACCCTCCCCGGTGACCAAGGCCATCGCCGACTCGGCGGCCCCGAAAACGGTCGGAACGACGATCTCGAAGGTCTCGCCGGCGACCGGCAGCGTCTCGGGTGGTCAGATCACCATCTCGGGGAAGAACCTCGGCACGGTGAAGAGCGTGGAGATCGGCGGCCAGACCGCCGCACTCAAGCACACCTCGTCGTCGAAGGTCGTCGCCACCGTTCCGGCTGCCGAGAACTTCCAGGCCGGCGCCGTCGACCTTTCGCTCAACGCGGCAAACGGCAAGACCGTTGCCACGCGCGACAACGCGTACACCTACGCCGTCACGACCCCGGTGGACCGGCAGCTCAACTACGCCATGACGTACTGGAAGAACTACAACACGGCCGCGTGGGGCGACCTCAACCCGGTGGGCGGAGACTGCGCCAACTTCGTGAGCCAGACTCTGATCGCCCGCGGTTGGACCCAGAACGCCGAGTGGTACAACAAGAACGCCGCCGCCGACTGGAGCCCGGCATGGGGCTACGTTCCCGCAATGGACAACTATTTCACCGCGAACGCGGCGACGCTCGGCCTCACCGAGTATCCGCTGGATCAGCGCGCGGCCATCAAGGTCGGCGACATCGTGATGTTCGACTGGAACAACAACGACTCTCTCGACCACGTGCAGATCGTCTCCGCGGTCGAGCACGTGAACGGCAAGATCGAGATCAAGATGGCCGGTCACAATGAAGACACCGACTACCGCGACCTCGACACCACGATCACGGTCGACCACCCGGGCGCGACCGGTCACTTCTGGAGCCTGTCCAAGTAGTCCACCGGCGGTGCGGTGGCGCATCCCCATCATCTGCGGTGGCTAAGCTCGAGCCGTGAATTCCGAGACGCCACGGTCGCACAGACGACGGGCGATTCTCGCCGCGTTCGCGCTCCTCTCGACGCTGTCTCTCGTCGCGTGTTCGGCTCCTGTCGCTCACCATGCGGGCCCCCCGCCCGGCGTGTCGCCGGCATCGCCGATGCCGCGCCCGGTGCCGGCTCACGAGGCGCCACCGGCCGCGGTCGGCTTCGACCTCGCGGCGTTCTCCACCGACGATCCCGCGAGCCCCTGGGTCGTGGTGAACAAGGCGCGTCCGGTCACGCCCAACGGGTACGAGCCCGCCGACCTCGTGTACCCGGATGTGCCCAACATCAACCACCAGCCGATGCGGCAGGAGACGGCCACAGCCCTGGTCGCGATGTTCGCGGCGGGGAAGGCCGAAGCGAATCTGGATTTCTCGGTGCTGAGCGCATACCGTTCCTTCTCGTCGCAGCGCAGAATCTATAACGCCGATATCGCCGCACACGGACTCGCCTACGCCGATGCGTACACGGCTCGCCCCGGTCGCAGCGAGCACCAGACCGGGTTCGCCGTCGACATCGGGGCGGTGCCGGCGGCATGCTCACTCGCCGCCTGCTTCGGTGACACTCCCCAGGGCCGATGGCTTGCCGCGAACGCCTGGCGGTTCGGTTTTCTGCTGCGGTACCCGGCCGACAAGGTCGCTGTGACCGGGTATGCGGCCGAACCGTGGCATTTCCGCTACATCGGGCTGCGGCTCGCCACGCGGCTTCACGCCGTCGGCGTGACGACCCTCGAAGAGTTCTTCGGTCTCCCGGGCGGAGAATGACCGACAGGTCCGAACCCGGAATCGCCTGATCCCGCGTAATGATCGCCCCGGTTCGGCGTCTCTTCGGTGAAGGCCGGGTGTCCGCCCGCCTCAGCCAAGCCGAAGGATGACCATTCCATGACCGTTCTCGACGAGGCGACCCACCCGCTCCTGCCGACCACGGATGCGTCGGGCGCCCGGGCTGCCCGGGTGCCCGCCGGTGACTACCTGCGCGGCCTCCGGGATGCGCGCGCTGCGGTGGCAACGGTGGCCGCCGGCCTCGCAATGAACGACGAGGTCGCGCGCTGCGCCGGCGCCAGCCGCGCCTTCGAAGCCGTCGACGATCTGATCGCCGCATTCGAACCCTGACCGGGGCCCACCGGAAGAGCTCGGGAGGCGGGCGAGAACGGGTCGGCTGAGAGATTGCCGTCTCGGCGTCATGAAGCGGGCGGAGCGCTGTCTCTTCAACAGGATGCCGCGCAGCCGTGACCCATCGGCCTGCGCAACCCGAAGGCATCCCTGCACCCGGAGGTCGAAGTCATGACGAGAACGCGCTTCGGCGCGCGCTCGAGCGATGCCGCATCCCGCTCGGACGCCGCCCTCGTCGAGCTCACCCGCACTGGCGACACCGACGCCTATTCTGAGCTCTGGCGCCGGCACAGCGCCGCCGGCCTCGCCGTCGCGCGCACGCACACCTCGACGTTCGATGCCGACGACCTCGTCGCCGAGTCGTTCGCCCGCATCTTCCAGGCGATCGCCGCCGGTGGTGGCCCGACCACCGCCTTTCGGCCGTATCTCTTCACGACCATACGCAACACGGCGGCCGGCTGGGGGCGGAAGCGTCGCGATATCTCGATCGACAATGCCGACGAGCTCGAAGACCCGCGCTTCACCGAGGAGGCCGAGCTCGCAGCCCTCGACGGCTCGCTCGCGGTCGTCGCTTTTCGGAGCCTGTCGAAGGAGTGGCAGGAGGTGCTCTGGTACTCGGAGGTGGAGGGCCTGGCGCCGCGCGACATCGCCCCGTTGGTCGGCCGGAGTCCGAACGCGACGGCGGCTCTCGCCTACCGCGCGCGGGAGGGGCTGCGCCAGGCCTGGGTGCAGGCGCATGTCGCGGGTGCGGAACCCGGCACGGACTGCCGGTGGACTCTCGACCAGCTGGGCGCGCACCTGCGGGGTCGGCTGCCCAGAAGGCACCGTGCCCGGGTGGATGCCCACCTCGACGAGTGCGTGCGATGCGCCGCCGTCGCGCAGGAGGCTGACGAGGCGAACTCGCAACTGGGGCTGGTGCTGCTGCCTCTCGTCGCCGGGGCGGGAGGAGCCGTCGCGTACACGGCGTGGCTTGCGGTGGCGGGCGGTGCGCCGGCGGATGCGGCGGTCATCGCAGCAGGTGCCACGACCGGCACAGGCAACGCGGCGACCGGCATGACCGGAACCGGCGCCGGTGCGGCCGGAGCTGCCGCGACGACCCTGGGAGCCGTCGTCTCGGCCGGCCTCGTCGTCGTTGCCGTGACGGCCGTCGTGGCGCTCGCCTCGATGTCACTCTCGCCTCCTTCGACGGCCGATTCGGCGGCGGCCGATTCGGCGGCGACCAGGGCAGACGGATCCGGCTCACCCGGCACACCCGTCTCGCCCGTCGGGCCGCCGGAGTCGCCCGGGCCGTCGATGCCGCACACGCCTCCGCCGGTTCCGATCGTCCCGGTTCCGATCTCTTCGGCGCCGGTGGTCTCTGTGCCGCTGGTCTCTGTGCCGCTGGTCTCTGCGCCCGTGTTCGCCCCGCCATCAGCGCCAGACATTCTGGAGCCCGCTGCCGGAGCGCCCCTGATCACCAGCGCAACCGCCGTCGACTTCCGCGGCACCGGAGTCGCCGGAGCTCGGATCGTCGCGCGTCTGTCCGGTCGTGACGTGGGCACCGCATCCGTCGCCGCGAATGGCGGGTGGGTGCTCGGCGTCGCCCTCGGCGACGTGCCCGATGGCACATACCGTGTCGACACCGTGCAACGAACGGACGTCGGCGATTCCCCCGCGGTCGCCCGCACGATCATCCTCGATCGGGTGGTCGCGCCCCCGGTCGTCGTGTCCGTCGACACCGGACAGGGAGCTGAAGCCGGTCGATACTTCCCGCTCCTCTCCGGCACGGCGGAGCCCGGGGCGACGGTGACGGTCGCCGCGAACGCCGCCCCGCTGGCCGAGGTCACGGCCGACGCCGCAGGAGCTTGGTCGACACCGCCGATCGAGGGGCTTTCCGCAGGCTCCGCCGAGCTCGCGGTGACGCAGACGGATCGGGCCGGCACTGTGTCCCGGCCGTCGGTGCAGACGGTCTCGCTCGAGGTGCCGACCCTGCAGGTGGTCGGAACCGTGCTCGGCTTCCTGGCCGTGGTGTCCGGAACGCCGGATGCGGGAATCCAGGGGCAGGTGATCGGCCACACCGCGTGGGCGGACGCCCGCCTCGGCGCCGCCGGAACCTGGAACCGGCTCGTGCCCTGGTGGGATGCCCGCCGCACGGTCGTCGTCGGAGCCCGGTACGCCGCCGACGGGCGATTCGGCCCGACAGCGGTCAGTGCGGTCAGCGCGGTCAGCGCGGCCACCGACACCACCGGATAGGACATCGGCGGGTGCTGTTCGGATCGCAATGCGCAGCACCCGCCGCGCAGCACCCGCCACGCAGCACCCGTCGCTGCGTGGCGGTTGGCTGTCAGCGGCGTCCGGTCGCGGTGCGCCGGCGTGTCCAGCCGAGGATCGCTCCTACCGCCACAAGGGCGAGGGCGCCCAGGGCGACGAGCCCGGGTAACGCGACATCTGATCCGGTGCGGGCGAGCGCATCCGTCGACGGGCTGCCGTCGGCGCCACCCGGAGTGCTCGAACCGCTGGGTGCCGCGGGCGGGGTGGCCGGTGTCGTCGGTGTCGCGTGCAGCTCGAACGTGTTCGTGACGACGACCGCGATCGTCGCCGGCGACCCAGCGGTGACCGTCACGCTGCGGGCGGGAGCGTACGCCACCGCGTCCGCCCCGCGATTGTTGGTCTCGTCCACGGTGCAGTTGCTGCCGACCGGGATTCCCGGGAACACCTGCGTCTGGCCGGCGGCAAGGGATGCTTGGGCCGGGAACCCGGCGATCGCGGCGCCCTGAGGATTCGTGCAGGAGACGGTGAACGGATACGTTCCGGTCGGCGCGGGGCCGGAGCCGGCCAGCATTTTGGTGACGCTGATCGCGCGCAGGGCGTCGCCGGAGGCGCTGCCCCCGGCGGCGACATAGTCGACGGATGCGCTGGCGTCGCCCGCGCCCTCGCCGCTGACGGTGTTGTCGAAGTGCGTGCCGTCGGCGGTGCCGGCGGGGGCGGCCAGTGTGTAATACAGGCCGTAGATGCGGTCGGCGACCGGTTGGTGGATGGTCACCAGAAAGCTGGACGGGGTGGCCCCGGCCGCAAACGTGTATGTGTCCGCCCCGGTTCCGGCGGTCAGATCGTGGAACGATCCGCTCCAATCGCCGTTGTTCCAGTCGGCGGCGTTCACGTAGCCGACCGTGAGCGACGAGGGGTCGAAGGTCAATCGACTGTCGAAAGTGTCGGTGAGTGTCACCTCTTTGCCGCCGGTCAGCAGCAGCGATCCGGGAACGAAGATGTCCCAACCGAGGGAGCCGTCGGCGTTCTGCCAGCCGCCCTTGCCAAGACTGGTCGGCACCGGCCAGTCGCCGCCGGGCGTGCCCGGCCCGATCGCGCCGCCCGGAACCGGAACGGTGAAGGTGGTTCCGGCGCTGGTGGTGAACAGCACCGGTCCGTCGGTGGTCTGCGCCGCGGTGGCATGGAAGTAGAGCGAGCCGGTCACATTCGAGTGCGTGGCCACATACGCACCGACCGTGCAGCTCAGACTGGTCGACGTCACCGCGCAGGTTCCCACTCCGGCGCCGGTCGCATCGAGAAGCGTGAACTCGGAGGAGTAGCCGCTGACCGGCGACGGGAACGTCACGGTGAAGGTGTCGCCCGGTCGTGCCCCGGCGGGCAGGGTCCAGTCGGCATCCACCTTGAACTGTTCACCCACTGTGAGGGGCGCGGACGGATCGGCGGAGTCGGGCGCGACGATGCTGACCGCGGTGATCGCGGAGACGGTTGCGGCGCTCGCCGACACCGCCGGGGCGAGGGCCAGCAGGGAGCCTCCGGCGACGGCGATCAGTCCGACGACGGCCGTGATGATATGGCGGGCGGGCTGTCGCGGCGCTCGCCGTCGGGTGGGGTTGGTTTGCCGCTGGGCGGGTTCGGGTAGGGGATTCGGGTTCATGTCGGTGCTCCAACTCGGTGCACCGGCCGGGATTCGGGCCAGGTCGGCGCACATCGGAGGACCAGCGGGTTCCGGCCCTCACCCAGAGGGAGTCGACGATTGCTCGACTATGACGCGGGATCAGGAAGAACTCAGTCGCCCGCGATTGCGTCGGCGACGATGCGCTTGGCCTCCTCTTGCACAGCGCGCAGATTGTCGGGGCCGTCGAACGATTCCGCATAGATCTTGTACACGTTCTCGGTGCCGCTGGGGCGGGCCGCGAACCAGGCCCTGGCCGTCTCGACCTTGACGCCGCCGAGTGCCGCATCATTGCCCGGGGCACGGCTGAGCTTGGCCGTGATGGGTTCGCCCGCGAGCTCAGTGGCGGTGATGGCGTCGCCGTCGAGCTTGCCGAGCGCGGCCTTCTCGGCCGGCGTCGCGGGGGCGTCGACCCGCTGGTAGACCGGGTCGCCGAACCGTTCGGTCAGCTCGGTGTAGAGCTGCGATGGCGTCTTTCCAGTGACGGCGAGGATCTCGCCGGCGAGCAGCGCAAGAAGGATGCCGTCTTTGTCGGTGGTCCACACCGAGCCGTCGAAGCGCAGGAAGCTGGCGCCGGCGCTCTCTTCGCCGCCGAACCCGACGGAGCCGTCGATGAGGCCGGGCACGAACCATTTGAAGCCGACCGGAACCTCCCAGAGCCGGCGACCGAGCGCTTCCGCCACCCGGTCGATGATCGAGGAGGAGACGAGGGTCTTGCCGACCGCCGCGTCTTCTCGCCAGCCTGTGCGGGTGCGGTATAGGTAGTCGATGGCGACAGCGAGGTAGTGGTTCGGGTTCATCAGCCCGCCGTCGGGGGTGACGATGCCGTGGCGGTCTGCGTCGGCATCGTTGCCGGTGAGGATGTCGAAGTCATCTTTACGGGCGAGCACCGACGCCATGGCCGACGGGCTCGACGGATCCATGCGGATCTTGCCGTCCCAGTCGAGGGTCATGAACCTCCAGGTGGGGTCGACCGTCGGATTCACGACGGTGAGGTCGAGGCCGTAGCGCTCGGCGATGGCCGCCCAATAGTTGACACTCGCGCCGCCCAGCGGGTCGGCCCCGATGCGGATTCCGCTCTTCTTGATGGCGGCGACGTCGATGATGTTCTCCAGATCGTCCACATAGTGCCCGCGGAAGTCATAGGTCTCGACCGCGCTCGGCTCGCTCATGCGCACCTCGCGCAGCCCATCGGCGATCAGCTCGTTGGCGCGGTCGGCGATCCAGCGTGTGGCGTCGGTGTCGGCGGGGCCTCCGTGCGGCGGGTTGTACTTGAAGCCGCCATCGCTCGGCGGGTTGTGGCTCGGCGTGACGACGATCCCGTCGGCTTGATCGTCGTGGCCGGCGTTGTTGTAGCGCAGGATGGCGTGTGAGAGGGCCGGTGTCGGAACCCAATCGTCGAACTCGTCGACGAGCACGCGGACCTCGTTGGCGACGAGCACGGCCAGTGCCGTGGTGAGCGCGAACTCGCTGAGCGCGTGCGTGTCCGCACCGATGAAGAGCGGGCCGGTGATGCCCTGCGAAGCCCGGTATTCGACGATCGCCTGCGTGGTGGCGGCGATGTGGTTCTCGTTGAAGGCGGTGTTCAGCGAGCTGCCGCGGTGACCGGAGGTGCCGAAGACCACCCGCTGCTCCGGGATGCTCACATCTGGTGTGAGCTCGTAGTATGCGTGACGCAGGGCGTCGACGTCGATCAGGTCGGACTCCTGGGCGGGGGTGCCAGCTCGTTCGTTCATGGCTCCATCCTTCCGACTCCGGCGGCGGCGCGCCAGCGGGTCGGCCGACTTGTGGAGAACTTCTTCGCGGCGCGGGCGCTTGGCTAAGCTGATCGCCATGTCAGAACCTGTCGCCCCATCCGCCGATCCCGCTGCCGAGCTGCCGAGTTCCGTCGACGAGGTCTACAGCTTCCTGGGCCCGGCCGGAACCTTCACCGGGGCGGCATTGGCGCAGGTTCCGGAGGCCGCAGGCAAGCACTGGCGATCGGTCAACAATGTGGGGGAGGCCCTCGCCGATGTCGTCGCCGGCCGCAGCGTCGCCGCGATGATCGCCATCGAGAACTCGATCGAGGGCGGCGTCTCCGTCGCCCAGGACGCGCTCGCCACAGTGCCGGGCCTGCGCATCATCGGCGAATACCTGGTTCCCGTGACATTCGTGCTGGTGGCTCGGCCGGGAACGACGTTGGCCGATGTGAAGGTCATCAACGCGCATCCCGTCGCCTACGCGCAGTGCCATCTCTGGCTGGATGCGAACCTCCCTGAGCACGGGCACCTCCCGGCCTCGAGCAACGTGTCCGCCGCCGAGTCGCTCTTCGAGGGCAGCACGGCGGATGCGGCGATCGCGCCACCGGGGATCGTCGACCACCACGACCTCGCCGTGCTGGCCGAGAACATCGGGGACAATCCGAACGCGGTCACCCGGTTCGTGCTGGTCAGCCGGGAGCGCACCGTCCCGGCTCCCACGGGCGCCGACAAGACGAGCCTCATCGCCGAACTGCCCGACGACCGACCCGGCAGCCTGCTCGATCTGCTCGAACAGTTCTCGACGCGCGGGGTCAACCTGAGCCTCATCGAGTCCCGCCCGATCGGCGACGCGCTGGGACGCTATCGGTTCGTCATCGACGCCGACGGTCACATCGAGGATGAGCGCGTGGCGGATGCACTGCTCGGCCTGCGCCGGTTCAGCCCGGGCGTGATCTTCCTGGGCTCCTACCCGCGCGCTGACCGTGTGGAGGTGGCGTTCGACCGACGGTACCGCGATGAGGTGTTCACCGAGGCGCGGGACTGGCTCGCCTCTTTGACCTCCCCGCCCCCCGCTGCACCCCGGGGGTAGGCTGCGGATCAGGAACGAGGAGGCGCCATGATCCTGGACGACGCAGGTCACGACGTGGGGGAGGATCGCCGTCGCGGGGCGGCTGCACCAGAGACGCCGGAGGGGTCGCAGAAGCCGGAGACGGCGCAGACGCCCGAGTCGCCAGATTCGTCAGTGACGTCAGAGTCCGGCGCAGACGCCCCGGGCGGGATCGACCCGCGGTTCGATCCCGTGTTCCAGCGTGGGTACCGAGCGCGACCGGGCGAGCAGCCGCGAACGCGGCTGCGGCCGAGCACACCGGCCTCCGACGCCACGGCAGCATCTGCCGTGGAGGAGCGCATCGTCGCCCCGCTGCCGAGCCGACCGCCGACGGTGGATTCCGTCGTGCCGTCTGCGGAGGGCGGGAGCGTCGAACCCGACCCGCTCGACGTTTTCGAGGTCGACCGTTTCGACGTCGGCGCCGCGCTGGCCGATGTCTCCCTGGGGGCGCCTGCCGCCGGCATCCTCGACCGGGCGGAGCTCTCCCCGCGCCGGAACCCCTACATGCTCGCGCTGTGGGTGATGAGCGGCGGGTTCATCGTGCTCGGGATCGTGCTGTACACGATCACCCTCTACACCTCGTATTCGAACAACCCGACCGGCGAACAGGACATCACCATGCTGGTCTTCAGCCAGCTCGGCTGGATGCTCGCCGCGCCCCTGGTCACGGTCGGCCTGATCACGATCGTGACACTCGTGCTGCTCACCGCCATCCGGGCTCGGGCGACAACGCCGGACGCATCGCCGTTCGTCGACCCCGAGCGGAACGACTGATATGCGCCGCAGTGCGCGCGTGCTGGGGATCATCGCCGTCTGTTCCGGAGTCGTCGCCGTGCTCAGCGGGATCCTCCCGACGATCATGCGCGGCGACAGCGGCGAAGTCATGCCGCAGGTGACCTCGTTCATCGCCGGCGTGATCGCGATGCTGAACGCCCCGTCTGTGCTGCTCGCCCTGCTCGCCGCCGTCGGGATGGTCCTGATGCGCGCGCTGCTCTGGCGACCGCATCCCGCTGTCACTGCGCGGCGGGAACCCTGACCCTCAGCCCGCCCGGGTCGACCGTGAGATCCACGGCCACGACCGAGCCGAACTCGTCGCCGTCGAGCTCGAACGGCTCCGGAACGTCGACCGTGAGCTGCACAGTGCGGCCGCGCAGGTAGCTGAGCTCGGTGCGCACCGCACGGGAGGTCATGCGGATGATCCGCTGACCGAGCGCCGTGCGGCGCAGCACCCGGTTCTCCCAGGTGACCCGGCGCCAGATCAGCAGCCAGCCGAACAGCGATTTCGGCTGCAGGATGGCGATGTCGAGCAGCCCGTCGTCGACGAGTGCGTCTGGGATCAGCTCGATGTTGCCCGGCAGGCTTCCGCAGTTGGCGACGAGGATCGTGCTGACATGCGCCGTGCGCCGCTCGCCACCGTCGAGTGCGTAGCCCACCCGCACCTTCTTCGCCTTCGGCAAGGCGCGGAACCCCGCATCCACGTAGGCGAGCCAGCCGAGCCGCCGTTTGAGCCGCGGTCGCGTGTTGGCGATCATCGCGGCGTCGATGCCGACGCCGGCCATCACGAGGAAGGCGCGCTCGTTGGTGTCGCCCTCGATGTCGGTCGTCACCGCGACCCCGATGTCGATCGACCGGGTGTCCCCGGCGAAGGCGATCGTGCAGGCATCGTCGAGGCTGCTGTGGGTGACCCCGATGTTGCGGGCCAGCAGGTTGCCGGTGCCGGAGGGGAGGATCGCGAGCACCGCATCCCGGCCCCGCAGGGCTTCGGACACGGCGCGAACCGTGCCGTCGCCGCCCGCGGCGAGCACCAGGGTCGCGCCCGCGTCGAGGGCTTGGCGCGTCTGCGCCTGGCCTTCGTCTTCAACGGTGGTCTCCAGCCAGAGGATGTCGGCCACGCCGACCCTGCCCGCCGCCGCGGTGACTGCCGCCCGCACCCGGTCGATATCGACCTTCACCGGGTTGTAGACGACGGCTGCACGCGCCGGGCTGCCGCTCGTCTGCTTGGTCACCCCCTCAGGCTAGGTCATGCCGGGCGCGGCGTCGGTTGCGAACAGTGCCGCATCCGTTCATTCCGGCGAGGGGATGCGGTCAGTGGCGGTCGATAAGCTGGGCGCGTGATCGATCCAGTTCTTCTCCGCGAAAACCCCGACCTGTTCAAGCGATCGCAGGAGGCCCGAGGCGAATCCGTCGAGCTCGTCGACGAGGCGTTGGAGGCCGACCGCGCCCGCCGCACCGCCATCACCGCCTTCGAAGAGCTGCGCGCTCAGCAGAACGCATTCGGCAAGACGGTGGCGGCCGCCCCCAGGGAGCAGAAGAAGGATCTCGTCGCGCAGGCGCAGAGCCTGGCCGGCCGGGTGAAAGAGGCGCAGCAGATCGCCAATGATGCGGATGCGCGGTTCGGTGAGGTGCTGCGCCGCATCGGCAACCCGATCATCGACGGCGTGCCGGCCGGCGGCGAAGACGACTTCGTCACCCTTCGCACCGTGGGCGAGAGGCCCTCCTTCGATTTCGCGCCGCGCGACCACCTCGAGCTCGGCGAGCTGCTCGGCGCCATCGACATGGCCCGCGGCGCCAAAGTCTCCGGCGCCCGCTTCTACTATCTGCGCGGCATCGGTGCTCGCCTGGAGCTCGCGCTCATGAACATGGCGCTCGATCGCGCGATCGCCGCGGGGTTCATCCCGCTCATCACGCCCACCCTGGTGAAGCCCGAGATCATGCAGGGCACCGGATTCTTGGGGGCGCACGCCGACGAGATCTACTACCTGCCGGCAGACGACCTCTACCTCACCGGAACGAGCGAGGTCGCCCTCGCCGGCTACCACTCGGACGAGATCATCGACGTCGCCGAGCCGATGCGCTACGCCGGCTGGTCGACCTGTTACCGCCGGGAGGCCGGATCGGGCGGCAAGGACACCCGCGGCATCATCCGCGTGCACCAGTTCAACAAGCTGGAGATGTTCGTCTACGCACTGCCCGAAGAAGCCGAAGCGGAGCACGCCCGCCTGCTGTCGTACCAGGAGGAGATGCTGCAGGCGCTCGGCCTCAGCTACCGGGTGATCGACACCGCCGCCGGCGACCTCGGCTCGAGCGCGGCCCGCAAATTCGATGTGGAGGCCTGGGTGCCAACGCAGGATGCGTACCGCGAGCTCACCTCCACTTCCAACTGCACGACGTTCCAGGCCCGACGGCTCGATATCCGCTACCGCACCGAGAGCGGCAAGACCAGCCCGGTGGCCACGCTCAACGGCACGCTCGCGACGACGCGTTGGCTTGTGGCGATCCTCGAGACCCACCAGCGCGCCGACGGTTCGGTGCTCGTGCCCGAGCCGCTGCGACCCTACCTGGGCGGCCTCGAGGTTCTGGAGCCGATCGCCTCGTGACTGCTTCGAACCGCCTGCTGATCGCGCTCGACGTCGACGGCACTCTGATCCACGAAGACGAGACGGTCGGGCAGGCGGTGCTTGATGCCGTTGCCCGCGTTCGCGACGCCGGCCACGAGGTCATGCTGGCCACCGGCCGCAGCTGGGAGACGGCCCGCGGCATCCACGAGAAGTTCGGTCTCACCAGCGAATACGTGGTCTGCGCCAACGGTGCGCTGACCATGCGGCGTGATGAAACCGCCGAAGAGGGTTACCGCCGCGAGTTCGTCGAGGCGTTCGACCCGACCGAGGTGCTGGAGACCATTCGGCCGTTCCTGCCGAGCGGCAGCTTCATGGTCGAAGACGCCACCGGGTTCCGCCGCTACACCGCCGGCATGAGCGAATGGGAGCTGGCGAACGGCATCGAGGTGTCGTTCGAGGAGCTCACCGCGCATCCCGCCACCCGCGTCGTCGTCATCTCACCGCAGCACGACGAGGAACAGTTCCTCTCCATCGTCGAACGAATGGGCCTGCACAAGGTCAGCTACGCCATCGGCTGGACGGCCTGGCTCGACATCGCCCCCGACGGCGTCAACAAGGCCACGGCGATGGAGCGCGTGCGACAACAGCTGGGCATCCCGTTGTCCGATGTGGTGGCGATCGGCGACGGCCGCAACGACATCGACCTGCTGCTCTGGGCGTCGGCCGAGGGTCGCGGCGTGGCGATGGGCCAAGCACCGGATGAGGTCAAAGCGGTGGCCGGCAGTGTCACCGATCCGGTCGTGCAAGACGGCGCGGCCACGCTGCTCGATTCGCTCTGATCAGGGCTTCTAGCGTTCCTGTCCAGTTGTTTGCCAGGGTGGTCTGGCACCGTGGATAGTCTGTCCGACGTGACGAACGCCTCGAAAGGGAGTGAATGAGCGAGTTGCCCACCCGTGCCCAAGTGCGCGCGCAAGAGAATTCGGCTGGTCCGAGCATTGCGCGTCACGGTCGGCTCAAACAGCATCGCCCGTTCCGGTTCATCCTCAAACTCGTCGCCGCGGTCGTCGGTGTCGCGGTCGTGAGCGGCGTCTCCGTCGCGGCATATGCGGTGTGGGACGTCTCCAGCAGCCTGAAACCGTCGGTGAAGCTCCTCGACGCCAAAGGCAACCCGGTCATCCCCCAGGTGGGCGCGATGGACGGCGCGTTCAACGTGCTCCTCGCCGGCAGCGACAGCGGCGGCGGCAACGCGGCCTACGACCTCTCCAACCGCGGTGAAGACCTCAACGATGTGACGATGCTGCTGCACGTCTCGGCCGACCACAAGAACGCCACGGTCGTGAGCTTCCCCCGCGACATGCTCGTCCCCATCCCGTCGTGCCCGAAGGCTGACGGCTCCGGTTCGTACGACGCGATGAGCAGCCAGAAGATCAACAACACGCTGAGCTATGGCGGTCTCACCTGCACCGTTCTCACGGTCGAGAAACTCACCGGCATGACCATCCCCTACGCGGGCGTCATCCAGTTCGACGGCGTGATCGAGATGTCGAACGCGGTCGGCGGCGTTCCGGTCTGCGTGGCCGGCGACATCCAAGACCCCTACACCGGTCTCGATGTGAAGGCGGGCCAGAACGTTCTGAAGGGCGCGCAAGCTCTCGCGTTCCTGCGCACCCGGCACGGCGTCGGCGACGGCTCCGATCTGGGCCGCATCAGCAACCAGCAGGTGTTCCTCTCCTCGCTGGTGCGCACCATCAAGAGCGCCGACACGCTCTCCAATCCGCTCAAGATCTACGGCATCGCCAAGGCCGCGACCGAGAACATCAAACTCTCCGAGAGCCTCAACAACGTCACGACGATCGCCTCCATGGCTGCCGCGCTCAAGAACATCGACCTCAACAAGGTGGTGTTCGTGCAGTACCCGAACCACTATGTCGAGGGCGGCGGCGCGGTCGCCCCCACCGTCGACGAGGCCGACGCCCTGTTCGCCGCCCTCGAGAGCGACAAATCGATCAGCCTCACCGGCGACACCGGCGTCGGCTCCGAAGCCGACCCCAACGCCCCCGCCACCCAGACGCCGTCCACCACCCCGGCCACGGGCGCCCCGACGACGGGCACCCCCGGCACCGGCACCGACGCCTCCGGCGGCAGCACGGTCGACCTCCCCTCCAGCATCCACGGCCAGACCGCCAACCAGTACACCTGCTCCAAGCCGTTCAGCGACTAGCGCCGAGCCCGTTCCGTTAGAATCGGGCGACGTCGGTTCACGCCGGCGCCAGGAGGGCTGTCCGAGCGGCCGATGGAGCCAGTCTTGAAAACTGGTGGGCAGAAATGTCTCGTGGGTTCGAATCCCACGCCCTCCGCTTTGTAAAAGACCTGGTCAGACGCCATTTTTGATTGGCACAAATAGCCCTTGTTCGCCATGATTTGACAACTGAACAGGTTTCGCGACCATGTGAGCGCGCTCAGGGTGCCGATAGTACGTCTCAACCGTCGGCGGTGCGCGGCAGGCGCGTCTCGCGGAACTGAAGCGCGCGCGAAACTAGCGCCAAGTCGGCCGCGAAAATCGAGATGCCATCCGACCGGCGGGGGGACCGGTCGGATGGCATCACTCTGTTTGGCGATCAGCGTGCTGCGGTGATACCGCCGAGGTCGAGCTGCCCGGTGGTGAGGGCACCGATCACGCCGCCGTCGACGAGCAGGTCGGTTCCGCTGATGAAGCTCGCGTGCGGTCCGAGCAGGAACTCGGCTGCTGTCGCGATGTCCTCGGGAGTGCCGAGTCGGCGCACCGCTGAGCCGTCGATCATGGCCCGCATTGCGCCGCCGGTGGGGCTGTCGAGCTCGGCTAGGCCCATCGGGGTCGCGATGACGCCGGGGCTGATCGAGTTGATGCGGGCACCCTTCTTGCCCCATCCGACGCTGGCCGCGCGCACGCGCATCGCGTTGGCGCGCTTGGCGAAGCTGTAAGCGCTTCCTCCGTTGTCGAACTGATCGACCGCGACGAACGGCAGATCGGCGATGTTCTCGGCAGGAGTTCGAGCAAGGGCGACTTCCTGCTCTGGCGGCATGGGCCGGACCATGTGCCCGCCCATGCTGGCGATCACCACTCCCGCGCCGCCGGGTGCGACCACCTGCTCGAACTCCTCCAGCACGTGTGCGACGCCGATGAGGTCGACGGCGATGATCGCCGCCGTGGGAGCCTGCACGGGCGAGAGCCCCGCAGTGTGGGCGATGCGGGTGACGGGCCCGAGTGACGCGGCCTTCGCGGCCAGTTCATGCACCGACGGACGCGAGGAGACGTCGACCACCTGGGTCGTGATGTCGAATCCTTCGCCTCGCAGCCTGTCGGCGGTCTGCTCGAGGGCTGAAGCGTTGAAGTCCGCCAGGAGGATGCGCTCACCCGATCCGAGCCGGCGCGCGATCGTCTGGCCCATGCCGCCGACCCCGACGACTACCAGCACGCCGGTCACTTCTGGGCCGCCTTGAATGCGCGGGCCATCTCGTTCATCGAGTCATCGTTCTGGTCGATCAGGCCGTACTTCCTCGCCTGTACGCGTGCGTCTTCGATGCCGAGGAACTCGTCGAACCCGGCCACGCTCAGCTTGTTCTCGATGCTGACGGTCGAGGCGTTCTTCTTGAGTACCTCGTACGCCTCGAGCATCCCGGCTTTCGCTGCGATGTGGGCGAGGCCGTAGTAGAGGACCACGTCCGCTCCCTGGGCCGCGTGATCCGCGGCGCTGTGCTGCGGGAAGTCGGGCGAGTAGATCGGCACGCGCGATTCGGCCTTCAGGCGGGTCCACGAGTCGGCGTCGAGGAAGCCGGCGACGAAGAGTCCGTCGGCTCCGGCCTCCTGGTAGGCGAGCAGGCGGTCGACCCCCGCAGCCGGACCTTCGACGAAGAGGGAGTCGGTGCGGGCGATGATCAGGAAGTCCTCGGACGCGCGTGCGTCGACGGCGGCCTTGATCTTGTCGACGGCCTTCCCGGTCGAGATGACCGACGACTTCGCGGTGATGTGCTTGCCGAAGTCGTGGTCCTCGATGTGGGTCGCTGCAGCGCCCGCGCGCTCCAGGACCTGCACGGATCGTGCGACATGGATCGGGTTGCCCCAGCCGCCCTCGCCGTCGACGATGACGGGCACGCCCGCGATGGGGGCGAGGCGGCGCACCTGGTCGGCCATGTCTTCGAGGCCGATGTAGCCGATGTCGGGGACGCCGTAGCGGCTGGCGCCGGTGGCGTAGCTGCCGATGTAGGCGGCTTCGAATTCGAGTTCCTTGATGAGGAGTGCGGAGATTCCGTCGTACATGGAGGGGACGATCAGCGGGTGGCTCTCCGCAATGAGGGTCCTAAGTGAGCGCGCCATCGCGGCTTCCTTTCATTGATGAACATTACGACGATACGGGTCATGACTGGCGGAGTCCACGACCAGAATTGCCATCGATTGATGCGTTTGGAGTCGTAATCACAAGTCGAGCGGCGAGTGAAAACGCTCCCGCGCGGTCTGGATGATCGGACCCAGATCCTCGGGGTGGTCCCGGTCGGTTCGCCACGCGAGATAGGTGGTTCCTGCGGGCGCGGGTCTGGCGAACGGTCGAATCACCACGCCGTCGCCGGCAAGGTACCTGTGCCAGGGTGCTGTTGGGTTGGCCAGGGTGAGGCAGCAGGAATCTCCGGCCGCGATGACTGCGGCCAATCCCCCGATGATCTCGGAGTCCATCGTCACCACCTCGTCCACGGAATCAATGAGCTCTGTGAGCTCCGGTCCGAATGGGTAGACACCAGGCTGCATGAGCAGACGAAGGTCGCTGAGATCTTCGGGATGGACCTCGGTCAGCGAGGAGTATCGGGGAATGTTCGGCAGAGCGATCGCCGGCTGTTCAGTCATCGCCGCGACGTATTCGAGCCGCCGATCGTCTGATCGCCGGTTCACGAGGCCGAGCGTCAGCCGGCCATTCAACACCCGATCCAGCTGCGCAAAGGAGTCCATCGGCTCGAGGCGGACGACAGCGCTCGGCTCAACCGACTTGATGACATCGTCGACGACCGCAGAGAGCAGCTCCGCCGGTACCGAGCGCATCCCGACGTGGAATTCGACGTGACCCTGCACGCGACGCTGCATGTCCCGTTGGAGCGCGTCGAGATCGGCGATGGTCTTCCGTGCGTGCGGGATCAACGCATCACCCAGCGGTGTCAGTTCCACTTTGCGCGTGCCGCGAATGAAGAGTGGGCCGCCGACCTCGAGCTCCAGTTGCTGAATGCTCCGGCTGAGCGGGGAGGCGGCCATTACCAGCCGTTCTGCAGCTCGTGTGTAGTTCAGGGTCTCAGCAACCGCGAGGAAGTGACGGAGTTGACGGATGTCCATATCCTGATTATGACCTTGCGAGCAGCATTCTGCACCAGTTCTGGTCGTGGACTGTCTCTGACGTGACCCGTATCGTCGTAATGCATTCAACGACGAAAGGACCTGCCATGGCTGCCGCCGTAGCAAGCAAACCAACCGCGACCCTCTATGAGGGCGCTCGCCTGATCATCGGCGATGGCAGCGAGGCAATCGATGACGGAGCGATCTTGGTTCGGGACGGGCTCATCGAGTACGTCGGCCCGGCGACGGAAGCCACTATTGAATCGGATGTTCGGCGCGTGAGCCTCGTCGGCAAGACCGTCATGCCCACCATCGTGAACCCCCATGGGCACATCGGCTATCTGAAGAACGGAAACACCGACAGCGCGAACTTCTCGAGGGAGAACGTGCTCGACCACCTGCGTCGCCTCAGCTACTACGGCATTAGCGTTTTCCAGTCCCTCGGCACCGATCGGGACGACGTCGAGATCGCCATCCGCAATCAGCAGCGCGACGGAACCCTCGCCGACCCCGAACTCGCCCTGCTGCTCAGCGCAGCGAGCGGGCTCGCCGCACCAACGCCGGGATCGGAGAACGGCGGCGCGTTCTTCGCGCCCGACGCCATCCGTGAGGCCTCCACCCCCGACGAAGCCCGCGCCGTCGTGCGCGAAATCGCCAAGAAGAATCCTGACGTGATCAAGTTCTGGGTCGACACCCGGGACGGCGTGAAGGAGAAGTTCTCGCCCGAGGTGTACAGCGCGATCGTCGACGAAGCGCACAACCTCGGACTTCGGGCCATCGCCCACATCTACGAACTCGACGATGCCAAGGGCGTCGTACGTGCAGGCGCCGACGGCACCGCACACATGGTCCGCAACCCCGGCCCCGACAAGGAACTGCTCGACATGCTCGTCGCCAACGACGTCTTCGTCTTCACCTCGATGAGCATCCAGCGCGGCATTCCCGAAGGACCGGCGTGGCTCGACGACCCGTCACTCCTCGAGACGGTGAAGCCCGAGCACACCGCAACGGTCCGAGCGATGATGGCGCAGGTGCCCGAGTCGATGCGCCCCCAGCTCAAGGCCGGCTACGAAGTTCTCGAATCCGGGCTGCGAACCTACGTCGACGCTGGTGTGCGCGTGCTGCTCTCTGCCGACAGCGGCGTGCTCCACCAGTTCATCGGATTCGCCGAGCACCGCGAACTCGAATCGATGGTCGATGCGGGAATGCCCGTGCTTGCTGCAATCAAGGCATCCACCCTGCTCCCCGCTCAGATGCTCGGCCTAGACGATCGCGGATCGTTGGAGGCGGGCAAGCGCGCGGATCTCCTCGTCCTCGACGCCAACCCGCTCGAGGCCATCGCCAACACCCGCAAGATCCACACCGTAATCATCGGCGGCATCGAGCTGGACCGCCCTGCAATGAGTGCCAGGTTCCTCTCCACCACCTAACCCGCCCCACCCACCAGAAGGAAAGATAATGACGTCTTCCACACCCAGCGTTCTCCCTGCCCGGGTCAGACCGTACGCCCTGATCGTCGCGATATTCATCTTCATCGAGGTGACGGGAATCTTCGAACAGACGATGATCTATGTCGCCATCCCGACACTCATGGGCGTGTTCACCCTCGACGCGGCGAGCATCTCATGGGCGATCACGGTGTTCCTTCTGGTGGGAGCCGGGACCGCCGCAATCGCGGGCAGGCTTGGCGACCTCTACGGTCGCAAGAAGGTGCTCGTTGTGCTGCTGATCATCTCAGCGGCAGGCTCGATCATCAGCCTGGTGTTCGGCAGCTATGAGGCGATCCTCCTGGGACGAGCGCTGCAGGGGACGAGTGCAGCCCTGTTCCCGCTGCTAGTCGGTATTGCGCGGGAAGTCGTGCCCGCGCCTCGAGTTCCCGTACTCGTCTCGCTCACCACCGGCTCGGCCATCATCGGTGGTTCACTGGGCGCCCTCGCGGCGGGCATTCTGATCGAGACAAGCGGATGGCACAGCATGTTCGTCGCATCTGGAATCCTCGCCGTGATCGCCATCGGAGCGGCTGCATTGCTTCCGCGTTCCGTTGTCGCCGCCGGCGAGAGGCCGCGTCTCGACATCCTTGGTGGCGTCCTCCTTGCGCCCGCGGTTGCGGCGGTGCTCTTCGGATTCACGACTGCCCGCGGCACCGGTTTCACCCCGTTCGTCATCATCCTGATCGCCATAGGCCTGGTCCTGTTCGCGTTCTGGATCGTGCTCGAGCTCCGCCTGAAAAACCCGATGTTCAACCTGCGGCTCTTCAAGCAGCGGCAGCTCGTGCTCGCTCTAATCATCACTGCCCTCGTCGGACTGGGCATCTTCGCGGCAGGCGGACTTATCGGCCCCATCCTGCAGCAGGGGGCGGTGACGAATCCGGTGGGACTCGGGTTGACTCCAACCCAGGCTGGCCTCTACGGCCTCATCACCGGTGCTGTGGGGTTCATCCTCTCGCCAGTCGGAGGGCGGGTCGCGGCGAAGTTCGGCGCCAAGATCACGCTCGGTTTCGGCATCAGCCTCGCTGTGATCGGCTTCGGCGGATTCGCGCTCTTCGTCCACGACCTGCCTCTCGCCATCACCGCGACTGTCGTTTCAGGAGTTGGCACCGCCCTCATCCTGGCGGGCTTGCCGAATCTCATCGTCGAACTCGTGCTTCCGCAGAACACCGGTGAGGCGATCGGGATCATCTACTCGACCGGTCGCACGATCTTCCAAGCGATCGGGACAGCGGTGGCCGGGTTCATCCTCGCCTCCAGCGTCGTCGAAGGTGGAACAGCGCCGACGTTGCAGGCCTGGTATGGCGTCATCGCCTTCATCGCGATCACGGGCGTGCTCGCCCTGGTGCTCACGATCATCGTCAAGAAGGTCAAGCCGATGGACCAGCGCGGCGAGGTAGTCGAGGCCGTGGCCGAGGTGCAAGCCGAAACGGCGGAAGAGTCGGCGACGCCCACTCGCTGACCGACACAAGTCCAGTGAGGAACAGAACCGATGTCAAAACGAACTAGCCCTCTCGTCGCACTGCTCGAGGAGGACAAGCCCACCTTCGCACTCTGGGTCAATTACTACGGAGTCGGCGCCGACTATCAAACGGCCGCCGCTGCGCAGGCGAACAAGAATTACGACTTCTTGCTCTACGACCTCGAGCACCAGCCCTACGATCTCGGGCAGTTGAGGAGGTTCCTCTGGGACCTCATCGACCCCGCCGAAGTCGCCGCTGTTGGCCGTGGCGCCATCAAGCCCGTCATCGCGCGTCTCCCCTCGAACGGACGTGAACCCAACGAATGGGTCGTCAAACAGGTGCTCGACACCGGTGTGGCGGGAATCATGATGCCGCACATCGAGACAGCCGAGGAGGCGCTGAGCGTGGTTGCTGCGGCGCGCTACCCGCAGAAGCCCGCAGCCCCCGACTTCCTGCCCGAGGGGCACCGCGGGTTCAGCCCCGCCGTCCCGCAGCGGTACTGGGGCTTCGGCCCCATGGAGATCGACGATTTCCTGGATGCTGCGGACGTCTGGGGTCTCGACCCCGCCGGTGAGCTCGTCCTGGTCTTCATCATCGAGAGCAGGCTCGGTGTCGAGAACATCCGCGAGATCGCGCGTGCCCTCAGCGACGCGAACGTGAAGGCCATCCTCTGGGCCGGAGGCGGCGACCTGTCGCTGTCATACGGTGAGTCCTTCATGCTCGACAACTCCCCGAACACGATTGCGGGCATCGAAGCCATCCTCGCCGCGGGCAAGGAGTTCGGCCTGCCGGTCGGGATGAACCACACCCTTCAGGCCGAGACCGACTACGCCAAGGGCGCGCGCGCCTTCTTCTCGATCGGGCCGTCCAGTCTGGGGGGAGCGCCCACCACGCCCGAGGTTCGCGCCGCACTGGGACGCAGCTGATGCCGGCGCTCCCGTCCGTCGAAGAGACACTCGGCTACTTCGACTCCCTGTCGAACTGGGGCAGGTGGGGATCCGACGACCGACTCGGCACGCTCAACCTCATCACCCCCGAGAAGCGCGTGGCCGCTGCCCGGCTTGTGATGAGCGGGGAGAGCATCTCGCTGTCGCGCAACATCAACCCCGAGGATCCCGACCCGCTCGGCACGGGCCTGGCTGTCGTGCAGCGCTTCATGGGACTGGGCGAGGTCGAGCAGCACATGGGAAAGGGTGCTGCCCGGTTCGACGGCATCACCGAACAGGTGCACATTGCGGCGCACGGCGCCAATACTCACCTCGACGGGCTCGCGCACTATGCGTGGGACGGTAAGACATACAACGGCTTCGACCTCTCCGAGATCACCTCACTCGGGGGGTCGAAGAAGCTCTCAGTGCACGACGCTCACGCAGGGATCGTCTCGCGAGGGGTTCTTGTCGACATTCCCGCGTTGCTCGGCGTGGAGTGGCTGGACTTCAGCTACGCGATCGGCCCCGAGGAAATCGACGCGGCGCTAGAGCGACAGGGTGTCGTACTGAGGCCGGGTGATGTCCTGCTCGTGCACACAGGTTATGTCGCCCGGACGCTCGCGGAAGGGCGCAACGACCCCCGCCGGCCGAACCAGCCCGGACTGCATGCCGGATGCCTCCCGTTCCTCAAGGAGCACGACATCGCCGTGCTCGGCAGCGACGCCATCCAGGATGTTCAGCCGTCGGGTTTCCCGACGCTCGACCTCCTCCGGCCGATCCACGCCGTGGGACTGGTCGCGCTGGGGCTCTGGCTCATCGACAACATGGAGCTCACCGAACTCGCCAACAGATGTCGGGAGACGAATCGCTACGAGTTCTTCTTCGCCATGCTGCCGTGGCGCATGATGGGAGTGACGTCGAGCGCCACCAACCCGATCGCACTGTTCTAGTAGAAGCGGATCTCCCTGCAATAGTCGACCGGATGCTCCTGGCTCACCGGCTTTCGGCGCGCCAGGTAGGAAATACCACTCCTGGCCCACCTCGCTTGCCAAGCGCATCCACCTGCAGCCTTGATCGTGACAACAATTTGACAACACTCGGACGAAAACGAAGCGTATCTGCAAAGGTCGAAGTGACCCAAAAAGGCCCGGGATTCCGAGGTTATGCGCAAACCGATCGAGTAGTACTGGGCACCGGATAGAGTTCGAATCCCACGCCCTCCGCAGCATTCGATTGGCCCGACATCCCAATGATTTGTTGGGATGCCGGGCTGTTGCCGTTCTGCTGTTATGTGTCAGGGCCAAGGCGCGGGCACGGTTCTGGCACGCATATCGCGGAGTTTGAAGCATTACACTTCAGTGCTCTGAAATTTGAAATTGTGCTATGGTCATTGCGTGCCGCGACGATGCGGCAATAGGAGATCCATCAAATGATGCTTTCCAGGATCACGGTGACCGTTGTGGCTGCGGCGCTGTTTCTAGGCGGAGGTGCCACGACGGCAGCCGCGGCGACAAGTGATGTGGCATCCTCGTCGACACGTGCCGCATTAGACGGGCACGGGCTGCTGTCGGCTTCGGGAGCGGAGCCCCGTTCGGCCGTCGCGCCGACGAGTGCGGCATCCGGCTCCGGCACTGTGAGCCCTGAGGGCCTCATCGTCGACAGCGGCAATGGCAACACGGTCGGGATCAGCCCCGCAACGAGCACTCGGGGAACGACTGAGGCTGGCGGCGGCGCGGCGGTCTTCGATGTGGACCCGAGCTACAGCTACGCCGTCACAGGGAAGGGGACGGCGGCCAACGCTGGGTATGCGGTGATCAAAGACTCGTCCGCACCGTCGACGTACCAGTTTGTGGTGACGGTGAATGGGGTGCCGGCGAAACTCACACTCGCTGACCGTGGCGCCGTGGTTCAGGATGCGGATGGTCAGGCGGTCAACTTCATCGGTGCCGCGTGGGCGAAGGACGTGAGCGGCGCGGTGCTGTCGACGTCGTACAGCGTCGACGGGAACGTGCTGACGCAGCACGTCGACCACCGAGGAGCGGCGTACCCCATTGTCGCTGACCCGGGACTGGAGTGCGATTGGCAGTTCTGCACGATTCTGTTGAGTCGCGGTGAGACGAAGCAGATGGCCACCAGCATGGCAGCCGCCGCAGCGATCATCGCCGCAGCGTGTGGCCCGGCAGCCTGGGCATGTGGGATCGGTACCGGGCTGATGGTCGACACGGCAAACCGGGCAATGAACCAGGGCAAGTGCGCCGGTATCCGGAAGCAGCACATTCTCGCGCCGGTGTGGCCAATCATCGAGCCCTGCCGTTCCTAGGCGAAACATGTTGGAATGAAGACAGGAGGAGCATTATGACGAAGGTCGCCACACCAGCTCGACCGTTCTTCCCCACTAGCAGGGCCGGCGCCCTTGCCGGTGTCGCGCTCGTGATCGTTGCGCTCGTGACATCGATGCTTCAGGCGGCGGGGGTCTCGGTCGTCTCATCCACGGCGGTGTTCATCGTTCTGTTGGCGGCGTTCGCAACCATTCCGCGATCGATCCGGCCCCGAGGAGCAGGGATTCTCGCCCCGATTGGCCAGGCCGCGTCGGCCGCGGTGTACGGCTCCGCGCTGGCTGTAGGAGTCGCCGGAATCAGCGCTTCTGCCGCAACGGGAACCCCCTTGTGGGCGAGCATCGCACTTGCCCTCTGCACGGTCGGGTTCACCGCCGGGGCGGTGTGGGCGATCACGTCGCGACACGCGTCTCCACAATCCCCGTAGCCCGATCCACTTCTAAGATCAGCTGAGGGGTTCGCTGGGTGACCGGCGAGCCCCTCAGT
This sequence comes from Leifsonia poae, assembly GCF_020009625.1. Lineage (NCBI taxonomy): Bacteria > Bacillati > Actinomycetota > Actinomycetes > Micrococcales > Microbacteriaceae > Leifsonia > Leifsonia poae. Next base: position 2,695,747 of record NZ_JAIHLP010000002.1, read on the forward strand.
GCATGTTTGGCACCAGCGAAGGAAATGACCGACCAGGCCGCGAATATGCGCGCCGCGGACAACAAGGCCAGGGCGCTCAGTCCCCGTCGACGCCCACCGAGCGTCTTCCCACAGGTTGCGAGTGACGGCCGTCTGAATGCGGTTTCAGAAATGAGACCTACTCTTTTAACCGTTAAGCGGATACGTCGCGTAAACGCCAAGCCGGCGTACCAGGGTTCTGCGATTCCGGTTCCTACAAGCGAACTCGGACACGAAGACAAGCCGGTTCACACCACCGTGGGTCGAGAGGATGCGACGGACAGTCGGCGATCGGCTGAGGCACCAGCGAGGCAAGGAGTCGATGCACCCTTGTCCCGCACGCTCGCCGCAGGCGGCCGATCCGTGCCGGGAGCACAAGCGCTCGGGCCCGCCGAGGGCGCATCCTGGACCTTGACAGCCGCCTCCGGGGGTCGTCGAGGCGGCCGATCGGGCTCGCGCGAAGCTGCGACCGACTGAAAGGATGACGGCACGATGATCGACAAAGTGGTCGATTCGGCAGGCGAGGCGATCGCGGACATCACGTCGGGGTCGAGCCTCGCGGTCGGCGGATTCGGTCTCTGCGGCATCCCGATGGTTCTCATCGGGGCGCTTCTTGTGCGCGGCGCGGACGAGCTCGATGTGGTGTCGAACAATTGCGGCGTCACGGACTGGGGTCTGGGTGTGCTGCTGGCGGCGGGACGCATCCGGAGGATGACCTCCTCGTACGTCGGCGAGAACAAGGAGTTCGAACGGCGGTATCTTTCCGGCGAGCTCGAACTGGAGCTGACCCCTCAGGGAACACTGGCCGAGAAGCTCCGCGCCGGGGGCAGCGGCATCGCCGCTTTCTTCACACGCACGGGCGTGGGGACGGCGGTCGCCGACGGCGGGCTCCCGCGCCGCTATCACGCGGATGGCTCCGTCGCGGAGGCGAGCCGTCCGAAGCCGATGCAGACGTTCGCGGTCGGTGGGATACAGCAGGATTTCGTGCTCGAGGAGGCGATCACCACCGATTTCGCGCTGGTCCATGCCGCGCGCGGTGACCGGCACGGCAACCTCGTGTTCGACAAGTCCGCCCGCAATTTCTCGCCGCTGTGCGCGATGGCAGGGCGCGTGTGCATCGCCGAGGTGGAGGAGATCGTCGAAGTCGGTGAGCTCGATCCGGACGCCGTTCACCTTCCCGGCGTGTACGTCGATCGCATTGTCGTCGTCGGTTCCGATGTCGAGAAGCGCATCGAACGCCGGACCGTGAAAGAGGAGGCCTGACCATGGGGTGGACTCGCGAGGAGATGGCAGCGCGGGGCGCCCGCGAGCTCCAGGACGGCGCCTATGTCAACCTCGGCATCGGCCTCCCGACGCTCGTTCCGAATCACGTGCCAGAAGCCATGACCGTCGTGCTGCAGTCTGAGAACGGCATCCTCGGGGTCGGGCCGTACCCGACGGAGGACGCCGTCGATCCCGACCTCATCAACGCAGGCAAGGAGACCGTCACCGTGCGGCCCGGGGCCGCATACTTCGACTCCGCCATGAGCTTCGGCATGATCCGCGGCGGCAAGATCGACGCGGCCATCCTGGGCGCGATGCAGGTGTCGTCCTCCGGAGATCTGGCCAACTGGATGGTCCCCGGCAAGATGGTGAAAGGCCCGGGTGGCGCGATGGACCTCGTCCACGGCGCGCGCCGCGTGATCGTTCTCATGGAGCACGTGGCCAAGGACGGATCGCCCAAGATCGTCGACGTGTGCAGCCTCCCGCTGACCGGGCGCAGGGTGGTGCACCGCATCATCACCGATCTCGCGGTCCTCGATGTGGTCTCCACCGGCCTGCGGCTGGTGGAGCTGGCGCCCGGTGTTTCGGTCGAGCAGGTTGCAGCGGCGACCGAGCCGACGTTCGAGGTCGCGGTCTAGTCGACCGAGTACATCCGGCGGTTCAGCGGCTCCGGATGCCCGCGCACCAGACTCCGCGGATCGCGCGGGTGGCGCGGATGTCAGCGATCGGGTCGCCGTCGAGCAGTACCAGGTCGGCTCGCTTGCCGGCCGCAATGCTGCCGCGGTCATCCAGGCCGAACCGGGCGGCGGCGACCCTGGTCGCGGCGTCGAGCGCCTCCGCGGTGGACAGCCCGGCATCGACCAGCAGTGCGAGCTCGTCGTGCAGGCTGACGCCGAAGGGAGGCGCAGCAGGCGCGCCGGGGGTTCGGTTCGCGTCTGTTCCGGCGATAACCGGCATCCCTGCTGCGTGCAGGTTCGCGACACTGGTGCGGGCGGCTTCGTATCGCGGGCCCGGACCGCCGCCGGGGTTCACCACATCGACGATGGTGCGCATCATGGTCAGCGTCGGCACGATGACGGCGCCGGCGGCGACGAGTGCACCTGCCTGCTCCGCATCGACGGGGCGGTCGAGGGGCGCGTGGGTCAGCACGTCCACACCGGCGTTCTGCGCCATTGCAACGGCGTCCGACCGCGAGGCATGGGCAATGGTGAGGAGGCCGCGGCGGTGGGCGGCCGCGACGATGGCGTCGACCTCCTCCTGCTGGAACCCCGGCAGATCGATCACGATCTTGATGTAGTCGGCGCCCTGCTCCGCGTGCTCGGCGACCCACGCCTCTGCGCCGGCCGACGAGCCGACGAGCGCGTCGTCGTCGGCGTGCATCCGGGCCGCGTGTGCGCTGGCAGGCGAGGTGGCGACCATGAGGGAGCTGCGGAGATCGGTGACGCCAGCCTGCCCTCGCAATGCCGCGATGAGCGCGGCGGGCGAGCCCATGTCGAGCGCAGTGGTCACCCCCTGATCGGCGAGCGCCTCCAGGCTCCCTGGTCCTTCGACGTGGACGTGCGCGTCGATGAGGCCAGGGATGAGGTGGCCTCCGGTCAGCACCTCGGTCTCGTCGGGGCCGTCGCTCGGCAACGTGCCCGTCGCCGCCACCGAGGCGATGAGCCCGTCCTTTACGACGACGTCGGAGGGGTCCCCGAAGGCTCCGGCGCGGTAGACGAGCACATCGCGGAAGACCGTGCGCTCCACGCTCATGCTCGGGCGGGAATGGCGCACTCGAGGGCGAAGCTCAGCTGGGACAGCTGGAACGATTCCGACGGCCGGTGGAAGTCGATGCAGTGCCCACTGCCGTGCACCAGCCGGCTGTCGACGGACGTGGCCGATCCGAATCCGGCGCGGAATGCGTCGATCTCACTCTGATCGGTGACCCACAGTGCGTCGAACTCGCCCTGCCGGTGGTGCACCGGAACCTTGACCCGGCCGCAGACCTCGGCACGGTGCTCAATCCATTCGCCGGTGATGTCGAGGAGTTCGGACTTCGGCACGATCGTGTTCGAGGGGTGGCTTGCCGCGGGCATGTCGGCCGCGATGGTCCCGGCGGGGCCGAACATCACCTGGTCCTTCATCGGGGTGGGAAGCTCGATGACTGGGATGTCGGGCAGCGACTCCCACGCGGCGCGCGACTCTCCGGGGACGCGCACCAGGCATCCCGAGATGGCGAGCCCGAGCAGCGGCCAGTCCTGTGGGGTGGCGGCGATCGCTGTGGCGACGGCGGCCCCGATCGAGTGCGCGATGAGCACGATGCCGGCGGTTCCTTCGCCGTGTTCGCGCCAGATGGAGCCGATCGCGTCGCCGAGCACGTCGGCATTGCTCAGAATGATCGACTCGCCGGCGTCGAGCGGGCTCGAGTCTCCGTAGTTCGGCCGGTCGAGCGCGATCACGGGAACGCCCGCGGCGGCCGCGTGGTCGAGCAGGGAGTAGCCCGGAATGTCGAAGTACACCGACGAGTACGTGCCTCCATGCAGTGCGATGACGAGAGGGACGTCCCGACCGGGCGCTGTCCCGTTGCTGCGACCGCTGAAGGTCATGCCGGCGGCAGCGCCGGAACCGGACACGGAGTGGGTGAATGACGTGGACATCATCGTCCTTTCGGGTGGGTTGGGTGGGGTGGATTCAGGTGGCGGCGAGTGTCGCGCGGACGTCTGCTGCCGTGGCGAGGGAGGCGTCAATGTCGCGGTGATCGGGGCGCAGCGCGAGGATCCCCGCGCCCTTCAGCTCCGTGGGGAGACCCGCCGGCCGGGCGATGACGAGGAAATGGAAGTGCGGGTAGTTCTCGCCGAAGCTCATGAAATAGACGCCTTCGGCGCCGGTCGCAGTTTGGATGGCCGTGGCCACGCGCTGCGATATCACTCCGAACCCGGCGGCCTCCTCACCGGTCAGTGAACCCCATCCCTCGGCGTGACGGCGCACCCGGAGGATGTACCATCCGGGGAGGTCGTAGCCGTCTGCCACCTCGCAGGAGAAGTCGTCGTCGCGGTATACGACGGCGACGCCCGCGGCCTGCTCGAGGTCGCAGGGCAGGCAGGCGCTCACGCGTTCGCTCCTGCCGGCAGGAGCAGCGCGTCGAGGAAGGCTTCGATGGTGCGCGGCGGTCGGCCGGTCACCTGCTGGACCGTGTCGGTCACGAAGGCGGACTCACCTGCGCGGAACAGTTCATACATCTCCTCGAAGTGCTCCGCCTCCCACTCGGCCATGCCACGCGCCACGAGGGAGGTACGGACCTCGGCGGGGGTGACATCGATCAGGTCGGCGGGGGCTCCGGTCCGCTCGGAGACGAGCGTCGCGATCTCGGCGTAGCTCACCGGGTGCGGCCCGGTGAGCACGAGCGTCTGCCCGTCCCACTGGTGGCTCGTGATGACCCGGGCAGCGACGGCGCCGACGTCGAGCGCATCGATGAAGCTGATCCCTTCGGCGCCGATCGGGTTCATGATCTTTCCTGTGGCCTGCATCGCGGGCAGCATGAGCCTCGCGACGATCACCTGGAGAAACGAGTTTGGGCGGAGGATCACGAACGGCTGGCCGCTTTCGATCAGCACCCGTTCGATCTCCCAGTGCTGGCGGCAGACGTGCGGCCCCTGCGGGGTGATCGCGGAGTCTGTGCCGGAGAGCTTGACGATGCGCGCCCCAGATCGTCGCAGCTGGCGGATGACCCCGAGTTGCGCGTCGGCCATCGCGAAGTCGTGCGGGGAGAGGAGGAAAACGGTGTCGATATCGTCGGCGGCGTCCGCGACGGCGGCGGGATCGGTGAAGTCGCCGACGACGAGCTCCACTTCATCGCCCAGCAGCTGGCGGGCGCGGGCCTCGTCGCGCACCAGGACACGCGGCTCCTCGCCCGATCGGAGGAGTTCGGACACGACGTGCGGACCGACGTTACCGGTCGCGCCGAGGATCAGGGCGGTCATCGAGCCTCCTTGCTCGCTATTCGCTACGATATATTCTGAATCGTACGACTCGCGCTTCCGTTCGCACAAGCCGTGTTCTCAGCGTCTTTCGAGAGTCGAGATGTGGTCGAGGATGCGACCCTCGTTGGCCGACAGATGGGCCCGCAGCGCGTCGGCCATGGCATCGGCATCGTCGCGGAGGGCGGCGTCCCGCAGCACGAGGTGCGTCTCGTACCGGCGCTGCCGTTCCGTTTCCGTGATCTGGGTCGGGTCGAACACGAGATGCGTGTACCGTTCCGCGGCCATCCACAGAGTCTGCATCATCCTGTCGTCCCACTCGTTGGCGGCGGGATGGACGAGCGCTGCGTGAAAGTCGTAGTGGGCTTGCCATGCGACCTCGGGGTCCGGGTCGCGGCTGCCCTCCAGCAGTGCGTCGAGCCGCTCCCGTTCCGCTGGACTGCGTCTGCCTGCCGACGAGCCGGCGAGTGGGAGTTCGATGAGGTAGCGCAAGCGGTAGATCGCCTGCAGATCGGCACTCGTCAGCGGCGCGACGCTCGCGCTTCGAGCGCGGCGCAGCACGATCAGCCCTTGTGACTCCAGTCTTCGCAGGGCCTCGCGCACGGGGATGTGACTCACGCCGAGCTGGGTTGCGAGGTCTCGGATCGAGAATGCGGTGCCGGGTGCGAGTGCGCCGGTTAGCACAGCACGGCGGATCTCTGCCGTGACGAGGTCGACGATCGAGGCGCTCGACTCGGCGAGTGATCTGACCTGTGTCTCCTGAGTCATGCGTCTCCTCGTCGGGCGTTTGTGTCATCGTCCCACGACAGCGCCCGTGTGCTTGCGGCGCCATCGCCGTCCGCGTTACTCTATAAGATATATTCTCTGTCGACAAGGTGGTCTGGACGAGGGAGTCCGCATATGGATGCAACGTCGGTTCGCCCGGCTCGGGTCGATTCGGCCACGCTCGAGGCCGTCGAGCGGAAGGTGCTGTGGCTGTCGACCGCGATGGTCGATGCCGCGAACTCGTCGGCTCGCAAAGACCCGGATGGTCTCAAGATCGGGGGCCACCAGGCATCCAGCGCGTCGATGGCCACGATCATGACCGCCCTCTGGTTCACGGGCCTCACGGCGAACGACCGCGTCTCGGTCAAACCGCACGCCTCTCCGGTGCTGCACGCGATCAACTACCTGCTCGGCGAACTCCAGCCGGATCAGCTGGGCACGTTGCGCGCATTTCACGGGTTGCAGAGCTACCCGAGTCGATCTAAGGACCCCGACACCGTCGACTACTCGACCGGCTCGGTCGGGATCGGGGCGACCGCGCCGATCTGGGGAGCCGTCGCGCGGCGATTCGCGGCTGACAGCGCGGGGCGGCCGCGCAGCGTCGGGAGGCAGTTCAGCCTGGTCGGCGACGCCGAGCTCGACGAGGGAGCCGTCTGGGAGGCCCTCATGGACCCGACCGTCTCCGACCTTGGCGAGCTTGTGTGGATCGTCGACTTCAACCGGCAGTCCCTCGACCGCGTCGTGCCGAACATCTCGGCAACGCGTTTGCAGGCCATGTTCGCCGCGGCGGGGTGGCAGGTCATCACCCTGAAATACGGCCGGCTGCTCACTGAACTGTTCGAGAAGCCAGGAGGCGAGCACCTCAAGCGCCGCATCGATCAGATGTCGAACCCCGAGTATCAGCGCCTCCTGCGCTGCACGCCGGCCCAGTTGCGCGAGCGCCTGCCTGGTGCGAGCGAGGGGGCGGATGCCATCGACGCGCTCCTGCGCGACCTGGACGACGCCGCAGTGCTCCGAGTGATCCGCGGCCTCGCCGGGCATGACCTCCGCAGCCTGACTCAGGCGCTCGAGCAGATCGACGACCAGCGGCCCACGATCATCCTGGCCTACACGATCAAGGGGCACGGCCTTCCGAGCGCCGGGCATCCGCAGAATCACTCCAACCTGCTGACCGCCGCCCAGCTTGCCCAGGTGGCCGACGAGCTCGGCGAGAGCGTTGCGGATCCGTGGCGGCCGTTTGCCCCAGGATCGCCCGAGGCCGATCTGTGCGCGGCGACGGCAGTGCGGCTTCGCCGGTCACCCGTGGTGGATGCCGCGCCGCCCTCGGTCCCGCAGGACTTCGAGCGCGAGGTGAAGGGCCACAGCTCGACGCAGCAGGCGCTCGGCCGGCTGCTGCTCGACCTTACACGTCTGGCGCCCGAAGCGGCCGGGAGGATCGTCACGGTCGCACCCGACGTGGCCTCCAGCACCAACTTGGGCGGCTGGGTGAACAAGGCCGGCGTGTGGTCGCCGACCGAGCGTCCCGACTGGTTCGCCGACGACGCGGAGACGATCCTGCACTGGAGCGAGCGCCCCACCGGCCAGCACATCGAGCTCGGCATCGCCGAGGTGAACCTCGTCTCGCTGCTCGGGGAGCTCGGCGCGACGTGGAGCCGATGGGGGCGGCCACTGTTCCCGATCGGGACACTGTACGACCCGTTCGTCACCCGCGCCCTCGAGCCATGGTCGTTCGGTGTCTACGGCGGCGGCCAGTCCATCCTGATCGGGACGCCCTCCGGGGTGACCCTGGCCGCGGAAGGCGGGGCGCACCAGTCGATCATCTCGCCGTCGATCGGAATCGAGCAGCCAGGGGTCGTCGCGTTCGAACCTGCATTCGTGCAGGACTTCGAGTGGTGCATGCTCGACGCCCTCTCTCGGCTGGGACGGCGCGACGGGTCCTCGAGCTACTTCCGGCTGTCATCCCGTGTGCTCGACCAGGCCCTGGCGGCGGTGCCGGCCGATCCCGGCGCCCGCGAACGACGTCGCCGGCAGGTGGTCTCCGGCGGCTACCTGCTGCGCCGCGCCGAACGCCCGGACGTCACCCTGGTCGGCATGGGCGCTCTCCTGCCGGAGGTGCTGAAGGCGGCCGACCGCCTCGACGAGCTGGGCGTGCATACAGACGTGGTGTGCGTGACGAGCGCCGACCGGCTGTACCGCGCCGTGCGCGCGCGGACCGGGCATGGCGGGGGAGATGCGGCCATCATCGACCAGGTCTTGCCCGCCGACCGCGCCGTCCCGATGGTGACCGTGCTCGACGGGCACCCGCATACCCTCGCCTTCCTGGCCGCGATCCGCGGCGTGCCGAGCGTGAACCTCGGCGTCACCGAGTTCGGCCAGACCGGCACCCTCCAGGAGCTGTACCGGCTGCACGACATCGGGCCCGACGCACAAGTCGCGGCCGCGCTCGACCTCGTCGAGCCCGCCCTTCCGCGTATCGTTCCCATCGGGGGAGACCGGTCATGACCGCCGCCCTGCGCGCGGTGATCCCCGCCTCCGATCCCGGGGTCTTCGCTTCGCGTCCGCTGGCCGCCGGGCTGTCGTGGCTGACCGACCTGCAGCCGACGCCGGATGGACTGCGGATCGTCGCGGCCAGCAGCGGCGGCCTGATCTCCCGAGCTTCTGCCGTGATCGGCCGCAGCGCCGTGCAGTGGGCGGTGGAGGTGGGCCACGATGTCGCGTCGCGCGTGGCGACCGAGATCCCCGGCCATGTCGCCGATGACGGATTCGACGTGCTGAGAATGGGAACCGAATCGGCTACGCTGCAACTCCTGCTCGCCCTCTCGGGCGTAGAACTGGACGCGGCGGCGACCTCGGAGTCACTCGCGGGCATCCCGGAGTTCGTCCGTCGCAGGGTCGGTCTCGACGCCATGCTGCGCGGCATCCAGCTCGGACACTCGGTGATCGCCGCGGCCTTCCTCACCGAGTGCGCGCGCGTCGGGGACCCGACTCGGCGTCCGGAGCAGATGCGCATTCTCTCGGAACGCATGTTCATGTTCTTCGATGTGTTCTCCACCGAGATGGCGGCGTTCTACCGCGAGGAGGAACGACGCTGGGCGCAGAGCGACGCCGTCGAACGCCTCACGCTCGTCACCGAGATCCTGCGCGGCATCGGACCCGTCGCACCGTCCGTTGAACGCCGTCTGAGGTATGCGCTCGGCCGCTCGCACGTGGCGTTGGTGCTCTGGAGCTCGGCCAGAACAATCGATGCGGACCCCGCTGCGCTCCACGAGGCCGCCAGCGACCTCATCCGCCGGGTCGGATGCGAACAGAAGCTTCTGCTGGAGGCGGGTCCAGCGATCTGCTGGGCCTGGGTCACCCCGCAGCAGGGATCAGCCTGGACGGAGCGACTCTCAGCGGTCGCGCTGCCGCCGGCGATGCACGTCGCGTTCTCCGGAGAGGCCTCCGGCGCCGCGGGCTTTCGCTCCGCCCACCTCGACGCCGTCGCGGCCTTCGGCATGCTCGCCCGCGAGCCGTCCCCCGCGCCTGTCACCGCCTACCGCGACGTGGACCTGCTCAGCCTCCTCCTGGCGGACCGCCCCCGTGCCCTCCGCTTCGCACGGAACGAGCTGGGTGCGCTCACCGATCCTGGAGCGGCGACGGCGGACCTCCGCCGGACACTGGCCGCTTACCTTGATACCGGCTGCAGCCCGCAGGCGGTTGCCGAACGACTGGGCGTCTCGCGCAATACCGTCACCTACCGTGTGCGACGGGCGGAGGAGCTGCTGGGGCGCCCGGTGCGTTCGCGCCACATCCATCTCCGGGTCGCTCTGGCGGTGCACGAGGAGGCGATGCGAGCGGAGCGGTAGCCGATCGCTGGGCACGCAGCACGACTGACGCGCAGACATTGTGCTCGCGGCACTGGCGCAGCAGTATCCCGAGCACGTTGAATCATCGAAGAACCGATCTTGTTCCGCCGGCCCTCGACCCGAGGTTCGGCCCGTTCTCAAAGGAGAGACGCCCATGCCCGAGAATCGTTCGACCGGTTTCCCCGTGAACGCCCCCAAGCTGCACCACACCACGTTCACGACCCTCCGCCTCGACCAAATGGTCGAGTGGTACGGCATCGTGTGCGGGCTGCGCCCGGTGTTCCACAGCGACGAGGCCGCCTGGCTGACCAACGACGAGGCCAATCACCGCATCGCCCTTCTCTCGCCTCCCGGTCTCAAGCACCCCACGGACAAGGGACACGAGACGGGCATCCACCACACGGCGTTCGAGTTCAAGACGTTCGACATGTGGATCAACAACTACATCCGGCTGCGCAACAAGGGCATCCTGCCGTTCCTCACGCTCGACCACGGCATCACCATGTCGGTGTACTACCAGGACCCGGACGGCAATGGGGTGGAGATCCAGGTGGACGGGTTCGGCGACTGGGCCGACTCGAGCGAGTGGATCGCCAACTCGCTGGAGTTCGCGGAGAACCCGATCGGGACCTTCTTCGACCCGGAGAAGCTCGTCGAGGCTCGCGATGCGGGTCTGAGCTTCCAGGAGATCCACGAGCGGGCACGCGCAGGCGAGTACCTGCCGGAGACGATCCCCGAAGACATCTTCCTTCCCGAGGTCTGGTGACCGACGCCGACGCCCCCGTCCTGATCCTCGGAGGGGGACCGGTCGGGCTGGCGATGGCGTTGGAGCTCGCCTTCCACGGAGTCGCGTGCATGCTCGTGGAGCCACGTCGGGAAGTCGAGCACTCGCGACCCCGGGCCAAGACGACCTCGGCGCGTTCGATGGAGCTCTTCCGGCGAACGGGGGCAGCGGCGGAGATCCGCCGCCGGGCTCCGATCCCCGTGTCGTGGAGTGACGAAGTGCGGTTCTGCACCACGCCGGCCGGGGAGGACATCGTGCGCCTGACCGGTGTGCTCGGGCTCGACCTCGCCGGCTCCGAGCTCACGTCCGAGCCAGGTCAGCAGGTGACGCAGGCGATCGTCGAGGAGTCGCTGCGGCACCTGATCGAGCACGAAGCGCTCGTGGATGCCCGATTCGGCAGCACAGGAATGAGCGTCGACACCTCGGGCGACCGGCCGCGCGTCGAGATCGCGGATGCGAACGGCGTCACCACGACCGTCTCGTGCGACTACCTGGTCGGTGCAGACGGGGCGCGCAGTGTCGTGCGGCACGCGATCGGGGCCGCGTACGTCGGCGCCGTCGGCGGCCGTCCGAACGTGAACATCACCTTCCGGTCGAGCGGGCTCGCCGGTGTGCTCCCTGCCCGACCGGCGGTGCACCATTGGGCACTGAACCCCGCCGCGCCGGGCGTGGTCGGTCCGCTCGACCTCGACGGTAAGTGGTGGGCGATCGCCACGGGAACCGAGTCCATCGCCGACGCCGATGAGGCAGCCCGCGTGGTCAGGAACCTGGTCGGCGCGGACGTCGACGTCGAGGTCATCGCGACCGATCCGTGGCAGGCGCGCATGCTGCTCAGCGACTCGTACGGGCGCAAGCGGGCCTTCCTCATCGGTGACGCCGCCCACCAGAACCCTCCGTGGGGCGGCCACGGGTTCAACACCGGCGTCGGCGACGCCGTGAACCTGGCGTGGAAACTGGCGGCCGTGCTGCGCGGCTGGGCACCCGCCGAGCTCCTCGACAGCTACGAAGACGAGCGCCGGCCCGTGGCGCAGCAAACCATCGACCTCGCGGCGACGAACATGAAGGCGCTGTCGATCGACCTCGGATCGACCGGCCTCATGGCGGCCGGCGAGGTAGGGCGACAAGCCAGGACCGCCGCAGCGATGGAGATCGAGCAGGCAAAACGCGCCGAGTTCTACGCCCTCGGCCTGGTGCTCGGCTACGGCTACGGCGAGACCTCAGCCCTGCAGTCACCGGGCACCGATGTCTACGTGCCCCGCGCGGAGCCCGGCAACCGGCTCCCGCATCAGCGGGACGTGCACGGGAACTCGCTGTTCGACATCCTTGGGCCCGAGTTCACCGTCCTCGGGGAGCACACGGATGCTTGGGCGCGGGAGGCCGCCGGCCGACGCCTGCCGTTGCGTTCGGTCGACCCGGTCCGGCAGGGCTTCGCGCCGGTCGCCGGAGACCTCCTCGTTCTAGTGCGGCCCGACCAGCACATCGCCTGGGTCGGACCGGAGAACACCGATCCCGCCGCGGTGCTCGACCACGCCCTCCGCGGTTTCCGCACCACCCGAGAAGAAAGCGATCCATCATGCGAATCGGCAACCTCGACCACCGCCTCGTCCTCATCGACGGCGACCGCGCCCTCGACATCGAGCGGGCAAGCGAAGGAGCCTTCGCCTCCGAGCCGGAGGGCGTCTTCGCGCGATGGCGGGAGCTGACCGAGTGGGCCCGCGACGTCGATGTCGCCGGGCATCCTGACTCGATCGCCTACGGGCCCTTCGAGCTCGGCGCTCCATCGCCGCGACCGCAGCAGGTCTTCGGCATCGGGCTGAACTACGCCGACCATGCCGAGGAGTCGGGCCTCGCCATCCCCGAGCATCCGGTCGTGTTCACCAAGTTCGCCTCCTCCGTCACGGGACCCGACGCCGACGTGAGGCTTCCGGGAGACACGGTCGACTGGGAGGCCGAACTGGTGGTCGTGATCGGAGCGCCCGGACGCCGCATCGCCGCCGGCGACGCCCTGGATCATGTCGCGGGGTTCACCGTCGGCCAGGACCTCTCCGAACGCACCGTGCAGTGGCAGGGCAGCCCGGCCCAGTTCAGTGTGGGTAAGTCGTTCGAGGCGTTCGCGCCCACCGGACCGGTCATCGTCACGCTCGACGAGTTCGACGACCCGGACTCCCTGGCGATCACCACCGACATCACCGCGGCCGACGGGACGCGCACGCGAGTGCAGCAGAGCCGCACTGACCAGCTGATCTTCTCTGTCTCCGACCTCGTCAGCCGGCTCTCCGAGGTCGTCGAGCTCCGCCCGGGCGACCTCATCTTCACCGGGACTCCCTCGGGCGTCGGCGCCGGGATGGCGCCGCCGCGGTTCCTCCAGGCCGGCGACACCGTGACCACGGAGATCGAGGGAATCGGAACGATCACGCAACGGTTCCACCGGTGATCGTCGTCACCGCCGCCAACGGCAACCAGGGCAGGCACCTGATTCCCCGGCTCCTCGACGCCGGGCACGAAGTGCGCGCGGTGGTCGCCTCCGCGGAGTCCGTGCGGGCGCTTCTGGAGGCCGGCGTGCAGGATGTGCTGGCGGAGGACTTGGGCGACGAGCGCAGCTGGCCGCGCATCGTCGACGGCGCCAGCGCGATCTACCATGTCGGCCCCACCCTCCACCCGCGCGAGCGGGCGATGGGTGTCGGCCTCATTGACGCGGCGGTGCGCGCCGGCGTCGAGCACTTCGTGTTCAGCTCGGTGCTGCACTCGATCATCACCGGTCTGGTGCAGCACGTCATCAAGCGGGATATTGAAGAGCATCTGGTGACCTCGGGCCTGGAGTTCACCATCCTGCAGCCGGCGAACTACATGCTTCCGCTGAAGCTGGTGCCCGTGTTCGAGCGGGACGTGTTCGAGCTGTCGTGGTCGCTCGAGCGTACGCAGTCCCTGGTCGATCTCGGCGACGTCGCTGAGGTCGCCGAGGCGGTGCTCGTAGACCCGGTGGCGCACGCCGGCGCGACCTACGAGCTCGTCGCGCCGGGACGATACACCGCGTTCGAGCTCGGCGGCATCCTCTCCGAGGCTCTCGGCCGGCTCATAACCGTGCACGAGATCGACCCTGACAGCTACCTCCGCGCCTGGGTGGGCGACGCTGACCCTGCGACGGTCTCCCACGAGCTGAGCGTTCTGCGCGGGATCACCTCGACATACAGCGCCCACGACTTCATCGGCAACCCGAACGTACTGACCTGGCTGCTCGGACGGCCGCCCACCACCTTCCGGCAGTTCGTCGACCGCACCGCTGCCGCACTCGAATCAGAGAGGGGAGCACGATGAGGATCATCGCACTTGAGGAGCACACGTTCCCCCGCGACATCATCCAGGCCGCCGGGCTCGACCTGGGCCCGCGTGCAGGCAGACGTGCGGCGGAACTCGACGACGTGGGAGAGGCACGGCTGCGCATGATGGACGAGGCCGGCATTGACATCCAGGTGCTCTCGGCCCTCAGCAGCATCGCGCAGGACCTCCCTCCCGCGCAGTCCGTCGAGGTGAACCGCCAGCTCAACGACCGGATGGCGCAGGCAGTCGCGGAGCATCCCGATCGTTTCCGGGCGTTCACGGCCCTGCCGATGAGCGACCCGGTGGCAGCCGTCGACGAGCTCACGCGCGGCATCGAGGAACTCGGATTCCTGGGCGCGATGATCCACGGCCAGACCCACGGGGTGTTCCTCGACGACCCGTCCGTTCGCCCGATCCTCAGAGAGGCCGCCCGGCTCGACGTGCCGATCTACCTGCATCCAGCGCCGCCGCCGCCCGCGGTCGACCAGGCCTATTACGCGGGCCTGCCGGCAGAAGCCGCCGCGTGCCTCTCCACCTCGGGCTGGGGCTGGCACGCCGAATGCGGGATGCACGTGCTGCGGATGGTCGTCGCGGGCGTGTTCGAGGAGCTTCCGAACCTGAAGCTCATCGTCGGTCACATGGGCGAGGGCCTGCCGTTCCACCTCGACCGCATCGAGAACATGCTCACCCCCGTCGTGACCGGGCACGCCCGGACGGTCGCCGAGACGCTCCGCGCGAACCTCCACCTCACGACCTCCGGGTACAACTCGGACGGCCCGCTGGCCTGCGCGCTCGCCGCCTTCGGGGTCGACCGCATCCTGTTCTCCGTCGACCACCCGTTCGGGAACAGTGCGCGGGCGACCGCCTATCTGAGGACTGCACCGGTGAGCGACCCTGATCGGGAGAAGATCGCCCACGGCAACGCGGAGTCCCTGCTCGGCGTCTGAGGCGGATACGGAACCGGGCTTCGGCCACATCGAGTCAGCGAGGAACAGGATGACGATACTTCGAGGAGTCGGCGGCGGACCCGCCGTCACATCGCATTTCATCGACGGCGGATGGACCGCCCCGGGTGGCCGGACCTTCCCTGTCCGCAACCCGCTCGACGACGGTCTCGTCGCCGAAGCCGCCGCGGGCGGCAGGGAAGAAGCAGTGGCCGCCGTCGCCGCCGCGGCAGCGGCCTTCCCCGCGTGGGCAGCGATGGCGCCTGGCGAGCGTCAAAGGCTCTTCCTGAAGGCGGCCGACATCGTCGACCGCCGGCACGAGGAGCTCGTGGAGCTCATGGCCATCGAAGGTGGCGCCAGCCGGGCGTTCTCCGCCTTCCAGATCCATCTGTCGTCGGCGATGCTCCGTCAGGCGGCCGGGTGGGGTTACCTTCCGGCCGGCGACGTGCTGCGCAGCGACATCCCGGGCAGGATCGCCATGGTCACGCGTAAACCGCTCGGCGTCGTCGCGGGCTTCACTCCCTGGAACGGCGCCTTCTATCTCGCCTGGCGCACATTCCTGCTGCCCATGGCGTTCGGCAACACGACCGTCATCAAGCCGTCCGAGCTGGCACCGATCTCGGCGGGACTGATCCACGCCGAGATCCTCGAGGAGGCCGGATTCCCCGCCGGCACGTTCAACGTCGTGACGCACGCACCAGGCGAAGCCGCCGCGATCGCCGAGGAGTTCTTCGAGAGTCCGGCCGTGCGCTGCATCAACTTCACCGGGTCGGACAGGACAGCGCGCATCCTGGGCGAGCGGGCCGGTCGGGCGTTGAAGCGGATGGTCCTGGAGCTCGGAGGGTTCAACCCGGTGCTCGTCCTCGATGACGCGGACGTCGAGGAGGCCGTCAAAGCGGTCACCTTCGGAGCGTTCCTCCATCAAGGCCAGGTCTGCATGAACTCGCGCAAGGTGTACGTGGCTCGCTCGCTGCACGACGAATTCGTCGACGGGCTGGCGGAGCGCGTGCAGGCGCTCAAGATCGGGGATCCGACCGACCCCGAGGTCATCATCGGTCCGCTCATCGACGACAGGGCGGTGGAGCAGATCGACGCGCGGGTTCGGGACGCGCTCGATCGCGGGGCGACGCTGGTCACCGGCGGCACAGCCGACGGCCGGTTGTATGCGCCGACCATCCTCACGCATGTGCCCCCAGATGCGATCTGCACGACCGGCGCCGACGAGACGTTCGGCCCGCTTCTGGTCGTCGAGCCGTTCGACGATGCGGAGGCCGCCCTGCGCGCTGCACAGGACACCCGATACGGACTCAGCGCCTCGATCATGACGGGCGACAGAGCCAGGGGCCTCGAGATGTCCCAACGGTTCGACACGGGCATCGTCCACGTGAACGCGCCGACCATGGCCAGCGAGGCCGCGCTGCCCGTCGGCGGGGTCAAGGACAGTGGATGGGGCCGTTCCGGCCACTACGCGATCGAGGACTTCACGGAGCTCCGGATGACAACCGTCAGCGGCGAGCCGGGTCGGTATCCGTTCTAGGCGAAAGCGCGATCACCGCTACGCGGATCGCTCGGTGGCGGCTCGCAGGATCCAGGTACGGAATTCGACGGCGAAGTGCTCGAGGTGCTGGTCGATGACAGCGGGCGCGCAGGTCGCCGGCAGCGTGACGGAGAGCCGTGCGGTGAACCCGTCCGGCTCCTCGTCGAACGCGTTGGCTATCGAGCCGACGACCGTTCCGTCGGCGAGGAGCATGTGCGACCGGCGACCGGCGGGCCGTGACCGGTCCGCTGCCGGAAGTTCCTGATCGACGATGACGCTGTCGTCCCAGGGTCGCATGAAGAACGAGCAGACGTATTCGTCGAGGGTCTCGACGATGTTCACGTTCTGCCCGGGCGCTGCGTGGATCGAGTAGTGCTCGGGATGCCCGGCGAGCATCACATCCTCGCGGGCGAACGCGGCACCGAGCCAGGCGCCGAAGGCGGCCGCCGTGATGCCGCGCGCTCGGAGCGTGGTCGTACCCGTCGCTTCCTCACCGGCGGAACGTTCGAGGTGCCCGCGCAGGAAAGCGTCGCCGGCCGCGATCTCGTCGGCGAGCAGTTCCACGAGGCGTTCGCGGCCGAGCTTCCGCTTGAGCAGCTCGAGTGCACGCCGTGCAGAGAACAGCTCGAAGCCGTCGATGGTCGCGTCGGTGTTCTCGCCGCTCAGTCGCACGGTCGCCTGGATGTTCGTTGCTCTGCTCATCTCGGGCCTCATTTCGTTCGGACAGGAAGCTGAATGGAGGAGGGGTACCGCCCGCCCGTGTGGATGACGTGGGTGCCGGCGTTCGCGCCGATGTACTCCCGGATGCCGGGCATGAGGGTGCCGAGCAGGTTGCGGGAGCTGATGACGAAGCGCAGCTGCTCGCCCGGATGGAACGCGAGGCCGACGGGGAAGAGGTCGATCTCGATGTCGACGATCTCGCCGGACGCGACCTTCTCGACCCTGTCGAAGGTGTGCGCGGGCACGTCGTCGGTCGTGAGCGTCTCGTCGAGGTTCCGCAGCGAGATCCTGAGGCGTCCGTCGGAGCCCTTGTAGCGCAGGATGGTGGCGCCATGATCGGTGAGGTCGTGTGCCATGGCCGACTGGTTCGGTACGGTGAACGCCTGCAGTGGTGTGCCGAACCGGTCGAGCTTCTGCACGAGCACGAAGAGATCCATGTCGTCGGCGCCCCTGGCTTCGACGAACAGGTGTGCCTTCGGATACCCGACCAGCACTGTCTCCTCGTCGAAACGGGTGAGGAACGACACCGCGTTCGGGTTCGCGTCGACTGCGTACGACGCCTCCGCCTCGGCCTCGGGAGCGGAGGTGCCCAACGTGCGGGTGCGGGCATCCAGATAGAACGTCGTCGAGGTGACATCGGCGGGTGGGAACGAATCCGCCGGCACATTCACTTCGTCACCGCCCTGGAGGTCGAGCACTGAGTACCGCACGCGCGGGGTGGTCTCCCAGCCGTTGTCGACGCCGAGCAGGTAGTGGTCGAAGAACCGGCGGAGGTCCTCCACGTTCGTCTCGTCGTAGTAGTCGGGCCATTCTTGGCTGTTGTGGATCCGCAGCCACTTCTCGTCGGAGGCGATCCGCCGCCAGGCCCGGAAGGTGCCGGCGGTGTGCAGCGTGTTCGAGTAGCTGGCGACGATGTAGGCCGGGACGGTGATCTTCTCGAACTCGGGGATCTTGTTCTCCCAGAGCTCGGTCATCAGCGGGTACCGCTCGGCCTCGGAGAGGATGTCCTCCTTGCGGTTCCTGCCGAAGAAGCTGCCGTCCTGGAGCTGCTGCGCGAACCCGGTGTCCGGCATCCCGCCACGCATCACGAGGTCACGGTAGACGTCGCTGACGCCCTCCCACGGGTTGATGGCCACGAGGTGCGGCGGCTGCTCGGCCGCCGTGAACCACTGTGACACGGCGAGGTAGGACGTTCCGCTCATACCGACCTTGCCGGAGCACCACTCCTGCGCGGCGAGCCATTCGATCACGTCATAGCAGTCGCGGCCCTCTTGGCGATCCCACAGCACGCTGTCGCCCTCGGAGTCGACGACTCCACGGATGTCCACGTTGCAGATCGCGTATCCGCGGGCGCACCAGTACGCCGGGTCGGGCGCCTCGAACTTCTCCAGCCCGGACACGGTGTCGTTGGACAACCCGACCAGACCGAACACACCCATCACGCTGACCGAGGTGCCTTGCGCCTTTCCATACGGGCTCCAGGCGACGATCACCGGCACCGGGTCTGTGCCAGCCGGCCGGAACACGTCGACGTGGATCGTCGTGCCGTCCCGAAGCTGCACGGCGGTGTCCTTCTCGAACACGATGTCCACCGGGAGGGCCTTGAACGGTGGGGCGATCCGGAACCCGGCCTCGAGGGTGCGGGTGCCGGGATCGAACGCGGTCAGGATGCCGGTCCTGGCGGGCGGCAGCGGCTGAGAGGGTACGAACATCATCTGGTCTTCGCTCATCACGAGTGCCCTTCTTTCGTGAGCCCTTTCGTCCTCAGAGCTCGGCGTCGAATCCGAGCGTACGTTCATTCGCGTCTTAACTCAACGGGTGTTGAGAAACTGTGAGGAAGCACCGAGGCCGAACGGTCGCTGACCGACGTTCACTAAACTCAACAAACGTTGAGAAAACGTCATGGCGTCCGGTAGATTGAGGTCATGACAGCCGACTCCCAGTCCCGGCAGGCGCGTGTTGGGCGAAGGCCGGGGGGTGCGAGCACGCGCGCGGCCGTGCTCGCCGCCGCGCGTGCGCGCTTCGCCGGTGACGGGTTCGCCGGTACGACGATCCGACGTGTGGCGTCGGATGCCGGAGTGGACCCGTCCCAGGTCATGCAGTTCTTCGGCTCCAAAGACGAGCTCTTCGCGGCCGTCATGTCCGTTCCTCCATCGGCGCTTCGGCGCTTCGACACCGCGTTCGAAGGTCCGGACGCTCACCTCGGCGAACGCGTCGTCCGCGCGTTCCTGGAAGCGTGGGAAGGGCCACCCGACGAGTCGGAACCACTGATGGCCATGCTTCGAGGCGCGATCGTCAACGAGCAGGCCAATACGCAGTTGCGGGACTTCATCCAGGCCCGCCTCATTCACGGGGCGAAACGCAGCACTGAGGTCACAGCGCTACGCGCCGGCCTGGCGGCCGCAATGCTCGTCGGCATCATCACCAGCCGGCGCATCATCGGCGTCGCCACGCTGGCGAAAGCCGATCACGAGGAGCTGATCGCGACGGTCGGTCCCGCGATCCAAGCGATCCTTGTGCGTGACCCACACGGTGCTGCGTCGCACGAAGGAGCTGAGGGTTGAACTCGATCGACGGACACATCTACATCGATGGCCGCCGAACGGCCGCGCCTCAGAGCCTGGCCGAAGCGGCAGCCGCGCTCCAGTCCGAGAACGCATCGGCCTGGATCGGACTGCTCGATCCGGATCCGGCGACCCTCGAGGAAGCCGCGACCAGATTCGGGTTGCACCCCCTCGCGGTCGAGGACGCCCGCAAGGGCCACCAACGGGCGAAGCTCGAGCGTTATGGCGACACCATGTTCGTCGTCCTCCGGCCCGCCACGTACGACGACCGTGCCGAGCAGGTCGCCTTCGGGGAGATCCATTTGTTCGTCGGCCCGCGCTTCGTGATCACGCTTCGGCGCGGCGGAGGACCGGACTTGGCGGCCATCCGTGGCGCGTTGGAGGCAGAGCCGGCCTTCCTCGGGCTCGGTCCGGAGGCGATGCTCACCGCTCTGCTCGACGAGATCGTGGACGGCTATGCACCGGTCGTCGCAGGTCTCGAAGAGGACATCGATCAGGTCGAGGACGGCCTGTTCGCCGGTGGTCACGTCGACCCCGCTCTGTCTGAACGCATCTACCGCCTTCTCGAGCAGGTGATCGCGTTCCAGCGGGCCATCGGGCCGCTTCCCGGCATGGTGCAGGGCCTCCTCCGGGGCGCGGAGCGCTACGGCACCGACGACGATGTGCAGAATCGGCAGCGCAACGTCCTCGATCACATCGTCAGGGTCACGGAACGAGTCAACACGTGCCGGTCACTGCTGGAGAACGCCCTCACCGTTCATTCGACTCTCGTCACCCTGGAACAGAACGATGCGATGCGCCGGATGTCGAGCGCAAGCCTCGCTCAGGGCGAAGAGAGTCGCCGGCTCGCGAAAGAGACCATCGAACAGGGCGAAGAGGTCAAGAAGATCTCCTCCTGGGCGGCGATCCTGTTCACGCCGACGCTGATCGCCTCGATCTACGGCATGAACTTCGACCACATGCCGGAGCTCCACTGGGTGTGGGGCTACCCCTTCGCCGTCGCGCTGATGGTCGGCCTCGGAGTCGGGCTCTGGGGGGTATTCAAGTACAAGCACTGGCTTTGACCGCCTGGTAACGAGGCAGCCGTACACGATGTGGGTCGGACTGAGGCCGTGTGACAGGGAGGCCGCGGCGTGACAACGATTTGACAGCACTTGAGCGAAATCGGAGAGCACCGGACGACGTCAAGCTGTGTCCAGAACCGTTGAATTCTCGCGGGTTTTGGCGATCTCATAGGCGTTCAGTGGGGCCGCGCTAGAGTTCGAACCCCACGCCCTCCGCAGCGGGTTGGGCGGCTGGATTCCAGTGATTCACTGGGTTCCGCCCCGAGCCGCGATCACGGACTTCACGATTTACGCACAGTCCGGGGGAGCGGGCGACCCGGCCGGACGAGGGCTCGGCAGCGCCGCCAACCCTGTGCTCGTGACCACCCAGGTGATCCTCTGGGCGCCCATGATCGCCGTGATCGTCAGCTTCGCCCGCGAAGACGCACGGGACAGCAAGCTGCGACGAGCCGAATCGATCGCGACGAGCGATTCGCCCACGCCATAAGACGTCGATCAGCGGCGCGCGTTCCAATGCGAGCCCGCCCCGCCCCGGACTCACGTGCCGGCGCCTGTTGCCCGGTCGTAGAGATCGCCTGCCCGTTTGCGGATGCGGTCTTCGAACAGGTCGTAGACGATGAAACCGGCCCAGAGGATGAGCGTGCCCCAGAACCACCCCCAGAAGCTGGTGATGCGCACGCTGGAGAACACCACCGCGATCCAGAACACCGCGAACGTCACCACCAGGTCCACCAGGTAGGTGAGCGTCTTGCCGCGCAACCAGGATGCCCTCGACTGCAGTCGAGTGCCGCGGTTGGTCAGGAAGGTCGTCAACGCCGGTTTGATCAGCACGGTGGCGGCGGTCAGCACGATCGCCGCCCAGAGAACACCGATCCCGCCTTTCACCTGAGGCAGGAGCAGTACCACGACGAGCAGCAAGATCAGGTTGATGACGAACGCGACCCCGACCAGGAGAACCCATTTGCGCATGATCTGTGCTCCTAACCGCCAAGAACGGTCGAGGCGACCATCACGTGACTGTTCCCGACGATCTCTTCATAGGCGAACCTGGCAATAGCGTTCATAGTGCCACCCCTTTCGTCGTCGCCTCGTCATGAGCGGGCTACTTCTTTCCGCCGCCGAGCAGTCCGCCCAACCCGCTTTCACGCGCCCCGCGGCGCGACCGCTGGCCTCACCCTAGCGGGGCGGCCACCGTGCGCGACAGCCCCCGCCGAGTCAGGACGCCCGTCACCGCGAGCGTCGCCGGCCACGATGCCGTGCAGCCCTTCGGTACGGTCACTGTGACCGTTCAGGTTCCTGGCGGCAGCGAGCCGAAACTGTAGCTCGCGGTGCCGTCGATCCAGGACCTGAACCCCTTCATTAATCGTGGCGTTGGTGCAATAATTGCGTACTAGCAATTAATGGGGTGAGAGCGATGAACAACGAGAATGAACGCGACTTCGCGACCGAACGCGACTCGCTGGAGGGGCAGTACACGCAGCATGGAGACACGCGTCGGCGAACGGTGCACGGTCAGTACACCGAGACCGAGGCGGATGCACCGGACCCGCGCGTCGAAGGGGAGTACACCGGAGCGTCCCACCACGGTGAACGGCCCGAAGTGACGAGCACGGAGAAGCGGCACGGGAATTACCCGAAGGCGGAGCACTGAGCCGATAAAAGGCTGCCCTGCCGATGGGCGCAGTCCGTTCGGTCGGTCACGGATTCAGTGAGAACGCGAACCGTCCGTCGTGGATGGCCTCGCCGCCTGCTGCACGCGCGAAGATCTCGAACGCGTCTGCGATGCGCATCTGGTCCGTCTCCGGCAGACTCTGCAGGACCTGAGCCATCGACGACCGCCGACGGTCGAGCACGTGGTTCACAAGGTCGTTGCCCGTCTCGGTCAATTCGAGGCGGATGTAGCGGCGGTCGGCGGGGTGGTCCGAACGCACGATGTACCCGGCGCGCACCAGCTTCTCGCATGCCCGAGTCGCATTCGACGGATGTACTCCGAGCTCTGTTGCGACGGCGCCGAGATTCTGCGGGCCGGTGGCGGCGATCATCATCAGCACACGCAATTGCGGCGTGGTGACCCTGTCCTCGACCTCGAAGACCGACCGGGCGGCGACGCGCATCATCACGTTGGCCGCGGACAGCGCCGCATCGACTGCCCGGACTGCGGCCGCCCTCGAACTGGTCATGGGACCAGTATTCTCCTAACCGTTGCGACTGCGCAACCCTTGCGCGTTACGGTGGTCGGACCGGCCGGGCCATCTCACGGACCGCGGGGACCGCCGCCGGACCGGATCCTTTATGCTCGCAGTGATGAGTAGCCGTTCTTCCGCCGTTGGGTTCCGCATGATTCTCGCGGTCGGGTCTCTGGCTGCGATGGTGTTCCAGTTGTTCGCTGTGCACATTCCCAAGGGGTACAGCGTCTTCAACTTCTTCACCTATTTCACGAACCTGTCGAACATTCTGATCAGTGTCGTCTTCATCATCTCAGCGCTCCGACTTCTCAACGTGAGGCGTGCCCCGACGCCGACCGACTCCGCCTTCCGCGGCGCCGCTGTCGTCTACATTGCGTTCGTCGGGTTGGTCTTCAACACTCTCCTGCGCGACGCCGATCTCTCCGATATCGATCCGGTGGTGAACGTGATCCTGCACTTTGCCCTTCCGATCGCGGGGGTGGTCGACTGGCTCCTCTGGCCACCGATGAACCGCTTGCGCGGGCGGGTGATTCTGTGGTGGATGATCTTTCCCGCTGTCTATGCCGTGTTCTCGATCGTGCGCGGCGCATTCACCGGAATCTATCCGTATCCGTTCTTCAACCCGGACGCTGTCGGCGGCTACGGCGCCGTGACGCTGTACTGCCTGACGATGGTCGCCGGCTTTCTGCTCCTGGCGTTCGCTGTGAGGGCCGCCGGGAACTGGCGGCACTCCGCCCACGAGGCGAAAAGGTCGGCGACAAACGCAGCCCAATGAGCTCCGCTGACTCAACGTCGCGATGACCAACGTCATATCGGTTGCTTGCTCGGTGACTGAACTGGATGACCGGTTGACCATGTCACGCATCTTCACACGCAAGTTCAATCCGGGCCGGGCTCGCTGGGAGTTGGTCGTGCGACCGGAAAGGGATGTCTATGCCTTCCCGCTGACGCTGGCGATCGCCGGCCGTCAGACGCTGGACGGCCATCGCCGCTACCTCGTCGGCATGGCTTGAGACATAGTTCGACGTCGATGCATACGCATTGATGGTTCCCCTCGGAAGTGCTCCTGTGGAGAGAATCGCCCCAACTCCCGAGAACTTGACAACAGTCGATCAAACGCCCGGGAGAACTACCACACCCCTCGATTAGGGGCGGGCTGGGAGTCGAGCGTGAACTCGTGGCCGTCGACGACAACGGTCAAGGGGCTCGACTGAGAGATCGAACCTGGGACCCGGACTTCGTAGGTGTTTACTGCCAGGTCCGCGGTGCATGCGCCGAACCACCCCTGACGCTTCGTCACCGAAACCTCTAGCCGGTCATGACCCAGCTCGCGCACACCTGTCGGCTCGACGGGGCATGAAGACCCACCCCAGAGGGACACGGCCACTAGATCACGGCCGTCGGCCCACTGCACCCGAGGGGCAAGATCAGGGTCGGGCAGATCAATCTGGCCGGGTGTCGGAGGCAGTGAATTCAACGGGCGCGAGCCATTCGGCATCCCCTGATACGAACGTTCAGCAATCGAGCCTGCGGCGCAGCCGGAGAGCATTGCCAGCGCACCCACTGCGACAGCCACCGCCCCGCCCTTGCCCCTCCAGCTCATGGCCCGCACTCTACCGGTGTCCAACGAGATTCGCCCAACGATCGGTTTCTTAGTCGTATTCGGGCGTATGGACAATCTATTTGGCGGGGATCCCGGACAACCAGGGGACTGTCAGAAATGCTGGGGACCTGCTCCCGCCGTTCCGGACGGTGAGTCGGGTGCGCCATCGCTCTCGGCTTGGACGTCTATCGCCTGGACGAGCAATTCGAAGGCCACGAGGCCGGCGACAGCGGCCAGCCCGACGAGAATCCCTGCGACGATCATCCGCATACTGCAGCTTCCGCTGCCCTTTCCAAGAAACTTCCCATCGGGTGCGGCTGAACCTTGGACGCTTCTTAGGGAGGAGACGATCGACTGAGTGCGAGGCGCAGCCTCAGTAGTGTCCCGCTCCATCCGACCCGATCACTCGAAGGGCAACACCTATGACCGAGCCGAAGAATCTCGCGCTGCGTGAGAACAAGGTGCCCGAACCAACCGCATCGTTCTGGACGATCAAAGTCCTCGCGACCACGGTCGGTGAGACGGCAGCAGATCTCATCTCATCACGCCTGCACCTGGGAACCCAGTTGACCACGGTGGTGATGGTTGCCCTGTTCCTTGTGGTGTTCGTCGTCCAATTCCGAAGCCGACGATATGTTCCAGGTCTGTACTGGCTGACCGTCGTCTTGATCAGTGTCGTCGGGACGCTGATCACCGACAATCTCACCGATGGGCTCGGCGTTCCCCTCGCTGTTTCGACGGGCGTGTTCGCCGTCGCGCTGATGGCGACGTTCGCGATCTGGTACGCGACCGAACGCACGCTCTCCATCCACGACATCGTCACGCGCCGGCGGGAAACGTTCTATTGGTTGGCAGTGCTCTTCACCTTCGCGTTGGGGACGGCTGCAGGCGACCTCCTCGCCGAGCAGCTCAACCTCGGCTACCTCGCTTCCGCTGGCATCTTCGCCGCGGCGATCGTCATCGTCGCCGTCGCGCATTTCGTCTTCCGGCTCGGGGCGATCGCCGCATTCTGGATCGCGTACGTGCTCACCCGCCCGCTGGGCGCGTCTTTCGGCGACCTTCTCGCCCAGCCGACATCGGATGGAGGGGCGGGACTCGGCACCATCGTGACCAGCGTCGTCTTCCTCGCCGCGATCCTCACCCTCGTCATCTATTTGACCATCGCGCGCTCACGGCGCGCTGTTCCTGCAAAAGATCGTCAGACAGGCATCGAGGAGCCGGCCGGCGTCTGATCGTTCACGGGATCGGTCCGCCCACGCCGGTCAGTGTTCTCTCGCTGTTACGGATCGGACGGGGACCGTTCGCGCTGAGCATGCCGGCGGGATTCTGAGACCTCGCAGCTGAGCGACGCTCCCCGTTTGCTGCCGACAGTCACGTCACCGCCGATGGGCGATCGGATTCGCGACGAGCGCGGCGCGCTGGATACCGGCACCGTGCGTGAAGGCAGGGGCGGCCGTGTCGAATGGCACGTCTTCGCGGGACTGCTCAATCGCGGCCATGCTGCTCGGAAGGTCGAACGGCAGCCTCCCTGTGAACGGCGTTGCGCCTTGGAGGGCATCGATGACAACCTGGTCGCTCGCCCCGAACTCGACGACCAGCGCCGAGAGTGATGGCAGCAACTCGGTCAGGACGGCCGGCCGCTCGAGATAGATCACCCCGATCGTCGGCGCGTGCTTCGCGAGCTCGCCGAGGTGCGCGACGATGTCTTCGGAGAAGTCGATGCGGCCGCCGTGAAACCAGTCGCCCAGTGCGCTCTCGGGGTCGGGCTGCCAGGGGGCGTCCAGTCGCACGATGTTCAGGTCGGCCTCCTCCGGAGTGGTGACGACCGTCAGCTCGTGTTCGACCGTCGCCCAGTCGATGCCCTCGGCGAACACGCGGGCGCCTGGGCGCACAGGCAGCACGTCGGCGTCGGCGAGGAGCGTCAGGGACTTCGCCTGCGCCTCCGTGCCGAGCGCGCGCAGCGACGCATCCGCACCCACTGCTCGGGCCGCCTCGATGTCGGCGTAGCGGTCCTCGAAGAGTCCGAGCACGAACTTCTCCCTCAGGATGCGGCGCACCGACTGGTCGATACGCTCCTCGGAGACGCGCCCCGACCGCACCAGCTCGACCACGCGCTCAGGGCAATTGTCGCCACCGAACTGGTCGACGCCGACCGTGAGGCCGACCTCGAGACGCTCGGTCGGGCTGAGGTCCTCGAGGCCGTAGCCGTTCGGACCGAAGACGATGCCGGCCACGTCGGCCGACTCGAGCAGGTTCCAGTCGCTGACCACGATGCCGTTGAACGCGTAGTGCCCGCGCAGCAGGTCCCGGATGACCGGAGCATTGAATGCGAAGCCGCGCTCCTCCCACTCGGTGCCGACGGGCATCCCGTAGTAGGGCATCACCTGGCTGACACCGGCGGCGAACGCCGCCTCGAACGGACGGAGGTGCAGCTTCTGTTGACCGCCCGGGTAGACCTGCTCGCGGTGGCGTTTGTCGTGGGCGTCGAAGCCATCCAGCTGCGGACCGCCGCCCGGGAAGTGCTTCACCACCGCTGCGACACTCTCCGATCCGAGATCTGCGGTGCTCCGCAGCCCCTCGATGAACGCAGCCGTGAGCGACGACACCAGGTCGACGTCTTCGCCGAAGGTGCCGAACCCGCGCGACCAGCGCGGCTCGGTGTAGAGGTCGGCCATCGGCCCGAGGTACACCCGGATGCCCATCGCCAGGAATTCGCGCCGGATGGTGTCACCGTATTCGCGCACGAGGTCGACGTCTCCGATGGCGGCGAGGCCCGTATGCTCGGGCCAGCGCGAGAGCGAGTCGAGTGTGTGACCGGTGAACGGGGTGCTTCGGAAGCCGTTGCGCGGATCCGATGAGATCGTGACCGGGATGCCCAACCGCGTTTCGGCTGCGAGCTGCTGCAGCTGGTTGGTCCAGTCGGCGATCTCGGCAGCGTCCGCACCGTTGAACACGTTGAAGTGTGAGATGAGCTTGTCCGAAATGTCGCGCTGGGCATCGGCCAGGGCCTGATCGGCCGAATAGCCGGGCTCGGCGAGGGAGGTCGCCGGGTGGAACAGCAGTCCGGCCTTCTCCTCGATGGTCATGCGTGGGAGTAGGTCGTCGACGCGCTCGTCGGCGGAGAGGGCGGGGTTCAGGTAGGCAGGGGTGCTCATGGGACTTCTTTCGTGTCGGTTCAGTGAGGGTTTGGTCGGATCGTTCGCGACGCCCGGTCAGCGGGTTGCGCGGATCCTGAACAGGATCGGGATGCACGCGAGGCTCAGCACGCCGCCCACCGCGTACAGCAGCACATAGTTCGTGCCGCCGCCGATCGAAAGCAGCACGGGGGCCGCGAACGGGACGATCGAGAACGGCAAGGTGAAAGCGATGTTCACGATGCCGAGGTCGCGTGCGACGGTGGCGGAGTTCGGCAGGGTGGCGACGGCGAAGGCGATGTAGATGCCGAAGATGATGCCGGCGGCGACCCCGGCGGTCAGGGTCTGCCCCACGATGAAGGTGACCGGATCATGCGCGACGACGATCACTCCGATTCCGGCGGCCATGAGCACGGCGGAGAGGATGAACAGCGGTTTGCGTCGTCCTGTCTTGTCGCTGATCCAGCCGGCGAGCGGCGCGACGACCAACGACACGACCCCGCCGAGAAGCAGCGTAACGAACAGGACGCCCGGGAGATCGGCGTCCGAGACTCCGATCTGATCCTGGAGGTAATACACGGAGTAGGTGGACACGACGCCGTAGCCGAGGTTCACCAGGAAGAATGCGAGGAGGAACCAGGCGAAATCGGGGGCCTTGCGCGGGTTCACGTAGAAGCTGCCGAGGAACTGCTTGATGCTGAACGGGCTGCGGGGACCGGTGGCCGGCTTGTCTCCCTTGAGCAGAGCGACCAGAGCGAGGCCGAAAACGATCGCGGCGACGACCGGCAAGCCGATCTGGGCCAGGATGCTCGTCGGGAACGCCTGGATGAAGAAGATGCCGATCACCGTCGAGGCGGCGCTCGCCGTTCCGGAGAGCGCACCCACCACGCCTTGCTGCGATTCGGGCACGAAGTCGGCGACCACGGCGAGCGTCGCAGCGATGCACGCGTTGATGAACGCTTGCATGACGACCCAGCCGACGATGAGCAGGCCGACCGTCGTGCTCATGCCGATGATGGCCGCGCCGACTGCCGTGCCGGCGAGTCCGACGACGATCCAGGGGCGCCGACGGCCGAAGCGGCTGCGGGTGCGGTCGCTCAGCCGGCCGAAGAACGGGTTCGCGAGCACGGCGACGAGCGTGCCGACGCCGGCGACGATCGAGTATGTCGTGGTCTTGTTGGCGGGATCGATCTGGGAGATGCGCAGCGCGACGGTGACTGTCGCCGGGAGATTGATCGCCATCCAGATGCCGAACATCGCAAGCGCGTAGATGGCGATGAAGAGTGGGCCGACGCGGTGCGGGTCGGCGGGGTGTGCCTGGCTCTCGAAGGTCGCGATGAGCGGCGCTTCGGATTCGGGGGGCGTTGCGGTCATGAGAAAGACATCCTTGGCTTCACGGTAGGGGAATCGTTACCGGTAACGTTTCCGGTAACGGTTCCGCTAAGATAGCTCCGGTAAGCCGACGATGTCAATGTCCCCGTTCAGAGAGGCGGATCATGGCGCACAGAGTAACTCTCGCCGACGTCTCCCGCGCCGCGGGAGTCGGAATCGCGACAGTTTCTCGCGCGCTCGCCACGGAACCGCACCGCGACGTGAGCCCGGCGACGCGGAAGCGCATCCGTGAAGTCGCCGACGAGCTCGGCTATCGCCCGTCGGTCGCCGCCCGCGCACTGCGCAGCGGCGGCTATCACGCCTTGAGTGTCGTCGTCCCCGGCAACACCTGGGGTTGGTGGGAGCCGGTGGTGCGGGCTGCGTTCCAGAACGCCGACGCCCACGGCTATCAGGTCCTCGTGCATCCGGTCGCCGGGCGGCCGGGGGGTGCCGCGGCAGTCATCGAGAGCCTCGGGAACGTTCCGACCGAGGGCGCATTGCTCTTCGGGTCGGCCGACGACCGGGCGGTGCATGATGCAGCGCAGCACGTTCGTCTTCCACTCGTCGCCATCGATGACGTGTCGGAGGAGGTACTGGTTCCGACGATCGGGGCAGACAGCCACGGCGGCGCGTTCGACGCGGTGACCCATCTTGTGCGCTCGGGTCGTCGTCGCATCGCGTATGTCGGAAGCGATAACGCCGCCATGTTCGCGAGGGACCGCCTCCGCGGATACCGGGACGCCCTCGACGCGGCCGGCATCGTCGCGGATGAGGGTGTCGTCGTCTTGTGCCGTGACTCCGAGGACGAGTCGGTCGAGCGATACCCGGAGGTCGACGAACTGTTGCGCGCGCATCCGGAGATCGATGCCATCTTCTGCGAGTTCGACCTGATCGCGGCGCCGGTGCTCCGTTCGCTGCGCGCGGTCGGCCGAGCGGTGCCTTCGGATGTCGCGCTGATGGGCTTCGACGACGAGCGCGCCGCGCAACTGCTCGACCCGACGCTCAGCACGATCCGCCAGCCCTACGAAGATATGGGCGCGCGAGCAGTTGACGTGCTGCTGCGCATGGTCGCGGGCGAGCCTGTACCCGCCGAGCGCGAGCTCCTCCCAACCACTCTCCGCCTGCGTCGGTCGAGCTAGTTCGCACGAAGCCGGTCCAATGGGCTTCGCTCGAACGAGGGCCGAGAACATGAGACTCGTTGCTACAACGTCCGCCGCATCGTCAGGGACGTCGCGGGTCTTGTGTCGGCGCCGACGAGCTCAACAGCCACCCGTAGCGATGAATGAACGCGAGCTCGTGACGAACCGGGTGAGGGATCGAACGGGGTGAGCATCGTCCGGAAACGGTCAAACTCCTCGGGATTTCTGCGGCGCGAACCTAGCCTGGGGCTCGGATCGAAGGGATGCTCATGGAATCGGGGAACAGGAAGCGTGTCGTTGTCGGGAGTGACTTCGCCGGCTGGGGAGCCAATCGCGCGGCGACCTACGGTGTCAAAGAGGAAGACCTCGGCCGGTTCTACGCCGACCGCACCATCCTCAAACGCGAAGTCGTGCCGGAGAACGTCGCCGACGCCGTCACTGTTCTGACCGGCCCGGAGCTCTCGCGCACGACGGGTCTGCATATCCCCGTCGACTCCGGCGTAGCCGCCGCTTTCCTCCGCTAGCCGCCACGGGCAGAGTCCCTGGCAGGAGCGGGTTGGGCCGAATCAACGATCCTCGCCCGGCTGGGTCGTCGTTCGTCGCCGGATCGCATCGACGATGTCGGCGATCCTCGCCTCGTTCGTCGTGTCTTCGGCGTCGATGATGATCGGTGCCTCGTCGACCGGGGGTTCGAAGTGGGTCACGTGATCTTCGAGGACGGAGTCGATGACGTCATGACGCCGTTGCTCGGAACGGTTCGCCTGCACTCGTTCTTGCTGCAGAACAGGATCGATCTGGACCCACACGAGAGCGAGTGGGGTTCCTGACCGCTCGGCCAGGGTTCGCCATTCGTCGCGGATGAACCGTGGCGATCCCGTGTCGTCCACGACAACCTGCTGACCGGCGCGAAGAAGGCTTTCGGCTCGCTCGTGGGCGATCTGCTTGGTCAGAACCCACTCTTCCAGCGGGATGCCCAGCCCGCCGTCCAGGCCGCGCTCAGCGTTGATGCGGTCGAGACTGATGACGCTTCCTGGTAGCTGTTCCGCCAGCTGTGCGGCGACGGTGCTCTTGCCCGAGAAAGAAAGTCCGCACATCAGCGTCAGGGCCATGACGACACGATATCCGCTCTCCGCGACAGGTGCGGTGTTCCCGGTACAGCCAGTCACTCCCTCCGGGGCGGCAACCGGTCTAGCGTCGAGGGAATGAACAACATCCTCACTCTGAACAACGGTGTCGAGATGCCCGCTCTCGGATTCGGTGTCTTCCAGACCCCTCCGGATGAAACCGCGGAAGCGGTCGCTGGCGCGCTCGCCACGGGGTACCGCCTGATTGACACGGCTGCCGCGTACGGCAACGAGCGGGGTGTCGGTGACGCGATTCGCGCATCCGGACTCGCCCGTGATGATGTCTTCATCGAGACGAAGATCTGGATCAGCGACTACGGCTACGACCAGACGCTGCACGCGTTCGACAAGAGCGCCCGCAAGCTCGGCGTCGACACGATCGACCTGCTGCTCCTGCATCAGGCGCTCCCCGGCGAGTTCGATGAGACCGTCGGTGCGTACCGCGCGCTGGAGCGGTTGCTCGCCGAGGGGAAGGTTCGCGCGATCGGTGTCAGCAATTTCATGCCCGCCCACCTCGCCTCGCTTCTCGGGCAGACCGAGATCGTCCCGGCCGTCAACCAGATCGAAGTGCATCCGTACTTCACCCAGGCTGAGCTTCAGGCAGCCGATGCGGAACAGGGCATCGTCACTCAGGCGTGGTCGCCGATCGGTGGCATCACCTCCTACCGTGGCGAGGGGGCCACGAGCACGTTCACCGATCCGGTGATCCTCGCGATCGCTGAGGAACATGGCACGTCCGCGGCTCAGGTGATGCTGCGCTGGCATCTGCAGGAGGGCCGCTCCGCGATCCCGAAGTCGGTGAAACCGGAACGGATCCGCGAGAACTTCGACGTGTTCGACTTCGAACTCCTCGACGACGAGCTGCGTCGGATCGATGCCCTCGACCGCGGTGTTAGAGGAGGTCCCGAGCCGGACGTCATCACGCTCGAGAGTTTCGGCCGCGACATCCCCGAGGACTGACGGATGCGACCGAGGACGGTGCTTGCGATCGGTGCGACCGGCAGCGTCGGCGTTCCGGTCGTCGCTGAAGCGCTCCGGCAGGGCTACCGGGTTCGCGCCCTCATTCAGGATTCCGGCCGCGCCGGACGACGTGCGCTCGGGGCCGAGTCTGTAGTGGGCGACCTCCCTCGCTCGGGCACGCTCGTGGCTGCCGTCGACGGGGTGGACGCTGTGGTGTTCACCCACGGGTCTCACGGCGGCCCGGGTCAGGCTCCGGCAATGCGGTGAGCGCGATCCGCACGCTCGTCGACCGCCACCCCCCCAAGTGGCGATCAGACGTCAGGCGCCGATGGTGACCGTCACTTCGCTCGGTTTCTTCACGGGCGTCTCCTCCAGGGCGTGCCCCTCGGTGTCGATGTGGGGCAGGACCTTGTCGAGCCATTTCGGGAGCCACCAGGCGGACTTCCCGAGCAGGCTCAGCAGCGCGGGCGAACGATGACGCGCTCGCGGCGCGATTCGAGGCGTTGACGCCACGCGAGCTGGAGGTCGTTCGTTCTGTCGCGTCCGGGCTGAGCAACGACGAGATCGCCGCCCGGACGTTCGTCTCACCGTTCACCGTGAAGACCCATGCCAACCGGGCGATGACGAAGGTGGGGGCGCGCGATCGAGCTCAACTGGTGGCGTTCGCGTTCCTCGCCGGGATCGCACGCGACGACTAGGAGTCGCCCGACGCCGGGCGAGTCGCCCGCCGTTCTGCCGTCGGCAGGGAGCGGGCGACGTCCGCTCAGGCGTTCAGCCCGAAGCCGCCGGTCCAGCTGATCTTCTCGCCGACGGCGAGCACGAGCTGCTGGAAGCCGATCGCCTCGAGTTCGCGGGCGCGCTTGAGCGAGCCGGCGTCGACCGCGGCGACGCCACCCGCGACGATGATCTCGGCCAGAGCCGATTTGGCTGCGGCATCGTCACCGGCGATGAGCACGGTGGTCTGCCCGGATCCGACCTTCTTGCTGACGAGGGTCGCCGCGAACGTGGTGTTGAACGCTTTCAGAACGGTCGAGTCCGGGAGCTTCGAGGCGATCTCGGCCGCGGCCGAGCTGTCGGCGGGAACGACGAGGTCGTCGAAGGTCTCGAAGTTCAACGGATTGGTGATGTCGACGACGATCGTGCCCGCGAGGGCTGCGCCGTGTGCGGCGATCACGGCCGTGACCTCGGGGTAGGGAACCGCGAGAACGACGATGTCGCCCGCGATCGGCGCGGTGTCGCGCCCGATGTATTCGACCGTGTGGCCGCCCGAGGCAGCGAGGCCGCCGATGGCGTTCGCCATGTTTCCGCTGCCGATGATGCTGACCGTGCTCATGAATTCTTCCTTTCGAAACGGAACCGCATCCCAATTTGTTGATGCGTCAACTAAAGTAACCCCGTTTAGTTGAAGTGTCAACTAAATCGGTTACACTGGAGGAATGACGGAGACGAAGGATCTCGCCGACCGCGAGAAGGAGGCCTGGCTGGGGCTCGTCGCGCTCGTCCAGCTCCTGCCCGGCGTGCTCGACGCTCAGCTGAATCGCGACTCCGCACTCACTCATTTCGAGTTCTTCGCTCTCTCCCGTCTGTCGGAAGCGCCCGGTGCGCTCATGCGGATGACCGCGCTCGCCGCAGCGACGAATGCGTCGCTCTCGCGACTGAGCCACGTCGTGACGCGGCTGGAGGCGCGAGGACTCCTCCGCCGGCAGCCGTGCGCCGAAGATGGGCGCGCCACGAACGTCGTGCTCACCGATCAGGGCGCCGCATACGTCGGTGACGCCGCGCCGGGACACCTCGCGACGGTCCGTTCGACGGTGATGGATGCACTCACTCCCGAGCAGGTCTCGCAGCTTGCCGAGATCGCGGTCGCCGTCGTCGGGGCGATCGATCCGACGCACCGGGCCAGCGACGTGTGCGAGAGCATCGTCGCAGCGCAGCGCAACGCTGAAGCGCACCACCAGCACTGAAGCGCACCACTGAGGCCGGTCGGGCGCCGACCCTACTGTGCCGCGCCCCCGTGCGCCAGCACATGTCTGCACATGACGCCGTGTTGAGTTTTCCGTCTCGGGTCTTGCGACACGGGGGGAGTGTTCCCTTTAGCGTTGCTGCACTCACCCAACCCCCGAATCCAGGAGTCTCAGCATGCGTTCGCGCTCCCTCCGTACCGCCCTTGCCGCGTCGGCCCTCGTGCTCGCCAGTGCCCTGGCCTTGACCGCGTGCGCCGGCGGCTCCGCCCCCTCGTCCGGCACCGGTCAGCGTGTCGAGGGCGGCACGATCGTCTACGCCCACCAGCAGGAGCCGGCCTGCGTGTTCGGCGGCTGGATCGAGCAGGCCTACCTCTCGTACCAGGTGCTCGACAATCTCACCTCGCTCGACGCGAACCACACCGTCGTGCCCTGGCTGGCCACCGCGTGGAAGCAGTCGGCCGACGGCCTCACCTGGACCTTCACGCTCAAGAAGGGCGTGAAGTTCACCGACGGTACCCCGCTCACAGCCGGTGTCGTCGCCTACAACTTCGACTACTGGGTCAAGGGCGGCAACAGCACGGCGGCTGTCTGGCTCGGCGGCTACTACAAGTCGGCGACGGCGGTCGACGACCAGACCCTGCAGGTGAACCTGTCGAAGCCGTACCCGCGCCTGGCCGACAACCTCACCCAGGGCTATTTCGGCATCCAGTCCCAGCATGCGCTGGAGACCCGCACGAAAGAGCAGAACTGCGAGGCGCCGATCGGTTCGGGCGCGTTCGTGGTGAAGAAGTGGAACCGCGGGCAAGACATCGTGCTCACCCGCAACAACGGATACACCTCACCGCCGGCGAACGCCAAGCACACCGGCCCCGCCTATGTCGACGAGATCGACTGGAAGTTCGTCGCCGACCCGACCACCCGCGTCGCGGCCTTGCAGTCCGGCCAGGTCAACGCGATCTACGATGTGCCCGCCATTCAGTGGAACACGCTGAAGTCGGGCGGATACCAACTCGAGAAGTACGTGACGCCCGGCCGGCCGCAGCAGATCTCCTTCAACACGCAGAAGGGTCCGTTCACCGACGAGAAGGTGCGTCAGGCGTTCGCCTACAGCCTCGACCGCAAGCAGATCGTCGACACCATCGGCCGCGGTGTGATCCCGGTCGAGGGCAACGGCGGTGTGAGCCAGGCGACCCCGGGCTACAGCACGAAGGCCGCGGATTGGTACAGCCTCGACACCGCCAAGGCGAACGCCCTGCTGGATGCGGCGGGCTGGTCGAAGAAGAACGACGAGGGCATCCGGGTCAAAGACGGCAAGACGCTGTCGGTGATCCTGCCCTACGGAGCCGGGTCGATCATCAACGCCGACGGCGCCGCGATCCTGCAAGGCGTGAAGGAGCAGGCGTCGAAGACCGGCTTCGACGTGGAGCTCGTGCCGGTGCCGCAGAGCGAGTTCTTCGCCGGCAAATACTCCACCCCCGACGACCACGACCTGAGCGTCGGCTACTGGACGGCCGTCACGGCCGGCATCCTCTACATCAACTGGCGTCCGTCGACGCCGGAAGACCCGAACTACGCCAATAGCGCGTTCTACAACGACCCGACCCTGGAGAAGTACATCCTCGAGGGCAACTCGGCCTCCGACGTCGCCGCCCAGAACGCGGCCTACGAGAAGGCGCAGGACTACATCGCCGAGCATGCGCTCTCGATCGGGGTCTACGACCGGCTCAGCACGCTCGCCGTCTCGCCGACCCTGAAGGGCGTGTGGCAGGAGCACGCACAGGGAGGACCGACGTTCTATGACGCTTACTTCACCAAGTAGCGCGGCGCCCTCCCCGGTCGGCGGGGCCCGGACTCCCATCGAGTCCGAGCCCCGGCGTCCCCGGCGCACCCGCAGCGTCCTCCGGCAGATCGCACTCAAGGTGCTCTCGGCCGTGGTGGTGCTTTGGGGCGCCGCGACCGTCGCGTTCTTCGCTCAGCTCGCGCTGCCGGGAGACCGCGCGACGGCCATCCTGAACATCCGGGCCGGACAGGCGCAACAGCGCACGCCCGCTGAACTGGCGCAGATCAACGAGCAGTACGGACTGCACCGGCCGGTGATCGTGCAATACCTCGACTACCTGCGCGGGCTCGTGGTCGGCGACTTCGGCACGTCGTACCAGCAGTTCCGCCCGGTCACCGCGATCATCGGCGAGCAGCTCGGGGCCACCGTCGCCCTGTCGGTGACGGCCATCCTGTTCGCGTGGGTGCTGATGGTGGTCTGGGTCACGCTCACCGCCGGGCGCGGACCGCGGAGCCGGGCCGCCGGATCGGTGATCGATGTGTTCGCCGCCGGGCTTCCCGCCTACTGGCTCGGGATCATCCTGCTGCTCGTATTCGGCCTCGGGTTGCGCTGGTTCCCGATCATCAGCGGCACGACGGTGAACGGGCTCGTGCTGCCCGCACTGACGCTCGCCATCCCGCTGGCCGGGTTCATGGCGCAGAGCACACGGGCGGAGTTCGAGCGCGCGCTGGAGCAGCCGTTCGTGGTGTCGGCCCGGATGCGCGGGCTCGGCGAGTGGGGCATCCGGCTGAAGCACGTGCTGCGCCACGCGGTCATCCCGGCCGTGACGCTCTCGGGGTGGGCGCTTGGTGCCACTCTGTCGGGCGCGGTCATCGTGGAGTCGATCTTCTCCCGGCCCGGCATCGGCTCCGTTCTCGTGTCGGCGGTGAACAACCAGGACCTGCCGGTCGTGGTGGGCATCGTCACCCTGGTCGCCGTGGTCTACGTCGTGGCGAATCTGCTCGTCGACATCGTCTACACCCTCATCGACCCCCGCTTGGATGTCTCATGACCGCTCTCGACACCCGTCCCCCTGTCGGCCGCTCGACCGCCACGGCTCTCGCCCGCCGCCCGTGGGGGCTCTACGTCGCCGTCGTGTTCGCCCTGCTGCTCACGGTCGCGGCTCTCGCGCCCCAGGTGCTCACGGTTCACGCGCCGACCGCCATCGACTACGGCGCCGCCTTGCAGCCGCCGTCGCTCGCCCACCTGTTCGGCACCGACGAATCCGGTCGCGACCTCTACACGCGTGTGGTCTGGGGCGCCGGCCAGTCGTTGCTGATCGGCCTGGGTGCCGCCGCCGTCGGCATCGTCATCGCCCTCGTGCTCGGCACGATCGCGGCGCTCGGCGTGAAACCGGCCGCGGTGATCGTCGACCGGTTCGTCGAGATCATGTTCACGTTTCCGGCACTGCTGCTTGCGCTGCTGCTGATCGCGATCGCGGGGCCGTCTGCGGCGACCGAGGTGTTCGCGGTCGGGCTCGGAACGGCGCCGGGGTATGCGCGCATGATCCGCGGCCAGATCCTCACAGCCAAGAACTCCGGCTATGTGGAGGCGGCGACCGCCTTGGGGCACTCCCGTTCCCGCATCATCCGCTCGCACATCCTCCCGAACGCCCTGCGGCCGCTGGTCGCCGTGTTCGCGCTCTCGGTGGGGCAGTCGATCGTGTGGGCATCGAGCCTGTCGTTCCTCGGTCTCGGCGTCGCGCCGCCGGCGTCGGAGTGGGGTGCGCTGCTCGACGCCGGCCGCCAGTACATCACCACTGCCTGGTGGCTCGTCGTCATCCCCGGGCTGGTCATCGTGGCGGTGGCGCTCGCGGCCACGACGATCGGCCGGCACGTGCAGAACCACCTGGAGAAGGGCGAGCGCTGATGAGCGTCACACAGACCGAGAACGATCCGGTCGCCGAGCTCGACTGGCCGGCGGTCCGGATGCGTGTGCGCAACCTGCGCGCGGCGTTCCGCGTCGACGGCGTGCGTCGCGATGTGGTGTCGGGCGTCTCGTTCGACCTCCTGCCCGGCGAATGCGTGGCGATCGTGGGCGAGTCGGGTTCGGGCAAGAGCGTGACCGCCCGCTCCCTGGTCGGGCTCACCGGCCGGAACGCGATCGTCGAGGCCGACACCCTCGAGATCCACCACGCGGATGTGCGGTCGTTCACCGACCGGCAGTGGCGGCGCATCCGGGGTCGCGACATCGGCTTCGTGCTGCAGGACGCACTGGTGTCGCTCGACCCGCTGCGCCCGGTCGGCCGGGAGATCGCCGAAGCACTCGCGGTGCACAACTGGGGCGACCGCGCGGCGCGCACGAAGCGGGTCGTCGAGCTGCTGGAGCGGGTCGGTGTTCCGTTCCCGCGGCTGCGCGCCCGCCAGCGACCGGATCAGCTCTCCGGCGGCCTGCGGCAGCGTGCCCTGATCGCCTCGGCCATCGCGCTCGACCCCGATATCGTGATCGCCGACGAGCCGACCACGGCGCTCGATGTGACAGTGCAGGCCCAGGTGCTCGCCCAGCTCGAGACGATGAAGACCCGCGGTGCCTCGATCATCCTGATCAGCCACGACCTCTCGGTCGTCGCCCGGCTCGCCGACCAGATCCTGGTCATGCGCGGGGGTGAGGTGCTCGAATCCGGCACCATCGCCGAGGTTCTCGGGGCGCCGCAGCACGAGTACACGCGTGCGCTCATCGCGGCGGTGCCGGGCGAGGCGACCCGCGGCAGGCCGCTGACCGTGGGCGCCGAACAGCCCGGCTCGACGACGACCGGTGCGGAACGAACCGGCACAGAACAGACCGGCACCGAACAGGCCGGCGCCGGTCCGGCCGCCGGCACCGTGGTGCTCGAGGCGACCGACCTCGTCAAACGGTTCCACACGGCCGACGGCACTGTCACCCGCGCGGTCGACCACGTGTCGTTCTCGCTGAAGGCGGGGGAGACGCTCGGCATCGTCGGTGAGTCCGGATCGGGCAAGAGCACCACCGCCAGACTCGCCCTCGGCCTCGAGAAGGTCGACGGCGGAAGCGTGCGGCTGCTCGGCGAACCGTGGGCGCCGCTGGCGGAGCGCCGGCGGCGCAGACTCCGGCGCCGCATCTCGGTCGTGTACCAGGACCCGCTGAGCTCGTTCGACCCGCGCTGGAACGTCGAGCGCATCCTGCTCGACGCACTTCGGGGCGAACCGTTTGCGACCGCCGCCGCTCGCGCGGCGCGCGTGCAGGAGCTGGTGCGGCAGGTCGGCCTGACGCCGGAAGTGCTCCCGCGGTTCCCGCTCAAGCTTTCCGGGGGCCAACGGCAGCGCGTCGCGATCGCGCGCGCTCTCGGTCCGCGGCCAGCCGTGATCGTGCTCGACGAGGCTGTCTCGGCGCTCGACGTCACGATCCAGGCGCAGATCCTCGACCTTCTCGTCGAGCTGCAGCGGGAGTCCGGCGTCGCCTACCTCTTCATCTCCCACGACCTCGGCGTGATCAGTCACCTGAGCGATCGCGTGTTGGTGATGAAAGACGGCGTGGTCGTCGAGCAGGGAACGCCCGACGACATCTTCGTGCGCCCGCAGCATCCGTACACCCGCGACCTGATCGCGGCGATCCCCGAGTTCGACCCGGCCTCTTTCGCTGCGCCGACCTCGAGCTGACCCCGACTTCGACGAACCCGACGAACCGATAGGAACCCCCATGCCCCGCCCTCTGCGCTTCAACGCGTTCGTGATGCACACCAACTCGCACATCCACCACGGTCAGTGGCGCCGGCCGGACGCCGGCCAGGTCGACTTCGAAGACATCGACCTCTGGATCTCTCTCGCCAAGCTCCTCGAAGCGGCGAAGTTCGACGCGATCTTCCTCGCCGACGTCAGCGGGGTGTACGGCGACGCCGACGCCGACTTCGATGTGTACATCCGGGAGGGGCTGCAGATCCCGAGCCACGATCCGATCACCCTGGTCGCGGCGATCGCCACGCACACCGAGCACCTCGGACTGGCACTCACCTCGAATGTCGTGCAGAACCACCCGTTCAACTTCGCCCGCCAGATCTCCACCCTCGACCACATCTCCAAGGGCCGGGTGGCGTGGAACATCGTCACCGGCACCCAGGACAACGGCGCACGCAACTTCGGGCTGCCGCGACTCGTCGACCACGCCGAGCGTTACGCCTGGGCGGAGGAATACGTCGACGTCGCCTACAAGCTCTGGGAGGGGTCGTGGGATGACGGCGCGCTGCTGAAGGATCGCGAGCGCGGCCTCTACTCCGACTCTTCGAAGATCCACACCATCGACCACGTCGGCCCCCGCTACACCGTGCAGGGCCCGCACCTGCCGTCGCCCTCGCCGCAGCGCACCCCGGTGCTCTACCAGGCGGGGTCATCCGGATCCGGTCGCGCGTTCGCCGCCCGCAACGCGGAGGCGACCTTCATCATCGCCCCGTCGCCCGCCGTCGCGAAGCAGCAGATCGAGGAGACCCGGCGTCTCGCGGTCGAGGCCGGTCGGCGGGAAGACGACATCACCTTCTACCAAGGGCTCAGCTTCGTCATCGGCGACACCGAGGAGGAGGCGCAGGCCAAAGCGGCCGAGTACGAGAAGTACGTCAGCATCGACGGCTACCTCGCCCACAGTGCCCTCGTCGATCAGGACGGCCGCGCCTACGACCCGGACACCCCTCTCAACGAGGTGCAGACCGACACGATGCGCGGTTTCAGCGAGTGGGTGCGGAAGGCGATCACCGACCGCGAGCCGACCATCCGGGATGTCGCCCTGGTGATCTCGCGGCAGACCCGCGTCGTCGGCACCCCCGAGCAGATCGCGGATGCGCTCGTCGAGTGGCAGCAGGCGGGCGTCGACGGCATCAACGTGATCAATTGGGTGATCCCCGGCTCGTTCCAGGAGTTCGCCGACAAAGTTCTCCCCGTGCTGCGGGAACGCGGCCTCGCGCAGACCGAGTACGCGGAGGGACCGCTGCGGCAGAAGCTGTTCGGTGAGCCCCTGCTCAACGACCGTCACCCCGCGGCGCGGTACCGTGGAGCCTTCACCGAGTCGGCCACGGCCCTCGCGCCGGAAGGGGCCTGAGATGGCAGAACGCAAGCAGCTCTTCGTCAACCTGTTCGAGATGGCGTGCGTGAGTCACATCACGCACGGTCTCTGGCCCCTGCCCGGAAACAACCGGGAACGGTTCGCCGATATCGACTACTGGCTCGAACTCGCCCAGATCCTCGAGCACGGAGGATTCGACGGCATCTTCCTCGCCGATGTGATCGGCGCGTACGACGTCTTCCGCGATGGACCGGAGACGGCACTGCGCGAAGGCCTGCAGAGTCCGAACCTCGACCCGCTGCTCGTGATCCCCGCTATGGCGGCGGTCACCGAGCGTCTCGGTTTCGGTGTCACCTTCTCCACGACCTACGAGCCGCCGTTCGCCTTCGCGCGCCGCATGTCGACGCTCGACCATCTCACTAAAGGGCGTGTCGGCTGGAACGTCGTCACCTCGTATCTGCCGAACGCCGCCCGCAACTTCGGCCTCGACGGCGAGATCCCGCACGATCTGCGCTACCGCTACGCCGACGAGTACCTGGATGTGCTCTACAAGCTCTGGGAGGGATCGTGGGATGACGACGCGGTCGTCGCCGACCGCGAGCGCGGGATCTTCACCGATCCGGCGAAAGTGCGCTACATCGACCACGTGGGGGAGCGCCACCGGGTCGCCGGGCCGCACATCGTGCACCCGTCTCCCCAACGCACACCGGTGATCTTCCAGGCCACCGGGTCGCCGGCCGGCATCGAGTTCGCCGGTCGTCACGCCGAGGTCGTCTTCACCGGTGGCCGCACGACGGAGGAGTTCCGGAGGAACGCGTCGAACATGAGCGAGGCCGCGGTGCGCCACGGCCGGCAGGCGGACGACATCAAGTTCATCGCAATGGCGGGCGTGATCGTCGGGCGCACCGAAGAGGAGGCGGCCGACAAGTGGCGCCTCTACCAGCAGCACGCCAGCATCGACGGGATCCTCGCCCACGCGAGTCTGCCCGTCGACCTCACCGCGTTCCCGCGCGACCTCACCGTTCGTGAGGCGCTGAACCGCGCGGGGGTGCCGCAGGAGCGCGTGCCGTTCCTGCCGCTCGACCGCACCGTGGGTGAAGCGCTCGACTTCGTCTCCGGGTCGAGGGAAGACCGGTTCCTGGTGGTCGGTACGCCGACCGTCGTGGCCGACGCGATCGAGCGCTGGCTCGACGAGGACGGGCTCGACGGCATCAACCTGCGCCAGTACCATTCGTTCGACACGGCACGCGACTTCGCCGAACTCGTGGTTCCCGAGCTGCGCAAGCGAGGACGGCTCCCGGCCGAGGGAGAACGGTCGGCGACTCTGCGTGAGCGGCTGTTCGGCGCCGGCAACAGCCGCTTGCCCGATCGGCACATCGGCGCGCGGTACCGGGGCGGTGCGAATCTGCACGAACCTCTCGAGCCGCTGCTCCTCGACGCAGCGAATGCGGGGTCGTTCTCGTGACGGGTTCGGCGCTTTCGATCGTCGGCGTGAGCGGCAGCCCCACGCATCCATCCCGCACGACGACACTGGTGCGCGGTGTGACCGAGGCGTTCGCCGAGGCGGTCGGCGGCACGCCGACCGTGATCGAGCTGGCGCCGCTGCTCGGCGAACTCGGGGCGGGCCCCTTCCGTACGCAGCTGGGGGCCAACGTTCAGGCCGCGCTGGAGACGGTGGAGGCGGCCGACATCGTCGTGGTCGGGTCGCCCGCGTACCGTGCGACATACACGGGACTGTTCAAGTTGTTCTTCGACCACGTCGGGCAGTACTCGCTGGTGGACAAGCCGATCGTGCTGACAGCGACCGGCGGCAGCGAACGTCACGCCCTGCTGGTGGAGCACCAGATGCGTCCGCTGTTCGGGTTCTTCCAGTCGCTCACTCTGCCGCTCGGCATCTACGGGAGCGAGCGCGACTTCGAGAATTACGAGATCACCTCGGACGATCTGAAGGAGCGCATCCAGGTGTCGATCTCTCGCACGCTGCCGCTCATCCGCTCGCACATCGATCCGCAGACCGAGGCGGTGCCGACGACGTTCACCCGGCCGGATGCGTTCTGAGACGAGGGAAGGCTCAGTCGCCGGTCACATGACCGGCGGCCGGCCCGAGCGGATGCACGGCGTTCATCGCCTCGTCCACGAGGGCGCTCAGGTCGGAGCCGGGATTCTCGGCCCAGTGGAGCGAAGCCGCTTCCATGCTCGTGAGGGCCGCTCCGACGATCGCGATGGCTGTCAGGCTCGGCGCGTCTGAGCCGGTCGAGGAGTGCAGGCGCTTCTCGATGAGGGGTGCGAGGTTCGCCACCCATCGGCGGCGACGGTCTTCGATGCTTGCCTGAACGCCCGCTTCGTCACGAAGCATCAATTGCAGTCGACGCGACCGTTCCTGGTTCGTCTCCTGGAGCTTCACGAAAACCTGGAAGGCGGCTCGGAGGGCGTCCCAGGCTGTGCGCTCCGGCGGCTGTCGATGCAGCGATTCCACCAGGCGATCCCCGGATTCCACGAGGCGACTCAGGAGGAGGTCGTCTTTGCCGGTGAAGTAGCGGAAGAACGTGCGGCGTGACATCCCGGATGCTTCGGCGACCTGCTCGATCGTCGTCGACTCGAAGCCCTGGGTGGCGAAGAGCTCCCAGGCCTGGCGGAGCACCTCGTTCCGCACCGCGAGACGTGTGACG
This sequence comes from Leifsonia poae, assembly GCF_020009625.1. NCBI lineage: Bacteria > Bacillati > Actinomycetota > Actinomycetes > Micrococcales > Microbacteriaceae > Leifsonia > Leifsonia poae. The sequence continues at coordinate 2,739,501 of NZ_JAIHLP010000002.1, forward strand.
TCGCGGAGGGCGGTGTCCGTCGTCGTCGAAGTCACGCCTTCAGCCTAGACCAGAGTGCCGCGATTGGCACTGTGTGTCAGTAATGACATAGAGTGTCAATCGACTTTCGCGAAACTGAAGACGAGGAACCCTGTGACGACCCGAGAAGCAGTCGAGGCGCCCGGCGCCGAACCCGAAGACAGCGCCATCCGCTCGGCCGGCGGCGGGCGGGCGACCGTCAATCTGGTGCTGGTCGGCGTGGGTGCACTGGTCGTCTCGCTCTCGCAGACGGTGCTCATCCCGGTGCTCGGCACGCTGCCGAAAGAGCTGAACACCTCCGCCGCGAACGTCAGCTGGCTGCTGACCTCGACGCTCCTGGTGGCCGCGGTGGCCGTTCCGATCATGGGCCGGCTCGGCGACATGTTCGGCAAACGGCTCCTGTTGCTCGTCGCCATCGGTGCGCTCGTTCTGGGTTCGGTCATGGCGGCGCTGATGAACGACATCGTCTGGCTCATCGTGGCGCGGGCGATCCAAGGCATCGGCTCGGCTGCCATCCCGCTGGGGATCAGCCTGCTGGCCACGATCATGCCGAAGAAGCGCGTGGCGTCCTCCATCGCGCTCATCAGTGCGATGCTCGGCGTCGGGGGCGCGCTCGGACTGCCGTTCGCCGGACTGATCGTCGAGCACTCGAACTTCCACGTGCTGTTCTGGATCACCGGCGTCGTCGGCCTGATCTCGTTCCTCGGCATCCTGCTCTTCGTGCCGGAATCGCACCACCGCGAAGGCGGCCGCGTCGACATCGTCGGGTCGGTGCTGCTCGCCATCGGTCTCGTTGCGCTGCTGCTGCCGCTCGAAGAGAGCTCGACCTGGGGATGGGGTGATGTCAAGACCATCGGCCTGCTGATCGTCGCCGCCGTCGTCTTCGTCGTCTTCGCCCTCGTTCAACTGCGGTTCAAGCAACCGCTGGTGGACATCCGCGCGCTGCGCCGCCCCCGATCCTTCTGACGAATGTCGCGTCGGTGCTGTTCGGATTCGCCCTGTTCGCGTCGATGATCGGAACGGCCTCGTTCGTCGAGACGCCGGCGATCGCCGGATACGGGTTCGGGGCCTCCGTCGTCGTCGGTGGCCTCACGATGCTGCCCAGCGGCATCGCCATGCTGATCGTCTCTCCCCTCACCGCGCGTCTGATCACGGCCTGGGGGCCATCGTTCACGCTGTCGCTCGGCGCTCTCGTCGTCGCCGCCGGATGGGTCTACCGCATCTTCGCAGTCGGGTCGCTCACCGAGGTCATCATCGGCTCGGCCATTATCGGCATCGGAACGGGGATCGGCTACGCCGCCATCCCGTCTTTGATCAACGCGCACACGCCGCCATCGGAGATCGCCGCCGCCAACGGTCTCAACTCGCTTTTCCGCAGCCTGGGAAGCTCGCTCGCCGCAGCGATCGGTGCGAGCATCCTGGCGGCCAACACCGTGCTTCTCGGCGCGGTTGCGATCCCGTCGCTCTCGGCGTACCGCATCCTGTTCGTGATCTGCGCGGTGGCGTCGCTGTGCGCCGCGATCATCGTGCTCTTCATCCCGCGAACGAAGCGCGCCATCGCCTGAACCGTGCAGCAACGGTAGCGCGGCAGAGGCAGGCCGGCGGACAGGAGTCCGCCGGCCTGCCTCTGTGCCGGGAGCCGGCCTCAGACCAGGGCGCGCACCTCCGCGAGGCCGTCGGGCAGGACCTCCGGTGCGGAGCCTCCGCCACCGAAGACCCGGGTCGCACCCGGCGCATCCGACCAGGCGCGCCAGCCCGGCGTGCCTTCGACCACGAGCGAGACCGCTGCACCGTGAAGTTCGGTGGCCAGCGACTGCGGCGGGTTGTCGCCGGCGATGAGGTCGACCTTCTCCGAGTCGAGGCAGTCGAACCAGAACGGCACGTCGAGGCAGTGCACCGCCCAGCCGAACTTCGGCGATGCCCAGGAGAAGCGGTACACCCAGGTCGGGTGGGATCCGCGCGCCTCGGCGACGCGCACCAGCGGCGCGCGGAACATGCTGTCCGTCATGAACCGGCCGAGAACGGCGGCGGTGCCTTTGCGGTGCTGCGCCTTGTTGGCGGCGAGGTAGGCCTTGCGGCGGCCCTTATCGGTGAGCAGCTTGCCGAGCGCGAGGGAGGCCGGCACGAAGCGCAGCTTGTTCTTCGCGGCGTCGGTCGCCATCGTGAACTCGTCGTCGGTGGCGCCGAGGACGAGCGGCTTGTCGCCGCCGACACCGCTGCGCAGCGAGTCGAAAGTCGGCTGCGTGAGCAGCTCGCCGTCGATCATCGGGCCCCAGGGGAGGCCGTTCTCGAGCATGGCGGCGACCCCGGCCATGGGGTCGAGGTTGTCGGGGTTGGAGGCCGCATCCTGCAGCTCGAGGATGCGCGTCTCGGGCAGCGAGGCGAATCCGTCGCGCGTGGCCCCGACGCCGGCGAGGCGCGCGAGAGTCTCGGCGAAGGTCTTCGCGCGCGCCTCTGTCACGTCGCCGACGGCGCCCGAGAGGCTCCACGCCGAGTGGAAGAGGTGCTGGGCTGCGGGCATCCCGAGCAGAGTCAGCACGGCACCGCCGCCGGCGGATTGTCCCGCGATCGTGACCCGCGCGGGGTCGCCGCCGAAGGCCGCGATGTTGCGCTGCACCCAGTCGAGGGCGAGCAGCCAGTCGCGCACGCCGCGGTTGCTCGGGGCGCCGTCGATGTAGCCGAAACCGTCGAAGCCGAGCCGGTAGGAGAGAGAGACCGTCACCACACCGTCGCGGTTGAAGGAGCGTCCGTCATACCAGGGGCTCGCGGGGGAGCCGGCCGTGTAGCCGCCTCCATGGATGTAGACCAGCACGGGCAGGGCCGTTTCGGGCTTGCCCGGCGCGGGGGTGTACACATTGACGTTCAGGGTCGAGTCTCCCGGGATGGACGGCTCAGGGATCAGCGTGATCTCGGCGAGCTGCTTGCGCTGTGGGGTCGGGCCGAGCTTCGTCGCATCCCGCACGCCGTCCCAGGCGGCGATCGGCACGGGTGCTTCGAAACGCAGTGGGCCGACCGGCGGTTCGGCGAAGGGGATGCCGAGGAACGCGGCGGATGCGTCGCGCCACACGCCGCGGACGCGACCGGCGTCGATCGTGACGGTCGGGCCGTCCTGGGTCGGGTCGGCGGATTCGACGTCGGGTGCGGGAATGCTCATGCGGTGATGCTCCGTTCGGGTGTGAGAACTCCGAGGGCGACGAGCAGTCGCTCGATCTCGGAAGCCATGTCGATGGTGGGATCTTGCAGCCACATCGTCTGCAGTCCGTCGGCGACGGCGTTGACCACCGTGCCGAAGGAGGCTGTGTCGAGGTCTTTCGGGTAGCGCCCCGCGGCTTTGCCCTCGTCGACCATGTCATCGAAGAGGGTGTGCATGGCCGCACGGCGTTCGATGAAGAACTTGTGGGCGGGATGCGCGTGGTCGCTGGCTTCCGCCGCAAGTCGTGTGTACAGCTCGACCAGCCCGGGCACCTCGGCGTTGTGGCGCATCACCCGGAGGAACACCCGGATGGGATCGGTGTCGGGTAGGGCCCGGTAGGTCTCGAGGTCGAGGTCGTCGCGTTTGCGCAGGATCTCTGTGAACAGCTCGTCTTTGCTGTCGAAGTAGTGCAGCAGGCCGGCCTGGCTCAGGCCGACGGCGTCGGCGAGTTCTTTCACGGAGGCACCGCGATAGCCCTCACGGGCGATCACGTCGAGTGCCGTCGTGAGGATTTCTTCGCGTTTGGCGATGCCTTTCGCATATGAACCTCGTTGTGCCATGTGTCGACCATAAACCGAATAGCACTTGCTTTTCAATACCGAGTGCCATACAGTTTCCGCATCGCTCAGTGATGAGCTCCCTACCCGACCCGAAGGACCCCCAATGACAACGCCGTCAGAACCCCTAGCGCCCGCCGACGTCGCCTTCGTCGAAGAAGCCGCCGGAAACGAAGACCCGCCCACACCCATCAAAGGCGTACGTCGACTGCTGGGCTGGATCATCCCCGCCAACCTCGGCGTCTTCCTGATCTGGGGCGCCGTGCCCGGCATCCTGCTACCCCACCAGGTCACACTGATCGACCCCGACCCGGTGCGCAAGGTGGCCAACCTGGCCATCGTCATGACGATCAGCGCCTTCGCCGCGATGCTCGCGCAGCCGATCGCAGGCCAGCTCTCCGATCGCACCCGGTCGCGTTTCGGCCGCCGCGCGCCGTGGATCTTCCTGGGTGCGCTCGCCGGCGGGCTCTCCCTCGTGGGCCTCGCCTTCGCCAACAGCATCGTTGGCATCGCGATCGCGTGGGTGCTCGTGCAGGTCTGCTACAACTTCGCGCAGGGCCCGCTGAGCGCGGTCATGCCCGACCGGGTTCCGCTCTCCCGCCGTGGCACGTTCGCCGCGCTCTCCGGGATCGGCCTGATGGTCGGCGCCCTCGGCGGTCAGATCATCGGCTCGCTGTTCTTCAACAGCCTCGCGGTGGGGTACCTGTTCTTCGCCGCCTTCTCGATCGTCGCACTGACCCTGTTCATCGTCTTCAACCCGGACTACTCCAGCAAAGAACTGCCGGTCGAACCGTTCAAGCTCGGCGACTTCCTGCGGACGTTCTGGGTGAGCCCGCGCCGTCACCCGGACTTCTTCTGGGCGTTCACGGGTCGGCTTTTGCTCTACACGGGGTACTTCGCGGTGACCGGGTACCAGCTGTTCATCCTCACCGACTACCTCGGCATCAAGCAGCCGGAAGACGTCATCCCGCTGCTCGGTGTGCTGAGCCTCGCCGGCATCCTGATCTCGACCGTCATCGCGGGGCCCCTCTCCGACAAGCTCGGGCGACGCAAGATCTTCGTCTTCATCTCCTCGGTCGTGACCGGCCTCGCGCTCGTCTTCCCGTGGGTGTCGCCGACGTTCCCGGCCTGGATGATCATGACGTTCGTCTCCGGCCTCGGCTTCGGGATGTTCCAGGCCGTCGACACCGCGCTGATGAGCCAGGTGCTCCCCTCCGCGAAATCGTTCGCCAAAGACCTCGGCGTCGTCAACATCGCGGCGACCCTTCCGCAGACGCTCGCCCCGGCCGCGGCCGGAGCGATCGTGCTCACGCTCGGCTACGCGGGGCTCTTCCCGGTGGGCATCGTCCTGAGCATCCTCGGCGCCTTCGCCGTCTGGCCGATCAAAGCCGTTCGCTGATGACAGCCGGAACCGACCAGCGCCAGAAGGTGCAGAGCGCAGCGTTCCGGGTTCCGCGGCCCCGGAAGATGCTGTGGTGGTCGCTCGGGCTGCTCGCCGCATTCGTCGTCATGGGAGTGTTCGTGATGATCGGCCGTGGGGTGCCGTTCACCCAGCCGCTCGACGATTGGTGGCGCACGATCGTCGGCGCCTCACCAGACAGCGCGCTGTACCGCACCGCGGTGCCGATGTTCTTCCAGAACCTCGGTGAGGGCCCAGGAACGCTGGTCTCGGTCGTCGTCATCCCCGCCGTGCTGGTCATCGTGGGGCGGTGGCGTTCCGCGCTCTTCTTCCTGAGCATCACGCTGGTCGGGCCGGGGCTGTTCTCCCAGGTGATGAAGAACCTGGTCAACCGCCCCCGCCCCGCCGCCGACCCGGAACACGGACTGTTCGGCCCGCTGTTCCTGGTCGACCACGGCTCGTTCCCGTCCGGGCACTCGGTGTCGGCGGGCGCGCTCGTCTTCGGTATCGCTGCCCTCATCCCCGCCTCCCGCCGGCTCCTGCGCACAGCGTGGTGGGTGATCGCGGCGGTGCTGATGGTCGGCATGGTCTGGCAGCGCACGCTCGTCAATGCGCACTGGCTCTCCGACACGGTCTTCGGCCTCGCCGCGGGCGTGGCCGCCGCCCTGCTGATGTGGTGGGTGTTCTGGCCGCTCCTGCGGCAGGACTACGGCCGCCCCGTCTGGTTCCTCCACCTCGGGCACCGCGCCCGACTCACCGCCGTCTGATCGACTCCGACAAGAAAATCGACTCCGCTAAGAAAGATGCTGAACACCATGACCGACACCGCTACCCCGGATGCCACCGCATCCGTCGCCGACCTGACGCTCGAAGAGAAGGCTTCGCTGACCAGCGGCGCCAGCTTCTGGTGGACCAAGGGGGTCGAACGCGCCGGAATCCCCACGGTGATGCTCACCGACGGTCCGCACGGTCTGCGCAAGCAGCGCGGCAGCGCCGACCACCTCGGCATCGGCGACAGCGTGCCGGCGACCTGCTTCCCGCCTGCCGTCGGGCTCGGCTCGTCGTGGGATGAAGAGCTGGCGCACCGCGTCGGTGAGGCGCTCGGCGTGGAGTCGTCCATCGAGGATGTCGCCGTCATCCTGGGCCCGGGCGTCAACATCAAGCGCTCGCCCCTGTGCGGCCGGAACTTCGAGTACTTCTCGGAGGATCCGATCGTCTCCGGCGTGATGGGCGCGGCCGTCGTGCAGGGCACGCAGTCGACCGGTGTCGGCACGTCGCTGAAACACTTCGCGGCCAACAATCAGGAGAGCGACCGGATGCGGTCCTCCAGCGACATCGACCCGCGTCCGCTGCGCGAGATCTACCTCCGGAGTTTCCAGCGCGTCGTTCAGGACGCCCAGCCGTTCACCGTCATGTGCTCCTACAACCGGGTCAACGGCGTGTTCGCTTCGGAGAACCCGTTCCTCCTCTCGCACGTCTTGCGTGATGAGTGGGGCTTCGAGGGTCTCGTCGTCTCCGATTGGGGTGCGGTCAACGACCGGGTCGCCGCCCTGGCCGCGGGCATGGACCTCGAGATGCCGTCCAGCGGCGGGCGCACAGACGCGCAGATCGTCGCGGCCGTCCGTGACGGCTCGCTCGATGAGGCCCTGCTGGATGCTTCGGCCGGCCGCATCGCCGCCCTCGCGACGCGCTGGCAGAGCACGCCGCGGGTCTCCGGCCCGCTCGATGTCGATGCGCACCACGCGCTTGCTCGCGAAGCGGCGGGGCGCTCGATCGTCCTGCTCAAGAACGAGGGCGGATTGCTCCCGCTCCAGGGCCAGAAGTCGGTGGCGCTGATCGGTGCCTTCGTCGACCAGCCCCGCTACCAGGGTGCGGGATCCTCGATGATCAACCCCACCCGTGTCGACGTGGTCGCGCACGAGATCGTTGCGAAGGCCGGCGAGGACTTCGTGTTCCAGGCGCCGGGCTTCACCCTCAACGGCAGCGGCGACGCTGCGGCGCTGCGGGCCGACGCCGTCGCCCTGGCAGCGAAGAACGATGTCGCGGTCGTGTTCCTCGGTCTGCCGGCCGCGGCCGAGTCCGAAGGCTACGACCGCGAGCACATCGACCTGCCGGCCGTGCAGCTCGACCTGCTGGACGCCGTGCTCGAGGTCAACCCGAACACCGTGGTCGTGCTCTCCAACGGCGGCGTCGTCGCCCTCCCGTTCGCCGACCGGGTGCCGGCGATCCTCGAAGGCTGGCTGCTCGGCCAGGCCGCCGGCGGCGCGATCGCCGATGTGCTGTACGGCGACATCAACCCGTCCGGCAAGCTCACCGAGACCATCCCGGTGCGCTTGGAGGACACCCCGGCGTACCTCAACTTCCCCGGCGAAGACGGTCACGTACGCTACGCCGAGGGGCTGTTCGTCGGCTACCGCTGGTACGACGCCCGCAAGATCGACGTGACCTTCCCGTTCGGGCACGGACTCTCGTACACGACCTTCGGGTACGGGGATGCGGCGGCCTCCGTGAACGCCGACGGTGATGTCGAGGTGCGCGTGACGGTGACCAACACGGGCGACAGCGCCGGTCGCGAGGTCGTCCAGGCGTACACCGGTCTGGTCTCCGAGGCCGTGCTTCGCCCCGAGCGCGAGCTCAAGGCCTTCGCGCTGGTGGCGCTCGAGGCCGGCGAGAGCCGGGAGGTGCTTCTCACCGTTCGCCGCGCCGATCTCGCGTACTGGAACGCCCGCGCCGACCGCTGGGTCGTCGAAGGCGGGGCGTACACCGTGGATGTCGCCGCCTCCAGCCGCGACATCCGCTCCTCCACGACCGTCGAGGTCGCCGGGGACACGGTCGTCGTGGCGCTGACCCGCGAGTCCTCGCTTGCCGAAGTGTTCGCGCATCCTGTCGCCGGGCCGATCGTGCAGCAGGCCATGGCGCAGATGGCTTCGGCCATGGAGGGCGCGTCGTCGATCATGCCGGAGGGTGTGGACATGGCGAAGATGATGGGCTCGTTCCCGATCGGCCGGATCGGCATGATCGCCGGGGACGACTTCGGCCCCGAGCAGGTCGACCAGATCCTCGCCCTGGCGAACGCCTCCGCCTCGTAACCCCTCGGTGCTCTTTCCGCACCCCGGCCGGGTCAGCTGAAGTGGGCTCGGCCCGCGGTGAGGAGGGTACGGGCGAGCGTGTACCGTGTGCGCCCGGCGGGGGTGCGCGGGTCGTACCCCAGTCGGGCGCTCAACGACGCCACTTTCGTCTGCAGGGTCGAATGGTGCACGCCGAGTCTCAGGGCGGCGCTGCGCACGCTCCCCGTCTCGGCGAGGGCGTCAAGGGCGTCGAGAGCACCCGGGCGGTCGGCGAGCGATTCGAGTGCTGCGACGTCGGGGTGCGGCTCGGGAAGCGCATCCGCGGCCTCGACGAGCAGCATCGACGCCCCCAGGGCACCGGCGTCGACGGGGTCGGCTCCGGCTAGACGCAGCGCGAGGATGGCAGACCGCCATGAGGTCGGCAGCCGGATGGCTTCGACGGCGAGGCCGATGCCTGCGCGGCCGGTGACCGCGGCGGCGGCATCCACGACCACGATCGCGCGCACCAGACCCCAGGGTGTCGCGACGACGGCCGAAGGGCCGAACCTCGGGTCGGCGGCCGAAGCGGGAAGCGCGACGATCCGCACGGTCTGCTGCGCATCCACGTGGAGTCGGGCGAGCGCCTTGGCTCGTTCATCGCGGTCGATGTCGTGGTCGATGGCGGTCTCGGTCGCGCCGTGATCGAGACCGCCATCCCGCGAGACGGTGATGCCCACCGCCATCGCGAGTCTTTCGAGCACCATCTGGTCGTTGGCGTGGGCCGCCGCGACCCGCTCGATCCAGACCGTGCCGCCGCCCGTCTCGCGGGCCGGCCAGGTTGCCTCGGCGCCCTCGTTCGCCGCCACGCGCCGGCCGGCCGGATCGACCCGAACGGTGCGGGAGCCGGCCGCGAACCCCGCGGGGACGCCGGCCAGAACGGCGGCACCGCGCACGAGCGCCTCGATTCCGACACCGCCGGCCAGCAGCGTGTCGAAATAGGTGATGACCTTGAGCGTCTCGGTGGCCTCCGGGTCGAGGGCCGAGAGGCGGCCGACCAGTTCTTGCATCGCGGCTCCGTTACCTCGTTGCGCCCACCCTAGTCCGCACGGGCGGTCGGCGGATGCGGTGCTCAGTCGCCGAGCAGGCGTGCGACCCAGGCGCCGCGGGCTTCGACCATCGAGCGGGCGAGCGCGGTGTGCGGCGCCATCATGTCGAATCCGTGGAAACCGCCGGGCCAGACGTGCAGTTCGGCCTGCACACCCGAGGCCCAGAGCGCCGAGGCGTATGCGACGTCCTCGTCGCGGAACACTTCCGCCGAGCCGCAGTCGATGAACGCGGGCGGAAGCCCGGAGAGGTCGGTCGCCCGGGCCGGTGCGGCGTAGATCGACACATCGTCGGTGCCGCGGCGCTCGCCCAGCAGGGCCGACCATCCTGTGACGTTGCTGGTGCGGTCCCACACGCCCACTCCGTCGATCTGCCTGGTCGACACGGTGGCGTCGCGGTCGTCGAGCATCGGGTAGATGAGCAGCTGACCGCAGAGCGCCGGACCACTGCGGTCCCGGGCCAGCAGTGCGGTGCCGGCCGCGAGCCCGCCGCCCGCGCTACCCCCGGCGATGAGGATGCGGCCGGGGTCGATGCCGAGCGCCGTCGCGTTCTCGGTCATCCAGACGAGACCCGCGTAGCAGTCTTCGACCGGGTACGGGTCGGGGAACTCGGGGGCCAGCCGGTATTCGACTGTGACGCAGACCGCGTCGTGCTGTTCGACCCAGTCGAGCATCGGCGCGATCCCGACGAATCGGTCGCCGATGATCATTCCGCCGCCGTGGGTGTGGAAGATCCCGGGGCCGGTACCGGTGTGTCCCTTCTTCGTGTAGACGCTGACGACGATGTCGTCGCCGCGGTAACCGGGGATGGTGAGGTCGCTCCGCTCGATTCCGCGCTCGCCGAGGTCGTCGCTCGTCTCGATGATCGCGGACTGCCGCATGAGCGGGATCATCTCCGGGGTGATCGACGGTGGCATCGATTCGGCGAGCACCGCGAGCACGGCCTCCAGCTCGGGGTCGAACGGCGGGCGCGCGATTGTCTGGGTCATGGTGAACTCCTTCGTTCCGGACCACAACGATGTGTCCTCACCCCATCGTCGGTGAGAGTGGGGCTTCGCGCCCACCGCCGACCCGGCGCAAGTCGACGCGGGATGACCGCCACCCGGCGGTGGGCCGCTGCGGAGCTGCCGGCTGGGCATCCGTTGCGGTCGCGCGACGCCGGCCTCTTCTCAGGAGGCGACGCCGGGCCTCTTCTCAGGAGAAGACGGCGACGGATGGCCGCAGAGTCCTGACAACAGGACTCCGCGGCGCTCCGGACGCGTCGGCTCCTGAAAAGAGGAGCACCTTTCGGATGCGGTGACCCGGCTCGGTACGCCACGTCGTCACGGCGACGGCGTGGCTCAGACCTGCGGCAGGATGAGTGTCTTGCTGACACCTTCGCGCCCGGCCGTGTCGATGGCGAACCCGGCCTCGGCGAGAGGGTATCGACCGGTGATGAGTTCGGCGACGCGGATGCGTCCGGCCGCCAGCAGCTCGATCGCGGCCGGAAAGCAGTCGGCGTAGCGGAAGACGCCCGTGATGACGAGTTCCCTCTCCTGGATCCAGGACACAGGAACATCGAGGCCGCCGTCGGCGCCCATCCCCACCAGGATGGCGGTGCCGCCTCGGCTCAGGCGCCCGATGCCGCCACGGGTGGCGCCGCCGTTGCCGGAGCACTCGATGTGCACATCGAACTCCGCCGCCGACGACTCCAGCTGACGGGCGTCGATCGTGGCGTCGGCGCCCAAGGCGAGTGCCAGATCCCGTTTGACCGGGTCGATGTCGGTGACGGTGACCGTGGTGGCGCCGAAGGCGCGAGCGGTCTGCGCGGCCAGGAGTCCGACGGGTCCGGCGCCGGTAACCAGCACGCGCGAGCCGGGGGAGACCCGTGCCTTGCGGCAGGCCCAGACCGCCACCGCGAGCGGTTCGACGAGGGCGCCGTGCTCGGTGGGGACGGTGCTCGGCAGGGTGAACGCGAAATCCGCGCGCACCGCGATGTACTCCTGCAAGGTGCCGTCGAACGGCGGTGTGGCGTGGAACTCCACATCCGGGCACAGGTTGTACCGTCCACTGCGGCAGAGCTCGCACCGGCCGCAGGGAACGCCTGGTTCGATCGCGACCCGATCGCCGACCGCGTGCGAACCCGTCGCGACACCGACCGCGACGACAGTGCCCGCCGTTTCATGGCCGAGGATGATCGGGCCGGTGACGACGTGGCTGCCGATGCGTCCGTGGCGCAGATAGTGCGCATCCGACCCGCACACGCCGACCGCGTCGACGCGCACGAGGAGCTGGTCGCTGCCGAACGCGGGGACGGGTCGCTGGTCGAGTCTGACCTCGCCCGCGGCGGTCAGCACGGCAGCGCGGTTGCGCGGGGGAGGGCGGGTGTCATGGCGTTCATCCTTTGGATCGGGAGGGGCCTCGACAGCACAGCCTAGGAAGGCCGTGAATCGCGAACTAGATCGATCGGCGGCGAATAGTGATACTTTGTTGCACCGATCGACTCGCGCGTGACGGCAGAATGCGCGCCGAGCATCAGTGGTCGACGGTGGCGAGGGAGAGCGAAGGGCGGCGCGCGGTGACGGCAGAGCACCACATCGGCCGGACGGCCGTGCGCGAGGTCATCCCGAGGGATCCCGAGTCGTCGTTTCGTTGGCGCACGCACGGGTTTCCGGATCCGCTGGCGCGGTGGAATCATCACCCGGAGATCGAGCTGCACCTCCTCCGCCGGGGTTCCGGTCGTTACGTCATCGGCGACGCCGTCGGTTCGTTCTCGACGGGGGCGTTCTTCCTCGTCGGGTCGAATGCGCCGCACGACTGGGTCAGCGACCTGACTCCCGGCGAGAGTTTCGACGACCGGGACGTCGTCCTGCAGTTCCACCCGGCGTGGCTGGAAGGGCTGCGGGCTGTCGCTCCCGAGTTGCACGAGCTGGATGCACTGCTGGAACGGTCGGCTCGCGCGGTGGAGTTCCTCGGCGAGACCGCGTTCCGTGCTGCTGAGATGCTGCTCGACATCGGCGGTCGCACGGGGACGGACCGTGTGGTCGGGCTGCTCGATCTGCTCGGGGTTCTCGCCCGGGCTCCGGGTGGCGACTGGCGTTCGCTGAGCTCGCACGCGGTTGCGGCGGGATCGGAGTCGGAGCGGTCGGATATCGTCGCGTCGGCCGTCGACTACATCTTCGAGCACCTTCATGACGGGCCCCGGCTGGCGGTGGCGGCGCGGATGGCCGGCATGTCGGAGTCGTCGTTCTCGCGTCGTTTCGCCGCGGCGACCGGCCAGACGTTCAGCGACCTGGTGCGTCGGCTTCGGCTGACGCACGCCTGTCGTCTCCTCGAAGAGGAGGGCCGCTCGATCTCGTCGATCGCATACGAGGCGGGGTATGCCAACCTGTCGAACTTCAACCGGCGATTCCGGGATGAGTACTCGATGACGCCGAGAGAATTTCGGCGCATCCTGCTGCGCTCTCGCGCCGGTCGTGAGGTCAGCTGAGCGACGCGGCGCGAGGAGGCGCGGTCGACTCCCGGATCACGAGGATCGGCGGCGGGTCGACGATCAGCGCATTGGCCGGCGTCGGCTCGCCCGCGAGCGTTCCCAGAAGCAGGTCAGCGGCCATCGCGCCGAGTTCGAAGAGGGGCAACCGCACGGTGGTCAGCGACACCGCGAGGTGGTTCGCGAACCATGCATCGTGGATGCCCACGACCGAGACCTCGTTCGGAACGCTGATGCCGGCCTGGCGAAGCGCGGTGAGCACGCCGGCCGCCGTCACAGCGTTGGCGACGACGATGGCCGTCGGCAGTCGGGGTCTGCTCAGGATGCGGCGCGCGGCCTCTGCACCCATCTCATCCGTCCACCCCGCGCTGACGACATCGATGCGCGCGGCTGGGTGCGCCTCGCGCAGAACCTCTTCGTAGCCGCGCTGGCGGCCGAGGGAAGTGATGGCCTCTTTCGGTCCGCCGACGAAGCAGATGTCCGAGTGTCCCAGGCCGATGAGGTGTTCCGTTGCGGTGCGTCCGGCGGCGACATCGTCGAGCCGGGCGGTGGGGACGGAGCCTGAGCCGTCCGAGTTCACGAGCACGGCCGGAACGTGTCGGGACACGTCGGCGATGAGCTGTTCGTGGTAGCCGTGTCCGACGTGGAGGATGACGCCGTCGAGGCGCCCGCGTGAGAGGAACGACCGAAGGTGGCTGCTGTCGGCGGCGAGTTGTTCCGAGTCGGCGAGGAGGGTGACGTAGCCGGCGCTGGCGCAGCGGCCGCGCACGCCTTCCAGCACCGTCGTGTTCATGGGGCTGGTGAGGTTGTGCATGACCAGCCCGATCGCATCCGAGCGGGATCGGCGCAACGAGCGGGCGACACCGTTGGGCATGTACCCGAGCGTCGCGGCGACCTCGAGGATGCGCGCGCGCGTGTCGTCGCGCACGCGCACATCGGGGTCGTCGTTGAGTACGCGCGACGCGATGGGCGTCGACACCCCGGCCTGCTTCGCGACATCGCGAAGGGTCGGTACGACCTCGCGAGCACCCGTTTGATCCGACATCGTTCCTCAGTCTAGCGGCCGGATTGACCTCGGCTTCGGAGTTCGCTACTCTCTGAGAAATCGATTGTTCACCGGTGTGCGACTGACGCGCTCGCCCCAGGTAAGGAGACAGGCAGTGGCTCAGCCCCCGCTTCGTGAAAGGTCCATCAGCTACGACGTCGCCGTGATCGGAGGCGGCCCCGGCGGCTTCCCGGCGGCGCTCGCCGCTGCACGGAACGGAGCGCGGACCGTCCTGGTGGAGCGCAGTGCGGCCCTCGGCGGCGCTGCCGCGTCGGGGTTGAGCATCCTCGGATTCCTCGACCGGGCGGGCAACAAGGCGCTCGACGGAATCCCGCAGGAATTCATCGACCGGCTGGCCGCGCTCGGCGGCTCTCCCGGACACTTCTGGTGCCCCGTGCACAACTCGATCACCCCGGTCTCGTCTGACCTCGTGAAGATCGTCGCCATGCAGATGTGCAAAGAGGCGGGCGTCGACATCCTGTTCGAGAACGAGCTCATCGGCGCCGAGGTCGACGACGACGTGCGGCTGCGTGCGGTCACCGTCTTCGGCAAGCTGACGACCACGCGCATCGAGGCGAAGCAGTTCATCGACGCGACCGGGGATGGTGACCTCGCCTACCTCGCAGGAGTCCCGTTCACGCGTGGCCAGGAGAACACGCAGATCATGCAGCCGAGCACCCTTGTGTTCACCGTCGCCGGGCATGACCTCGACCGCCTGTTCGACTTCCTCGACGAGCACCCGGAAGAGATGGGGATCAAAGAGGACTACGCCGCCGGATACGATGTCGACTTCCTCCGCAAGACCCGCGGACATTGCTTCATCGGCCTGACCGATCTGGTGCGGAAGGCCCGCGAGGCCGGGGACTTCTCGGTTCCGCGCAACCAGTTCATCCACATCGCCACAGCGTCCGAGAAGCTGCTGACGATCAACACATCGCGCGTCACCCGCATCGACGCCTCAGACCCGGTCGAACTCTCCGCCGGACTCGAGACCGGGTATGAGCAGGTGCTTGAGATCGTGGGCTTCATGCGGAAGTACGTGCCCGGTTTCGAAGACGTCGTCATCTCGCAGATCGCCCCCGCGCTGGGCATCCGAGAGACCCGCCACTTCCTCGGTGAGTTCCGGCTGACCATGGACGACCTCGACAGCGAGGCGACCACCGAGGCCGCGATCGCGCAGTCGGCGTACAACATCGACATCCACTCCGGCACCGGTGAAGGCATCGAACTCTCCGTGATCGAGAAGCCGTACGGCATCCCGTATGGCTCCCTCGTGCCGAAAGACGTCGACGGTCTGCTCCTGAGTGGTCGCACGATCTCCGTGGATTCGACAGTGTTCGCGTCCGCGCGGGTGATGGGCACCTGCATGGCGTTGGCCGAGGCGGCCGGCACGGCCGCCGCGATGGCACTCGCTGTCGACGGGCGGGTGCGCGACGTCGATGTGGACGCCCTCCGAGCGCGCCTCGTCGCGCAGGGCGCGATGATCCCCGGTTCGATCAGACAGCCGGAAGTGTCCGCCGCCTGAACGAACCGGCGCCCGACCCCCGGCGTGATGAACTGGTGCCCTGCGCGAATGCCAGTCCGACAGGTCGGAGGTCGGGCCGATGAGCGGGCCCGCATCCGTGGGCGCTGCTCGCGTCGGATCCCCCGGTCCGACGCTCGTCCGGATGCTCCGGCGCACCCCGCCCAGCATTCACAGAACAAAGGATGACATTCATGAGCAACGTCGCTCAGCACGAGCGGTCCGGCACCGAGCTCTCGGAATCGGCTTCTCGGCGCACTCTGCTCGCCAGCACGGTCGGTACCGTCCTGGAGTGGTACGACTTCAACCTTTACGGCCTCGCTTCGGCGCTGGTTCTCGGCCCCCTCATGTTCGGCTCGAGCGGCGTCGGCGGAACCCTCGCCGCCTTCGCGTCCCTCGGCGTCGGGTTCCTCGCCCGCCCGATCGGTGGTTTCGTGCTCGGGAACCTCGGTGACAAGATCGGCCGCAAACCGATCCTGATGTTCACGTTCATCACCATGGGTCTGAGCTCGGCGCTCATCGGTCTGCTGCCGACGAACGCGCAGATCGGCATCTGGGCGCCGATCCTCCTCTGCGTTCTCAGGATCGTTCAGGGCTTCGCGGTGGGTGGAGAGTTCGCGGGCGCGACACTGTTGACGATGGAGAACGCCCCGATCAAACGGCGGGGCTTCTTCGGGGCGGTGCCGTCGATGGGGACGGGAGCCGGATTCGTTCTGGCCACCGTGGTGTTCGCCCTGGTCTCAGCATTGCCCAACGATGCGTTCCTCGCTTGGGGCTGGCGCATCCCCTTCCTGCTCAGCGTCGTGCTGGTGATCTTCGGCGTGATCGTGCGGTCACGCCTGGAGGAGACGAAGGTCTTCAAGGACATCAAGAAGGCCGACACCAAGCGAGCGCCGTTGGTGACCGTGTTCACCAAACACCCGATGGCTGTGCTGCGCACCATCGGTCTCGTCATGGGCGGCGCGGTGTGGGGCTACCTGATCCAGACGTTCTCGCTGTCGTACGGAACGGCGAACCTCGGGATGGACCGCACCGCGCTGCTGTGGGCGGTCGGCGTCGCCGCGGCCCTTGAGATGGTGACTATCCCGTTCTGGGGCTGGTTGTCGGACAGGGTCGGCCGGAAGAAGATCATCGTCACCGGCGTCGTGCTCACGGTGCTCTACGTATTCCCGTTCTTCTGGTTGCTGAACACCCGTGATCCGTGGCTCGTGTTCCTGGCCATCGTCATCGGCCTCCCGATTCTGAAGGACATGATCTTCGGGCCGCAGGCGGCGTTCGCCGCTGAGATGTTCAGCTCGAACGTGCGGTACAGCGGGGTCAGCGCCGGCCGTGAGCTGGGTGCGGCGATCTTCGGCGGCAGCGCGCCGTTCATCGCGACAATGCTGATCTCGTTGGGCGCCGGGGCCGTCTGGCCGTTGGCGATCTACATCATCGCCACTCTCGTCATCACCGGTTTCACCGTGCTCACCGGGCCGAACAACGCCGACAAGGACCTCCGCGACATCGGCGACTGAGCGGTCGCGCTGCGCCGGGCCTGTTCTCAGGAGGCTGCGCCGGGCCTGTTTTCAGGAGGCTGCGCCGGGCCTGTTTTCAGGAGAAGACGGCGGCGGATGGCCGCAGAGTCCTGATAACAGGACTCTGCGGCGCTCCCCGCGCGTCGGCTCCTGTTTTCAGGAGGCTGCGTCGGGCCTGTTTTCAGGAGGCGACGCCGGGCCTGTTTCAGGAGGCTGCGTCGGGCCTGTTTTCAGGAGAAGACGGCGACGGATGGCCGCAGAGTCCTGATAACAGGACTCTGCGGCGCTCCCCGCGCGTCGGCTCCTGATAAGAGGTCTCGCGAAGGCTAGGCGGCGGCGACGTCGAGAACCCAGGTCACCCCGAAGCGGTCGGTCAGCATGCCGAACCCGGTGCTCCACGCCGATGCTGCGAATGCTTCGACGATCGTTGCGCCGACCGAGAGCCCCGCCCAGTACTGTTGCACCTCGGCGAACGACTCGCCGCGAACCGAGACGAAGAAAGGCCGGTCGGTGAGCGTGAGACCGTTCTCGCGGCGCGTCGAACCGGTTTCGGCGGACGGGTCGGCGGCCGGGTCGGCGGACGGGTCGGCGGACGGGTCGACGTCGGCCGTCGCAGCGTCGGAGCGGTCCGGGATGTCGTAGGCCATCACGCGGAAGCCCTCCGCGGTTTCGAGTCCGCCGAAGACGACGTTCTCTGCACCAGGAGCGTCCTTCGGCATGCCGAGGTCGCCGTAGGTCGTGATCGTGGCCTGGCCGCCGAAGACCGACTGGTAGAAGGCCAGAGCCGCGCGGGCGTCGCCGCGGAAGTTGAGGTGGGTGGTGGTCGTGGTGCTCATATTCGCTCCCTTGAGGTGGCGTCGGGTTCCTCCCCGACGACAGTCACTCTCGCAGGAGTAGAGGACAGTTTCTGTCCTCTGTACCCCTACCATGAAGAGATGGCGACGACCACCTCCCGACTGCTTCAACTGCTGTCGCTTCTGCAGGCACGACGCGATTGGCCGGGGTCGGTGCTCGCCGAGCGGCTCGCCATCAGCCATCGCACGGTGCGACGCGACGTCGACCGGCTGCGCGAGCTCGGGTATCGCATCCATGCCACGAAGGGACCGGATGGCGGCTACCGTCTCGACGCGGGCAGCGAGCTCCCACCCCTGCTTTTCGATGACGACCAGGCCGTCGCTCTGGCGGTCGCTCTGCAGACGGCGACGGGCAGCGGGGCCGGGATCGGGGAGGCCGCGCTGCGAGCCTTGACGACAGTGCGGCAGGTGATGCCGTCGCGGCTGCGTCACCGACTGGACTCGGTGGAGTTCACGACCGTTCCGGGGCGCAGCGGTGACGCGACACCCGATGCGGTCTCGACGGATGTGCTCATCGCCCTGTCTGCGGCGACCCGCGCGCACGAGGTGTTGCGTTTCGACTACGCGACGAACCCGGGCGCTGCCGGGGTGGACGCGGTGTCGCCGCGCCGGGCGGAGCCCCACCATCTGGTGACGGCCCAGGGCCGCTGGTATCTCGTCGCGTGGGATCTCGACCGCGCCGACTGGCGTCTGTTCCGCGCCGACCGTATCGTGCCCCGCACCCCGAATGGACCCCGTTTCACTCCCCGGGAGGTTCCCGGCGGCGATGTCGCCTCGTTCGTGTCAGCCCGTTTCAAGGGCTCCGTGAGCGCCGACCGGTGGCCCTGCGTCGGGAAGGTGATCCTCGGCCTGGCGGCCGCTCAGGTTCTGCCGTTCGCGGGCGACGGCGTCGTCGAAGACCTCGGATCAGATCGGTGCCTCCTGGAGACCGGCTCATGGTCGTGGGTTGCGCTGGCTGCCTCGCTCAACCGCTTCGATGCCGACATCGAGGTGCTCGGGCCCCCGAACTCGCCGACGCGTTCGCGAGGCTGGCATCCCGCAACGCCGCCACGGCGGAACGTCACCGCAGCTGAGAGCGGGAGCCGGCGCCGCCGAGCGGCGCCGGCCGCCGTCAGCGGAGCTCGTCCGCCTTGTCAGCGTCAGCGTCAGCGTCAGCGTCCGCCTTGTCAGCGTCGGCGTCGGCGTCGGCGTCAGTCTTGCCGGGTTCGGCCTTCGAGCGTGACTCGCGTCGCGAAGACGCCTCGCGTTGCTGCGCCTCCAGCAGTTCCGCCTCTTCGCCGGTGATGGCCTCACCACGGGCGACGAGACCGGCCTGATCGGAGAGCGGGATCTGCTTGAGGAACAGCGACAACAGGAACGCCGCGACGATGAACGGGAGGAGGTACCAGAACACGGGGGCGAGGGCATCGGCGTATGCGTTGACGACGCCGGTGTGCACGGCCTCCGGCAGCTTGTCGAGGGCCGCCGGGCTGAGGGTCGCGGTCGCCCCCGCCGCGTCGGTCGGCGAGGCGCCCGCCTTGGTGAACACGCCGGTCAGGTTCTCGGCCAGCCGGGTGGTGAAGATGGTGCCGAAGACCGCAGTGCCGAGCGCGGCCCCCACCTCGCGGAAGTAGTTGTTGGTGGAGGTTGCGGTGCCGAGCTGCGCGGCCGGGACCGCGTTCTGCACGACCAGCACGACGACCTGCATGATCAGGCCGAGACCGGCACCGAAGATGAACAGGTATGCGCAGATCAGCCAGATCGGGGTGGCGGCGGCCAGCGTGGTCATGCAGACCATCGCGATGCCGGTGATCACCGTTCCGAGGATCGGGTAGAGACGGTACCGCCCGGTCTTCGTGATCGCGGTGCCCGACAGGATCGAGGTGCCGATCAGACCGACCATCATCGGGATCATCAGCAGCCCCGACGCCGCTGCGGAGGTTCCGGACGACATCTGCAGGAAGGTCGGGACGAAGCCGATGGCGGCGAACATGCCGATGCCGATGGCCAGACCGATCGCCGTCGCGTTGACGAAGATCGGGTTCTTGAACAGGCTGAGCGGGATGATCGGGTCTTTGGCCTTCGCCTCGGCGATCACGAACGCGACAGCAGCGGCCAGCATGCCGACGCCCCACGCCCAGGTTCCCAGGTCGCCCCAGCCGTGGCTCTTGTCGCCGCCGAAGTCGGTGAAGAAGATCAGGCAGGTCGTCGCTATCGACAGGAATAGGATGCCGAGGATGTCGATCGGGCGTGTGGCCCTCTTGCTCGGCAGGGTGAGCGCGAACAGGGCGATCACGAGCGCGGCGATGCCCACCGGGATGTTGATGTAGAACGCCCACTGCCAGGTCATGTGGTCTACGAAGAAGCCGCCGAGCAGCGGGCCGGCGACGGCGGAGAGGCCGAAGATCGCGCCCAGCGGGCCGAGGTACTTTCCGCGCTCGTTCGCCGGCACGATGTCGGCGATGATCGCCTGCGAGAGGATCATCAGCCCGCCGCCGCCGAGGCCCTGCATGGCGCGGAACACGACGAACATCCAGAAGTCGGTGGCGAACGCGCATCCGATCGAGGCCGCGGTGAAGATCGCGATGGCGATGATGAACAGCCAACGTCGCCCGAGCACGTCACCGAGCTTGCCGTAGACCGGCATCACGATCGTGGTGGCGAGGATGTATGCGGTCGTGATCCAAACCTGGTTCTCGACGCCGCCGAGGTCGCCGACGATGGTCGGCATGGCGGTCGAGACGATGGTCTGGTCGAGGCTGGAGAGCAGCATCCCTGCGATGAGGGCGCTGAAGATGATCCAGATGCGCCGCTTGGTCAGCAGCATCGGCGCGGGGGCGATGGCGGTCATAGGGTCCGTTCGGTGGTGGTCGTGATCAAGTGGGTCGTTGTTGTCGTGATCAGAAGAGCTCGCGCACGGCGTCGAGTCGTCGGCGCAGGATCGTGGGCACATCGTCGGCACCGTCGCTGCGGAAGAACTCCTCGGTGCTCGCGCGCAGCACGGCCCCGGCCAGCTGCACCGCCGCGGCCGCGCGCAGGTCGCCGGGGGGGAGGCCTTCGCGGCGCTCGACGAGCTCGATGTCACCGCGCTCGCCCACGCCGGCAAGTTCCAGCAGATGGCCGATCAGTCGGGGCTCGCGTTCGAAAGCGGCCAGGAGCTGCCGGGCTTCGGCGGGTGTGATGCCGTCGGATGTCCAGCGGTCGACGTGCATTTCGAGAAGATCGTCGACCAGGTGGCGGAGGCCTCGTTTGCCGGCAGCGGTGAAGCGCTCGGCGGCGCCGGATTCGTCGGCGTCGATGGAGAAGCCGATGACGGCGTTCTCCTTGGTCGCGAAGTAGTTGAAGAAGGTGCGGCGGGAGACGCCGACCTCGTCGCACAGCTCCTCGATGGTGAAGCCGCCGAGGCCCCGCTCGATCGTGAGCCGGCGAGCGGCGCTCTTGAGCCCCAGCGCGGTCTCGGCCTTGCGGCGCTCGCGCGTGGAGATTGCACTCTCGTTCACAAGGTGCAATATTGCACCCATTACCTGAGAGTGCAATGTGGACGGAATTTGGAGGTCACACCAGTACCTCCCTGCCCGGGTTCCGACGGCGCATCATGAAGAGACATCCGAGCGGAATGAGGGACACCATGCCAGAGCCCAGTCGTGCCCAGCAGGTGATCATCCACCTCGCGTTCTACGCCGGCCGGCCCAAGGCCATGTCGGCCATCCAGGTCGCCAAACGGGTGTTCGCGGAGGACGCATCCTGATGGAGCTCAGGGTCGCGTGGCCGTGAGGAGGTCGATGATCTCCTGGGTCGTTCCGGTCTCGCCGACCCGGGGGAAGATGCGGGTGAGGCTGTTCTCGTGCGCTTCGGCGCTGCTGTCGGTCATGGCGTCGGTGGCGAAAGTGACGTGGAACCCATTCTCCTGCGCGTGCCGGGCCGTCGATTCCACCCCCGCGCTCGTGGAGACGCCAGTGACGACGACCTGTGTCACGCCGAGCCCGGCGAGGTGATCGGCGAGTCCCGTGCCGGTGAACGCGCCCCAGGTGTGTTTGGTGACGATGTGGTCGCCGGGCTGCCGGCCGAGCCCGTCGACGAGGGCGGTCATCGAGTCGGGTATCACCCGGCTCGTCCCGGCGTGGTTGGCATCGCTGCGCGTGGCCGGGCCGCCGTCGACGTTGATCAGGACGACGGGCAGACCGTGGCGGCGGAACGCGTCGGCGAGTGCGCGGGCCCGCTCGATGATGCGGTCGATCGGTTCGACGGACGGGCGCTCGAGGATTCCGGTCTGGAGGTCGACCACCAGGAGGGCGGTCTGGGGGTCGAGAGTCGTGAGGGGCATGTTCGGTTCCTTCTGTCGGGGCGTTGCGGGATGGGCGGGCGGGCTCGAGGGCGAGCTCAGGCGCGCGCTCAGGGGGCGGGCTCGTCCGGATGGGCGAGAACGGGGATGCGTCGGTCGAGCACGGTGAGTAGCAGGGAGACGACGCCGATTCCGATGATCACCCAGCCGAGGCGGTGGAATCCGTCGTCTGTGATCCGGGGGCCGAAGACGATGCCGATGAGGCTGGCGGAGAAGATGGCTCCGACATAGGCGAACGTGCGGTACAGGCCGGCGGCGACCGCGATGTCTTCTGCCGGCGCCTGGAGGTAGAGGGTCGCCTGGTTGGCGAAACCGGAGAAGCCGTTGGTCACCCCCAGCAGCAGGGTCGTGCCGACCAGGCCGATCACCAGGACGTTCGAGCCGCTGTGAAGGAGCAGGATCGCCGCCCCGGTCAGCACGAGGGTGCCTGCGCCGGCGATGAGCGGGTAGCGGATCCATCCTTTGTTCGAGTTGATGCGCGCCAGTACGATGCTCGCCGCCGACAGCGGGAGCAGGATCAGCCCGACCGTGAACGGCGAAAGACCGGCGCCCTGCTCCATCCATTGGCTCGCCCCGTAGAGGGTGGTGTAGATGCCCAGCCCGACGAGGGTCTGCCGCAGGTAGGTGCGTTGCAGGGGGCTGTTGCGGGCGAGCATCCGCACGTCGATGAGGGGGCGGTCGACCCGGCGCTCCCAGAGCAGGAGGGTCGTGAGGAGCAGGGCGGCCACGATCAGCACCCACCAGGCCGGGTCGGTCAGGTCGGAGAGGAACAGCAGCAGGGCCACGATGCCCGCGGCGAACAACGCGATTCCCGGCAGATCGATCGCCTTGAGTACGTTCCCTCGGTCGGTCGCGGGAATCGGATCGCGGGCGATGCCGCGAGCGGCGAAGGCGAACACGATGATCGCGAGGGGAATGTTGACGAGGAACAGGGCGCGCCACCCGAATGCTCCCGCCAGCACGCCGCCGATGGGCAGGCCGAACACGGTGGCGACCTGGGAGGCGATCGAGAAGTTCCCCAGTACGCGGGAGGGGATTCCGGTGCCGAGCCCATCGGCTCGCCGGCGGACGAGTGCCATCGCCGTGGGGTACGCCGCTGACGTTCCGATGCCGATCAGCGCGCGCGAGACCAGCAGGAACCCGAAGGCCGGGGCGGCCGCTCCGGTCAGCCCTCCCAGGAACAGGATGCCGATGCCGATCAGGAAGACGCGGCGGGGGCCGAACAGGGTCGACAGTTTGCCCATGGTGGGCTGCATGACCGCACTGCACAGGTAGAGCACCGAGACCAGGGTCGCTGTCTGGCCCGGTCCGGTGTGGAAGTCGGCGGCGATGCCGACGAGACCGGTCGCGATCATCGAGCTGTTGATGGGGTTGAGGGTCGATCCCAGGAGCAGGGGGAACGTGAAGCGCGCTCCGAACGGCCGGGTGCCGGTCGGCTCTTTTCTGCTTCCCATCGTGCGTTCCGTTACTTCGTTAGTACTACTAATGACATGCTTTGTTACACTAACGAGTCATGAGCGGAACCGCAAGCGACCCGACACCGTCCGACGATGTGCGGGCTGTCAGCGCCGACGTACGGGCGGCGGTGGCCGGGATCTATCGCAGATTCCGCTCGGAGCGCGCGCAGGGGGAGCTTGGGGATGCGGCGATCGGCGTGCTGGCCCAGCTGCGGAAGAACGGACCGCAGAGTCTCAAAGCGCTCAGCGACCGAGCGCATGTGACCCCCGGCTCGATGAGCCAGACCGTGAACCGCCTCACCGCTGACGGCTACGCGATCCGTGTCCCCGATCCGACGGACGGCCGCAGAGTGCTTTTCGAGCCGACGCCGAAGGGGGCGGAGATCGAGGCGGCCGTTCAAGCTCGGAGCATCTCCTGGCTCGATTCGGAGATCGAGCGCCTTGCGGTGCCCGAACTCGCAGTGCTCCGCCAGGCGACGGCGCTCCTGAAGAAGATCTCCGAAAGCTGATGCGTCAGCGCCCCCGGCGCCCGCCCAGGGCGCGGAGGGCGGCGAGGATGGTGGCGAGGTCGACCACCTCTTGGAGGAGCGCACCGGCTGTGGCCGGGATCACCCCGAACGCGGCGACGACCATCAGCGCGGCCGAGATCGCGATCCCGAGCCAGATGCTCTGCAGGGCGATGCGCACGGTGTCCCTTCCGATCTGCACGGCATCCGCCGTGCGCGAGATGTCGTCGACCAGGATCACGGCGTCGGCCGACTCGCTCGCGGCGGTCGCCCCTTTCGCCCCCATCGCCACTCCGACGTCGGCAGCGGCGAGCACCGGGGCGTCGTTCACGCCGTCGCCCACCATGATCACCGGCCGGGCGCGGATGGCCGAGACCTCAGCGACCTTGTCGGCGGGAAGGCACTCGGCACGCACCCGGCTCACACCGAGTTCGGCGGCGATGTGCTCAGCCGTCTCCTGCGCATCCCCGGTGAGGATCATCGCCTCGGTCACGCCGAGCCGGTGCAAGCGTTCCAGGGTGCTCGCGGCGTTGTCCCGCAGCCGATCGGCGGCGAGCACCGCGCCCGCGAACGCGCCGTCGATGGCGACGTAGACCGCCAGCTCGCCGGGGCCGATGGTGGTGCGTCGAGCGTCCGGGGCGTGCGAGGCCACGAAAGCGAACTTCCCCACCACCACCTCACGTCCCGCGATCTGCGCGACGACGCCGTTCGTGGCCTCCTCACTCGCCGAGTCGGCAGGGTGCAGGTCGAGCCCCCTCGCCTGCGCCGCCGAGATCATCGACGCCGCGAGCACATGAGACGAGTATTGTTCGGCGCTCGCGACGGAGGCGAGCAGGTCGTCGGCGGTGAACGGCGGTTCCGCCCGCACCTCGGTGAGCGACGGGGTGCCCGTGGTGAGGGTGCCCGTCTTGTCGAAGACGACGGTCTTCGCCGAGGAGAGTTGCTCGAGCACCCCGCCACCCTTGACGATGATCCCGTCGCGGGCGGCCCTGCTCATCCCGCCGATGAAGGCGACGGGCGCGGCGATCAGCAGGGGGCAGGGCGTGGCCAGAACGAGCACCTCCGCGAACCGCACCGCATCGCCGCTGACCCACCAGGCCACGGCACCGATCATGAGGGAGAAGACGGTGAACGGCACCGCGAAGCGGTCGGCCAAGCGGACAACCGGGGCCTTGCTCTCGGACGCCTGGGCGACGAGGGCGACGATCTGCTGGTACTGGCTGGCCCCAGCGGCGGCCGTCGCGCGGATCTCCACGGCCACGGAGCCGTTCACCGCGCCGCTCAACACCGTATCGCCCTCCCGTTTCTCGACCGGGATGCTCTCGCCGGTGATCGACGACTGGTCGAGCGACGTCTCGGGCGAGAGCAGGATTCCGTCCACCGGCACGATTTCCGCCGGGCGCACCAGCAGCACATCGCCCACGAGCACGTCGTCGACCGGAACGTCGGCGAACCCCTGGCCGTCGGCGCGGTGCGCGAGCTGCGGGGAACGCGTGAGCAGTGCATCCAGTTCTCGTTTGGCCCGCCGGTTGGCGTAGTCCTCGAGCGCCTCGCCTCCGGTGAGCATCAGCACGACGACGATGGATGCGACGAACTCGCCCACGAGCACGGTTGCCACGATCGCGGTCACGGCCAGGATGTCGAGGCCGAACTCGCGGCGCAGCAGAGCCCGCACCATCCCGACCGCCTGCCAGACCGCGATGATGACGGCGTATCCGCTGAAGATCCACTGCACGAGCCAGCCGGCGCCGCTGAGGGCGAGCACAGCGCCGAGCACGATGATCGCGAGGGTGAGCGCCACGATGGGGTACCGTCTCACCGCGGCGAACACTCGGGTCATCTGGTCAGTCTCTCGGATCGACCGCGCCGGCGCCAGGCTTCAGGGTGTGGTTGCACTCCCGCGGCCGATCTCGATCGCCACTTTGCCGTGCGCGTGTCGACGGCGCTGGAAGGCGACCGCGGCCGGGGCTTCAGCGAGGGGGTACGTCGCGGCGATGGGGATGGCCAATGCGCCGGACGCGATCAGGTCGGTGAGCTCTCGGAGGGCGTCCGGCCGCGCGTCCGAGCCGTTGACCGCCCGGACTCCGCTCGGCGGGTCGTCCGCCTCGATCGTGACGATCCGGCGAGGGGCGACGCCGAGCCTCAGCGCGCTGTGGGCGGTCTCGGTGCTGTGCAGATCGGCCGCCGCGTCGACTCCCCCCGGAGCCAGCGCGCGCACGGCTTCGTCGAGGCCGGGACCGTATTGCGCGGGGGCGGCACCGAGCCACCGGAGGTCGTCGAAGGACGACGCCGAGCCTGTTCCGACGACGGTCGCGCCGGCACGAACGAGGAGCGGCACCAGGATCGACCCGACCCCGCCGGCCGCCCCGCCGACCAGGACGACGTCACCCGGTCGCACGGCGAGGGCGTCGAAGACGGCCGACGCGGTGCGGCCGGCGATGTCGAGCACGCCGGCACTCAGCTCGGATACCCCGTCGGGTGTCGCGTGCAGGCTGCGATGATCCTGTTCGAGCACTACCGAGGTGGCAACGGCCGCACCGCGGGCGCCGCCGAACACGCGGTCTCCGACGCTCCACCGCGTGACGGCGCTCCCGACGTCGGCGACGACGCCGGCGAAGTCGTTGCCGAAGCCGGAGGGGAGTGAGATTCCGAACGCGTCCGCGAGTGCGGGCGATTCCACGATCTGCCAATCGACGGGGTTGAGCCCGGCGACGGTGACCGCGATGCGCACCTGGTTCTTCGTCAGCGGGCCGTCCGCGACGGTGCTGAGGGTCAGGGCGCCGATGTCGCCGAACCGGTCGAATGTCAGTGCGGTCGAGGTGCTCACCCAAGGGGCAGCGTCGGCGGGGGCGTGTCCATTCCCTTCGGGTTCGCGCTCAGGCCGGGATGCTCTTCACGGGCGCGCCGAAGTCGGCGGCGGCAGGTGAGACACCCGCTCCCAGAGGTCGGCCGAAATGGTGGACGTCGCGATCCTCCCGCGTCCAGGGGTGCCAGCCGTCCTCGCCGTCGGCAGGGTTCCCCGACCGTGCGAAGGCCGACCAGGCGCCCATCATCCGCCGCGAGGTCTCGACGCGGGCGGGGTCACGACCGGTGAGCGGGATGCGGTCAACCGTGCCGAACACATAGGCCAGCTCGAGGCTGTGGCAGGATCCGAGCAGTCCGTCGAGCACCTCGGTCGTCTGGTCGAATTGGTAGACCCAGACGTTGCCTGCGGTCGGTGCGACGGCGTCCGCGATCTCGACGGCGGGGTCGCGCATGACCCGCGCGCTGATCCGGCGGGACCAGAGGAGGTGCGGCGGCTCGGCCGGGAACTCGGCGGCGAGGGCGTCGTAGGCGGCGGCACCCTGACCGGGCTCATCCTCCTCGATCAGGCGGGCGACCTGATCGCGGGTCATCCGTGTCGTGTACTCCGGCTCGTCCACCAGGAGCAGGCCGGCCTCATGCGCGGTCCACCCGATCATGAGCTGGTCTCCGACGAGCTCGGCGGTGCCGTCCTCTCGATGGAAAGGCTGCCGCGGGGCGTGCACCTCGTCGAGCGACGGCCCGAACCCCAGCAGCTGCTCGACGGGTGTGGCACCGAAGCGGGTGACGCCGAACCCGAGCATCCCGGCCTGAGCGTCGAGCAGACGCTCCAGTGGGATGCTCTGCAGCTCCCCGATCGCGGGCTCGCCGAGTGCGGCGAGGGCTCGGCGCCGGGTCTGGGCCGAGTGCTCCTGCGGTGGGAGGATCGCGAACGGGCCGCTCATCATGATCGAGCGGGCGAAGAGCCCCCGCGCTGCGGGAATCGCTTGCAATGTTCCGACTTTCGCGCTGCCGCCCGACTGCCCGCAAACGGTCACATTCGCCGGGTCACCGCCCACCGACGCGATGTTGCGACGAACCCAGTCGAGCGCCGCGACGATGTCGAGCATGCCGGCGTTGGCGGAGTCCGGGAAGCCTTCGTCCCGCAGGTCGAGGAAACCGGTGATCCCGAGCCGGTGGGTGACACTCACGACGACCAGGTCGCCGAACCGGGCGAGCTCGTCGCCGTTGAACACCATCTCGTTGCCGGAGCCGTGGGTGAACCCGCCGCCGTGCAGCCAGACGAGCACCGGCAGTGCGTCGTCCTGGCGTGCGGACGGCGCCCAGATGTTCAGCCGCAGACAGTCTTCGTCGATCGTGCCCCCCTCGACCGGCCATCCGCCGCGGGGGTAGAGCAGGGAGAGCATCCGGGGCCCGTTCGCGGCCGCGTGCGTGCGGGTGTCGACCTGCGGGGCGCTCGGCCCGAAGGCGAGGGCGTCGCGGACCCCGCTCCACGGCTCGACCGGCTGCGGGGCGCGGAAGCGGTTGGCGCCGCCGGTGGTCGCGCCGTACGGGACGCCGAGAAGGCTCACGACCGCGGCGGAGTCCATTCCCCTGAGCAGCCCGGAGTCGGTGGGGACGATGGTGTACGGCATGGTCAGCGGACCTTTCGGATGGGGATGATGAAGAACGCGGAGAGCGCGGCGGCGACGGCGGCGAAGATGAACAGTGGCGGGTACCCGCCGAGCGCGGTGATGATGAGCGCCGCGATGAACGGCGAGGCGATCTGCGGCCCCGTTGTCGCCACGTTGAGCAGGCCCAGGTCGCGCCCGTTGTTCTCGGCGTGCGGCACGACGAGGGTCATGATGGCCTGGTCCACCGCGCTGTAGATGCCGAAGAACAGGCCGGCGACGATCGAGTACGCGATCATGCCCGCGAAGCTCGGGACGAACACGGGGATGAGCGCCCCGGCCGCCACCCCGAACGAAGCGATGATCACGAAGATCTTCCGGCGCCGAAGCTTGTCGGAGAGCGGCCCCGAGACGATCGTCGTCACGAAGCTCGCCGCCATGTTGATCGTTCCGAGGAGCGCGACGGCGGCCGCGATGTTGCCGCCGGGCAGGTTCTTGACGCCGATGTAGTCGGTCAACGTGTAGAGCTGGTACGTCGAGATGGTCCAGTAGCCGACCATGATGGCCACGCGTGCCCAGAAGGCCCAGGCGAAGTCGTGGTCGGCGAGCCCGGAGAAGAAGTGCCGGAGCGATTGGCGTTCGCGGGCGACCGGGGCGGCTTCCGCTGCTCGGCTCGCCGTCGGGTCGGGCGTGAGGAAGACCAGGAGGAGGGTGCCGACGAGAAGAAGGGCGGCGATCACCAGGTAGGCGATGACGGGGCGGTCGACGAAGAACGGTGCGACATTGAGGCCGTAGATCACGCCGACGGTGACGGCGACGCCGGCGATCGACGACACCATACCCCGACGGGCTTCGGGCACGCGGTCGGGCATGACGGCAGTGATCACGGCCTGGAACGCGCTCATCGTGAGCATGACCCCGATGTAGGCGGCGCCGAGCCAGAACAGATCGGTCATCCCGCCGAGCAGGGCGAGCAGGAGTGCGGCGACGATCGCTGCGATCAGGAGCCACGGGGTCCGCCGGCCGAACCGGCTGCGCGTCCGATCCGAGAGGGCCCCGAAGACCGGGTTGCCGATCGCCGCGGCCAGGGCGCCGATCGAGGCGAGCAGGCCGTAGGCGCCGACCTTGCCGCCTTCGTCGATGGCCGCGATCTGGGTGGGGAGCACGATCTGCTGCATGCCTTGGAAGATCGCGTACATGCCGGCGTTGGCGAGAAAGAAGGTGCTGAGGAAGCGTGCGCCGCCGGCGATCTTTCCGGGCGGAGGGGCGGCGGAATCGCTTGTCTGGATGGGCGCGGGAACGGGCTGGATAGTATCGGACACGGTGACCTCTCTGTCATCAGGAACGCACTTCGGGTGAGCGCGGTACTATTATTTTCAGAGTCTGAAGTTAAAAGCAAGGGGTGGGTGTGGGCGACTCGGCGACCGGCGAACTCGCGGGGATGCGGCGACGCAACCTCCAACGGATCGTCGAGGCGGTGCGCGAGACGCCGGGCCTCTCTCAGAGCGACCTCGCAGCGTCGACCGGTCTCGCCGTCGGGGCGGTGAGCTCGCTCGTGAACGCGCTGATCGACGCCGGTGTCGTCTCGGAGGAGTCCGCGCGCTCCGGCCGAGGCCGACCCCGGCGGCTTCTCCGGCTCGACGATCGCTATGCCGATCTGGTCGGGGTGCGGATCACCCGCGGCGGAATCGACGCGCGCTCAGCGACGCTCTCGGGCCGAACCCTGGTCGGCATCCGGCGGCCGGCCATCGGCCCGTGGTCGATCGCCGACGCGGCCGCGACCATGCTGGAGCTGGTGACACGGGTCACGGAGGGGCTGCGTCGCCCGGGAGCTCACCCGTCCATCGTCATCTCGTTCCCGGGCGTGAGTGCGGATGGCCTCCTGAGCACCTCCGAGTTCGATTGGATCGACGAGCAGGAGGCCGAACTCCTGGAGCCGTTGCGCGCGGCCGGGTTCGCCCAGATCGTGATCCGCAATGACGGCGGTCTCGCCACCTTGGGGGAGTGGCGGGTCGGTGCGGCGCGGGGTCACGACAACGCGATCGTGATCCTGCTCGGGCGCGGGCTGGGCGGGAGCGCGGTGGTCGACGGTCATCTTCTGCGCGGGCACGGCAGCCCGCTGGGGTTCGGCCACGTGCCGATCGATCCGGCCGGTCCGATCTGCGTGTGCGGGCAGCGAGGGTGTCTCGAAGTCTTCGCGTCGTTGCAATCGTTCGCTGCTCTGCTCGGCGAATCCGAGCGGTTCTCCGCGATGGCCTCGATCGACTACGCCGTCGAGCTCGACCGACGGGCCGCCGACGGGGACGCCGTGGTCCTCGAGATCCTGGCCTCGGCGAGGCGCCGGCTCAGGGAGTTCGGCGAATTGGTCGCCGCCCTGTTCCTGCCCGAAGTCGTCGTCCTCAGTGGGCAGTCGGCGGCCGTGGTCCCCTGGCTGCTGAGCGACTCGGTGGGCATGGCGGCCGTTCCGATGGTCCGCGGCGTCCTCGATGCCGACGCCGCCCTGGTCGGCGCAGTGCTGGCGGCGCAGGAACTGTGGATGGAGGATCCGATCTCCTTCGGCGGGTGACGCCTCCCGTTCCGACTACGACGAGCCGCTCCAGGCGGCCGGGACGATCGTCCACAGCACCTCGGCCGGGCGGTCGCCCGGGTTGCGCCAATTGTGCGGCTCGCGGCCGGCGAATGTGAGCGTCTCGCCCGACGTCAGCTCGACGGTTCGCGTCGAGAAGAGCACGATGAGCGAGCCGCTGATGATATGGAGCACCTCGACATCGCAGTTGATCGTGTAGAGGTCGTTGCCTCCGTCAGCACCGGGTTCGAGGGTGGATCGCAGCACCTGCACCCGCGACTGCCCTCGTGGTGTGACGAGGCGCTCGACCGCACCGCGGCCGCCCAGATTGATGAGAGGGGCATCGTCGAGGCGGATGACGTCGGTCTCCGCCTCTTCGAAGAGGGATCCGATCGGCAGGGAGAGCACCTGGCAGAGGGTCACGAGGGTCGCGACGCTCGGCGAGGTCTCATCGCGCTCGACCCGGCTGAGGAACCCTTTGGTCAGGTGGGTCGCCGTCGCGACCTGCTCGATGGTCAGGCCCTGGGCGCGCCTGCTGGCCCTCAGTCGTGCCCCGACCCGGATCGGCAGCTCGGATGGCGTGGGATGGACGGGTCGCATGGTCTCCTCGCACTGGCATCGTGATCGGTTCTCATCTTGACAGGACTACCGGCACGCGCCACACTGGCACCACGGAAGTTGTCTAGCAAGCAAATTTTGTTGTTTGTCAGTAATAGTTTGGAACGCAATGACGCACGATGAGCCCCAAGGACCGCCCGACGCGAGCGTGAGCCCCCGCTATGCCGGATTCGCGACGTTCGCGCGATTGCCGCGCCTGGACGACGTTGCGGCGGCCGAGATCGCCGTCGTCGGCATCCCGTTCGACAGCGGTGTCAGCTACCGGCCCGGCGCCCGGTTCGGGCCGTCGCACGTGCGCGAAGCATCCCGGTTGCTGCGGCCGTACAACCCCGTGCAAGATGTCGAGCCGTTCGCGCAGCAACAGGTCGCCGACGCGGGGACATCGCGGTGAACCCCTTCAACATCACGGAAGCGGTCGCACAGATCGAAGACGCGGCCGGCGAGCTGACGGACGACGGCAAGCGCCTCGTGGTCATCGGCGGCGACCACACGATCGCCCTTCCTCTCCTGCGGGTCGCCGCGCGACGGCACGGCCCGGTCGCCGTGCTCCACTTCGACGCGCACCTCGACACCTGGGACACCTACTTCGGCGCACCCGTGACGCATGGCACACCGTTCCGTCGCGCCTCCGAAGAAGGCCTCATCGACCTGACCGCGAGCCTGCACGTAGGCATCCGCGGCCCGCTCTACTCGGATGCCGACCTGCGCGACGACGCCCGCCTCGGCTTCGCCATCATCGGAAGCCACGAGATCGAATCCGATGGGCTCGCTTCGGCGATCGAGCGGATGCTCGCCCGCATCGGCGACCGCCCGATCTACCTGTCGATCGACATCGATGTCCTCGACCCGGCGCACGCCCCCGGAACGGGCACCCCCGAGGCCGGCGGCATGACCAGCCGAGAACTCCTGGCGATGATCCGCGCGCTCCGAGGTTCCAACCTGATCGGCGCCGACATCGTCGAGGTGTCCCCGGCCTACGACCACGCGCAGCTCACCGCCATCGCGGCATCGCATGTCGCCTACGAGATCATCTCTGCGATGACCCCGGATCGCCCAGCCGGCGCACGCCACTGAACCCCGAGCCCCGCCCACACCCCGAGAAAGGACAATGATGTCTATCGCTGAGGAGGCCTCCGATCGGGAGAGCCTGATCGAGCAGCACTCGATCGACTACATTCCGCAAGCAGAACGCCACGGAAAGGTCTGGCACCAGGGTCCGTTCTGGTTCACCGGCAACTTCGTGCTGCCGACCTTGGTGACGGGCTTCGTCGGCCCCGCCATGGGGCTCAACGTCGGGTTCAGCATCCTGGCCATCGTTCTCGGCGCCGGCTTCGGCACCTTCTTCATGGCCTTCCACGCGAACCAGGGCCCGCGCATGGGGCTGCCGCAGATGATCCAGTCGCGCGCGCAGTTCGGCAGCCGCGGCGCGATCGTCCCGTTCGCGGCGACGGTCTTCGTCTACGTCGGGTTCCTCGTCTTCGACACGATCCTCGCCACCCAGGGGCTCCAATTGGTGCTCCCCGGCGGCAAGCTCCTCTGGTATCCGATCCTGATCGCGGTCTCGATCGTGATCGCCGTGGTCGGCCACGATCTGCTGCATTTCGTGCAGCGCTGGCTGACCTACATCCTCGTCGTCGTCTTCGTCATCGTCACCGTGGTCGCGATCGTGCACTTCAGCACGACCGCCGTTCCGCACGGCGCCGCTGCCGCGACGGCCGGTTGGAACCCCACGGCCTTCCTCGTGCAGATCTCGCTCGCCGCCGGCTACAACATCAGCTACGCGGTCTACGTCTCCGACTACACGCGGTACCTCCCGGCGAACGCCTCGGCACCGAAACTGATCACATCCGTCTACGTCGGAGCGGCGTTCTCGGCCATCTGGCTCATGTCTCTGGGCTCGCTGCTCGCCAGCTTCATCCCGAACGCCGACCCGATCACCGCCATCCGCCAGATCGGGGATCTCCTGTTCCCCGGCTTCGGGGTGTTCGCTGTTCTCGTCTCGGTGCTGGCGCTCATCTCGATCATGGGGGTGAACGCCTACGGTGCGATGCTGACCGGCACGAGCGCGGTCGACGGGTTCAAAGCGGTCAGGCCGACGGTGCGACTGCGGGTCGTCGGACTCGTGATCGTCGGCGTCGTCTGCTTGATCCTCGCGCTGGTGATCCCCGACGACTACCTCGCCAGCTTCAACAACTTCGTGCTCCTCATGCTGTACTTCCTGGTGCCGTGGACGGCCGTGAACCTCGTCGACTTCTACTTCGTGCGCCGCGGGAAGTACGCGATCTCGGAGATCCTGAAGCCGAACGGCCTGTACGGGCGGTGGGCTTGGCGTGGCATGGTGGCTTATGTGGTCGGTTTCGTCGCGATGATCCCGTTCTTCTCGACCAGCTTCTATGTCGGCCCGGTCGCGGAGGCGCTCGGCGGCGCGGACTTCTCGTTCGTCGTCGGGCTCGTCGTCTCCGGCGGCCTGTACCTCCTGTTCAGCCGGAACATCGACCTGAGCGCCGAGCTCGAGGCGCGCCGTCTCGGTGCGATCGAACTCGAGGGCACCGCGGTCGAGACGGAGCCGGCCGACCGATGACCTCCCCGACGGTTTCCGTGGCCTGCTGCCAGATCGCTCCTCGGATCGGCGACGTGCCCGGAAACCGTCGGCGGGCCCGGGAAGCGATCGTGGCCGCAGCGGATGCGGGCGCCCGCGTCGTCGTCCTGCCTGAACTGGCGAACACCGGGTACCTGTTCCGCGACGAGGTCGAGCTCCACGCCCTCTCGGAGCCCGCAAACGGGCCGACCATCGCCGAATGGTGCCGGCTGGCGCGCGAACGGCGTCTGGTGATCGTCGCTGGTTTCGCCGAACGCGATCCTGACGAACCCGGCCCCGATGCCGGCGGGGTTCCGGTCTACAACTCTGCCGCGGTCATCGACGAGACGGGCGTGCTGGCGATCTACCGCAAGGCGCACCTGTGGGATCACGAGAAGGTCGTCGGCTTCACGCCGGGGGAGGGCGCCCCACCCGTCGTCGACACCGCCGTCGGGAGGATCGGGGTCATGGTCTGCTACGACCTGGAGTTCCCGGAATGGGTTCGGGAGGTCGCCCTTGCCGGCGCCGAGCTCGTCTGCGCCCCGGTCAACTGGCCGCGGTTTCCGCGCCCGGTCGGCGAGCGCCCCGGCGAGATCGTCCGGGTTCAGGCCGACGCGAGTGTGAACCGGATCTTCCTCGCGGTCGCCGATCGCACCGGGGCAGAGCGGGGCCAGGAGTGGCTCGGCGGGAGCGCCATCGTCGACCCCGACGGCTACCCCCTCGCTCTGGCGGCTCTCGGTGAGCCCGGAATGATCGTGGCGCAGCTCGACCTCGCCGAGGCCCGCCGCAAATCCATCAGCGACAACAATGACGTGCACGCCGACCGCCGGCCCGACCTCTACGGCAGCCTGAGCGGCAAGGGCACACGATGACAAGGAGTGACAGCACACGATGACGCAGACAACGATCGCCATCGTCCAGCATCCGCCGGCCATCCTCGACCTCGCCGGGTCGTTGCGCCGCGCGGTCGAACATGTGCGTTCGGCGGCCGAGTCCGGCGCCGACCTCGTCGTGTTCCCTGAAACCTGGCTGACCTGTTACCCGGCCTGGGTCTTCGGTCTCGCCGGGTGGCGCGACCCCGAAGCTCAGCACTGGTATTCGCGGCTGCTCGCCGAGAGCCCTGTGCTCGACCCGGATGGCGGACTCGACGACGACCTCGCGCCGCTGCGTGAGGCGGTTCGCGAGACCGGCACGACGGTCGTGCTCGGCCTGAACGAACGGATGGCGCGAGCCAGCGGAACCCTCTTCAACTCGCTGATCACCATCGGGCCCGACGGCAGAACGGCCAACCTGCACCGCAAGCTGACCCCGACCCACACCGAGCGGATCGTCTGGGGCGCCGGAGACGGCGCCGGTCTGAGAGTCGTCGACACCCCGGCCGGCCGGGTCGGTGGGCTCGTCTGCTGGGAGCACCTGAACCCGCTCGCCCGGCACGCCCTGCACGCGCAGAACGAGGAGATCCACGTCGCGGTGTGGCCGGATGTGCCCGAATCCCACGAGATCGCCGCCCGGTCGTACGCGTTCGAAGGGCGATGCTTCGTCGTCTCTGCGGGTCAGCTCATCGCGACGAGCGACATCCCGCCCGAACTCCTTGACGCGTTCCGAGCCGGCGTCGGCCCGGATGCGCCGGAACAGGGGTGGCTGTTCGACGGCGGCTCAAGCATCGCCGGTCCGGACGGCTCCTGGATCGTTCCCCCGGTGCGCGGTGAGGCCGGGATCATCCTCGCCACCGTCGACCTCGACGCGCGAGCGGAGCAGTCGGTCGACCTGGACGTCGCGGGGCACTATGCGCGACCGGATGTCTTCACGCTGACGGTCGACCGCCGCCGCCGCAACTCGGGGGTCACGTTCGAGGAGTGACCGCGCCGCCGCGGCCGAACCGGGGTGAGCCGAGCCGATAGGCTTCCGGTGTCGATTCCCGCTGCCGAAAGGACTGCCGCGCGGCCTGCGCGGCCGCCGGCGCATGACTCCGATGCCCCTCGCCCCGTCTGCGCCCCCGTCGACCGAGTTCCGCCTCCCGAACGGTCGAGTGCCGACGTCGGCCGTGCTGCGCCGCCCGCGCCTGCTCGCCACCGAGGTGCTCGCCGGGATCGTCACCACCCTCGCGCTCATCCCCGAGGTGATCTCGTTCTCGATCATCTCGGGGGTCGGGCCGGATGTGGCGCTGATCTCCTCGGTGGTGCTCGCGATCACGATGTCGTTCCTGGGCGGACGCCCGGCGATGGTCACCGCGGCCGCCGGGTCGGTCGCGCTCGTGCTCGCACCGATGGTGCACGCGCACGGCACGGCCTACGTTCTGCCGACCGTGCTGCTCACGGGTCTGATCCAGATCGCGTTCGGGGCGGCGGGGCTGGCGAAGCTCGTGCGGTACATCCCTCGGTCGGTGATGATCGGGTTCGTCAACGCTCTGGGTGTGCTGATCTTCGTCGCGCAGCTGCAGCACGTGGTGGATGTGCCGTGGGCGGTGTATCCGCTGTTCGCTGTGACCGTGCTGATCGTCGTGCTCCTGCCTCGGTTCACGACGGTCGTGCCGGCGCCGCTCGTGGCGATCGTCGTCGTGACCGCAGCGGTGGTGGTGTTCGGGATGGCCGTGCCGACGGTCGGCGACGAAGGCACCGTCAGCGGTGTGCTTCCCGGGATCACCCCTGGACCGTTCCGTTCGACTTGCAGACCCTGCAGATCGTCGCACCGACCGCGTTCGCGGCCGCCCTGGTCGGACTATTGGAGACCCTGCTGACCGCGAAACTTGTCGATGAGCTCACCGACAGTCGGTCGGCGAAGGGCCGAGAGTCGTGGGGTCTCGGCATCGCGAACATCCTTGCCGGGCTGTGGGGCGGTGTCGCCGGATGCGCGATGATCGGGCAGACCGTCGTGAACGTGCAGATCGGGCGGGCACGCACACGGGTCTCGACCCTCGCCGCCGGCCTGTTCCTCCTGCTCCTGGTCGGTGTGCTCTCGCCGGTGATGGCGGCCATCCCGATGGCGGCGCTCGCCGCGGTGATGATGATCGTCGCCCTGCAGACGATCGACTGGCACAGCGTGCGGCCCTCCACCCTGCGCCGGATGCCCGTGCCCGAGACGGTGGTGATGCTTGTCACGGTCGCCGTTGTGGTGGCCACAGGCAACCTCGCCATCGGCGTCGGGGTGGGCGTGCTGCTGGCGCTGGTGTTCTTCGCCCGCCGCATCGCCCACGTCGTGCGGGTGGAGCGGACTCTCGACGAATCGGGTGAGGTGGCCCGCTACCGCGTGCTCGGCCCCCTGTTCTTCGCTTCGAGCAACGACCTCGTCGAGCAGTTCTCGTACGCGGAGGACCCGCCGCGCGTGGTCGTCGATCTCAGCGGCTCGCACGTCTGGGACGCCTCCAGTGTTGCTGCCCTCGACGCCGTGCAGTCGAAGTACGTCAAGCACGGTGCCACTGTCGAACTGACCGGCCTCAACACTCACAGTCGCGCCTTCCATGATCGGCTGACCGGCGAGCTCGGCAGCTGAAGGTTTCGCGTCGTAGGGTGTTCCCGTGCCTGCGAACCTCGACCGGGATGTGCTCGCCTACGGCCGCCGTGCCGTCGGCTACGAGCGCGGTCCGCGCGGCGCACTGCACCGCGAGATTGCGCGCCGCACGGCCTCGATCGCGGCCGGCGCGCTGACCGGCGTGGCCGCCCCGCGCATCCTCGATGTGGGATGCGGCACCGGTTTCCTGGTGCGGCACCTCGCGTTGCTTCTGCCGGAGGCCGCCCTCGTCGGAGTGGATGCGGCGGCCGGCATGGTCGAGGTCGCGGAGCACGATCGCCGGGGGGACCCACGGATGCGGTTCGAGCATGCCACCGCGGAGCAGCTGCCGCACGCCGACGGGGCGTTCGACCTCGTCGTCAGCAGCACATCGTTCAGCCACTGGTCAGACCAAGCCCGGGGCGTGCGCGAGTGCGCCCGCGTGCTCGCTCCCGGCGGGGCACTCGTGCTCGTCGACGTCTTCACGAACCTCGGCCTTCCGCCGGCCGTGTTCGGCCCGGGCGGCAGCGGACGCAGCCTCGACCGCGCATCCCGTCTCATCCGCGAGGCCGGCTTGCGGCCACCGCAGTGGCGTCGGGCCTTCGCGGGCGTCATCCGGGCAGCCGTCTCGGGCCGCCCCTGACCGCCGCCTGGACGCACGCCCGCCTGGACGCGCGCCCGCCTGGACGCGCGCCCGCCTGGACGCGCGCCCGCCTGGACGCGCGCCCGCCTGGACGCGCGCCCGCCTGGACGCACGACCGCCTGGACGCACGCCCGCGCGGGGGCCGGATGCTCGGGGGATCCAAAGGGTCGCGACGATAGCATCGATCCGGATGGTCGTGATGGCGACCCGAGGAGGCGCAATGAGTTACGTGAGCGGCAACGTCCCACCCGGCTGGTACCCCGACCCGAGCGGCACCGGCCGGCAGCGCTGGTGGGACGGCCAGCAGTGGACCACCCACTTCGCGCCCGCCGCGTCGGCGTTTCCCGTGACCCCGGCGCCGCAGCCCGCCGCCGCGCAGCCCACGTATGGTCAGCCCGCGTATGGTCAGCCCGCATCCTACGGACCGGTGGTGCCGCCGCGCCCCCAACTGGCGCCCGGTACCCGCATCTACACGGTCTTCATCTGGCTGGTCGTGGCGCTCCCGTTCGTGACCACGGCGCTGTTGCCGTTCTGGAACCCGTTCGGTGGTCTCGAGATCACTCAGTACGCCGACGGCTACCGCTCGTTCGGCAACCCTTTCGCCCTTCTCGGCCCGATGTATTTCGTCATCCTCGGCGTCTCGTTCCTGGCTTACGGTCTCTCTGTGCTGTTCGCCTGGCTCGACTTCCGCGAACTCGAGAAGGTTGGTGTCGTGCGCCCGTTCCACTGGGCGTGGAGCTTCCTCGGCTCGATCGTCTACGTGATCGGCCGCTCCGTCATCGTGCGCCGTGTTGCCCCCGGCCGCGGCCTCACCCCGATCTGGGTGACCGTCGGCCTCTACGTGCTCTCACTGCTCGTCGGCGTCGTCTGGACTGTGACGCTGCTCAACACTCTCCTCCACCTCGCCTCCACCTTCGGCTCCACCGGGGCGTAGACCACCCCGACCTGCAAGCCCGCTGTCCCCCGGGGGCTCCGACGTCCGTTATGATGGCTGTCGTGCGTCTGCAACCCGGACGCTCAGGAGACGTCGCATAGTTCGGCCGAGTGCACCACCCTGCTAAGGTGGAGTGCCCGTTAAGGGCACCGTGGGTTCAAATCCCACCGTCTCCGCTCTGAAGTGTTCAGTCGCTGAATTGCTCTCGTGTGCAAAAGCTCGTTTGTGTGCTCAGGGGTTCTGCATCCCGGGCCGGGTTGCAGGCATCGGCGCCTAACTCGTCTGCCGAAAGCGTTGCTTTCGACTTCGCGGGTTGGCAGACCGCATTCTGAGGAGACGCCAATACGTTCCCTCCAGGCTTCTTCGCCCCTTGCCGCCCCTGCCGGGCGCTTTTGCCGGAGCGTGGATCGGTGTGATGACGATCAAGGAAGACCCCGTGTTCGACGAGTTCACGTCGCGATGACCGGACAGCGGAAGGACACGCATCCTTCTTGCCGGCACCGCTTGATCGCCTTGTGAAAGCCGAGCCGGGCGGTTTACGCGCGCCGGCGCCGGTAGCCGACTGTGACACCAGCGACGCCGAGCAGGAGCAGCAGGCCTCCCGCGAGCACGGGAAGTGCAACGTCGTTACCGGTGTCGGCGAGCCCGGTGCCTTCGGTGGCCGTCGGGGTGGGGCTCGGGCTCGGTCTGGGGGTCGCCGCGATGGTGAGGGCGATCGGCGTTCCTGTGCTGGAGTTGCCGGCAGTGTCGGTGGCGGTGGGTGTGTAGGTGTGGGCTCCCAGGGCGAGTGGGGTGGTCGGCGTGCACGTCCAGGCGCCGGCGGAGACTCGGCCAGCGCAGATTGTCGCCCCGGTTTCGTCGGTCACAGTCACGGTGGTTCCGTCTTCACCTGTTCCGGTGAAGACGGGTTTCGTGTTCGTGGTGGCGGTGCCATCGCCCGGAGAGGTGATGACCGGGACAGCGGGCGGCCCTGAGACGTTGAAGGAAGCTGTCGTTGCGGGGGAGTCGAGGTCGACCGAGTGCTGGAACGCGGTGATCTGGGCGACGCCATTGGCCAGCGGCGACGGCGGCGTGAACGTCCACGATCCATCCGCGGCGACGAGCGCGGTTCCGATCTCAGCGCCCCCGTACCGAATGTGCACGGTGGCTCCGGAAACACCCGTGCCGGTGATCTGGGGTGTTCTGCCAACTGTGTCGGTCGGGGTCGGCGAAAGGATCGCGGGGGCGGGAACAGGCACGGTGAGGTTCGCGACGAACACCGTGGGCGTGCCCACATTGGTGTACAGCGTCGGGTCGAAGTTCAGGGTCGTCGTCAGGTGGTAAACCGTACCCGGGATCGCGTTGACCGGGATGGCGACGTAGGCGTAGAAGTTCGAGTAGTTGTTGGCACCGCTGACCGCGATCGTGTTGAAGTTCGACTGCGTGTTGCAGATGATCTGCGAGGTCGTCGGGCGTGCGCACGCCCGGTTCGCACTGCCTCCGTTCGTGACGTTGGAGACGGCGTTGGCGGCGAACGCCGCCCCACGGTCGACGTCGAACTCCGGCTGGGTGGCGTTTGCCGGGATGGCCACCGTTCCTGTGTTCTGCACCGCGAGCTGCATTCGCACCTGCTGACCCGGCGACACATCCTGATCGCCGAACTGCGGGCCGGTCGGGGTCATATTGGTGGCACTGATCGTGACTGGCGCCGCGAACGCCGGGTTCGCCGCGCCCGCCCACATGGACAGCATCCCGAGGGCCGAAACGATCGCGATTGCCCAACGGCGGCCGACGCTTCTATTCCATCCGGATCTCGTGGGCTCCGCAGTCATAGCCCACAGCATAGGCATCCGCAGCCTTCGAGCCCAGAAAAATGACCCGATTGGGTGGGATCGCCGTCACCGCAATCGGGGCGCCTCCTGGCGGACGCCAGATCGTCGTCGGCAGGGTCCGTCGCTGCCGAGCCGAATGTCCTGGACGAGACACGCCCTAGGTGACATCGTGACGTGCCCCACGTTCTTGGTTCCAGTCGTGGTGACCAACTCGCGGTAAGGACGTTGTCGTCTTCGAGGGTCTCGTCTTCGATCGGAGTGCGGTAGCCGAGCGCGGAATGTCGGCGCTGCCGGTTGTGGAAGTGCTCGATGTATTCGAAGTGGGTCTGCTTCGCTAGACCGGGGGTCGCCATCCGCCTTGTGAGCGGATCGCGGTTGTGATGCGGCGGGAGATGTCGGTCAGTTCTCGTGTCTGCGTTCGTGTCAGGGAGTCGAATACGAGCCCACGTACGAGCTGAACGTGGCCCGGCGTTGCATTCCGGACAGTTTCGCGACCCTCGTTGGTCAACGTGGCCAGGGTGATTCGACCATCCGACGGGTCAACCGTGCGGTGCACCCACTCTTCGCGCTCCAGGCGGTCGACGGCGCGAGAAAGGCGCGAGAGCGTGCTGTTGGCGAAGCCCGCCAGATCGCTCATCCGCAGGGTTCCGTTCTCTGCGTGGGAGAGCGCGAACAGGACTCCGAAATCGAAGTGGGCGATGCCGGAATCCCGCTTCAATTGCGTATCCAGCGCGACCGGCAACCACTCCAGAAGTGTCGCAAGAGCCGACCAGGTCTCGAGCTCGTCGCGGTCGAAGCTCTCCGAAGACTCTGATGCGACCATATGCTCAGCGTAATCGACCAATTTGCTTGGGAAAGTGAAAACTCCTAGCCTTGACTTGCTCAGGAAAGTAATTATCGCTGCCGACGGCAGTCAGGAAGAGGACAAGACATGGATCTCGAACTCGGAGGCAAGAAGGTGTTCGTCAGCGGCTCGACCCGGGGGATCGGCTACGCGGTGGCGGAGATGCTCGCGCACGAGGGAGCATCGGTCGTGATCAACGGCCGCACCGAACCGCGAGTCGCTGACGCCGTCGAACGACTCCGCGAGACGGTGCCGGGCGCGCCGGTCTCTGGGATGGCCGCCGACTTCGCTGATCCGGTTCAGGTGGAGTCGCTGCTCGACGGGCTCGGGGAGGTCGATGTGCTCGTGAACAATGTCGGTGTCTTCGACGTCGCCGGCTTCGGCGAACTCCAGGACGCCGACTGGCTGAGGTACTTCGAGATCAATGTGATGAGTGGGGTCCGGCTCGCGCGCGCCCTAGTGGGGCCGATGCTGAAGAAGGGATGGGGGAGGATCATCTTCGTCGGAACCGAGCCGGCGGTCGATGTGCCCGGCGACATGATCCACTACGGTGCCACCAAAGCGGCCGGGCTCGCACTCGGAAACGGCCTGGCCAAACTCACGCGGGGCACCGGCGTGACGGTGAACACCGTACTCGGCGGACCGACCTATTCTGACGGCGTCGCCGACGCTATCGAGCAGATCGCTTCTGCCCACCCGATGACGATCGACGAGCTCAGATCGTCACTGGTTCGCCCGTCATCGCTCGTCCAGCGGTTCCTCGAGCCGAAAGAGATCGCCAACCTCGTGGCCTATTTGGCCAGTCCGCTCTCTGCGGCGACCAACGGCGCGGCCGTCCGCGCGGATGGCGGTGTTCTTCCCACCCTTCTCTGAGAGAAGATGCAGCCGAACGCTCGTCTTCGTGCGGATTCGTGCGTATCAGCGCGGGGGCAACCGCAGGTGGTGTGGTTACACTGACCGCGGATGGTTGGCCAACCAAGCGATGCGGTGGATGGCGCCGATGCTTCAGAGGAGCACGAGGGCGGCGCTTCTCCGGCGAGGCCGCGTCGACGGCTCGGACGTCTGCTGAAGATTCTCGGACCTGGCCTCGTCACCGGAGCTGCCGACGACGACCCCTCCGGAATCGCCACATATTCGCAGGCCGGCGCCCAGTTCGGGTTCGCCACCCTGTGGACGATGCTTCTCACGTTCCCGCTCATGGTGGCGGTTCAGGACGCCTGCATGAGAATCGGCGCTGTCACCGGCAAAGGTCTTGCAGCGATCGTGCGCGACCACTATTCCAAGTGGGTGCTCTACCCGGTCGTGGGGTTGCTGGTCACGGCGAACACCTTCAACATCGGGTCGGACATCGGGGCGATGGCGTCGAGTACGCACCTTCTGATGCCGGGTGTTCCCGTGGCGGCGATCGCCATCGTCTTCGTTGTGGTGATCGTCGTGCTGGAGGTGTTCGTCTCCTACAAGGTGTACATCCGCATCCTGAAGTGGTTGGCGCTCGCTCTCTTCGCCTACGTGTTCACCGCGTTCCTCGTCAACGTCCCGTGGGGGAAGGTGATCGCCGCAACAGTGATCCCTCAGTTCCAGCTCAATCAGAGCTTCCTCTACATCGTCGTCGCGATCTTCGGCACGACCATCTCCCCATACCTGTTCTTCTGGCAGACCAGCAACACGGTGGAAGACGAGATCGCAGAAGATCGCACGGATGCGGCCGGCGGCGCCCCGCGGATCAGCAGACGCTACCTGCGGCGGCTCAGAGTGGACACGACCATCGGAATGTTCTTCTCCAATATGGTGGCCTGGTTCATCATCGTCGTCGGTGCCGTCGTGCTCAACGCGGCAGGGGTCACCAATATCTCCACCGCCGCAGACGCGGCCAAAGCACTCCAGCCGCTGGTCAACAGCTTTCCGAACTCCGGTTACATCGCCCAGCTCATCTTCGCCGTCGGCGTCATCGGTATCGGGCTGATGAGCATCCCCGTCCTCGCCGGCTCCAGCGCGTACGCGGTCACGGAGACGTTCAACTGGCGGGAGGGTCTCTCGCGCCGGTTCATGAAGGCCCGAGCGTTCTATGCCGTCATCATCGCGGGAACGCTCATCGGCCTGCTGTTGAACTTCGTCGGTCTCGATCCTGTGCAAGCGCTCGTGCTCACCGCCGTCATCAACGGCATCGTCGCCGTTCCTCTCATCTTCTTCATCATCCGACTTTCAGGCCGGCGCGACCTCATGGGCGCGAACATCAGCGGGCCTTGGTCGCGCATCGGACTCTGGGCGGCCTTCATCGTCATGGCCGCCGCCGCCATCGCGCTCCTCACCACCTTCTTCTGAGGCGACCCCGGCGGAGGCATGTGCGCCTGCCGTGGTGGTGTCAGGGGCCTGTGCGCTCCGTCGAGGGTGCTCCCTTGTCGGCCGATCGCCGTTCCGCAGTGGGGGTGGGGATCGGTCCGGTGACGGAGAGTTCGTCTTCCCAGCATTCGACGTCGACGGTCTGCGGCAGGCGTGATCGGGTGAAGACCGGGTCGCGTCCCTCTCGCAGCTGCGCGCGGTAATCCTTGAGGAGGGCGAACGCGACGCCGGAGAGCAGCGCGATCGCGACCAGGTTGGTGAGCGCCATCAGGCCCATCACTCCGTCGGCGGTGTCCCAGACGATCCCCGCCGACAGCACCGCACCCCCGAAAACGGCGGCGACGGCGAGGATGCGGTAACCGATGCGAACGGCAGGTCGTGTGCTGATGAACTCGACGTTCGCTTCGCCGTAGTAGTAGTTGCCGAGGATCGAGCTGAACGCGAGCAGGAAGATGATCACGGTGAGCAGCCACCCGCTCCACGCGCCCAGCGTGCCCGTCACAGCTCCGAAGGTGAGCCCGATGCCCTTTTCGGCACCGACCAGGTCGGGTTGGCTGACCAGGATGATGACCGC
Organism: Leifsonia poae; assembly: GCF_020009625.1. Taxonomy (NCBI): domain Bacteria; kingdom Bacillati; phylum Actinomycetota; class Actinomycetes; order Micrococcales; family Microbacteriaceae; genus Leifsonia; species Leifsonia poae. The sequence goes on from NZ_JAIHLP010000002.1 coordinate 2,784,312, forward strand.
CGTGATCGTGCAGATGAGGAACGTGTCGAAGTACACACCGAGGGTCTGCACGAGGCCCTGCTTGACCGGATGCGTGACCGCGGCCGACGAGCCCGCGTTCGGGGCCGAGCCGAGGCCGGCTTCGTTGGAGAACATTCCGCGTTTCACGCCGGTGAGGATGATCGTGCCGATGGCACCGCCGGCGACGGACTGGAACCCGACGGCACCCGAGAAGATCTCACCGATCACCCGCGGGAGTTCGGTGATGTGCAGTGCCACGATGACGAGTCCGAGCAGCACGTAGAGCACAGCCATCAGCGGCACCACCGCCTGCGTAACAGATGCGATGCGGCGCATCCCGCCGAAGACCACGAGCGCGGTGAGCAGGGCGAGGATCGCGCCGACCACCCAGCCGAGCCACGGTGCCGCCCCGGAGCCGATCGAGCTGGCGAGTGTCGCGCTGATCGTGTTGGCCTGCAGCGAGCTGAAGGCGAAGGGGAAGCAGACGATCAGCAGCACGGCGAACAGAACTCCGGCCCAGGGTGCTTTGAGCCCCTGCCGGATGTAGTACGCGGGGCCCCCTCGGAACCCGTCGGCGTCGCGCACCTTGTAGGCCTGCCCCAGCGTCGACTCCACGAAGCTGGATGCCCCGCCGATGAACGCCATCAGCCACATCCAGAAGATGGCTCCCGGGCCGCCGATCGCCAGCGCGGTGCCGACCCCGGCGATGTTGCCGACACCGACGCGCGAAGCCGCGGACACGGTGAACGCTTGGAAGGCCGAGATCGACTGCCGGGTGCCGTCGGCGCGCAGCGGCGTCTTGTCGGTCAGGGTCTTCAGCATCGCCGGGAACATGCGGAACTGCACGACACCCGTGCGCACCGTGAAGTAGAGGCCGAGGAGCACCACCACCGGGAGGACGATCCACGACCAGAGCGAATCCGACGCCGACGTCACGAACCCCTCGATCGCACCCATGGGGTCAGAGTATCGTCAGCGGGCGAGCGACGTACAGACCCCAGGCGTAGACGATCAAGCCGGCCGGCAAGAGGCGCCCATGCCCGCATAGACTGGCGTCTATGAGTGGGGTCCCACCGGTGAACGAGGCGCTACGCGGCCTGAAGCGGATCAGCGATCCGACGCGGGCACGCATCCTGTCCCTCATCCTCGACAGCGGCGATGGACGTGCATCTGTCACCCGACTGGCTGAGACGCTCGGGTTGCGCCAACCCACCGTGTCTCACCATGTGAAGGTGCTGCTCGACGAGGGGCTGCTGCGGCGACGGCCCGAGGGCCGACAGGTCTGGTATTCGCTCCAACCCGACCAGATCGACCGCGTCTCCGAACTCGTCCGGGAACCCGCATCCCCGCCGGTCGGTGACGTGCTCGACCGTATCGGTCGCGACCTCGCCGCCCGTTACGCCGGAACGTTCGCACCTCAGACGGTCGACCGGTATGTGCGGGAGTGCCACGAGCTGCTGGCGGGCGGCTCCGGCATCACCCGGCATCTCTCGTCGCTGACCTCGCGGTTCGCCGTCGAACGCTTGGATGCTCTCGCGAGCGCGAGCGCGAGCGCGCACGGCGAGGCGTCGGCGACACCGCTCGTTCTGTTCGTCTGCGTTCAGAACGCGGGTCGGTCGCAGCTCGCGGCGGCGATCCTCAAACAGCTCGCCGGCGACCGGGTGCGCGTGCGCACGGCCGGGTCGGCGCCGGCGGATGCGGTGCGCTCTACTGTGGTCACCGCGCTCGACGAGATCGGCGTTCCGCTCGGCGGCGAGTTCCCGAAGCCGCTGGCCGACGAGGTCGTGCGGGCGGCGGATGTGGTGGTGACGATGGGATGCGGCGACGCCTGCCCGATCTACCCGGGCCGCCGCTACCTCGACTGGGAGCTCGACGACCCTGCCGGCCTTCCTCTCTCCCGGGTGCGGGAGATCCGCGACGACATCGAGGCGAGGGTTCGCGGGCTGATCGCGGAAGAACTGGCTGAGGTCTCATCATGAAGGTGCAACTTCTGCACATACCCGACTGCCCGAGCTGGCCGGGAGCCGAGCAGCGGCTGCGCGCCGTGCTGGAGCGGCTGGGCGTCCCAGAACCCGTCGAGGTCGTCGAGATCGCCACGGGCGAGGCGGCCGCCGCGTCGAATTTCGGCGGTTCACCGACGATCCTGCTCGACGGCCGCGACCCGTTCCCTGGCACGCGGAGTGCCGAGCTCGCCTGCCGGGTGTACGCGGTCGAGGGGCGGATGGCCCCGATGCCCTCCGAGGAGCAGATCGAGGGTGCGGTGCGGGCGGCCGCGGAATGAACACCGGCTTCACGCTCTGAACTGGCCTTCTCAAAGCATAGATGTTCATCTATGCTTTTGGTACCCCTGTGAACGTGAGGAGCACCGTGTCTGAGAAACCCACTGTCCTGTTCGTCTGCGTCCATAACGCGGGCCGGTCGCAGATGGCCGCCGGCTACCTGGCGGCCCTTTCCAGGGGCGCCGTCGACGTGTTCTCCGCCGGTTCCGAGCCGAAAGAGCGGATCAATCCGGTCGCGATTCAGGTCATGGCCGAAGACGGCGTCGACATCGCCGGCCGGGTGCCGAAGATCCTCACCACGGACGCGGTGAAGGGGTCGGATGTGGTGATCACGATGGGATGCGGCGACACCTGCCCGATCTTCCCGGGCAAGCATTACGAAGACTGGGAGCTCACCGACCCGGCCGGTCTCTCTGTCGATGAGGTGCGCCCCATCCGCGACGACATCAAGCAGCGGGTGCAGAACCTGCTCGCCGAGCTCCTCCCCGACACGGTGGACGGCTGACCGCGGCAATAGTCTGTGGACATGCACTGGGGTCGGGTCTACTTCGCTGTTCAGGCGGTGGCGGGGGTCGCGTGGTGGATCGCGGTCTTCGCCTGGGTCCCCGTGCGGGAGGCGACGCTCGGCGGCCTGGACCCGGTCGTGGTCGCGGCGTTCGACGTGCCGTTGTTCGTGGTCGGTTCCGCTGTCGCGGCGGCCGGGGTGAGAGCGTCAGCGCTGGTCGCAACCGGCTGGACCTGCCTCGTCGCGGTCGCTCTGGCCGGCTATGCCACGATCACGGGTGAGGCCGGCTGGGGCGTGCTCCTCATGGCGGCCGCCGCAGCGGGTTCGGTGGCCGCTCTCTGCCTCGTGCTGTGGGGGCGGGTGCCCACCGAATGGATCCTCCGCGGTCCGTTCGCGTTCCGCCCGGCCGCCGCGCGGCAGGCGACCGCCCGCCATGTGGCAACGACGTTCGGGCAGATCGTCGTCTTCTGGGGCCTCTTCCTCGGGGTGATCCCGCTCGCCCTCGCGGCACTCGAACAGCGCTGGGCCGTCGCGATCGGCTTCCCACCGTTCGCGCTCGCCGTCGGGGTCGCCGTGCTCGCGCTCGCCAGCATCCTCGGAATCGGCTCCGCGGTCGCGATGTCGACCCGGGGAAGGGGAACACCCTTGCCGTCTGCGATGCCGAACCTTCTCGTGATCGCCGGACCGTACCGCTGGCTCCGCAACCCGATGGCTGTCGCGGGCATCGCCCAGGGCGTGGCCGTCGGTCTGCTGCTCGGGTCGTGGCTTGTCATCGTCTATGCGCTCGCCGGTTCGCTGCTCTGGAACTACGCCATCCGGCCGGCGGAGGAGGCCGACCTCGAGCGCCGGTTCGGCGACGAGTTCCGACGGTACCGCTCGGAGGTGGGCTGCTGGATCCCCCGCGTGCCCAAGGCGCGGCGGTCTGCGCTCGGGTGACGCCCGACACCGGAGCGGGCCTGGAAACGGCTGTCGGAATGTTCTCACAGGTTCCCGGGTTACACTGTTTGCAGAACACTTCGTTCCGGTTGGCTCGATGATCGTCTGATCCGTCGCCCCGAATGGATTCCGTTCCCCTCGCGGACACCCTGTCCGCCACCGCCTCGCACGGCATTCCGAACTCCGGTTGTCGGTGCGTGACACGCGTCGTCGCGTGTTGTGCGGAACCACCCTTAGCTTGAAAGAAGTACCCCATGACAATGACAACAACACTCGGTATCGGATTCGACTCCGTTCCGCCGATCGCCGAAGCGCACACCGCCGCCGAACTCGACGCGCTGCCCGCGGGCAGCCGCATCCTCGCCCCCTACCCCGACCAGCCCGGTCGCGGCGACATCCTCGTGCGCCACAACGACGGCCTGTGGCATCGGGACGTGTTCGCCCCGATCAGCTCGGATGCGCTCACCGCGTTCCCCGTGCGCATCCTCGATGTCGACGCTTCCGCACGTGCGCATTGACTGCGAATCCGCGAGAAGAGTAGGTCGTCGGCCGCCGATCGCATAGCGTTCGACGTACCGAGCCACCGTGGCTCCGTTGGAGGAATCACCATGGCCGAGAAATCCGCACGCAAGTCGACCGCTAAACCTGCCGCGCGCTCCCTCAAGGAGAAGCGCGCCGACAAGAAGGCGAAAGGCGACCGTCAGGATCACAGCGACGTCGTCTCGAACGTCAAGAAGCGCTAGCGGTCGCACCGCGAAACACCGAACGGCCGGAACGCTCAGCGTTCCGGCCGTTCGGTCGTTCTGCTCCGCTGTTCCCCATCCCGTTTAGAGGATGACAGCCATTTTGTCGAGGGATTGGTGCATCCCGGCGTAGGAGAAGACCGACATGAGACTGCGAGTCCACCCCTTCTCGGTGATCGTGAGTTCGGTGAGGCCGCCCACATCCCTGAACTCGACAGTGGTCTCGATGTTCTGGCTGAAGCCCTCCGGCAGGCTCTCCCCCGGCAGAGGTGCGCCCGTCTCGTCGGTGAGATTCTGCGTGAACTCGAGCCGTTGGAGGGGGACGATGCTGCGGTAGGTTCCGCCGGTGAAACTCTCCTGCCCGCCCTGCTCGTCGGGGGCGCGCATGCTGAAAAGGTAGCTGCCGCCTTTGCGCAGGTCGACTCGGGCCGACGGTGAGGTGTAGTCCTCGGGGCCCCACCACGCCGTGATCGCGGCAGGGTCGGTCCAGAGCCGCCAGACGGTCTCGACCGGGGCGTTGAGGATGCGGGTGATCACGACATCCCTCGTGTCGCTAGCGGGCATGGCTTTCTCCTTCGGTGAGGTGTTCGATGTACGTTTCCATGGCGTCGAGGCGGGAGTTCCACTGGCGTGTGCGGCCGGCGAGCCACTGCTCGGCGGCGACGATGGTGGCGGGGTCGAGCCGGTAGATGCGCTGCTGCGCACGTTTCTGCACCAGCACCAGCCCGGCCTCGCGCAGCACCTTGAGGTGCTGCGAGACGGCCGAGGCGCTGCTCGTGAACACGCGGCCGATGTCGCCGGCCGAGAGCTCGCCGCGCTGCGCCAGCAGGTCGACGATGCTCAGCCGCGTCGGATCCGCGAGTGCGGCGAAGACGACGACCTGATCCGTGGACATGGCTCAACGTTACAGTGAGGACTTAATTAAGTCAATCATGAATTAGTGCCTGATGATGCTGCACATGACTACCCAGCGCCCCCAAGGCCCGCAGCGCCCGCGGCACAGCCGGTGAGGATGCGCTGGAGCGCGTCGTGCTCGGCGGCGGTGACCCACAGACCGTAGGCGGCCTTGACCGTCACCTGACGGGCCGCGTACTCGCAGCGGTAAGCCTTGTTCGGGGGAAGCCAGGTGGCGGCGTCGCCGGCGCCGGCGTCGCTGAGTGCGTGGCGGCGTCGATGCCGTCGGCGGCGAGGAGCGCGACGACGACAGCCCCCGGCCACGCGGGGAGGCGCCGTCGTGCGGGGCGTTTCGGGTGCCGGGCTGAGGGCGCACTCATCGAAGGTCTTTCCGTCGGGGATGGTTCGACGATATCGGCACGGTCCGACGTCGAACCGAGTTCCCCGGCGGCGGGCGGCGGACCACTAAAGTGGGCAGCATCGAGCGCCGGGAGGCGAAATGAAACGTCAGCTGAGACGCGAACCCCGCACGGAGCCGGCGAAACCCGAACCGAACCCGGCGCCGGCGACCGCCGGCGCACCGGCGACCGTCGCCGCGCCGCAGGTCGAGACCGGCGGCACCTCCACCCGCAGCCCGTTGCGCTGGGGGTACGCGGTGACCTTGGGTGCAGTCGGGGCGATCATCACCGGCCTCGCGCTCTACGGCCTGCGCTCGATCATCTTCTCGGTGTTCCTCGCCCTGTTCATCACTGTTGGGCTCGACCCCCTCATCCGCTGGTTCCAGCGTCGGCACATGTCGCGGGCGTGGGCTCTCGTCACGGTCATCCTGCTCGTCATCGCAGTGCTGATCACGATCATCTGGGTGGTGCTGCCGCTGGTGATCCAGCAGATCCAGTTCCTCGCGACCACGATCCCGAAGGAGGTCGCGAACCTCAAAGAGCAGGGCTGGTTCGACCCGGCCAACGCGTCGAGCAATGGCGTGATCGGCGCGTTCGTCAACTGGGTCGCCGAACAGGCGAAAGATCCGGCGGTGCTGGCGGCGTTCGGCTCCGGTGTGGTCGGGTTCGGGCTGTCGCTGGTCAACGGCCTCGCCTCCGGCTTCTTCATCGCCATTCTGGCGATCTACTTCATCGCGACCTACGACGCCACAAAACAGGCGGGCTACAAGCTGGTTTCCGCCTCGCGTCGCCCGGCGTTCATCAGCTACACCGAGCGCATCCTGCAGAACTTCGGCAAGTACCTCAGCGGGATGGTCGTCCTCGCGTTCTGCAACGCCGTCTTCAGCGTGATCCTGTTGGTGCTCACGGGCGTGCCCGGTGCGTTCCTCATCGGGCTTCTGGCCTTCTTCATCACGCTCATCCCGCTCATCGGAACCATTCTCACGACCGCGGTGATGACGGTGCTCGCCTTCATCCATTCGCCCGTCTCGGGGCTCTTCGTGCTGATCTTCATGCTCATCTACATGCAGGTGGAGGCATACATCCTCACGCCGAAAGTGATGGGGAAGGCGGTGCAGGTTCCCGGGTCGGTGGTGCTGATCTCGGCGCTCGCGGGGTCGACCCTGTTCGGGCTTCCGGGGGCCCTCGTGGCGATCCCGATCTCGGCGGGGATCATCCTGATCATCAAAGAGATCGTGATGCCCCGCAAGGAGCGCGCCTGACCCCAGCGTGAACATTTGTGCCGAATGTCGACTCTGAGGCGAGGTTTCGCGTCATGTGGCGCAAAAGACTGCCGCGCGGGAAGGGCTGGAGACGCGTCATAGCAATCCCATAGAATCACCGCATGCTCGTCATTCTGCCGTTTCTGACGTTCGCGCTGTTCCTGGGGGCACTGATCGACATCATCCTGCGCCGGGACGACCGAGTGCGGCACCTGCCCAAGTTCGTCTGGATCCTCATCGTGATCCTGCTCCCGCTGATCGGGAGCGTGCTGTGGTTCGCGATCGGGCGCGAATACAACTCGGCCGGCCCGAGTGTGCTCTCCATGCCGCGGGCGGCCCGCGGCGGCGCGCGCATCCCGTCACCGCCGGTCGAGCCGCAGCGGCAGGCGCCCTCGACGGAGGAGCAGCTGGCCGCGCTGGAACGGGAGATCGCGTTCTACGAGAACCGCGACCGCGTCAAAGAGCTCGAAGCCGAGATCGAGCGCCGGCGCAAAGCGGCGGAGTGACCCCCGCCGCCGCGCCCGGGCTCACTCCCAGACCATGAACGGGCGCAGTTCGAGCTGACCGTTGCGGGCCATCGGATGCCGCGAGGCGATCTCGATGGCCTCCTCCAGGTTCTCGCACTCCAGAATGTCGAAGCCGCAGATCCACTCCTTGGTCTCGGCGAACGGCCCGTCGGTCACGAGCCGCTTCCCGTCGCGCACGCGCACGATCGTCGACTGCGCGGGCGGTTGCAGCACTTCGCCGATGATCCGCTTGCCGGCGGAATCGTTCTCGTTCACCCAGATGTCGACGTCGGAATCGTCGGGGGTGGTGTCGGGTGCCGAGTCGCTCACGACGAACATCATGTACTTCATGGTTCTTCCTCTCGATCAAGAACTGTCCATGGTGTCGTCGAACGGCATCCGGCGATGTCGACATTCTCGCGAGAAATCGTGGGGACGGCCACCGCCGGCACGCCTGGACGGGCGTCGCGCGAGAATTTAGGCTGGAATCGTGGCGGACGGAACGGGGCGGAGCGACTCGAAGGTCAACGCAGCCCGCTATCGCGTCGACCGGCTTGCGAACGAGACCGAAGCGGCCGGGGAGGCACCCGAGTCCGCCGACGCATCCGCCGGCGCATCCGCCGACGAGGGCAGCGGTGCGGCCGGCCGGTCGACAGTGGAGGCCCGGGCGCAGTTCGTCGAGACCTCGATCCAGCAGGCGATCCGGCGCGGCGAGTTCGACAACCTGCCGGGCGCGGGAAAACCGCTGACGAACCTGCAGCAGACATACGACCCCGATTGGTGGATCCGCCAGAAGATCGAACGCGAACGACTGACCGGTCTCGGCCCGCCGGCGCTCACCCTGCGCACCGAGAACGCCGGACTGGATGCGCGCATCGCGGCGACGACGACGGAGCACGCCGTGCGGGTGCTGCTCGAGGAGTTCAACGCGCGGGTCGTGGAGGCGCGACGACAGCTGCAGGGAGGCCCACCCGTCGTCACCCCCACCCGCGATGTCGACGAGGAACTCGCCCGCTGGCGCGAGACCCGGCTGGCCCGGCAGCGCGAACGGGAGGCGGAGCGCGAACGCGACGAGGCGGAGCGTGCGGCGCTCACCCGGCGGGAGCGGCGGCGGCGCGCACGCCGTGCCGGTAGGACATGATGTGGGAATGAGGATCGACGAGATCGCGTACTTCCGCGAGCTGGCCGCGGATGGGCAGATCACCCACACCGCGGAGGCTCTGGACATCTCGCCGGCGATGCTGTCCAAATCGCTGGGGCGTCTCGAAGCCGAGGTCGGCGTGCAGCTCTTCGACCGCCACAAGAACCGGCTCGAATTGAACGGCTTCGGGGAGATCCTTCTCGCCCACGTCGTGCGCGCCCTCACCGAATTGGACACGGCCCAGGCCCGGATCGACGCGCTGCGCGACCCGACCGCCGGGGTGGTGTCGATCGCGTACGTGTCGTCGTTCGGCAGCTGGCTCATCCCACGAATCGTCAGCGACTACCGTCAGATCTTCCCGCAGATCCGGTTCGCGTTCGACGGCGGAACGGCCGATGCCGTGCTGGACGCGCTGCGCTCCGGCTCGGTCGACCTGGCGTTCCTCAGCCCCGAACCCCACGAGCGTGACATCGACTGGCGCCCGCTCACCTCGGAACGGCTGGCGCTCGGGGTGCCGGCCGAGCATCCCCTCGCCGGCCGCGCTCAGCTGACCGCGCTCGAGGTGGAAGACGAGACGTTCGTCGCGATGACGCGCGACTCGGGCCTGCGCCAGATCGCCGACGCCTACTTCTCGACGCGCGGTGTCGTGCCGCGGGTGGTCATGGAGGTCACCGAGCTGGCGACGCTTCGCGGCCTGGTGCGTGCGGGTGTCGGCGTCGCGCTGCTCCCCGACTCGGCCGGGGGCGAAGGGATGGCCTTGGTGCCATTGAAGGACGAGCCTGTGCGCACGATCGGCCTGGCCACCAACCGCGCACGCAGCCAGTCGGCCGCCGCAGCACAGTTCGCACGATTCGTTCAGGAGGAGTGGTCGTGATGGCGGAATCGACGATGGTCCGCATTCCGGGAGGAACGTTCTCGATGGGCTCGACGGCGTTCTACCCGGAGGAGGGGCCGGTGCACGCAGTGTCGGTGGCGCCGTTCGAGCTGGACGCGCATCCGGTGACCAACGACGAGTTCGCGTGTTTCGTCGCCGACACCGGTTATCTGACGGTGGCCGAGCGTGAGCTCGATCCGGCCGACTTCCCCGGTGCTGCGGCGGACGACCTGGTTCCGGGCGGGCTGGTGTTCGCCGCGACGGCGGGGCCGGTCGACCTGGGGGATTGGCGGCAGTGGTGGCGGTGGGGTGCGGGTGCGAACTGGCGGCACCCGTTCGGCCCCGACTCGACGCTCACGGGCAAGGGCGCGCATCCGGTGGTGCAGGTGTCATTCGAGGACGCGAGCAGCTACGCGGTCTGGGCCGGAAAACGGCTGCCCACCGAGGCGGAGTGGGAGTATGCCGCCCGGGGCGGGGGCGACGACACGCTGCCATACGCGTGGGGTGCCGAACCGCGCCGCGACGGACAGCTGATGGCGAACACCTGGCAGGGCCGGTTCCCCTACCTGAACACGGGGGCGGACAGCTGGGTGGGAACCTCCCCTGTCGGGAGCTTCGCGCTGAACGGGTTCGGACTCTCCGACATGATCGGGAATGTGTGGGAGTGGACCTCGACCTACTACGCTCAGCGGCACGTCGTCGACGGCGTCGGCGTGCCCACGCCCGCCGGCAGCGTCGACCTGCTCGGGTCGGGACAACCCGCGAGCGGCGAGGCCTGCGGATGCGGGTGCAGCCCCGACGCCGACGCCCGAGGGGCGAGCGCGGAGCCGGGGTCGAGCATCCCCCGCCGTGCGCTCAAAGGCGGTTCGCACCTTTGTGCGCCGGAGTACTGCCTGCGCTACCGGCCGGCGGCCCGCTCGCCGCAGGCGGAGGACACGGCCACCACCCACATCGGTTTCCGCTGCGCGCGGTGACACTCGGCGTCGCCAACGCGGGGTGACGCGCGGTTGTGCGATGTTGTGTTGCGCTTCGTGACATGCCTGCTCGCGCGCGGTGCGCATCCACGCCACTCTGCTGATATGACCCTCATCGACACCTCTTCGGCCGGCGAGCTCGCCGCCGAGCGCGCCACCCGACTCACCGACGCCGGGTCGGCCTGGAACGACCGCATCGCGGCCGATCAGAAGAACGCCCACCTCACCTACCGCGTGCGCGGTGTGGGCGAAGGCTCCGTCGCCTCGCGCATCACCGCGGGCAAGCACGAGTTCCTCGTGGACGAGCCGGCCGCGCTCGCCGGTGACGACCTCGGGGCGAGCCCGGTCGAGTTCGCACTGGGCGCGCTCATCTCGTGCCAGATCGTGGTCTACCGGCTGTATGCCCAGGCGCTCGGCATCGTGGTCGACGACATCAGCATCGACGCGGAGGGCGACCTCGACGCGCGCCGGCTGTTCGGCATCGACGAGACCGTGCGGGCCGGATTCGGCGCGGTGCGGCTGAACATCAGCATCACCGGCCCCGAGTCGGAGGAGCGCTACCAGGAGCTGCGGGCAGCGGTCGACGCCCACTGCCCGGTGCTCGACCTCTTCGCCAATCCGACGCCGGTCGAGGTCACCGTCACGAAGGCCTGAACTCCCGCCCGTTCCCGCGCCGATCGTGCCATGATCGGGGTGTGACCGGGCCAGTGATGCTCCTCGACACCGCGTCGTTGTACTACCGGGCGTTCTACGGAGTGCCCGACACCGTCCGCACGCCCGACGGCCGGCCGGTCAACGCCGTGCGCGGGCTCCTCGACATCATCGCCCGGCTCGTGACCGAGTTCGAACCCGACGCGCTCGTGGCGTGCTGGGACGATGCGTGGCGGCCCCGCTGGCGGGTGGAACTCATCCCGAGCTACAAGCTGCATCGGGTGGCGGAGTTCGTGCCGAACGGGGTGGACGTCGAGGAGGCGCCCGACGACCTGGTGCAGCAGGTTCCGATGGTGCGGCAGGCGCTCGAGACGTTCGGTGTGACCGTGCTCGGTGCCGCGGACCACGAGGCCGACGATGTGATCGGTTCTCTCGCGGCCCAGGCCACCGGCGCGGTGGATATCGTCACAGGCGACCGCGACCTGTTCCAGCTGGTAGACGATGCGCGGCGGGCACGCGTGATCTACACCGCCCGCGGCATGAGCCACCTGGAGGTTCTGACCGACGACGTCGTGCAGGCCAAGTACGGGATCGCGCCGCAGCAGTACGCCGATTTCGCCGTGCTGCGCGGGGATGCGTCCGACGGGCTCCCGGGTGTCGCGGGCGTCGGCGAGAAGACGGCGGCGGGCCTGCTGCGCGAGTTCGGCGATCTGCGCGGAGTGATCACGGCGGCGGCGGATGCGTCGACGGCGCTCGCGGCCGGCTTGCGTGCGAAGATCGTCGCCGCCGCAGACTACCTCGCTGTGGCGCCCCGCGTGGTCGAGGTGGTGCGCGACCTCGATCTCGGCGAGGTGGATGCGCGCATCCGCCCGCTCACGGTCGAGCAGCGCGCTGCCATCGACCGGCTCAGCGAGGAGTGGGGTCTCGGCGGCTCCGCTGAGCGGGCACTCCGCGCCCTCAGCGCCCGCGCCGCCCCCCTGACCGACTGAGCCGCGCGAACATTTGTGCCAAATGTCGCGAACGCGCGAGCGGGAGGCGACATTTGGTGCAAATGTTCGCGCGGTGGTGGGGGAGTGGCGGTGGGGGTTAGTCGAGGTCGATCTTTTTGCGGGTGCGGGCGACGACGGGGCCGAGGCCGAAGGCGATGAGCAGGAGGGCCACGATGCCGATCGCGAGCGGCAGACTGCCGCCCACGAGCGTGGGCAGGTTGAGCAGGATCAGCACGAGGAAGAAGAGCAGGCCGGCCAGCCCGAGCACGGGCGCGACGATCGTCTTCCAGCGGCTCGCCGGCTGGCGACGACGGGCGAAGAAGACCAGCACCGACACGCTTGTCACGACCAGCAGCAGCACCACGCCCACAGACGAGAACCCAGCGAGCCACGTGTAGAACTGGTTGATCGGGTCGAGCCCGGTGATCGCCGCGACGATGAGCAGCACGGCAACGACGGCGCCGGTGGCCACCGAGGCGCGGTGCGGGGATCCGAAACGCGGGTGCGGGATCGACAGGCGCTCCGGCAGCACATTCTTGCCCGACAGGGTGAAGAGGTAGCGCGAGACGATGTTGTGGAACGACAGGATGCACGCGAACAGGCTTGTGACGAAGAGCACCTGGATGATGTGCTCGCCGACCGTTCCGAGGTAGCGCTGGGTCACATCCGCCAGCAGGGTGCCGCCGTGGTCGGTGGCCGTCTTGACGACCGTGCTGTCACCGACGGCGCTGATCAGGGCCCAGCTCGACACCGCGTAGAAGACGCCGATCAGCACGAGCGACAGGTAGGTGGCGCGCGGGATCGTGCGGTCGGGGTCGCGTGCTTCGTCGCGGAAGACGGCGGTGGCCTCGAACCCGATGAAGCTGAGGATCGCGAACAGGATGCCGAGCCCCGGAGCGCCCGAGAGGATCGCCGACGGTGTGACGATTCCGGTGGAGAGCCCTTCCGGCCCGCCGCCGGAGAACACGATCACCGCGTCGAGCACGACCACGATCGCCACTTCGGCGATCAGCAGAACGCCGAGAACGCGACCGGAGAGCTCGATGTTGCGGTAGCCGAGGAAGAGCACCACGACGAACGCGACGGCCGCATAGATCCACCACGGAACGCTCGGCACGCCGTAGGAGCCGAGGAGCGCGTTGACACCCGGGCCGAGGAGTCCGTACACCGCGGCCTCAAGGGTGAGATACGAGAGCAGGGCGGCGAACCCGGTTCCCAGCCCGGCGCTGCGCCCGAGCCCCTTGTGCACATAGGAGTAGAACGCGCCGGCCGAGGGGACGAACGGCGTCATGGTGGTGAAACCGATCGCGAACAGCAGCAGCACGACGGTGGCCACGATGAACGTCGCGGGGAACCCCGAGCCGTTGCCGATCGCGATGCCGAGCGGAACCGGTCCGCCGATCACCCCGAGCGGGGAGGCGGCGGCCACCACCATGAATACGATGCTGGCGACGCCGAGGTTGCCGCGCAGCGACTTCTTCGGGGCGGCGGGAGCGCCGCCGTCAGCAATACCGTCGGTGCGGATGGGGTCGTCGATGGCCATGAGGGTCTCCTGCGGGAAGGCGCGGGGGCGCCGGTCGGGTTGACGGGGCAAACCTAGCGGGGGAGTCGCGGTGTGCGCTCGTTCGATGACCGAATGTTTCTTCGCTCACGAACCGGGGAGGGTGACGGTCGCGGCCGGATGCGACCGGTCGACCCGGTCGCCGTGGCCCACGAGCTTGTTGCGAAGCGTTCCCGGCGTGTACTCGGTCTGGTAGCGTCCGCGTTTCTGCAGCTCGGGGACGAGCAGATCCACCACCGCCTCGAACGTCTCGGGCACCGCCGCGGCGGCCAGGTTGAACCCGCCGACACCGGTCGTGTCCACCCAGTCTTCGAGCGCATCCGCGACCGTCTCGGGTGAGCCGACGATGACCGGGCCGTCTCCGCCGATGCGGGCGTATTCGGCGATCTCGCGGATCGTCCAGGCGCGGTCGGGGTCGGCTGCCGTGAACGCCTTGACCACCGACTGGATGGCGTTCGACTCCTGGTCGCGCAGCACCGCATCCGGGTCGATGGCCGAGAAGTCGATGCCGGTCCAGCCGGACATCAGGGTGAGCGCCCCGACACCGGATGCCACCTCCAGGTATTCGTCGAGACGTTTCTGCGCCAGCGCATCGGTCTCGGCGACGATCACCGTCTGCTGGTTGATCACGGTCACGTCGTCGGTGTTGCGGCCGGTCGCCGTCACGGCGTCGCGCAGCGCGGCGACCTGGCCGGCCAGCACGCGTCTGCTCGGTGCGGCGACGAAGATGTTCTCGGCGTGGCGTGCGGCGAAAGCCATCCCGCGTGAGGACGCACCCGCCTGGTAGAGGAACGGGGTGCGCTGCGGGCTCGGCTCCGAGAGGTGGATGCCGGGCACGCGGAAGAACTCGCCTTCGTGCGCGACGGGGTGCACGCGGTCGGGGTCGGCGTAGACCCCGGTGGCCGCATCCGCGACCACCGCATCCTCGTCCCAGCTCTTCTCCCACAGCTTGTACGCCACTTCGAGGTACTCTTCGGCGATGTCGTAGCGCCGGTCGTGCGCCTCCTGACCGCTCACGCCGAGGTTGAGCGCGCCGCTGTTGAGGTACGAGGTCACGATGTTCCAGCCGACGCGCCCCTTGGTGAGGTGGTCGAGGGTCGACATCCGCCGGGCGAACGGGTACGGATGCTCGAACGAGACGCTCGCGGTGATGCCGAACCCGAGATGCTCCGTGGCGGCCGCCATCGCCGGCACCAGCTGCAGCGGATCGTTGACCGGCACCTGCACGCCGCCCGAGAGGGCCGCATCCCGGCTGCCGCCGTAGACGTCGTAGACGCCCAGGACGTCGGCGATGAACACGGCGTCGATGAGTCCGCGCTCCAGCGTCTGGGCCAGCTGCACCCAATAGTCGAGGTCGAGGTAGCGGCGGGACTCGTCACGGGGGTGGCGCCAGAGGCCGGGGGAGAGGTGGCCGACACTGTTCATGGTGAAGGCGTTCAGGCGGATGTTCGCGGTCATGGCTCAGATCCAGGAGTGTCGGGCGGGGAGCGTGCCGTTGAGCGCGTAGTCGCCGATGATCGCGTACTTCCAGCGCACCGGGTCGTGCAGGGTGTGCACGCGCGCATTGCGCCAGTATCGGTCGAGCGCTTTCTCGCCGAGCGCGGACCGGGTTCCGCCCAGTTCGAGCAGGCGGCTCGACGCCTCCAGTGACAGTTCGGTGGTGAGGACCTTCGCCCGGGCGACGGCGATGGAGGCGGCGGCCACGTTCTGTGCATCCGGTGTGGGCTTCGCCGCATCCAGTGCCGCGCCGGCCTTCTCGGTGAGGGCTTCGGCGGCGGCCAGATCGATGTCGAGCCGGCCGACCCGCTCGAGGGTGAGCGGATCTTCCGTCGCACTGTCGACGCCGCTGTCGATCCACGGCCGGGCGCCGCGCACCGCCGTGTGCGTCTCCACGATGGCGCCGCGGGCGATCCCCAGATCGACGGCCGCCGTGGTGAGTTGCGCGAACGGACCGGCGATCGTCGGCACCTCGTACTCCTGGTGCATCGGGAACACCCGCTCGGCCGGCACGCGCAACCCGTCGAGCACGACCGTTCCGCTCGAGGTCGCCCGCTGGCCGAATGCGGACCAATCGTCGACGACCGTCAGCCCGGCGCTGTCGCGCTCCGTGAAGACCAGCTTCTCGAGACCCTCCTCGTCGACGGCCAGCACGGGGATCCAGTGGGCGTAGGCGGAGCCGGTCGAATAGAACTTGCGGCCGGAGACGACGACGGTGCCGGGGTCGTCGGCATCCGGTCGCAGCGTCGTCTGGATCTGGGCGACGTTCTTGCCGCCGGCCTCAGAGAAGGCGTTGGCGAAGCGCGCCCCGCCCAGCACCAGCTCGAAGAAGAAGGCCTTCTGTTCGGGGGTTCCCGAGAGCCGGATGTCTTCGACAAGACAGAAATGGTTCTGCGGAATCTGGCCGAGCGACGGCTCGACGGCCGACACAGTGGCGATGACATCCGCCAGCGTGGCGTGGGAGACCTCGGCCCCGCCGTACTCGCGCGGAATCGTGATCGCCCACAGTCCGGTCTCGCTGAACGCGTCGACGACCTCGAGGGGGATGCGGCGCTCAGCGTCGATGCGGGCAGCGTGCGGCCGCACCGTCTCTGCGAACGCCCGGGCCACCTCCCTCGCCTCATCGTCGGTGGTGATGGTTCGTGCGCGCGCGAGGGCGGCGGAGGGTGCGGTCATTGCTCTCTCACTCGGTCGGGATGCGGTGGGCGGCGCAGGCGCCGAAGCCTGTCTACCGCACACCGCCTCCTGCGCACCCTCATGTTTCGGAGTGAGACGCGCTCGCTCTTCCCAGGGGTCTTTGCTAGCCTCGTGCGGGTATGCAGCCCGGAACCCCCGCACCTGAGCACGGCCGCCGCTCGGCGGTGCGTCGTGCTGCGGTCCCGCTGCCGATGATCCGGCTGTCCCTCCGGCAGCGCATCGCGGTCGGAGTCACGGCTCTGAGCCTGGTGGCCGGGCTGTCGATCGCCCCTACGCAGAGCGCCCAGGCGGCGGCCGCCCAGGACGCGCCGGCGCAGACATACCAGCTCGTCGACGGTCAGGCGTACACCGTCGACGCTGACGTCGTCGCACCGCCGGTGACCCGCGACCAGCTCGCCGCCACCGACGGCGTGCAGACGCTCGCCTCGAACGGCACGAACCAGGACTGGGCGAAGCTGGTCCTGCTCGACGGCGGGTGGCCGCAGACTGAAGCGAACGTCACCGTGATGCTGCGCTGGATGCGTCAGGAGAACGGGCCGCCCGATTGGTGGAACCGCAACAACCCGCTGAACAACGGCTACGGCTCCGGCGGTGGCGCCGGTCTGGGCAGCTATCCCGACCTGAAGACGGCGGCAGAGTACGCCGCCGAGAACCTGCAGCGCGGGTACCCCGACATCGTGGCCGGCCTGGCCGCCGGCACCTCGGCCGATGTGACCGCCGCCGCGATCTGGGCGTCTCCGTGGTCGGCCAGCCACTATGCGAATGGGGCCCACTGGAGTACTGCGCCGGTAACGATCGTGACGGCCCCCGCCTCTGCGTGGTAGTCGCGCGATGCGGGCCGGAACAGCTCCGCCGGCGGGCCGGATGCGGGGTACGGTTTGACCATGGGCGAGAACTCGGCAGGGTGAACCGGTATGGCTGACGACTATGCCCAGACTCTCGCAGCGCTCGCGGGGCAACCGGGGCGCGAATCGGAACTCAGCGGACCGCTCAGCGAGCTGCTCGCGGTGAGCGGCGTCGCGATCTCCACGCTGGGTGCCGTGCTCGGCTCGGCGACGGTGTCGGCCAGCGACCGTCAAGCGGCGCGCATCGACGAGCTGCAGTTCGACCTCGGTGAAGGTCCGTGCTGGGATGCGCTCCGAACGGCCCGACCCGTGTTCGAACCGGATGTCCGCCACCGGCCGCAGCAGCTCTGGCCGGCCTTCTCGCCGGCCATCGCCGACGACGAGGTCGGCGCGATCTTCGCGTTCCCGCTGCTCCTCGGCCCGCTCCGACTGGGGGCGCTCGACCTTTACACGGTGAAGCCGTGCACGCTGAGCGAGGTGAGCATCCAACGGTCGCTCGTCTGCGCCGAGATCATCAGCCGCGCCCTGCTGCGACGCGCCCTGCGTGATCCCGATGCCGACGACGCGGACGAGACCGACCCGTTCTCGCGGCGCCTGGTGCACCAGGCGACCGGAATGGTGATCGCCCAGGCACGTGTCTCGCCGGAAGACGCCCATCTGCTCATCCAGGGGCGCGCATACGCGACCGGTCGAACGATGCGCGATGTGGCGGTCGACCTGGTGGAGAGGCGGTTCAGCTTCTCACTGGACAAAGACGGAATCGGGGACTCGCTATGACGGCGCTGACACGGCAGGAAAGACTCGTCGACACCTTCGCCACCCTCGCCGACACCCTCGTGGTCGGGTACGACGTGGTCGACCTGCTGCAGACCCTGGTGGAGCGGTGCCGGGAGGTGCTCGACGTGACCGCCGCCGGAATCTTGCTGGCGGACGGCAACGGAGAACTGGATGTCGTCGCCTCCACGAGCGAAGCGGTGCGGCTGGTCGAGCTGATGCAGCTGAGCGCCGCCGCCGGCCCCTGCGTCGACTGCTTCACCTCGGGGCAGATCGTGTCGCTGCCCGACATCGACGGCAGCCCGCCGCGGTGGGAGCGTTTTCGCGCGAGCGCGCTCGAACAGGGTTTCGCCTCGGCTTTCGCGGTGCCGCTGCGCCTGCGGGAGACCACCATCGGCACGTTGAACCTGCTGCGGGAGCAGCGGGGCGAGCTCGGCGAGGCGGATGTGCGCGCGGCCCAGGCGCTCGCCGATGTGGCGACCATCGGCATCCTGCACGAACGGATGCTGCGCGAAAGCGATGCGGTGCGCGAGCAGTTGCAGGGAGCATTGAACTCCCGAGTGGTGATCGAGCAGGCGAAGGGCGTTCTCGCGCATACGCACCGGATCTCGCTCGAGGAGGCGTTCGACATCCTGCGCTCGTACAGTCGCAGCCGGTCATTGCGGCTGGCCGATGTGGCGCGGGCCGTCGTGCAGCTCGAGTTGACGATCTGAGGGTGCGCGGCGGGCGCTTCTCCCCTCAGCCTGCGATCCGCCAGAATGGGAGCTGGCCCCGCCGCGGCGGGCAGCCGCACGCGGCAGATGGTGCCGCCCGGCGAACGACCGAGAACGGATGCGGATGGCAGAGGCAGGATGGTACCCGGATCCGGGCGTGACCGGCCGGGCGCGCTATTGGGACGGTTCGCAGTGGACCGAGCGGGTCTCGGTCGTGCAGACCCCGGTCGAGACCGAGGTCGTTCCGTTCGCTCCGCCGGCGTACGCCACCGACCCGACGCCGGGTCTCGACGCAGCCGCGTCGCCCAAGAACACCAAGGCGACCGTGGCCCTGGTGCTCGGTGCCGTCTCGTTGCTGATCAACCCGTTCTGCGCTCTCTCGATCCTGGCGATCGTGAACGGAGTATCTGCTCGGTCGCAGGCGGCGCGTCTGCGCGCGGCCGGATATCCGCCCGCGGGCGGGGTGGCGGCCGCCTGGGGGATCGCGCTCGGGGTCATCGGCACGATCGGGTTCGTCGTCATCGTGGCGAACTCGTTCAACCAGTTCAACTGACGCCGAAACGCTGAGCCGCGCCGCCGGCACGCACCGGATGTTCAGGGCGCGTTAACCTGGCCGTTACCCGTTTCGGCGGGTAACATCCGGGGAATGGGTGACAGTGTCGATCGCGCCCGAGCCTGGCGCGGAGTAGGAATGGGCGTCTTCTTCGCCGTGCTGGCGTTGCTCGCGACGGTGGCTCTCGCCGTCGCGATCCCGACCGAGGGCGAGAACCCGCGCGCGTGGGGTGTGATCGGCTGCGGACTGCTCACCGTGGGGATCTGCGTGCAACTCGTGCAGCGCAATTGGCGGAGACTCCGGCACTTCCGCGGGGATGATTTACCGAGAGTTCACTGAGTCGAAAAAAACCATGCGCCCGGTTAGTGCTAGCATCGCTGAGACGAGGCGCCGACGTTGGGTTCGCCGTCGGTACGGGGGTTCTGATGGCCCCGTCGGCGCCTCGCATCCCTTTTCGGTCCCTGCCGCGGCCTCCCTCTTCTGCCGTGTGCCTCTTCCGTTGACGGGCGGGCGGATCAAGGGATGAGGAGCGGTTTGCCCGCTGGGTGCGCGGTCTCGATGAGGCGGTGGGCGTCGGCGGCCTCCGCAAGCGGGAAGGTGCGCCCGATGTCGACCTGGAACTCGCCCTTCGCCAGGAGGTCGAGCACCACCTCGTAGGACTCCGTGCGCAGCGACTGCTGTTCGGTGGTGAGCGGCACGGGTTTCCGCCCGCCCACGCCTGAATGCCGAGGTCGGCGGCCCGGGCGCCGACTACGATCGTGCCGATGTGCGAGCGGTCGGCGACCAGCTCGAAAGACGATTCGAGCGCTTCGTCGGTGCCGATCGCATCCAGCACCCGATCGACGCCGTTCGGGGCGGCCGCGCGCACGCGGTCGGTGAGGCCCGGGCCGTATGCGACCGGAACGGCGCCGAGCTCTCGCAGCCGTTCATGGTTCGCATCGCTCGCGGTGGCGATCACGGTCGCACCCCAGCGGTGGGCGAACTGGATGGCTGCGCGCCCGACGCTGCCGGAACCCCCGTGGATGAGGAGGACTGTCCCCTCCTGCACGCCGAGGGAGCGTAGCGCCTGGTAGGCGGTGCTGACCGGGACGCCGATGGCGGCGGCCGCCTCCCAGGTGACGCCGGCGGGCTTGCGGACGAGCTGCTCCGCGGCGGCGACGAGATGGGTCGCGTAGGCCCCGTATGCGCCGCGCACCACGACCTCGTCGCCGACGGCCCGATCGTCGACGCCGGGGCCGACCTCCGTCACCACGCCCGCGGCGTCGGAGCCGACGCGGCGCGGCTCGGTGATCGGAGCGCTCGGCCGGATGTTGGCGCGGAGCTTGGCGTCGATCGGGTTGACGCCGGCCGCCTTCACGGCAACCACGACGCCGCCCTCGGGCGCGTGCGGGGTGGGCACCTCCCGAAGGGTCAACACCTCGGGGCCGCCGAACTCCTCGTACTGCACAATCGTCGCCACGGGGCTTCCTCTCGTCGTGTCTCCCTTGTGAACGGCGATCGGGGGGTGCGGATTCCCGATCGCGCCACGTTAACGAGTTGTGAACAGTTGTTTCACAACCAAGATTTTCATGAACGAAGCGTTCATCAACGCATAAGCTGCACTCGTGAACGACGCACGTGCCCCGAAGAAGCCCCTCCTCGTCCTCGACTTCGACGGGACGGTGTGCATCGGCGATGCCCCGGTGTGGGCGTATGCGGAGGCCGTGATCGCGAGCATCCTCGACGACGCGTCCGGCTCATCCGTCGACCTCGACGCGCCGCTGCGGGCACGCCTGGGCGCCTTCCTCGACGGCGAGCCAGGATCTCCCGCCTACATCGACGGGTATGCGGCCGTCGCGGCGCTCGCCGCCGGCCACGCCAGCGAAGAGCTGCTGCAGCGGGCGTATCGAACGAGCCGACGGGCGCTCGCCGACGGGACGGTCGCCGTCTCGGCCCCCGACGGACTCGCCGCTTTTCTGAACGCGCTGGGGGAGCGGGTCGAACGCGTGCTCGTCACCAACGCTCCGCTCGACGGCGTGCAGGAGACACTGTCGGCGATCGGGCTCGCCGACAGCATCGACCGCATCGTGACAGACGCGGGAAAGCCCGCCGGATGGGCCACCGCGCTGCCCGAATTGCTTGCCGGCCGCCTGCCCGCCGAGCTGCTCTCCGTCGGCGACATCTGGGGCAACGACCTCGAGCAGCCACTGGCGGCCGGATGCGTCACCGCCCTGATCGACCGGTTCGGCCACCGCGCGGGGCCCGCCCACCTGACCGCGTCGGACTTCCCCGGGCTGTACGACGGCATCCGCGCCTGGTCTGCCGACCCGGTCGGCTTCGCCGAGGCCCACCGGCCGACGGCCTCCTCCACACTGACCGCTTGACCTGACCTCGTCACCGAACGCACCACCCACCTTTTCCACAAGCTCGACCCGCACAGAATGGGAACGTCATGAAACTCAGAAAGATCGCCGTCGCGGGCGCCTCCGGCGTCGCGCTCCTCACCTCGCTCGCTCTCAGCGGCTGCGGTGTGCAGCAGCAGACCGACGCCGGCTCCACCAGCACCGCCGGTGCCGGCTCCTCGGTGTGCACGGGCACCTCCGACGAATCCGCCAAAGCCCCGACGCAGCTCACCCTCGCGCTCGTCCCCTCGGGCGACGCGAGCAAGCTCGTCGAGACGGTCAAGCCGCTCGAAGACGCGCTCACCAAGCGACTGGGCATCCCGGTCAAGGGCGTCATCACGCAGGACTACCAGGCCGCGGTCGAGGCCATCGGTAGCAACCAGGCGCAGATCGGCATGCTGCCGAGCCTGCAGATGAGCCAGGCCTGCGACAAGTACGGCGCGGTTCCCGCCTTGCAGACCCAGCGCGCGGGCAAGAGCTCGTATGCGGCCCAGTTCTTCACCAACGACCCCAAGAAGTACTGCTCCGACACCCCGGTCGCCGGCGCCAACGGCATGCTCTACTGCAACGGCACCGAGAAGGGCGCCGGCCCCGCCGGGCTCGACAGCATCAAGAAGATCAAGGGCGCGACCGTCTCGCTGCTGCAGGCGGCCTCGCCGGCCGGCTACATCTTCCCCGTCGCCGCGATGAAGAAGGCCGGCATCAACGTCGACTCCGACATCAAGACCGTGCAGGTCACCGCGAACGACGCCAGCGTGCTCGCCGTCTACAACGGCGACGCCGAGGTCGGCACGAGCTACTGGGATGCGCGCAGCGTCGTGAAAGCCGACACTCCCGACGTGGGCGAGAAAGTCGTCGTGTTCGCCCTGACCGACGAGATCCCGAACGATGGCGCCTCCATCAGCAGCAAGCTGAGCAAGGCATGGCAGACCAAGATCGCGGATGCCATGAAGGACTACGCCGGCACACCGGAGGGCGTGAAAGCGCTCACCGCCATCTACCAGATCACCGGTCTCGTCGACGCGAACCCGGAGAGCCTGAAGAAGACGCAGGAGGCCGCCGCCTCCATCGGGCTCGGCTGATCCCGACCCGCTGAGACAGAGCGGTCCGCGGCTTTCGTCGCGGGCCGCTCCCCGGCATCCAGCGCACCACAGGGCGCACCGAACCACACGAGGCTGAGAGAAGAGACGAGATGACGCAGAACACGAGGGCGCGGTCGGCAGGGGCGGGCATCCGCTTCGACGGCGTCGGGGTGACATACCCCAACGGCTTCTCCGGCCTGCGCGACGTGAGCCTGACGATCGAGCCGGGTGAGATGGTGGCGGTGGTCGGGCTGTCGGGCGCCGGCAAGTCCACGCTCATCCGCACCATCAACGGTCTCGTGCCGATCACCTCGGGGGAGATCACGGTCGGCGACTACCAGCTCTCGGGCCTGCGCGGCCGTCGCCTGCGCACGCTGCGCAGCGAGGTCGGCATGGTCTTCCAGAGCTTCAACCTCGCCAAGCGCACCACCGTGATCAACAATGTGCTGATGGGCCGGCTGCACCACACCTCCGCATGGCGCACACTGCTCGCCGCCTGGTCGAAAGACGACGTCGAGCTGGCCATGCAGGCGCTCGAACGGGTGGAGATCGTGTCGAAGGCTTACTCCAGTGCGGCCGAGCTCTCGGGCGGGCAGCAGCAGCGGGTGGCCATCGCACGCACGCTCGCCCAGCGCCCGAAGGTCATCCTGGCCGACGAGCCGGTCGCCTCGCTCGACCCGCCCACCTCCCATGTGGTGATGCGCGACCTGCAGCGCATCAACGCCGAACTCGGCATCACGGTCGTGGTCAATCTGCACTTCCTCGACCTGGCGCGGCGGTACGGCACGCGACTGATCGGCCTGCGCAACGGCGAGGTCGTCTTCGACGGCCCGGGGGCCGACGCCGACGAGTCCGTGTTCGAATCCATCTATGGCCGCTCGCTCACCGCCGAAGACGTACTCGACGCCCCGGCGGTGCTGCCGTGACCAGCGTCGCCGACCGGCTCGGCGCGCCGGCCGCCGTCAGCCGACCGAGCAAACCGCGCTCGGGGTGGAAGATCGCGATCGTGCTCGTGGTGATCGCGGGCATCACGGTCTGGTCGGCCGTCGCCGTCCAGGTGGATGTCGGGGCACTGTTCGCCAACGCGCAGAACGCCTCGAACACCCTCGTGCAGCTCTTCCAACCCGACTACAGCTTCTTCCCCCAGACTCTCCCGGCGCTGCTGCAGACCGTGCAGATGGCAGTGATCGCCACCGCGGTCAGCGTGATCATCGCCCTTCCGCTCTCGTTCCTCGCCTCCCGCGCGACGAACCCGAACAGCGCCGTGCTGCTCGTGGTGCGGTTCGTGATGAACATCGTGCGCAGTGTGCCCGACCTGCTCTACGCCTCCCTGTTCGTGACCGTCGTGGGAACGGGTGCCCTGTCCGGCATCCTGGCGCTGGTGCTGTTCAATGTCGGCATCCTGGTCAAGCTCGTCTCCGAAGCGCTCGACGGTCTCGACCGCGGCGGTCAGGAGGCCGCGCTCGCCGCGGGCGGAACGTGGTTCAAGGCCAATCGGGCGGCCATGGTCCCAGAGGTCGCTCCCACCTACCTGTCGCAGGCGATCTACGTGCTGGAGCTGAACATCCGCGCGTCCACCGTGATCGGTCTGGTTGGCGCCGGCGGTCTCGGCATGCTCATCGACAAGGTGCGCACCTTCTACCAGTATCACTACCTCAGCATGATCATCTTCGAGATCCTCATCCTCGTGGTGCTGCTCGAACTGCTCAGCTCGTACACCCGGCGGAGGCTGCTCCGATGAGCGCGATGCTCGTGCGCGAGGCTCCGGTCGACCGCGGAACCCCCGCGCAGCAGCGACCGCGCAGACCGCTGCGCGTCACCCGCACGGTGGTGTGGGTCGTCGTGACGGCGATCGTCGTCGTCGCGTTCTGGGGCGTCGACATCTCGTGGGATGCGCTGCTGCAGCTGCCCCAGAAGCTCGCCCACTACCTGGGGCTGATGTTCCTTCCTCCGGCCTGGGACAAGCTCCCGGATGCGCTCGGCGCCACCATGCTCTCGGTCGCGATGGCCTGGTTCGGCACGGTGCTCGGTGTCATCGTTTCGTTCCCGCTCAGCCTGCTCGCCACCCGCGGGCTCACCCCGGCGGTGGTGCGCTGGCCGTTGCGGGCCGTGTTCGCCGTGCTGCGCGCGGTGCCAGAGGTGGTGATCGCGGTGCTGATGCTCTCGGTCACCGGTCTGACGGCCTACACCGGCGCGCTCGCGATCGCCATCGGCTCCATCGGCACCCTGGGTAAATGGGGGTACGAGAGCTTCGAGTCCGTCGACCGTGGCGCGATCGAGGCGGCGACGGCCGCCGGAGGCTCCCGCGTGCAGATCATGCGCTGGGGGGTCTGGCCGAACGCCAAACCGGATGTGCTCGCTTTCTGGCTCTACCGGTTCGAGATCAACGTGCGCGCCTCGGCGATCCTCGGGCTCATCGGCGCGGGCGGCATCGGCAAGATGCTCATCGACAACATCCAGTTCCGGGTGTGGGATGTGGTCGGCATGCTGATGCTCGTCGTCGTGGTGGTGACGATGATCATCGATCAGCTCTCCGGCCTGGTGCGCCATCGCATCATTGCGGGGCAGTGGGAGCTGCCCATCGTCACGGCCGTCCGCCGGCGATCGGCGCGTCGGGCGCGTGCCGAGAGCGTCGAGCTGAAGGCGAGCGAATAGGGTGGGCGCGTGACCTTCCTGACCGCGCCGGCCGAGCGTGGTCTGCGCATCCTGCACCTCTCCGACACCCACCTCTTCGGTGACGGGAGCCTGCACTACGGCATCGTCGACACCCTCGCCGCACTCGACCGCGTGCTCGACCGGGCCGGTGAGCTCGCCGCGGTGGATGTCGTCGTCGTCTCGGGGGATCTCTCCGACGACGGAAGCGAGGAGTCGTACCGGCTGCTCGCCCGCCGCATCGTCTCGTGGGCGAACGCCCGGGGCGCTGCCGTCGTCTACGCGATGGGCAATCACGACCTCCGCGCCGGATTCGAGACCGTGCTCGGCGCGCGCGAAAGCGCCGTCGAGGTGGCCGGGTTCCGTATCGTCACGGTCGACTCCTCGGTGCCTGGCGCCGGCTACGGTGCGGTGGACGCCGCGCAGCTGCAGATCCTCAGCGGCATCCTGCGCGAGCCGGCGCCGCACGGCACCGTCGTCGTGCTGCATCATCCCCCGGTTCCGGCCGCGAGTGCGCTGCTCGCCGCCCTCGAACTTCAGAACCCGGCCGAACTGCTCGCGGCCTGTTCCGCCGGCGATGTGCGGCTGGTCCTCGCGGGGCACTATCACCACGCGCTGGCGACCGTGGCCGACGGGATCCCGGTAGTGGTCGCCCCCGGTGTCGCGAACACGGCCGACGCCATCGCCCCCGCGGGAACGGAACGGGCGACCGTCGGTTCGGGGTTCGCCGTGATCGACCTGCCGCTGAGCGGTGAGCCGCGCGCACTCTTCATTCCGGCGCCGAGCGTCGACGACGGCACCGAGATCTTCGACCTCTCCGCCGCCGAAGTGGAGCGCATCGCCGCGGCGGCCGGGCCGGCCGCATGACCGACCGCCGCCCGGGCGAGGTCATCGCCACCATCCGCTCCCTCCTCCCTTCCCTCCTGCCCACCGAGCAGGCGGTCGCAACCGTGCTCCTCGAACGATCAAGCGAGATCGTCGAGCTGAGCTCACAGCAGGTGGCCGAGTTGGCCGGTGCTTCGCGCGCAACAGTCGTGCGAACGTGCCAGAGCCTCGGTTTCACCGGATACCAGCAGCTTCGGGTGCTGCTGGCGCGCGATGCCGGTTACCGCCCCGTCGAGCCGGCGCCGGCTCCGGACGGGGCGGCCGGCATCGTCGCGCAGACGTTCACACACATCGCCGGCCGAGCGAGCGACATGCTCGCCCTGCTCGACGCCGATGCCGTTCTGCGGGCCGTCGAGACGCTCGCGACCGCTCGGCGCGTGGTCGTGGTGGGCAACGGGCTCTCGGCCCCGCTGGCCCTGGACGCCGCCGCGCGCCTCACGAGCATCGGCCGCGCCGCCGAATCCCCGCTCGACGTCATCGGCCAGCAGATCACCGCACGGCTGCTCGCGCCGGAGGATGCGGTGCTCATCGTGAGCGGCAGCGGATCCAACGCCTCAACGCTGCGCACCCTCCACGCCGCCACCGCGGCCGGCGCCACGGTGATCGCGCTCACCGCTTTCGCCCGTAGCCCCATCGCCCAGGCCGCGGGCATCAGCCTGGTGGTCACCATGCCCGATCTGACCTTCGCCGACGAGATCACGCTGACCTCGCGGCTGCCCCAGGCCATCCTCATCGAGGGTCTGGTGGCCGCGATCACGCACCGTCTCGGCGACGCGGCCTCGCGGGCGCGCAGTCTCGCCCTGGATGCGATCAGCGACAACCTCGCCGAGTAGCCCCGCGCCTCGGAGCTGCGCCGATCGGAGCCAGTCGATCGGAGCCAGTCGATCAGAGCCAGTCGCGCCACTTGAAGGTGGCGTAGAGGCCGAGCGAGATCACCACGATCAGAGCGCTCGACCACCAGAACCCCCACTCGGTGGCGAAGCCGGGGTAGGGGAGGTTCTGGCCGTAGAAGCCGGTGATCGCGGTCGGGACGGCGATGATCGCAGCCCAGCTGGTCACCTTCTTCATCACCAGGTTCATCCGGTTGCCCTGCAGCCCGATGTTGGTGTCGAGGATCGTGGTGACGAGGTCGCGCAACGACTCGGTCCACTCGGTGGCCCGAAGCACGTGGTCGTAGACGTCTTGGAAGTAGGGCACCATCGTCGTGTCGATGGTCTCCAGGTCGCGGCGCATGAGCGTGTTCACCACTTCGCGCATCGGCAGGACCACGCGCCGCAGCATCACCAGCGATTTGCGCAGTTCGAAGGAGTGACGCTGCACCTGCGGAGTCTTCGGTTTCGGGTCGAAGAGCTCGTCTTCGAGCTGCTCGATCTCGGCATCCATCTGCTGCACGGCGACGAAGTGGCCGTCGACCACGCTGTCGAGCAGCCCCCACAACAGGAAGGAGACGCCGTGACCGGCCAGGTCGGATTGGTTGTCCCAGTGTTTGACGACTGGCGCGATGTCGAAGTCTGACTTGTGCACGGTGACGAGGGCGCGTCTGGTGATGAACGCCTTGATCTCGTGGGAGCTGAGCTCGCCGCTCGCCTCGTCGAGCGAGACCGCGTATGCGGCGAGGAAGAGGTGGGAGTCGTAGCGGTCGAGCTTGGGGCGCTGGTAGGCGTGCACAGCATCCTCGACGGCGAGCCGGTGCAGGCCGAGCTCTTCCTCCAGAGCGGCGAGGTCGGCCATCGTCGGGTCGGTGAAGTCGACCCAGACCGTGGCGTTCTCTTCGGCGATGTGGTCGGACACATCGGCGAGCGGGAAGTCCTCGAGTTCGAGCTCGCCGTTGCGGTAGAGGCGCGTGTGGATCATCCGCTCATGCTAGGCGGTTGGCCCTCCTGTCGCCCGGATCGCCGAGACCGCGGCGCTCACTCCGCCGTTCCAGGGAGCCCCGTGACCGGGGAGGACCCAGGTCGCCTTCACCTCGTCGAGACGGCTCAGCGAGTCGAGTGCCTCGCCCGGTTCGTCCGTGAACGGTGCCGGCTGGGGGCCGGTCTTGCCGGTGAGGACGTTGCGGGTCGTCAGCGCGTCGCCGACGAAGACTGCGTCGACGGAGGGCACGAACACGGCGATGCTTCCGGGGGAGTGGCCGGGCATGCCGACGATGCGGGGGCGACCCGGCAGGCCGAGTTCGTCTCCGTCTTTCACGGTGCGCACCTCGGTGAGATAGTGGTTGCGCATCCCGCCTTTGCGGATCGTGTAGGCGAGGAAGCCGATGGTCGCGCCCAGCGAGTATTTGCCGAACGAGCCGCTCGACTTCTCTTTGCCCTGCGCACGGGCGGCATCCGCCTCGTGGATGTAGAGGGGCACGCCGAACTCGTCGTGCAGCTTCTGGGCAAAGCCGATGTGGTCGGTGTCTCCGTGGGTGAGGATGAGGCCGCGGATGTCGGCCGGCGTGCGGCCCATGGTCTCCAGTTCGCGGGTGAGGTCGTGCCAGTGGCCGGTCAGCCCGGCGTCGATCACGGTCACCCCCGTCTCGTCTTCGACCAGATAGGCCGCGACGATGTCGTTACCGACGCGGTGGAGCGATGGCCCCAGCTTCATGTGATTCCCTTCCGTCTGCTTCGGATGTTCCCACTCCCTGAAGTGTGGCCGCGGATCGCGACGAAATCGAGAGCAATTATTGACACTAGCCTATCAGCTAATTACATTAGCCACTATGACCACCACGAAGAACTCCCTCAGCGCCGCACTCCGCGGGGCGAACAGCGTGCTGCGCTTCCTCCTCGAACTCGCCGCTCTCGCGTCGCTGGGCGTGTGGGGCTATCAGGCGACGAGCATCCTCGCCGCGCAGCTGCTGCTCGCGATCGCTGCTCCGCTGGCCGCAGCCGTTCTGTGGGGCGCATTCATCGCGCCCCGCGCCCCGATCGTCCTACCCGCGGCAGGCCGCACGGCGCTCGAAGTCGTCGTGTTCGGCTCCGCGACGCTGGCCCTCGTCGCGCTCGGCGAGCCGGTGCTCGCGACCGTGCTCGCCGCACTCGCGGTCGTGAACATCGTCTTGCTCACGGTCTGGGGGCAGTGGGCCGCGGCACGTGCCGCCCTGGTGCGGCCCCCGGTCGGCGCGTCGCCGGCCGCCCGCCGACGCGCCGCCTAGGGCTACGAGCTCAGAGCGGAGGTGGGCGGCGTGGCGGAGGCGCGCATCGCCGGATACAGGCCGGCCGCCGCCCCGATGACCAGCGTCGACACCAGTCCGATGCCGATCGCCGCCGGAGGGATCGCCACCGGCCAGCCGTTGAGGATCGCGATGACGGCCGTGACCGCCGAGCCGAGGAACGCCCCCAGCACGCCGCCCAACGCGGACAGCACGAGGGCCTCGGCGAGGAACTGGGCCCGGATGTGCCCTCGAGTCGCGCCGAGCGCCCGGCGGAGCCCGATCTCGCGTCTGCGTTCGATGACCGAGATGATCATCGTGTTCGCGACGCCGATACCGCCGACGAGCAGGGCGATCGAGCCGAGCCCGACGAGCAAACCGGTGAAGGCCTGGTCGGCCGCGTTCTTGGCGGCCAGGGCGTCCGAGGGGCGGGAGACGGCGACGTCGCCGGGCGATTGGGGGCTGACCGTTCCGGGAAGGAGCCGGCGCACCGAGCCGACCGCCGCATCCGCCGACCGTTCATAGACCGTCGTCGGATTGCCGGCGAACTCGAAGGCCGATGCCGCCAGCGGGAGGCCGACCAGCGCCGATGTGTCCAGTTCGGGTGCGAGGGGCACGGGGTCGAGGATGCCGACGACGGTGAAGTACCGTCCGCCGAGCCACACTTGGGCACCCGGCGCGACGACCCCGAGACGGGAGGCCGCCGTCGAGCCGAGCACGACGACCGGGAACGTCCCGGTGGCCTTGTTCAGCCAGACGCCCGACCTGACGGTTCCGCCGACGACGTGGAGGAGGTCGAGGTCGGCCGCGGCCACCTGGATGCCCCCGGTCGCGGACGGGTCGACGAGCTCGCTCCGGAACACGTTCACGCCCACGAGCAGGCCGATGGAGCTGGCGCTCTCGACCCCCTCGACCAGCCGGATCTTGCCGACCGTGTCGGGCGGAAGTATGGTCTGTTCGCCGAACATGGACATGCCGGCCCGGGCGGTGAGGAGGTTGGTGCCGAGGCTCGCGAGCTGGTCATTGAGCCGGGCCTGACCGGATGCGGAGATGCCGACCACCGCGAGCATGGCGGCGATCCCGATGGCGATGCCCAGCGCGGAGAGCACCGCCCGCACCGGCCGTGCCCGGAGACCGGTGGTGCCGAGCCGCAGGAGGTCGGCGAAGCGAACGGTCGAGCGCTGCCGCGGAATCCGCCCCGCCCCGGCTGTCGTCGCGGTCATGAGACCACCGTCGCAACGGCGGAGTCGTAGACGACGCGGCCGTCTCGCACGGAGATCTGCCGCGGGAACTGTTCGGCGATCTCCACATCGTGGGTGATCAGCACGATCGTCGTTCCGCGCGCGTTGAGTTCGTGCAGCAGTTCGACGACGGCGGCGCCTGACTCGGAGTCGAGGTTGCCCGTCGGCTCGTCGGCGAGCAGCAGCGGCGGGTCGCCGATGACGGCTCGCGCGATGGCCACGCGCTGGCGTTCGCCGCCGGAGAGCTCGTGCGGCCTGTGCGTGTACCGGTGCGAGAGTCCGACCCTGTCGAGGGCGAGGCGCGCACGACGGCGGCGCTCGGCGCGCGGCACACCGCTGTAGAGCAGACCGTCGGCGACGTTGTCCACGGCGGTCACCCCGTCGGCGAGGTGGAACTGTTGGAAGACGAACCCGATCCGATGGGCGCGCAGGGCCGAGAGAGCCGCATCTGAAAGGGTGTGCACATCCACGCCGTCGATCAGGGCGCTGCCCGCCGTCGGCCGGTCGAGGGTGCCGATGAGGTTGAGCATGGTCGACTTGCCCGACCCGCTCGGCCCCACGATGGCGACGAGTTCACCGGTCTCGATCGTGAGGCTCACGCCGTCGCAGGCGCGCACCGGTGGCTGCCCGTAGGTCCGCTCCACATCTCGGAGCATGACGATTTCGCTCATAGTGACGGCACCACGACTTCCTGGCCCTCGGCGAGGCCGGTCGCGGAGACCTCGACCCGGCCGCCGGCGAACAGGCCGGTCGTCACGGGAATGCGTTCGGTTGTGCCGTTCTTCTGGACGACCTCGACGCCGAACCGGGAACCAGTGAGCGCCAGGAGGGCGCCGACGGGAACCGAGAGCACGTTCTTCCGGACATCGGAGGGGAAGTTCACGGTGACGCTCGCCTGCTGCAGCTCGCCCGCCGCCGCCGGGTCGTCGAGGATGATCACGACAGGGATGCTGACCGCGGATCCGCCCGTATTGTCCTTCTGCTCCTGGGGCGTGCCCACGGAGGTGACGGTGCCGGCGGTCTGCTTGCCGCCGGGCAGGTCGATCGTGACCCTGCCGCCGGTCTTGGCGAGCTGCTGGTCGGAGAGGCGCAGACCCACCGAGACCTGCTTCACGGTGTCGGTGACCGACACCATCGGCGCGCCCGGCGATGCGTTGTCCCCGATCGCGACCTTCAGCCCGGAGACACGCACATCCCCGCGCTGGAAGACGATCCTTCCCAGGTCGACGCTGCCGGTCTGCTCCTGTCCCGTCGCCTTCTGCCACGCCTTGATCGCGCTCAGGGTCCGCTGGCCGAAGGAGCCGTCCGGTTCGCCGGTGAAGTAGCCGAGCGCCTTCAGATTCTGTTGGAGCTGTTTCACATCCGGTCCGTCGTCCATGCCGGAGGAGAACCCGCGCCAGGCGGGCAGCCCGCCGTGGAACAGGTACACCGGAACGTTGTCGACTGCGAAGAGGGACGTGCCTGCTGTGATAGTCGTGCCGGGCTGCGGGAGCGCTGTCACCACCCCCGCCGAGCCCGAGGCGATGTCGTGCGGGTCGGCGAAGGCGAGCGAGCCGCTCGCCTTGCTGCTCCCGGTGAGCGTTCCGCGCTCGATGGGCGCCGTGGCCGGTCTGATCGGACTCCTCGCGGTCGGGCGGTCGGTGGCGGAGAACGCGTACGCGGCGGCCGCCCCGCCTCCGGCGACGAGCAGCGCGACGATCACCACGGCGGCGATCCAGCGTCCGCGGTGCTTCGGGCGTGCCGGCACGTCGACCGTGTCGTCTGCTTCCGGCATGATCACTGGGCCGGTGTCGTGACGGACAAGCCGCCGCCGCACTTCTGGACCACGTCGTCGGGTGCGCCGGTCGGCACAGCGACGCCCTCGCCCGGCCGGGGGTCGGGAACGTCGAAGCCGCTGTCGCGGTAGCACTTGGCGATCTTCAGCATCGCCTTCTGCGCGTCGGCCTGCATCTTCTTCTGCTCGTCCGGACTGAACGGTGGAGGGGTGCCGATTTTCTTCTCGCAGGTCGTCAAGGCGGCGGTCATCGCATCCTGATTTCCCGCGTCGAGCGAGATTCCGGGCGCGTTCGCGCCGCCGGGGTCGGGAAGGTCGACGCCGTTGTCGCGCATGCACTGGTTGAACTTCAACTGCCAGGACTCCCGCTCGCCCTGACCGGAGGCCGACGACCGACCCCCGTCGCCCGAGCCCGAACCCGAGCCGGAGCCGGGATTCGCCGCGCAGGCCGTGAACGCGAAGAGCAGAGCGGGGATGGCGAAGAGGGTGGCGGCGGCCTTGGCCCGCCGCGTTCTGAGCAGAGACATGACGTCGTCCTTTCGATCGGAGCGAGCCGGGGCCCGCTGAGACGAGTCCACCGGCACGGCCGTTATGAGGACGTTCAGGAAAACCTTTACGTTCTGGTGACAAGCTGCATGCTTGGCTTCATCCCGGGGGGAAGCCCGGTCGGCGTCGGTTCGGCTCGGCGCCGACCGGGCACCGGATGAGCAGTGAGGAGAGATGGATGCGCGCGCTCATCGTCGAAGACGAGGTGTACCTGGGCGAGGCCGTGCAGACGGGTTTGCGCCGCGAGACGATCGCGGTCGACCTGGTGAACGACGGCGGGACCGCCCTGGAGTTCCTGAGCGTGAACGACTACGACGTCGTCATCCTCGACCGGGACATCCCCGGGGTGCACGGCGACGATGTGTGCGCCTGGGTGACGGCGAACAAGCCGGAGTGCCGGGTGCTCATGCTGACGGCGGCCCGCACGCTCGACGACAAAGTCAGCGGGTTCGAACTGGGCGCCGACGACTACCTGTCGAAGCCGTTCGACTTCCCCGAACTCGTGGCGCGGCTGCGCGCGCTGGAGCGACGGCCCGCCGCCTCCCGGCCGCCCGTCATCGAGGCTGCCGGTGTCGCCCTCGACCCGTTCCGCCGCGAGGTGTATCGCAACGGCAGGCTCGTGCGGCTCAGCCGCAAAGAATTCGCGGTGCTCGACGTGCTGATGCAGGCCGAGGGCGGCGTGGTCAGCAGCGAGAGCCTGCTCGAGAAGGCCTGGGACGCCAACGCCGACCCGTTCACCAACACGATCAGGGTCACCATCTCGAACCTGCGGAAGCGGCTCGGCGAACCGTGGGTGATCCACACCGTTCCCGGCAGCGGCTACCGCTTCGAGGCGTCGCGGTGACCGCGGGCCAGGATGCCGTGGCCCTCCGCAGCAGACGGCACTTCACCATCCGCGCACGCCTCGCCCTGACCTACGCTGCCCTGCTCGGGGGCACGGGCGGGCTCATGCTCGGCGTCGTCTACGTGTTCATGCGCTTCGTTCCCACCTACGACCTCACGAGCGCGACGATGGCCGGAGTCGTCTCGCCGGCAGCATCGGCGGGCACACATTCGATCACCCTCCAGAAGAATCTGGAAGGCACCTCCCTGTCGTCGTCGGCACCCGTCGTGAGTAGCACCAATGAGCTGCTGAACCTGCTTCTCTTCGTGTCGATCGCCGCCTTCGTCGTGCTCGGCCTGGTCGGGGCGACGATCGGCTGGGTGGTCTCCGGTCGCGTGCTGAAACCCCTGAAGGCCATCAACGCGGTCGCCCAGCTGGCCGCCGCCGGCGACCTCGAACAGCGGGTGGCGGCCACCGGGCCGCGGGACGAGATCCGAGACCTCTCCGACACGATCGACGACATGCTCGCCCGGCTTGAGCGCTCGTTCAAGGAGCATCAACGGTTCTCCGCGAACGCCTCGCACGAACTGCGCACGCCCATCGCCACTACACAGACCCTGCTCGATGTCGCGCTGTCTGACCCCGATCTCGATCTGCCGACGCTGCGCACGGTCGCCGAGCGGGTCTACGCGACCAATAAGCGCAACATCGAGACCGTCGAATCGCTGCTCGACCTGGCGGAGGCCGGGCGGGCCCCCGAGTGCCGGGATGAGATCGAGCTCGACGAGCTGGTGCGCTCGGCGCTCGCCGAGGAGGCAACCGCCGTCGCCCACTCCGAGCTGACCGTGACCGACGGACTGTCTCCGGTCGCGCTCCGAGGCAACAGTGCCCTCGTGCGTCAGGCGGTGCGCAACCTGGTGCAGAACGCGGTGCGTCACAACGTCGAGGGCGGCACGATCGAACTGTCGACAGCTACCGTGCCGGGTGGCGCCCGGTTCGTCGTCACCAACAGCGGGCCGACGATCGGCCCGGCCATCGTCGAGTCCCTCGTGGAGCCCTTCGTCCGCGGATACGGCCGCACGACCGGACCGGGCGTTCCCCGCGGACACGGGCTCGGACTCGCCCTGGTGAAGAGTGTCGCCGACGCCCACCACGGCAGCCTTGTCGTGACCGGCCGGCCCGCCGGCGGCCTGCGAGTCGAACTGCTCCTTCCTGTCGACCCGGCCTGACCTCCCGTATCGTTGTCCTGACCGGAATCGACGGCCCCTTCGGCCGCCTCGGTCCGCCGATCAACCGGATCGAATGGGAGACCGACATGCCCGATCACAACCGACCTTCGCGATGGAGGGCCTTCTGGGACCACGGAACCTGGTGGAAGGCGCTCCTCGTCGTCGTCGTCTACCTGGCCCTGTACCTCGGCGCCGGCCAGCTGAGCGGGCTGATCGGCGGCTCGCTCGTCGACACCAAGAACATCTTCGCCACCCCGGGCAGCGTGTTCTTCGCACTGACGTTCCCCTTGGTCATCGGTGCGATCGTGCTCGCCGTCTTCGTGGCCTCACTCGGATGGTTCGCTCCGCTCTTCGAGCGGCAGCCGATTCGGGGGCGCTGGTGGATGTGGATCGCTGTCGCCATCCCGGTGATCGCGATCGTGCTGCGGCTGTTCGGGATCGACTATGCCGCATACACTCCCGGCGTCGTCGTCCTCACCATGGTGACCGGTCTGTTCGTCGGGTTCACTGAAGAAGTGATCTCCCGCGGGATCGCGGTCAAGCTCCTGCGCGACTCCGGCATGCGCGAGTGGGGGGTCGCCGTCATCTCGTCCGCGCTCTTCGCGCTGATGCACGCGACCAATCTGCTCTCCGGCATGAGCATCCTCACCGTCGCGACGACCGTCGGGTACACCTTCTGCTTCGGCATCCTGATGTACCTCGTGTTGCGGGTGACCGGCAGCCTGATCTGGCCGATCCTGATCCACGGTTTCACCGACCCCTCCCTGTTCCTGTCGACAGGCGGGATCGACCAGGCCGGCACCACCCAGAACGTGTTCCTCGCGCTGGCCGGGCCGGCCAACATCCTGACCATCGTGTTCGCGATCATCGCGCTGATCTTCATCCGCGGCCGCGTCGGCCGTGCAGGGACCGTCGATGGGCTCACGGCTCCCGAGGCCACGATCGGCTGATCCGTTCGCGTTTCACTCGACGAGCATGCCGCGCATCTCGATGTCGATCTGGGTGGCATCGAGGGTGGCCAGCGCGCTGGCGAGCACATCGGCGTCGAAGGTGCCGTTGTCGCGCGCATCCAGCAGCGCCGCACGCTGTGCTTCGATGACCGCGAGCCGGTGCTGCTTGGCGACGGCGAACGTCTCCAGGTTCGGCTGACCCTCGGGCTGCGGGGGTTCCGGAACCGTCTCGGCGCTCGCCTTCAGCAGCTCGAAGATGCGTTTCACCTCGGAGTTGGTCTGCTCTTTGGCGGCCGCCTCGTCGACCTCCGGCGCGATGGCGCGCAGCAGCGGCCCGATGGTTCCGCCCTGCACCAAGAGTGACAGGGCGGCGACGGCGAACGCGATGAGCACGAGCACCGAGCGCTGCGGCGTCTCGGTCGGCAGGGTCTGAGCGGCGGCCACGGTGACGGCACCGCGCATCCCGGCCCAGACGACAGCGGTTCCCTCGCGCCAACCGAGCGGTGCGCGGAGGAAGTATTCGGCGTCGGCGATGAGGCGTGTGATCCTCGTCGCGAACCGGTCGAGATCGCGTTCCGAGGTGCGCCGACCGCGCGCGGTGGCCTTTTCGAGCGTCTCCTGTTTGCCCTCCGGGGTGCTCATCTTCTCGTGCATGCTCTGCATGCGGGGCTGCATCCGTTGACGCAGCTTCGCGCGGCTGGAGAGGAAGCGGAGCAGCGGGGCCACGTAGGCCGCGCGCACCAGCACGGTCAGCACGAGGG
The DNA here is from genome assembly GCF_020009625.1 of Leifsonia poae. Lineage (NCBI taxonomy): Bacteria > Bacillati > Actinomycetota > Actinomycetes > Micrococcales > Microbacteriaceae > Leifsonia > Leifsonia poae. The sequence continues at coordinate 2,821,061 of NZ_JAIHLP010000002.1, forward strand.
CGCCGACGGCGACGAGCAACGCGGGCCAGACGCCCGCATGATCCTGCTCGACGTTGAGCACGATCGTCTTGATCTGGATGCCCATCGTCAGGAACACGACGCCCTCGAGAACGAGTTCGATCGTGCGCCAGTTCTGCGAATCGGACAGACGGTTCTGGGGCGAGAGCATGCGCGGCGCACGAACCCCCGTGACGAGGCCGGCGACCACGGCGGCGACGAGCCCGGACCCGCCGAGCAGGGTGGCCGGAACGGAGGCGAGAAACGGCACGGTGAATGAGATCACCGTGTTGACGGTCGAGTCGGTCACACGTTTGCGCACGGCGAGGTTGGCCCAGCCGACGGCCAGGCCGATCGCGATCGCGACGATCACGGAGTAGCCGAAGGTTCCGAGCGCACCCCAGAACGAGAACGATGCGGCGGCCGCGACGATCGCGGTGCGCAGCAGCACAAGCGCGGTCGCGTCGTTCAGCAGGCTCTCGCCGTCGAGGATCGCGACGACCCGCCGGGAGACCGAGGTGCGTTTGATGATCGACGTCGCCACGGCGTCGGTCGGACTGACGATCGCGCCGAGGGCGACGCCCCACGCGAACCCGAGCTCGGGGATGACGAGCATGAAGAACACGCCGAGCAGCAGCGCACTGCCGACGACGAGGAGCACCGACAGCCCGCTGATCGCCCCGAACTCGCGGCGGAAGTTCATGGTCGGCATCGAGACGGCCGAGGAGTAGAGCAAGGGCGGCAGGATGCCCTCCAGGATCCACTCCGGTTCGATCTCGATCGAGCCGAACATCGGCAGAAAGCTCGCCGCAACCCCGATCGCGACGAGCACGAGGGGAGCGGCGATGCCGAGTCGGGGCCCGAACACGGTCGCGGCGGCGATCACCACGAAGCCGACGACGATCACGACGAGGAGTTCGGTCATGTCTTCACCCTGGCAGCATCCGGTGCCGGACCGCCAGACGTAGATGCTCAAAAGAGCGGGCCGCCTGCCCGACTGTTCTACCCCCGTTCACCCGGCCTCAAACTGTCGGCTCCGTGCCCTTTCTACGGTGGCCGAGGACACATCCGTCCGAAGAATGAGGAGAACCATGTTGAAACGAATGGGCAGAGCGTGGCACGTCGCCACCGCCGCCATCGTGGGTGCCGGCCTCGCCGCCGGCCCCATCGCCGCGCTCCCCGCGCAGGCGAGTGCCGATGCCACCGGCGTCGTCATCAATGAGGCGTATCTCTCCGGTGGAAGCGCCGGAGCCGCATACAAGAACAAGTTCGTGGAGCTGTACAACCCGGGCGACGCGGCCGTGCCGCTGTCGGGCTGGTCGCTCCAGTACCGTCCGGCAACGCAGACCGGTGCCTCCAGCACGGTCATCGCACTCACGGGAACCATCGCCGCCCACGGCTACTACCTCGTGCAGGGCGGCTCGAACGGTGCCAACGGGGCCGCGCTTCCCACCGCCGACCTCGTCGCCGCCGGTCTGAACCCGAGCGGAACCACAGGGACGCTGCTGCTGGCCTCCACGGCCTCGGCCGTCACTGCACCGGTCGGATCGGTCACCGGCTTGGAGACCGCGGCCGGCATCGTCGACCTGCTCGGCTACGGCACCTCGAACACGTTCGAGACCGCCGTCGCGACCGCGCCGCTGAGCAACGCTGACGTGAAGTCCATCACGCGCACCGACTTCAGCGACACCGACGACAACCACACCGACTTCGCGCTCAGCCCCACGATCACCCCGCAGGGCGCGGCCGGAACGACCGACCCCACCGACCCGGGCACCGACCCCGGAACACCGACCGACCCGGGCACCGGTGGTGACCCCAGCCCACCCGCCGACAGCATCCCCATCTCCGAGATCCAGGGCGCCACCGACACCAGCCCCAAGGCGGGCACCACCGTCACCACGAGCGGAATCGTGACCGCGGTCTACGCGACCGGCGGCTTCAACGGCTTCTACATCCAGACCCCGAACACCGGCGGCGACATCGACCTGGCGACGCACACCGCATCCGACGCGCTCTACATCTACGGCAGCAGTGTCGCCGCGGCCGTCACAGCCGGCGACTACGTGCAGGTCACGGGCGCGGTCAGCGAGTTCAACGGCCTCACCGAGCTGACCCCCGCGAAGACCGCCGATGTGGTCAAGCTCGACGCGAAGACCGTCACCGCCCCCACCCCCGCTGCTGTGGCCCTTCCCGCCACGGATGCACAGCGCGAAAGCCTCGAAGGCATGCTGATCGCCCCGCAGGGCGCGTTCACCGTCACCGACACGTACTCGACCAACCAGTACGGCGAGATCGGGCTCGCGAGCGGATCGAAGCCGCTCGTGCAGGCCACTGAGACCGCCCGCCCCGGAACGCCGGAGTACACGGCCGCCCTCGCCGCCAACGCCGCTCGCGCCGTCATCCTCGACGACGGCGCCTCGACCAACTTCCTGAGCGCCGCCAACAAGTCGAAGCCGCTGCCGTACCTCACACCGACCTCCTCGATCCGGGTCGGCGCCGCCGTGACGTTCACGCGTCCGGTCATCCTCGACTACCGGAACGACGCGTGGAAGTTCCAGCCGACCACCGAGCTCACCGCGGCGAACGCCGCGACGGTGCAGCCGGCGACCTTCGCCCAGACCCGTCCCGCCGCCCCGGCCAATGTCGGCGGCGACCTTCGGCTCGCCACATTCAATGTGCTCAACTACTTCCCGACAACGGGCGACCAGCTGAGCGGATGCACATACTACAAAGACCGTGACGGCAACAACATCACGGTGAACACCGGATGCGACGCCCGCGGCGCCGCCGACGCCGCCAACCTGAAGCGCCAGCAAGACAAGATCGTCGCGGCGATCAACGGCCTCACCGCCGACGTCGTCTCGCTCGAAGAGATCGAGAACTCGGCCCGGTTCGGCAAGAACCGCGACGATGCGCTCTCGAAGCTGGTCGCGGCCCTCAACACGGCAGCCGGTACCGCGGTGTGGGCGTTCGTGCCGTCACCGGCGAGCCTTCCCGCCTCGGAAGACGTCATCCGCACCGCCTTCATCTACAAGAAGGCGAACGCGGCACCGGTCGGTGCAGCGCGCATCCTCGTCGGAAACACCGCGTTCGACAACGCCCGCCAACCGCTGGCGCAGGCGTTCAAGAAGGTCGGTGTGGCCGACTCGGCCGCGTTCATCGCCATCGTGAACCACTTCAAGTCGAAAGGCTCCGGCACGGGGGCCGACGCCGACCAGGGCGACGGGCAGGGCGCATCCAACGCCTCCCGGGTCGCGCAGGCCAACGCGCTCGTCTCCTTCGCCGACTCTCTGAAGGCGTCGCTCGGCCTCGACAAGGTGCTGCTGATCGGTGACTTCAACTCATACCTGAAAGAAGACCCGATCAAGGTGCTCACCGACGCCGGCTACGTCGACCAGGTGACCAGTCGCACGACCAAGTACACGTATGCGTTCGGCGGCACCGTCGGCTCGCTCGACCACGTTCTCGCCTCCCCGGCAGCCAACGCGGCGATCGCGGGCGCCGATGTGTGGAACATCAACTCGGGCGAGTCGATCGCCTACGAGTACAGCCGCTACAACTACAACGCGACGAACTTCTACGCCGCGGGACCGTACCGTTCCAGCGACCACGACCCGATCGTCGTCGGTCTCCACCTCGGCTCGGCGCCCACCACCGTCAACCTGCTGAACATCAACGACTTCCACGGTCGCATCGACAGCAACACGGTGAAGTTCGCCGGCACCGTCGAGAAGCTGCGGGCCGCGGCCGGTGAGGACAACACGCTGTTCCTCTCCGACGGCGACAACATCGGCGCCTCGCTGTTCGCCTCGGCGACGGCGGGCGACCTCCCCACCATCGAGGTGCTGAACGCGCTCGGCCTGAAGACGAGCGCGGTGGGCAACCACGAGTTCGACAAGGGACTCAGCGACCTCACCGGCCGGGTGACGGGTGCGGCCGACTTCAGCTACCTCGGCGCCAATGTCTACAAGAAGGGCACGACCACTCCGGCGCTCCCCGAGTACGCGGTGTTCACCGTGAACGGTGTGCGGGTCGGCGTCATCGGCGCCGTCACCGAGGAGACCCCGGCTCTCGTCTCCCCGGGCGGTATCGGTGCCCTCCAGTTCGGCGACCCCGTCGTCGCCGTCAACCGGGTCGCGGCCCAGCTGACCGATGGTGACCCGTCGAACGGCGAAGCGGATGTCCTCGTCGCCGAGTACCACGAGGGGGCCGGTTCCGGCGCGCCCGACGGTGCCACGCTGGCGAAGGAGATCGCCGCCGGCGGCGCCTTCGCCGACATCGTGACGAAGACCTCCCCGAAGGTCGCAGCGATCTTCACCGGCCACACCCACAAGCAGTACGCGTGGGATGCGCCCGTTCCGGGCGACGCCACCACGACGCGACCCGTCGTTCAGACCGGCAATTACGGCGAGAACATCGGGCAGGTCGTGCTGACGGTGGACGGCGACACCAAGAAGGTCACCGGCTACACCTCCGGCAATGTCGCGCGCACGACCGACGCCGACACGGCGCTCGTCTCGGCCTACCCGCGGGTCGCCCAGGTGAAGACGATCGTCGACAAGGCGCTCGCCGATGCCGCGATCATCGGCAATCAGCCGGTCGGCACGGTCACCGCGGACATCACCACGGCGTTCCTCGGTGCGAACCGCGACGACCGGATGTCCGAGTCGACTCTCGGCAACCTCGTGGCCGATTCGCTGCTGTCGACCCTGTCGCCGGCCGAGCTGGGCGGAGCCGAGATCGGCGTCGTCAACCCGGGCGGCCTGAGGGACGAGCTCCTGAAGGGCGCCGACGGCACCGTGACCTACGCCCAGGCCAACGCGGTGCTGCCGTTCGTGAACAACCTCTGGACGACGAGCCTCACCGGCGCGCAGTTCACGTCCGCTCTCGAGCAGCAGTGGCAGCGCAACGCCGACGGCACCGTGCCGTCGCGGGCCTTCCTCAACCTCGGTCTGTCGAAGAACGTCAGCTACACCTACGACGCGACGCGACCCGAGGGGAACCGCATCACGAGCATCCTGGTGAACGGCGCGCCCGTCGATCCGACCCGGTCGTACCGCATCGGATCCTTCAGCTTCCTCCTCCAGGGCGGAGACAACTTCCGCGCCTTCAGCACAGGGACGAAGACGAAGGATTCCGGCCTCATCGACCGCGACGCGTGGATCAGCTACATCACGAAGAACAGTCCACTGTCGCCGAGCTTCGAGCGCCGCGGAGTCGCCGTCTCGGGTGTTCCGACCGGAACGCTCGCCCGCGGTCAGCAGTTGACCTTCCAGGTCTCGAAGCTGAACCTCACCTCGTTGGGCACCCCGACCACCACCAAGCTGGCGCTCACCTGGCCCGGCAGCACGGCGGCGATCGCCGACGTGCCGGTGGATGCAACCGGGACGGCGACCGTGTCGCTCACGGTCCCGGCGGATGCGGCCGGCACGAGCACCCTCGTGCTGCGGGCCGCTGAGTCGGGCACGACCGTGCGGGTTCCGCTCAGGGTCGAGGCCGCGCCCGGGGGCAACCCCGAGCCGACCACCCCGCCGACCGCCGCCGACGAGTCGGCGTTCACCGGCGCGCTCGAGGGCCTTGCCTCGGTGGAAGACAAGGTCTTCCACCCGGGCGATGCGGTCACGGTGACCGTCGGAAGGCACCTCGCGGGTAAGTGGGTCTCGGTGTGGGTGCACTCCACGCCGCGGAACCTGGGCGGCTGGCTGCACGTTCCGGCCGACGGCACGCTGCGCGTGACGCTCCCGGCAGACCTTCCGGCCGGCGCCCATCGCATCGTGGTGCTCGATGCGAGCGGCGCGGTGCTCGGCTGGACGTCGATCACGGTCGCCGCGGCCACCGGCCCCGGAACCGGTGGCGGCACCGGTGGCGGCACCGGCGGAACTGGCGGCACCGGGGGCACCGGGGGCACCGGATCGTCTGCGGCCGGTACGGGCGACGGACTGTTCCAGCAGGGGCTCGCCAACACGGGCTCCGATCTGGCCCCGGCGTTCGGTCTCGCGGTGCTTGCGCTCCTGGCCGGCCTCGCCGCGGTCGTGCTCTTCGGGCGCCGGCGCGCTTCGCGGGCCTGATGGCGTAGTCGAGCAGAAGAACAACAGGGTGGGGCCGTCCGTCAGGGCGGCCCCACCCGCTGTCTCCCGTCGACCCCACTTTTTGGGGGTAGGGCCGAATCCCATGTAAATACCGGGCGCCCGGTCGTGTCACCCGTACCGGGTGAGACGTCCCCGCGCAGGCCGGTATATCCTCACCGAAAGCAGGTGTTCTACGCAGTGATGACGGTTGTGAGGACGAGCTGGCCGGAAGCGAGTACGACCTTCCCCGGTCCCACACCGACCTCGTGGACCGGCGCCGGCTCCGGCATGTCCTCGATGACGTCGCGGCCCGCGGCGGTGCGGTGGTGACCGTCACGGCCGGGGCCGGGTGGGGGAAGACGACCCTCCTCGAACAGTGGAGTGCGGGTGCGCGACGATCGTATCCCGTCGTCAGCGTCTCGGCCTCCGATCCCGAGGATTCGCACCGTTCGTTCGCCGCAGCGCTCGATCGCGCGTTCCACCGCGATGCCGGGGGAGCCCCGGGCTCGCAGTCGGGACCGTTGGCGATCGTGGTGGACGATGTGCATCTCCTCGAGTCGCACGCCGATCGGGAGACGCTGGAACGATTGGCGGTGTCGCTGGGTCGGCACGAGACGCTCATCCTGTGCGGTCGTTCGCAGCCGCTCAGTGCGAACGTCGTCGCCGCCGGCCGGCGCCTCACCCTTCTCGGATCCTCCGACCTCGCCCTGACCTTCCGGGAGGTCGACGACCTTCTGCGCCTGGCCGGCGTCGCGCTCGATCCGGCCGACCTCGGCGACCTGGTCGGCCACACGCAGGGGTGGGCGTTCTCACTCGCCCTGTTCCGGCACGTCGTCGCCGATGCGGCCGACCCGAGTGCCGAGGTCGCCCGATTCACCCGGGACTCCGGCCTGCTCGCCGACTACCTCGTCGGGGCGCTGCTGGAATCGCTTCCGACCGGAACCCAAAGTGCGCTGCTCGCGCTCGCGGTCGTGGACGAGGTCAGCATCCCGCTCGCCGTCGAGCTCACGGGGATGCCCGACATCGGCACGGTGCTCGAACGTCTCTGCGTCGCGACCTCGCTGCTGCGACGGAGGCCGGGGGCTGCCGACGGCCCGCACTACGACTACATCGATCTGCTGCGCGAGCATCTCGTCGCCGAACTCCGCCGCCGCGACGCGGCGCGGGTGCTGGAACTGCACGAGACCGCCGCAGGGTGGTTCGTCGAGAACGGGGAGTTCCGGCTCGGGCTCGAGCAGGCCGTGCGCGCCGAATCGGTCGAGCTCGTGCATCGGTTGCTGCGGCTGCACGGGCTCGGGCTCGTCTTCAGCGGTGACACCCCGACCGTGCACCAGGCGCTGGCGATGCTCGAGGACCGCGGCATCCTCACCCACACCACCGGAATGCTGGCCGTGCTGCTCAACGCCCCGTACCTGCTCGACTCCGTGCGGATCGACCATTTCGTGCGCCTGGCTGGGGAGGCGATCGAGAGCAACACGGCGACCTCCCGTGTGCTCTACCTGGCCGTGCTCGTCATGCGCGCCCACACCGAGCCCGAGATCCGCGAACGGATGCAGCAGCTCGCCGACACCGTCGCCGAGGCCGGTTCGTCGCCCGACGACTCGGCGAGCGCGGTCAATACTCTCGACGCGAGAATTTTCGCCGAGGCGGCGCGGGCGCTCGGCCTGCTGCGACTCGGCGAACCGGGTGAGTGCGTACAGGTCGCGGTCAGCGCAGCCGGGAGCGCCGACGCCACGGGGCGGCCCTGGCTGACGATGATGCTGCTCGACATCGCCGCCAACGCCGCCGCGCAGCAGGGTGCGTGGGCCTTGCAGCTCTCGCTCGAGAACCGTGTCGCCGCGCACACGCGCGAGGGGGCGACGCCACACGATCTCGTCTCCGCCCACTCCCAGTTCTCCGTCGCCTCAGCCGCGTACCAGGCTTGCGAACCGTATAGTGCCGCCCGGCTCACCGACATCGTGCAGACCGAGTGGCGTTCCCTCGACCCGGGGCTCTCGCTGCCTCCTCGGGTGCTGCAGGTGCTGTTCCAGCTCGACAGCGAACCAAACCCGCGCCCCCTCTACGACGAGATGGAGCGGCTGCTCGGCATCAGCCTGACGAAGCATCCCCGCACTCTCGCCGCCGGCGCCTTCCGGTACATCGACCTCACCCTGCGGTATCGGGGGAGGGCGAGTGCGCGCGAGGCCGTCGGCACACTGAGTGGAGTGCTCGGCGAGGCGGCGTTCGAGGTGCAGCTGGCGAACGCCCAGATCCGGGCCGGGAGCGCCCTGCAGGAGGCGGAGGAGGAGACGCTGCTGGCCGCACTCGTCGGACATCCGTTGGCCTGGCACGGCAGCAGTCTGGTCTTCGGCTGGACCCTGCTGGCCGGATGGGCGGCGGAGTCCGGCCGGGAGGAGCAGACGCTGTCGTGGCTGGGCAACGCCCTCGCGCTGGCCGAACGGATGAACGCCAGGCGGCCGTTCCTCGCCGCAGGAGGAGAAGCCGCTCGCCTCGTCGAAGAACGACTCGGCGCGTTCGGCGCGAGCGAAGGTTTCGCTGCATCGGTCGTGGAGGCCGCCCGGCGGGTGCTGCCCCCCGCCCCGGCGATCACGCTCACCCCGGTGCTTCTCACCCCGCGCGAGCACGACCTGCTGCGCGAGCTGCCCCTGCACCAGAGTGTCATCGACATCGCCCGCAAGCACAGTGTGAGCCCCAACACGGTCAAAACCCACCTGCGCTCCATTTACCAGAAACTCGGTGCCGGCGACCGCTCCTCCGCCGTCGAGAACGCGCGCAAGGTCGGCCTGCTCTAGAGAATCTCACCCCTTTCGGACGATGGCTTCGACTCTCGTGTCGCGACAGCATCGCAAGCACGTTCCTACTGGGGGTTGCGCTTATGTTCGTCGGTCTCGTCCGCCACTCGACTGCTCGTCACCGTGCGGGGGGTGAACATCCCAGGTTCGTCCGGTCTGCCGCGTTCGGAACCGCTCTCGCGCTCGCGCTGGTCGGCACCTCCGCCCTCTCGGCCCAGGCCGCGCCCGGCGACACGTCGAACGCCACAGGCCAGTACCTGAGCGGTTCGCTGCTCGGGCTCGATGCCGGCCTCCTGGTCTCCCTGGGTGGGGAGAGTGCGACGAGCGCGGGCTCCGCCGACCAGACCAAAGCGAACAATCTGAATGTGGGCGTGCTCGGCGCGGTGAACCTCACAGCGCCGGGCGGAATCCAGCTGCCGATCAACCTCGGCAACGTCGGCGTCGTCGAGCAGTACGCCTCGGCGCTGCAGAACGGATCGTCGGTCGGCGCCTCCGGGCTCACGTCCGCCAGTGGCGACATCGGCACGGGAATCACGCCGGCCCCCGGGGTGGCCCCCGGCCCGCTGAGCCTGAATCTCGCGCAAGCGGTCGGCTCCCTCGGGTTGCCGCCGGCCACGATCAACCAGATCGCCCAGCTCAGCCTCTCCGCCGGTGTCTTGGCCGCGCGGGCGGCGCAGACCGCTCCCGGAGTGCCTGCCGGATCCTATTCGCTCGCTAATGTCGGGCTCTCGTTCCAGAGCCCGACCCTCGCCGGGCTGACCACGGCCATCAACAACCAGGTGACGACCGTGCAGAACACGGTCAACGCGCTCGCCGGCCCGAGCGGGACCATCGCCGGTGCGCTGAACCTCCTGAACCTCGGCGGCCTCACGAGCACGACCGTGTCGGTGTCGGCCAACGATCTTCATGCCGCCGTGGCGCCATTGCTCGCCGGGCCGATCACCAGCGCGGCGTACCCGGGCGTCAGTATCGATCTGTCCACCGGAACGGTGACGATCGATCTCTCCGCCCTGACCGCGCTCGAAGGTCTCGGCGCGAACACCGATCTCCTGACCGACGCCGTCATCACGGCGATCGGCACCCGGATCTCGGGTGTCGTAGGCTCGCTGCTCACCCAGGTGCAGAACACGCTCACCTCTGTGACGAACGCGATCACAGTCTCGGCCACGACGCAAGTGCTCGGCTTGTCTGTGCTGACCATCAACGAGACGATCGCCCAGCTTCTCGCCGGCAACACCTCCGGCATCACCCTGCTCGGTGTCGGTCTGGGACTCCCCGGTGGCCTCACGACGGTCGTCTCGGCGCTCACGTCGCCGCTCGGCGCGCTCGGAACGGCGATCTCGGCGCTCGGCCCGGCGGTCATCGCGCCGGTGACGGGCACCCTCATCCCGGCGATCAAACCGGTGCTCAACGGTGCGTTGACGCTGACGGTCAACAACCAGTCCACGGCGGCCGGCGTCTTCAGCGAGACCGCGCTGCGCGCGACGGTTCTGCCCGCTGCGGCCGCTCTTCAGCTCAACGTCGCGAGCGCGACGGTGGGGGTCAACGCCCTGGCCGTCGCTCCAGTCGTCACCGGTCTGACGCCGACGCATGGCCCGGCTGCGGGTGGCACTGCGGTGACGATCACGGGCACCGGGTTCACCGGGGCCACGGGTGTGACGTTCGGTGGCACGGCCGGCACTTCGTTCACGGTCGTGAATGACACGACGATCACGGTCACGACCCCGGCCCACGCTGCCGGTGCGGCGGATGTGGTGGTGCAGTCGCCGAACGGCGATTCGGCTCCCGGCACGTTCACCTTCGACGCAGCGCCGGCGGTCACGAGCGTGAGCCCGACGCACGGCCCTGCGGCGGGTGGCACGGTGGTCACGATCACCGGCACCGGGTTCACCGGCGCGACGGGGGTCACCTTCGGTGGAACGGCCGGTACGACGTTCACCGTGGTGAACGACACCTCCATCACCGTCACGACGCCCGCGCACACACCCGGCCCCGTCGATGTGGTGGTCCAGTCGCCGAGCGGCGACTCTGCACCGGGCACGTTCACGTTCGACGCTTCGCCGACGGCCCCGGTCATCACGGGCTTGACACCGACGCATGGCCCGGCTGCGGGTGGCACTGCGGTGACGATCACGGGCACCGGGTTCACCGGGGCCACGGGTGTGACGTTCGGTGGCACGGCCGGTACGACGTTCACGGTCGTGAATGACACGACGATCACGGTCACGACCCCGGCTCATGCGGCGGGCGCGGCGGATGTGGTGGTGCAGTCGCCGAACGGCGATTCGGCTCCCGGCACGTTCACCTTCGACGCAGCGCCGGCCCCCGCCATCACCGGTCTCACGCCGACGAGCGGTCCTGCGATCGGCGGAACCGTGGTGACGATCACGGGCACCGGTTTCACCGGTGCGACCGGCGCCACGTTCGACGGGACCAGCGGCACGACGTTCACCGTGGTGAACGACACGACGATCACGGTCACGAGCCCGGCGCACGCGCCCGGACCGGTGGACGTCGTCGTGCAGTCGCCGAACGGCGATTCGGCTCCCGGCACCTTCACCTACGACGCGGCGGCCCCGACCATCACGGGCCTGAGCCCGACACACGGTCCGGCCGCGGGCGGAACGGTGGTGACGATCACGGGCACCGGCTTCACCGGGACCGTGGGCGTCACCTTCGGGGGCACCGCCGCCGCATCCTTCACCGTCGTGAACGACACGACGATCACCGCGACGACGCCGGCGCACGCGGCCGGCGCGACCGACGTGGTCGTCACGACGCCGAACGGAGCCTCGAACGCGGGCGCCTTCACCTTCGACCCGGCCCCGCCTGCGATCACGACGATCGTGCCCGACCACGGCCCGGAGACCGGTGGAACGGTGGTGACGATCACGGGCACCGGGTTCACCGGGGCCACAGGCGTGACCTTCGGCGGCACCCCGGGCACGGGCTTCACCGTCGTGAACGACACGACGATCACGGTCACGACCCCGGCCCATGCGGCCGGTGCGGCGGACGTGGTGGTGCAGTCACCGAACGGCGATTCTGCTCCCGGCACCTTCACCTTCGACGTGGTCGTGCCCCCGGTCATCACGGGGCTGACGCCCGTTCATGGGCCGGAGGCCGGCGGCACAGTGGTGACGATCACCGGAACCGGCTTCACCGGCGCCACCGGCGTGCTGTTCGGAGTGAGTGCCCCGGTGGCGCTGTTCCGGCTCGCGACGCCGAGTCTCGTCCTGCCGACGGGCAGTGTGCCGGGCACCCATTTCGCCGTGGTGAACGACACGACGATCACGGTCACCTCACCGGCTCACGCACCGGGACCCGTCGACGTGACGGTGCTCTCGCCGAAGGGCGACTCGGCTCCCGGCACCTTCGTCTTCGACCCGTCGACGACGATCGACACCGTGGATCCGGGCTCGGGCCCTGCGGCGGGGGGCACCACCGTCACGATCAGCGGCCACTGCTTCACGGGAGCCACCGGCGTGCTCTTCGGCACCACCCCGGCCACGAGCTTCACCGTGGTGGACGACACGACGATCACCGCCGTGAGTCCGGCCGGAACGGGCACCATCGGGATCACCGTGGTCGGCGCCCCCGCCTGTGGCACCGGCACCCTGCCGGACGCTTTCGCCTACACCACGTCGACCGCTCCCGCCGGGGCATCCGGAACGTCGGGCGGATTGGCGGCGACCGGATCGGATCTCGGCCCCTCGCTGGTGCTCGGCGGCTTCGCCGTGCTCCTGCTGATCGCCGGAGTCGGGGCGGTCGCGCGCCGCACGAAGAGCAACGCCTGATCGGGCCCCTGCCCGAACGGTTCGTCCAAACAGAAGGAGCTGTCATGACTGACACGGACGCGGTGCCCGCCGCCGGGCCGACCCGGTCGCGCAAACGCAGGACGATGTCGCGCAAGGTGAAGGCGATCCTCGCGGGAGGACTCGTGCTCGGTGTCGGGGCTGCCGTCACCCTGGCCGCCTGGAACGACTCGGAGTTCGCGCAGGGCACGTTCACCGCGGGCACGTTCAACCTCGTCGGCAGCACGGACGGCACGACCTTCACCGACCACGCGACGGCCGGTACCGCTGCGACGCTCGGGTTCACGGTCAATGCCGCTTCGCTCTCCCCGACGGCGGTGACCGCCGCACCGTTCGCCGTCGAACTCGCGGCCAACACGACGAACAACGCCGTGGTCACGGTCTCAAGCGCGGGCACGACCGGAACGGTCACCCAGATCACCTACGAGCTGCTGCAGACGACGACATTCGGCTGCACGGCCGCGACGACCGGAACAGATCTCGTCCCCGCGGGAACCGCCCTCACGACCGTGCCGGGGTCGGTGACGTTCCCGCTGGCCCAGGGCACGGGGGGAGCAGCCGGCGCGCCGGTGTTCCTCTGCTTCAAGATGACGGCGGGGGCCGGTCTCGTCCAAGGGCAGACCGGTTCGGCGACCTGGCAGTTCACCGCGGCATCCCAGTAGGCGAAGCCGTGTCTCAGGTGCGACCGCACCGCAGCCGGAGTGTTCGGGCCCTCCGGCTGCGGGCGGTCCTGGCCGGCGGGCTGGTCCTCGGCGTCGGAGCGACCGTCACCCTCGCGAGCTGGACCGACAACGAGTTCGCCACCGGCACTTTCTCGTCGTCGGTGTTCGACACCCAGTCGAGCGTCAACGGCGCCGCCTACGCGGACAACGCGACCGCCCCCGGAGCCACCTTCACCCTCGCCGGGCCGTTCGCGCCGGGCGTCTCGAGCTACTTCCCCGTCCTCATCCGCACCAAGGCGAACTCCGTGGCCGGGACTGTCGTGCTGAACGGTGCCACGCTGGGCGGCACGGATGCGGCGACCCTGGGCGCCGCGCTCGTGTACCGGGTCGTGCTCACCACCGGAACCTGCTCGGCCGCCGCGTTCACCGGATCGCCCTCGTTCGTCGTGGGCGCCGCCGGCGTCACGCGAGCGCTCACCGCCGGTCAGGAAAGCGGGGTGAACACGGCGCTCGCCGCTGCGACCGGCGCGGCGCCGGGCGCGGCGACCGGGTATTGCTTCGAGGTGACCCTGCCCGCCTCCGCGCCCAACTCCCTGCAGGGCAAGACCGCTACCGCGACCTGGCAGTTCGCCGCCACCAGCAGCTAGGAGCACCGAATGTCGAACGATCTCCGCCCACGGGCGACACCGGCGCGTGCCGACCCGGCCACCTCCTCCCGTCTCGCCTCGAAGGCGGGCAATGTGCTCCTGACCGTCGCGGCGATCGGCGGCGTGCTGTGCATCGTCGCGGTCATCGCCGCGACTGTGTTCCACGTGAGCCTCATCCTGTTCAAGACCGGATCGATGAGCCCCACGATCCCGACGGGCTCGGTGGCGGTGGTGCGCCAGGTGCCCGCTGCCGACGTCACGGTCGGCGACGTCGTCACGGTCGACCGCCCCGGCGAGCTCCCGATCACCCACCGCATCGTCGCGAGTGCTCCGGCCGCGCACGGGCTGACGTCGTTGACCCTGCGCGGGGATGCGAATCCGCAGAACGACCCGCAGCCCTACCTGGTCGAGCATGTGCGCCTCGTGATCGCGAGCGTGCCCGGCGGCGCCCGGGTGATCGTGTTCGCCTCTAACCCGGTGGTGCTCGGCGCCGTGACCGTCGGCGTTTCGCTGCTGGTCGGCTGGGCTTTCTGGCCGCGCCGTCGCGACGACGGCCCAGGCGGGGGCGCCGGCGGCGCCCCAAGCGACGAAACGTCGGGCGATGACCGCGACGACGGCCGTTCCGGCGATCGGGGGCCGGCCGATGCGACACGGTCACGCGGCCGACACGCGGCCGGTGGGTCGACTGATGCCGTATCCGGTGCGGCCGCATCCCGTGCTGGCACCCGGAACGCCGACATCGCGACCGGCCCGGCGCTGCCCCGGGTCTTCGGGCTGATCGCGCTCGCGGTCTTCCTGCCCCTCGCCGCCGCTCTCAGCGCCGCCGGTGTCGCGCAGGCGGCGACGGCCGAGACCGTCGTCGCGAGCAGGTACCTCACGCTCACGTCCCTCGGCGATCCGGAGCAGCTGACCGATCTGACGCCGGGGCGGCCGGCGCTCTGGGTGGTCGGTGTCGCCGCGCATCCGCCCGAGCCGGCCCCCGTGAGCATCGGGTTGAGTGCCACGGGTGCACTGGCCGGTGTGGGGGGTCTGCGGGTGGCCGTCGTCGAGTGCAGCGAGCGCTGGGCGAACACGGTGTGCCCGGGCCGGCGGCTGCCCGTGCTCGACGCTCAGCCGCTCTCCGCCGTGCTCACCGGTGCGGGCACCGACGGCGTGCGCACCCTCACGGTGATGCCGTCGACCGAGCAGCGCTGGCTTGCCGTGACCGTGACGTTGCCGGCTGGATGGGCGCCCGGCAGTAGCGCGGATCTGCGCGTGCACGCGTGGGGAGCGGGCGACGACGCAGCGACCGCGGGGGCGCCGGCCGGGCTGGCCGACACCGGCACCCGCGTTCCCGGTCTCGCGGTCGGTCTGGCGGCAGGCGCCCTCCTGCTGGGGATCGCGGCCGCGGCCGCGGAGCGCCGACGGCGCCGTCGCGCCGACCGCGTGCGGGAGAGCAGGGCGGCGCAATGAAGCGTGTGGCCGTCGCGCTGGGGGCCGTCGGCTTGCTCCTGCTGAGCCTCACCGCCCGGCCGGCGCCGACGCAGGCCGCCTGGACCCGCCCGGGATTCAGCACAGCGACGGCGGCCTCCGGTGTGCTCAACCCGGTGCCCACCCTCAGCTGCGGAGCGGCGTCCGGCCTTCTCGCCGTCAGCATCCCGGTCTCCTGGACCGCGCCGCCGACGACGGGGAATGGCGTCGCCCCGACCGGATACTTGGTGACCTACAGCGGAACGGCCGGCTCGGGTTCGACGACCACGACGGCGCCGACGACCTCGGTGGGCATTCCGGGTTCGGTGCTCACGATCGCCGGCTCGATGACGGTCACGGTCTACGCCACCTACGGCAACTGGGTTTCGCCGGCCTCGCTGCAGACGCGCACCATCACGACCACCCTCGGTGCCCTCGGCATCATCATCGGCTGGACCTGCGGCTGATCCCGGCGACCGTCAGGCGCTTTCGGCTGCGCAGGCGAACGTCTTGCGATAGCTCGTCGGGGGGACGCCGACCTCCTGGTCGAAATGGTGACGGAACAGCGTGGCGCTCCCGAACCCGCACCGCCGGGCCACTTCATCGATGGGTAGATCAGTCGTCTCCAGCAGCAGCCGGGCTTGAAGGATGCGCTGCCGGGTGAGCCACTGCATCGGCGGCACCCCGGTCTCTGCGACGAACCGGCGGGCGAAGCTGCGGGTCGACATGCGAGTGCGCTGTGCGAGCCCTGCGACCGTGTGCGTCTCGTCGAGCCGTTCGCTCAGGTCGTCGAGAAGCGCGCTGAACGTGTCGTCGGTGCATTCGGAGACCGGCCGTTCGATGTACTGCCGCTGCCCGCCGTCGCGCTGCGGGGGCACGACCATGTTGCGGGCGATCGTCGTGGCGACTGCGCTGCCGAGCTCGCGACGCACCAGGTGAAGGCTCGCATCCACACCGGCCACGGTTCCTGCGCTGGTGACGAGGTCGCCGTCATCGACGAAGAGCACATCCGGGTCCACCCGGGATTTCGGGTAGCGGGCGGCCAGCTCATCCGCATACCGCCAGTGGGTGGTGCACGCGCGGCCGTCGAGCAGGCCGGCGGCGCCCAGCACGAAGGCGCCCGAGCACACGCTGAGCAGAATCGCTCCGCGGTCGCTCGCCCGTCGCAACGCCGCGAGCAGTTCTGTCGGATAGTCGTCGCGGATGCGCGCGGCCGGCACGGCGATCAGGTCGGCGTCGTCCATCGCCTCCAGACCGAACGGCGGGGTCACGGTCACCCCCGTCGGATTGGCGAGCGGGACTCCCGTTTCGACGCCGCAGACGCGGAAGTCGAACCGGGGGAGCGCCGCATAACTGCGGTCCACTCCGAACACCTCGCAGACCACGCCGAACTCAAACATCGCGAAGTCGTCGATGAGGGGCACCGCCACGGAGTGCAACATCCTTCGAGTGTAGTGGCGGTATCTTTACGAAGATAGTCCTGGGGCCATCTCGTGGCCGGATATTTTCGTCCATAACGTTGGGGACATGGCAAACGACTTCTGGACCCTCGGCATCGAACACGGCTGGATCGCACGCCCGATCCGCGCAGAGCATGACGATCACCGCATCCCCCGCCGTCACCGCTTCACGCTGAGCGACTGGCTTCCCGCCTCGATGCTCACCCACCGTGCAACTGTGACCCGCGACGAGGAGCGTGCCGTGCCTGGTCTCCGGGCTGCGCGCGACGCCCGCGAATCCGGCCGCTGACTGTGCCGCCCGAAACGTCCGGACTCTAGAACGCGAACATCTGGCCGAGCACGATCACCAGGATCAGGAACACGACGACGACTCCGCCGATGACGGCGAGCGTGCGGCTCGAAAGCTTCGCGATACCGAACCCGACGATGAACGGGAGCGCGATGCACAGCAGCGCGAGGATCCACCAGAACGCCTGGTAGCCCGCCTGCGAAGCCGACTCCAGCCGGCCGCCGAACAGTTTCTGGGTGGCAGGATGCGTGGCGAACGCGATGCACGCCGAGAGCGGATAGGCGATCAGCACCGCCACGATCAGCCCGGCGAATGCGCCCCAGTGCCCCCGACCGACCCGGACATTGAGGGTGGTCTCCCGGTGCGGTCCCTGCTTGCTCTTTGTGCTCATGGCCACAGCATAGGGTGTGGCCGCGACGCTGCCCTAGGGTGGGCACATGCCGCAGACCGCCGCTCTGTCCCGTCGGCCGGCCGACCCCGTGCAACGTGCGCTGCGGGTGGTCGTGCCGGCGGCCGTCGCCGTGGTTGCGATGCTCGCGCTGCAGGCGGCGATCTCGCTCGGTTACGTGACTGCGTCGGTCGGCCTGCTGAGTTTCGCACTCAGCGGGGATGCCGGCGGCAACTTCGTGCTCGGCGTACTCGACAACGCGTTCGGTGCCGGCGGTGTGAGCGTCACCGTCGTGTTGCTGCTCGCGGTTCCGTTCTTCGTGGCCTGGCTGGTCTTCGCCGCCGTCGACCTGTGCTTCGGCCACCGCTGGTGGGCGCTCCTGCGGGCGCTGGCCCTCGCGCCGATCCCGGTCGTCTGCGGCGTGCTGCAGTTCGGCGGGTTCCTCGCCTCGATCGCCGGCGATGGGTTTCTGCCCGGCGCGCCCTGGAACGGGCCACTCACCATCGTGCTCGGCGCTGTGCTCACGGCGGCCATCGCCACCGCGCTGTATGGGATGCGCGGCTCGCCCGACTGGGTGCCGCGCCGCCGCGCCCGCCCCGCCGACGCTGCTGCTGTCGACCCGGCGGGCGCATCCGGGGCCGACGGCGATGCCCTGGGCGAGCTCTTCCCTGTCGAACCCGACTGATCCCCGCAGCTCAGCTCAGCACGCGCCCGGCCTCCACGAGGGAACGGAACCATTGGGTGCGTTCGGCAACCGCACGGGCCGACGCCGGAAGCGCGGCGAACCGCAGCTCCACCCCGCGGCCCGCGAGCTCGCGATCGAGATCTTCGAACGTGTCGAGGATGGTCACCGACACCTCTTGCAGGCGTGCGGCGTCGAGAGTCAGCACCCGCAGATCCGGCATCGTCTCGGCGAGCGCGAGCACGGCTTGCTCCGTCGAGAGCACGTTCGCCGTGTACAGGGGCCCGAGCAGGGTGACCGTCAGGTCGCCGTCCACCGCATCCGTCACCCCGATGCGCGGCTTGTTCAGCGCCGCCAGCACGAGGATGAGCGTGAGCACGACTCCGGCCGCCACGGCGACGAGCAGCCCGGCCGTCAACCCGATCGCCGTGGTGACCATCGCGATCCAGAAGTCGCGACGGCTGATGCGCCACAGGCGTCTCAAAGCACCCACATCGATGAGGCCGAACACCGCCACGAACACGAGGGAGGCGAGCGTGGCCTGGGGGAGCAGGCTCAGCACCGGCCCGAGGAACAGCCCGACGATCACCGCCAGCACCACCGTGACCAGACCGGCAAGCTGCGACCTCGCCCCCGCTCCCTTGTTGACGGCGCTCTGCGAGAACCCGCCCGCCGCCGGGAGGGTCTGGTAGAAGCCGCCGATCACGTTCGCGGCCGCGGTCGCCAGCAGCTCCTGGTTGCTGTCGATGGCCGTCTCGCCCGGCTCTCGGATGCCGCGGGCAACCGCCGTGGATTCCAGGAACGCCATCACGGCGATCGCGAAAGCGCCGGGAAGCAGCCCGAGCACGTGATCGAAGCTCGGCAGCACCGGGAGGGGGAACCCTTGGGCGACAGCCGGGATGAGCTTCACCCCGGCACCCGAGAACACGCCGAGCGCCACCAGCACGATGCTCACGGCCACGACCAGCAGCGGTCCGGGGACCTTCGGCAGGAACCGTTTGACGAGGAAGAGCGCTGCCACCGAGCAGACCGAGAGCACGACGGTCGTCACGTTCGCCCCCGGAATCGCGTGGACGACCGCGAGCAGGGAGCGGATGAAACCGCTACCGGTCGGCTCGTCGCTCTCGCCGAGGAGCTTCGGAAGCTGCCCGACCGCCACGGTCGCCCCCACCCCCACCTGGATGCCGACGAGCGTCGGCCGGTTGATGATCTCCACCAGCGATCCGAGCCGCAGCAGCCGCGCCAGCAGCAGGATGACCCCCACCAGCAGCGTCAGGGTCACGAGGTCGCTCGGGATGTCGTTCGAGTTCGCGACCACCCCCACCGACACGAGGGTGGTCGCGGTGAGCGTGGCGATCGTGGAGGTGGTCGACACGCTCATCGCCCGCGAGCCGCCCAGCAGCGCATAAACGAGCATCGGGACGATGCAGCTGTAGAGGCCCGCCTGCACTGGAAGGTTCGCGATGGTGGCGTAGGCCATCGCCTGCGGGATGACGACCGCACCGGCCGAAAGCCCGGCCAGGATGTCGGGGCCGAGCGACGTGCGGCGGTAGCCGCTGAGGGTCGGCAGCAGCCAGGATCGTCGAACGGGGGCGGTCGCGGTCACCGGGCGGCGCCGTCGGCCGGGGTGCGCCGCACCGTCGTGTCGAGGTGCGGCGGAAGCAGTTCGGCCACCGCTACTGCCTCGTCATCGCGATCTGCATCCGGTGTTCCGGATCGATCAGATGGTCGTGACTGTCGTCTCCCGCGTCGAGCTGCACCTGCTTGATCCTTCCCGTGAAGGCGTTGCCCGTCGCACCGTAGTCGCTCGACACCGGCGAGGCGAGGTCCTCCCCGATGTCGACGGTCTCATCCATCGAGAAGAAGAAGGGCAGGGTGCGCTCCACCGTGCCCGCGGCCACGACCGTCCCGCCGTCGGAGATCGTCACGTTCC
This sequence comes from Leifsonia poae, assembly GCF_020009625.1. Taxonomy (NCBI): domain Bacteria; kingdom Bacillati; phylum Actinomycetota; class Actinomycetes; order Micrococcales; family Microbacteriaceae; genus Leifsonia; species Leifsonia poae. Next base: position 2,841,246 of record NZ_JAIHLP010000002.1, read on the forward strand.
CGCCCTTGCCGAGTCCGCCTCCGGCGTAGGCGAAATGGACGACCAGCTCGTGGTCGCCGGCCGCGAGTGCGCTGCCCGAACGGGTGAAGTCGGTCTTGATTCCCATGATGTTGTAGGCGAACGCGGGCTTGCCCTCGGTGAGATAGACCGACCAGCCGCCGTAGGAGCCGCCCTGCGCGATGATCACCCCGCTCGCGCCGCCCTCGGGAACGGTGATCGACGCCGTGACCGTGAACGACTTGTTCTTCACATTGACCACGGAGTTCTCGCTCAGCCGCTTCATCCCCGGGTAGAAGGTCTGTGAGGTCCCCCGCACCAATTCGGGCCGACCGGCGAGCTCGGCGTTGAAACGCTCCGCCGAACGGATGTCCATCGGCAGCACATTGAACCGCGCCGCCTGGATGAGGAACAGGCGTTGCAACTCGGCCAGCTTGGCGGGCTCCTGCGCGGCGAGATCGTGCGACTGCGTCCAGTCCTCCTCCACGTTGTACAGCTCCCACACATCGTCGTCGAGTCCCCGGTCGGAGGCCAGCCACGGCTTCTTGTGCAGTGCTACTGCCGTCCACCCTTTGTGGAAGATCGCCCGGTTGCCGAGCATCTCGAAGTACTGGGTGGTGTGCGCCTCGTCGGCGTCGGCCGAAGCGAACGTCGAGTTCATCGGCGTACCTTCGTACGGTCGCTGCGTCACGCCGTTCACCGTCGACGGTTCCGGGATGCCGGCGGCCGCGAGCACGGTCGGCGCCACATCGATCACATGAGCGAACTGGTTGCGGATCTCGCCGCGCGCCGCGATGCCGTTCGGCCAGCTCACGATCGTGCCGTTGCGGGTTCCGCCCCAGTGTGAGGCGACCTGCTTCGTCCACTGGTACGGCGTGTCCATCGCGTGAGCCCAGCCGATCGCGTAGTGGTTGTACGATTTCGGCGTTCCCAGGTCGTCTTTGTGGGCGATCTTGTAGGCGTCGTCTTCCATCTCGGTCATGTGGTTGATGGTGAACGCCTCGTTCGTCGTCCCGGTCATCGTGCCCTCGGCCGATGCGCCGTTGTCGCCGATGATCACGTAGACGAGGGTGTTGTCGAGCTCACCGATCTCTTCGAGAGCGTCGAGCAGCAGCCCGACGTGGTGGTCGGCGTACTCGAGGTAGCCGGCGTACACCTCCATCTGGCGGGCGAGCACCGGCTTGAGCTCGTCGCTCATCTCGTCCCAGGCGGGGATGCCATCGCTGCGAACCGTGAGTGTCGCGTTCTCGGGGATCACCCCGAGCTCCTTCTGGCGCGCGTACGTCTCGTCGCGGATAGCGTCCCATCCCTGGTCGAACCGGCCTGTGTACTTGTCGGACCACTCCGGCGGAACGTGATGGGGCGCGTGGGTGGCGCCCGGCGCGAAGTAGGTGAAGAACGGCTTGTCGGGCGCCAGCGATTTCTGCTGCTTCGTCCAGACGATGGCCTTCTCGGTCATGTCGGCCATGAAGTGGTAGCCCTGCTCGGGCGTTCCCCAGGGTTCGACCGGTGTCGTCCCCTCGTAGATCGCCGGGTACCACTGGTTCGTCTCGCCGCCGATGAAGCCGTAGAAGTACTCGAAGCCGCCGCCTGGCGTCGGCCAATGGTCGAACGGTCCGACGGCGCTCGACTCCCAGACGGGAACTTCGTGGCACTTGCCGAATTGGGCGGTGTTGTAACCGTTGAGGCGCAGGGTCTCGGCCAGCGGTGCGCAGTTGTTCGGCCGCAGCGAGTTGTATCCCGGTGCACTCGTCGCGATCTCGGTGATCCCACCCATGCCGACGGTGTGATGGTTGCGCCCGGAGAGCAGGGCGGCCCGGGTCGGCGAGCAGAGCGCGGTGGTGTGGAAGCGGGTGTACTTGAGTCCCTGCGCGGCGACCCGTTCGAAGTTCGGCGTGTGGACGGGACCGCCGAAGGCACTGGAGGCCCCGAACCCGGTGTCGTCGATCAGCACGACGAGGACATTCGGCGCACCCTCCGGTGGCAGCAGCCGTTTGATCGGCGGATAGTGCGTGTCCGGATCGGTGGCGTCGTATGTGACGGTTCCGGTATATGCCAGATCGGGAATAGGCAACGTCGACCGCTGCACTTCATCCTTCGCACTAGCCATGATTGACCCCTCCGTCGTTCGTCCGTGTGGCACGTTCGAAGCGAGGCGTGGTTCGGGAAGCGTGGCGGCGGCGCAAGGGTCACGTCGGGGCAACGCACCAGGTTTCCGCTTCGACCCCGACAGTAGCCCAGCGCCCCCCGTCCGCAATAGAGGGGGCTAGACGCGATACCGGCGACGCGATACATTCAGCCCACACCCAGGCTCACTCCGGGCTGGGGGTATGGAGGGGATTTTCGATATGAACTTTTGGGACAACTTCTGGAACATCATCTGGATCTTCTTCTGGAGCTTCGCGTTCATCGCCTACCTGTTCGCTCTGTTCGCGATCGTCGGCGACCTCTTCCGCGACCACAAGCTCAACGGCTGGTGGAAGGCGCTGTGGATCGTCTTCCTGGTCTTCGTCCCCTTCCTCACGGCGCTGGTCTACCTGATCGCGCGCGGACCGGGCATGGCGGAACGCAGCCAGAAGCAGGCCGAGCAGGCGCAGAAAGCCGCCACCTCCTACATCCAGCAGGTGGCCGGGTCGAGCCCGGCAGACGAGATCGCGAAAGCAAAGAGCCTGCTCGACAACGGGACGATCACGCAGCAGGAGTTCGACCACCTCAAAGCGCGGGCCCTCGCGCATGACGGCACCGCACCCTCGGCGGCCGCAGCTCCCAGCGCTCCGGCCGCACCCACCGCCTGACCACGCGCGTCGATCGACGTGACGTGACCGACCTCACGCAGACCGCGCCGACGCCGCCCGACCCGGCGGCGTCGGTGCGTCGCGCCGGCATACGCCCGCTGGCCGGGCTCACCGGCAAGAACGCCGTGCGGGAGGTGCTCGCAGGGATCACCCTCCTCGCGATCGCCGTGCCGCTCAACATCGGCTACGCACAGATAGCCGGGTTGCCGCCCACCGCCGGGCTCTACGCGCTGGTCATCCCGAGCATCGTCTACGCGCTGACCGTATCGTCGAGACAGTTGGTGGCGTCGCCGGATGCCGCCGCGGCCGCACTCGTCGCCTCCTCGCTCGGCGGCCTGGCCGTCGCCGGGGGCAAGGACTACATCACACTCGCGCTTGCGCAGGCGCTGATCTGTGGCGTGATGTTCCTGCTTTGTTCCTTCTTCAAGCTCGGCTTCCTCGCCAACTTCTTGTCGAAGCCCATCCTCATCGGCTTCGTCGGTGGACTGGCTCTGGACATCCTGGTCAGCCAGGCGGCGAAGATGCTCGGCGTCAAAATCGATAGCGGCGGCGAGTTCGTCGACAAGGTCACCGGCCTGATCTCCGGGCTCCCGAAGCTCAACGGCTGGTCGCTGGTGATCTCACTGGGCGCGCTCATCGTGCTCCTCGGGGGTCGCCGGCTCGCCCGCGCCGTACCGTGGGCGCTCATCGTACTCATCGTCGGAACGATCGTCGTGGTGCTGACCGATGCCGAGAAGGCCGGGGTGTCGGTGCTCGGGAAGGTGGATGCAGGGCCGCCCACCCTCACCTGGCCGGTGATCGACTGGACGACCTGGCTCACCCTCATCCCGTCGGCGATCGCGCTCACCCTCGTCACCATGGGAGAGGGCCTGCTCGTCTCCCGGTCCTACGGCGAGAAGCGCGGCTATCCCACCAAGCCGAACCGCGACCTGTTCGCGTTCGGGGTGGCAAACCTGGGCGCCGGGGTCTCCGGGGGGTTCTCGGTCGGCTCCTCCACCTCGCGCACGGCCGCGATGGACCAGGCGGGCTCGCGCACGCAGCTGCCCACCATCGTCACCGCCCTCGGAACGCTCGCTCTGCTCATCTTCGGCACAGCACTGCTCGAAGACATCCCCTCCCCGGCGATCGGCACGATCGTGGCCGTGGCCGTGGTGCCGTTGCTCGGCATCCCCGACCTGGTCGCGCTCTGGAAGCAGGACAAGTTCGAGTTCGTCATCGCCGCGGTGTGTTTTCTGGGTTCGCTGCTGCTCGGACCGATCGCGGGCATCGTGATCGCCTTCGTGCTCGCCGTGATCAACGTCACCCGCCGCGCGGCCAACCCGGCGATCGACACGCTAGCGGCCGACGGCGATCCGAGCAGCTCGCTGCTCGACGCGGCCGAGCCTGGCGCGCCGACCGCACCGGGCGTCGTCGTCATCCGGCTTGCAGCCCCGCTCTTCTTCGCCAACAGCGCCCCGTTCGAGGAAGCTGTGAAGCGCGCCGTCCGCGGGGCGTCGGCGCGGCACGTCGTGCTCGACATGGAGGCGGTGACGGATGTGGACGTCACCGGCGCCGACTCCTTCCGCAGCGTGCGTGCCTGGCTGGCCGACCGCGACGCCGATCTCGCGCTCAGTCGCCTGCGTCCGGGGCTGAAAGACCGGCTCGAGCATCTCGAGCTGATCGACGGCGTCGCCGTCTACGACACCAACCGCACTGCCCTGGTGGCGCTGGCGAACGCGGGAGGAGCCCCCCATGTCGACGCCGGTGCCTGACCCGGCTCCGCCCGCTGAACCCGCTCGGGCCGGCGGGATCCCCGGGGGTCGGCGGCAGGGCGTCTGGCTGCTCGTCGGGCTCGCCGCGGCTACCATCACTGCGTTCGGGATGGCCGGGATCGGCAGCATCCTCGCCCCGGTGCTGCTGGCGCTCGTGCTCACGATCTGTGTGCATCCGGTGCGGCGCTGGCTCGAGAAGCACGGGACTCCGCGCGGCCTCGCGACCGGCTCCGTGGTGCTCGTCGTGTTCGTGCTGCTCGCGGCGTTCGTTGTCGTGCTCGTCATCGCGTTCGCGCAGTTCGCGACGATGCTGCCCCGCTATGCCTCGCAGCTCGCGCAGCTGGGACAGCAGCTGGGCGACTGGCTGGCCGGCATCGGCATCGGCCAGCAGCAGGTGCAGCAGATCGTCAGCGGGTTCGATCCGTCGCAGCTGCTCACCGTGATCACCGGATTCCTGGGCGGCGCGTTCAGCATCGTCACCTCGCTGGTGATCGTGCTCACCATGCTGATCCTCATGGCCGCCGACGCCGGCTACGCTCCGACGGTGCTCCGGCAGCTGGGCGGCACCAAACCCGAATTGGTGCGCGCCCTCAACGGGTTCGCCGGCGGGGTGCGCCGATACATGGTCGTCACGACGGTTCTCGGGGTCGTGCAGGGCGTCATCAACGGCGTCGCCCTGTGGCTGCTCGGTGTTCCCGCTGCGCTGCTCTGGGCGATGCTGTCATTCCTCTGCAGTTTCATCCCGAACGTCGGCTACTTCATCGCGATCATTCCGCCCCTCGTGTTCGGCTACTTCACGGGCGGCTGGGGAACGGTGATCGCCATCATCGTGATCTACGGGCTGATCAACGCGGTGGTGCAGTCGATCATCCAGCCCAAGGTCGTCGGCAACGCCGTGGCGCTCAGCCAGACGCTCACGTTCTTCTCGGTGCTCTTCTGGGCGATCGTGATCGGACCGATCGGGGCGATCCTCGCGGTGCCGCTCACCCTGCTGGTGCGTGCCGTGCTCGTCGATGCCGACCCTGGCGCCAGCGCCTGGCGCCCGGCGATCGGCGACCTGGCCGGCACCAAGGCGATCATGAAAGAGGAGACGGCCGCGCGCAAAGCCGCCCGCCACCCCGATCCGGCACCGCCGGAGTGACTGGGCGTTCATCGACCGCTCGACCGCTCGGCGTCACGGCGCCGGGCATCCGCGACTGATCAGCCCGCCTGGCGTTGCAGCAGGCCGGACCGTTCCGGATGCGCGTCGAACCACTGCGCCACATACCAGCACATCGGCACGATCTTCAGGGATGTCGTGGCCCCGATGTCGTCCACCGCGAACTCGACGAGCCGGGCCGCCAGACCGCGTCCGCGCTGGGCTGGAACCGTGAACGCCCGCGTCAGCGAGATCGCCTCGCCCAGGATGCGGTAGTCGAGCACCCCCACGAGTTCGCCATCCACTCGCATGGTGTACCGATTCGCATCCGTCTCGTTGCCGAACTCCGTGACCATGGCCCAATGCTACGTCGGTCACGGGGCCGCGGGGTCGCGGAGTCGCGGGGTCGCCGGGTCGCGGGGCCGCCATCGCGGCAGAGTTCGACGAGCGGTAGGGTGAAGCCGTGGGATCCCGACCCGCACCCCGGGAACCCGCGCACCGCATCCGCTGACGCCACAGCAGGCCAGGCCGCGGCGACGACCGTCGCATCGCGAACCGAGAACCTGGAGCCGTTGTGACAATCGATTCCCCCTCGCCGTCCCTGTCGCCCGCGCACGAGGCGCTGCTCGCTCAGGTGCCCATCCGCGACCACACGGTCATCGAGGCCGAGACGCTCAGCTACGAGCACGAGGGGCTCGCGCTGGAAGGGTACCTCGCACGGGATGTGCAGGCCGACGATCGCAAACCGGCCGTCCTCCTGCTGCACGACTGGCTCGGCGTCGGCGACACCGTGCGGATGCGCGCCCAGATGCTCGCCCGCCTCGGCTACGTGGCGCTCGCGGCCGACCTGTACGGGGCGGATGTGCGGCCCACCCGCGAGACCGCCCCGGCCGAAGCCAACAAGTACTACAACGACCTCCCGCTGCTGCGCGCGCGGGTCGCGGCAGGGTTCACCTCGCTGCTGCAGCATCCCGCCGTCGACCCGGCCCGCCTCGCCGTCGTGGGCTACTGCTTCGGCGGAACCGCAGCGCTGGAGTTCGCCCGCACCGGTGCGCCGGCCCGCGGCGTGGTCTCGTTCCACGGCGGCCTCATCACCCACGACCCGAGCGACGCCGCGGCGATCGCCGCCTCCCTGCTCGTGCTCACCGGCGCCGACGACCCGGTCGTGCCCGACGAAGACGTCGTCGCCTTCGAGAACGAGCTGCGGGCCGCCCCCCACGTCGATTGGCAGGTCACCAGCTACTCGGGCGCGGCGCACGCCTTCACCATCCCCGGAACCGACCGCTACCGCCCGGTGGCCGACGCCCGCAGCTGGCGCGCCCTCGTCTGCTTCCTCGACGAACTCTTCAGCTGAGCGCCGCGCCGCGCTGCGCTGCCCCTCCCCTCCGGTTCGCGAGAGCTGCCGGATGCGCCCCATTCCACGCGAATGAGACACATTCGGTAGCTCTCGCAGAGCGGCCGCCGGCCAATTGGCGGTCCTCGACGGCATCATGTAGGCTCTAATCCGGCCCGAGAGCGTAGTGCTCATGTGTCATTGCGCCCGTAGCTCAACGGATAGAGCATCTGACTACGGATCAGAAGGTTGGGGGTTCGAATCCCTCCGGGCGCACTCTGGTTGAGACAGATGACACGACCCCCGCTTCGGCGGGGGTTTTGTCGTTAATGCCTTCGGCCAGCCATTCAAGCGGCTGACCAGTCACGTGCGCCCATCGCACGAAGTTCGTCGCGCTCGGCTCCGTTCTGCCAGTCTCCCAAGCGCTGACGGTGGTGCGTGCTACACCGAGCCTCGCCGCGATCTCTGCTTGCTCCATGCCTGCGAGGAGTCGCGCATACTTGAGGCGATCCAGCAGGGTCCATGCCGGGTTCTCGATCATCGTCATGCCGGTACTGTATCGCACCCCGTGATAAATAACGCGACACGCCGACCATCTTGCGCTCTTTCGTCGCGTCGCCCGGTTGCATGTCCACATGACAACAAACGCGACATCGATAGAGCCCCGGCTCATTCGTCGCCGCATGCGCTTCGAGAGCAACTTCACGCAGTTGCCGAACTCGTGGCTTCGAGACTCTGCCCTGTCGTTCCGTGCACGCGGACTGCTTGCACTACTCATGAGTCACGAGGACGGCTGGAACATCACCCTCAAGGGATTGGCCGATGAGACCACCGAGGGCATCGATGCAGTGCGAACAGCTACCAATGAGCTAGAGAGCTTGGGCTACCTCAAGCGCACACGGTTGCAGGGGCGTGGCGGCAAGTTCGAGGGTGACACGTGGGAAATCTGCGACCCTCACGATCTTGGCGGGGCAACGCTCTTCACCGCATTGGATAAGCCAACGCGGTCGCGCACCGCGTTGGATAAGCCAACGCGCACCGCATTGGATAAACCAACGCCTATAAGAACACCATCTAGAACATCTAAAGAGAGTTCTAGAGGTAACCACATAGCGCACCCGAATGACGCCGGCACCGAGTGCCACGGTGAGATGATCACCGAACGCCACTGCATCTTCGGTCACATCGTGATCCCGAGCGCTGAGCAGGTGACCGCATGAAGCCCTACGTCACCAAGCTCCTCGGGATCCAGTGGGTAGTCGTGACCGCATGGTCGGTCACCAACCACGACAGCCATGCGGAGGCGTTCGCCGCCGCCCTCGACCGCGCCATGATCAGTGAGGCAACAGCATGAGCACACCCGACTTCGACACACCCGTGTGGCAGCTATTCATCGCCGCCGCTATGCTCTGGACACTGTGGGGGCTCATCGTCCTCAGCGAGAGGAGACACCGCCGTGAGCGAACAGCAAGAACTCATCCGGACCTACTGGGGCAACAAGAAGACGCACGAGCAGATCATGCGCCGGCAGATCAACTGGATCGTGGGGTTGCTCTCGGCCATCCTCGTGGCAGTAGTCGGCTCGACTCTCGCGATCCTCTCGGCACTCCCGCACTAGACCGACCTCGACGGGCCGCAAGGTAGCGGCCATGTCACAGCACCACAAGAACCAGAAGTGGAGTACGCACAGCCCGAAGCTGCGCAAGCTCATTGAGCCGATGCTCCCGGCTCAGTGCCTGAACTGTCCTCACCCGGTCACGCCCGAGGACAAGTGGCAGGTTGGCCACCGTCGTGACGCCGCGCTCGGTGGCGAACCCACCATCGAGAACGCGGGCCCGACGCACGCATGGTGCCCGGCCTGCCGGCGGCGCTGCAACCAGCGAGCCGGCGGCCAGCTCGGCGCGCGCATCCGCACCGCGAACAACGTCAGCCGATCCCGAGCGCAGAAAGATATCCGCTCATGGTGACGGCGACGACGGTCGCGGCCCCGACTTCCTTTGAGAATCGCGTCGGAACCCCCGCCATAGGCAGTACGGAATTCTCTCTAAATCTGTGGAGTGCGGTGAGAAACCGCGGGATCAAGCCGACGTTCACCGGGCGTCTGTCGGAGGACGAGGAACTCCGCCGGGAGTTCCTTGCGGGGTCTCGTCGGATGGGCTACGAGCTGGTGGACCTGGACGACCGGGAGCACATCGCCGAGCTGAAAGCGATGACGCCGCCCCGCTACCCGATCCAGCCGCAGCAGCTCTGGATGGTAGACGCGCTCAACGCCGAGGACTACGACACGTTCACGGTCGAGGTAATGCGGCGAGCGTCCAAGACCACCACGATATTCTGCTGGCTCGTGGGCCGGTGCGAAAGCCGGCCCGGCTATGAGGTCACCTTCTCGGCGCAGTCCGGCGTGAAGTCGTCAGCGCGTTTGCGCGAGTGGAAGCTCCGCCTCGACGCGATCAATCCGCCCGATGACCTCGACCTTCCGCCGTGGCTGCGCAATCGGCCCCGAACCACGAAGCGCGCTGAGCGCGCGCTCGCCCTGTTCGACCTTGACATCACGACCGAGGCCGAACATCTGACCGCTGGCCGCGGGTTCAAGGTCATGATGGGGGAGGTCGGCAAGGGCATCTACTGGGACAACGGGTCCAAGTTCCTCGTGCTCAAGCCGTCGTCCGACGCCTACCGGGGCGAAGCGGGTGACATCTCGTGGTTGGACGAAGCCCAGGAACTCGACCCCGAGGAGGGAGCCGACCTGCTCGCCGGTCTCGCCCCGCTCCAGGACACCAAGGAGAACGCGGCCACCGTGATCAGCGGCACGGCCGGCGAGGCACGCGTTGGCCCGTTCTGGGAGGTCGTCGCCAAGCTCCGGGCCGGTGACCCAGATGTCGGTGGTGTGGACTACTGCGCATCCGACTCCACACCCTGGGAAATCATCGAGGACGAAGACCAAGCGATCGCACTGCTAGTGACTCTGCACCCGGGCATTGGGACGCTCACGACCGAGGAGAAGATGCGGAAGAACTGGCGCAAGCTCGACAAGCCCAAGTGGGCGCGCGAATATCTGTCACTCTGGCCGGAGTCGTTTGGGACCACCGCCGTCAACGCTCTGCTGTGGGAAGACGCAGCCCTGGCCCGCAAGAAGGCGAAGCCCGACCGTGTTGCGTTCGGGCTCGACATCCGCCCCGGCGGGTTCTCGGCCGCGATCGTCGTCGCCTGGCGCGACTCCCGCGGCGTCGCCTACGTCGAGGTCGTTGAGCACCGGCAAAGTACGTCGTGGATTCCCGAGCGCATGCAGGAGCTGACCCGCACGTATCGCGGCTCAACCATCGCGTTTGATGACATCTCGGAGGGCAAGGCCACCGCCACCGAGGCCGACCGGCTCAGCCCGAAACCACGACTGCGGATGCAGACCTATCGCGAGCACGCCGCCGGATGCGTCCAGTTCCTCCGCGACCTCGAACGCGGCAAGCTCAAACACTCCGGACAGGTCTCCCTAGACACCGCAGTTGCCGTCGCCGTGAAGCGCGACGTGCGCGGATCGCAAGGCGTCTGGATGTGGGGCGCACCCGTCGCCGGCGGCGACATCACCCCGCTCGTCGCCGCGACACGCGCGCTGCGCAATTGGGACCAATATTTCGCGCGAGGAACAGGAAGCACAGGAGTGGTGATCGCAGCATGAGCGTATTCGTGGATGGGTCGATTGAGACATACGTGTATGGATGCGACGAGTGCCCGTGGTGGCGGGGGATCGCGCTCAGTATCGACGCCGCCGACGAGGCCGCAATCCGCCATGAAGAGGCTCAACACGACACGCACAACCGTCGTCGCACCAGGGACGCTCGGATTGCTCGCCTAAAACGAAAACTGGTTCCGACACCGTAAATGTTCCTATGCCTCCCCGAGCATCTAATGCATGGGGTTCCGAAGTCAGATGAAGCTCGCCGCGGCCGGCGCGACCGTCGCCCGCGGCGAGCTTCTGCCGTTCCCGCGCAAGACGACCGCGATTAGCTCTCCGTGGGCGGACAGCTCCAACCTTGTCCCGATGCTCGTCGCGAAAGACGTCTTCGGTGTGGACAGCGCCGCGGTCTCGCGTCTCGAAGCGCTCAAGGTGCCAGTAATCGCGAAAGGCCGTGCGCTCCTGCACAGCCTCATCGCATCGAACCCGCTCGTCGCCCTCAACGCTGAAGGCAAGCTCCCCGACGAGAAGCAGCCGACCTGGCTGTATCGGTCCGACACGGGCGTGAGCCCGTACCAGCGCACCTGCGCAATCCTCGACGATCACCTGTTCGAGTGGGCGTCGCTGCTCGCCGTAAGCCGCGGCGCCAAGGGCGACATCCTCGATGCTGTGCACGTACCGTTCGAGCGTTGGAGCGTCAACGAGCACAACGCGATCATGGTTGACGGCGAGCTTGCCCGAGACGATCAAGTCTTGCTCATCCCCGGCCCCGGCCCGGGACTCCTCACGATCGCGGACGAAGCTATCCGGGCAGCTCGCGCCACCGAGCAAGCGTGGGTCTCTCGCGTTCGAAACCCGTTCCCAGCGATGGTGCTCCAGGAGACCGCCGACTACGGCATGAATCAGGACGAGGCAAAGCCGTACGTCGAAGCCGTCGCGAAGGCGCGCCGGAATCCCGATAGCGCCGTCATGTTCATCCCTTACACGATGTCGCTCACAGCACACAATGCCGACAAGACCGACCTGTTCGAGAACGGTCGCAACGCGCAGCGCCTCGACTTCGCGAACTACATGAACATGCCGGCATCGGTGCTGGAGGGCTCGCTCTCGACCGCCTCGCTGACCTACTCGACGCAGGACGGCAAATACAACGAGGTTTTCGCCTTCACCATCCCGTACTGGACGCAACCGCTGGAGCAGGCGCTCTCGATGGACAACGTGGTGCCCCGTGGCCAGCGCATCCGGTTCGACCTCACCAACCTTCGACCCGACCAGGCCTCGCCCACTGGCGCGGCAGAACAGGACTAGACCCATGACCACCGAACTTGGCACGTTCTCCGTCAATATCGAGGACCGCACCGTTGAGGGAATCCTTCTCCCGTTCGGCGAGACCTCGCGACTCTCGATGTCGAAGACCGAACCGATCTACTTCTCCGCCGATGCCGTATCGCTCCCGGCCGACGCGTCGGTCGTCACGCTGAACCGCGAGCACGACCAGTTCTCACCCGTTGGCCGGGCCATCGTCCTGGAGAAAAGAGACGAGGGCGTCTACGCCAAGTTCGCCATCGCCCGCACACCCGAAGGTGACGAGTTCCTCACCAAGGAATACCCGGCTGGGAGGTTTAAGAAGCTCTCTGCCGAGATCCTCGGCATCGTCCGCGACACCGCCGATAAGGCCAGAGCCGTTGCCGGCAAGATCACAGGCGCAGCGCTCACCACCGAAGGTGCGTTCGAGTCCGCGGCCCTGTTCTCGGCCGATGGATCGGGGGAGACAGTCAGCTCCTACGAGTCGAAATCGGCTTACGCGGATGGCTCCGAGTACTCGGACAAGACCGAGACGACCGAGGAAGAGGAAGACCTGGGGGATGGGCACAAGCGCATCACCCGCACGACCGTGACCGTCACGGAAGTTAAGCAGCCTGTCCAACAGGCCACAGAGAATGGAGACCCCGTGGGCGTCGCAACCGTACCCGCAACCCTGGCCGCGTCCGCGGCCAATCTCATCACCCCCGCCGGCGAGCTGAACGAGCCCGCCGCCCGTGACATTTTCGCGCTCATCACCAAGGTGCGAGAGGGCGACCGGGAGGCGGAGAACATGCTCGCCGCCCTGACCGACATCAAGCTCACCGGAGCTGGCGCACTCCCGGCCAACGGGCTGATCCAGCCCAAGTGGCTCGGAGAGGTGTACGCCGCAGCGGCGTACAACCGGCGGTACATCCCCCTCATCGCCACCGGCGACATCACGGCGATCACGGAGATGGGGTTCAGCGTCTCTACCAACAGCCCCGAGCCCGTGCAGGCGTGGGCCGGGAACAAGGCCGAGCTGCCGTCGTCGGGTGGTTCGACCGCGGCCATCAGCTCTGTGTTCCAGAAGTGGGGCTGGGCGGCCGACATCGCCCGCGAATTCTTCGACATCCCCGGCAACGAGCAGTTCGTCGCCGCGTTCCTCCGCCTCGTCGCCAACAGCTACAAGCGCGTCACCGACAAGTGGCTCCTCCAGCAGCTCGTCGGCGCATCTACGCTCGTCGCTCCCGACGCATACCCGACCGCGGGAAACCCCGCGTACCCGGCGGCAGTCGGCATGCTCATCCAGGGCATCGACACCGTTTCGTCGGACCCGATCGACGGCACGCCGACATTCGCCGTCGTGAACGCCGCGGCGTGGAAGCAGCTCATCTACTCGCCCAAGGACGCCCTGCCCGAGTACATCAACCTCAATTTCGGCATCCAGGACGGCACCGGCCTTGCCGGTAAGGTCCAGGTCGTCAAGGGCGACATCGGTATCGCGAGCACGCCCGCCGTGCTCGTTGGAGCCCGCGACGCCGCGCACTACAACGAGCTGGGCGGCGCATCTCCCCTGAACCTCGACGCTCTCGACATCGCCCGCGGCGGCATCGACAAGTCCGTCATCGGTTACTCGCAGTACATGACCGACTACGCGCCCGCCCTCGTCAAGATCGGCGTCGCGGACGCTTAGCCGACAGCTCGCCCCGCCGCAGCCCCCGCAGCGGCGGGGCGAGCCCCACCCACTCGAAAGGAGGCCGACATGGCACTCATCCCCGAAGCCACCGCCGGCCCCTACTGGGTAAGCGACATCCCGGCACCGATCCGCGTCACCTTGGTCGACGAGGACTACGAACCCGTACCCCTGGCCGGCGCGACCATCTCCGCAGCGCTCCGCGTGCTCGGCGTACACGGCACGATCCCGCTCACGGTGACCCTCGACGGCGACACCGCCCTGATCGGTTTTCCCGCCGGCCCGTCTCCGCTTGGGATGCCAAGCGTCTACGACATCGAGCTGCGCGTCACCACCGACACGTGGAGCCAGGAAGCCGAACCGCTCTCGTTCGTCGTACAGGCTCATGACGGCTGGCTCACCCTCTACCAAGCCCGCAAGCAGTGGGCCGACGCGAAAGACCTCGATGACGTGCTTCTCTGGGGTCTGCTCGACTCAGCGAAGCGCGCATGCACGATCTTCGCGCCCGCCATTCCTGTGGATGACGACGGCGACGTGATCCTTCCCCTGCCGGCCGGGTACACCCAAGCGCAGCTCCAGCAGGCCCGGAACACTTGGAACGCGACCAAAACCGATCCGTCGAACGCAGGCGACGACGCCTTGTTCGTCATCCGGCCGTACCCGCTCGACAACTCGATCAAACAACTGCTGCGCCCGCGCCGCGGAATCCCGGCGGTCGGCTGATGTCTGTTCGCTCCGAGCTCGCCGCCGCTCTCACCGCGGGTCTGCACAAGCAGCGGTACACGGTCATCGACGTACCCCGCACGCTCGATGAACTCTCGCCGTCGCGCCGCATCGTGCAGCTCTACCGCGAGGAAATACAGCCGAACTCGAACGCGATGGGGAACTACAAGGAGCAGTTCGTCGTCTGGGTGCTCAGCCCCAAGAAGGACCAGCCGGCCGCAGAGGACGACCTCGAAGAAGGCCTATATGCCGTTCTCGGCATTCTCGACAGCCTGGACTGGCTGACCTGGACGCGCGCCTCGCGAGCGAACCATGTCACCGGCGCTCAGGCGTACAAGATCGACCTCACCCTGTTCACCAAGAAGGAGTAACACCATGCCCGCACTCGACGTCAAGCCGCTGATCCTCAAGAACGTCATTCTGTCGCTGAAACTCACCGACGATGCCGGGGAGCCCCTGGAGTTCCAGAAGCACGTCTCAGCCGTGCAGTTCACCCCCAAGTCCGACACCAAGACGTGGAGTGGGCTCGGCGGCAACACGCACACCGACACCGGCCCGTCCACTTGGACGTGCGACCTCACCTACATTCAGGACTGGAAGAGCGCCGAAAGCCTCTCGCGATTCCTGTTCGAGAACGAGGGCAAGACTGCCGACGCATCGTTCACCCCGATCACGGCCGGCCCGGCGTTCACGTCCAACGTGTCCATCACCCCGGGCGCGATCGGCGGAAAGGTCGGGGAGTTCGCGGAGCAGAACGTCTCGCTTGGCTCCGACAAGCCGCAGCTGGTGAACGACTGAACCATGACGCAGCCCGGTCTCTTCACCATCGACAGCGACGAAGCCCGCGAGGCGGCGGCGCAGCTCCAGCGTGCCGGGACCGAAGCTAACGCCGCCATCATCGACGCCACCCGCGGAACGATGTCGCAAGCGTTCGGAGAGGAACTTGCCGCATCCGGCGGTACAACCCTCCAACACCAGATCATCGCGACCGGTGCCGAGTCCTACGGGTCGGGGTTCGGCATCACGATGCGGGCCGCGACCACCGCGACGCTCAGCGGCGGCCTCGTCGCCTCAGACGGGCCCGGGCGTGCGTTCGAGTTCGGTAAGTCCGTCGAGCGCAC
Organism: Leifsonia poae; assembly: GCF_020009625.1. Classification (NCBI taxonomy): domain Bacteria; kingdom Bacillati; phylum Actinomycetota; class Actinomycetes; order Micrococcales; family Microbacteriaceae; genus Leifsonia; species Leifsonia poae. Next base: position 2,856,751 of record NZ_JAIHLP010000002.1, read on the forward strand.
CCGCACCTACCTGACGCATTCGCGGAAGGGGACGCCGTACTCGATCACCCGTGTGACGACTCGGCAACTCCCAACACGTTCCCGGTCGGGGTGGGTCGCCTACCCAGCCGCCGGACGCACGTTCGATCGGCTCGTTCAGATGTACCTGCAAATTCTCGTCAAAAAGGCACACGACGCAATCGAAAGGAGCCTGTGATGGGCGGACCTATCGTCATCAACTACTCCGCGAACGTCAAAGACGCAGTATCGGGAACCGACCAGCTTTCAAAGGCCGTGGAGAAGACCGCGGACTCAGCCGACACCGCGCAGAAGGGCATCGGGAAGTCAGCGGACAAGACCCTCCAGGCGCAGAAGGACGCAGCGAAGGGCATCGTGCGCGCGTCGGCGGACGCTGCCAAAGAGCAGGTGACCGCATGGTCGAGTGCGGCAATAAAGCAGGGTAAGAGCGTCCACGACGTGCAGGAGGTTGTGGAGACCGTCTACAACAAGATCGACGCCGACGTGCAGCGCACCAACAGCACCATCGAGTCCAGCAGCGCGCAGAGCTGGGACAAGGCCGAGCAGGCCGTACGCGACTTTGGAGGCAACACGGAAGGTGTACTCCAAACCGCCGCTAGCGCTCTCGGATCGTTTGACGGGTCTATCGGCTCGCTCGGCACAACGATCTCCGGCCTTGCTGCTCTCATCCCCGGGGTCGGAGGCCTAATCGGTGGGGCACTCGGAGGGATCGCCTCGAAGCTGTTTCAGGACTGGGACGAGAACAGCAAAAAGTCAGCCAAGGCCGTAGCTGACATGTATGACGATATGACCGCGAGCGGAGACAAGTACCTGTCGGAAGACTTTCTCAAGACGAAGATTCACGACATCATCAAGGACGCCGAGCAGCTCAAAGTCGTGAAGAACAACGCCGATATCGCCGGCGTGAGCCTCCAGACCGCGCTGCGCGCCGAGGCGAACGACCCAAACGCTATTGCGGCCGTACTGAAAGCCGCGAACAAGGAACTCGACGCCCTGAAAGCGTCCACCCAAGACCCGAGTGCTCTAAGCGTGCGCTCGACGCAGAACCTGATCGACCACTACAAGGAACTGCAGAAGCAGTTTGGCAGTTCCTTGTCGGGAATCGACCTGTTCAACCAAGCGACATCGAAGACCGCCGAGGCTGCCGCCAAGGCGGGCGGCTCGGCGAGTACGGCGGCCGGCCAGGTGGACGGGTTGAACAAGAAGCTCAAGGAGACACCCGACTCGAAGACGATCAACGTCAAGCTCACCGGCCTCACCGACGCGGAGAGACAAGTCGGAAATCTGATCCGTGAGCGCAGCCTGACGGTGAACGTCAAAGCCCGCGTCGGCAACCAGGTGTTCTGATGGCGGAGACGATCAGCGACGGAACTACCACGATCACTCCGTATCTTGTTCTCAGCTACGAGGCGCAGCAGGCCGGCGGCAACGTACTTCACGACGTGATCGGGCGAGGCGACCCGGATGTGACGCTACGGCCGGCCGGCACACGCGCGGGCTCGCATGAATTCTTCTTCCTCACCGCAGCGCCGGCCGAAGCGTGCCGTGTGCTGCACGCTCGGGCCGGCGTCTTCTCGTTCAGCTCAGACGCGGAACCGACAACATCCATGACCTACGTCCTTGACGAAGGTGGGGTTACCACGGCACTGGACGACAGGAAAAAGCGATGGGTCGTCACAGTGGCCTACCGCGAGGTGTCGCGATGACGATCAGCATGCATGCGGCCTCAGCGACGATCGCCGTCGCTGGAGTTCCGACCGCGCTTGACATCAAGTCTGGGTCGATCACGCTCGATGAGGGTTGGGCACCGTACGCCCAATCGAGCCTGACCGTTGCCATGCCGTCGCAGGCCGTGTTCGACGCGATCGACCCGCGTGTCACCCCGCGTCCGCGTGTGGTCGTCGTCGCGACCCGTGACGTGCCGGCGCTCGGCATCCACCAGACACGGACGTTTGATCTTGCTCTGACCGACCGGCGGCTAAGCCACCGTGAGGCGACGATCGATATTGCTCTTGCCAGTGATGAGGCGTTGCTCCAATCAGGTGGACTCGTCGCAACCGCCCCGAACACGTCTGCGCTGGCGAGGCAGACGAGCGTCCGAGCGATCGTCAACAGCAATGTGCTCGCAACGATCGGAGCTGCGCTAGAGCCCGGGACGATCGACGCCGACTTCACAACCCTCACGAGCCTGACGAACATGGTTGTCAATCCGTCCGCTGAGGTGGACGTTGCCAATTGGCTGGCGCAGTCGTCCACGCTCGCCCGCACGACGGCGCAGCACCAGAGCGGGGTCGCAGCGTTCCAGATCACGGGTACGGGCTCGGGCATATCCGTGTTCGCGTGCCCGAACACAACGGGCTATCCGGCCACGCCGGGCGTGACGTACACGTTCAGCGTGTACATGCGCACCGCAGCGGCGGCTCGGCTCTTCGCCGCTCGGCTAATCTTCCGCAACGCGACCGGCGTGTCGATTCAGGACACACAGCAAGCACCGGTCGCGCTCAACACGGGCGGCTGGACTCGGCTAGCGTGGACGGCCGTAGCGCCGGCACTCGCCGTAATGATTGCCCCTCTCATTACGACGGCCACCAGCGCGAACGGGGAAGTCTTCTTCGCGGACTCGGCCATGCTCACGGCCGGCAACGGGCTGGAGACAGATGGGGTAGCGCCGCTCGCCTACTTCGACGGTTCGACCCTCCACACTGACCTGTACAACTATCAGTGGTCTGGCATCGCGCACGCCTCGACGAGCTCGCGCACGCCGGTCTTCCAGCGCGACCCCCAGACGCTCTCGTGGGCGCCGGGAGAGTCCGCCTACGATTTCATCCAGCCGGTGCTGGAGCAGGCCGGGTTGCGCCTGTTCTGTGACGAACACCGGGTCTGGCGGCTTGTGGACTCGTCCTACTCGGTCGAGGGGCTCGTGACGGTGGCGACGGGATACAACGTCTACGACGCATCCGACACGATCAGCCGCAGCGCCACGTCGGACGATGGTGTGCCGCTTTGGTTCGACGCGGTTGTCCTCAAGTACGTCTGGAACGACACCGAGAACATCGAGCAAGTGCGCTACGACATCGCCGGTCCGCTCAACGCGTCGCAGGTGTACACACGCGAGATTGCACGACCGTACCCCGGGCCAGGGGCAGCCTCCTACATCCTCAGCCGTGTGAACGGTCGCGGCCGGATGCTCGACCTCACCGCGGCGATCGACTATCTGGCCACTCCCGGGATGGAAGTCTCGGCCTCACTGCCGGGGACCCTCGCGCAGACCGGGTATACGAGTTCGGTCACTTGGGACTTCGACGACGACACCATGAAGGTCGGCTCGCGCGGCCTCACCGATACGCCCGCGAACAGTTGGTATTTCACCTCCGGATCGTGGGCGAGCCAATCGTCCACCTGGGCAACGGCAACAACCTAGGAAGGAACGGAAATGGCAATTGGAGACAAGGCAGCGTCCAAAGGCCTGGCGGTCTTTCCCAGCACGCAAAACCACGGGCTCGGATACCAGAACGACAACCAGCGCGGCGACGACATCGCCGACGTGATCGACCTCATCGAACGTCGCTTCACAGTGCAGAACGCCACACCATCGGGGACCGGGCACGTCATCGGTGACGTGTGGATCAAAAGCGCGACGTAGGGCTGAATCATGGCATCCGTTCATACCGCGCACGCGACCTACAACCTTGACGTTTCTCTGGTCAGCCAGAATCGGGCGGGCAACTACTCGACGCTGAGTGTCCACGTGTATGCCGTCGCGGACGCAGGTTGGTCGGGCTCCGCGTCGGGCATCGGGTTCAGCGCGACCGGATACGGCAACGGCACGTTCGGTTTCAGCGGCACCAGGGCGGAGGTCGTCACATACACCTTCAACGTCGGCCACGACGCGGCCGGCAACCTCACGGGCTATGCCGTCTCGGCGCACACGAACGACACCGGAACGAGCACCTACGGCGGCCCGGTCGATATCTCTCAGGCCGTCATCGTGCCACGCATCCCGAAAGTGCCGAGCGTGCCGGCCGCGATCACGGCGACGGCGCAGCCCGGCTTGAAGGTCGCCGTGACGATCACTGGAAGCGCGGACAACGGCGGCAGCGCCGTCACCGCCTACACGGTGCAGTACAGCGCAGACGGCGGCGCGACGTGGACCGGAAACCAGAACATCAACAGCGGAAGCTACACCTACGCCGGCCTCGCCCCGGGCAATTACATCTTCCGTGTGTGGGCGACTAACGCGATCGGTAACAGCGGCTACCGCGTCTCGGGCACCGTCACCGTGCTCGCTGGCGGCTACGTCTGGAACGGCACGAGCTGGGTCGCGTCGCTCGGCGTGTACGTCTGGAACGGCACCGGTTGGGTGCTCTGCCAGGGCGTCTACGTCTGGAACGGCACGAGCTGGGCGGCGGCACTATGACCACTCAATCGAAAGGAATCCGACATGCAGCTCGTTGATCCGTTCCCCGGCAAGTACGACGCATCCGACCCGTTCGGCTCGCACGGTTACGGCCGCACGAACGGCCACACCGGCTCCGACTGGATCGTGGGCGCCGGCTCGCCTATCCCCGCCATCGGAGACGGCGAGGTCGTCGCGGTCGGCTGGCATCCCGGCAACGGCAATTACCTCGCCGTCCGCCTCGAGGACGGCCACGTCTACGCCTACCTCCACATGGACCGCCCCGCGCCGGTCACGGTCGGCCAGAAGGTCACTCGTGGGCAGACCATCGGTTACGTCGGCAACACCGGTACGAACAGCCAGGGCAGCCACCTGCACATCACGATCAGCGATGCCGTCACGGCCTACATCGGCCTCGGGCATCTGATCGACCCGTGGCAGTTCATCCAAGACCACCTCACCACCGCACCCCTATTCGAAGGAGACACCGTGTTGTTCATCCGCATCCAGTCCACCGCCCGGGGAATTGCCCTCATCGGTCCCGGGTACTTCCGACAGCTCAAGACCGACGAGGAGGTGCAGCAGTCCGACCCGCTCATCTCCAAACACCTGACCGGGAACGATCGCCAGTTCGACTTGTGGCGCAGCATGGCGGTAGCCGGCCAGGAGGCGAAGAGTGCGTAGCTGGCTCCGCACCCGGTGGCGAGGCTGGCTGTGTGCCATCGGTCGCTGCCCACGTGGCCGGGCCGGCTACTGGTGCAACGGAGGGGCGGGGGAGTGCGGGTGGTCGGATGCCTGAATGGCTCCTTGCCCTCGGCGTCGCAATCGTCGCCGCATCCGGGGGCGTGCTCGCGTCCCGCTATGGCCGGGTGGCCGCGCTGGAAAAGCGGGTCGCCCGGCTCGACGCCCTCAACCGCAAGCTTTGGGTGTACCTCCGGGCCCAGATCGACCACTCATACCGCAGCGGAGTGCAACCGCTACCGCTCCCCGATGACCTCTTTGGAGACGATGAATCATGAGCCACGCAGCGCCTGAAAGCACCGAAACGAAGCCGACCCTACCCAGGGTCGCCCGCATCGTGATCTACGCGATAGGTACACCCCTGGCCGCGTCCGCCGCGTTCCTGGCCGGAACCGACGTGTTCGGCCCGGTCGTGTCCACGGTGGCCGGCGCGATCGCTGCCGGCGCGGTCGCCGCCGTGGGGACGACCGCGCTCGGCAACCTCAACCGTTAGCCGGCGGCAGCGAGTACAGCCCGCCGCAGCGACTCGTCGGCCACTTGCACGTACAAGCGTGTGGTGGCCGGCGAGGCGTGCCCGAGCAGCGATTGCACAACGAAAACGTCGGAGTGCTGATAGGTGCGGGTGCCGAACGAGTGCCGCAGCGTGTGCAGCGTCCATTCGTCGGGCAGCACGACGGTCGCCAGCTTGCCGACCCACCGCGGCGAGAGGTGCCCACCATCCGAGCCGGGGAACGCCCATCCGGGTGGAAGCGTGCGCAGCTCCAGCGCGAGCCGGGGCGTCAGCGGCACGTCGCGCTCCTTGCTCCCCTTGCCGTGGACGCGCAGCGACCAGCCGTGCAGGTCCTCGAACAGGTCGGACGAGTTCACCTGAGCGATCTCCGAGCGGCGGAGACCTGCGTCGTGCGCCAGGCGCAGAATCAGTTTCAGGCGGGCATCAGAACGGGCAAGGGCGTGCTCGTAGACCCGCTCGGGTGTCGGGCGTGCTTTCGCCTGTCCCGGCTTCACACGGGGCAGCGCAAGCGCCGTGTTCGCCTCGGCGCGGCGGACCGTGACAGCCCACCCCCAGAACGAACGAAACGTGGTGCGCCGGCCTCGCCGGGTCTCGGGTTTCCACGCCTGATCGCCGGCATAACTCACGAGCTGATCGCCCGTGAGAGACCAAGGCCCGGCGTCTACACGCCGGGCCAGGTGTTCGAGGTGCTGCCGCCTCGTGCTGCAAGTGGTGTCTGGGAAGCCGGCGGCGCGCTGCGCTGTGAGGTAGTCGCGGATAGCCTCGGCCCACGACTCTGAGTGAACGTTCATGCTTCGACTTTGCCGAAATCAGACCGAGCGGTATGGACGCGACTCACGCCCCCAAGCGGGTGTCGTCCGTAGCGCTCCTGTGCGCTCTGCCGCTTGATACCGAGCGCCGCGCCGATGTACGCCCACGAACGCCCGATCGAGCGCTGACCGTGCACGGCCGCCGTGATCGCCCGTTCGATGTCATCCCGGAGACTCACCAACTCGGCAAGCTCGAACTCATCACCGTCGCCCACACGCTCGCCACCCTTCCGGATAATGCGCCGCGCGAAGTCGATGTAGTCGAGCGTTTCGACCTCTCGACGGGCGCTCATACCGACCCCGCTGGGTTCGCGATTTCGGTGTCAGGATCTTCCTGACGGCCACCGATCAGGTGGTCTGGTGTCGCAGGCATCGGGTCCGCCTCGGTCACGCTCACGAGGGAGAAACTGTGCGACCAGAACTTGCGGAAGTCGTCGTAGGTGGCGCTGTGCGCGACGCGCCCCTTCGTGACGGCCTCGCTGAGGTTGTCTGCGAGGATGCTCGCCGCCGAGGTGCTATCGACGCGATCCCCGTACACGTTCAGCTTCTGGACAGTCAGCTCGAATCGGAACATCAGGCGCTCACCAGCTCTCGATTCGTCGGGCACGCGAGGTTGAGACACCCGTCCGCGCCGAACGTGTACGAGCGGCACGTGATGCAGATCGCCTCGACGTGGAACATGTGCGACTGGAACGCGCAGTAGTCCACGCCGTCGCGGTAGACGTAGCCGCGCGGGTTATGGTGCAGCCACACGTCGTACGCGCCGGCCGCTGACTCGCAGCACGGGCACACCCCGGCGAGGCATTCCAGCTCGTGGGCCGGCCCGTCGCCGCCGTCGATGTGGTGGCCGCACGGCAGGGTCGCGACGACCTCGCCGCGCTGGTCGAGGTCGAATAGGGCGTCCATCACGCCCCCTCGGTGAACTTGTCGCCGCACTCGGTGCAGCGGAACACGGCCAGCTCGTAGCCCTCGGCGTCGGTGGCCGGGTACAGGTACACGGCGTCCGGGTGCGGGCACTCGGTGCGCGCGTTCATGCGGGCACCAGCTCGTCGGAGGCGTACGGCAGCCGCTTGACTTCCTGTGGCCCGTTCGGGGCGAGGATGAACTGAGGTCCGGTGAACTCGACGGTGAGCGCCGGACCACGGCTCCCGATGACGACGCCGGTTCGCCCGCCCCAGATGCCGCTCATGATGCGCACGGCGTCGCCTACGCGGATCATCGGGTGGCCCGCTCTCGCATCAGCGCGAGCAGCGCAACGACCAGCAGGCTAGGCGCGGAGGCTACAGACCAGAAGGTTGGGGGTTCGAATCCCTCCGGGCGCACTCTGGTTGAGACAGATGACACGACCCCCGCTTCGGCGGGGGTTTTGTCGTTAATGCCTTCGGCCAGCCATTCAAGCGGCTGACCAGTCACGTGCGCCCATCGCACGAAGTTCGTCGCGCTCGGCTCCGTTCTGCCAGTCTCCCAAGCGCTGACGGTGGTGCGTGCTACACCGAGCCTCGCCGCGATCTCTGCTTGCTCCATGCCTGCGAGGAGTCGCGCATACTTGAGGCGATCCAGCAGGGTCCATGCCGGGTTCTCGATCATCGTCATGCCGGTACTGTATCGCACCCCGTGATAAATAACGCGACACGCCGACCATCTTGCGCTCTTTCGTCGCGTCGCCCGGTTGCATGTCCACATGACAACAAACGCGACATCGATAGAGCCCCGGCTCATTCGTCGCCGCATGCGCTTCGAGAGCAACTTCACGCAGTTGCCGAACTCGTGGCTTCGAGACTCTGCCCTGTCGTTCCGTGCACGCGGACTGCTTGCACTACTCATGAGTCACGAGGACGGCTGGAACATCACCCTCAAGGGATTGGCCGATGAGACCACCGAGGGCATCGATGCAGTGCGAACAGCTACCAATGAGCTAGAGAGCTTGGGCTACCTCAAGCGCACACGGTTGCAGGGGCGTGGCGGCAAGTTCGAGGGTGACACGTGGGAAATCTGCGACCCTCACGATCTTGGCGGGGCAACGCTCTTCACCGCATTGGATAAGCCAACGCGGTCGCGCACCGCGTTGGATAAGCCAACGCGCACCGCATTGGATAAACCAACGCCTATAAGAACACCATCTAGAACATCTAAAGAGAGTTCTAGAGGTAACCACATAGCGCACCCGAATGACGCCGGCACCGAGTGCCACGGTGAGATGATCACCGAACGCCACTGCATCTTCGGTCACATCGTGATCCCGAGCGCTGAGCAGGTGACCGCATGAAGCCCTACGTCACCAAGCTCCTCGGGATCCAGTGGGTAGTCGTGACCGCATGGTCGGTCACCAACCACGACAGCCATGCGGAGGCGTTCGCCGCCGCCCTCGACCGCGCCATGATCAGTGAGGCAACAGCATGAGCACACCCGACTTCGACACACCCGTGTGGCAGCTATTCATCGCCGCCGCTATGCTCTGGACACTGTGGGGGCTCATCGTCCTCAGCGAGAGGAGACACCGCCGTGAGCGAACAGCAAGAACTCATCCGGACCTACTGGGGCAACAAGAAGACGCACGAGCAGATCATGCGCCGGCAGATCAACTGGATCGTGGGGTTGCTCTCGGCCATCCTCGTGGCAGTAGTCGGCTCGACTCTCGCGATCCTCTCGGCACTCCCGCACTAGACCGACCTCGACGGGCCGCAAGGTAGCGGCCATGTCACAGCACCACAAGAACCAGAAGTGGAGTACGCACAGCCCGAAGCTGCGCAAGCTCATTGAGCCGATGCTCCCGGCTCAGTGCCTGAACTGTCCTCACCCGGTCACGCCCGAGGACAAGTGGCAGGTTGGCCACCGTCGTGACGCCGCGCTCGGTGGCGAACCCACCATCGAGAACGCGGGCCCGACGCACGCATGGTGCCCGGCCTGCCGGCGGCGCTGCAACCAGCGAGCCGGCGGCCAGCTCGGCGCGCGCATCCGCACCGCGAACAACGTCAGCCGATCCCGAGCGCAGAAAGATATCCGCTCATGGTGACGGCGACGACGGTCGCGGCCCCGACTTCCTTTGAGAATCGCGTCGGAACCCCCGCCATAGGCAGTACGGAATTCTCTCTAAATCTGTGGAGTGCGGTGAGAAACCGCGGGATCAAGCCGACGTTCACCGGGCGTCTGTCGGAGGACGAGGAACTCCGCCGGGAGTTCCTTGCGGGGTCTCGTCGGATGGGCTACGAGCTGGTGGACCTGGACGACCGGGAGCACATCGCCGAGCTGAAAGCGATGACGCCGCCCCGCTACCCGATCCAGCCGCAGCAGCTCTGGATGGTAGACGCGCTCAACGCCGAGGACTACGACACGTTCACGGTCGAGGTAATGCGGCGAGCGTCCAAGACCACCACGATATTCTGCTGGCTCGTGGGCCGGTGCGAAAGCCGGCCCGGCTATGAGGTCACCTTCTCGGCGCAGTCCGGCGTGAGTCGTCAGCGCGTTTGCGCGAGTGGAAGCTCCGCCTCGACGCGATCAATCCGCCCGATGACCTCGACCTTCCGCCGTGGCTGCGCAATCGGCCCCGAACCACGAAGCGCGCTGAGCGCGCGCTCGCCCTGTTCGACCTTGACATCACGACCGAGGCCGAACATCTGACCGCTGGCCGCGGGTTCAAGGTCATGATGGGGGAGGTCGGCAAGGGCATCTACTGGGACAACGGGTCCAAGTTCCTCGTGCTCAAGCCGTCGTCCGACGCCTACCGGGGCGAAGCGGGTGACATCTCGTGGTTGGACGAAGCCCAGGAACTCGACCCCGAGGAGGGAGCCGACCTGCTCGCCGGTCTCGCCCCGCTCCAGGACACCAAGGAGAACGCGGCCACCGTGATCAGCGGCACGGCCGGCGAGGCACGCGTTGGCCCGTTCTGGGAGGTCGTCGCCAAGCTCCGGGCCGGTGACCCAGATGTCGGTGGTGTGGACTACTGCGCATCCGACTCCACACCCTGGGAAATCATCGAGGACGAAGACCAAGCGATCGCACTGCTAGTGACTCTGCACCCGGGCATTGGGACGCTCACGACCGAGGAGAAGATGCGGAAGAACTGGCGCAAGCTCGACAAGCCCAAGTGGGCGCGCGAATATCTGTCACTCTGGCCGGAGTCGTTTGGGACCACCGCCGTCAACGCTCTGCTGTGGGAAGACGCAGCCCTGGCCCGCAAGAAGGCGAAGCCCGACCGTGTTGCGTTCGGGCTCGACATCCGCCCCGGCGGGTTCTCGGCCGCGATCGTCGTCGCCTGGCGCGACTCCCGCGGCGTCGCCTACGTCGAGGTCGTTGAGCACCGGCAAAGTACGTCGTGGATTCCCGAGCGCATGCAGGAGCTGACCCGCACGTATCGCGGCTCAACCATCGCGTTTGATGACATCTCGGAGGGCAAGGCCACCGCCACCGAGGCCGACCGGCTCAGCCCGAAACCACGACTGCGGATGCAGACCTATCGCGAGCACGCCGCCGGATGCGTCCAGTTCCTCCGCGACCTCGAACGCGGCAAGCTCAAACACTCCGGACAGGTCTCCCTAGACACCGCAGTTGCCGTCGCCGTGAAGCGCGACGTGCGCGGATCGCAAGGCGTCTGGATGTGGGGCGCACCCGTCGCCGGCGGCGACATCACCCCGCTCGTCGCCGCGACACGCGCGCTGCGCAATTGGGACCAATATTTCGCGCGAGGAACAGGAAGCACAGGAGTGGTGATCGCAGCATGAGCGTATTCGTGGATGGGTCGATTGAGACATACGTGTATGGATGCGACGAGTGCCCGTGGTGGCGGGGGATCGCGCTCAGTATCGACGCCGCCGACGAGGCCGCAATCCGCCATGAAGAGGCTCAACACGACACGCACAACCGTCGTCGCACCAGGGACGCTCGGATTGCTCGCCTAAAACGAAAACTGGTTCCGACACCGTAAATGTTCCTATGCCTCCCCGAGCATCTAATGCATGGGGTTCCGAAGTCAGATGAAGCTCGCCGCGGCCGGCGCGACCGTCGCCCGCGGCGAGCTTCTGCCGTTCCCGCGCAAGACGACCGCGATTAGCTCTCCGTGGGCGGACAGCTCCAACCTTGTCCCGATGCTCGTCGCGAAAGACGTCTTCGGTGTGGACAGCGCCGCGGTCTCGCGTCTCGAAGCGCTCAAGGTGCCAGTAATCGCGAAAGGCCGTGCGCTCCTGCACAGCCTCATCGCATCGAACCCGCTCGTCGCCCTCAACGCTGAAGGCAAGCTCCCCGACGAGAAGCAGCCGACCTGGCTGTATCGGTCCGACACGGGCGTGAGCCCGTACCAGCGCACCTGCGCAATCCTCGACGATCACCTGTTCGAGTGGGCGTCGCTGCTCGCCGTAAGCCGCGGCGCCAAGGGCGACATCCTCGATGCTGTGCACGTACCGTTCGAGCGTTGGAGCGTCAACGAGCACAACGCGATCATGGTTGACGGCGAGCTTGCCCGAGACGATCAAGTCTTGCTCATCCCCGGCCCCGCCCCGGGACTCCTCACGATCGCGGACGAAGCTATCCGGGCAGCTCGCGCCACCGAGCAAGCGTGGGTCTCTCGCGTTCGAAACCCGTTCCCAGCGATGGTGCTCCAGGAGACCGCCGACTACGGCATGAATCAGGACGAGGCAAAGCCGTACGTCGAAGCCGTCGCGAAGGCGCGCCGGAATCCCGATAGCGCCGTCATGTTCATCCCTTACACGATGTCGCTCACAGCACACAATGCCGACAAGACCGACCTGTTCGAGAACGGTCGCAACGCGCAGCGCCTCGACTTCGCGAACTACATGAACATGCCGGCATCGGTGCTGGAGGGCTCGCTCTCGACCGCCTCGCTGACCTACTCGACGCAGGACGGCAAATACAACGAGGTTTTCGCCTTCACCATCCCGTACTGGACGCAACCGCTGGAGCAGGCGCTCTCGATGGACAACGTGGTGCCCCGTGGCCAGCGCATCCGGTTCGACCTCACCAACCTTCGACCCGACCAGGCCTCGCCCACTGGCGCGGCAGAACAGGACTAGACCCATGACCACCGAACTTGGCACGTTCTCCGTCAATATCGAGGACCGCACCGTTGAGGGAATCCTTCTCCCGTTCGGCGAGACCTCGCGACTCTCGATGTCGAAGACCGAACCGATCTACTTCTCCGCCGATGCCGTATCGCTCCCGGCCGACGCGTCGGTCGTCACGCTGAACCGCGAGCACGACCAGTTCTCACCCGTTGGCCGGGCCATCGTCCTGGAGAAAAGAGACGAGGGCGTCTACGCCAAGTTCGCCATCGCCCGCACACCCGAAGGTGACGAGTTCCTCACCAAGGAATACCCGGCTGGGAGGTTTAAGAAGCTCTCTGCCGAGATCCTCGGCATCGTCCGCGACACCGCCGATAAGGCCAGAGCCGTTGCCGGCAAGATCACAGGCGCAGCGCTCACCACCGAAGGTGCGTTCGAGTCCGCGGCCCTGTTCTCGGCCGATGATCGGGGGAGACAGTCAGCTCCTACGAGTCGAAATCGGCTTACGCGGATGGCTCCGAGTACTCGGACAAGACCGAGACGACCGAGGAAGAGGAAGACCTGGGGGATGGGCACAAGCGCATCACCCGCACGACCGTGACCGTCACGGAAGTTAAGCAGCCTGTCCAACAGGCCACAGAGAATGGAGACCCCGTGGGCGTCGCAACCGTACCCGCAACCCTGGCCGCGTCCGCGGCCAATCTCATCACCCCCGCCGGCGAGCTGAACGAGCCCGCCGCCCGTGACATTTTCGCGCTCATCACCAAGGTGCGAGAGGGCGACCGGGAGGCGGAGAACATGCTCGCCGCCCTGACCGACATCAAGCTCACCGGAGCTGGCGCACTCCCGGCCAACGGGCTGATCCAGCCCAAGTGGCTCGGAGAGGTGTACGCCGCAGCGGCGTACAACCGGCGGTACATCCCCCTCATCGCCACCGGCGACATCACGGCGATCACGGAGATGGGGTTCAGCGTCTCTACCAACAGCCCCGAGCCCGTGCAGGCGTGGGCCGGGAACAAGGCCGAGCTGCCGTCGTCGGGTGGTTCGACCGCGGCCATCAGCTCTGTGTTCCAGAAGTGGGGCTGGGCGGCCGACATCGCCCGCGAATTCTTCGACATCCCCGGCAACGAGCAGTTCGTCGCCGCGTTCCTCCGCCTCGTCGCCAACAGCTACAAGCGCGTCACCGACAAGTGGCTCCTCCAGCAGCTCGTCGGCGCATCTACGCTCGTCGCTCCCGACGCATACCCGACCGCGGGAAACCCCGCGTACCCGGCGGCAGTCGGCATGCTCATCCAGGGCATCGACACCGTTTCGTCGGACCCGATCGACGGCACGCCGACATTCGCCGTCGTGAACGCCGCGGCGTGGAAGCAGCTCATCTACTCGCCCAAGGACGCCCTGCCCGAGTACATCAACCTCAATTTCGGCATCCAGGACGGCACCGGCCTTGCCGGTAAGGTCCAGGTCGTCAAGGGCGACATCGGTATCGCGAGCACGCCCGCCGTGCTCGTTGGAGCCCGCGACGCCGCGCACTACAACGAGCTGGGCGGCGCATCTCCCCTGAACCTCGACGCTCTCGACATCGCCCGCGGCGGCATCGACAAGTCCGTCATCGGTTACTCGCAGTACATGACCGACTACGCGCCCGCCCTCGTCAAGATCGGCGTCGCGGACGCTTAGCCGACAGCTCGCCCCGCCGCAGCCCCCGCAGCGGCGGGGCGAGCCCCACCCACTCGAAAGGAGGCCGACATGGCACTCATCCCCGAAGCCACCGCCGGCCCCTACTGGGTAAGCGACATCCCGGCACCGATCCGCGTCACCTTGGTCGACGAGGACTACGAACCCGTACCCCTGGCCGGCGCGACCATCTCCGCAGCGCTCCGCGTGCTCGGCGTACACGGCACGATCCCGCTCACGGTGACCCTCGACGGCGACACCGCCCTGATCGGTTTTCCCGCCGGCCCGTCTCTTGGGATGCCAAGCGTCTACGACATCGAGCTGCGCGTCACCACCGACACGTGGAGCCAGGAAGCCGAACCGCTCTCGTTCGTCGTACAGGCTCATGACGGCTGGCTCACCCTCTACCAAGCCCGCAAGCAGTGGGCCGACGCGAAAGACCTCGATGACGTGCTTCTCTGGGGTCTGCTCGACTCAGCGAAGCGCGCATGCACGATCTTCGCGCCCGCCATTCCTGTGGATGACGACGGCGACGTGATCCTTCCCCTGCCGGCCGGGTACACCCAAGCGCAGCTCCAGCAGGCCCGGAACACTTGGAACGCGACCAAAACCGATCCGTCGAACGCAGGCGACGACGCCTTGTTCGTCATCCGGCCGTACCCGCTCGACAACTCGATCAAACAACTGCTGCGCCCGCGCCGCGGAATCCCGGCGGTCGGCTGATGTCTGTTCGCTCCGAGCTCGCCGCCGCTCTCACCGCGGGTCTGCACAAGCAGCGGTACACGGTCATCGACGTACCCCGCACGCTCGATGAACTCTCGCCGTCGCGCCGCATCGTGCAGCTCTACCGCGAGGAAATACAGCCGAACTCGAACGCGATGGGGAACTACAAGGAGCAGTTCGTCGTCTGGGTGCTCAGCCCCAAGAAGGACCAGCCGGCCGCAGAGGACGACCTCGAAGAAGGCCTATATGCCGTTCTCGGCATTCTCGACAGCCTGGACTGGCTGACCTGGACGCGCGCCTCGCGAGCGAACCATGTCACCGGCGCTCAGGCGTACAAGATCGACCTCACCCTGTTCACCAAGAAGGAGTAACACCATGCCCGCACTCGACGTCAAGCCGCTGATCCTCAAGAACGTCATTCTGTCGCTGAAACTCACCGACGATGCCGGGGAGCCCCTGGAGTTCCAGAAGCACGTCTCAGCCGTGCAGTTCACCCCCAAGTCCGACACCAAGACGTGGAGTGGGCTCGGCGGCAACACGCACACCGACACCGGCCCGTCCACTTGGACGTGCGACCTCACCTACATTCAGGACTGGAAGAGCGCCGAAAGCCTCTCGCGATTCCTGTTCGAGAACGAGGGCAAGACTGCCGACGCATCGTTCACCCCGATCACGGCCGGCCCGGCGTTCACGTCCAACGTGTCCATCACCCCGGGCGCGATCGGCGGAAAGGTCGGGGAGTTCGCGGAGCAGAACGTCTCGCTTGGCTCCGACAAGCCGCAGCTGGTGAACGACTGAACCATGACGCAGCCCGGTCTCTTCACCATCGACAGCGACGAAGCCCGCGAGGCGGCGGCGCAGCTCCAGCGTGCCGGGACCGAAGCTAACGCCGCCATCATCGACGCCACCCGCGGAACGATGTCGCAAGCGTTCGGAGAGGAACTTGCCGCATCCGGCGGTACAACCCTCCAACACCAGATCATCGCGACCGGTGCCGAGTCCTACGGGTCGGGGTTCGGCATCACGATGCGGGCCGCGACCACCGCGACGCTCAGCGGCGGCCTCGTCGCCTCAGACGGGCCCGGGCGTGCGTTCGAGTTCGGTAAGTCCGTCGAGCGCACCCGCACCTACCTGACGCATTCGCGGAAGGGGACGCCGTACTCGATCACCCGTGTGACGACTCGGCAACTCCCAACACGTTCCCGGTCGGGGTGGGTCGCCTACCCAGCCGCCGGACGCACGTTCGATCGGCTCGTTCAGATGTACCTGCAAATTCTCGTCAAAAAGGCACACGACGCAATCGAAAGGAGCCTGTGATGGGCGGACCTATCGTCATCAACTACTCCGCGAACGTCAAAGACGCAGTATCGGGAACCGACCAGCTTTCAAAGGCCGTGGAGAAGACCGCGGACTCAGCCGACACCGCGCAGAAGGGCATCGGGAAGTCAGCGGACAAGACCCTCCAGGCGCAGAAGGACGCAGCGAAGGGCATCGTGCGCGCGTCGGCGGACGCTGCCAAAGAGCAGGTGACCGCATGGTCGAGTGCGGCAATAAAGCAGGGTAAGAGCGTCCACGACGTGCAGGAGGTTGTGGAGACCGTCTACAACAAGATCGACGCCGACGTGCAGCGCACCAACAGCACCATCGAGTCCAGCAGCGCGCAGAGCTGGGACAAGGCCGAGCAGGCCGTACGCGACTTTGGAGGCAACACGGAAGGTGTACTCCAAACCGCCGCTAGCGCTCTCGGATCGTTTGACGGGTCTATCGGCTCGCTCGGCACAACGATCTCCGGCCTTGCTGCTCTCATCCCCGGGGTCGGAGGCCTAATCGGTGGGGCACTCGGAGGGATCGCCTCGAAGCTGTTTCAGGACTGGGACGAGAACAGCAAAAAGTCAGCCAAGGCCGTAGCTGACATGTATGACGATATGACCGCGAGCGGAGACAAGTACCTGTCGGAAGACTTTCTCAAGACGAAGATTCACGACATCATCAAGGACGCCGAGCAGCTCAAAGTCGTGAAGAACAACGCCGATATCGCCGGCGTGAGCCTCCAGACCGCGCTGCGCGCCGAGGCGAACGACCCAAACGCTATTGCGGCCGTACTGAAAGCCGCGAACAAGGAACTCGACGCCCTGAAAGCGTCCACCCAAGACCCGAGTGCTCTAAGCGTGCGCTCGACGCAGAACCTGATCGACCACTACAAGGAACTGCAGAAGCAGTTTGGCAGTTCCTTGTCGGGAATCGACCTGTTCAACCAAGCGACATCGAAGACCGCCGAGGCTGCCGCCAAGGCGGGCGGCTCGGCGAGTACGGCGGCCGGCCAGGTGGACGGGTTGAACAAGAAGCTCAAGGAGACACCCGACTCGAAGACGATCAACGTCAAGCTCACCGGCCTCACCGACGCGGAGAGACAAGTCGGAAATCTGATCCGTGAGCGCAGCCTGACGGTGAACGTCAAAGCCCGCGTCGGCAACCAGGTGTTCTGATGGCGGAGACGATCAGCGACGGAACTACCACGATCACTCCGTATCTTGTTCTCAGCTACGAGGCGCAGCAGGCCGGCGGCAACGTACTTCACGACGTGATCGGGCGAGGCGACCCGGATGTGACGCTACGGCCGGCCGGCACACGCGCGGGCTCGCATGAATTCTTCTTCCTCACCGCAGCGCCGGCCGAAGCGTGCCGTGTGCTGCACGCTCGGGCCGGCGTCTTCTCGTTCAGCTCAGACGCGGAACCGACAACATCCATGACCTACGTCCTTGACGAAGGTGGGGTTACCACGGCACTGGACGACAGGAAAAAGCGATGGGTCGTCACAGTGGCCTACCGCGAGGTGTCGCGATGACGATCAGCATGCATGCGGCCTCAGCGACGATCGCCGTCGCTGGAGTTCCGACCGCGCTTGACATCAAGTCTGGGTCGATCACGCTCGATGAGGGTTGGGCACCGTACGCCCAATCGAGCCTGACCGTTGCCATGCCGTCGCAGGCCGTGTTCGACGCGATCGACCCGCGTGTCACCCCGCGTCCGCGTGTGGTCGTCGTCGCGACCCGTGACGTGCCGGCGCTCGGCATCCACCAGACACGGACGTTTGATCTTGCTCTGACCGACCGGCGGCTAAGCCACCGTGAGGCGACGATCGATATTGCTCTTGCCAGTGATGAGGCGTTGCTCCAATCAGGTGGACTCGTCGCAACCGCCCCGAACACGTCTGCGCTGGCGAGGCAGACGAGCGTCCGAGCGATCGTCAACAGCAATGTGCTCGCAACGATCGGAGCTGCGCTAGAGCCCGGGACGATCGACGCCGACTTCACAACCCTCACGAGCCTGACGAACATGGTTGTCAATCCGTCCGCTGAGGTGGACGTTGCCAATTGGCTGGCGCAGTCGTCCACGCTCGCCCGCACGACGGCGCAGCACCAGAGCGGGGTCGCAGCGTTCCAGATCACGGGTACGGGCTCGGGCATATCCGTGTTCGCGTGCCCGAACACAACGGGCTATCCGGCCACGCCGGGCGTGACGTACACGTTCAGCGTGTACATGCGCACCGCAGCGGCGGCTCGGCTCTTCGCCGCTCGGCTAATCTTCCGCAACGCGACCGGCGTGTCGATTCAGGACACACAGCAAGCACCGGTCGCGCTCAACACGGGCGGCTGGACTCGGCTAGCGTGGACGGCCGTAGCGCCGGCACTCGCCGTAATGATTGCCCCTCTCATTACGACGGCCACCAGCGCGAACGGGGAAGTCTTCTTCGCGGACTCGGCCATGCTCACGGCCGGCAACGGGCTGGAGACAGATGGGGTAGCGCCGCTCGCCTACTTCGACGGTTCGACCCTCCACACTGACCTGTACAACTATCAGTGGTCTGGCATCGCGCACGCCTCGACGAGCTCGCGCACGCCGGTCTTCCAGCGCGACCCCCAGACGCTCTCGTGGGCGCCGGGAGAGTCCGCCTACGATTTCATCCAGCCGGTGCTGGAGCAGGCCGGGTTGCGCCTGTTCTGTGACGAACACCGGGTCTGGCGGCTTGTGGACTCGTCCTACTCGGTCGAGGGGCTCGTGACGGTGGCGACGGGATACAACGTCTACGACGCATCCGACACGATCAGCCGCAGCGCCACGTCGGACGATGGTGTGCCGCTTTGGTTCGACGCGGTTGTCCTCAAGTACGTCTGGAACGACACCGAGAACATCGAGCAAGTGCGCTACGACATCGCCGGTCCGCTCAACGCGTCGCAGGTGTACACACGCGAGATTGCACGACCGTACCCCGGGCCAGGGGCAGCCTCCTACATCCTCAGCCGTGTGAACGGTCGCGGCCGGATGCTCGACCTCACCGCGGCGATCGACTATCTGGCCACTCCCGGGATGGAAGTCTCGGCCTCACTGCCGGGGACCCTCGCGCAGACCGGGTATACGAGTTCGGTCACTTGGGACTTCGACGACGACACCATGAAGGTCGGCTCGCGCGGCCTCACCGATACGCCCGCGAACAGTTGGTATTTCACCTCCGGATCGTGGGCGAGCCAATCGTCCACCTGGGCAACGGCAACAACCTAGGAAGGAACGGAAATGGCAATTGGAGACAAGGCAGCGTCCAAAGGCCTGGCGGTCTTTCCCAGCACGCAAAACCACGGGCTCGGATACCAGAACGACAACCAGCGCGGCGACGACATCGCCGACGTGATCGACCTCATCGAACGTCGCTTCACAGTGCAGAACGCCACACCATCGGGGACCGGGCACGTCATCGGTGACGTGTGGATCAAAAGCGCGACGTAGGGCTGAATCATGGCATCCGTTCATACCGCGCACGCGACCTACAACCTTGACGTTTCTCTGGTCAGCCAGAATCGGGCGGGCAACTACTCGACGCTGAGTGTCCACGTGTATGCCGTCGCGGACGCAGGTTGGTCGGGCTCCGCGTCGGGCATCGGGTTCAGCGCGACCGGATACGGCAACGGCACGTTCGGTTTCAGCGGCACCAGGGCGGAGGTCGTCACATACACCTTCAACGTCGGCCACGACGCGGCCGGCAACCTCACGGGCTATGCCGTCTCGGCGCACACGAACGACACCGGAACGAGCACCTACGGCGGCCCGGTCGATATCTCTCAGGCCGTCATCGTGCCACGCATCCCGAAAGTGCCGAGCGTGCCGGCCGCGATCACGGCGACGGCGCAGCCCGGCTTGAAGGTCGCCGTGACGATCACTGGAAGCGCGGACAACGGCGGCAGCGCCGTCACCGCCTACACGGTGCAGTACAGCGCAGACGGCGGCGCGACGTGGACCGGAAACCAGAACATCAACAGCGGAAGCTACACCTACGCCGGCCTCGCCCCGGGCAATTACATCTTCCGTGTGTGGGCGACTAACGCGATCGGTAACAGCGGCTACCGCGTCTCGGGCACCGTCACCGTGCTCGCTGGCGGCTACGTCTGGAACGGCACGAGCTGGGTCGCGTCGCTCGGCGTGTACGTCTGGAACGGCACCGGTTGGGTGCTCTGCCAGGGCGTCTACGTCTGGAACGGCACGAGCTGGGCGGCGGCACTATGACCACTCAATCGAAAGGAATCCGACATGCAGCTCGTTGATCCGTTCCCCGGCAAGTACGACGCATCCGACCCGTTCGGCTCGCACGGTTACGGCCGCACGAACGGCCACACCGGCTCCGACTGGATCGTGGGCGCCGGCTCGCCTATCCCCGCCATCGGAGACGGCGAGGTCGTCGCGGTCGGCTGGCATCCCGGCAACGGCAATTACCTCGCCGTCCGCCTCGAGGACGGCCACGTCTACGCCTACCTCCACATGGACCGCCCCGCGCCGGTCACGGTCGGCCAGAAGGTCACTCGTGGGCAGACCATCGGTTACGTCGGCAACACCGGTACGAACAGCCAGGGCAGCCACCTGCACATCACGATCAGCGATGCCGTCACGGCCTACATCGGCCTCGGGCATCTGATCGACCCGTGGCAGTTCATCCAAGACCACCTCACCACCGCACCCCTATTCGAAGGAGACACCGTGTTGTTCATCCGCATCCAGTCCACCGCCCGGGGAATTGCCCTCATCGGTCCCGGGTACTTCCGACAGCTCAAGACCGACGAGGAGGTGCAGCAGTCCGACCCGCTCATCTCCAAACACCTGACCGGGAACGATCGCCAGTTCGACTTGTGGCGCAGCATGGCGGTAGCCGGCCAGGAGGCGAAGAGTGCGTAGCTGGCTCCGCACCCGGTGGCGAGGCTGGCTGTGTGCCATCGGTCGCTGCCCACGTGGCCGGGCCGGCTACTGGTGCAACGGAGGGGCGGGGGAGTGCGGGTGGTCGGATGCCTGAATGGCTCCTTGCCCTCGGCGTCGCAATCGTCGCCGCATCCGGGGGCGTGCTCGCGTCCCGCTATGGCCGGGTGGCCGCGCTGGAAAAGCGGGTCGCCCGGCTCGACGCCCTCAACCGCAAGCTTTGGGTGTACCTCCGGGCCCAGATCGACCACTCATACCGCAGCGGAGTGCAACCGCTACCGCTCCCCGATGACCTCTTTGGAGACGATGAATCATGAGCCACGCAGCGCCTGAAAGCACCGAAACGAAGCCGACCCTACCCAGGGTCGCCCGCATCGTGATCTACGCGATAGGTACACCCCTGGCCGCGTCCGCCGCGTTCCTGGCCGGAACCGACGTGTTCGGCCCGGTCGTGTCCACGGTGGCCGGCGCGATCGCTGCCGGCGCGGTCGCCGCCGTGGGGACGACCGCGCTCGGCAACCTCAACCGTTAGCCGGCGGCAGCGAGTACAGCCCGCCGCAGCGACTCGTCGGCCACTTGCACGTACAAGCGTGTGGTGGCCGGCGAGGCGTGCCCGAGCAGCGATTGCACAACGAAAACGTCGGAGTGCTGATAGGTGCGGGTGCCGAACGAGTGCCGCAGCGTGTGCAGCGTCCATTCGTCGGGCAGCACGACGGTCGCCAGCTTGCCGACCCACCGCGGCGAGAGGTGCCCACCATCCGAGCCGGGGAACGCCCATCCGGGTGGAAGCGTGCGCAGCTCCAGCGCGAGCCGGGGCGTCAGCGGCACGTCGCGCTCCTTGCTCCCCTTGCCGTGGACGCGCAGCGACCAGCCGTGCAGGTCCTCGAACAGGTCGGACGAGTTCACCTGAGCGATCTCCGAGCGGCGGAGACCTGCGTCGTGCGCCAGGCGCAGAATCAGTTTCAGGCGGGCATCAGAACGGGCAAGGGCGTGCTCGTAGACCCGCTCGGGTGTCGGGCGTGCTTTCGCCTGTCCCGGCTTCACACGGGGCAGCGCAAGCGCCGTGTTCGCCTCGGCGCGGCGGACCGTGACAGCCCACCCCCAGAACGAACGAAACGTGGTGCGCCGGCCTCGCCGGGTCTCGGGTTTCCACGCCTGATCGCCGGCATAACTCACGAGCTGATCGCCCGTGAGAGACCAAGGCCCGGCGTCTACACGCCGGGCCAGGTGTTCGAGGTGCTGCCGCCTCGTGCTGCAAGTGGTGTCTGGGAAGCCGGCGGCGCGCTGCGCTGTGAGGTAGTCGCGGATAGCCTCGGCCCACGACTCTGAGTGAACGTTCATGCTTCGACTTTGCCGAAATCAGACCGAGCGGTATGGACGCGACTCACGCCCCCAAGCGGGTGTCGTCCGTAGCGCTCCTGTGCGCTCTGCCGCTTGATACCGAGCGCCGCGCCGATGTACGCCCACGAACGCCCGATCGAGCGCTGACCGTGCACGGCCGCCGTGATCGCCCGTTCGATGTCATCCCGGAGACTCACCAACTCGGCAAGCTCGAACTCATCACCGTCGCCCACACGCTCGCCACCCTTCCGGATAATGCGCCGCGCGAAGTCGATGTAGTCGAGCGTTTCGACCTCTCGACGGGCGCTCATACCGACCCCGCTGGGTTCGCGATTTCGGTGTCAGGATCTTCCTGACGGCCACCGATCAGGTGGTCTGGTGTCGCAGGCATCGGGTCCGCCTCGGTCACGCTCACGAGGGAGAAACTGTGCGACCAGAACTTGCGGAAGTCGTCGTAGGTGGCGCTGTGCGCGACGCGCCCCTTCGTGACGGCCTCGCTGAGGTTGTCTGCGAGGATGCTCGCCGCCGAGGTGCTATCGACGCGATCCCCGTACACGTTCAGCTTCTGGACAGTCAGCTCGAATCGGAACATCAGGCGCTCACCAGCTCTCGATTCGTCGGGCACGCGAGGTTGAGACACCCGTCCGCGCCGAACGTGTACGAGCGGCACGTGATGCAGATCGCCTCGACGTGGAACATGTGCGACTGGAACGCGCAGTAGTCCACGCCGTCGCGGTAGACGTAGCCGCGCGGGTTATGGTGCAGCCACACGTCGTACGCGCCGGCCGCTGACTCGCAGCACGGGCACACCCCGGCGAGGCATTCCAGCTCGTGGGCCGGCCCGTCGCCGCCGTCGATGTGGTGGCCGCACGGCAGGGTCGCGACGACCTCGCCGCGCTGGTCGAGGTCGAATAGGGCGTCCATCACGCCCCCTCGGTGAACTTGTCGCCGCACTCGGTGCAGCGGAACACGGCCAGCTCGTAGCCCTCGGCGTCGGTGGCCGGGTACAGGTACACGGCGTCCGGGTGCGGGCACTCGGTGCGCGCGTTCATGCGGGCACCAGCTCGTCGGAGGCGTACGGCAGCCGCTTGACTTCCTGTGGCCCGTTCGGGGCGAGGATGAACTGAGGTCCGGTGAACTCGACGGTGAGCGCCGGACCACGGCTCCCGATGACGACGCCGGTTCGCCCGCCCCAGATGCCGCTCATGATGCGCACGGCGTCGCCTACGCGGATCATCGGGTGGCCCGCTCTCGCATCAGCGCGAGCAGCGCAACGACCAGCAGGCTAGGCGCGGAGGCTACAGACCAGAAGGTTGGGGGTTCGAATCCCTCCGGGCGCACTCTGTGATGAGTCGGGACATCGTTGATAGATGTGTCGAGACATCGTTGATATTAGGAAGAGCCCGGCCATCGGCCGGGCTCTTTTGTTTGGTCGCGCCAGTATTTTCTGTCGGGTTCGATGTGGTGGATGCTGAGGATCTCGCCGGTGTCGAGGTGAGTGACTGTGGCGCTGGTTTCGTCGACGAGGATGAGCACGGCTGTGCCGGCGTGGTTGTGGCCGATGCCGAGGTGGTGGAGGTTCCCGGCTCGGCGGAGGGTGAGTTTGCCGAATCGGTCGACGGTGTCGAAGCGGACGCGGTAGTGGGCGCTGAGGGTGTTCGGGTTCGGGTGGGCTTTGATGGTGGCGGCGTAGGCCTGGGCTGGGGTTAGCCGGTCGAGAGCGCGGTGCGGGCGGCGCTCGTTATAGATGACCCGGAACTGGTCGAGCTGAGTTTGCAGTTCGGCGATCGTCGCTGCCGGAGGCTGGCTGGCGAGCCAGCGTTTGAGGGTTTGGTGGAAACGTTCGATCTTGCCTTGGGTTTGCGGGTGATAAGGGTGCCCGTTCTTCTGCTGGATGCCGAGGGCGGCGAGGAGGTATTCGAATGCGTTCTTTCCGCCGGTGAAGCGGGCAGTGTAGACGGTGCCGTTGTCGGTCAGTGTGGAGGCGGGCAGCCCGTGGGTGTTCGTCGTGGCGGTGAAGGTGCTGACGACGTCGGGACCGGTGACCCGGTCGTGGGCGGTGCAGGACAGCAGCATGCGGGAGTGGTCGTCCAGCCAGTTCAGGATCTCGACATCGGTGCCGTCGGCGAGAGGCCAGTGGGTGAAGTCGGACTGCCAGGTCTCGTTGGGTTGGTGCGCTTCGAACCGGAGGTAGGAGGACTTCGGGCGCTTCTTCGGTTCCGGGGTGATCAACCCTGCAGTGTGGAGGATGCGGCGGATCGTGGAGGTGGAGGGGACCGGGAGATGTTCCTGGTCGAGGTGCCAGGCGATCGTGACCGGTCCGGCATCCAGCCCGTCCGTGGTCAGCTGCTGGCGCAGCGCGATGATCCGCGTCCGGACGTGCTCGGGCGTGCTCGTCGAGGAGGCGTGCGGGCGGCGGCTGCGCGGTTCGAGTGCGTCGAGCCCACCGGTCTCGTAGCGGGTGACGAGGGTGTGCACCCATTGCCAGGAGACGTCGAACTTGCGGGCGGCCTCAGCCTTGGTGAGCCCCTGGTGGACCACGGACAGGACGATCACGCGCGCCTTCGACATGCCTCATCGTCGACCGCGGACCACTATCAACGATGTCGCGACTCATCTATCAACGATGTCCTGAACCCCAACACCTCCGGGCGCACTCTGGTTGAGACAGATGACACGACCCCCGCTTCGGCGGGGGTTTTGTCGTTAATGCCTTCGGCGAATTCGAGCGACTGGCCGGTGATCTTCGCCCACCTGACGACGAGCGAGAACGTCGGCTCGGAGTAGCCGCGTTTCCTGGGCCGAGGGGTCACCGCCTCGATCGAGGACCGAACGATCACCGGTTCGTGTTCCACGCCGGATCGATCACCCCGGGAGCGTGACGTCCGAGGATGGAGCGGGTGCCGCCGATGGTGAAACCGGTGTGGTTCGTGAGCTCCTTCTCGTCGTAGTCGTTGCCTGCAGCCTTGGCCTGAGTCTCAGCTCCGTGAGTACGTCCCTGCGCTACATGAGTTGGGTCAAGTGCGGGCTCGATATTCAAGTCACGTCCCCACTGGATCTCATTTCGTTTACGGCAGAACGCGACGAGTTCGCGGACGGAGCCCGCGGTCGCGAGCCAGGTCAGCCGCAGATCCGCGCCGAATCGGTGGAGCGCTCGCCGAAGAAGCACAGCCACCTCACTCGATGTGTACGGATTGTACGTACAGCCGGTACAGTAGACCTGAAGGTGTGAGTTGGGGTGCCGAAGCCCGAGTGATCGCCTTCGTGCGGCAAGAAACTACCGAAAGGACATTGCATGCCCCTCGTCAGCGGTCTCGACGTCATCAGCGAATGCACTTCGCGCGGGTTCGTGGCGGGAGCGTTCAACACCACCAACATCGAGACGACGATGGGAATCATCGCCGCGGTCGAGCGCGTGGGGGTCCCGACGTTCATCCAAGTCGCGCCGACCAATGTCGCGCTCTCCGGTTACGAGTACATCTACGACATGGTCAGTCGCCGCCTCGCGGACACGGATGTCGCGGTGGCGCTCCACCTCGACCACGGCAAGTCGATCGAGGCGGTGGAAGGGGCGCTGGCAGCCCGATTCACGTCGATCATGATCGACGCCTCCGAGGCGCCGTACGACGAGAATGTCGCGACCTCGCAGCACGCCCGCGAGCTCTGCGGGGCCGGCATCGCGCTCGAGGCGGAGCTCGGCAGCATCGGCGGCAAAGAAGACGATGTGTCTCCCGAGTTCGCGAGCACGACCGACCCGACGCAGGTCGCGCCGTTCGTCGATGCGGTGGGCTGCGACATGCTCGCCGTCTCGGTCGGAAACGTGCACGGCTACGCGCCGAACGCGCGAATCGACTTCGAGCTTCTCGACCGTGTTCGCGCGGCGAGCCCGGTTCCTCTCGTCATCCACGGCGGCTCCGGTCTGCCGGCCGAACAGTTCGGACGGCTGCACGCGTTCGGCGTCGTGAAGGTCAACATCGCGAGCGATCTTCGCAACGCGATGATCCGCACCTTCGGCGAGGCCTACGTCGCCAACCAGAACGAGGACTCCCTGATCCGTGTTTCGAAAGACGCTGTGGCTGCGATCGCCGAGGTCGTCGAGGAACGCATCCGCGTCTTCAACCCGTCCGTCGCCTAGCGGAGGCATCCGGTGCTACCAACGCTCACGATCGATATCGGAACCACCAGCGTCAAACTCCGCCTGTTCGGTGTCGACGGCGACACGCTCGCAGCGACCCTATTCGCGACGCCGACGCGCAGTGACGCGTTCGGGGAGATTTACGATGTCGAGTCCCTGAAACGGCTGATCGGGGATTTCGTCCGGGCGCTCGACCCTCGACACCGTGAGCTGACCGAGCGCATCGCGATCGCCGGCGTCGGCGAGTCCGGCGGGCTCGTACGCTCGGACGGGTCGCTGGCATCGCCCATGATCCTTTGGCACGACCATCGTGGCGCAGACCGGCTCGCGGCACTGGACACGGTCGATCGCGCGCTCGTCTACCGGGTGACCGGGCTGCCGGTCAACGCGAACTACGGCCTGTCGAAAGTGGCCTGGGCCGTCGACAATGCGGGCGGGGACGCGGCCGGCGCGCAGTGGCTCAACATCGCGGAATACCTGGCGGCCTGGATGAGCGGTGTGCGCTGGTCGGAGTATTCGCTCGCCAGCCGAACGATGGCGCTCGACCTCGCGACGCGAACGTGGTCGCGCGAGGTCTGCGCACTCGTCGGGCTCGATCCGTCCGTCTTCCCCGAACTGAGACATGCGGTCGACGGTGAGCCGCTGCGCCGGGCGTTCGCCCGAGAGCTCGGTCTCGGCCCGGAGGTGCGGGTGCATGTCGCCGGACACGACCACATGGTCGGCGCCATTGCTGCCGACCTCCGCCGAGGCGAGCTCCTCAATTCCACAGGGACGACAGAGGGCCTGCTCGTCGTGGCGGGCGCACCGAGCACGGGGGAGAACACCGCGCAGGCGCGACTCGCCAACGGTGTCTCGTGCACGGGCGCCGACTTCACCTTGTTCGCATCGATCCCCACCGGAGGCTCGGCCTTCGCGACGCTGCAGGAACT
The DNA here is from genome assembly GCF_020009625.1 of Leifsonia poae. Taxonomy (NCBI): domain Bacteria; kingdom Bacillati; phylum Actinomycetota; class Actinomycetes; order Micrococcales; family Microbacteriaceae; genus Leifsonia; species Leifsonia poae. The sequence continues at coordinate 2,884,279 of NZ_JAIHLP010000002.1, forward strand.
GCTCGGCATCGACTCCGCGGCGCTCACGGCGTGTGTCGAGGGGCTGGCGGAGCGTTACGTGGCCGGGGGCATCGACCTCGGGCGTATCCCGCTCGTGCTTCCGCAGTTCCGCGGCAGCCCGCCCCCGGAGAAGCGCGCATCGGCTCGCGGGGCGATCGCCGGACTCTCGACCGACACCACCGCCGACGAGGTCGTGTTCGGCTGCTTTCTCGGGTTGGCACTGCAGTTCCTCGATGTGCTGGAGCTGTTCCCCGACCGGGCCGAACGGATCAAGGTGATCGGCCCGGCCAGTCGCAATCCGCTCTGGCTGCACCTGAAGGCGGACCTGCTCGGTACGCCGCTCAGCGTGTCGCGGGTTCCCGAGGTCGTTTCGCTGGGCGCGCAGGCGCTCGCTTCGGGGGAGCAGGCCGGATGGGATCTCTGCGATCCGCACGAGGTCGCCGTCGATCGCGGTCGACACGAACGGCTGGTGGAGTGGCGTGACCGGGAGCGCGCGCGCTGGGAACACCTCAAAGGCATGCCCGCGTGAGCGCGACACACGCGCTGTGGGGCGGCGCTCACGACTTCACGGATTCGAAAGGCGGGGCGATGACGCTCGTCGCTGGCATAGATTCATCCACCCAGGCGTGCAAAGTCACGGTGCGAGACCTCGCGACGGGCCGGCCTGTCCGGGAGGGGAAGGCGTCCCACCCCCAGGGCACGGTCGTCGATCCGAACGCGTGGTGGGATGCGCTGCTCGTCGCGGCGCGTCGCGCGGGGGGTCTCGACGATGTCGTCGCCGTCTCGGTGAGCGGTCAGCAGCACACGCCGGTCTTCCTCGACCGTGCCGGCGCGGTCGTCTGCGCCTCACCACAGTGGAACGACACCGGATCGCACCCGCACATGGTCCAGCTGAACGACGAACTCGGCCGCGACGAATGGATCCGCCGCACCGGTCTGCCGTTGACGCTCTCTGACACCGCGACGAAGCTCCGGTGGCTGCGCGAACTGCATCCGGAGGCCGCCGCCCGAACGGCGGCGGTTGCTATCGTGCACGACTGGCTCACCTGGAGGCTTCGCGGGTTCGGGCCCGCCGTCGGCGGGATCGACCAGCTTGTCACCGATCGGTCCGAGGCGAGTGGGACGGGGTACTGGACGGGGGAGACCGGTGAATACACCGTGGACCTTTTCGAACTCGCGTTCGGACGCCGCGTCTTGCTGCCCCGCGTGCTCGATCCGCTCGATCGGGCGGGTCTGACCGGTGACGGCATCCCCGGCATCCCCGCGGGCATCCCGATCGGGGTCGGCAGTGGCGACAACGCGGCCGCGGCCCTCGCTCTCGGGCTCGCCGCCGGAGATGCGGTGCTCTCGCTCGGGACCTCAGGAGTCGTGTATGCGCGGTCGACGCACCCCGTTCACGACTACGCCGGATATGTGTGCAGCTATGCCGACGCGACCGGCGACCATCTGCCTTTGGTCGCGACACTGAATGCGGCGCGCAATCTCGATGTCGCCGTCGAACTGCTGGGGTGCTCGTACGACGAGCTCTCGGCTCTCGCCCTCACCGCCGCGCCTGGTGCTGACGGCTTGACGCTGCTGCCGTATTTCGAAGGCGAGCGCACACCGGATCTTCCGGACGCACGTGGGTCGCTCCACGGCGTTTCCCTCGCCAACTTCACGCGGTCGAACTTCGCGCGCGCCGTCATCGAGGGCACGCTGGCCAGCCAGGTGGACATGCTCGACGCGCTGCACGCCTGCGATGTGCCCACTAACCGTCTGCTGCTGATCGGCGGGGCCGCCCAGAGCGCAGCGGTGCAGGTCGTTCTCGCCGAACTCGTCGACATCCCCGTCGCCGTGCCGGCGCCGGACGAGTACGTGACGATGGGGGCAGCCATGCAGGCGGCTTCCACCGTGCTCGGATCGTTCCCGGAGTGGCATGTGGACATGACCGAACTGCCGGCGACCCCGCTGGAATCGCAGATCCGCGACCAGCATGCGGCCGCGAAGGAAGCACTCGGCTATGGTGCTCCGCTTCCGGGCGAGGCGACCGGACGGGCGTAGCGGATCCGCTCCTGGGCGCCATGAGGGCACCGTGTGTATAGTGCACCGGGGGTATCGCGGAGGTCGTCACGGCAATGGGCAACTCGAAACGCATCGCTGTCGCGGCCGGCGTCGACGTCGGGTCGAGCAACACCAAGGTTGTGATCCTCGATTCAGACGGTGCCGTTGTCGCCCGGGTCATCCGACCGACCCCGCGCGACGGCCTGCTCATCGACGCTCTCGCGTTGTTCCTGGCCATCGAAGAGATGATCGCCACCGCGTGTGGCGGCCTCTTCGAGGTGCACGCGATCTGCTCCGCCGGAATCGGCGAGGATGGTGTCCTGGTCGACGGCAACCTTAGACCGCTCACCCGGGGTTTGGCCTGGTTCGATCCCCGAAGGCACAGTGTGTTCGACGAACTGCGCCCGCACCTCGAAGACGGTGAGCCGTTCGATGCAAGCAGTGACGCCGGACGGACCTTCGTCGGCTGGGCCTGGGCTCGCGATCAACCCGGCGCGTCGTCCGCTGTGGCGTGGGTGGCGATCACCGATCTCGTGAGCGTCCACTGGACGGGTAGACCGTTCCTCAGCGAGACACTCGCCTCCCGCACATCGGCCTGGCGCACATCCCGTCGCGCCTGGGACGAGAGCCGGGTTCAGCTCGCGCTCGGATCACTCGGTCTCCTCCCGCCGGTGATGGCGACCGGGGAGGTCGTCGGGGCAATCGACTCTCCGAGACTGCGAGAGCTGGGTGTTGTCGCTGCGGACGCCGTCGCCGTCGTCGGCGGACACGACCACCCGATCGCGGGTTGGGGTGTCGACCGGATGTCGCCGGGTGTCGTTCTGGACTCGATGGGGACCGCCGAGGTCGTCGTTGCGCAGTCGCGGTCGCAACCCGGCGAACGCGTGCGCGACATCGACATCGCACCAGGCATCCGCTCCGGCGGGACCACGCTGTTGCGGGTCGAGGAGCTTGCGCGCAATGTGCAGTGGGCTTCGCGGGACGCCGAGGTGGCCGGGCACATCCGCTCAATGCTCGACGGCAGCGTGGCGGCACTGCCTGTGCTCGACTCGAAGTACTTCATCCCGGGACGACGTGGAGGCGGCACACCGGGCTACGCACCGGATACTCCCGCCGATCCCCGCGTGCGCGCGTCGGCCGTGCTCGGTGCCCTCGCACACGCCGGACGCGATGCCGTGAACGCCGTTCGTGCGGCCGGTGCTGATATGGGGGAGGTGTGTTTCGCCGGTGGGTGGGCGCGTTCGTCGGGGTGGCTCGAGATCAAGACCGCGGTGAACGGCTATCGGGCGGCGCCGATCCTTGAACCGCAGGTCACGGCGGTCGGTGCGGCACTTCTGGCCGCGGAGGCACGGGGCTGGCGGCCGGATCCTGTCCGCGCTTTCGCGGGGTTCGCAGCGCCGCTGCTGAGCTGACCGCTTTCGGGAAGTGCCCGCTGGTTCCTCAGCTCGCCGAGACGTTGACCTCGAGAGGAATGATGTCGGTCAGTACCCAGGTCTCGTAGTAGTCGAAACGTCGTTCCTCGTGGTCCCACGAAAGGGATCGCACGCGCAGGGCCGGCTGGTCGGCGCCGATCTGCAGTCGGGTGGCGATGCTTTCCGGAGTGCGGATGGCACGCAGCTCTCGGCGTGCACCGCTCGTCACATGGCCGGCTGCGCGTAGCGTTTCGTTCACCGAACCGGATCCGTCGAGCACGTCCGGCGCCGCCGCGATCATCCTGCCGATATCGGCGGGGAACCAGTTCGTGCTGAACATGGCGATCCGCCCGTCGAGCGAGCGAACGCGCTGCAGCGCGAACACGTCGTCGCCGGGATCGATGCCGAGCGCTTCGGACACGTGCTGTGGTGCCGCCACGAATCGGGCGTCGACGACTTTCGTGTCGATGTCGGTGCGGCCGTGCCGCACCTGCGACTCCAGGAAGCCCTCATGAACCGTCCACACCGTCGATTGGTCCGGCGACGAGGCGAAGACGCCACGCCGAGGGATGCGGTGCGCGTACCCCTCGGACTCCAGCTTCGACATGGTCTGCCGCACGGTCGCACGCGAGAGCCCGAACTCGCGGCACAATTCCATCTCGCTCGGAAGCCGCTCGTCAGGCCGGATGTCACCTGCGGCGATCCGGTCCCTGAGGATGCCGAACAGCTGCTCGTAGTAGGCGACCGGCGAGTCCCGTTCGATGGTCTGTGACACGATTGTTCCTCCCATTCGACTGATCGTACAGCCAGATGTGTGCATACAGTCGTTGCAGAAGAAGGCGAATGTACGTACCGTCCGTACATGGTGTAATGTATGGGCATGCTCCCGATTCGAGGAGTGGACAAGGGTGTTCATGAAAGGTCCCGAAATCATGCGTCTGAAAGTGTCCGCGACCATCGTCGCCGCCATCGGCACAGTGGCCATCCTCACCGGGTGCGCCGCCGGCAGCCCCGGCAGTGGTGGTCAGAAGTTCTCCTACTCCCAGCCCGCGGTCGACCCCTACCAGAGCGCGGAGTCCAAGGGTGTCATGGCCGAGTACGCGCGGCTCGGCCATGGCACCATCCCCGCTACCAACGCCAACGGAAGTGCATCGCAGCAGCTGGCCGATGTGCAGACCCTGGTGAATCAGGGAGCGAGCGGAATCGTGATGTCCGTGCTCGACGCCCAGGCGATCGTTCCGGCAATCCAGTACGCGAACAAGAAGAACGTTCCTGTCGTCGCCATCGACGAAGCGCCCAAGGGGGGCAAGGTCTCCATGATCGTGCGCGCCGACAACGTGAAGATGGGCGAGCTGGCCTGCGAGCAGATGGGCGCACTGGTCAAGGCCGGCCAGGGTGTCGTGACCCTCGACGGGGATCCGACCAGTTCGAATGGTCGCGACCGCACCGACGGCTTCAACGAATGCATGGCCGCGAAGTTCCCCGGGGTGAAGCTCTACCACGTGGCGACGAAGTGGAGTGCGGCTACCGCTGCCACCGGCCTCCAGACCGCCTTCAACCAGCATGACGACGTCGCTGGGGTCTATGTGCAGAGCGACACGACCTTCTACCCGACCGTGCTCGACACGCTCAAGAAACTGGGCAAGACCGCGAAGGTCGGCGAATCGGGTCACGTAGCACTCGTCTCCGTGGACGGTGGCCCGGCATCACTCGCCGCCATTCGCTCGGGCCAGCAAGACGCTGTGGTCGAGCAGCCGCTGTCGGACTACATCACGTTCGGGGTGCCGACGAAGTGTCAGAGCTCTGCGACAGCGCGACGGTGCTCCGGGACGGCAAAGTGCTGTGGAGCCGCCCTGCCTCTGAGATCGGACGCGACGATCTGGTGGAGGCCGTGCTCGCGGGCGCCGAGAAGGGCACAGCGCGCGTCCCCTCCCGCGCAGACCACTCGGCGCCCGCCGTGCTCGATGTCACCGGGCTCACCGACCGTGCCGGAGCGTTCCGCAACATCGGATTCCAGGCGCGTGGTGGCGAACTCGTCGCCATAGCCGGCCTTGCCGGTTCAGGGAAGAACGAGCTGGGCGATGTCATCGTCGGGGAGCGGAAACGCGGCGACGGTGAGATCACCGTGTCGGGCCGATCGCTGGACGGGCGCTCGATCAGGGCCGCACAGCGTGCCGGCATCGCCTCAGTGCCGCCGGATCGTCACCGTTCGGGCTATGTGCCGCAACTCGACGTGGCCGAGAACATGACGATGAGCATCGTGCAGCGCCTCGGCCGTGGCGGCTTTGTGCTGCCGCGCACCCGGCGCGAGGCGTCGACGTCGCTCATCCAGTCGGTGAGTCTCGTGCCGCCACGGCCGGAACTGCACGTCGCCGGCCTCTCCGGCGGGAACCAGCAGAAGGTGGTGTTCGCCCGCGCGCTGGCGCTGGACCCGTCGGTCCTGGTGCTCTCATCACCGACGGCAGGCGTCGACATCGCCGCGAAAGACATCATCTACGCCCTCATCCAGGAGGCTCTCGAGCGGGGGGTGGCGATCGTCTTGATCTCCGACGACCTCGACGAGATCCAGCTCGCGAGCCGTGTGCTCGTGATGTTCCGAGGAGAGATCGTCGCCGAACTGCACGAACCCGCGGAGTCGCAGGTCGTGCGCGCCATGGAAGGAATGGAACAGGAAGCATGACCACGACACCGAACACGACCTCGGCGGGACCGGAGGCACGCAGAGCCAGGGTCTGGCATTCACTCGGGCGCAGCGTGCGAGAACTCAGCGTGTTCCCCGGCCTTGTGGTGCTTGCGATCGTCGGTGCGGTAGTGAGCCCGATCTTCTTCCAGGGGACCAATATCTCGCTGATCTTCCAGCAATCGTCCGAGCTCGGGGTGATCGTCGTCGGTCTGGTCTTCATCGTGCTGACCGGTCGCATCGACATCTCGCTGGAGTCCACTGTCGGCTTCGCGCCGATGGTGGCTGCACTGCTCATGGTCAGTCAGGGTGGCTGGGGGAGTCATCTTCCCGGCTGGGCAGGCATTCTCATCACTCTCGGGATCGGCGCTCTGATCGGCCTCATCAACGGCCTTCTTGTCGTCAAGCTCGGCCTTGACTCGTTCATCGTCAGCCTCGCCATGCTCATCCTGCTCCGCGGAGTCACCACCGGCCTCAGCCAAGGGCAGACCCTCGCGAGCCTGCCTGAGAGCTACACGTTCCTCGGTTCTGAGAGCGTGTTCGGCATCCCCCTCGACATCGTTGTGACCGTCGTGCTGTTCGTGGCGGCTGGTCTCTTCCTCAAGTTCCACTCGTGGGGGCGCGCGCTCTATGCGATCGGCGGCAATGAGAACGCCGCCCATGCCGCGGGTGTGCCCGTCGACCGAGTGCTCATCACAGCGTTCGTCGCCGCGAGCACGCTTGCAGCGCTGGCGGGAATGCTGCTGGCCGGCCGGCTGAGCGCCGTCACCGCCGACGCCGGGCAGAACATGATCTTCAGCGCATTGGCGGCCACCGTGATCGGCGGCATCGCCCTGATCGGCGGGCAGGGTCGCATTCTCGGCGCCGCGCTCGGCGTGCTGTTGCTCGGTGTGCTGACCAACGTGCTCACGCTCGCCGGTGTCAGCACATTCTGGATCGATGCGGTCTACGGTGCTGTCATCGTGCTGGCTCTGCTGGTCGGCCGTTTCACTGGCAGCCGACGCTCCTGAACCGTCAGGAACGCCGGTACGGAACCTACCCGAGAGGACACCTGTAATGGAGTATCAGGAACTGCGCGGCGCGGTGATCGCCGAACTCGACGACGCCCTTGGACGTGTAGATGGCGACAGCCTCACCGCCGCGCTCGACGCCATCGACGATGCCCCGCGCATCTTCGTGATGGGCATCGGCCGCGAAGGACTTGCGAGCAAAGCATTCGCCATGCGGCTCACGCACTACGGCAAGACCGTGCACTGGGGTTGGGACGACACCACCCCGAACGTCTCAGCCGGTGATCTGTTCATCCTCGCCTCCGGGCCGGGGAACATTCCGCACCTGCACTACATCGCCGAGCAGGTGAAGAAGACCGGTGCGACGCTCCTGGTGGTCACGGCCTACCCGGACAGCCCGACTCCCCTCCTGGCCGACCTCGTCCTCAGGGTTCCGGCGCACACCTACGGAGCCCCCGACGGGGATGTGGCAGCGTCCATCCAACCGATGGGCACGCTCTTCGAGCAGTCTCTCTTCGTGTTCTGGGATCTCCTCTACGGACTTCTCGTGCGAAGGGCCGGAGTCGACTTCTCCGACCTCGCCGCACGGCACCGCAACTTCGAATGACCGGCGACCCGCGGTCGGCATGGTCGTGAGCCTCGGCGGGCAGCGATGATAGACGGCATGGATGCATCGATCGCGATCGTCGGGCCTGGCTCTATCGGCACGACCGTGGCCGCCGCGCTGTATGAGGCGGGGCACGCCCTGTTGCTCTGCGGACGGACAGCACGCGAACAGCTCGTCCTCGAGCACCCGGACGGCACAGTGGTCGTGCCCGGGCCCGTCCTGACGGATCCGGGCGCGGTCGACTCGCCCGTCGACCTGGTCTTCCTCGCCGTCAAGGCGACTCAGACGAACGCAGCCACTCCCTGGTTGCGCGCTCTTTGCGGGCCCGGCACGACCGTGTGCGTTCTGCAGAACGGCGTCGAGCAGGTCGCCTCGGTCGCGCCCCTCGTGCCGGAATCCTCTGTGGTACCCGCTGTGGTCTGGTTTCCCTCCGAAGCCCGAGACGACGGCTCGGTTCTGTTGCGAGCTCCCGCCCGTCTGACCGTCCCCGACACTGACGCGGCGCACCGCATTCGCGACGCATTCGACGGGACTCGATGCGCGGTCGAGACGACCGACGACTTCACATCGGTCGCCTGGCGCAAACTGCTGCAGAATGCCCTCGCGGGATTCATGGTGCTCACCCGCCGCCGAGCCGGCATGTTCAGCCGAGACGACATCAGCGTGCTTTCTTTGGCCTACGCCGAGGAGTGCCTGCAGGTCGCACGCGCAGACGGAGCCGTACTCGGCGGCGAGGTCCCGCAAACGATCCTCGACGGTTTCCGGTCGTCACCGGCCGACCTCGGCACCTCGATCCTGGCCGACCGCGAAGCAGGCAGACCCCTCGAATGGGATGTCCGTAACGGAGTCGTTCAACGACGAGGCCGAGCCCACGGCATCCCCACTCCCCTCAGCGACATCCTCGTGCCACTTCTCGCCGCCGCAAGCGAAGGACCGGGCTAGAAGGATCGGCACCGGTCCACGGCAGATCGTACGCGTGGGGGAATCCGGGTCGAGCTGTGCATTAGGGTGGTTCGCTGTGATGCCGCGCCTGATTGCCTTTGACCTCGACGACACGCTCGCACCGTCCAAGTCTCCGCTCCATCCACGCATGGCGGCGCTGCTTGGCCGGCTGCTGGAAGTGACGGAGGTGTGCGTCATCTCCGGTGGGCGATTCGAGCAGTTCCGGGACCAGGTGATCGTGCCGATGCCGGAATCGGCGCGCTTCGATCGGCTCCATCTGATGCCCACCTGCGGCACGCAGTACTTCCGCTGGGACGGCACGGAATGGGTGCAGCAGTACGCGGAGAATCTCGCCGATGACGAGAAGGTCGCGGCGCTGACCGCCGTCGAGGAGGAGGCGCGTCGCCTCGGACTCTGGGAGTCGGACACCTGGGGCCCGGTGCTCGAGGATCGCGGCTCGCAGATCACGTTCTCGGCACTCGGCCAGTCGGCCCCCGTGGCCGCCAAGGTCGCCTGGGACCCGGCGGGCGAGCGCAAGAACGCGCTGCGCGCGGCGGTGCAGCAACGGCTGCCCGAGCTGGAGGTGCGCTCGGGTGGATCGACGAGCGTCGACATCACGCGCCGCGGCATCGACAAGGCCTACGGGATGACAAGGCTCGCCGCGATCACCAGCATCCCCTTCGGTGAGATGCTGTTCGTCGGCGACCGGCTCGACCCGAACGGGAACGACTTCCCGGTGATCGCGTTGGGTATCCCGACCCGCGCTGTGGAGGGCTGGGAGCAGACGGCGGAACTGGTCGAAACGCTGCTCGTGGGCTGAGCGGCTGGGACGCGGGGTGTGTGGGCTGGGTACAGTTGCCGCATCCGTTCGAGCGAGGGGAGTGGGGAGGATTCGTGGCCGATCATCGAGTGACCATTATCGACGTGGCGAACAGGGCCGGAGTCGCGATCAGCTCGGTTTCCAGTGCGCTCAACGGCAGACCCGGCGTGTCGGAGGCCACCCGCGAGCGCATCGTCCAAGTGGCGAACGAGCTCGGTTTCGTTCCCTCGCTGCACGGGAAGAGCCTTTCCGGCAAGCGCTCGTACACCGTCGGTCTCGTGGTGCAGCGAGACCCTGAAGTCCTCGAGCTCGACCCGTTCTTCGGTGGATTCATCGCGGGGGTCGAGGAGGCGATCGATCCGCGCGGGTATGCACTGGTGCTGCAGGTCGGCGCGCGTCCGGCGGAGATCCTGCAGCGTTACCGCAAGCTCACAGCCGACCGCCGTGTCGACGGCATCTTCATGCTCGACCTCGAAGTCGACGATCCGAGGATCCCTCTCGTGCAGGAGCTCGAGCTGCCGGCCGTCGCGGTGAACCCCGACGATGACTTCCCGCTGCCCGCTGTGCGACAGGATGCCGATGGAGGGGTCCGGGCGACCGTTCAGCACCTCGTCGGGCTCGGTCACCGGCGGATCGGCTATGTCGGCGGACGCGCGCAGCTGATCCACTCCGTGCAGCGTGAACGGGCCTGGCGTGGTGCGTTGCTCGAGGTCGGGCTGGAGCCCGGGCCCGTCATCCCGGGCGATTTCAGCTACATCGGTGGTGCCGCAGCAGCGACGGCGATGCTCGCCCTCGATGAGCCTCCCACGGCGGTGATGTGCGCGAACGACCTCTCCGCAATGGGTTTCATCGCCCGGGCCGAGGATCTCGGTATCGATGTGCCCGGAGGCCTCTCCGTCGCCGGATTCGACGACATCCGGCTCGGCACCTACGTGCGGCCGGCCCTCACCACCGTCCGCACCGCTCCGCGCGAGATCGGCCGTGAATCGGGCCGTCTGCTGATCAATCTGATCGAAGGCCATGACGTCGGCGATACGCGGATCGCGGATGCCGAACTCGTGGTGCGCGATTCCACCTCCGTCGTGCCGCCGGGACGCTGACCGCCGGGATTCCCGCTTGCGCAGAGGTCGGCTGCATGTCATACTCCGTTTACCGAAACGTTTCGGTAATCCCGATGCACTCAAAGAGGAGACCACAGATGGCAACAATGAGGTTGCGGGGCAACGCCGCGATCCGACGACTATTCGCAGGCGTCGCCGTGGTGGCGACGATCGGCGTCCTCGCCGCCTGCTCGAGCACGGACGCAGGGTCGTCGAACGGTGAACCGAGCGGGAAGCTGCAACTGCTGGTCTCCAGCAGCGATGCGACCGACGCGGGCTTCCGTGCGGTCAACGACGCCTTCAAGAAGAAGTATCCGGCGGTCGACGTGGTCTTCTCCACCGTGTCCAACGACAACTACCCGGCCACCAAGTCCTCGCGCTTGACCGCCGGAAACCTCGACCTGTTCGTCGTCAAGGGCATGACCGAAACGCCAACGTACGCGAAAGACTCCGCCACCGACGACGCCCGTCTCGCAGCGGCCGGTGGACTCGTCGATCTCACCAAGGAGAGCTTCCTGAAGAAGTTCACTCCGACTCTGCTGGCGTCCCAGGCGATCGACGGCAAACAGTATGCGGTCCCGACCGGCGTGAGCTACTACACCGGGGTCTTCTACAACAAGAAGATCTTCGCCGACAACGGCCTGGCCGTGCCGACGACGTGGAGTCAGTTCACGACCGTGGTCGACGCGCTCAAGGCCAAAGGAGTGACGCCGTTCGGTCTCGGCGGCAAGGACAGCTGGCCGGCCGGCCTGCCGATGCTCGCCTCGGTGGCCTCGCTCTATCCGACCGCCGCCGACAAGCAGCAGTTGGCAGAGAACCTCTGGACGAACACGGCGAAACTCACCGACCCGACCGAGGTGAAGGTGCTCCAGCAGACCGAGTACGTGCTGCAGAACTCGCAGCAGGGCGCTGCCGGCGCGGACTACACGACGATCCCGTCCGGATTCGCGGCCGGCGATTTCGCGATGACGGTCGACGGCACGTGGGACCAGCCGACCATCGCCGCCGCGGTCGCGGGCAAGTTCGACTACGGCTACTTCCCGTTCCCCGGTTCGGACAAGGCCGCGGACAACGCGCTCCTGAACGGAAAGACCGAACTGCAGCTGGCCATTCCGAGCTCGGCCAAGAACAAGACGGCCGCCCTCGCCTGGCTCGACTTCTTCTCGCAGAAGCAGAACTACGAACTGTTCCTCGGAAAGTCGGGCTTCTCGCCGGCGCAGCCGGACATCTCGACCAGTGACTTCCTGCAGTCCATCGGCCAGTACACCGCGACGTACCAGCCGGCGTGGGATCAGATCTGGTTCGCCAACAACAAGGCCGGTCAGGATGCGGTGTTCCCGTTCAACTATCCGGCACTGACCCCGCTGGGCTCCGACACCCCGGAGCAGGCCGCCCAGGCCGCCCAGAAGGCGTGGACGGCGGCGGGCTGACCGATATCCGCCCGGGGTGGGCTGCGACGCCCGGCGATGCGGCCCACCCCGACGTGAATCGAACGAGACATGGCTGACACTTTTCCCTTCCCCCGCCGCACGCCGATGCGGATCACTTTCGGCATCGCGATGCTTCTGCTCGGCGTGTTCGGGTTCATCCCGGCGATCGGCGTGCTGGTCGCGTCGTTCACCGACCTGCGCGGCCTCCCCGGCCTGCCGATCAACTTCGTCGGCGTCCAGAACTACGTCGACTTCTTCTCACCCGCCAAATGGGCGGACAGCGCGAACGCGCTCACGAACACGGTCGTCTTCGCCTTCGCCAGCACGGTCATCCAGATCGTGGTCGCACTCGCGATCGCCATCCTGCTGAACCGCAAGCTCAAAGGCCGCAACTTCTACCGCGCCGTCGTCTTCATGCCGACGATCCTCGGCGTCACCGTCACCGGTCTGGTCTGGTCGCTGATCTTCAACGTCAGCGGTGGCCCGGCCGCCTCCGTGCTCGGCCTCTTCGGCAAGCACTCGGCGTTCTTCGGCGACCCCCATCTCGCGCTCGCGCTGGTCATCCTGGTGCAGGTGTGGATGGTGCTCGGCGTCTCGGTGATCATCTTCCTGTCTGGTTTGCAGGCGGTTCCGGAAGAGCTCCACGAGGCAGCCGAGATCGACGGGGCGAGCGCCTGGCAGCGCTTCCGCAATGTCACCGTCCCCTTGCTGGCACCCGCGATCACTGCGAATGTGCTCCTGGGCATCGTCAACGCGCTGCAGAGCTACCAGCTCATCTACGTGCTCAGCGGCCCGAACAACCGGTCGACCCAGGTGCTCTCACTGCTGGTCTACGTGCAGGGCTTCGGAGGCGCATCCGGCACGACCCTTTCACAATCCCAGGGCTATGCGGCCGCGGTCTCGATGGTCCAGTTCGTGCTGGTCGCGATCATCTCCATCACCGCCCTGGTCATCCTCCGCCGACGGGAAGCCAAGCTGTGACGACGACAAACACGAGCACCGGAACCGACGCCACCACAGCGCCCATGCCGGATTCGCGCGCGGAATCCGTGCCGCCACGGGAACCGGGCCGCCCCCGACGTATCCGGCGGATCCCGATCGGCGCATACCTGTGTGCGCTGATACTGCTGGTGCTGTTCCTCTTCCCGCTGCTGTACCTGCTGAACACCGCGCTCAAGTCGCAGGCCGAGTTCGTCTCCGACCCCGTCGGTCTCGTCAGCGACCCGCAGTGGGGCAACTTCGCCGCAGCCTGGAACAAGGGCAACTTCGGCGCGTACATCCTCAACAGTGTTCTCTACACGGCAGCGGGCTCGGCCATCGGCACCGTGCTGACCCTACTGCTGGCCTTCCCCGTCGCTCGCGGCTACATCCGCGGCGCCAGGGTCTGGTCGATCGTGTTCGTGCTCGTGCTCTTCCTGCCGAATGCGCTGATCACCCAATTCCAATTGCTGCTCCGTCTCGGGCTCTACGACACGCAGCTCGGCTACATTCTGCTGGTCGGCGTCGGGGTGGGGGTCGGCCCGCTGCTGCTGAGCGGTTTCGTCAAGTCCATCCCGCGCGAGCTCGATGAGGCGGCCGCGATGGACGGCGTCGGCTACTGGCGCTACCTCTTCGGCTTCGTCTTCCCCCTGGCGCGACCCGCCCTGGTGACCATCTTTATTCTTCAGGCCGTCTGGATCTGGAACGAGATCATCCTCGCGACCGTTCTGCTGGCCGACCCCACCAAGTTCCCTGTGACGGTCGGCCTTTACGCCTTCAAAGGCACCTACGGCAACCAGTGGCCCCTGCTGGCCGCCGCGACATTCATCGTGGCGGCGCCGCTGATCGTCGGTTACATCTTCATCCAGCGCTACCTCGTCAACGGCGTGGTGGGCGCCATCAAGGGCTGATCCGCCCGCCGCCATCCACTCAACATCCATAAGAAGGGTCTCGTGTCCACGACCACCACCACCTCGACCACCATCAGCACCGACATCCCCTACGCTCTCGAGCGCGTCGGCATCGTGATGGAGCCGGACCCCCGGGATCCGCGCCAGGTCGAGGGTGTCCTGAACCCGGCAACGGTTCAGACGCCCGACGGGGCCGTGCACCTGTTCCCGCGGCTCGTCGCCGAACGGAATGTCTCCCGGATCGGGCGGGCTCCGATCGTCATCGCCGACGGAGTTCCGGCCGGTGTGGGCGAGGTGGCGATCGTGCTCGAAGCAGACCGCGGGTGGGAGCACGGCACCGACCACGGCGGCGTCGAGGACCCGCGGATCACGCCGCTGAAAGACCTCGGCGTGTACGTGATGTCGTACGTTGCATTCGGCCCGCTCGGGCCGAAGCCGGCCCTCGCGATCTCGACCGATGGGATCGACTGGCGGCGCATCGGGCCGATCCAGTTCCAGTACGATGACGACCTCGACACCGACCTGAACCTCTTTCCCAACAAAGACGTCGTCTTCTTCCCCGAGATCGTTCCCGGGCCCGACGGAGTGCCGAGCTTCGCGCTCCTGCACCGGCCGATGTGGGATCTGTCGTTCACCCGGCCGAACGAGAACCCGCCGCTTCCGGCCGGGATGCTGGACGACCGCGCCGGCATCTGGATCTCCTACGTGCCCGTCGACGAGGCCGAGCGCGACCTGTCCGCCCTCGTTCGGCCGCGTGGACACCGCTTCGTCGCCGGACCGGTTCACGACTGGGAGGCTCTCAAGATCGGTGCGGGACCCGCTCCGCTGCGCGTGCCAGAGGGCTGGCTGCTTCTGCACCACGGCGTCACCGGCTCGCTCGGCGCCGGGGCTTTTGTGCCGCATGCCTTCGACGTGCACTACGTGGTCGGCGCGATCCTGCTCGACGCCGACGACCCCTCGCGCGTGCTCGCCCGGACGAGCGAGCCACTCATGACGCCGGAGACGGCCGAGGAGACCGCGGGCACGGTGGCCAACGTCATCTTCCCCACCGCCATCGAAGAGATCAACGGCGAGCACTTCGTCTTCTTCGGCGCCGCCGACACCCGAATCTCGGTGGCCCGCCTGATTCGCACCGCCGACTGACCAACACCCGACCGAATCGCTCCACTCACCCGAATAAAGGAGTCTGCGCAATGACGCGTGACAGAGAAACACGGAACATTCCGGCGCCACCCGACGAGCGCCGCGTCCAAGGCGGGCGAACGCGAAGCCGAGTGGCGCGCGTCCGCTCCCGTCTCGCCTCGGCGACAGCCATGATCGTCGTCGCCGTGCTCGGCGCCGTGGGCCTCGCCGCGGCTCCTGCCGCCGCTGCGGCGAATCTCGACGCTGATGTCTCCACGATCGTCTCCCGTCTGCAGGACTACTTCCTCGGCCAGGGCGACGAGGTGCAGATCGCCAACGGCATCTACCTTGCGCAGACCTCGAACGCGCTGGAGTACGTCGCCTCGCAGAACGCGGACGGCTCGTGGTCCGACGTCAACTATCAAGACACCACGAGCTCGGCGAACGGCAAGACGTGGGATGCGTACAAGGCGCTCTACCGCATGGTGGCGATCGCCCAGGCCTACCAGGACACGAGCGCGAAGGGCTACCACGATGCCGCGCTGGTCGCCGCCGAAGAACGTGCCCTCGCCTACTGGGACAAGGTCGACCCCGGCAACACCAATTGGTGGGAGACCGAGATCGGGGAGTCGATCGCCATGGGGCGGATCTCCATCTTCCTCGGCGATGTGCTGAGCCCGGACGCGGCCGCGCTCGCGATCAAACACAACCAGGGGAAGCTCGACCCGGCGGGCGCGAACGGGGCCTGGCGCACCGCCGACTACCTGTACAAGGCCATCGCGACCCGAAACGCAGACCAGATCACGGCCGGCTTCGCGACGATGGTTCAGACCGTGGCCGTCGACGACTCCGGAACGGTGCAGGAGGCGGTGCAGCCCGACGCGAGCTTCTGGGCGCACGGAGCACAGCTCTACAGCGAGGGCTACGGAATGGCCCTGTTCACGACCGTGGCCATGTGGGCCGACTCGGCGCGCGGCACGAGCCTCGCGTTCACCCGCGATCAGCTGGACACGATCGCCTTTTACATCATCGACGGCACCCGCTGGATGATCCGCGGCGAGATCGGGATGCTCTACCTCCTCTACCGTCCGGCGACGACCGTCGACGGCGTCACCAGTTACAGCGATGTGTTCCTCGACCCGCTGGACATGATGGCGCGCACCGACCCGCTCTACGCCACCGACTACCGCGAGCTCGCCGACAACATCCGCGGGAAGACCGCCGGAAGCGGGCAGCTCGGCGACAAGTACTTCTGGCGCTCCGAGTTCTCGTCGCACCAGCGGGCGGACTACGGGATCTTCACCAGCCTGAACTCAAGCCGCACCGTCGGAAGCGAGTACCGCTCGACCCTCCGCAGCGATGTCGGCAACGAGATCGTCTGGAGCAAGGCGGGGGCCACGGCGATCCAGGTCACCAATAAGGAGTACACCGCCCTCGGCCCGGCCTTCGACTGGTACCACTATCCCGGGACGACGGCGCCGTATGTGAAGGAGACCACGCTCGGGCCGAGCGGCCGATCGAGCAACGGTGGCAGCTTCACCGGCGGCGTCTCGGATGGCACCTATGGCGCCAGTGTCGAGAGCCTCGACCGGGTGGGAACGCAGGCGCAGAAGAGCTACTACTACTTCGACAATGAGATGGTCGCCCTCGGATCGGGCATCCAGTCCACCTCGCCGGCGTCGATCCACACGACCGTGAACCAGGTCGACGCCAAGAGCAACGCCTCCGTCAACGGCAAGCCCGTCGCGGCCGGCACCGACTCGAAGGTCGTCACCGACCCGAGCTGGGCCTACAACGACAAAGTCGGTTACGTGTTCCCGTCGGGCGACCCGGTGGTGGTCTCCGACAAGACGCAGACCGGCAGCTACTACGGTGACAAGCCGCAGAGCCACGACGCCTTCACGCTGTACTTCGACCACGGCGTCAAACCCAGTGCTGCGAGCTACGAGTACATCGTGCTTCCCGCGGCCACGCCCGCGCAGACCGCCGCATACGCGGCCAAGCCGGCCGTGACGATCCTGCGCAACGACACCGCCGTGCAGGCCGTGCAGAACCCGGCACTGAAACGCACGATGGCGACGTTCTATCAGGCGGGATCGCTGGCGCTGGGCGACGGCCGGACCCTCACGTTGAGCCAGCCGGGCATCGTCATGCTCGACGAGTCGAGCGGGATCCCGGTCGTGAGCCTCTCCAATCCCGGACAGCCGGGACTCCTGGTGACGGTGTCGCTGAGCGGGCCAGGTTCCGCCTCCACGGGGACGTTCGTTCTCGGATCCGGCGCGAACCTGGGCAAGACGGTGACCGCGCCGCTGGCCGCCGACGACTCGAACGGTTCGCCGTACACGGCGAGCGGCTCCGCGGCCGGGCACGGCCCCGACCTCGCCGGCGACTCCGACCAGAGCACGACCTGGCAGTCGACCGGCGGATCGCCGTGGCTGCGCAAGCAGCTGTCGGCCGGATCGTTCGCCACGGGAGTGGACATCGACTGGGGTACGGACTTCGCCACGCGCTACCTGGTGCAGACCTCCACCGACGGCACGACCTGGACGGACCAGAAGCTGGTCCAGAACGGGGCGGGAGGTCACGAGCACGTGAGCTTCCCGGCGACTGCCGCGAACTATGCGCGGATCCTGCTGCTCGACGGCGCATCCGGAACCTACTCCGTGAGGGAGTTCGACGTCGACGCCGGAGTGAACCTCGCGCTCGGCGCCCCCACCACGGCGTCTGACGGCGTCGGCCCGGGCAGCGCCACCGACGGGAACCTCACCACGCGATGGATCGCGGACAGAGCGGCCGCCAACCCGGACAGCTCCTGGATCCAGGTCGATCTCGGAAAGTCGCAGCCGATCGGTGCCGTGCGGCTGTGGTGGGAGGCCTCGTATGCGAGCCAGTACAAGATCCAGGTCTCGGACGACGGGATCACCTGGCGCGACGTCTACGCCACCAGCGGCGCCGGAAGTTCCGGAGGCACCGATGTCGTGAAGCTCAGTGCGACCGGCCGCTACGTGCGGATGCAGACGGTCAAGCGGGCGCTGACGGCGTACGGTGTTTCGCTCTGGGAGTTCGAGGTCTTCGGGAATGACACCGTCGCCACGGCGCCGACGGCCGCGGGACGGGTGAACCTTGCCCTGAACAAGCCGACAACGGGCGACAGCACCTACAACAACCTCACCACTGTCGCGCCCCAGATGGCGACCGACGGATCGCTCGCGACCAAATGGTCGTCGGCGCGGCCGACGGGTTCTGCACCGTATACGAACACCAACTGGCTCCGAGTCGATCTCGGAACCGTGCGGTCCGTCTCACAAGTGGTCGTCGACTGGGAGACCGGTAACTCGACCGACTACCGGGTCGAGGGCTCTACCGACGGTTCGACCTGGTCGCCGCTCGCTCACGTTCAGAACACGGGGACGGCGGACCATCGCCGAGACACCGTCGACTTCCCGACGGCGGAGGTGCGCTACATCCGTGTCATCGGCTCGCCGGCGACGAAGTACGGCCTCAACATCTGGGAGTTCGAGGTCTACGGCGGCTACAGCCTGAGCTGCCCGGCGACTGTCACCGCCGAGCGCGACAGCACCGTGGCGATGTCCGCCGACATCTCGCCCGCGGACGCCGGAGACAGTGTGTCCGCGTACCCGCTCGACAGCAGTGTCGCGACCGTCGTCGGTTCGCCGAGTCTGAGCGCAGACGGGAAGATCCAATTCGAGCTGAAGACCGGCAACGCCGGGTCGACGACCGTGTTGGTCACGCACGCGAACGGTGACGAGTTCGCCTGGTGCTCCGTGGCGATCGCGGTCGACCTGAGCATCCTGCAGGGGCTCGTGAACCAGGGGAACGGGCTCGACAGCACCCGGTACACACCCGCGAGCTGGGCGCCGCTGCTACCGGCTCTTGAAGCGGCCAAGACGGCGCTGAAGACCCCCGGTGTCTCCCAGTCGCTTGTCGACGCGAGAGCGGAGACGCTCCGTGGAGCGCTCGCCGGATTGCTCGAACCGGCCGATCCGACGCTCACCCTGAGCGGTGATCCCGTGGTCGGCGGCGCGGTCACCATCGACGGCGGCGGCTTCGATCCCGGGGCGGTGCTCACCATCGAACTGCACTCGACCCCGGTAACGTTGGCCACCGTCACCGCGGGGAGCGGCGGCAACTTCAGGTCGACCGTGCGCATCCCCACCGACACCGCGCCAGGACAGCACACGATCGCAGTGCTCGAGAACGGCGTCCAACTCGCCTCCATTCCGGTCGTGGTCCGCGCAGCGGACTCCACCGGTGGAGGTGGGACCGGCACGGGATCGGGCACAGACCCGGCGGCGTCTGCCCCGGGCGACCTCGCGAACACGGGCGGTGATTCCTCCGCCCTCGGGCTGGGCGGCGGAATCGCACTGCTCCTGCTCCTCTGCGGTGTCGGTCTGGTCATCATCCGCCGCCGACGCGCGGAGGGATGACCGGTGGGGCTCGGCGGAGGACGCGCCGCCGAGCCCCGTTCCCGCCGACCGTTCCCGCCTACCGTAAGCGTCGTGCAGCTCAGCGGCGGTCATCGGTGGTGAGGGCGACGAGAGGGTTCACGCCCCCGCCCGGAGCAGCTCCTTCTTGCGGTCGTCGCTGAGGAAAGACGCCTCGATGGAGGTGCGGGCGAGCAGGGCGAGTTCGTCGGCGGTCAGGGAGAAGGCCCGGCGGGCGGCCTCGACGTTGTCGTCGAGGTAGCCGCCGAAGTAGGCGGGGTCGTCGGAGTTGAGGGTGACGCGCAGGCCTGCGTCGAGCATCTGCCGCAACGGCAGCTCGGCGAGATCGTCGACCACCCGCAAGCGTTCGCTCGACAGTGGGCAGACGGTGAGCGGGATGCGGTCGGCGACCAGACGCTGCACCAGCCTCGGGTCGTCGAGTGCGCGGATGCCGTGGTCGATGCGTTCCGCGCCGAGAAGGTCGAGGGCTTCCCAGATGTATTCGGCGGGGCCCTCCTCGCCGGCGTGCGCCACGCGGTGCAGGCCGGCCTCGCCTGCCCGTTCGAAGACGGAGCGGAACAGGCTCGGTGGGTAGCCGACCTCGGCGCTGTCGAGCCCGAGCCCGATCACCGGGACCCCGGAGTCGAGCACGGCGTCGAGCATCCGTTCGGCGGAGTCGACGGGTTGGTCGCGCACGACGCAGGCGATGATCGAGGCGGAGATGCCGTGCCGTTCGGCGGCCTCGTCGATGGCGCGCTGGAGCCCGCGGAGCACAACCCGTTCGGCGATGCCGCGCTCGGAGTGGGCCTGCGGGTCGACGAACATCTCGACGTGCGCGATCCCGGCCGCGGCCGCCCGGTCGAGGTAGGCCTGGGCGAGGAGGGAGAAGTCGTCTTCGGTCCGCAGCACGACCATGTTGGCGTAGTACAGGTCGAGGAAGGATTGCAGATCGGTGAACCGGTATTTCGCCGCGAGTTCGGCTTCGTCGGCGTACGGCAGTTGCAGCCGTTGCCGCCGCGCGAGGTCGAAGATCGTCGCGGGTTCCAGCGTTCCCTCGATGTGGAGGTGCAGTTCGCAGAACTGCGGGCGCGGGGCGGTCACGAGGCGAGCTCCCGGGTTACGAGGTCGAGGAACCGACCGTAGTCGAGGTCGGCGGCGACGGTGATCTCGGGCAGGTCGGTCCACTGGTGGTGCATCCGCCGGTCGACGACCGTCATTCCGCGGGTGAGGCGGTCTTCGGTCGCCACATCGCAGCGCAGGGTGGTCGTGGTGACGAGGCTGTCGTCGATCGCGGCCGCCACAGCGACGCTGTCGATCAGGGAGCAGTACGACTGGTATCCGCGACCGTTGACGAACTCGACGACGCGCACGGCGAGGGCGGCCTCCGGCGTTGTCGAGGCCCGGAGGGCGTCGAGGTGTCCGGGGGTGAAGTTGATGCTCGGATGCGTCGCCACGTCGAGCCCGATGGCCAGCAGGTCGAAGCCGGCATTGAAGACGAGGTGGGCCGCCTCCGGGTCGACGAAGATGTTCCATTCGCTCACCGGGTTGTCGCCGGTCGCCTGCGACCAGGCGTACGGTGTCTCGCCGAAGGAGCCTCCGATGATGATCAGGCGGTCGACTTTGCTCGGCAGCTCGGGGTCGATCGCCAGCGCCTCCGCGATGTTGGTCAGCGGGCCGAGCGCGCAGATGGTGATGTCGCCGGCGTGTTCCGCCACGGTGTCGACGATCAGCTGGGCGGCCCCGCGGCCGTCGAGGATGCGTTCCGAGGTGGGGAGGTTCGACTCGGCGAGTCCGTCCGAGCCGTGGGAGAAGGGGTCGGACGGGTAGGAGCCGCCCGACGGCATGAGCGGTCCGCGGGCGACGGGGATGGCGGGCGCGGCGAGCAGGTCGAGGACGCGGAGCGCGTTGGCCGCGGTGCGGTCGGCCGGCAGGTTGCCGGTGACGGCGGTGATCGCCCGCACGGTGAGGGCGCTCGACTTGAAGGCGAGGGCGATGGCCAGGGCGTCGTCCATGCCGGGGTCGGTGTCGATGAGCACGTTCTTCATGCCTTCTCCTTCGAGTGCTGGTGCCGGCTCGCTATCCGAGCAGGTCTATGGGTAATGTAAGCATAACAATAAGAGGACTAGCCAAAGGAGGCTCATGGGCACGACGGCGATCCTGTCCCATATCGTGATCGACGAGATCCGCACCCCGGCCTCCGAAGAGCCTGTGGTGGAGGTCGGCGGCGCCGGTGCCTATGCGGCCGTCGGCGCCAGCCTCGCAGGGTCGCCGGGGAGCTCGGCTCTGGTCGCCGGCATCGGGCGCGACGACCAGGAATCCCTCTCGGCCTGGTGCCGTGACCGCGAGATCGATCCGGCGGGCCTGTTCGTCGTCTCGGAGGCCAGTCCGCGCACACGGATCGAGTACTTCGCCGACGGGGAGCGCGTCGAGACCCCGGTGTACGGCCTCGAGCACTTCCACGCCCACACCCCGTTGCCGCGGCACATCCCGTACGAACCCGACAGGATCGCCGCCGTCTACCTTTTCCACGCGCACGAGGATGCGTACTGGGCCGAGGTCGCGGACTATCGCCCCGCATTCGGAGGTCCGCTGCTGTGGGAGATCTCGAGCGACTCCTGTCTTCCCGAGCATCTGGCGACGGTCCGCGAGCGTCTCGCTTTCGTGGATGTGCTCTCCCTCAATCGCACGGAGGCGCTGTCTCTCTTCGGTGTCGCGACCGTCGATGAGGTGACGCGGTTGCTCGGCGGCCTCGGCATCCCTGTTCTCCTGCGCCTGGGCTCCGAGGGCTCGCTCGTCATCGACGGCGACGATGTGCACCGCGTCTCGCCGGTGACAGTGACGGTCGCCGACCCGACCGGCGGAGGCAACAGCTATTCGGGAGCCTTCCTCGCCTCCTATGCGTCCTCCGGAGATCTCGGAGCCGCGGCGTCGGTGGCGGCTGCCGCCGCGAGCCTCGTGATCTCCCAGCCCGGCGCCCCGCTCGTTTCCGACCGTGCGCGCTCGTGGGTCGCCGAGGCGGCCCGGAGCAATCCCGCCACGTCCATTCGATGAAAGGAACCACATGACCGACACCTGGGACCCCTCCGCCCTCTACGACTCGTACGCTTACGCGGCGAACCTGCCCAAGCGGGGCCTCCTGGTCGAGGGGCGGCCGGCCCTCTCGCAGTTCGACCCCGCCCGGGTGGCGCGGTATGTCCTGCTGCTCGTTCGCGACCCGCTGTGCGCCTACGACGACGACCCGGCGACCCAATTGGCTCACCGGCTGGATGACGCCGAGCAGATCGGCCGCTCCGGGATGTTCACCAGCTGGACCGGAACCTACCGCGGCGTGCCCGTCACCGCCATCTCCGGGGGAAGCGGCTCGCCGGAGGCGGAGCTGATCATGCATGAGCTCTTGGAGTTCACCGAAGCGGACACGTTCCTCCGTGTCGGCGGCTCGGGCGGCATCCATCCCGCCGTCGTTCCGGGGGAAGTGGTGATCACCTCCGGCGTCGTGCGCGACGAGGGGATGACGCGTGCCTACGTGCCGGCGTCGTATCCGGCGGTCTCCTCGTATGAGGTCGTCGTCGCCCTGTCGCGGGCTGCGGAGCGCACCGAGCGTCCGTACCGGGTCGGTGTGACCCGGTCGAGCGACAGCGACTTCTGCGGGGTCGGCCGGCCTTCCGTCGGCGGCTACTTCCAGCCGTGGCACACCGACATCCTCGACACCTGGGCGCGGGCGGGGGTGTTGAACGGTGACCGGGAGTCGGCTGCCGTGGTCACTCTGGCCGCCCTGTTCGGCAAGCGCGGTGGCTCGGTGTGCTCGGTCGCCGACAATGTCATCGCCGCTGCGCCGTTCGTGGCGGGTGCCGGCCACGCGGCCGCCACCGAGATCGCACTCGAGGGCATCGTCGAGCTGGCGGCGATGGATGCGGCGGTTGCGGCTCAGGGGCGTGCGCGCTGGGTCCGCGACGGCGATTGACACATAGGTATGAAGGTTATAGAGTCCATACAACCAAACCAATGTGACGCAGCGACGCGTCGCATCGGACCCGAGTGGAGGAGCTTGGCAATGAAACGAAAGAGGCTCGTCATCGCTGCGGTGAGTATCGCAGCCGCAGTGGCCATGACCCTGGGAGGATGCGCCGGAGGCGGCGCAGCGGGAGGCCGTCAGACCCTTCAGCTGTGGTTCTGGGGTGCACCGCCCCAGCAGCAGCAGACGATGAAGAAGGTTCTCGTCGACGACTTCAACGCGTCACAGGACAAGTACACCCTTCAGGTCACGTTCAACAACGCCGTTGACAAGAACGTCCAGGTCGCGCTCAGCGCAGGCAAAGGGCCCGACATCGTCTACGGCTCCGGTCCGGCCTTCGCCGCACAGTACGCCGCCCAGGGCAAACTCGCCGACATGACCCCGTACGCGAAGAAGTACGGCTGGGAGGATCGCATCCTCGCCCCGATGTACCAATCCGGCACCGTCGATGGAAAGCTCTACTCGCTGCCGAACTCGATCGAGGACATCGGCGTCTTCTACAACAAGAAGGTGCTCGACAAGCTCGGTGTCGCCGTGCCCAAGACCTACGACGAGTTCGTCAAGGTCATGGACAAAGCCGCTGCCGCGGGTCTGTACTCGTCGGTCACGGGCAACCAGGGCTGGAAGCCGGTGAACCAGAACTACATCTCGCTCTTCCTCTCGCAGGTCGCCGGAGGCAAGGCCATGTACGAGGCCCTCCAGGGGACGATCCCGTGGACCGACCCGCAGTTCGAGAAGGCCGTGCAGGATTCGGCCGACTTCTACCAGAAGGGCTACCTGGGCGGCAAGGACTACCCGACGCTCAACTTCGACCAGTCGATGCAGCTGCTCAGCCAGCAGAAGTCGCCGTTCTTCATCGGCCCGAGCCTGGCGTTCCAGTTCGCCTCGAACTACTTCAACGACAAGACCGGGAATACCGGAGACCTCGGATACATGGCATTCCCGACCATCAACCCGAGCCTCCCCACGCCCTACTACACGCTCGGCACGACGGCGTCGCTCTCGATCAACGCGGCATCCAAGAACAAGGACGGCGCGGCCGAGGTCATCGACTACATGATGACCGACACGTTCGCGAAAGAGATGAACAAGACCTGGCCGGGCTACTGGGCCGTTCCGCTGAAGAACTTCGACCTCGACGCGAACGACTACAGCGGACTCTCCAAGCCGTTCGTCGACTCCATCAAGAACACCATCCAGGGCGTCAACGCAGGCGACTACGGGTTCTTCGCCGGCACGTTCTTCCCGCCGGCGACCGCGACGGCTTTCACGGACATCGACTCGGTGTGGCTCGGAAAGGAGTCGGCCGCCGACTTCCTGAAGGGCATCGAGAAGGTCTTCAAAGAGGAGCAGGCGAAGGGTCTCGTTCCGCCGCTGCCTCAGCCGGCCCACTAGAACAGACGCAGACGGGGGCGTGCCGGCCGACACGCGCGGCGCGCCCCCTTCATCGAAGGACACTCTCATGGTCACCACCCTCGCGCCCGCACCCGTGCGGGCGCCGGCGCGGCCCGCTCCGACCGAGCGCCGCAACAGCCACATCCGGCGTCGGAACACGATCAACTACCTCCTGATCGCCCCTGCGCTCGTGCTCTCGATCGTCGTCGTCGTCGTTCCCGGGCTCCTCACCCTCCTGTTCGCGTTCACGAACTGGAGCGGCATCGGGTTCACCTTCGACTTCGTCGGCCTCGACAACTTCCGCGACATCCTGGCCGATCCGGTCTTCGCGACCTCCCTGACGAACAACATCAAATGGCTCGTCCTGTTCCTCACCCTTCCGGCGATCATCGGGTTGCTCACGGCTGCTCTCCTCCTGCGTCGGAAGAGGATGCGCACCTTCTACCAGGTGATCTACCTGATGCCGTATGTGCTGGCCCCGGTCGTGAACGCGCTGATCTGGCAGACCATCATCTACAACCCCAACGGCGGGATCTTCGGCCTGCTGCACATCCAGCCGCCCACCGGCTCGACAGCGACGTCGCTGTACGCCGCCGCGGCCGTGGACATGTGGCACTACTGGGGGTTCCTCACGGTCGTGTACCTCGGTGCGATGCGGCAGACGCCGATCGACCAGGTGGAGGCCGCCATCGTCGACGGGGCGAATAGCTGGGGCGTCTTCCGTCACGTCTATCTGCCGAGCATCCGCCCGACGCTGCTGCTGATGGGCGTGATGACCGTGATCTTCTCCTTCCTCGCCTTCGACTATGTCTTCCTGCTCACCCAGGGCGGACCGGCCCACTCGAGCGAGGTGATGGGGACGTACGCATACGCGTTCGCGTTCTCCTCCTTCGAGTTCGGCAAGGCTGCGGCCGTCGGCTTGATCATGAGCTTCTTCGGCCTGATCGCCTCCGTCGTCTATACGCGGATCAGCAGAAAGGAACTGGCACGATGAACCGGATCTTCAAGAGCGTGACCGGAAACCTGGTGCTCGCGGTCTTCGCGATCATCGCGCTCATCCCTCTGCTGCTCGTGCTCGTCAACAGCTTCAAGACGAATGCGGAGGTGCTCGCGAACCCGTTCCAGCTGCCCACATCGTTGAGCATCGAGAACTTCATCACGGCCTGGACGTATGGACAGTTCGGCCAGGGGTTCGTCAACAGCATCCTGCTGACGGCCACCACGGTCATCGTCGTGCTGATCTGCTCCGGACTCGCCGGCTACGTGCTCGCGGGTCAGAAGGTCAAGCGGTGGCCCGCGATCATGGTCTACCTCACGATGGCCATGACCGTGCCGATCCAGCTGTTCATCTTCCCCCTCTACTCGGCCGTCGCGGCCATGAACCTCACCGACAATGTGTTCGTGGTCGGGGTGATCCTCGCCGCCATCAACATGCCGTTCGCCACCTTCCTCATGCGCACCTTCTTCCTGAACGTGCCGGCCGAGATCGAGGAGGCGGCCCTGATGGACGGCGTCAACACGTTCCAGCTGGTGCGCCGGGTGCTCCTGCCCATGGTTCGACCGGGGCTCATCACCGTCGGGGTCATCGTGGGGCTGAACGCCTGGAACGAGTTCCTGATCTCCTCGACCTTCCTGCAGAACCCGTCCGACCAGACACTCACCCTCGGCTTCCTCACGATGAACGGCACATTCAGTACCGACATCGGCACGATGATGGCCGGCGCGCTCATCCTCATTGTTCCGATCCTCGCTGTCTTCATCGCCCTCCAGCGGTTCGTTGTCGACGGTATGGCCAACGGCGCGGTGAAGGGCTGAGATGACGATCGAACTCAACGAGGACTACGCGGCGCGCGTGTACGCCGGCGTGCTCGGCAAACTCATCGGGGTCTACCTGGGGCGCCCGGTCGAGGGATGGCCCTACGACGAGATCCGGTCGCGGTTCGGCGTGGTCGACCACTACGTCAACGACGACCTCGGCATCCCGCTCATCGTCGCCGACGACGACATCTCCGGAACGTTGGCCTTCGGGCGGTCCGTCGAAGATGCGCGCGGCGCCGACATCACGCCGGCGCTGGTCGGCGAGACCTGGCTCAACTACATCATCGAAGACCGCACGATCCTGTGGTGGGGCGGCTACGGTCGCTCGACCGAGCACACGGCGTTCCTCAACCTGAAGCGGGGTGTTCCCGCACCGCAGAGCGGTTCGATCGCGCACAACGGCTCGACTCTCGCCGAACAGATCGGCGCCCAGATCTTCTCCGACGCCTTTGCGATGATGGTGCCGGGAGACCCGGATCAGGCGGTCGCCATGACCGCGGCCGCGGCCAGTGTCAGCCATGACGGCGTGGCGGTGGAGTCGGCCGGGTTCCTCGCTGCGATGCGCGCAGCCGCGTTCGAGGAGCGCGGGCTCGATCGGCTGATCGAGCTCGGCCGCGGCTATGTGACCGATGCCCGCCTGCTGCGGATCATCGACTCCGTCGTCGAGCGGGTCGGCGCGACCGACGATTGGCGCGAGGTCCGCGACTGGGTCGACCACCACTACGGTTATGCCGTCTACCCGGGCCCGTGTCACGCGCTCTCGAACATCGCGATGTCGCTCGCGGCTCTCCGTCTCGGCGGCGACGACTTCCGCACGGTGGTCGCCGTGGCGTCCTCGGTCGGATTCGACACCGACTCGAACGCGGGCACTGTGGGCGCTTTGACCGGCATCCGGCTGGGCTTGGATGCGTTCGCCGCGGTCCCCGACCTGCGCACTCCAGTGGCCGATCGGGCCATCGTCGTCAGCGCGGACGGGGGCGAGAGTGTGACAGACGCCGCGCGCGAAGCACGGCGCATCGTCGACGCCGCACGGACGCAGCGGGGGATGCCCCCGATGCCGCGGCGGGCGCGGTTCGACTTCAGCCTGCCGGGCGCCGTGCACGGTTTCGAGTCGTGCCCGTACCTCCCGGATGCAGTGGTCACCGAGGCTGTCAATCGCAATTACTCGACGGGCCCCGCCGCGCTCGAACTCCGGGTCGGAGCCGGCGAGCAGGCCGCCGTGTCCGCCCCCGTCTTCCTCGACCCGCGTGATGCGATGTCGAACTTCTCGACGCTGGCGTCGCCCACCCTCTATCCCACCGACACGATCACCGCCACGGTGAGTGCCGGTGCTTCGATGCGGGTGTTCCTCTTCGCCGTCTACCAGGACGGCGACACCGTCCACATCGAGCGGGGACCGCTGTCGTCGGTCGATGCCGGCGAGACACGGCTCGACTGGGAGATCCCGGTGGCCGGTGCCCTCATCCCGTTCCGGGTCGGAGTCGCGGCGATCGCGGAACCCGGAGCAGGGTCGACGCTGCTCCTCCACGGGATGGACTGGTCGGGTGCGCCGCGTCGCTTCCAGCAGGAGGGTATCCTCCTCGACTCCATCTGGGACACGAAACCGCAGGCGCTCGCGCCGTGGGTCAGCTCCGCGCGCAACTTCGAGGCGGACTTCGCGACGACGTACTCGGTCTCCCACCCCGAACGCGGCGGTGTCGCGACGATCGGATCGCGCGAGTGGGTCGACTACTCGGTGCGCTCGACCCTCGTCTTCTCTCTGCACGACGGAGCCGGCCTCGTGGTGCGTGCTCGGGGCCACCGCAGCTTCGCCGGTGCTGTTTTCGCGGCGGGCGAGGTGAGGCTCGTCGACCAGAACGGGCCGGAACGGCGCACGCTCGCCTCACGCTCGTTCCCTGCCCGGCTCGACCGGCGGTACGACGTCGAACTCCGATGCTTCGGCCCCCACCTCGCACTCCTCGTCGACGGGGAGCTCCTCCTCACCGCGGAGACGCCTCGCACGCTCGGCGGCGGCGGCGGATTCCTCATCGACTCCGGGACGATGTCGGCCGACGGACTCACCGTCGAACGCATCGCATCCCTCTGACCACCCCTAGGAAAGGCAACACAAATGACAACCACTGGAAAGTGGAGCAGCATCCCCGTCAATACGACGCCGGCGGCCGGGTTCGCGAACCCTGTGCACTACGTCGATGTCACCGACCAGCTCCGGGATGCAGCCCGGGGCGACCACGGCGACGGCGTGCTGCACGTCTTCCTCCCGCACACCACCTGCACCCTCATCTTCAACTCCGGCGTCGACGGGACGACCCTTCAGGACATCCGCCTGTTCATTGAATCCCAGATCCCCGTCGATCAGCCGTTCGTGCACCTCCACGACGGCCCTCAGGATG
Source organism: Leifsonia poae (assembly GCF_020009625.1). Lineage (NCBI taxonomy): Bacteria > Bacillati > Actinomycetota > Actinomycetes > Micrococcales > Microbacteriaceae > Leifsonia > Leifsonia poae. The sequence goes on from NZ_JAIHLP010000002.1 coordinate 2,913,394, forward strand.
CGGCGGCGCACGTGCGCTGCGTGTTCGGCGTGCAGTCGCTCCAGCTTCCGGTCGTCGCGGGCGAACTGGGTATCGGGCACAGCCAGGGCGTCTACCTGCTCGAGATGGACGGACCGCGCGACCGCACCGTGCAGTACGCGCTGCAGACGTTCTGATGCCGAAGGTCGTCGGGGTCAGGGGAGGGCTCTCCCTCGACCACCTCGTCACCGTCGGGGCCGGAGCGCGCTTCGACGAGCTCGGCGGACCCGGACTCTTCGGAGCCCTCGGGGCCCGGCTGGTTGCCGGCGCGACCGCCGCCCTCTGCACCAACCTCCCCGCCGACGACGGGCGCTTCGCTCGTCTGTTCGGCGAGGTGGGCGTCGACCTCTCCTCGTCGGAGACGACTCCTTCGGTGCCGCGGGTCTGGATCCTGAACGCACCGGAGGGCCGGCGGATCGTGGAGACCGCCTCCGTGTCGTCTGTCGAGTTGGAGGGCGGAGAGCCACGCGAGGGTGGTTCTGAGGCTGCCGCAGTGGCGCTTCCCGCGCCGGTCGCCTTCTATGACCGGGTGGATGCTCTGCTCGAGAGTTCGCCGACCGAACGGCCGCCGGTGCGGCGGCCGATTCCGGTCGGACTCGACCCGCACCAGCTTCCCCTGAGCGTGGAGGGGATCACCTACCTCGAGCGGGTCAGCCCGACCGGCGCCGTCATCCTGCCGAGCCGCGTGCAGCTCCGGCTGCTGAACAAGGATCCGCGGGCCGCCGCGCGCGAAATGTCGGCGGCGCTCGGCCTGCCGGTGATCGCTCGGCTCGACAGCGAAGGAATGTACGTCGTCGCGCCGTCGGGCGTCTGGTCGGTGCGCGACGCCGCGGTCAGGGTCGTGGAGACGACGGGGGCCGGCGACTCCTCGGCCGCCGCGATCGTCGCGGCGCTCGCCGTCGGCGCCGATCTCGTCACGGCGGCGCAGTTCGGCGTGAGCGTCGCCCGTCTCGCCCTCTCTGATTGGGGGCACGCCGGGCTGCTCGCCTCCGACCCGCTCACCGCACCACTCAACACCATCGAATCGAACCAGGAACTTTGACATGAACTCTGATCAGTACACGCGGATCATCACCGCTCTGCAGGACTCCGCCGATGTGCGGCCGAGCATCCGCGCCGGGGCTCTCGACGGCGCCGTGTTCGTGGGCTCCGGCGACTCGCTCTCCTCGGGGCTGCTGGCGTCGGCTTTCGGCCACCGGGCGCTGTCGTCGGGCGACATCACCTGGACGGGCCGGCTTCCCGCTGGAGCGGAGATCGTGGTCGGCATCTCGCACTCCGGCACGTCCGGCGCGACGGTGCGAGCCTTGCGGCTGGCTCGTGAGGCGGGCAAGCGCACGATCGCGATCACCTCCAATCCGGATTCCCCGCTGGCGGCGGAAGCCGATGAGCTGCAGCTGGTCCCGTCGCTGGGCATCGAAGAGGTCGTGCCCGTTGCCGGCCACCTCATGCTGGGGTTGGGTGTCGCTGCGGTCTGTGGGGTCGACACGGCCGAGGCCACGAACGACCTCGCCCACGTGATCGCGGCACAGCGCGACGTCATCGATGGGGCGATCCAGGGACTTCCGGCCTCCGCGCCCACCGGGATCTCGCTGCTCACACTGCCCGAGCTCCGTGGCGCCGGCGACTTCTGGATGCTGAAGCTCATCGAGGCGACCGGGCTGACCGTTCGCACGGTCGCGCTCGAGGAGAGCGGGCACGTCGACTACTTCATCGGCCCGGATGCGCATCTGACACTTCAGCTCGTCGGCAAGGACGGGAGCGCGCGGTTCGAACGCCTGGCGGTCGCCCTGGAGAGCACGGGGCAGACCCTGCAGCGCGTCGGCCTCCTGCGCGGGGACACCGGAGCGGATATCCGTGGCTCGCTGCTGTTCGAGCTGGCCGGGGCCGCCGTCGGCACCCTTGTCGCCGATGCCGCGGCGGCGAAGTGGGGCCGACCGCCGTTCCGTGGCGGTGCGGTCAACATGGATGCGCGGCACATCAAGCTGGACGAGGAGCCCGCCGCGGTCTGAAACTGGGGGCGCGGCATCCCGCGGGATGTCGCGCCCACCAAAGGTCATGATGTTATAATCATGACATCTATTCGAAACAGTTGGGGACCTCGAATGACCGTCGAATCCGTCGCACATCCGATCGCAGCTATGGCCACGACCGTCGACCGCAAGTCGCCACTGCCCGCGTGGGCGCAGGTCGAACGAGACCTCCGATCGCTCATCGACCAGGAGCTCGAGATCGGGTCGCAACTGCCGACCGAGAACGACATGGCCACGATCTACGGCGTGAGCCGCATTACGATCCGGCAGGCGCTCGCGGCGCTGGCCGACCACGGCTACGTCGAGCGCCGGCAGGGAACGGGAACGTTCGTCGCCGATCGCCCGCGCCTCGTGCAGCACGACTTCGGGCTGATGACCCCGTGGCGTGATCGTTTCCGGGCCGCCGGCGAGACGGCCGAATCCGTGTACCTCCGGGATTCCGTGGTGGAGGACGAGCCGTACGAGGTCAGCCACGAACTCTCCGCCGACGAGCGGCTCGCGCCGCGGCTGCACCTGAAGCGCCTGCACCTGGTGAATGGCCGGCCGATCGGGCTCACCGACTCCTGGCTCGCGGGCAAGGCGGCCGACGCGTTGAGGCAGGCGCCGCTCGTCGAATCGTCGGTGTCGAAGACTCTGGAGACCTTCGGGCTCGCATCGACGCATGTCGAGCACTTTCTCGAGGTGCGTTCTGTCACCTCGACCGAGTCGGTTCTGCTGCAGACCGGGATCGACTCGCAGGTCTTCGTCGACTGGTCGATCGGGCGGCTGAACGGCGAGCTGCTGGAGACCTCACGCACGGTCTGGCTCGGTTCGCGCGTGCGTTTCCACTACGCCACCGACCTGACCGGGCTCTCGGCGTCGACCGACGTGTAGACGGTCGGTCGAGCGGGCCCGACGCATCCGTGGGCGGCACAAGGCACAGCCGGGTGCACATTCGGAGGCGATACGGTCGACGGTATGGACTCGCCCGTGAACGCCGCTCCGTCTGAACCCGTTCGCCGTGCCCGGGGGGTGCAGCACGTGTTGCGCGTGGCGGAGAGCGAACGGCTCTCGCCGCGGATGGTGCGCGTGCATTTCGAGGGCCCGGGGGTCGTCGCCCTGCTCGAGGCGGCGGATGAAGGCAAGCTTGTATCCACCGACAAGTACGTCAAGATTGCGTTCGCCCGCCCCGAGCTCGGGTTGGAGCCGCCCTACGACCTGGCGGAACTGCGGGAGCGACTGCCGGTCGAAGATCTGCCGTCGCAGCGCACGTACACCGTGCGCTCCGTCGATCGGTCGGCCGGCCGTATCGCGATCGACTTCGTCGTGCACGGCGACGAAGGAATAGCGGGACCGTGGGCGGCGCAGGCCGCACCAGGAGACCTCGTCGCTCTTTCCGGTCCGGGCGGCGGCTACACGCCGAGCGGAGACCCGGAGGTGTGGCATCTCCTCGTCGGTGACGAGTCGGCGCTGCCGGCGATCGCGGCGGCGGTGGAGGCGCTGCGACCGGATGCGCGCGGCCGGGTGGTCATCGAGGTGCACGGCCCGGAGGACGAGCTGTCGCTCACCGCCCCGGTCGGTGTCGCGGTGGACTGGCTGCACCGTTCGGTGAGCGGCGCCGGCCACGGCGAACTGCTCGTCGGCGCGGTCGCGGCGATGGCGCCCGTGACGGGTTCGGTCGGCGTGTTCGCGCACGGTGAGCGCGGCGCGATCAAACGGATCGGCGCGGTGTTGACGCGTACCTGGGAACTGGACCGCCGGGCGATGTCGCTGTCGGCCTACTGGGCGCTCGGCCGCGCAGAAGACGCGTTCCAGGCCGAAAAGCGAACGCCGGCGGGGGAGATCTTCGTCTCCTGAGCACGCTCGAGGGGAGGCCGGTCAGCGCCCGTCGACAACCAGGTAGTCGTCGTACACCGTCTGGTGCCGTCGAACCGCTCGCGCTGCGGCCTCCGCGTCACCGGCGATGATCGCCGCGACGAGCTCTTCGTGGATCTCCAGCCGCACCACCGAGTTCGGCGGGATCCCTGCATCCCGGGCGTACGGTTCCTCGTTTGCTTCAACGTACGCGAGGAGGTTCAGGTAGACGACTTTGAGCATGGGGTTCGGTGCGATCTCCGCGATGCGCCGGTGGAGCCGCCAATTCGAGCGCAGGCCGTCGATGCGGTCGGCCCAATTCGTGCGCAGTTCGTCGAGCAGGCGCTCGAGGTCGTCGATGTCTGCCTCGCTGCGGAACTCGGTCGCGGCCGCCACGATGGCGGGATCGAGTGCGTCGATGACTCGCACGCAGTCGAGCGCCGAGGTTTCGACGGATTGCAGGCTGAGGAGTCCGTTGCCGATCACGGCGTGCGCCGAGCGGTGGGCGACGAAGATCCCGCCCTGCGGTCCGGTCTTCGTCGTCACCAGCCCTTTGGCGTCGAGCACACGCACCACCTCGGCAACGGTGGTCGGCGCGACGCCGTAGCGCTCGGCCAGGTCGGTACGGGTGCCGAGGCGGGAGCCGACGGCGAGCGCGCCCTCGGCGATCGACTGTTCGATGTCGGCGACCACGGATTCGACGGCTGAGCGGCGCACGGTGGGGGTCGACATGGTCAGTCCAGTATGGCCGGTCGGATGGCCGGCAGGGGACCGTTGGCGCTATTAGACTTGTTTAACTGGTTCATTACGTTTAGCGTAGTGCTTCGCCGGTCGCAGCAGTCCGGCGAAACCGCCGCGAGATGGAGGGACAAGACGACGATGTCCGATGTCATGACCGAACCCACGGATACCGGGACCGCCTACGGGCTCGCCCTCGGAGGCCCGCTGCTCGAACTCTCACAAGTGGGGCCCGGCACGCCGTTCGGCGAAGTGCTCCGCCGCTACTGGCATCCCATCGCCGCGTCGACAGAGGCGACGACGCGACCGACGCGCATCCGCATCCTCGGTGAGGACATCATCCTGTTCCGCACCCGCAAGGGTAAGGCCGGAGCGCTGCACCCCCGCTGCATGCACCGGGGCGCGAACCTCTTCTACGGCGGTGTCGAGGAAGAGGGCATCCGTTGCTGCTATCACGGTTGGCTGTTCGACACCGAAGGCCGCACGCTGGAGCAGCCGTGCGAACCCGAGCTCGGCAAGCACCGTGACCGGATGCGCCAACCCTGGTACCCCGTGCAGGAGCTGTACGGTCTCGTCTGGATCTACATGGGCCCGGCGGAGAAGAAGCCGCTGCTGCCCAGATACGACGTCTTCGAAGACATCCCCGAGGGGCAGACCCTCATCGTCAACGATGCGGGTGTCGGCGGCGGGGGGCCGGCGTTGCTCGACTTCAACTGGCTACAGCACTGGGAGAACGTGATGGACCCGTTCCATGTGCCGATCCTGCACGCCCGGTTCAGCGGGAACCAGTTCACGCCCGAGATGGCGCTGATCCCCGAGGTCGACTTCGAGTACACGCCCGTCGGCGTGCGGTCGACCCAGATCCGCACCATCGACGAGCGCTCCGCTCTGCGCCGGGTGACCGAGGTCGTCTTCCCGAACCTGCGTGTCGTGGCCAGCCCGAAGCTCGCGAGCGGCACGACGAACATGATCGGCTGGGTCGTGCCGTGTGACGACACTTCGTTCCGGATCATCACGCTCGCGGTCGACGACGATCCGGAATTCCTCACGAAACTTCGGTCGACGCACGAGGGCAGGCCGTGGCGGGAGCTCACCGACGAAGAGCATCAGCGGCTGCCGGGCGACTACGAGGCCCAGAAGAGCCAGGGCGACATCTCCTGGCATTCGGAGGACCACCTCACCACCACCGATCAGGGGGTCTCGATGCTCCGCCGGATGATGGCCAAGCAGATCAAGGTGGTGCAGGCCGGCGGGGATCCGGTCGGCGTCGCGTTCGGCGGCGACGACGACGTGGTGCGGATCACCGGAGGCAACTTCTTCTTCGACCCGATGGCGCCGACCGCCGCGCCGGCCGAGGGCTGACATGCTCGCGCCGCTCACGAAGTATCGGCCGGTGCCGGTCGCCGACCCGCTCAAACCCCTGCTCGTGCTCGGAGTGACGAACGTCGTCGCGCTCGACGACGTTCCGGCCATCCCGGCCGACCGGATGCGGGTCTCGGCGGCGGGCAAGTGGACGCGCGAGGTCTACATCCCGCGCGGGACGGCCGGACTCGTGGCCGGGCTCGCGACCCGATACAGCATCGTCTGGGCGTCCGAGTGGGGGCCGAACGCGCATATCGCATTGCACGACGTGCTCGATCTGCCCGACCGGCCCTGGCCCTACCTGCCGGTGCAGTTCGACAAGATCGGGTTCATCCAGCGGTTCGCCGCCGGGCGTCGGTGGGTCTGGGTCGACGACCCGGTCGTCGACCTCGGGGAGCTCCCGACAGCAGAGGGGGGAACGGTGCTCCGCGTCGACCCGCTCGTCGGGCTGGTCGGGGTCGACCTGGGCGCGTAGGCGCTGGAGGGCAACCCGGGCATCCTCCCGCGCCATGTCGTCGAGACCACGCGCCCATGGATCGACTATGCGGCGGCCGGTGACCGGCCTCCGTGGTTGCAGGTTGACCGTCGACGCCCCGAACCCTCGAGGGCGAAACGAGTTGTCACGAATCGCCGTGCGCCCGCGGGCTCGCACGGCGATTCGTGACAACGACCCGGTGCGCTTGCGGCGCCGGGGCCGAGGTTTTCGCCTAGGCGACGGCCCCGAGGGCGAAGCTGACGGAGCCGCTCGCGTCCACCTGGGCGTCGAGCACCTTGTCGTCGAGCGCGACGGCCGCACCAGGCTCCAGGAAGAGCCGCGCGCCCGACACCTCGACGACCTGGTCGGCCGGCTCGGGGGAGGGGGCGACCGCAGCGGCGAAAGCGGTGTTCTGCGGGTTGCTGCTGCTGATGCGCAGACCCGCCTCCTCGGCGTCGGGCGACTGCCCGGTGATGGTCTTGACGATCGTGCTGGCGTTCTCGGTCAGGGTGAGCATGTGCTCTCCTTCCAGTTGCGTATCCCAAGAACGGCCCACGCTCCCGCGGTCGCCACCGGCCTGCAAGGGCTGCGGCGCCATTGCCAGCGAACACTCAAGGTCGCCTTCCGTGTCGCCGGTGAGGCGACAATGGAGCCATGACCACGATTCCGACGATCCCGCTGAACGACGGCAACCGCATCCCGCAGCTCGGTTTCGGCGTGTACAAGATCCCCGAATCCGAGACCGGGGATGCGGTGGTCGCCGCCCTCGACGCCGGCTACCGGCACATCGACACGGCGGCCTTCTACGGCAATGAGCGCGGCGTGGGCGACGGGGTCCGGCGCAGCGGTCTCGACCGTGACGAGGTCTTCGTGACCACCAAGGTCTGGTGGGAGGAGAATGGTTACGACAGCACCCTCCGCTCCTTCGACGAGAGCCTCGACCGGCTGGGCTTCGACACGGTCGACCTGTTCCTCATCCACTGGCCGGCGCCCCGTCAAGACCGGTACGTCGAGACCTGGCGCGCCCTCGAACGCGTGCGCGAGGAGGGTCGGGCGCGCTCGATCGGCGTCGCCAACTTCCACATCCACCACCTCGAGCGTCTGGCGCGGGAGACCGCCGTCGTGCCGGCCGTCAACCAGGTGGAGCTGCATCCGTGGCTGCCGCAGACCGAGGTGCGCGGCTACGGCGCCGAGCATGGGATCGTCACCGAGGGCTGGTCTCCGCTCGCCCGGGGCCGCATCCTCGGCGAGCCGGTCCTGGTGGCGATCGCGGCCAAGCACGGGGTGACCACTGCCCAGATCGCGATCCGCTGGCAGCTGCAGCTCGGCGCGGTCGTGATCCCGAAGTCGGTGACGCCGGAGCGCATCCGTCAGAACCTCGACGTCTTCGGCTTCGAGCTCGACGCCGACGATCTCGCCGCCATCGCCTCCCTCGAGTCCGGCGAGCGCACCGGCAAAGACCCCAACACCCTAGGCTGACCCTCTCCCCCTCTCTCCTCTCCCCCCCCCCCCCGCACCAGTCGAGTCCACGAATTGTCTGCGTGCTCGACGGGTTTCGGCCGATTTCGCGCGGACTCGGCGGGCAGTTCGCGCGGACTCGGTGGGAGTTCCGGGGTGCGTCTGTGATACCGGACACGGAAGTCGGCAGGCCGGTAGCCGGAGAAAATGCATGCCCGATTGGGTGGGACGACGGTGGTTCCCTCATCGCCGTCACTGACCGGATCGGAGCAGCAATGACGCAGCACACCCCCCTCCCCGACCCTGAGCCGACCGCGGGCATCATCGCGGAGTCCGCAGCCGACGGGGCCCCGAGCGCCCGGTCCGCCGACGGTCGGAGTGCGACTCCGACGGCCCTGCGGCGCGGACTGACCGCGCGGCACATCCGGTTCATGGCGCTCGGCTCGGCGATCGGCACCGGTCTCTTCTACGGTTCCGCCTCCGCCATCCAGAAGGCTGGGCCGGCTGTGCTGATCGCCTACATCATCGGTGGTCTCGCTGTCTTCATGGTGATGCGGGCGCTCGGTGAACTCGCCGTGCGGCATCCGGTCTCCGGGTCGTTCGGGCAGTACGCGGGCAAGTATCTGGGGCCGCGGGCCGGGTTCATCACCGGCTGGACGTATGCCTTCGAAATGCTCGTGGTGGCGCTGGCCGACGTGACGGCGTTCGGCATCTACATGGGGTTCTGGTTTCCCGACATCCCCCGCTGGATCTGGGTGCTCGCCATCGTGTTCTTCATCGCTGCCCTCAACCTGTTCAGCGTGAAGGTGTTCGGCGAACTGGAGTTCTGGTTCTCGATCATCAAGGTCGTCGCGATCGTGGCGATGATCGTGGGCGGGATCGCGGTGATCGTGTTCGGGTTCGGCATCCAGACCGAGGGCGCATCCGGTGTGGGGGCGTTGTTCGACCCGTCGACGGGCGGGTTCGTCCCCAACGGGATCGAGGGGATCATCGCCTCCTTCGCCGTGGTGATGTTCGCGTTCGGCGGCATCGAGGTGATCGGGATCACCGCTGGTGAGGCCGCCGACCCCAAGACGGTGATCCCCAAGGCCATCAACTCGGTGCCCCTGCGCATCCTGCTGTTCTACGTGCTGACTCTCGCCGTGATCATGATGATCGTGCCGTGGAACGCGATCGATGGCAGCCGCAGCCCTTTCGTGATGATCTTCGAGTCGGTCGGGATCCCGGCCGCGCCGTCCATCCTCAATGCGGTGGTGATCACGGCGGCGCTCTCCGCGATCAACAGCGACATCTTCGGCGCCGGACGCATGATGTTCGGCCTCGCACAGCAGGGGCACGCTCCGCGGGCGTTCGGCAAGACGACCGCGAACGGCGTCCCCTGGATGACCGTGATCGTCATGGCTGCCGCACTGCTCGTCGGCGTCATACTGAACGCGGTCATGCCCGAGGGCATCTTTTTGGTGATCGCCTCGATCGCCACGTTCGCGACCGTGTGGGTGTGGCTGATGATCCTGCTCTCCCACCTCCGGATGAAACATCAGGTGCGTCGCGAGGGACGACTGCCGTCGGAGTTCCCGGTGCCGCTCTGGCCTGTCGCCTCCTACGTCGCTCTTGCGTTCGTGGTGTTCGTCATCGTCGTCCTCGGGCTTTTCGACGACACCAGGATCGCCCTCATCGTCGGTGCCGTCTGGCTCGCTCTGCTTCTGCTCGCCTACCGGTTGGCCGTTCGCGGCACCGGTCGCACTCCCGCCGACCTCGTCGACGAGACCGGGCCGATCACCCTCCCGAAGCGTCACCGCCCGTCTGGTCCCTCTCGCTGAGTCTCCCGGCCGGGCACACGAACACTCCGCGGACCCGGCCGGGCGGACCCGGCGGCGCGGAGACCCGGCCGGGCGGACTACTCGCCGGTCGGGTGGGCGCCGACCGCGTCGATGAGCCATGCGTAGGCGAACGCCCGCTCGCGCCAGGCCGAGTACCGGCCCGAGACACCGCCGTGGCCGGCCGCCATCTCGATCTTGAGCAGCGCATCCGCCCCCACCTCGCGCAGCCGCGCCACCCACTTCGCCGGCTCCACGTAGAGAACACGGGTGTCGTTGAGGCTGGTCACGGCGAGGATGCGCGGATAGTGCGTCTCGTGCACGTTCTCCAGCGGCGAGTACGACTTCATGTAGGCGTAGACCTCGGGGTCGTGCAGGGGGTCGCCCCACTCGTCCCACTCGATCACGGTCAGCGGCAGCGACGGGTCGAGGATGCTCGTCAGCGGGTCCACGAACGGCACCTCGGCGAGGATGCCCGAGAAGTATTTCGGCGCCAGGTTCGCCACCGCGCCCATCAGCAGGCCGCCCGCGCTTCCGCCCTGCGCGGCCAGCCGGTCGGGGGTCGTCCAGCCCGTGTCGATGAGGTGGCGTGCGCTGTCGACGAAGTCGGTGAACGTGTTCTTCTTGTGCAGCTTCTTGCCGTGCTCGTACCAGAGCCGGCCGAGCTCACCGCCGCCGCGCACATGCGCAATGGCGAAAACGATGCCGCGATCGAGCAGGCTCAGCCTCGGGATGCCGAACGACGGGTCCATGCTCGCCTCGTATGACCCGTACCCGTACAGCACCAGGGGCGCAGCTTCGCCCGGTGTCACCAGGTCGCGGCGGTAGACCAGCGAGATCGGGACGCGCGTGCCGTCTTTCGCGGTCGCCCACTCCCGCCGCTGCTCGAACAGGGCGGGGTCGAACTCGCCGAGCACGGCCTGCTGTTTGCGCAACCGGAGTTCGCCGCTGCGCACGTCGTAGTCGTACACGGTCGACGGCGTGACGAAGCTGCCGTAGCCGAGGCGCAGTGTCGGCTGGGTCCATTCCGGGTTGCCGCCGACGCCGACGGTGAACAGTTCTTCGTCGAAGTGGAGCTCGTGCGGGGTGTCGTCGCCGTCGCCGAGTTTCTCGGGCACGCGGGCGACGGCCACGCGGGTCGACCCGTCCCGGCGGTATTCGATGGCGACGAAGTCGCGGAACGCGTCGACGCCTTCGAGGCGAACCTGCGGGTCGTGGGGGAGCAGGACGCGCCGCGGTCCGTTCGGGTCGTCGGCGGCCACGCTCACGAGCTCGAAGTTCACCGCGTCGCGGTTGTGCACGATGAGCAGCCGGTCGCTGTCACCGACCACGACATGGTCGATGTCGTATTCGACGCCCTCCTCCCGCGGCCATACGACGGTGAACTGGCCGGTCGGGTCGTCCGAGCGCAGCAGCCAGGCCTCGCTGGTGATGTTCGATCCGGCCTCGATCACCAGGTAGCGACGGCTGCGGGTGAGCCCGACACCGATCCAATACCGCTCGTCCGGCTCGTGGAACACCGTGACGTCTCCGCTGTCTGCGCCGTCTAAGGCCGGCGCGGTGCCGGCCGGGTGCCGCCACACGGTGTCCGGCCGCCAGGCGTCGTCGACCGTCGTGTAGAAGACGAACTCACCACTCTGGTCGAACAGCGCGCCCGAGCTGGTGTCCGGGATCTCGTCCGGGAACACGATCCCGTCGTCGATCAGCGACCGGATGCGGATCGTGTACCGCTCGTCGCCTTCGGTGTCTACCGCCCAGAGCAGCCGCGTGCCGTCCGCGCTCACGTCGAAGCTGCCGAGCGAGTAGAAGTCGTGCCCCTCCGCCTCGAGGTTGTCGTCGAGCAGGATCTGTTCGCCGGGGAGTCCGGCCCGCTGGGTCTCTTCGTCGAGTGTCGGCGGCTCCCAGTCGTCGGCGTCGGCGATGGGTGCGCGGCAGTGGATGCCGTATTGCCGGCCCTCCACCGTTCGCGTGTAATACCACCAGTCGCCTTCGCGTGTTGGAACGCTCAGGTCGGTCTCTCGGGTGCGTCCTTTGATCTCTTCGAAGATCTGCTCCCGGAGCAGGCCGAGGTGGTCGGTGCGTGCGTTGGTGTACGCGTTCTCCTCGTGCAGGTGGGCGAGCACCGCCGGGTCGTCCTTGTCGCGCAGCCACTCGTAGTCGTCGATGTACACATCGCCGTGCTGCACGCGTTCGGTCGGCTTCTTCGCTGTCTGCGGCGGCTTGATCATGCGTTCAGGCTACCGGCGGCCCGAGCGCGGCGCGAAGTGCCTGGAGTGCGCCGAGGATGCGGTCGAAGTCCGCCGGCGCCGCCAGGCTCTGCCGCGCGGTGCGGATGGCGTCGCGCAGTCGTGCCCGCTCGGTCGCGGGGTCGGCCTCGCCTGCACCTGTCGCGGCCGGTGGGGCGTCGCCTCGCGCCCCCGCCGCGAGGCGGCGGTCGAGGGTGTCCGGAAGCGCCGCCGCCGCTTCGATGCAGTCGATCGGGCGGGCGTGCCGCCGGTGCCGATACACGGCTCGATGAGCGCGGTGCGCCGGAGCCAGCTGCTCCAGTCGGTCCACCGAGGCGCGAAAGGCGGCTGCCCGCTCCGCGCGGCTCGTCGGCGCGGCGTCATCGGGCGGTGGTGCGAAGACGGCGGTGAGCGCCAGCAGCGCCTCCGAGAGCCGTTTGCGCACCACATCCGCGCTGCGCACCGGCAGGAGGAACCAGCTGGCGGCGATGCCGAGAGCGGCCCCGGCGACGATCGCGAGCATCCGCTCCCCGAGCATCAGGCCGATCTCGCCGGCGTCGGCCGGGGCCGTTCCGAGCAGGCCTTGCAGCATCGTCAGCACCAGCGTGATGGTGAGCGCCCAATATGCGTAGCTGTATTCCCGCAGCCAGGTGCCGAGGAAGAGCGCGGCGAAGATCACGGCGACGGCGCTGAATCCGGTCGGCTCCACCACGAACGTCAGGGCGACGGCACCGACGGTGCCGACGAGCGCCCCTCCCAGACGAAGCGCGCTCTTGTAGACCACGTCGCCGCGCCCCCGGTTGCCGGAGCACACGATGAACGCCGTGAATACGGTCCACATCGAATGCTCCGGGAACAGGATCCTGCCGACGATGAAGGCGGCGGTCAGCGCGACCGCCAGCTGCAACGCCATCCGTGTGCTCGCCGGCAGCGCGCGAGACCGCTTCGCCCCCGCACTCGGGCGTGGGGTCGCGCCGCGCCGCGACGAATCCTCAGGCGCCACGGCGCGACCCCGTGTCGGCGCGGCAGCCGCGACGGAACCGGCGCGCCCGACCGTGAGAAGCGCTCCGAGGTCGCGGAACAGCCACACCCACAGGATCGCGACCACGGATGCGCCGACGAGCATCAGCAGGTCGAGCCACCATCGTCCGGTGTGCGGCGGTGCGGTCGGGGCCACCAGGATCGCCACGAACGGCAGGGTGATCAGTGCGCCGGCCCGCGAGGCGCGTTCGCCGAATCGACGCATCCAGATCGGCAACGACATCCCGGCTACGAACGCCGCCGCGCCGACCGCCGGCAGCGCCACGAGCAGCCAGCCGACGGCCGCCGCCGCGAGGCCGACCACCGGAAGCAGCGCCGACGTTCGCAGGAATTCCGCGCGGTCTGCGAAGGTGCGACGGGAGAGCGTGAGTGCGATCACCGTGGCGAACAGGGCGGTGGAGTATCCGGAGCCGACGGCCACCGCGATCCCCCACATCGTCGCGCAGGCGCCGATGGCGGCGCCGACGCTGCACATCGCCGTCACGCCGGCCATGCCGAAGCGCGAGAGAGTACGCAAAGGCTTATCTTCTCATCCGTTGTTTTCCTAAAGAACGGCAGTACACGGTGATAATACTAAGTGATAGCGTAATGATTGTGACCGACGATCCACTCGAAACCGCCGTGCTGGTGCGTCGAGGTGTCAGCAGCCTTTCGCGTGTGCTCCGCGGCAAACGCCCCTCGCGACTCAGCCTCAACAAACTGAGCGTGCTCGGGCACCTCTACCGCGCTGGTCCCCTCGCCATGGGCGCCCTCGCGGCCGCCGATGGGGTGCAGCCGCAGGCGCTCACTCGCGTCGCCGCCCAGCTGGAGGAGGCCGGCCTCGTCGACCGCACCACCGACCCGCTCGATCGCCGGCGTTCTCTTCTGCAGCTCACCGAGCGTGGTGTCGAGGCGCTCGGCGAGTCGATGCGCCCGCGCGACGAATGGCTCGCGGTCCGGCTGGCCGACCTCTCGCCGACGGAGCGCGGCGTTCTGCGGCTGGCCGCCGCCCTGCTGGACGAGCTTGCGGCGCCCTCGCCTGATCCGGCCGCCGCGCGAGTCGCTAGGGTGAACGAATGAGCGACAAATGGTGGCATTCCGCGGTCGTCTACCAGATCTACCCGCGCAGCTTCGCCGATGCGAACGGTGACGGCGTGGGAGACCTGCGGGGTGTCATCGACCATCTCGATCACCTCGTCGAGCTCGGCATCGACGTGGTCTGGCTGTCGCCCATCTACGCCTCCCCGCACGATGACAACGGCTACGACATCAGTGACTACCGCGCCATCGATCCCGCCTTCGGCACGTTCGCCGACTTCGACGAACTGCTGGAGGGGCTGCACGCGCGCGGCATCAAGCTGGTGATGGATCTCGTGGTCAACCACACCTCCGACGAGCACCCGTGGTTCGTCGAATCGGCGAGCAGCATCGACAGCCCGAAACGCGATTGGTACTGGTGGCGCGCGCCCCGCGACGGTGCGACGGCCGGCGAACCCGGTTCCGAGCCGAACAACTGGGGTTCGTTCTTCTCCGGTTCGGCCTGGCAGCTCGACCCCGCCAGCGGCGAGTACTACCTGCACCTCTTCTCGCGCAAGCAGCCCGACCTCAATTGGGAGAACCCGGCCGTTCGGGATGCGGTCTACGAGATGATGAATTGGTGGCTCGACCGCGGGGTCGACGGTTTCCGCATGGATGTGATCAACCTCATCTCGAAGGTTCCGAGCCTGCCCGACGGCGCCGTCGCCCCGGGCGCGCTGTTCGGCGACGGGTACCCGTTCTACGGGCAGGGGCCGCGCATCCACGAGTTCCTGCATGAGATGCACGAGCGCGTGTTCGCCGGCCGGGACGACCGCTATCTGACCGTGGGCGAGATGCCCGGCGTCACCGTCGACGAGGCCCGCCTGTTCACCGACCCGTCCCGCGGCGAGCTCGACATGGTGTTCCAGTTCGAGCATGTCGACCTCGACCACGGGCCGGGCGGAAAATGGGATCACCGTGAGGCCTCCGTGCTCGACCTCAAGAAGTCGTTCGGCAAATGGCAGGACGGTCTCGCCGAGACCGGTTGGAACAGCCTCTACTGGAACAACCACGACCAGCCCCGGGTCGTCAGCCGGTTCGGCGATGACGGCGCCCGGCGTCGCGATTCGGCCACGGCGCTCGCCACGGTGCTGCACCTGCAGCGCGGAACGCCGTACATCTACCAGGGCGAAGAGCTCGGGATGGCCAATGTGCCGTTCGAGGGGATCGCCGACTTCCGCGACATCGAGTCGCTCAACCACTACGCCGAGGCGGTCGGCGTTCTCGGCGCAGACCCTGCCGATGTGCTCGCCGCGTTGCGCCGCACCAGTCGCGACAACGCGCGTACGCCCGTGCAGTGGTCGGCCGAAGCGAACGCCGGTTTCACGACAGGAACTCCCTGGATCGCCCCGAATCCCGACTTCGTTCGGGTCAACGCGGTCGCCGAGAGGTCCGATCCGCAGTCGGTGTTCGCGTACTACCGGGCACTGATCGATCTGCGCCACCGGGAGGCGGTCGTCGCCGACGGGAGCCTGCAGCTGGTGCTGCGCGAGCATCCGCAGCTCTTCGCGTTCACGCGCGAGCTGAACGGCGTGCGGCTCCTCGTGCTGGTGAACCTCAGCGGCGAACCCGCCGAATACGAGCTGCCTTCGGCCGCGGAGTGGGTGGGCGCGGAGTTCGTGCTCGGCAATCTGCCGAACGGCACGCGCGCCGTCGACGGTTCGCTTGCGCCGTGGCAGGCGTTGGTGCTTCGCACCGCCTGACGCCGCCGAAGCGGGGCTGAGGGCTCAGACCTCGAACGCCTCGCGCAGAAAAGAGGCCACGAACAGGTCGAAGGCGGCGACGGTCCTGGTGTGGTCACCGCTGAGGAGGAAGCCGAAGTGCAGGCCGGCCGCGGTGTCGGCGAGCCAGTGGGCGAGCACCGCGGAGCGTTCGGTCTCGACGCCCTGGCCGACGAGCCAGGCTGCCACCGCGTCCCGCCACCGGGTGAAGGAGAGCGTGATGCGTTCGCCGATGTCGGGGTCGATCGGTTCTAGGGCGCCGGCCTCGAATTGCAGGCGCATCCCGGTGCGGTTGTCGTCGCGCAGCGAATGCCGGAACGACTCCTTGTACCAATCGGCGAACTGGATGCGGTCGAACGCGGCGAGATCGACATCGGCGACACCGTCACTGTGCTGCCGCACCCCTTCTTCGAGGATCGCGTCGATCATCTCCTGCCGGGAACCGAAGTGGTACACGAAGGAGTACGTGCTCACGCCGAGCGCGCCCGCGAGACTGCGGAAGGTCATCCGCGACAGAGGTTCGGTCGCGACGTGGTCCATGATGCGGCCGAGCAGCTCAGGCTTCCGATTCGGATCAGGTGTGCGTCCCACATCACCACAATAGGCGACGCGTCTTCGGTGCAGCCGGGCAATTCGGGCGGTCGGCCGGGTGGCCGCCGCCTCAGTGCCCCTTGCCGCCGTTGCCGTTCCCGGGAGCGCCGCCGCCGTTGCCCGGCTTGGTCGGTGTTCCTGGCTGTGTCGGTGTTCCCGGCGCCGGTGTCGCCGGTTTCGGCGCGACCGGCCGCGTGACGTACTTGCCGCTCGGACTCGGGAAGGCCGCACCCCCGTAGACCGCGTTGAGCGCGGTCACGATCGGCTTGACGATCGAGAATTTCACGTCGCCGCCGCCGACGCCCTGGAACCGTTGACTGCGGAGCGGAACATCACCGGAGACGTTCCCGACCCAGGTGGCCTGCGCGATCTTGCTGGTCGAGGTGACGAGCCAGTTCTCAAGCGAATTGTCGGTCGTGCCGGTCTTCCCGAAGATCGGAATGCCGTCTCGAGGATTCGCCGAGGTCGCCGTGCCGTTGGTCATCACGCCCTGCAGGGCGTAGATGGCCGCTGCTGCGACGTTCGGATCGATGGGGGTCGTCGAGCAGACGCTCTTCGGCACCGCATGGTCGGTGCCGTCGGGATTGACGATCTTGTCGATGGCGATCGCGCTGCAGGCCACGCCGTTGTTGGCGATTCCGGCGTACGCCGTGGCCATCGTCAGCGGGGCGATGTAGTTCGTGCCGAGAGTCGCGGCCGGAACCGCTCTGAACGGGTTCGCAGCCTCGTCGGCGCCGTGCACCAGAAGATCCTGGGCGCGCTGCTTGATGCCGCAGAGATCGAGCTTGGTGGCCATCATCGCGAAGATCGTGTTGATCGACTGCGCCGTGCCATTCATCACGCTGGTGCTGCTGACCGACTCGCCCTCGTCGTTGGAGACCGGCCACGCTGGACCGCCGAGGTCGTTGCACGGTGCGCTCTCGTGGAACGCGGACTGCGGGAACAGATGCTTCGTTCCGTCCACCGATTCGTAGAGGGAGTGCCCTTCCTGCAGCCATTCGAGCAGGTCGAACGCCTTGTACGACGAACCCGTCTGGAACCCTTCCGAGCCGCCGTAGGCGTAGTCGGTGTTGTAGTTGACCGAGGTCGTGCCCGGGCCCGGTGTCGCCGTGTTGTCGTATGCCCTGTTCTCCACCATCGTGACCACGCGGCCGGTGCCGACTTCGACCGAGACGTTCGAGCCCCCGAGGTCGAGGTTCGGGCTGGTCGGTGGGATGTAGGCGCTGAGGGCGTTCTGTGCGGAGCCCTGCAGGTCGAGGTTGAGCGTGGTGTAGATCTTCAGGCCGCCGCGGTTGAGGAAGCTGGTGCGCGAGTCGTCTGTGTTTCCGAAGATCGGGTTCTGTTCGATCGTGCGCTCCACGAAGTCGCAGAAGAAGCCGGCGTGGTACTTCTGGGCGTTCATGCAGCCGCTCTGCACGGAGGTGATGTGCGGTTCGACCTTTGTGGCTTTGGCCGCATCCCGCTCGGCTGTGGTGATCTTGCCGTTGGCGAGCATCCGGTCGAGCACATAGTTGCGTCGTTCGAGAGTGGCGGCGTAGCCGTTGGCGGCGCCGTTCACTTTGCTCGTCGGCTGGTCGATGCGCAGGTTGTCCGGGTTGTTCAGGATGGCGATGAGCGTCGCCGATTGCGGGAGGGTGAGTGCTTTCGCCGAGACGCCGAAGTAGTACTCCGCCGCCGACTGCACGCCGTAGACGCGTCCGCCGAACAGGGCGATGTTCAGGTAGCTCTGCAGGATCTCGTTCTTCGTGTACTGCTTCTCGAGGCCGATCGCGTAGCGCATCTCTTTGAGCTTGCGAGCCGGGTCGACCTCGGTGGCGTCGTTGTAGCAGGCTTCGTATACCGCGAGCTGCTTCTTCTGCACCTTGGCGGTGGCCGTCACATCGGGCTGCTTGTTCTCGCACCGCTGCACGAGGATGTTCTTCACGTATTGCTGTGTGATCGACGAACCGCCCTGCACGTTCTTGTGCAACGCCGTGAGCAGGGCGCCGCGGATGGTGCCGGTGACGTCGACCCCGCCGTGCTCGTAGAAGCGTGGATCCTCCGTGGCGACGGCGGCGTCTTTGAGGTTCTGCGCGATATCGTCCCAGCCGACCTCGACCCGATTCTGGGAGTAGAAGCTCGCGATCGGCACCGGCTTGCCCTGGGAGGTGGCGTACATCGTCGACGCCTGGGCCAGCGGATCGACCTTGATGTATTCGGGCAGGCCGTCGAAGACGCCGATGGTGGAGTCGGCTGCCGAGCCGGTGAGGGCGACGGCCGGTGTCACGGCGGCGGCCGCGAGCACACCCGCGACCGTGCTGAGTGCCACGAATCCGAGGAGTGCGGGTGCCCATCCCCAGCCGCGGCGTCCCGAAGAATTCATGGCGTCATGATACGGGGTGAAGGTGGCGCGACGCCCGGCGATCGGTCAGCGTGTGCCGTTTCTCGCCGTGTTCGGGCAGGGTCAGGCGCCGTCACGCAGCTTATCGCAGAGCTCGACGAGCCGTTCGAGTTCGTCGGGGTCGAGCCTGCCGCCGACCCGATCGGTGATCGTTCTCATGTGCTCGACGGCCACCCGTCGGAAGAGCTCGAATCCCTCGTCGGTGAGGCGGATGACGGTGCCGCGCGCATCGGTCGGCTCGGGGCACTTGTCCACCAGGCCGCGGGCCACGAGACGGTCGACGAGGCGGCTCACGCTCGGCTGGGTGAGCAGCACGTGCTTGTTGAGGTCGCGCAGTCGCAGTTCGCGGTTCGGCTGCCGTGAGAGGTTGAACAGCACGTCGTACTCGTTGAACGAGATGTCTTTCGTGGGGAATTCGGCGGCGAGCGTGCGCATGACCGCGACCTGGGCGCGGAACAACGATTCCCAGGCCGACACCGCGTTCGGTCGTGCCTTCACGCGTTCCTGTGTGCGCATCCCACTGCCTCCTGATGCCTTGCGCCGATCCCTGGGACGGAGCATTGCCGAAATCTCAATGCATTCGCATCATCTCACCACCCGGCGACACCGGCATCGGTGCCCGCACGGGTTTCGTGCACGGGTTAAGAGATTGAGGGCCGGCCGCAGAGGCTAGCGGCCGGCCCTCTCCCTTGCACCAAGAGTGTCCTGCAATCACATTCCGCGTTGGCTGCCACAGCAAACAACTAACGCTCTTGAACTATATAACGAAGAGGTAACGGCCGCTAGTTACCTGTTCGTTATTTTTGCTGCGAGTTTTCTCTGCGCGTCCTATGGATTCGTCTCTGTGGGTTTTCTCAGGCCGTCGGGATGTCGGGATCGGCCGGGGAGCGCCTTCGCGTGGGTGCACCGGCGCCGAGGGGGAGGGTGCTTCCTTCGTAGGTCCGGCCCGCGTTGTGTTCCTGTTCCCGACGCTCCACTTCGAGAAGCACGGCCTTGGCGACGAAATCCGACCAGCTGAGGTCGCCCTCCCGGTCGGCCGTCGCGCGATAGGCCGCGCGTGCTCGGTTGCGCAGCTCGCGCGTCAAATAGACGGTGATCGTCGTGCGGTCGTCGGGTCGATCGTCGGGTCGGTCGTCGGTCATTCGTGTTCTCCCTGCTTCGCGCGTTCTGAGAGGGAGACGGCCGAGGCGCCGGAATATGACGAAGGTTCACCTCGCGGTCGGCGATCTCACAGGTTCGCCCCGCTCTAGACATATCACTCGAATGCGAATACTCTGAGTCAAGTATTTGGAGGTGACTATGTCGAAGCGTCCTGTTTCCAACCCGCTGGCCCTTGCGGTGCTGTCCTGCCTGTGGGAGCGGCCGATGTATCCGTACGAGATGACGACCTCCATGCGCGAGCGCGGCAAAGAAGACAGCATCCGCCTCAACTTCGGCTCCCTCTACTCCGTCATCAAGACACTGGAGAAGCACGGACTGATCGTGGTGGCGCAGACCGAGCGCGAAGGCAATCGGCCGGAGCGCATCGTCTACGCGATCACGGAGGCGGGCCGACGCGAAGCCCACGAGTGGTTGCGCGAGCTCATCGACACTCCGGCGAAGGAGTACCCGGCGATCGAGACCGGACTCTCGCTGATCACCATGCTTCCGCCCGACGAAGCCCTCGAACTGCTCGAGAAGCGCGCCGAGCGGCTGGGTGCCGACATCGCGGCCCGGGAGCTCAGCCTCACGGGTGAGGCGGCGGCCGTGCCGGAGCTGTTCATGGTGGAGTTCCACCTCAGACTCGCGATGCTGCGGGCCGAGCGCGACTACATCGCCGGGCTGGCCGAACGCATCCGGGAGCGCGAAGTGGGCGGTATCGAGATGTGGGAGGGCCTGCACGAGCTGCTCGCCCAAGGCCTCAGCATGGTCGAGATCCAGAGAATGATCGAGGCCGGCGACTTCGGGCAGGAGGTGGCCGACCTGTTCAGCTCGTGAATCACCACTCACCAAGGTGATGGCCGGAGAGCGGCAACTCTCCGGCCATCCAAACCCCAGTCGTTCCGTGAGGAACCTGCGTCAACAGTCACCGAGGGTCCACTCAATGGTACTGCGCGGGTGCTCACGAACGGCTTTCACCGAAAGGAAGCCATCGTGGCTCAGCACACTCCGGCGGGGGAATCGGCGCTCATCGCCGAGAACCTCGTCAAGACCTACAAGGCGGGGAGGGGCAAGACCCCTGTCCGCGCTCTCGACGGGCTCAGCTTCGCGGCCGAATCCGGAACCGTGTTCGGTCTGCTCGGACCGAACGGCGCGGGCAAGTCCACCACCATCAAGATCCTCTCCACGCTCGCCCGGGCCGACTCGGGAACAGCCCGCGTCGCAGGGATCGACGTGCGGAGGCATCCGGGCCGGGTGCGGCGCGCCATCGGTTTCGTGGCGCAGAAGTCGGTCGCCGATCCGATGGACACCGGAGTCGAGAACCTCGTGCTCGCCGGGCGGCTGCAAGGGCTGACCGCCCGGGAGGCGCACGCCCGCGCCGCCGAACTGCTCGACCGGTTCACCCTGACCGAGCACGCCGGCCGGCAGGTCAAGACGTACTCCGGCGGAATGGCGCGGAAGCTCGATGTGGCGATCGGGCTGATGCATCGGCCCCAGGTGCTGTTCCTCGACGAGCCGACCACCGGTCTCGACCCGGAGGCGCGCGCAGAACTCTGGGCCGAGATCGAGCGGATGACCCGGGCCGAGCATATGACGGTGCTGCTGACCACCCACTACCTGGAGGAGGCGGATCGGCTCGCCAAGCGACTCGCCATCGTCGACCACGGCACGGTCGTCGCCGGAGGAACGCCGGAAGAGCTCAAGAACGACCTGCGCGGCGACGCCGTGATCGTCGAGCTCACCAGCGACGGCGACCCGTTCGCCGCGCTCGCCGCCCTGCAACGGGTGGAAGCGCTCCGAGAAGTGGGCGGTGACGGTCGCACGCTGCGCGCCCGCGCCGACAACGGCGCGGCCACCCTTCCGCTGGCGCTCGCCGCCCTGGAGGCCGCCGCCGTGACGGTCGCCTCCGCCACCGTCGCCCGGCCCAGCCTGGACGATGTGTATCTGCGGCACACCGGCCGCACCCTCAGCAAGGCGCAGGAGCGCGCCGAGCAGAACCTCGCACTGGAGAACGCATCATGACCGCCATCGGCTCGGGCGCCGGCGCCCGCACCTCGTACGCACCGACCTTCCTCACCCACACGGCGATCCTCACCGGGCGTCAGCTTCGCGCGGCTTGGCGGATGCCGGCCTTCCTGGTGATGAACCTCATCCAGCCGATCATCTGGTTGCTGCTGTTCGGGCAGCTGTTCAAGGCGGTCGTGCAGATCCCCGGTTTCGGAAACGGCCAGAGCTACCTGGAGTTCCTCACTCCGGGCATCGTGATGATGATGGCCCTGTTCGGCAGTGCCTGGTCGGGGACGGTGTACATCCAGGACATGCAGCGTGGGGTGATGGACCGGTTCCTCACCTCGCCGACGAACCATGCCGCCCTGATCGTCTCGACCCTCGTCTACCAGTCGATCCTCGCGATCTGCCAATCCCTCGTCGTTCTGGGGATCGCGTTCTGGGCGGGTGCCAGGTTCGAGGGCGGGTTCACCGGAATCGTGCTCTTGCTGTTGGCGGTGGTGCTGCTGACAGCCGTGTTCTGTTCGCTGTCGAACGCCGTCGCGCTCCTCGCTCGCGATCAGACGGCGCTGATCGGTATCTCGCAGATCATTACTCTGCCGCTGATGTTCCTCAGCTCGGCCATCATGAACACCAAGCTCTCACCCGAGTGGGTGCAGAACGTTGCGGCGTTCAACCCGTTCGAGTGGGCGGTGATCGTCGGTCGCCAGGCGCTCAGCTCCACCCCGGATTGGGCGTCCCTCTGGGGGCACGTGGGTCTGCTGGCCGCACTCACCGTGGTCATGGCCGCATGGGCGACCTCAGCCTTCCGCGCCTACCAACGCTCCGCCTGACCCCGTCCGCCTGACCCCGTCCGCCTGACCCCGTCCGCCTGACCCCGTCCGCCTGACCCCGTCCGCCTCGCTTCGCCCAGAATCCGCCGAGTACACGAAACTTCGCCCAGAAACCGTCGAGTACGCGGAGAGTTCGTGTACTCGGGTGCTGTGGAGGAGGGTTTAGAAGAGGTCGGGGGAGGGGGCGGAGGCGTGACGGATGGAGACGTCGGCGTGGCGGTCGAAACGGTAGCCGACCCCGCGCACCGTGCGCACGATGTCCTCGTACCGGCCCAGCTTGGCGCGCAGGCGACGAACGTGCACGTCGATGGTGCGCTCGTTCGGCACCTCGTCGTCGGCCGAACCCCAGAGCGATGAGATCAGCTCTGTGCGCTCGATGGTGCGTCCCTCGCGCAGCACCAGGTACTGCAGCAGCTCGAACTCCTTGTACGTGAGTGCGGCCGTCTGATTGTCGAGCAGCAGACGCTTGCGTGAGATGTCCACGACGACACCGCCGGATGCGCGGTCGTCGTCGTCGTCGATGCTGGCGGTGTGGCGGTGCTTGGCGATCGCAGCCGGGTCTTGCAGGGCGAGGCGCACCACGTCCACGTCGCGTCCGCCGGCGCCTTCGGGGGCGAGGGCCACCGCGGCGTATGTTTCGGCGGCGGGGGCGATCTCGGCGGTCAGGCGCTTGAGCGCCTCGACGATGCGGCCCAGATCGGTGCCGGCAGCGGCGGCCTTCGCCTCGTCGATTCCGACGTAGAGCACGAAGCCGCGGGCCTCGGTGCCGTTCGGCACGGCGCGGATCTGCGGGGCGGCGGATGCCGGGGCGGGGGCTGCGGCCGGCGCGGGGGCGGCGGCTAGGCGGCGGGCGGGAGCGTAATCGGTGTCGATGGTTGCCAGAGACATGGGATGAAGTCCTTTGTGATGATGCTGGGAATCCGCTGCCGCCGATCGGCGTTCCCGTCCGAGCCGGAGTATCCGGCGATGAGTGTGACGAGGTGCGGGGATTCGCGTGTTCTGTGTTGGGCCTTCAGAATTCGGCCGGTGAACGGATGCGTGAGTGTGGCGCATCCGGGGAACCAAGGGCCTGGCTCGACTCAGTGGGTCGGCGGCCGGCTGGTTCGGCGAAGAGTCGTCAGATTAGCGACACATTCGGCAACACATGACCGAAGCGCTGCCGGGCATCATCATGCCGGCATCCCCAGGGGCCTCGAAGGAGGTCAGGGTACGCGAGTTGTCAGTCATACCCGCAAGTAAAGCGAACAGTGACGCGCCGTGTCAAATGATGACGAAATGTTTCGGCGGATGTCCAGACTCGCTCGGTGGTCAGACGGTGCCGTAGAGGCGGTCGCCCGCGTCCCCGAGGCCTGGCACGATGTAGCCGTTCTCGTCGAGGCGTTCGTCGAGCGCGCCGAGCACGATGGTGACGTCGCGACCCTCGGTGGCTTTCTCGAGCGCGGCGATGCCTTCGGGGGCGGCGAGGATGCAGATGGCTGTGACATCCACGGCCCCGCGCTTGAAGAGGAATTCGATGGCCGTGCCGAGCGAGCCGCCGGTGGCGAGCATCGGGTCGAGCACGAAGCACTGACGGTCGCTGAGGTCTTCGGGCAGACGCTCGGCGTAGGTGGTCGGCTCGAGTGTCTCCTCGTTGCGGGCCATGCCGAGGAAGCCGACCTCGGCGGTGGGCATCAGGCGCACCATGCCCTCCAGCATCCCGAGCCCAGCGCGCAGGATGGGAACGACGAGCGGGCGCGGCTGACGCAGCGTCACACCCATGGTGCTGGTGACCGGCGTCTCGATCTGCACCGGGTCGACCTTGACCGCGCGGGTCGCCTCGTAGGCGAGCAGCGTCACCAACTCCTCGGTGAGAGCGCGGAAAACAGGAGACGGGGTGTCTTTGTTGCGCAGCACCGTGAGCTTGTGGGTGATGAGAGGGTGGTCGGCCACGTGAACGCGCATAGGCTCAAGGCTACCGAACATCTGTGTCAGGAGATCCCGTTTGAGCCTCGCCGTTCCCGCCGACTACGACGACTGGATGCGCCGCGCCATCGACGACGCCCGTGCGGCGTTCGGAACCGGTGACGTTCCGGTCGCTGCGCTCGTGCTCGACGAGGCGGGGGTCGTGATCGGCCGCGGGCGGAACGAGCGGGAGCTGCACCACGACCCGACCGCACACGCAGAGGTGCTCGCCTTGCGCGAGGCCGCCGCATCCCGGGCCGATTGGCACCTCGAGGGATGCACCCTCGTCGTCACGCTCGAACCGTGTGTCATGTGCGCGGGGGCGATCCTGGCGGCACGGGTGCCGCGCGTGGTGTTCGGCGCGTGGGACGAGAAGGCGGGCGCGGCGGGCTCGGTCTACGACGTGTTGCGCGACCGCCGCCTCAACCACCGGGTCGAGGTCTATGCGGGCGTGCTGGCCGAGGATTGCGCCGAACTGCTGCTCGACTTCTTCCGCGCCAAGCGCTGACCGGTCAGCTCCCGTCGGGAGCGCGCGGCTCCGCCTACTCGAGACCTTTGATGACGATCGTGTCGGTGGCGGGGTGCTTCTCGTTCGGGTCGATCCAGACATCCGGTTCGATGTAGATCACCCGGGCGGCGGGAACCGCATCGCGGATGCGCCGCTCCACCGTGTCGATCGCCGCGGCGACATCGGCGAGCCGGTGCTCACCCGGCACGGCGAGCTTGGCGCCCACCAGCAGCTCGTCCGGGCCGAGGTACAGGGTCTTCATGTGGATGATGCGCTCCACCTCCGGGCCGGCGAGCACCGCCTGCTCGATGGCTGCGACATCTGCGTCGCTCGCACCCTCGCCGACGAGCAGACTCTTCGTCTCGATGCCGAGGATGATCGCCACCACGATCAGCAGGGCGCCGATCAGCAGCGTGCCCACCGCATCCCAGACGCCGTTGCCGGTGATCACGGTGAGCCCGACGCCCGCCAGGGCGAACACGAGACCGGTGAGGGCGGCGACGTCCTCCAGGAGCACCACCGGCAGTTCCGGCGCCTTCGCCCGTCTGATGAACTGCGGCCAGGTCATGCCGACCTTGTGCGGGCGCGACTCGTGCACCGCCGTGCGCAGCGAGAACGACTCCAGACCGATCGCGACCACCAGCACGAGCAGCGGCAGCCACCAGTTGTCGAGCGGATCCGGGTGCGACAGCTTCTCGAAGCCTTCGTAGAGCGAGAAGACGCCACCCACCGAGAACAGGATGATCGACACCACGAAGGCGTAGACGTAGCGTTCCCTGCCGTATCCGAACGGATGCTCGCGGTCGGCCAGCTTCTTCGCTTTGCGTCCGCCGAGCAGCAGCAGCAGCTGGTTGCCCGAGTCGGCGAGCGAGTGCACGCCCTCCGCGAGCATCGACGACGAGCCGGAGAAGAACCAGGCGACGAGCTTCGTGAGCGCGATGCCCAGGTTGGCGGCGAAGGCCGCGATGATCGCCTTGGTGCCACCGGATGCGCTCATGCACACCATCCTAGGATGGCGGCATGACCGACACGCAGAACGTCACGCTCCCCACGATCGCCCTCCTCGGGGCCGGTTCCATGGGCCGGGCCATCCTCAGCGGACTCGTCGCCCCCGGCGTCGTGGTCCAAGGCGGCATCCGCGTCACGAACCGCGCCGAGGCGCGCGCGGCCGAGCTCGGCGACCTCCCCGGCGTGACCGCCTATGCCACCTCGTCGCGCCCGGAAGCGAACCGGCTCGCCGTCGACGGCGCCGAGATCGTGCTCGTGGCGGTGAAGCCCGCGATGGTGCCCGACCTGCTGCGCGAGATCGCCGCATCCCTCACCCCCGGCGCCATCGTCGTGAGCGTCGCCGCCGGCGTGACCATCGCCACGTTCGAGGCCCTGCTCCCTGACACCATCTCGGTGGTTCGCTCGATGCCGAACACTCCGGCGATCGTCGGCAAAGCGGTCACCGGTATCAGCGGAGGGCTGCGCTCCGACGCCGACGACCTGCAGACGGTTCGCACCCTGTTCGAGACCGTGGGCGAGGTGGTCGAGGTGCCTGAGGCGCAGCTGGATGCGCTGAGCACCATCTCCGGCTCCGGCCCTGCCTACGTCTACTATCTGATCGAGGCGCTCACCGCCGCCGCCGTGGGCAAGGGGTTCACACCCGACCAGGCGGCTCAGCTGGTGAACGGTACTTTCCTCGGGGCTGCCGAACTCCTCGTCACCTCCGGCGACGACCCCGCCGAGCTCCGCCGCCGCGTCACCAGCCCGGGCGGCACCACCGAGCGGGCGATCGCCGTGCTCGAAACCGCCGACCTCGCCACCCTGTTCGCCCGCGCCACCGACGCCGCCCTCGCCCGCGCCCGCGAACTCGCCGCCTCCTAGCTGTACTGATCCCCGCCGACCCCCCCCTGATCCCCGCCGACCGTCGAGTCCGCTCAAAGTCTCCCAAACACCGTCGAGTCCGCAGACAGTTCGTGGACTCGGGTGCTACTTCGTGAGGGATCGGCGGAGCGCGGTGCGCACCCGTCGGGCCACGTCAGAGAACGCGTCGGCCGCGGTCACGAGGATGACGTCCCATCCGCGCTCGACCAGCCACTCGCGGCGGCGGATGTCGTCGCGGTAGACCTTCGCCGTACTGCGATGGTGGTCACCCAGATACTCGATCGCCACCCGATACGCGGGGTACGCCAGATCGATCATCGCAGCGGTTTCACCCGTCGGCCCGGCAACCCGGTAGTTGAGTTCCGGCGACGGCAGCTGCGCATCCTCGAGGGCCAGGCGCAGCCGTGACTCCTGAGGCGAGAGCGATCCGTAGCGGATGCGCGGCGCGGCGAGCCGCAGATTCCGGACTCCGCGGTGACGGCCGTGACGGCGAAGCGCGCCATCGAGTTGGGCGCGTGTGACAGGTGGGGGGTTCCGGCTGTACGGCTCATCGCCCGTCAGGAGGAAATCACCGATCACCGTGAGCTCCTCAGGCGTGAGAAGGCTACCGAGCTGCACCCAGGCTTCCTCGGGAGCCAGAACACGCATGCCTCCGACCTGCACCACGCGCTGCCCGGTCGGCGTGAGCTGGTGGCCGGTGACCCCGCGTATCCGCGGCGGACGATCGGGCTCGAAGACGCTGACGTCGACCTCGACGGGGAGAACCCGGCGGGGGAGAGGCATTCTGTGGGCGACCGCTGCCGATCGGTGCGACAGGACAACCCCAGGAGGGAGTATCAGCATGGCTGTGCGACACAACTCGAGGTGACCTGTCGGCGCTGTCGACGTGCGAATCCCGTGAAAGGGCCGGTGGTACCGGCCGTCGTACAGTGAAGCTCGCGGCACACCTGCGGCGAGTGCGTCTCTCGTTCTGAACCCCTGCATCCGCTCACCCAACCGCATCTTCCGTCAGCCCGCAGAAGTTATCCACACCCCACCCGTCGAGTGCGCACAAAGTCGCCCGAAAACGCGCGAGTCCGCAGACAATTCGTGGACTCGACGGTTTGGGGGGAGGGGGGGCGGGGCGGGGAGGAGGGGGTTAGGAGTCGAGGGCGGCGAAGCGTTCGATGTCGGAGGAGGTGCCGGAGATGATGATGAGGTCGTGGTTGGAGACGACGGTGTCGGCGGTGGCATAGGTGAACGGTTTGCCGGGGGACTTCACGCCGACGACAGTGATGCGGTATTTGGTGCGCACGCCAGACTCGGTGAGGTTGAGTCCCCGGATGGGTTTCGGCGGGTACATCTTCACAAGGGCGAAGTCGTCGTCGAACTCGATGAAGTCGAGCATGCGGCCGGAGACAAGGTGGGCGACACGTTCGCCCGCTTCGGCCTCCGGGTAGATCACGTGGTTGGCGCCGATGCGTTCGAGGATCTTGCCGTGCGATTGCGAGATCGCTTTCGCCCAGATCTGCGGCACCTTGAGGTCGACCAGGTTCGCGGTGATGAGCACGCTCGCCTCGATTGACGAGCCGACAGCCACGACGGCGATGGAGAAGTCTTCCCCGCCGATCTGGCGCAGGGTCTCGATGGATCGCGCATCCGCCTGCACCGTATGCGTCACGCGGTCGGCCCACTTCTGCACCAGGGCGCCGTCTGTGTCGATGGCCAGCACCTCGCGGTCGAGCCGGTCGAGCTGTCCGGCGGTGGCGGCGCCGAAACGTCCGAGGCCGATCACCAGCACCGGGGCGTTGTGCTTGATCCTGTCAACCAACGAGCGGCCTCTCCTCCGGGTTCTGGAACAGCTGTTTGCGTTGACTCTGGGCCAGCGCCGCAGCGAGTGTCACTGTACCAACGCGCCCGCAGAACATCGTGGCAGCCATGACGTACACACCCGCATCCGGGAGCTTCTCGGTGAGCCCCGTGGAGAGACCGCAGGTGGCGAACGCCGAGATCACATCGAAGAGCACATGGTCGAGGGGGGCCTTCGTGATCTGCAGGATGACGATGCTCGACACGGCAACGATCGTCGCGCCCCAGATGGCGACCGCCACCGACAGGCGCAGGACGTCGATCGGGATGCGGCGCTTGAACGCATCCATCGATTCCACCCCGCGTGCCTCGGCGAAGGCGGCGAGGAACAGCACAGCGAGTGTCGTGACTTTGATGCCGCCGGCCGTCGAGGCCGAGCCGCCGCCGATGAACATGAGCATGTCGGTCACCAGCAGGCTCGAGCCGTGCAGATCGTCGATGGGGATCGTCGAGAACCCGCCCGACCGGGTCATCGTCGACAGGAACAAGGATTGGAAGACGGTGTGGCCGGCATCCAGATTGCCGAACGTCTTCGGGTTGTCGTATTCGAGAACGATGTAGAGCACAGTGCCGGCGACGAGCAGGATCACCGACGTGAGCAGCGTCATCTTCACGTGGATGGACCACCGCCGCCGCCGTTTCCGCAGGTTCATGGCGATGGCGAGGATGACCGGAAACCCGATC
Source organism: Leifsonia poae (assembly GCF_020009625.1). Classification (NCBI taxonomy): domain Bacteria; kingdom Bacillati; phylum Actinomycetota; class Actinomycetes; order Micrococcales; family Microbacteriaceae; genus Leifsonia; species Leifsonia poae. The sequence goes on from NZ_JAIHLP010000002.1 coordinate 2,942,969, forward strand.
GAGCCGAGGAAGACGCCGATCATCAGGGCGCCGAGGAACCAGTAGTCGGTGGCGAACGGGGTGAGGCCTTCGACGTTCGGGGCGAAGCCGGTGTTCGTGAACGCCATCGCCGAGTAGTAGACGCTCTCCCAGACGGCGGTGCCGAGCCCGGTGCCGGCGATGAGCATCCGCACGAAGAGCAGCATTGCCACGACGCCTTCGATGACGACCATGCTGAGAGCGACGGTGATCAGCAGCTTTCCGACCTCGCCGAGGCGCACAGCCTGCCCCTCGGCCACCGGCCCGGCGTGGATGCGCTGTGGGTTGCTGTCGCTGGCGGCCATCAGCTTGGCGCGCAGTCCGAGCCGTCTGGAAATGACGAGGCCCAGGATGCTCGCCATCGTCAGCACGCCGACCGCGCCGACCTGAACGCCCACGTAGACCAGCGAGTGCCCGAACACCGACCAGTGGGTGGCCATGTCGACGGTGGAGAGCCCGGTGACGCAGATCACGGAGACGGCCGTGAACAGGGCGTCGGCGAGCGGCGTGGTCGAGCTCGTGGTCGTGGCGATCGGCAGCGAGAACAGCAGCGTGAACACGAGGATGAGCAGCGTGAACACCAGGATCGCGAACCGTGAGGGGCTGCGGCTCGCGAAGCCGTTGAGGGCTTCGCGAACGCGGCCGGCCGGGCCGGCCGGCAGCCGTCTGGTGAGCTGGCCTGCTCGCATGGTCTGCTCCTCCCTGACGACAGCTTGACATGGTACTCCGCTGGGCGAGTGACTAGCCTGGGGGAATGGCCGACATCTTTGACGTGATTGCCGACGCGACGCGACGCGACATTCTGGGCGTTCTCCTCGACCGTCACGCCGCCGACGCCGCCGACGCCGCCGGCGAGATCAGCGTCTCCGAGATCGTGGCCACCCTTGAGCTCAGCCAGCCGACCGTCTCCAAACACCTGAAGGTGCTGCGGGATGCGGGACTCGTCGCCGTTCGCGAGGAGGGCCAGCATCGCTACTACCGCCTCGATTCGGCGCCGTTGGAGGCCGTGGAGGATTGGATCATCCCGTTCGTGGCGACCGAGCTCGACATCTCCGGCCTGGGGGTCGATCTGGCCGACGAGACCCGCGAGTTCGCGAGCACGGTCGGCAAGGTGTTCGCCGACACGAGCCACCGGGTGACGTCGGCCGTCGAGCGCGTCACCCCGCGCAAATGGCGTCGCGACTGAGCAGGCGCCCCTCGCCCCTTTACGCGAGGGCCGAACTGGCTCTAGAGTGTCGATTCACCACCCGTTCCACACGGGTACCATTGGACTTCAGACCCGTCATCGGGTCCGGAACAAGAGGAATTCGACACTCATGGCACGCGATCTCTCGGATGTGCGCTTTCTGACGGTCGCCGAGGTGGCCGACATGATGCGCGTCTCCCGCATGACCGTGTACCGTCTGGTGCACTCTGGGGAGCTCCCCGCCATCCGGTTCGGGCGTTCGTTCCGGGTGCCGGAGTCGGCCGTCACGCAGGCTCTGGACAACCACGTCGCCGACACTGCCTGACGTCCGCTAGACTGGTGTCTTGTGTCGCCGCGTATCCCGCGGCCTGCCCCCTATCTTTTGTGAGGTCTACGTGGGTTCCGTTATCAAGAAGCGTCGCAAGCGTATGGCGAAGAAGAAGCACCGCAAGCTGCTTCGCAAGACTCGCCACCAGCGTCGCAACAAGAAGTAGACCTCAGCGTCTGCAGCGCAAGCGTCGGCACCTGAAAGGGTCGGCGCTTTTTGCTTGGTCCCGTTTATGGTGGCCGGGCTCTAGGCTGATCAGGTGTCTTCCGTCGACCTGATCCTCATCGGCAAACCGGGCTGCCATCTCTGCGATGACGCACGGGAAGTGATCCGGTCTGTCGTTGCCGACCTGCCGGAGGATTCCCCCGCTGTCACCGTCGCCGAGCGGAACATCCTGGAGGATGCCGAGCTGCACGAGCGCTACGTGGAGGAGATCCCCGTCGTGCTCATCGGCGGCCGGGTGCACACCTACTGGCGCGTCGATCCCGCGCGTCTGCGAACCGCTCTCTTGGAGGCAGTATGACCATCCGCCACGTCGTCTCGTGGAAGCTCGCCGCGACCGGGGAAGCCGAGCGTGCCGAACAGATCGCCGCGATCACGTCCGGCCTGGAGTCGCTGCCGGCGACCATTCCGGAGCTGCTGAGCCTGGAGGTCGGCGTGAACGCGCTCACCCCCGAGGCGAACTTCGATGTCGTGCTGATCAGCGACTTCGAGGATGCGGCGGCGTTGGCGCGATATGTCGAGCATCCCGACCACCAGGCCGTCGCCGCGTACATCCGCTCGGTGATAAGCGGCCGCTCAGCCGTCGATTTCGAGGTCTGAGCAGCCGCTCGACCGATCAGAGGATCGGGTTCTCGTCGATCTCCGCGTCGGTGCGCCGGAACTCGCTGAAGAACTGCTGGCGGGCGGATTCGTAGAGTTCGTGGACGAGCGTCGCCGCTTTCTCGCCGTCTCGCTCTTTGGCGGCGGCGGCGATCTCGGCGATCCGCCCCGGGATGTCGGCCGTGTCGAACGGCAGCTCCCAGACGGTCACATAGCGCAGGAGCTGCGGGCTGAGTCCTTCGGCCACGGCGAGGAGCACGCGGTTGTCGGTGGCTTCTTCGAGCTCGTGGAAGAACGCGTTGAGGTCGGCGCCGAGGGCGGGGAGGTCGGCCGACTTGGCGTGCTTCCTCGCATCTCTGGCCAGCTTCTCGAGGCGGGTGATCGCGGCCGGGGTCAGCTGCGGGATCCCTGTGCGGGCGGCGTGCTCGTGGAGGATGCCGGTAGCGTAGATCGCTTCATCGATGGCGCGCAGGTCGATCGGGGCGACCCGGGTGTACCGGTTGGGTGCCATCTCGACGAGACCGATGTCGGCGAGCTTCATGAGGGCCTCGCGCACCGGAGTGCGGGAGACGCCGAGCCAGGCGGTCAGTTTCTCGTCGAGCAGGGTCTCGCCGGGCTCGAGCGTGCCGTCGATGATCCCGTCGTAGAGCCGGGTGTAGACGACGTCGCGGAGCAGCTGACGCTCGACGGGCTTGGTGTCTTTGACGGGCAGTGGCATTATTTCTCCTCGGTCTCGAGCGAGTCCACCAGTGCGCCGACGGTGTGCAGCCAGAAGTCGTCGACTCCGGCGGCCGCCGTGTCGGCGTCGCCGGCGATCGAGGCGTCAACGGTGGCCTGCAGGATGGGCAGGCCGGTTTCGAAGGGGGCGGTGGAGGGCGCGATGTTGATGGCGCGCCGGATCTCGGGCATGTGGCGCGAGAGGAGGCGGGCGATCGTTTTGTTGTCGAGCCGCCGCACGTAGATGTTGAGGAAGTTCTCGCTGACCAGCCGTGATCGGCCGAGGTCGGCCAGGCCTTCGCCGGAGCTGATCTGCTCTGCGAAGGAGGCGAGCTCGGCCTTGTCTCCGTCGGTGAGCAGTGGGGTCGCATCCCGCACCACGCTGCGGAACAGGGTGCGGAGGGTTTCGATCAGACCGCGGAGGCGGTTCGTGTCGATCGGCGTGACCCTGGTGCGCTTCTGGGGCAGGATCTCGACGAGCCCCATGGCTGCGAGCTGGTTGAGGGCCTCGCGCACAGGGGTGCGGGAGACGCCGACCCATTTCTCGATCTCGGCGTCGAAGAGCTGCTCACCGGGGAGGAGGTCGCCGTCGACGATCGCGTCGAGGAGGCGGAGGAATACTTCGTCTCTGATCAGCCGTCTCGGGTTGACGGCCTCTGTGTCGGGTACAGGCATACATGAATATTACATCTGCCACGGTGTCACGACAGGAGGACATCGACCAATGAAAAGGGGCGTCCGCCGATCTCGATCGGAGGGCGCCCCTTGCTCACTATCGAGATCAGCTGTCGACGACGACGACCTCGGCTTCTGCGGCGTTGCGCTTCACGGAATCGATCCCGTTCTGCGCGCTCGCCTTGGAGTTGTACGCCTCGCCGACGGCGATGATCTCACCGTTCCCGGCCTTCAGGCGGAACCGCCAGTGCTCGGACTTGTCTTGGTAGAGCTCGAACTTTCCCGCCATTGCGCTTGCTCTCTTCCTTGCAGTGGATGCGGCCGACTGGTCGCGGATATCAGAATACGAACCGCACGGGCGTTCGCGCTAGAGGGGAGAGCCTCCGTGCCCGGCACGGGCGTCGCGAACGCCGTGCGTCGTCGTCGGCGTCGACGGCCTCAGAACTTGTTGCCGAGGGCCTTCGCTTTGAGGGCGTCGAACTCGCCCGCAGTGATGACGCCCTGGTCGAGGAGCGCCTTCGCCTTGGCGATATCGTCGGCGGGCGAGGTGCTGGCGACCTGACGGATGTAGTCGTCGGCCTGCGACTGAGCCTGGGTCACTTCCTTCACCTGGCGCTCGGCCATACCGCGGCCGCGAGCGATCAGGTAGACGAGCACCGTGAGGAACGGCAGGAAGATGAGGAAGATGATCCACAGCGCCTTCCACCAGCCGTTGAGCTTGCGGTCGCGGAACAGATCACCGATCACGGCGAACAGCGCGAACAAGTACGCAATGAACGCGAAGGCCCAGAAGATGAGCCAGATGACGTTCCAGAAGTTGTTCCACATTGCGGGGTTTCCCTTTCATTCGCCGTGCCGGAGTGGCGCGGTGTCCTGACGAAAAGGTAGCGCTCGCGTCGGCTCGGGCACCAGCGAAAGCGACTCAAATACATGTATGTAGCGCATCCCGCCCGCGGGGCCGCCGCCAGGAGTCCGCGTCGGCCGCCAGCGCTAGGCTGACGCCATGCTGCCCCAGAACCGCCCGCGCACAGCGCGAGGCCGCGGGCCCGGGCGGTGGATCGCCCTCGTCGCCGGGCTGATCGTCGGGGGTCTTCTCGCGCTCGCCGTCGGCCTGCTCCTGCTCGTCGTCGCGGTCGCGGTCGGCCTCCTCGCCGTCGTGGTGCGGATCGTCGAGGCGCTGGCGGGCTGGGTGTGGTTCGCCGTGCAGCGGAGGGCGCGCAACCCCTACCCGTTCCGTCTGCGGCCGCCGCGCGATCGCGCGGAACGCACGCTGACCGACAGCTCCCTCTATCTGAACGCGGCACCCCGGCTCTTCGGGGCGACCGCGCGGCTGGCGGTGCCTCTGCTCGCCCCGCTCGCATTGCTCGCCGGGCTGATCGGCCTGGTCTCGCCGCGGTGGCGCGCCCGGCCGTACGTCGCGGTCTTCACGCTGCCGGGTCTCCTTCGCAAAGCCGTGAACGTGGGACGTCGTCGCGGGCTGCTCCTCGACGGGCACCGCGTGCGCACCCTCGAATACGACGACTATCTGGCCGAGACGTTCCCGCACATTCGCGACTTCCTCACCTGGTGGCGCGACCCGGATGCGCGGCACGATTATCGGCCGTCACCGGGCATCGTCGACGCCCCGGCCGCCCTCCTCGGGCTCGCCCTCGGGCCGTACCCCGACCCGCTCGGCTACCCCGGACTCGCGGCGGGAGCGTTGAGACGGCACCAGATCACCGGTCTGCGCGACCTGTTCGTGAGCCAGCGCGAGATCGACGACCTGTGCGATCCCGACCTCGACGATCGGGCGGATGTCGCGCTCATCCGGCTGAGCTCCCGCCCGGATGCGAGCGGGTTGCGGCACTGGATCGTGCAGTTCCCGAGCACCAAGTCGTGGCATCCCCGCGCCGGCGTCGCCCCCAACGACCTCACGGCCGACCTCGTGATCGGCGCAGACGTCGAGGCGACCGCTACCCGTGCCGGACTCGAGACGATGCGTGCCGCCGGAATCCGCCAGGGCGAGCCGGTGCTGCTGGCCGGGTTCAGCCTCGGCGGAATGGTGGCGGCCCAAGTCGCCGTTCGGGCGGCCGCCGCCGGCTTCACGGTGACGCACCTGGTCACCGGTGGTGCCCCGCTCGGCCGGTTGGAGTTACCGCCCGGCGTGCGTGTCCTCGCCCTGGAGCACGTGCTCGACATCGTTCCCCGGCTGGAGGGCCGCGAGAATCCCGTGCGCTGGAGCCGGGGCGGTGTCTCGGGGGTGACCGCGGGCACCCGGGAGTTCGTGACCGTCAAGGCGGGTCCGCCGCTGCCGATCGGGTTCCGCTTGGGCGCGCTCCACCAGTCGACCGCCTACGCAGACACGGCCGGCGCACTCGAAGCCGACCCGCCCGACGAGCGCGTCGCCGACATGCTCCGGCAGTTGCGCGTGCACTTCGGCCCCGGGCAGCGGCTCGTCGACCACGCCGCGCTGCGGGCCGGGGCGTCGGTGCCGCAACCGTCGGTGCCGTTCTACCTGCACAGCACGGTGCAGGAGGGGATCACCCGCGGCACCCTGCGACAGACGCTGCGGCGCATCCCCGGGGTGATAGCAGTGGACGTCTACCAGTCGCGTGCCGGATTCGCCACGACGATCCTGTGGAACGCCGATGTGCTCGTGCGCAGTCTGCGGCCGTGGTTCACCTCGGTGGAGCGGATCGCCGTCTACCGAGGGCTGCTCTCGCTGCTCAAACGGCGACGCGCCGTCGGCATCCACTTCCGGCTGCAGGCCAAGGAGACCCCGGGCGTCACCTGGGAGGCCACGGTGCAGCGGATGCCGGACGGACGCTGGCGGGAGATCCTCGACCTCACGTTCGAAGACGCCGAGGCGGACGCCGAGTTTCGGCCGCTGCTACTGCCGGGCGGGGACGAGTCGACGGTGGCCTACTACCCGGCGCACGCGTTCGATCCGGTATTCGACCGGACGGTGACCGGGTGACCGGGTGACCGGGTGACTGGGTGACCGGGTGACCGGGTGACTGGGTGACCGGGTGACTGGGTGGGCGCCGGGAGGGCGTCGCCCGTATTCAGGATGAATGCCTCGGGCGCGACCGCCAGTGCCTGAGTACAGGACGTGTCGGCGCGCGCCGCGTGGGTTCCCCTGAATTCAGGGGGCCGGGGCAGGGCGGGGGCGGGCCGGCTGACCGGGTGGCCGGGTGACCGGGTGGCCGGCCGACCGGGTGGGCGCCGGGTGGGCGTCGCCGGTATTCAGGATGAATGCCTCGGGGGCGACCGCCAGTGCCTGAGTACAGGACGTGTCGGCGCGCGCCGCGTGGGTTCCCCTGAATTCAGGGGCCGGGCCGGGGCGGGGCGGGCCGGGGCGGGGCGGAGCAGGGCCGGGGCGGGGCGGAGCAGGGCGGTGCCGGGCCGGGGCGGGGGCAGGGCGGGGCGGGTTCTGGCGCGACGGCCGCTGCAGAGGGTCGTGGTCACTCCGCGGCGGATGCGGCGTTCGCAGATGCGCCACCGTGTCGACGCGCATCCCGGTGTCGAAAATCCGTGCCGTGACCGTACTATGAACTCACCGCTCGATCGAGGAGGACACGTGGGACGCGAAAGCTTCTGGACATCCGACCCGTACGACCTGCTGAAAGCCGGGGACGACTTCACGCTGGCCGACCAGGCGACGGATGCGCACTCGGGTTTCGACGGCGGCAAGCACGACGGCGCCGCAGCGCTGGCGGAGGGGGCGAGCATCCTCGCCGATCTGCAGGAGCGGCTCTTCGCGGCAGGGACCGTCGGCGACCAGCGCCGGGTGCTGCTCGTGCTGCAGGCGATGGACACGGCGGGCAAAGGCGGGATCGTCTCGCATGTCGTGGGTGCTGTGAACCCCGGCGGTGTCCGTTACAAAGGGTTCAAGAAGCCGACGAAAGAGGAGCTCTCCCACGACTTCCTCTGGCGGGTGGAGAGGGAACTCCCGGCCGCCGGTCAGATCGGCGTCTTCGACCGCTCCCACTATGAGGATGTGCTGATCGGCCGCGTCCGCGAGCTCGCCCCGGCAGCCGAGATCGAGCGACGCTACGGCGCGATCAACGACTTCGAGTCGCAGCTCGTCGACGACGGCACGAGCATCGTCAAGGTGATGCTGCACCTCGGCAAGGACGAGCAGAAATCACGGCTCGCGGACCGGCTCGACCGGCCGGACAAGCACTGGAAGTACAACCCCGGCGACGTCGACGAGCGTCTGCTCTGGGATTCGTACCAGGATGCGTACCAGACGGTGTTCGAGCGTACCTCCACCGAGCACGCCCCCTGGTTCGTGGTGCCCGCCGACCGCAAATGGTATGCGCGGCTCGCCGTGCAGCATCTGCTCATCCGGGCGCTCGAAGAACTCGACCTCGGCTGGCCACCCGCCGACTACGACGTGGACGTCGAGCGTAAGCGCCTGGCCGCCTCCTGATCTCGTCGCTTCGGTGGGGCGGGGCTCAGCCGAATGCTTCGACGATGGGGCGGAACTTCATCGCCGTCTCGGCGAGCTCCCGCTCCGGGTCGGAGTCCGCGACGATTCCGCAGCCGGCATACGCCGTGAGGTCGCCGTTCTCGCTCACCTGTGCGCAGCGCAGGGCGATGGCCCATTCGCCGTCGCCGTCGGCACCCACCCAGCCGACCGGTCCCGCGTAGCGGCCCCGGTCGAACGGTTCGAGCTCGCGGATGAGGGCCACCGCATCCCGGGTCGGGGCTCCGGCGACCGCTGCGGTGGGGTGCAGGGCGTCGATCAGGTCGAGGGAGGTGGAGCCGTCGCTGAGGGTGCCCTCCACGTCGGTCGCCAGATGCCACAGATTGGGCAGCTTCAGGGTGAACGGGACATCGCTGGCCGCGAGCCCCGAACTGTGCGGCGCGAGGGCGGCCAGGACACTGTCGACGGCGTAGCCGTGCTCATCCTGGTCTTTGGTGCTGGCGGCGAGGGAGACGGCCGCCTCGTGGTCGCTGGCAGCGTCGCTGCCGCGGGAGATCGTTCCGGCGAGCACGCGCGCACTGACCGCGCCGTGGTCGACCCGAACCAGTGTTTCGGGGGATGACCCGACGAGACCGTCGACCGCGAAGGTCCAGCATTCGGGGTAGCCGAGCGCCAGTTCGACGAGCGCTCGCCGTAGATCGGATTCGTGGGGGAGGTGGCCGACGAGGTCGCGTGCCAGCACCACTTTGCTGAGATCGTGTTCGCGGATGCGCTCCACCGCGGCGGCCACCGCCTCGCGGTAGCCGTCTTTCTTCAGGGCGCCCGGGAGCAGTGAGAGACGGTATTCGTCGCCGAACGGTGTGGGCTGAGGGTTCGGGACGGCGCCGAGGCCAGATGTGGAACCGGTACGGCCGGTGTCGGCTCCGGTCCTGTCAGGCATTTCGGCGTTGTCGAGCGGTCGGATCCGCGTGATCCAGCTGCGTCCGTCGCGTCGCCCGATCACGACCTCGGGAACGATGAGCACGCTCGGCCGTGCGCTGTCGTCGGCGAACGCGAAGGTGCCGAACGCTACGAGCCCCGTGCCCGGCTTCGCGAGCGGGTCGATGACAGACGACCGCGAGACCACCTCTGCCCACGCCGTCGTCGCCGCGCGCATGCGGTCGGCCCCGGTGAACTCCAGTCGCAGGGCTGTTCCGATGCCGGCCAGACCTTCACCGCGGCGCAACCAGAGCAGCGGGTGCCGCGCGTCGAGGAACGGGATGAGCTGGCGCACGTCGTCGAGGGGGGTCGTCTCGACCGTAAGCGCGATGGCGCCGGGCGCACGCGTCGTGGTCGCTGTAGCTGTCACCGGTTCAGCCTACGCCCGGGATGCTGGGGGACCGATGCGCGTGGCCTGGGCGTTCGTCGTGGTTGTGGCCTCGGCTCCGCCGTCGTCGATGCGCCGTCCTCGGGCTCCGCCTAAGCTAGTGGGGTGAGTAAGGCCGACCTCCGTAAGCAGCCCGAGCAGGTCGCCGCCATGTTCGATGAGGTGTCGACCCACTACGACCGGACGAACAACGTCCTGTCGATGGGGAACGCGGCCCTCTGGCGGATGGCGACGACGCGTGCTGTCGCCCCGCGCGCCGGAGAGGTGATCCTCGATGTCGCCGCTGGTACCGGCACTTCGAGCGCGTCCCTCGCCAAGGAGGGGGCCCGCGTTGTCGCGGCCGACTTCTCGGCCGGGATGATCGATGTCGGCCGGGCACGCCAGGCGGGAAACCCTTTCGTCGAGTTCGTGCAGGCGGACGCCATGGCGTTGCCCTTCGACGATGACACGTTCGATGCGGTCACGATCTCGTTCGGGCTCCGCAACATCGTCGACCCGCAGAAGGCGCTCGCCGAGTTCTTCCGCGTCACGAAACCGGGCGGCCGTGTCGTGATCTGCGAGTTCTCCCGTCCGCCGCTGTCGCTCATCCGCAGCGGCTATTCCGCATACCTCCGTTTCGGGATGCCGGTGCTGGCCAGGGTGGCCAGCTCGAATCCCGTTGCCTACGAGTATCTGATGGATTCCATCGAGGCGTGGCCCACCCAGCCCGTGCTGGCCGACTGGGTTCGTCAGGCCGGTTTCGAGTCGGTCGCCTACCGCAATCTGACCGCCGGAATCGTCGCCCTCCACCGGGGTGTCAAGCCAACGGCCGTCGCCCCCGCGAAGCCTGCAGCTGCGAAGCCGACTGCCGTGAAGCCGACTGCTGCGAAGCCGACTGCTGCGAAGGCCTCTGCCGCGAAGTCTGCTGCTGCGAAGCCTGCAGCTGCGAAGCCGACTGCCGCGAAGGCCTCTGCCGCGAAGTCTGCTGCCACGAAGTCTGCTGCCGCGAAGTCTGCTGCTGCGAAGCCTGCAGCTGCAAAGCCGACTGCCGCGAAGTCCACCGCGGCGAAGCCTGCCGCGTCCAAGCGTGCACCTCGCTCCGAAGCGGGGTCGAGCAAAGCGTCATCGAAGCCAACCGTCCCACCTGAGGGGGAGTAGTGCCATCAAGCGTTCCGGCTGTGCGACGACCTGCGTCGCTTTCTAGCCAGATCGGCCTGAGCGAGAAGATCTTCGCCTCAGGGGAAGACAAGGGTCTCGCTGCCGCCGTCGACGCGGGGCTCATTCTCGTGGAGGAGGGTCTCCACTCGCAGATGCGGTTCGCCGACGTGCTCGCAGACGTCACGGCGCGCTACCTTCTCGAGGCCGGTGGCAAACGGGTTCGCCCCATGCTCACCCTGCTCACCGCTCAGCTCGGTCAGGGCAACACTCCCGAGGTCCTCTCCGCTGCCGAGGCGATCGAGATCACTCATCTCGCCTCGCTGTACCACGACGATGTCATGGACGAGGCGCAGATGCGGCGGGGGGTCCCGAGCGCTCAGTCCGTGTGGGGCAACTCGGTCGCGGTGCTCACCGGCGATCTGCTCTTCGCCCGTGCCAGCAAGATGGTCGCGGCGCTCGGGGAGCGCGCGATCAATCTGCAGGCCGACACCTTCGAGCGGTTGTGCCTCGGACAACTCCACGAGACGATCGGCCCCCAGGAGGGCGAAGACCCGATCGAGCATTACATCCAGGTGCTCGCTGACAAGACCGGGTCGCTCATCGCGGCCGCCGCACAGATGGGCGTCGTGTTCTCGAAGGCGCCGGCTGAGTATGAGAGGCCGGTCGTGGTGTTCGGCGAGAAGGTCGGCGTCGCCTTCCAGCTCATCGACGATGTGATCGACCTCTCTGCCAAGGGTGTGAAAGAGACCGGGAAGACACCGGGGAACGATCTGCGCGCCGGAGTGGCGACGCTGCCGTTGCTGCGCCTTCGGGCGAGGGCGCAGACCGATGCGGACGCGCGAGAGCTTCTCGAACGGCTGGAACGCGATGTGATCGGCACGGTCGACGACGGCGTGCTCTCTCCGGAGGCGACCTCGGCGATCGCGGCACTGCGCGACCACGAGGTGACGAGGCAGACGCTGGAAGAGGCGCACCAATGGGCACGAGAAGCGGTCGAGGCGCTGGCGCCGTTGCCGACCGGTTCGGTGAAGAAGGCCCTGACGCGTTTCGCGGAAACCATCGTGGAACGTTCGAACTGAGCAAGGAAGACACAACGAATGACCAAATTGCGACTGGCCATCGTCGGCGCGGGCCCTGCGGGGATCTATGCCGCGGACATCCTGCTCAAGGCGGAGCGGGAGTTCGACGTCTCCATCGACCTGTTCGAGCAGCTGCCGGCGCCGTACGGCCTGGTGCGCTACGGCGTCGCCCCCGACCATCCCCGCATCAAAGGCATCATCACCGCGCTTCGCGAGGTGCTCGACAGCGGTGAGATCCGATTGTTCGGGAATGTCACCTACGGTCGCGACATCACCCTCGACGATCTCAAGAAGCACTACAACGCTGTGATCTTCGCCACAGGGGCGATGCGGGACTCCGACCTCGACATTCCCGGTATCGACCTGAAGGGGTCGTATGGGGCCGCCGAGTTCGTGAGCTGGTTCGACGGGCACCCCGATGTTCCGCGCACCTGGCCGCTCGAGGCGGAGTCGGTCGCGGTGATCGGGAACGGCAATGTCGCCCTCGACGTCTCGCGCATCTTGGCCAAGCACGCCGACGATCTGCTTCCGACCGAGATTCCGGACAACGTCTACGAGATTCTGAAGAGCTCGCCGGTGACGGATGTGCACGTCTTCGGGCGGCGTGGCCCGGCACAGGTGAAGTTCACACCCCTGGAGCTGCGTGAGCTCGGCGAGCTGAACGACGTCGACATGATCGTCTACGACGAGGATTTCGACTACGACGAGGGTTCCCGAGCGGCCATCGCCAGCAACAAGCAGGTGATGGTGATCGATCGCGTGCTGCAGAAGTGGCGGGAGCGCGAGGTAGGCCAGGCGTCTCGCCGGCTGCACCTGCACTTCTACGCCAAGCCGCTCGAGATCGTCTCCGACGACGAGGGCGCTGTCGCGGCGATCCGGTACGAGCGAACCGAGCCGGATGGCGAGGGCGGCGTGCGGGGAACCGGCGATATTCGGGAGATCCCGATTCAGGCGCTCTACCGTGCGGTGGGCTACTTCGGTTCGCCTCTTGACGAGATTCCGTTCGACAAGAAGCACGGTGTGATTCCGAACCACGAGGGTCAGGTGCTGCGCAAGGGCGACAATGAGCGCATGTACGGCGTGTACGCGACGGGGTGGATCAAGCGGGGCCCGGTCGGGCTCATCGGCCACACCAAATCGGATGCGATGGAAACGATCAAACATGTGATCAACGATCAGGGGAATTGGTGGGTTCCCGCCGACCCCTCCGAGGAATCTGTGGAGAACCTCCTCAAGTCCCGCGGTGTGGAGTACACGAACCTTGACGGCTGGCACAATCTGGACGCGCACGAGCTGTCACTCGGCGACCAGCGCGGACGCACCCGCGTGAAGGTCGTTCCGCGCGATGAGATGGTGCAGATCTCGAACCCGAAGTAACCTCCTCCACCGTTCGACGTCGCGAGGAGTTGTCCACCGGTCCGCCTCGGCACTGGCCAGGAGGGTGGCCGCCTGCCACGCTGTGTGCATGAAGCAACAGACGAAATGGCAACCGGATGTGCTGGGGGCGGGCTTCGAGCAGCTCACGTTGCCGCTCGAGCCGGATGCCGAAGGGGAGGTCGTGGCGACCCTGGTGCGCTACGCACCGGGGCCCCGCCTTTCCGATGTGCACTTCGAGCGTGATCCTGCGGCGCACACCGATGTTCTCTACGTGCACGGGTGGTCCGACTACTTCTTCCAGAAGGAGCTGGCGGAGTACTGGCACCGAATGGGAGCGCGGTTCTACGCGCTCGACCTGCGGAAGTACGGGCGAAGCCTGCGCCGCTGGCAGACACCCGGATATGTCGAGAACCTCACGACCTACGACGAGGAGATCGAAGCGGCTCTCGCCGTGATCGGGCAGACCGGGGGTCGACGTCTCGTCCTCTTCGGCCATTCGACCGGTGGGCTCACGCTGAGTCTCTGGGTGAACCGGCATCCGGGGCGGGCGGATGCGCTGGTACTGAACAGTCCCTGGCTGGAATTCCAGGCGCGCTCGGCCGGCCGGGCGGCCTTGGCCCCGATCGTGGGCTTGCAGGCCCGAGTCGATCCGCGCGCGGCGATGCCGAACGTCGACCTCGGCTTCTATACGCGAACCGTGTCGGCGACGATGGACGGCGAATGGGACTACGACTTAGACTGGCGCCCCCCGCGAGGCTTCGTCGTGCATTCGGGCTGGCTGAGCGCCGTTCTGGCGGGTCATGCGCAGGTCGCCGCCGGGCTGGCGATCGACGCACCCGTGCTGACCATGGCCTCGGCGCGCTCGACCATCTCGCCGCGGTGGACCCCCGAGATGATGTCCTCCGACATCGTGCTGGTCGTCGACGACATCGCCCGTCGGGCGCTCTCGTTGGCGCCGACGGTCACGGTCACCCGCATCGACGGCGCACTGCACGACATCTTCCTGTCGAAGGAACCGGTGCGGAAGGAGGCGTATGGGCGAATGACGCGCTGGCTCCGCGGCTATCTCAGCACGTGAAGCGGGCGAGCCCGATCAGCGGAAGTTGACGAACTGCAGAGCGACGTCGAGGTCGGCGTTCTTCAGCAGCGCCATAGTGGCTTGCAGGTCGTCGCGGCTCTTGGAAGTGACGCGGAGCTCGTCGCCCTGGATCTGAGACTTGACAGTCTTCGGGGCCTCATCGCGGATGAGCTTCGAGATCTTCTTGGCGGCATCCTGCTCGATGCCGTTCTTGATCCCCGCTTCGATGCGGTACTCCTTGCCGGAGGCGAACGGCTCGCCGGTGTCGAGTGAGCGAAGCGAGATTCCACGTTTGATGAGCTTCGACTCGAACACTTCGAGCACCGCCTTGACGCGCTCCTCGGTGTTGGCCTTCAACAGCACCTTCTCGCCGCTCCACTCGATGGAAGCGCCGACACCCTTGAAGTCGTAGCGCTGCTCGATCTCTTTGCGGGCCTGGTTGAGGGCGTTGTCCGCCTCCATCTTGTCGACCTTGCTGACCACGTCAAACGATGAATCGGCCACGGAATCCAACCTCCCAGAAATGAAACAGACGAAGGGCACCCATGCTCACCCGACACGAATCATGAACGCCATACCGCATCCCGCCGAACGCGAGAATCACTAGCGACACGGGCACGGACAAGCGAGCGACGCCCATTCCTTCCAGTCTAAAACCCGGGAGCCCTCGCCCTGATGCACTGCTCTGCCCCAGGCGCTGCCGAATTCAAGAGCGAACGGCCCATGCGTGCTAGCATTCTTTAAGCTAGAACCTTTCATAAGACGCTTTCGCATGAGGTCGAGGGAGTGGACATGGCATCGGGCGGACTTCGCGCAGGCGGTGATTCCTCCGTCTTGCGTCGGCTCAACCTGCAGTCGGTCCTTCGCGTGCTTCACCAGGGAGGCGCCCGCACCGTCACTGAACTCGCGTCCGCCGCGCAGATCTCCCGCCCCACCGCCAAACAGGCCATCGACGATCTGGTGGCGACCCAGTGGATCACCCTGGTCGAACACGAGGCCGCCCGACCCGGAAAGGTGATCGGCCGCCCAGCCCAGGCCTACGAGTTCCGACCGGACGCAGGCCATGTGCTCGGCGTCGACATCGGAGCCCACAAGGCGGTCGCCTTGATCTGCAACCTCAAAGGGGAGATCTCGGCCCGCGCGCGCCACCAGCTCGACCCGGGATGGACCTCGGAACGGCGTCTCCGTGCGCTCGACTCGGTGATCGAGGAAGCGTTGGAGCATGTGCCGTCCGGAAGCGAGGGCATCGACGACGCCGTGATCGCGACACCGGGAGTCGTCGGCATCGACGGGGTCGTCGCACACAGTCCGGTCATCCCCGGCTGGGAAGGTCAAGATCTCGGCGCGCACGTCAGCGAACGGTTCGGGTTTCCGAGCCGGGCCGCCAACGACATCGCGATGGCGGCGCTCGCCGAACACTGGCTGGGGGCGGCGAAGGATGCGGGGGATGTCGTGTACCTGCACGCCGGCCGTCGCATCGGCACAGCGCTGCTCATCGACGGTCGCCCGCACCGCGGGCATCACGGAGCGGCGACCGAGATCGGGCTCTGGCGTGGCCTGCAGTGGGCGCCGGCCTACGACCGGTTCCTGCAGTTCACCCACGAGACGAAACCCGATCCCGGCGAGGCGGTCGAGCGCGTCTTCGCGGCGGCCGCCGCCGGTGACGCTGAAGCCCAGCACCGCATCGACGACTTCGCAGAAGATCTCGCCGTGGGTCTCGCGCCGATCATCGTCGCGGTGGACCCCGAGCTGCTCGTGATCGGCGGCGGAATGTCTGCGGCCGGGGATGCGATCGCCGACCCAGTTCGCGAACGCATCGACAAAGAGACGCTGTTCCCCCCGCGCGTCGTGTGCTCGATCCTCGGCGACGAGTCCGTGGCGATCGGCTCCCTCAGGCTGGCGCTCGATCGTGCCGAGGAGCGCCTCTTCACCGGTCTCGCGCCCGCCGGCGCCTGAGTGAACCCCGGCACCTGAGCGAACCCCGGCACTCCGGCGTCGGGCGGCTCCCCACCCGGGCACGCCGCGCCGCGGCACCCCCTCCGCCATGCGCCCCCAGCACGGCTGCAGATCGCTGCGGCTGCGGATCGCTGCGGCTGCGGATCGCTGCGGCTGCGGATCAGCGCGGCTGCGGATCGCTGCGGGGCGCCGGATGCGGTTCGGGGAGAACACGATCGATCGCGGGCGCGCCACCATCCAGAGTGCGCAGACGGCGAGCAGCTGACAGGATGCCACGACGATGCCGAGCGGAAGCGCGGTGCCCAGCCCGAAGAACCCCGCGAGGGGGGAAGCGACCGCCCCGAGCCCGAGTTGTGCGGCACCGAGCAGGGCCGCCGCCGTGCCGGCGTTGAGCCCGTTGCGCTCCATCGCGAGCCCCTGGAGGCAGGGTGTCGTGGCGCCGAGGGCGAACGTGAAGACCCACAGGGGCCCGAGCACGGTGAGCAGCGGAGGCTCGGGCGATGTGGCGACCGCCACCAGCGCGAGCGCCGCGAGCGCGGTCACGGCGGTCGACACCCCGATCACACGTCCGGGAGGCACCCGCTGTGCCAGACGTGCGCCGACCTGCGTGCCGACGAGCATCGTCAGCGCGTGTGAGGCGAAGACCAGACCGTATTGGAACTCCGTCAGTCCGAACACGTCCTGGAAGAGGAACGATGACGACGAGAGGTAGCAGAACATGCCGGCCCAGAGCAGTCCGCCGGTCAGGAAGAGTCCGACCGAGACGCGGTCGCCGAGCACCGCGCGAAAGCGGGCCGGGCGACGCGATGCGGGATTCGACGCGGCGACGAGCGTCTCGCCGGTCGAGAGCATCCCGTAGACGCCGACGAAGAGTCCGTAGCAGGCGAGCGCCACGAAGACGCCGTGCCAGTCCAGCACCCGTAGCAGCAGCGAGCCGAGCATCGGACCCACCGCGATCGCGAGCCCGGAGACGACCGCGAGTGCGGCGAACATCCGCACCATCGGGCGCCCACGGTAGAGGTCGCGGACCATAGCGAGCGCGAGCACCCCGATCGCCGCCGAGGCGGCGCCCTGCAGGAAGCGTGTGGCGATGAGCACAGCCACATTCGGCGAGGCCGCGCAGAGCAGAGAGGCGACCACATGCACCCCGATCGCCGCGCCGAGGAGTCGGCGGCGGCCGATCGCGTCGCTCCACGGCCCGACCACGAGTTGCCCGATCACCATGCCCACGAGGGCGCCCGTCATGGTCAGTTGGATTGCGGTCGTCGGCGCACCGAAGTCGGCGGCGATCCGCGGGAAAGCCGGGAGGTACACATCGACGGTCAGTGTGCCGAGGGTCTGCAGGAGGCCGAGCGCGAGCGCGAGGCGGATGCCGTGCCGAACGGCGGGTGCGGCGGCGCTCATCCGGCGTCTTCGTCGACAGCGACCCGGAGCAGAACGCCGGATTCCGGCAGCAGGGCGGGAAACTGGAGGCCGACGCTCTCCAGCATGCGACCGGTGAAACGACGTTCGACGGCGGGGTTCTCCTCCTGTAGCCACGGCGGAAGGTCCGTGCCGGCCAGCACGGAGCTCGGATCGATGATGTCGACCCGATACGTGAGATCGGTGTCGAGTCCCCTCAGTCGCAGGCGTTCCATCGGGCTTTCGTCGCTTCGCGCGAGCATCACGACCGAGAACAGGGCCTCCCGGC
The DNA here is from genome assembly GCF_020009625.1 of Leifsonia poae. Taxonomy (NCBI): domain Bacteria; kingdom Bacillati; phylum Actinomycetota; class Actinomycetes; order Micrococcales; family Microbacteriaceae; genus Leifsonia; species Leifsonia poae. The sequence continues at coordinate 2,960,809 of NZ_JAIHLP010000002.1, forward strand.
GGTCGCGGGCGACGACACCGGTCGTCCACCGCGCGCCGGCGCCGTCGTGCGAACGGATCAGTTCGCCGCTGTGCAGCAGGGGGCGCCACCGCTTGTAGACGGCAACCCAGCCGGCCAGCTCGGAGCGATCGTGCGGCGAGAGTGTCGTCAGATCCCATTCGATGCCGAGGTGGCCGTACAGTGCCGTGACGGCACGGAAGCCGAGGGTGTGCATCCTGCCCGTCGTGTGGGAGCGCTCCGAGGCGATGTGGCTGCCGATCAACTCCAGAGGGATCAGCTGGCTGGTCCAGCGCTGGACGCCCTGGCGTTCGAGCGGGTCGATGCAGTCGGACGCCCAGACCCGGTCGGTGCGTTCCAGGATACCGAGGTCGACCCGCGCCCCGCCCGACGAGCAGCTCTCGATCTCAAGCGCGGGAAAGAGCGCGCGCACCTCGTCGAGCAGCCGGTAGACGGCCAACGTCTGGGCGTGCACCCCCGGCGTTCCCGAGGGCCCGCGGCCCGCCTCGACGAGGTCGCGATTGTGATCCCATTTGATGTAGTCGATCTCGAACTCGCTGACGATGGACTGCAGGCGCCCGAGAATGTAGGCGTAGGCCTCGGGATTCGTCAGGTCGAGCACCTGCTGGGCGCGCGACTCCGGCGGGAGGCGGTCGCCGGTGCGCATGATCCAGTCGGGATGCGCGCGGGCGAGGTCCGAATCGGGGCTGATCATCTCCGGTTCGAACCACAGCCCGAATCCCATTCCGAGTCGTCGCACCTCGTCGACCAGCGGATGCAGTCCGAGCGGCCACACGGTCTCATCGACGAACCAGTCGCCGAGACCTGCACGGTCGTGGCGACGGTTGCGGAACCAGCCGTCGTCGAGGACGAACCGCTCGACACCGACCTCGCTTGCGACAGCGGCGAGGGCCGTCAGTTTGGCGATGTCGTGGTCGAAGTAGACGGCTTCCCAGACGTTGAGGTTCACCGGGCGAGCGGATCGCGGATGCGCGGGCCGCTCGCGCAGGAGGGCGTGGAAGTCGTGCGCGAGGGCATCCAGGCCGGTGGCGGTGCCCGCGTAGAGCGTGGGGCTCGCGTAGCTCTCGCCGGGTTCGAGTGCGATCTCGCCGGGCAGCAGCAATTCGCCGCCGCCGATCAACCGTTGCCCGTCGCTGGTGCGTTCGGCGCGGTAGCGGTGGTTTCCGCTGAAGCCGAGGTGCACGCCCCAGACTTCCCCTGTGGCGAAATCGAACTCCGCCTCGCCGACGGTCAGCACGGTCGCGGCATCGGGCCCGGTGCGGCCCCGGCGGCCCTCGCGCAGGTGGCCGCCGATGGTGAACTCGTGTCGCTGCGGCACGCGTTCGCGAGACCAGCGCCCAGCGAGGTCGAAGATCTGAGTGGCCCGGCCGGGAACGGGCAGCAGGAGTTCTAGGCCGCCCAGGTCGTAACGGTCGTCTCCGCGGTTGGTGACAGTGGCCGAGAGCTGCAGCACACCGGATGCCGTCAGCTCGATTCGAAGGTGCAATCCGAGGGCGGCCGCGCTGTCTTCGGCGTCGAAATGGAGCCGCACGGGACCGGTGACGATGTCGACGTCGGCCGTGCCGGTCATCCGGGTCTCGGCTGACAGTGGTGCGGCGCCCGCCGAGGTCACCCGGAAGCTGGTCGCCCACGCGCGGCCGCCGCGCGAACCGAGGAGCCCGGGCGTCCCCACCCAGCCGGTTCGGTTCTCGGGCACCAGGGAGGCCGAGATGGAGTCGTCGATCAGGTTGTCGACGCGAGCGGGGAGGGCAGCGTCGGCCAGCGACCTCACGGTGTCGGGGTCGACCGCTCCGAGCTCGCGACCCCAGTGCGCGATCGTCGGCAGGCCGCCGCCCCGTGCGTCGATGACGACGGTCGTCGATCCGCCGGTGAGGCAGAGGAGGTGTTCTCGAATATCCACGCGGTCGCGTCCTTTCCCGTCCGCCGACTCTGGCGGTCGTCCCCCACGCTAGCCTAAAGAAAGATGGTTGCGAAAATAGCTTTCATTACTTAGGCTACGTTCGATGTCTCTTGAGAAAGGTCAACGGTGATCGGCAGATGATCCGAGCCACAGTGTGGAATGAATTCGTCGAGGAGAAGATCTACCCCTCGGTCTCCTCGGTGTACCCCGACGGCATACATGTCGTCCTCGCCCAAGCGCTCGGTGACGAACTCGCACAGGAAGTGCAGGTGCGCACGGCCGTGATGCAGGACGACGAACACGGCCTCACCGACGATGTGCTCGCCGCGACCGACGTGCTGCTGTGGTGGAGCCACCTCGAGAACGACGCCGTCTCCGACGAGATCGTCGCCCGGGTGCAGCGACGCGTGCACCAGGGGATGGGCCTCCTCATCCTGCACTCGGCGATCCTCTCCAAGGTGGCCAAGACGCTTCTCGGAACCTCGAACGACGCGACCGGATGGCGGCACGGCGACAAGGAGCACCTCTGGACGATCCTGCCGACGCACCCGATCGCGGCCGGCGTTCCCAACCCGGTCGTGATCCCGCAGCAGGAGATGTACGGGGAACCGATCGACATTCCGACGCCGGACGAACTGGTCTTCATCAGCAACTTCGAGGGCGGCGAGGTGCTCCGGAGCGGATGCGCCTACCTGCGCGGTCAGGGGCGCATCTTCTTCTTCGCACCGGGCCACGAGGAGTACCCCGTCTACTTCCAACCCGAGATCCGTCGGATCCTCGGCAATGCGGTGCGGTGGGCGGCGGCCGGGCTGCCCGCGCCCGCGCGACCGACCCGCACCGGGGAGTACCCCGCGAGTGGTGGCTGACCGAAGAAGGGACGCGCTGAGATGACGCACTCCCTCATCCAGGTCGGTCTGGGCCCGTGGGGAACGGACTGGGCGACCACGATCCTCCCGCAGGTCCCCGGCGCGAATGTCGTTGCCTGGGTCGATGCCTCCGCCCAGAGTCGGGAGGCGTTCCGGGCGGCGACGAATGCTCCCGCCGACAGCGTGTTCGCCGACCTCGGATCGGCGGTCGCCGCGACGGGCGCCGAGGCCGTGATCGCCCCCGTGGCCATCCCCGCCCACGAGGCGGTCGCCCGCGAGGCGATCGATCTCGGCCTGCACCTGCTGCTCGAGAAGCCGTTCGTATTCGATGTGCGCACCGCGCAGTCATTGGTGCTGGACGCTGAAGCGCGAGGGCTCACCTTCGTGATCGACCAGAACTACCGGCACTTCCCGGCCGCGCCGGTCGTGCGCGGGCTGCTTGCGGATGGCACCCTCGGAACGCTCCGCCGAGTCGGCGTGCGCTGGCATCGGGTGCACCAGGGTGTCTCCCTATCGAACGCGCTCGTCGAGCTGGCGATCCACCACTTCGACCTCATGCGCTACATCCTCGGTTCCGACGCGCTGGCGATCACCTGCGTCACCCGACCGCGGATCTCGCAGGTGAGCGACTTCGCTCCCGAGGCGCACGCAATCATCGAGATGTCGAACGGGATCGTCGTCGACTACACGCTCACCAGTCAAGGCATCGACGCCACGACACCGTGGCCCGGGCAGTGGTGCATCAGCGGCGACGACGGCGAGCTGCAGTGGGGTACGGCCGAGACGAGTCCGAACGAGCCCTCGCACGAGTTCGTCCGCCTCCGCGCGGCCGACGGCGAGAGGCAGCGCGTCCCGATCGACACGGGCGTGCCGTTCGAACGCGTCGGCGTTCTGCTCGACTTCCTGGCCTCGATCGAGACCGGGGCCGCGCCGCGGTCCTCCGCAGCCGACAACCTCGGCAGCGTGGCGATGCTCGAGGCGGCCCTGCTATCCGCTTCCGGCGCCGGGCGCGTCGTCATCGCGTCATGAGTGAGGGTCGTGTCATGAGCGAGGGTCGCGTCACGAGCCGGGGACACGACCTGAGCCGGGGGCGCACGGTGAAACGGGGACGGCATGGCCTCTTCGGAAAACGTGCCCTGCTCTTCCTGATTCCGGGCGCGGTGTACCTCGCTGTGCTCTCCATCTACCCGCTCATCGACCTGTTCCGCACCGCCTTCGCCGATGTGACCGCCGCGAACATCCTCGGCGGCCGACCGTTCAACGGCCTCGACAACGCGCAGGCCGTCCTCGACGATCCGGCGTTCCTCGGCATCGTCGTGCAGACCCTGGTGGTGGTGGCGATCGTGCTCGTCGTCAGTCTGGGCGGCGGATTCCTGGCCGCCCTCGTGCTGCGGCCCCGCACCCGGCTCAGTGCCATCACCCTCGGGTTCATGGTGTTCGTGTGGACCCTCCCGCCGGTGGTCTCGGGCAACCTCTGGAAGTTCCTTCTCTCATCCGATGGCGCGATCAACACGACGCTGATCGCGTTGCATCTCATCGACAAGCCGCTGCCCTGGCTCTCCCAGGGCACGCTCGCACTGGTCGTGCTCGCATTGGTGAACGCCTGGACGATCGTTCCGTTCTGCGCACTCGTCATCCGGGCCGCCCTGCTCGACGTTCCGGAGGAACTGCTCGAGGCCGCCGCCATCGACGGCGCCTCCGGGTGGAAAGCCAACCGCTACATCGTGCTGCCGCTCCTGCGGCCGGTGCTCTCGATTCTGAGTGTGCTGGTCGTCATCAACGCGTTCCGGAGCTTCGACTTGATCTTCGTGATGACGGCCGGCGGGCCGGGCACCGCCACGACGACGCTCCCGTTCCTCAGCTACCAGCAGGCGTTCCACTTCTACGAGTTCGGTCAGGGCGCGTTCACCGCGCTCCTCTCACTGCTGATCGTGCTCGGGCTCGCCGCCGTCTACATCCGCGCGAACCGCAAGGAGACGCAATGAGAACCGTCCAACACCGCACCTGGCTCACCGTGGTCGGCGCGATAGTGCTGCTCGCCATCTACGCGCTACCGCTCTACTGGCTCGTCACCACGTCGTTCAAGAAGCTCGACGATGTCTTCGTCGGTACAGCGGGATTCCTCTTCACGCCGACGGTGCAGGCCTATGTCGACGTCTGGAACTCCGGCTTCGCGCAGTCGGCGCTCAACTCGATCATCATCGCAGTGAGCGCCACGGTGCTCGTGCTCGTGATCGGGGTTCCGTCGGCGTACGGACTCGCCCGGGTGAACGGATGGATCGTCAACCTGAGCCTCGCCCTGCTGATCGTCCTGCAGATGGTGCCGGCCACCTCGACGCTGATCCCGCTTTACAGCCTGCTCGCGTCCTGGCAGCTCACCGGCAACCTGTTCGGCGTCGCCCTGGCGATCGCGGCCGGCACCCTTCCGTTCAGCGTGCTCCTCCTGCGGCCCTTCTTCACCTCGGTGCCGATCGCCATCGAGGAGGCGGCGTCGCTCGACGGGGCCGGGATGCTGCGCCGATTCTTCGAGGTCGTGCTCCCGATCACCCGCAACGGCATCGCGACGGTCGGAACCCTCGCGTTCATCGGTGCGTGGGGCGAGTTCCTCTACGCGATCACGTTCCTCACCGATCCGCAGCAGTACCCGGTCAGCGCGCTGCTCGCGCAGCAGATGTCGTCGTACGGAGCCAACTGGCCCGGGCTGATGGCCGTTTCGGTGCTCGTCTCAGTTCCGACCGTATTGATCTTCCTGTTCGGCCAGAAACTCCTGGTCGGCGGAATCACCATGGGCAGCGTGCGCTGAGGCACGCGTCTGACCGGCAAACACACCAGCAGTAAGGAGAAGGACAATGTTCGACAAGCACAGCAGATCTCGCCGAGGACGACAGGTCGCCCGCATCGTCGCGTTCGCGGCGATCGCCTCCCTGAGCGTCTCGGGCCTCGCCGCGTGCAGCAGCGGCGGCAACGCGGCCGGTGGCGACAAGACTGTCTCGTTCTGGCACTACTACGCGCAGGGCATCCCGGCCACGAAGAAGTTCACCGCGGATCTCACGAGCATCGTCGCGAAGCAGAATCCCGGCATCACGCTCGACCCGGTCTTCGTGCCGACCGAGCAGCTCACCCAGAAGGTCATCGCCTCCGCCGCGAGCAAGAAGGGTCCGGACACCTTCGTCGAAGACGGTTCCGATCTTCCTCAGCTCGTGAAAGCGGGCGCGCTCGCCGACTTCACGAAGCAGTTCGACGCGTTCAAGGACAAGGACCAGTTCCCCGAGTCCGTCGTCACCCGCATCGACGGCAAGGTCTATGGGGTCAAGGGCTTCATGAACGGCGTCGGCCTCTGGTACAACCAGGACATCCTCGACGAATTCGGGCTCACACCGCCGACGACGATGGACGAGCTGAACGCGGATCTGGCCACGATCGGCACGAAGTACATCGGCCTCGGGGTCGCCGGTCAGGGCCAGCAGGACGGCGACGCGTTCCCGTTCATCACGGCGTACGGCTTCGACTACAAGAAGCCCTCGGCCAAGCCGCTCGAGAAAGCCTTCTCGATGGTGGGTGACTGGGCGCACAAGGGGTACATCCCGCAGGACGCGGCGACCTGGACCGGTGATGTCGTGTTCCAGAAGTTCCTGACCGGCACCATGGCGTTCGCCGTCGGAGGCAACTGGCAGTACGGAAACGCGAAGGCGACGGCCAAGTTCAAGTACGGCGCCGTGCCGATGCCCTCCGGAACGCAGCCGGCGCAGGTCTACCAGTTCGGCGACTACGCGTATATGGGCGCCTTCACGAAAGACAAGGACACCGCGTTCAAGGCCATCGCCTCCATGTTCCTGAGCAAGGAGGGCGAGATGGCGGCGTTCGCGGCAGGCAGCCTTCCCACGCGGAAGGATCTGGCCGACGAGCCGGCGCTGAAGAGCGATCCCGTGTTCAGCAGCTTCCTCAAGGGGCTGCAGAACAGCGTGCCCTACCTCATCCCCGGTTTCGGAACGGAGCTCACGCAGATGCGCGAACCGGTCGGGCAGGCGTGGGGCTCGGTCATCGCCCAGCAGAAGAGCGCGGCCGACGCGGCGAAGGGAGCGATCGACGCCATCGACCGCGTGAAGAAGTAGCAACAGGATCCGCAGGAGGGCGGTGCCGCCCGCGCTCCTGCGGATCGCTCGTCCGTGCACGAAACGGTGGCGCTGAGACGCCCGACATGACTATCGTGACGGTGGGCGGACGAGTTCCGGTTTCGAACCTCGTGACGTCCGGGTGGGGCGATGCGCAGAGGAGAGATCCGATGAGAGCACGAATCAGGCGGGGCGTCACGAGTCTGGTGATCGGCGGCCTGCTCGTCGTCGGCCTGGCGGGCTGCGAGTATCTCGTTCCGCAGGGAGTGATTCAGGTGAACGACACCGTCGGTGTCGACACGAACATCGGCGGGGTCGACATCCGCGACGTCGTTCTGGTGATGGACAAGGGTGCGTTGAGCGGGGATGCCGCGAATCTCGTTGCCTCCTTCCTCGCCTCCGGCAGTTCAGCCGTCGAACTGCAGGTGACGGTCGGCCACGAGCCGGCGCAGACCGTGACGGTCGAACCGGGATCGGTCGTGACGATCGGCCGGCCGTCAGGCGAGGTTCTGCTCTTCGGTTCTGTCGACACTCGGCCTGGCGGTCTGGCCCAGGTGACGTTCTCCACCGCATCCACCTCGACGACCGTCGACGTTCCGGTGCTCACCGATGACGTCTCCGGCTACGCGGGCCTCGGACCGCGTTCGGTGGGCTGACGGTTGTTGACCTGACGGCCCACCCGGAACAGACTGGGGCCACGCGGGCGGAACGAGGGGGACTATGACGATTTCGGGTGAGCAGCGTCAATCGGGGCGTTCGGGCAGAGGGTGGATCTGGATCGTCGTGGCGATCGCCGTCGTACTCGGGCTGGTCGCCGGTTTCCTGGGCGGCCTTCTCGGCCGGAACGTCGGTGGTTCCGCGCCGGCCTCCTCGAGCACCGCCGTCTCGTCGGGCAACTCGTGCGACGCGACGAAGGTCTCGACCGAGGTACTGCCGGCCGTCGTGACCATCTCGGCGAGCAACGGTTCCGAAGGCGGCGTGGGCACCGGCGAGATCGTTCGCAAAGACGGCTATATCGTCACGAACAACCACGTGATCTCCGTCGCGGCGACGGGTGGCACGATCGAGGTCCTCTACAGCAGCGGCGAGACCGTGCCGGCGACCCTCATCGGACGTGACCCGCGAGCCGACCTCGCCGTTCTGAAGGTGACGAGTTCGACCGACCTTCCCACGATCGGGCTCGGCTCGTCAGCATCGGTCGTGGTGGGGGAGCCGGTCGTGGCACTCGGAGCGCCGCTCGGGCTCTCCGGTTCGGTGACAGCGGGCATCGTCAGCGCCCTGGGGCGCGACGTCACCGTGCCGAGCGACAACGGCCAGACGGCGGTCCTCGCGGGGGCGATCCAGACCGACGCGGCGATCAACCCGGGCAATTCGGGCGGACCACTGGTGGACTGCGCGGGCAAACTCATCGGCATCAACACCGCCATCGCCACCGTGCCCAATGCATCCGGTGAAGCCGGCGGCGGCAGCGTCGGCATCGGCTTCGCTGTTCCGGTGGATCGGGCCATCTCGATCGTCGATCAGATCATCGCCAGCGGCAAGGCCACCTACCCGTACTTCGGCGTCTCCGTCGTCGCCATCCCGGAGAACGTCGCCGCCGACTACGGCGTCGACGCCGGACTCTACATCGCGTCGGTCGTCGCGGGTGGCCCCGCCTCCGCAGCGGGACTGAGGGCGGGCGACATCATCCTCACGGTCGACGGCAAAGCGGCGACCACGCCGGAAGACCTGACCGCCGTGACCCTGACGAAGAAGGCCGGAGACAAGGTGGAGATCGGTTACCTCCGCGACGGCAAGAAGGCGACGACGACCGTGACTCTGAGGGAGGCTCCGCAGACGGGCTGACAGCAGTGGACGCTGCTGCGTCAGGTAACCGGTCGCCAGATCGTGAGCCTCCTGTTTTCAGGAGAAGGCCGCGGCCGCCGACCGGTGAGTCCTGAAAACAGGGCCACGCGGCAGCCTGGGCTCGGAAGCTCCTGAAAACAGGGGGCAGGGGCCGACGAGAACGCTAGGCCGTCTGCTGCAGCTCAGCCAGGTAGGTGATGTGGCAGCCGTCACCGTTGCACTCGACGCAGAGCAGCACCTCGTCGTCGCGCTGGACCGGGTCGGCGCCGGTACCGTCACACCGTTCGCAAATCTCCACTGTCCTCATGGGCACGATTCTGCGCCGCACCCCCGACACCGCCGTCAGGTCGACCGGGGTGTCGCGAAACGGAGGCGCACCCTCGTTCGGCGAGCTGATGCGAGTGGTACGACAGTCCGACGACAGCCGCGAGGACCGTTTCTAGGCTCGAGGCATGCGACTGACATACGACCCCGAGCTCGACGTCGCCTCCCTGAGGCTCGACGACACCGCCGGCATCGCGCTGGCCGATCGCGCATCCACCGCTCACACCCCGAACGGCGGTGCATACATCGACGCCGAATACGACGCCGACGGCTATCTGATCGGGTTCGAGGTGCTCGGCGCCGGGCAGCTGATCCATCCCGAGGTGCTCGCCGCTGCGGAGCGCGTCACCCGCCACTGACGCCGCACCCGGCGATCTCCCCCTGAGGTAGGGGGTGCGCCGGTACCGCCGGGGGACGCGCCGTCGCATCCCCTGTTCCTAGCCTCGGTTATGGGCGCATTCCTGCGTCCCCGACCGAGAGGAGAGCCGTTCGTGGATGCCGTCAACCAGCTCATCGCACACGCAGCCTCATCCCCGTGGATCTACCTCATCGTCATCGGCGTCGTCTTCGTCGACGCCTTCTTCCCGCCGGTGCCGAGCGAGTCCATCGTCATCGCCGCCGCCGCGGCCAGCATCACGCTCGGTCAGCCGAACATCGCGCTGATCGTGGTGTGCGCCGCCGTCGGAGCGATCGTGGGCGACAACCTCACCTTCGCCATCGGTCGGGCCGTCGGGCTCACCCGGTTCCGCTGGATGCGCCGGCCCCGCATGCAGTCGGCGCTCGACCGTGCGCGTCGGGGGCTCGACCGCCGGGCGGCCGTTCTGCTGCTGACCGCGCGCTATATTCCGGTCGGACGTGTGGCCGTGAACCTCGTCGCCGGCGCTTCCGGGTTCTCGCGTCCCCGCTTCTTCGGGCTCTCGATCGTGGCCGGGCTGACCTGGTCGGTGTATTCGGTTACGGTGGGACTGCTCGCGGGCCACTGGCTGCACGGCAACCCGTTCCTCGGGATGCTCGTCGGCGTCGGGATGGGGCTGGCGACCGGGGTCGTCGTCGACGCCGTGATCAGAGCGAGGGCCGGACGCCGTGCGAACGGGCCGGCCCTCGGTGAGGTGGAGGTGCCATGAGTTCGCTCCCGTCCGCGCCCGAACGGGCCGGCCAGCCCCGCCAGCGGCTGGACAGAATGCTCGTGCTCCTCTCCGGGGTCGGCGGAACCGCCGCCGTCGCTGTTCTGGCGCTCACCGCCGCCCTCGGCGCGACGATCTACGGCATCCCGGTGGTGATCGCGTTGACGCTCGGCGTCGCGCAGGCCGGGGCGATCCTCCTCGCCGTCTTCGCACCGCGGTACGGCATGGCGTTGTCCGTCATCGCCGTCGCCGGGTTCGCCGTCGCGTCGACGCCGGACGGGGCGAACCCGTGGCCTGTGCCGGTGACCGCCCTCATCGCGCAGGCCGTCGTCATCCTGTTCGCCACCCTGCGCTCCGATTGGCGCACCGGTCTCGTCGGTTGGGGAGCGGGCGTGGCCGCCGGCATCGTCGTGGCGCTGATCGTGGTGAATCGCTCCGACTCTGGCGTGACGCCCGGCGCGGCGACGGCCGATCTCATCGTGTTCGCCTCCATCACGGGGATCGTGCTCGTGGCCGCCGTGCTGGTCACGCAGTGGCAGGCCGTCCGCCGGCAGCTTCAGCGGGAGCAGCAGGTGTCGGCCTCCGAGCTCGCGCGCCGCGAGATCGCCGAGGAGCGCACCCGCATCGCCCGCGAACTGCACGATGTCGTCGCCCACGGAATGTCGGCCATCCAGGTGCAGGCGTCGTCGGCGCGCTACCGCATCCCGTCGCTCAGCGAGGAGGCGGCCGCCGAGTTCGACGACCTGGCGGCCACGGCCCGCGGCGCGATGGGGGAGATGCGCCGGCTGCTCGGCGTTCTGCGCAGCGAAGACACGGTCGTCGAGACGGCGCCGCAGCCGGGCGTGACGGATGTGCCCGGTCTCGTCGAGCGCGCCAGGCGCGCCGGCGCCGTCGTGACACTCGACGACCGGGTGAGCCCGGCGGAGACCGCGACGCTCGATCCGGCGCTCTCGTTGACCGTCTACCGCATCGTGCAGGAGTCGCTGAGCAACGTTGCCCGGCACGCCACCGGTGCCGGAACGCTGGTGCTGCTCGCCACCGCCGACGGCGCCCTCGACGTCGAGGTGCGCAACGAGGCGTCGACCGGGCGCCCGGCTTCGGCGCCAGCGCCCGACACGGGCGGGCACGGCATCCGCGGGATGCGCGAGCGCACCGCCCTCCTGGGTGGCAGTCTTGATGCGGGGCGCACCGACGACGGCGGATTCGCCGTTCGCGCCTCCTTCCCGCTCCGCCCGCCGAAAGGGGCAGCATGACGATCTCGGTGCTCATCGTCGACGACCAGGCGATGGTGCGCGCCGGCTTCGCCGCGATTCTCGACGCCCAAGACGACATCACCGTCGTGGGCCAAGCCGCCGACGGGGCCGAGGCGGTCGAACAGGCCCGGCGGCTGCGGCCCGACCTCGTGCTCATGGATGTGCGCATGCCGGTCATGAACGGCATCGATGCCACGAGGGAGTTGGTGCATCCGAGTCGGGGCGAACCGTATCGGCCTCTGGTGCTCGTGCTCACCACCTTCGATGCCGACGACTATGTGCACGACGCCCTGAACGCCGGCGCGAGCGGTTTCCTGCTGAAGGACGCGCTGCCGGAAGACCTGGTGCAGGCCGTGCGGATCGTCGCCGCCGGGGATGCGCTCCTCGCCCCGCGCGTGACGAAACGGCTCCTGGAACGGTTCGCCGCCCAGCGTCCGGCGACGAACCTGCATGCCCTCGCGCTCGCCGGCCTCACCGAACGCGAGCACGAGATCCTGGTGCTGATCGGTCGGGGATACTCGAACGGCGAGATCGCCGGCGAACTGTTCATCGCCGAGCAGACCGTGAAGACCCACGTGAGCCGGGTCTTCGCCAAGCTCGGTCTGCGCGATCGGGTGCACGCCGTCATCCTCGCTTTCGACGCTGGACTGGTCGAACCCGCGTCCTGACCCCTACGACGGTATGGCGCCGATTCGCTCCACGGATTGATGCCCCGACCGTCGCCGGCTTGACACGCTCCTCTCGGACGGCCCGCCGTGGGCCGACGGAAGGAGCCCGCCGTGGCCGCAGCGACCGTAACACCGTCTGGAACGGCAGCAGCCTTCGCTGCATCCGCATCCCTGATCTCCGCCCGCCCGACCGGACCCGCCCGTGCACCGCGTGACACGACCGTGGACATCGCCCGGGCCTGGTGCCTCGTGGTGGTGGTCGCACTCCACTCGCTCATGGTGGGGGTGAGCGTCGCCGCCGCCGGGCCGGTGCTCGCCAACGCGCTCGAGGGTTGGTCGTGGTTCCCGGCGGTGAGCTGGTTCGCCCAGATCATGCCGCTCTTCGTGGTGCTCGGCGGCTTCTCCAGTTTCACGCAGTGGAGCAGGATGCGCGCCCGCGGAGTGCGCCCCGCCGACTACATCGCCCAACGGATGCGGCGGCTGCTCCGCCCGGCGGTCGCCGCGATCGCCGCGGTGGTGATCGTGCTGGCCGCCCTCGCGATCGCCGGTGTTCCGGCCGCGATCGTCGCCACGGCAGGGTTCCGGCTGAGTCAGCCGCTCTGGTTCCTCGGGGTGTACATCCTGTGCACGGCGTTCGTTCCGTTGCTCGAGACGGCGCACCGTCGCCGCCCAGTCGTCACAGTCGTCGGGCTGCTCGCCGCCGTGCTGGCCGTCGACATCGTGCGTAACACGACCGGGGTCACGGCCGTCGGGTTCGCCAACCTGCTGTTCGTCTGGCTGCTCATCCAGCAGTTGGGATTCTGGTTGGCCGACGGGCGCATCCCGGGTCTGGGGCGCCGGCGCCTCTCGTTGCTCGCGGCGGCGGCATATGCTGCTCTTTTCGTGCTCGCCGCCTGCGGTGTCTACTCCTTCGACATGCTCGCCAACCTCAACCCGCCCACCGCAGCCCTTGTGGTGCTCGGCGTCGGTCAGGCGTCGCTCTTCGAACTGGCGCGGCCGGCGCTGCGCCGGCTCGAGGGCATCAGGCCGTTCGCGGCCGCGGTCACGGCGATCAACGCCCGCGCGATGACGATCTACCTCTGGCACATGCTCGTGCTCATCGGGCTGGCCGGCGCGCTGCTGCTCACCGGGCAGCGACTGCCGGTGCCGCTGAGCGCCGAGTGGTGGCTCTCCCGGCCGCTGTGGCTGGCAGCGGTGACGATCGGTGTCGCCGCCGTTGTGGCGGCGGCCGGTCGCATCGAGCTGGCGCGCGCTGGCGGGGATGCGGTGCATGGCCGGCCGGGTGCCTTCGCGTATCTGGGTGCGGCGGCCGGTGCGGGAGGTGTGCTGCTCATCCTGGTGACCGGGTTCTCGGCGGCCGGTGGGGTTCTCGGCCTCGCACTGGTGGCCGGCGCGGAGGCGCTGAGCCACCGCGGCGGTGTGTCGGCGATTCTGCCGAGAGCAGAACTCCGGTGAGACCGGGGTCGTTCGGCGCCGCGCGGAATAGGCTGACCGACACGTCGACCGTGAGGAGGGGCCCATGCTGATGCGCCACGCGATCGGTTCCGTGCTCAGGCGTCTGCGGCTCGAGCGGGGCAAGACCCTGCGACAGCTGTCTGAGGCGTCGCGCATCTCGCTGCCGTACCTCTCCGAGGTGGAGCGGGGTCGCAAGGAGGCCTCCTCCGAGATCCTCGCCACCCTGTGCCGCGTGCTCGATGTGACCGAGCGGGAACTGCTGGCGCGGGCGTCGGCGGAGTTCGCGCGCAGCGAGCTGACGCTGGCGACGACGGGCGCGACGGATGTGCGGACGTTGCAAACGCATCCGCTCGCGGGTTCGCCGCTCGCCGATTCGCCTCGTGCCGGCCGCCCGGTCGTCAGGCTTCGCGTCGGTGGGCTCCGCGTCGCCGGGCTGCAACGCGCCGGGCTCCGAGTCGCCGGGGATCAGCTCGACGCCCCAGCCGCGGGCGTCGAAGTCGGTCCCTTCCAGCCAGCGCACGAGCTCAGCCCGATCCGCCTCGTCGCCTGACCCTGGTCATCTCTCGTCTCCTCGCGAGGTTCGGTGCCGCCGACCGGCTCAGGGTCGGGGGAGGGATGCAGTCGAACCGATCACATGGTCGACGAACCCATAGTCGAGCGCCTCGTCGGCGGTGAACCAACGGTCACGGTCGCCGTCTTCGACGATCTGCTCGACCGTCTTGCCGGTCTGGGCGCTCGTCAGCTCCGCCATCCGCCGCTTGAAATGCAGGATCTGTTTGGCCTGGGTCTGGATGTCGGCCGAGGTGCCGCCGAAGCCGCCGTGGGGCTGATGCATCACGACGCTCGCGTTGGGCAGCGAATACCGCTTGCCCGCCGTGCCGGAGGAGAGGAGGAACTGCCCCATCGATGCGGCGAACCCCAGCGCCACCGTCGCCACGTCGGCTTGCACGAACTTCATGGTGTCGTAGATGGCGAAACCGGCTGTGATGGAACCACCCGGCGAATTGATGTAGAGAAAGATGTCTCGCTCGGGTTCGACCGAGTTCAGGAGGAGGAGTTGCGCGCAGATCTCGTTGGCCGAGTCGTCGGTGACCTCGCTGCCCAGAAAGATGATCCGCTCCTCGAGCAGACGTTTGAAGATCGGGTGGTCGGGAGTGCCAGGTGTCGCATCCATGGTGGCCTTTCGGTTCTACGTTCGGGGCGGTGATGGCCCCAGTCTGCGTTCGCCCCGGCGTCGGGCACCCGTGTTTCTGCCCAGCGCGAATCTGCCGACGGCAGACACGCCCTCCCCGCGGTCGCGACTCCCGGCCGGCATCGCACGCCCTGATTTCGCTTAGCGCCGTTCGGTGAGTATTCTTGTCGAGCGCCTTCGGTCAGCAGAAAACTGGTGGTTGGAGCGCCCTGGCGAGTTACCCAAGCGGCCAAAGGGATCTGACTGTAAATCAGACTGCTCAGCATTCGGGGGTTCGAATCCCTCACTCGCCACCATGTGAAGTGTCACGACATCGGTCTCGCACTTTCGGCAAAACCCCTGGTCTTGGGCCAGGGGTTTTCTGGTTGTCGAGCCCGACGGGTCGGGTGGAGCCGAGGGCGTGAGTCGGATCCTCCACATCCCGGGTTCTCCCCAGATCTGGGCGGCGCTGTTCGCGGAGGTGCCCGGTCTGCGAGGCTGAGTGCATGCCAGCCAACGTCGAACTCCTCGGAATCGCCCGCACCATCGCCCTTCGCGCCGGCGACCTCGCCCGCCTGCGTCGTGCCGAAGGCGTTGAGATCGCCGCCTCGAAGTCGTCGCTCAGCGATATCGTGACGCGCGCCGACCAAGAAGTGGAGCACATCATCCGCGGGGCCATCGCGGCGGCGCGGCCGAACGACGGGTTCTACGGGGAGGAGTCGGGAGCAGAGACCGGGAGCAGCGGACTCACCTGGGTCGTCGACCCGATCGATGGCACGGTCAACTACTTCTACGGCATCCCGTCGTACGCCGTGAGCATCGCGGTGGTCGAAGGCGATCCCGATCCGCAGACCTGGCGCGCTCTGGCCGGTGTCGTGGTGAACCCGGCGGCGGGCGAGGTGTTCGCTGCTGCGGCCGGCGGCGGGGCGGCCCTGAACGGGCAGACGCTGCACGTGAACCACGACACCGAGCTGGAACTCGCTCTGGTCGGCACCGGCTTCGGCTACGACGCGACCCGACGCGAACGACAAGGCCGCGTCGTCACCGAGCTGATCGGCAGGGTGCGCGATATCCGTCGCATCGGCGCGGCGTCGCTCGACCTCTGCGGTGTCGCGGCGGGGCGGCTCGATGCATACTACGAACGTGGGCTCAACCCCTGGGATCACGCCGCCGGTGCGCTCATCGCAGCGGAGGCCGGGGCGACCGTGGGTGGACTGAGGGATGCGCGGGCGAGCAGCGACCTCGTCGTCGCAGCCGAGCCGGGGCTGTTCTCACGCCTGAACCCCCTCCTTCAGGAGTTCCACCGCGACGACTGGTGAACGCAGCCAGCCGCCGTAAAAGCATGCATTTACATGGTGTTGATCAGCGGCGTCGGGTAGTGTTTATGAATTCGTTATATTTGCAGGCCGCGTCGAATACGCGGACTCGCCCGAAATCCACCCCCGAGAGAGACTGAAAGCCGACACGACAGTTGACTGCCGAGCCCCAGGAGAACACCGCCCCCACGCGCGCGGCCCTCGGGCAGGCGACCCCGGAAGATCCGGCCGAGCGGACCATCCTGATCGACGGTGCACCGCCGGCGACGCGCCGTGAACGGCGCGAACGCGAGCGGGCGGAAGAGGCGCGAAAGAGGGCCAGCGACGGTCTCCCGAACCGGAGGGAGACGCGGGTTCCCCCGCTGCGCACCCCGGCAACGGGCACGCCCCGAGTGCGCACGCCGCGGGCGCACCGCTCGAGTGCGGCCAAAGGCATCAGCATCCTCGCGATGACATTCGCGGCCACGATCGCGGTCGCCACTTCGGTGCCCGCGATGGCGTTGCTCACCCAAGAGGATGTGCGAACCCTCGCGTTGCATGCTCAGGCGCCGAGCGTCACGACGGGCGAAACCCAAGACTTCGTGGCCGACCCGGGCGCGACCGTCGCCACGATCGAACGCGACGGGGCAGCGGTCACCTCCGCCGAGCAGGTCTCGGCGATCAGCCACATGCGGATCGCCGAAACCTTCACCAACAACCCACTCGGCACGGTGCAGTGGCCCTTCCCTGTCGGGGTGCCGATCTCCGACGGTTACGGACCACGCATTGCGCCGACCGACGGCGCCTCCACGAACCATCTCGGCGTCGACTTCGCCCCCGGCGCCGGAGTGCCGATCCAGATCATCGCCGACGGCGTCGTGCGGGAGGTCGTACTGAGAGACAACGGCGGCTGCGGCGTCAACGTGACGATCGATCACATGATCGGCGGGAAGCTCATCGCCAGCAAGTACTGCCATATGCAGAGCGGGTCTGTGCGGGTCACCGCGGGCCAGCAGGTGAAAGTCGCCGATACCGTCGGGCGGGTCGGCAACACGGGCATCTCAACGGGCGCCCACCTGCACTTCGAGATCCTGCTGAACGGAACAGAGCACACCGACCCCTACGCCTGGCTGAAAGCCAACGCGAGCTGAGCGAAAACGCTCGTGCCGACTGTCGACGGGAACGCGGAAGAAGCCACCACCCGGCACGAACGCGTGAACGTCAGGCGAGCCAGACGGTGACATCCCGCGGGATCGTTCGCCCCACCACGGGAGCACTCGCGAGCACGACCTCGCCCGCCGGAAGCGGGATCGGGGAGACCCCGAGATTCGACACCACCGAAATATTCCCGGAACGGAATGCGATGACATTCTCGTCGGAGGGCAGCCACTCGACGGTTCCGAAAGCGAGGTCGTTGGCGCGGCGGAGCGACAAAGCCTCCTCGTAGAGCGACAGCGTGGAACCGGCGAGACCCTCCTGCACATCCCGGGCGAACGAAGCCCAGGTCGCCGGCTGGGGAAGCCAACTCGCCGAGCCCGGCCCGAAACCGTACGAAGGCGCATCCGACTCCCACGGGATCGGCACGCGGCACCCGTCGCGGCCGTACCGCTCCCCGTGGGTGCGAAACCAGGTGGGATCCTGACGGGCGGAGTCGGGAAGATCGACGACCTCGGGCAGCCCGAGCTCCTCCCCCTGATACAGGTAGGCCGAACCGGGCAGCGCCAGCATCAGGGCGGTGGCGGCGCGGGCACGGTTCAGGCCGAACGCAGGATCGGGCAGACCGGTGGACGTCGGCCCCAAACCGTGCCCCTGCGGGTTCTCACCCTCAAGCGCGAGGCGCGTGGCGTGCCGAACGACGTCGTGGTTCGAGAGCACCCAAGTGCTCGGGGCGCCGACACCGGCGAACGCCGAGATCGACTGGTCGATCACGTGGCGGAGGGCCGCCGCATCCCACGGGGTCTCGAGGTAGCCGAAGTTGAACGTCTGCTGCATCTCGTCGGGGCGCACCCAGCGGGCGAGCTTCTCGAGGGGCTCCACCCAGGCCTCGCCGCACAGCACACGGTCGCCCTCGTACTCGGCCAGCACCCGGTGCCAGTCGCGGTAGATGTCGTGCACGCCCTCCTGCGCCCAATAGGGCGGGGTCGGCGGTTCGGCCGCGTCGCTGCCGATCTCAGGCTCCAGCGCCACACCGCCGCCCATGCTGCCGGCGTGCTCGGGCGGCGTGTAGTCGGGCAGCCCGGCCGCTTTGACCATGCCGTGGGCGACGTCCACACGGAAGCCATCGACGCCGCGGTCGAGCCAGAAGCGCAGGATGCCGCGGAACTGCTCGCGCACCCAAGGGTTCTCCCAGTTCAGGTCTGGTTGCGATGTGTCGAACAGGTGCAGGTACCACTGGCCGGGTGTTCCGTCGGCCTCTGTGACGCGCGTCCATGCGGCACCGCCGAAAACGGACTCCCAGTTGTTGGGCGGCAAGGAGCCGTCGCCTTTGCCGTCGCGGAACATGTAGTGCTCGCGCTCCGGGCTTCCGGGCGCCGCGGTGAGGGCGGCCTGAAACCAGGCGTGGTCGCTGGAGGTGTGGTTCGGCACCAGGTCGATGATCACCCGAAGGCCCAGCGAGTGGGCGGAGCCGAGGAGCTCGTCGAAGTCGGCGAGCGTTCCGAACAGCGGATCGACGTCGCAGTAGTCGGCCACGTCGTACCCGGCGTCGCGCTGCGGTGAGGTCTGGAACGGGGACAGCCAGACTGCGTCGACGCCGAGCGTGCGCAGAGACGGGAGTCGCCGCGTGATGCCGGGGAGGTCGCCGACGCCGTCGCCGTTCGCGTCGGCGAAGGAGCGCGGATACACCTGGTAGATGACGGCGGAACGCCACCACTCGCGGCCGGGTCGGCTCGGCGAGAGCGTGGATGCGGTCTGATCTGAAGCGGGCACAGGATTCCTGACGTCGGTGTGCAGAGGGGAGCGGTCTGAGCGAACGTTGGTCGGGCCGGTCAGTATCGTACAGGCCCGATGCCGGGCGTTCGCTGGCGTCGGCCGGCAGCATGCGCTTGAGTAGGGGAATGCAGCCCCATCACGATGGCTCCCCGCTCTATGTCTCGAACCAGGAACCGGCGCTCGGCGACACAGTGCTCGTGCGCCTGCGCATCCCACGCTCCTGGGGCGGGGTCGAGGCTGTGCGCACGCGATCCAACCCCGACCATGAGCCACGGTTCTCGGATGGCGTGCTCGTCGCCTCCACCGAGGGTGACGCATGGGATTGGTGGGAGGCGCCCGTCGTCGTCGAGAATCCGGTGCACGGCTACCGGTTCCTCGTGTCGCGGACGGATGGCCGCAAGGTGTGGGTGAACGCGACCGGCGTGCACCCGATCGAGACGCTGGACGCCGAGGACTTCAAGCTCGTGACCTACGCCGCCCCGCCGTCGTGGGTGAAGGAGACGGTCCTCTACCAGGTATTCCCCGACAGGTTCGCGCGTTCGGCTGCGGCGGACGGGCGCCCGGCGCCCGAGTGGGCCCTTCCGGCGCAGTGGAGCGACCCCGTCGACGACGTTCCGCCGGGGAGGTCGCAGCAGTTCTACGGCGGCGACCTCGACGGTGTGATCGAGCACCTCGACCACCTCGACGGTCTCGGCGTGACCACCATCTACCTGACACCGGTGTTCCCGGGTCGGTCCAACCACCGGTACGACGCGTCGAGCTTTGCCGAGGTGGACCCGCTTCTGGGCGGTGACGAGGCGCTCATCCGGCTTGTCGTGGCAGCCCACGGGCGCGGGATGCGCGTGATCGGCGACCTCACCTCCAACCACTGCGGCGACGGCCACGAGTGGTTCCGGGCCGCATACGGCAACCCGGATGCGCCGGAGAGTGAGTTCTTCTACTGGCTGAACGACGAGCACACCGAGTACGTCTCGTGGCTGGGCGTGCCGAGCCTGCCGAAGTTCAATTGGAACTCGGCGGAACTGCGGCGCCGCTTCATCGACGGCCCCGACTCGGTGGTGGGGCGCTGGCTCGCGGCACCGTACGGGCTCGACGGCTGGCGGATCGACGTGGCGAACATGACTGGCCGGTACCGCGACCAGGACCTCAACGAAACGGTGCGCCGCACGATCCGCCGCACGATGCTCGCGGTGAACCCGGACACCATCCTGCTCGGAGAGTCGACGAACGACGCATCCAGCGACTTCCAGGGCGATGCCTGGCACGGTGCGATGACGTACACGAACTTCACCCGCCCGGTGTGGGGTTGGCTCTCGGAGGAGAACCGCGAATCCTCCTACTTCGGCCTGCCGTTCGGCACGATCCCGCTTTACACCGGCAAGCAGCTGTTCGAAGCGCACCGCCAGTTCACGGCGGGCTTTCCGTGGCGCACACGTCTCGGCACGATGAACGCCCTCGACACCCACGACACACCCCGGTTCCTGACGAATGCGAGGCCGGGAACCGTTCCGGTGGCGCTCGGTCTGTCGGTGACGCTGCCAGGCATCCCGGTCGTGTTCGCCGGCGACGAGTTCGGGCTCACCGGCGTGGACGGCGAGGCCTCACGCACGCCTCTCCCATGGGGCACCGAGCACACGGATGCGGCCGGTTCCATCGACCTCTACACGCGGCTGCTCGGGCTGCGACGCTCGCACCCGGCCCTGAACGGCGGCGGGATGCGCTGGCTGCACATCGGCGACGACGTGCTCGCTTTCGTGCGCGAGTCGGCCGAGGAGAGCATCCTCGTGCTCGCGGCGCGGGCCGATGCGATGGTGGTTCTCGACCTCAGCGAGGTGGCCGGTGCCCCCTCCGCAGTGCGCCTTGTCGGCGACGCGGTTCTCGACGCCACGCGTGAGGCCGTGCTGCTCACGGCGGTGGGGCCGACATTCGCGGCCTGGTCCCTCCCGGCCGTCGGGGTGCCGAGATTCGACGCGTCCTGAACTCGCGGCTCGGTTCGGCACGCCGTGACCGGATACGACTCGGCTGACCCGGGCCGGGCCGGGCCGTCAGGAGTGCCAGTGGGCTGGGCGCGTCAGGGTGCCGGGAAGCCGGGTTCGCGCGTCACCTTTCCCCGCGTTCACCTGCACCTGGGTGAGGTAGAGCGCGCCGCGCAGGTCGGCGCCGGCGAGATCTGCGTCGCGGAGGTCGGCGCCGATCAGATCGGCTGCGGCGAGGTCGGCGTCGCGCAGATCCGCCGCGATGAGCAGTGCGCCGCGCAGATCCGCTCCACGTAGATCGTGGCCGCGGAGGTCGGCTCCGAGCAGGTCGGCGCCCGGTGCGATCCGTGGAGTCTTGCGACGCTTCCCGGCGCTGGGGGCGGTCGCGGGCTCGACGGCCGACCGCTGGGGGAGGGACGCCCGGGTCAGGCGGCTCGCCTCGCGCAGCAGAGTCGCGATCGGCGCACGCACGCCGTCGAGGTCGGTGGCGAGGATGCGCTCCACCGGAGACAGGGTGAGGGCCTCCACCTGGGCGGCGGCGCGCTCCAACTCGGGGTGCAGGGCGGAGGCTGCGGGCATGCGCCGCGCCTCGTCGAGATACCAGAGAAGCTCCTGCAGCTGTCGCACCAGCGGAAAGACCGCGAACATCGATGCCCGCTGCTCGGGCTCGTCCCGCCAACTCTGACCGCTGTACAGGCGCTGCGAGACTTTCTGGCCAGCGCCGAAACAGTCGAACACCGTGCACCCTTTGAACCCGCGCTCGCGGAGGTGCGGGTGGATCGTGCAGCGAAACCCGTCGTCGAGGTTGTCGCACGGTTCGCCGGCCGCCTTGTCGACGGCGAAGTCGGCGGATTTCGCGAACGCGAGGGCGACGCAGCACAGGCCGGCGCAGTTCGCACAGTCGGCCTGCAGGTCGGGGCGAGCGCCGCGATCGATAGTGTGCATCCCTCCACAGTAGGCAATTCGCGCCATCTTTCGACATGTTCGCCGGTGCCGGAATAGCTCGCAGCCGGTCGCGTTAGCGTGGAGAGACGACACCTTTGAAGGAGAAAACATGACCGCGCCGCGTCGCACCATCGGAAACTCAGACCTCACGGTCTACCCGCTCTCGCTCGGCGGCAATGTGTTCGGCTGGACAGCCGACCGCGACACCTCGTTCGCCGTGCTCGACGGGTACACCGCCGCCGGCGGAAACTTCGTCGACACGGCCGACGGCTACTCGGCGTGGGTCCCCGGCAACACCGGCGGCGACTCCGAGCGCATCCTCGGCGAGTGGTTCGACGCCCGCGGCAACCGCGACGATGTGGTGCTCGCCACCAAAGCCGGCCAACACCCCGACTTCAAGGGTCTCGCCGCCGACACCATCCGGCGCGCGGCCGACGCCTCGCTGCAGCGCCTCGGCGGCGAGTACATCGACCTCTACTACGCACACTTCGACGACGAGACCGTGCCGCTCGAAGAGACCGTGACCGCGCTCTCGGCTCTGGTCGACGCCGGCAAGGTGCGCGCCATCGGCATCTCCAACTACTCGCCGGAGCGGGTGGAGGAATGGTTCCGTATCACCGAGGCGGAGGGGCTGCACCGTGCCGTCGCTCTTCAGCCGCACTACAACCTCGTCGAGCGGGACTTCGAAGATCGCTACCTCGCCGTCGTCGAACGTGAGAACCTCGGGGTCGTGCCGTACTTCGCGCTCGCCGCCGGGTTCCTCACCGGCAAGTACCGCGACGGCGTGCAGGTCGACAGCCCCCGCGCTGCCGGCGCCTCCAGGTATCTGGACGACCGCGGCCGCGCCGTTCTCGCGACGCTCGACGAGGTGGCCGCTGCACACGACGCTTCGATCGCGTCGGTCGCGCTGGCCTGGCTCGCGGCCCAGCCGACGGTCATCGCACCGATCGCCAGCGCCCGAACGCTCGAGCAGCTTCCGGACTTGATCGCCTCCGTGAGCCTGGAGCTCACCCCCGCCGAACTGGCCGAACTATCCGACGCTTCCGTCGCAGAAGAGGCCGCCTGATAGGTGCCTGCGTCGGGCCGCCGCCCCCTCCGCGATGGATGGTAATACGCAGGGTCGCGCAAATGGTATCCTCGTACGGTTGCCAAAAACGTGCGGCTCAGGCCGACGCAGGCTTCGCCCCCTTAGCTCATTGGTAGAGCACTTCCTTGGTAAGGAAGAGGTAGTGGGTCCGATTCCCACAGGGGGCTCCGTCCTCCCGGTGCCGCGCACCGAGGAAGACAGCGGCGGGGTAGCTCAGGTGGTTAGAGCACACGGCTCATAATCGTGGTGTCGCGGGTTCAAGTCCCGCTCCCGCTACTAGCCCCGAGATCTCGCCATCTCGGGGCTTTCTTCATGGGTCGGATCGGTCTGCGATGTCTCAGCGCGTCGGTAAGGAACCTGCCTCAATAGATCGGTAACGCTTCGGGCCACCGTGGTGGTGACACTTCTCCTCGATGTTTGAGGGATGAGTCGCGTTGAGCCTGTTGATCCTCGTGTCCGCCTCGCGATCGCCCAGTGGCCGCCGGATGCGCCGCGGGGAGCGGTGACGACGTTCCGTCTGGAGCACGGGATCGCGGTAGACGTTCTATGCGATGCTCTTGCGCCATCGCGCGGAGAAGCAGGTCGCGGCGAAGCCGATCGAGTCGTTGACGTCGAGCATGGGGCTGTTCTCCTCGGCGTTGACTGTCTCAACGCGTTCGCAGGCGGGGAACCGTGCGGCCAGTTCGCGGAGGTTGGTGAGCTTCAGCAGCATCCCGAGTCGGCGTCCGCGGTGCTCGCGTAGAACCAGGGTGTCCATCTGCTCGGCCGGCCGATCGGACTCGGCCGACACGTCGAGTTCCGTGAACCCGGCAGCTTGTCCTGTCGCCTCGTCGACCGCGATCGACGTCAGTGCGACGCGGGGGCTCTTCGCCCAGAGGTCGTCCACGGAACGGACGCGGTCCGCCGTCCAGACGTCGGTCAGCTGGACGCCGGCGTTGGGAGCGTCGGAGCTCATCCTGGTGCGAAGGAGCGCGATGGCTTCGACCCACTCCTCTGGCGTCCGGCCCTGCCAGGTGACTGTCCGGTAGCCGGCGGCGGCCGTGACCGCCTCGCCCAGTCGGGTGGAGAACGCCTCCGCGTCGACGGGCAGCGGCAGAGCGCTGACGCGCCCCACCTGTTCGAGTGAGAAGCCATGACGCCGCAGGAATCGCGTCGATGGGAGATCGATCGGCACCGACCCGAACCCCGTCGGTGCCGGAACCGCCTCGCCCTCGACGCCTGCCGGATAAGTCGTCTGATTCTGAATGATGGAGCGGCCGGCATCCTGAGCCACCTGCTCCAGGTGGCCGTAGAGCGCCGAGCCGATGCCACGGCCACGGAACTCGGGAAGGACGGAGATCGCGCCCCAGCATTCCCCAGCACCGACCGGCAATGCCAGGTTACCTCGTGCTACGACGCGGCCGCCGACTTTGGCGACGAGTCCAGCCATAGGCCTCGACTCGTCCTTCCAGTCCGGCAACTGTTCGGCCGCGGTCATGACCTCGCCGGTGTAGCCGCGGAGCTCCGCCTCGACGGCGCTCCGAACCGCGGCCATGGCGAGGAAGTCCGCCGCATCCGCTGCGTCGATGCTAACCGGGACGACGAGCGCTTCGATGGTGAAGCCCGAGAGCGTGACGGTGGGATCTGAAGAAGACATGAAACCTCTTTGTTCGCAGGATCGATCGACTCACCCACGGTCGTGGGAGGAAGGGAATCGCTGCTAGAGGATCACGAGGTCCAGCATTCCACAGCAGCGCCCCGGACAACAAGGCCCCGTGATCGCCTTGATGGATGCTGCCGCTCTCAGACCGATCGCGAATCAGACGCGGCAATCGTAGCCGCGCTCGTGCTCCTGTTGCTGTGCTGCTGCCGCCCGGTCAGAAGCCTTCCGGCGCCCGGACGACGTAGGGGGCGGCTAGCCGGTCGAGTTCGTCGACAGTGAGGTTCAGGTCGACCGAGGCGACCGCATCCTGCAGATGTTGCGGCTTCGTCGCGCCGACGATCGGCGAGGTGACCGCCGCCTGTTGACGCACCCAGGCCAGCGCGACTTGCGCCCGGGGCACACCGCGCTCATCCGCCACCGCTTTCACCGCGTCGGCGACGCGGCGGTCGCCCTCCTCCTGCTGCCGGTAGAGCGTTAGCCCGAACCGGTCGGTCTCGGAGCGGGCAGTGCGCGAATCCCAGTCGCGGGTGAGCCGGCCGCGGGCGAGCGGGCTCCACGGGAGCACGCCGATGCCCTGGTCGAGGCAGTACGGAAGCATCTCCCGTTCTTCCTCCCGGTAGATCAGGTTGTACTGGTCCTGCATCGAGACGAATCTGGTCCAGCCGCCGAGGTCGGCGGCGTGCTGAGCCTGCGCGAACTGCCAGGCGAACATCGAGGACGCGCCGATGTAACGGGCCTTGCCGGCCTTGACCACATCGTGGAGCGCCTCCATCGTCTCCTCGATCGGCGTCGCCTGATCCCAACGGTGGATCTGGTAGAGGTCGACGTAGTCGGTGCCGAGCCGCCGGAGGCTGTTGTCGATCTCGGTCAGGATCGCTCCGCGGGAGAGCCCGGCGCCGTTCGGGCCGGGGCGCATCCGGCCGTGCACCTTCGTCGCGATGACGATCTCGTCTCGCGACGCGAAATCGGCGAGCGCGCGTCCGAGGATCTCTTCGCTGCTGCCGGCGGAGTACACATTGGCTGTGTCGAACGTCGTGATCCCTGCCTCGAGCGCCTGCCGGATGAACGGTCGGCTCTCCTCCTCGCCGAGCGACCACTCGTGGGCGCCGCGGGTGGGCGCTCCGAAACTCATGCAGCCGAGCGTGACGGCCGACACTTCGAGGCCGGATGCGCCGAGGCGGGTGTACTCCATGGGGACTCCAGTGTTGCTCGTCGAGAGGAACAGTCAGGATGGGCTGTCCCTCTTGGAACGTACACCGCCGCCGTCCGAGAGGGGGACTGGGGAGTCTTGACCTGTCGCGCATACCCGGATTGTGCGCGACGCGATGTTCGCCCACTGCATCCGGTATGTACTGGCGGCACGGCGCCTCACAGCGCGAAACGGCACAGCACGGCACAGCACAGCAGGGCACGGCACGGCACGGCACAGCACGAAGGCACGACACCGCAACGGACGGGCGTGGACAGGACGGACGTGGAACAGTAAGTCTGACAAGAGCGATTGCGGCGATCGGAGCCTTCTCATCCGAGTTGGCGGGCCGCCTGCTCCTGTCGGCTGCCTGCCCATAGAAGGACGTGATCAAAGCGCTCGTCGGGGCGGTCATGCGCGGCGACCGTGACGGGATTCAGCTCGATATGGAATCGTTGGAGCCCCCGCAGAGTGGGGGATTGTCCGCCTTTGCCGCAGAACTGCGCGCGGCGCGGCCCGCCGGGAAGTCGATCTCGATGGCCGAAGTCTTGCGAGCAGTTCACGCCTTCGAGTGCGCTCGAAGTCCCCGGCGATCGAGAGGGCTTCCCTTGGGGCCGTCGGCGAGCGCCGGGGAGATCAGCGACGGGTGCCCGACCGTCAGCTGCTGGTAGGGTCCGAACAGGAGGTCACCATGGGTTCGCTGTTCTGGTGGAACGTGATCGCTGTCGTCGTGCTCCTTGTCATCGTTGCCGTGATCGCGGTGGCCACGATGTGGGTGCGCGCTCAACTCCGAAAGGGGAGAGACGCCGGCCAAGGCGGGTCGGATCGTCTGCGGTCCTAGACGTATAAACCGGGCCGGTGCCGTCTCAGGCCAGCCACCAGTCGTAGAAGATCACGTACCGCGCGCCCAGCTGTTCGACCGGCAGTTCGCGCTGGTTGGTGAAACCGTTCGGGGTGATCAGATCGTCGGGGCTGTTCACTGTGACCGTCAGCGGTATCGGGGTGAAAACATCGTTTGCGAGGCCCGACCTGACCGCGGCGATGATGGTGTCGTAGGCGGCGCCCGCCAGCGCGCCGACCGCGGCTCCGATGGCCGTACCGACGCCGGGGACGATGCTGCCGATCGCAGCCCCCGCCAGAGCGCCCGCAGCGGTCGACGCCGCCTGGATCGCCGCGTTCTTGACGGTGGAACCGACCTTCGACTCGAGTTCGTTGAAGACCTTCGCGATGTCCTCGTTGTCGACTTCGACGAGGAGCAGGGTCGCCGTGAACGTGCGCGGCCACGCGGCCGGCCCGGTCAGGTCGAAGTCGAGCAGCACGAAGGGATTCGCGAGCGCCTGCTCACGGTGCGCCATGAAGTCGTCCATGCGCGGCCCGGTCAGGGTCGATGGTGCCGGTTTGCCGTCCGGCCCGACCACGACCGCGCTCGAGTCGAGCCCGACCGCGGCGATGGAGAGTTCGTCTGACGCTCCCTGCAGTCCCGAATCGTTGGACTGGTGTTCGTGCATATACCGCAACCGGAATTGGAGTCGGGTCGGCATCGTGGTGACGATCGGTCCCCCCGCGGCCGTCCAACGGATCCGCCCGCGCTCGAACAACGACACCCGACCGTCCCCGTCGGCGAACTCGCCGGAGCGCGGGTAGCCGAGCGGGCCGAGTTCCCAGCCCTGCGCAGACCAGGTCTGCCGAATCGCCCCGTACACCTCGTTGGCGCCGTGGACCGGCGTCCAGTAGATCGATGCCGTCGCCTTCGGCTGGTCGGGCGGGCTGAAGTGGTTGTATCGTCCGATGCCGTCCGGTGTGGTGGTCTCGTCGGTCACGGGGTAGCCGAAGCGTTCGGCTCCGAGCGCCCGGAACTTGTCGCGGATGGCGCCGTGCACCTCATAGGCGTGCGATGCGTTCGGCCGCACGTACGCCGACACGTTCTGGTAGTCCTGCCGAGCCCCGCCGTCGGGCAGGTCGACGATTCCACCGACGGCCGGGCCGGCGCCGGGGTGTGTCTGAGCGAATTGGTCGAAGGCGCGAGCGAGCGTCTCCGGTCGCAGAATCGTTGCCAGCACCGGCGCATCCACCGTGGTTTTGAGGCTCCCGACCTTGGTGAGGTTGGTGAGGTTGGACAGGTTGAGCTTGTCGTTCATGATTCCTCCTTTTCGCCCGAGTGTGCGTGGAGGGCGCCGATGGCACATAGGTAGCCGACTACCTGATCCCCTGTCGTCAGTGCTGCGGCTCGCTCGAGGCTTGCCCGATGCGTTCCGCGATCTCCCGTCGCGAGTGCACCCCCAACTTCGCGGATGCGTTCAGCACGTGACCCTCGACCGTACGCACCGAGACACCGAGCGCGGTCGAGATCTCGCTGTTCGTCATCCCTGCGGCGATCAGGTGGGCGACCTCGGACTCGCGGATGCTGAGCGGAGTGTCGGCGATGCGATCACGAAGAGTCGGCACCGTTTGGTGCGCGTCGGCGCTGACCCGTCGACGCAGCG
This sequence comes from Leifsonia poae, assembly GCF_020009625.1. Lineage (NCBI taxonomy): Bacteria > Bacillati > Actinomycetota > Actinomycetes > Micrococcales > Microbacteriaceae > Leifsonia > Leifsonia poae. The sequence continues at coordinate 2,989,093 of NZ_JAIHLP010000002.1, forward strand.
CCAGGTGGGCGGCCGATCCGAGCAGCGACGGTTCGCGTCGGGCGCGGAGTTCAAACGACTGGGCGAGCAGCTCGGAGGCGAGGAGACGGAGACCGAGCCCGTCGGCTTGGGCGGCACAGGCGTCGAGGTCGTTCGTGTTGGCGCGTGCGCGTGCGCGAAACCATTTCTCGACCAGGGTGCGCCGGGGGCTCGACTCGCCGGCCGGCTCCGAGAGTGTTCGTGGATGCTCCGTGGCGAGGCCCAGCCGGAGCAGGCTCAGGCAGGCGTCGAGAACCTGGGCGTGCGCTCCTCTCGAGCGGGCTGACGCGGACGCCCGTGCGAAGCGATCTGCGGCCTGCGAGGTCGCGCCCCGGCTCGCCTCGGCCCACCCTTCGGCCAGCAGCAGCGCCGGCTCATAGACGGCGACGTTCGAACCGTTGCGCGCGTGAGCCTGCTCCAGGTAGAAGTCGGCGTGCCCGGTGTCGCCGAATTCGGCGGCCGCTCGTGCAGCCCACAGGGCGGAGAGGAACACCCATCCGGTGGGAGCCTGCACAGAGAGCAGGTCGAAAGCGTCGACCGAGTAGCGGGCGGCATCCGCGCCCTCGCCCGCGCTGAGCGCGATCCTCGCGTGGAGCATCGTCGCGATTCCCGAGCTTGTTCGCTCGCCGTAAGACTCTGCGGCGGCAAGCTTGGCGTGTGCCCTCGCAAGCGGCAGGTCGCCGGCCGCCGCGGCCGCCTCGACCAGGTCGTAACGGAACGAGCTGCGCTGGTACCCGCTCTGGCATTCGGAGGCGGCGATGAGCCCGCGCGTCGTGGCCCGCCGCACGTGGGCGAGGTCGCCGCGCTGCGCAGCCTCCATGGACGCGGCGGATGCGGCCCAGAGTGCCGCGGTCGGAGTGATCTCCGGGGCGTTGAGCGCTGCAGCGCTGAGCGATCGTGCTTCAGCGAGTCGCCCACGGAACGCCGCGAACGCTGCCGCCACGGCGGTCGGAAGAGGCCGGGGGTCATCGACCCCGGCCACCGGCCGGCCGACGAGTGACAGCACCTCCTGCGCGCGAACGACGTCTCCCACGCCCCAGAACAGATTGGATGCGCGCGCGGAGACGATCTGCTCGCGAAAGTCAGGCGCGAGAACGCCGGTGTCGATGCTCGCATAGAGCGTTTCGGATTCGTCCGCATCCCCGCGCCAGCTCAGCGCGGCCGCGAGCAGGAAGCGGGCCGCCGCAGACTCGTCGACGTCATTGATGGAGCGGGCTATGTCGATCGCCAGGGTGACCGAACCGATCGCGAGGGCACGATCGGCTGCCTGGAACAGCCGCGGCAGCGGGAGCGTTTCGTCGCTGTCGAGGCTCAGGGAGACCAGTCGCAGCTCGCGCAGGGCATCGTGCTCAGCGCCACCAGCGTTGGTCGTGGCACGTACCAGGTCACCCCGAAGTGCCTGTGCTCGCCACTGATCCGTCTGGGAGAGGATGAGCTCTTCCACCAGTGGATGTGCGAGCGCGGCCCTGCCGTCGGCGACCTCGACGACGCCCACCGCAGTGCATTCACTGATCGCCGACACCAGGTCGATCGCGGTCACTTCGTCGAGCGTCAGGGGGCCGCATGCGGCGATGCTCGTCACAAGATCGAGGGCCGGGGGAGAGAGCCGTTCGACGACGCCGTGGAACAGATTCTTCGCGTACGGCGCGACCGGAAGTCGGGCGTTCCAGCGCCAAACACCGTTGCTGACCTCGAAGTCGCCGTGGTCGCGCCCGATCTCGACGAGCTGTCGAACGACGAGCGGCAGACCCCGGCTGGTCGCCCAGAGCTGTTCGAGAGTGAGACGCTCCACTCGGGTTCCCGCAGCCAGTGTCAGGGTCTGCTCGACTTCGTCTTGCGTGAAACGGGGCACGGTGATCGCGTGGAACAGGTCGCCGTCGACTAAGCCGCTCAACGGCGTGGGCAGGCTTTCGCGATCGCGGGCCACCAAAACGACCCGCATCCCGTTCACGACGAGCTGATGAACGGCGGTGGCGGAGAGCGGGTCGAGCAGGGAGGCGTTGTCGAGGATCAGCCACCCCGATCCGACCCGGGCGGCGAGCTGCCGTTGCGCCTCCCCGAGGGCCTGAAGGGGGTCGGTCACGGCACCCAGGCCGACGATGCCGGCGAGCGCACCGAACGCGATGCTCTGCGTGACGAGCATTCCGTCGATGGCGGTGCGCTCACCGCCGAGCGCATCCATGCTGCGGCGAACGAGGGTGGACTTGCCGACCCCCGCCTCGCCGGTGACAACGACGTTCGGGCGATCAGCGTCGGCGAGCGCCGACCGGAGCTCGTTCTCCAGGTCGATGCGGTTCAGGTACGGCCAGGTGCCTGACATGGCTGGAGCCTACTGGATCGCCGCGGTCGTCATTCGTTCGATGTTCTGACGGCCACACGAGTCTGAGTCGTTCGCCTCTTCGTATGAGAACGTTCATATTCCGTTCTCCCGGTCCCGACACTGTGTGACCATGCATCGAGAACCCTCTGCGCTCAAACGCGCCCTCGCCGCCGCCGCGGTAGCGGCGATCGCCCTCGTCGGTTCGGTCTCCCTCGCCGAACCGGCCACTGCCGCGCCCACTGAAGGCCTGCGCATCACCGAGTTCTCCTACGGCGGCCTGGCTTCGGGCGCCCACGGTGACGGTGAGTACACCGAGCTCACCAACCTGAGCCCCACCCCCATCGACCTCTCAGGCTGGGTCTTCGAGACGGGGACGACGGCGACGGCCGCCGGCGGTCTCCCGCTCGCGCCGCTCGGCACGGTCGCCCCGGGCCAGTCGGTGATCGTCACCGACCTCACGGCCGCCGAATTCCGCACCGAGTGGAGCCTGGGCTCCTCGGTGAAGGTGCTCGACAACAACAAGGCGCACACCCTGAACAAGGGCCCGAACGGCATCCACATCTTCGACCCGAGCGGCGCCGAAGTGGACTCCCTGACCTACAACGGGTTCCTCTCGGCGAAGGGCAAGGCGGCCTGGGTCGATGCGGCCCACGTCGGTGGCAAAGCCGATGTGGCCGCGGGCGGCTGGACGATCGCCACGAGCGGCGACGCCGAGCACAGCTATGCGAGCGCCACCGGCAGCATCGGCTCGCCCGGGATGTCTTCGCTGGCGATTCCCTACGCGGGTGCGCCCCGCGTGAAGATCACCGAGTTCGCCTACGGCGGCAAGATCGCCGCGTCGAAGGGCGACGGCGAGTACACGGAGATCACGAACGTCGGCTTCACCCCGGCAGACCTGACCGGCTGGTCGTACGACACGTCGGCGACGGTCACCGTGCCCGGCGCCCTCTCGCTGTCGACGCTCGGAACGCTCCTGCCGGGCGAGTCAGCCGTGATCACGGATGTGACCCCGGCGGAGTTCCGCACAGACTGGGGGCTCATCGACTCTGTGAAGGTGATTCCGGACAACGGCACGACCCTCAACAAGGGTCCGATGACGATCCGTCTCTACGACGCCGGCAACACCCTCGTCGACTCGGTCAGCTACGCCAGCGGATTCCAGTCGGGCAAGGGTGTCGCGGCGTGGGTCGATGCGGCACACGTCGGGCAGAAGGCGGACACGACCGGCTGGACGATCGCCACGTCGGGCGACGGTGAGTCGAGCTGGACGAGCGCGACCGGGGCGGTCGGCTCGCCGGGCGCTTCCACCCTCGGCTGGCGCACGCCCGCGAGCGTTCGCGGAACCGGCGGCGGGAGCGGACCGGGCACGGATCCGGGCACCGACCCGGGCGCCGGGAACAGCGTTCCCTGGCCCGGCCCGCAGACGGTGACCAACGTCGACAAGGGCGGTGTCTTCGGCCAGAACCTCTCCGGCCTGTTCTACGTTCCGGGCGCGACCCCAGCCGACGACGTCATGTGGGGCGTCGAGAACGGTGGATCCTCCGGCGGCAGCGTGAACACGAACCAGTCGTCGTTCTTCAAGATCGCCCAGAACGGCGACGGCACCTGGGGGCCGGCGAGCGGGTGGGACCGCGGCATCCAACTGCACTACAAGGACGGGACCGGCCAGCCGGATGCGGAGGGCATCACTGCCCTCGGCGGAAAGGTGTTCGTCTCCACCGAGCGCGACAACGCGAACAACAAGGTGTCCCGCGTCTCGATCCTCCAGTACGACCCCGCGGCGATCGACTGGACCAACCGCTCCGCGAACGCCGCCCAGCAGTGGGAGCTCGAGTCCGACCTCGGACCGGGGACCGATGCGAACCTCACCTCCGCCGACGCGAACCTGGGCGCCGAGGCGCTCGCGTTCGTGCCCGACAGCTACCTGGTCGCGAACGGCTTCCGTACCGATGCCGGCGCGCTCTACGTCCCCGCCCAGTACGGCGCACACTTCGGCGGCGTGTTCTTCGCCGGCATCGAGAAGAACGGCAACCTCTACGGCTACGTGCTGGAGGAGGGCACCGGCAAGTTCACCCGAGTGACCTCCTTCTCGAGCGGGCTCAAGAACTCCGCCACGACGTACTCGGTGATGGATGCGGCGTGGGACCCCTCGCAGGAGGCGCTGTGGCTCGACTGCGACGACACCTGCCAGGGTCGCACGTCGATTGCGAAGATCAATACGACGCCGGGCGACCCCGCTCAGGGCCACTTCCAGGTGACGTCGATCTACGACCGTCCCACCGGCGGCCCGAACGTCAACAACGAGGGATTCACCTTCCAGCCCGCGAACCGTTGCGACTCGAACGGCCAGCGCTCGGTGTGGTGGTCGAACGACGGCGGTGACGGCGGCTACGCGATCAGCACGGCAAAGGCCACCTGCCCGGCGCCGGTCGCCGGCCAGATCGGCACCACGGTCACCGTGTCCTACGCCTACCAGGGCACCAGCGTCGAAGCCGTGAAGGACTCCACCGGCGCGTACCCGCTTCCGGTGACGGCGACGTTCACCTGCACCCAGGTGAGCGCGGTGTTCCCCGATTCGTGCCCGGCCCCGGTGAACGTCTCTTCGACACAGGCGGCGACGACGGTGAAGACGCTGGTCGACACCCTCGGCACGGTGACGGCTGTTTCCCTGCCCGCGATCACGATCCGTCAGATCGCGCCGGCCAACCCGATCGACCTGCTGGTCGCAGCCCTCCCCGACCCGGTGCAGTCGCTCGCAGGCGCCGACCAGGTCGCCGAGGTGACGAAGGCCTACCAGGCACTCACGCCGGAGGAGAAGGCGGATGTCTCGGCGGAGGCCCTCACGGCTCTGGCCGCGCGGCAGCAGCAGGCGGGTGTCGTCAACCACCGCGATAACGCCCACTCCGCCACCGCGAGTGGCGCAGCGCTCCCCTGGTATGTGCGGGTGACCGCGGCTCCGCTCGCGAGCACCGACGCCGGCTATGCCGCCTTCACGGCGAAGCTCGGCGGTGCGCGGCTCCTCGCCCTCTACGACATCTCGTTCGCGGACACGCTGGCGGGAGGCGGCTGGGAGCCCGGCCAGGGCGAGACGGTCACGATCTCACTGTCGAACACGGTGGTCGCGGGTCAGTCCGGTGTCGGCATCCACCACCTGAAGTCCGACGGCAGCATGGAGACCATCCAGGCGAAGGTCAGCGGCGGAACGGTCACCTTCACGGGAACGTCGTTCAGCCCGTACGGCATCACCACCGCGGCGAGCACCGGCGGCTCGACGGGTGGCACCAGGACGCCGGGGACGCCGGGCACCGCTGATCCGCAGCTGGCCTCCACCGGCTTCGAGTCCGCTCCGCTGATCGTCAGCGGCCTGGCTCTGCTCCTCCTGGGTGCGATCACTCTGGGGGCACGCCGGATGATGACGCGCCAGAAGGCAGCACGGCAGACGCTCTAACCGCATCGAGCGCAGACGCGCGGGGACAGCCGCCCAAGGGTGGCCGTCCCCGTCGTCATTTTCGGCGTCCTTTCGTCAGGTACGGTCTCGCCCCACTCGAGCTGCACGGGTTGCGTCCCAGAACTCGGTCTCGATCTGACCGTCCCTGCTGCTGAAACTCAGTTCGAGCACTCGGTCGGCACCGGCGATCTCCTGGAGGACCTCCACGGATGAGCCTGGTCGGCAGCACGATCGCGGCGGTCATACAGGTTTCGGATGGTCTGGTTTCGCGTGCCGTCCGGTTCTCGTGTGCTCGTTGTCTGTTGCCGCTCGTGGGCTGGGTGCGCCGTGCTTCCAGAGTTTTGAGGGCCACCAGATGGCCCGGCCGATGTCGTATGAGACGGCCGGTACCAGCAGGGAGCGCACGATGACGGTGTCCAGTAGCACGCCGAATGCGACGATGAAAGCGAGCTGCACGAGGAAGAGGATCGGAATGACCGCCAGCGCGGCGAACGTCGCCGCCAGCACAATGCCGGCGGAGGTGATGACGCTGCCCGTCATTCCCAGGCCGCGCAGAATTCCTGGCCGGGTGCCGAGCTTCATCGATTCTTCGCGCACCCGGGTCATCAAGAAGATGTTGTAGTCGACACCGAGAGCGACGAGGAACACGAATCCGAACAACGGCACTGCCGCATCCGCACCGGGAAATCGGAACACGTGGTTGAACACGACCGCCGACACACCCAGGGATGCCGCGTAGGAGACGGCCACGCTTCCGATCAGCAGCACGGGTGCCAGGATCGAACGCAACAGCAGCATGAGAATGAGCAGGATGACCAGCAGCACGATCGGGATGATCTTGACCAGATCGCTCTGCGCTGTCGTGTTCGTATCCAGTGCGGTGGCGGTCACCCCGCCGACCAGCACACCCGGATCGGTCTTGGGCAGTTGCGCCCGCAATACGCGGACGACCTTCTCGGCCGCATCCGAGTCCGGTTCGGTCGACAGCACCCCGTCGATCAGCACCCTGCCGTCTTTCACCACCGGCTCAGACGTTGTGCCTGGCCGGTTGTTTCCGGTGTAGAAGGTCGCCGAGCTGATGCCCGTCGTTGTCTTGACGGCGGCCAGAGTCGCGTCGGCCTTCGAGCGGTCCGTGACGATGACCACAGGGCTGCCGGAGCCGGACGGGAAGTGCTTTGCCGCGACTTTCTGCCCGTCAACCGCGTTCGAGGCGGTGAGCACGACATCGGTTTGCGGAACCCCGTTGGCCTGCAGTTGCAGCAGGCCCAGCGCACAGGCTCCCAAGACGAGAAGGGAGACGATCCAGGTGACTCGCGGGCGACGGGCGATGAGGCCACCGACTCGCCTCCACAGGCCATGGATGCCCTCAAGGCCGCGAACAGCCTCGACGTGACCGTGTTCGAGGTCGTCGGATTCCTCGGCCGCATATTTCGGCCGGAACGGCCAAAACGCCGCCCGCCCGAAAAGGACCAGCAACACCGGCAACAGGCTCAGTGCCGCGAGCACGGCGAAGGCGATACCGATAGTGCCGATCGGGCCCAGGGATTTGTTCGAGTTCAGGTCCGAGAACAGGAGACATAACAGGGCGATGATCACTGTCGCCCCGGATGCGACGATCGGCTCCAGTGCGGCCCGCCACGCCCGGCCGATCGCCGCCCACTTCGACTCGACGTGCCGCAGTGACTCCCGGTAGCGGGCCACCAATAGCAGCGAATAGTCGGTGGCGGCGCCGATGACCAGGATCGAGAGGATGCCCTGGCTTTGGCCGCTGAGCGTGATCCACCCCCAGCTGGCGAACGCATACACCAGCAAGATCGCTGCCGTCAGGGCGAAGATCGAGGTGAACAGCACCAGGAACGGCAACACGACCGACCGGTAGACCAGCAGCAGGATCAGGAAGACGGCGCCGGCCGCGACCAGCAGCAGAATGCCGTCGATCCCACCGAACGCATTGACCAGGTCGGCTGTCAGCCCGGCCGGACCGGTCACATACGCCGTGATCGATGCTGGAATGGCGTCAGTGACCGCAGTGCGAAGGTTCGCTACGACCGATTTGACGTTGTTGGTGTCGGTGACCGGCACAATGAATTCGACAGCCTTGCCGTCTTTCGACAGAATCGGGCCAGCCACCGATGTCCTGGCCGGCGGTTGTGATTTCTGCACCCCGTCGACGTCTCCGAGTTTTGCGCCGAGTTTCGCATACGACGCCAGGTCACTGTTCGGGATCCTCGACTCGGAGACGAGCACGACGATTGCGGGAATCGCCTTCGAGTCGGTGAACTGCTTCTGCAGCGTGTTCACCTTGGTGGATTCTGCGCTGGCCGGCAGGAAAGCGGCTTGGTCGTTGCTGGAGACCGAGGAGAGCTTGCCGAACGTAGGTCCGCCGAAGCTTGCCGCAGCCAGCCACACGATCAGCAGTACAGCGGGTAGAAGGATGCGCAGCCAGCGCGGGGGCGCCCAGTCGCGGCGGACTCTATTGTTCATAGGAGTGTCGGGGCCTTTCCGGTGCGTATGCGATCAGAAGCATGCTGACAATCACCCACGACAGCGGGCCGCCGACAGCGACTCACAATTCATCATCGGCACCCCGTGACCGCTCAGCTAGCTTAGCTAATAAATAGCTCAGTAAGCATCATCTTTCGGAATACAATACCCGTATGCCTGAGCCTCGCAACACTCCTTCCGGCCTCGCCGATGCGATGCTCGACCCGCGCGTGATCGACCCGCATCAGGAACTCGTCGATTACTCGGCCATGGATGAGGCCGAGATTGCGCAGATCACACGGGTGCTGATCGGCATCCGCCGCTGGCGCGAAACAGAACAAGCCATCAGCTTCCAATCGCGCAACCACATGCGACTCAACGAGACAGACATGAAAGCGCTGCGCTTCCTCGTCGTCTCGAAGAACCAGAACCTCGTCGTCACCCCCGGCGCCCTCGCCGACCACCTGAACATCTCAACCGCATCAACAACGAAACTTCTCGATCGCCTGGCCGCGGCCGGTCACATCCAACGCTCGCCCCACCCGACCGACCGGCGAGCACTGATGATCACCATCACCAAGGACACACACGAACACGTCCGCGACACGGTCGGGCGAACCCACGCCCGCCGATTCGACGTGGCCGCCCGCCTGAGTCCGGATGAGCGCGAAGTCGTCATCCGATTCCTCGGGAGCTCAGCGAAACCGGGGACCCGCCGCGTTCCGATGCTTGAGTGCGATGCCAACCAGCTTCAACGTTTGGGCCGTTCCCATGACGCCAGCGGGCCGTCGATCGCGGTGAACAGAGGGTGCGGTTCGGGTATCCGAACTGCCTCCCACAGTGTGGCGACATCAGGGCTGCGCTGCTCCAGCTTGGCCATCAGATGCAACCACTCGTACTGCAATTGTCCAACGGTGACCGGAATGAGTTCGGCAATGTGGTCGGACGGGCCGATCTTCGCCCGGTCGAAATGATACCCGCGGGACTCTGCCTCGTCGGCGATACCAGACAAGTACGCCGAGACGGCACATGCGGGACGCAGTTGACTGCGGAACCGTTCCAATTGCGGATGGTGACCATATCCGCTCCCCGGTCTGTCGAGCACGGCTTGGGCCAGTAATCCCTCGCGCCAGCAGGCGGTCAATGCCTGCCGATCAAAATAACGCGGATGAACCGACCACAACCTCACAACAAGCAAGGTTAGCGGCGCTCGATGAGCGACGTGCCGTTTCCTATGCTCGGGGTGAGAGCCAGTGAGGCTCGAGCGGCACCTGGTCGGCCGACAATGCGCCCGCTGCGCCGTCCGCGGGGCTCACGACGATATGCGTGCGACCCGCGATACCGCCGGCTCGTTGGGCACGGTGACCGCTCGGCGGTCTCTGCGAATCCTGACAATCGTCGCCCGGAACGGGGCCGACGCGCGTTCCCGGGGTGAGGCCGGGCGCTCGACGGGGTCGGTCTCCCCCGGATGGGGGCGAGATGAGGGGCGCCGCCGCTCGGCCCAGGCGAGTTCTCCCAGCCCCCTTTCCTAGCGTGGGCACGCCGGGAACGTCCCGAGCCGCACGTGCCGCAGCCACCCAGGGAAGAGGTTCGCCATGAGTTCACCGACACCGGACGAGGGACACCCCACGGCCCACCGCCGCGCGAGCGGGCCGAGCCCCCGGGTGCGGCGGCGGCGGCGCATCGTCGCGATCGTCGCCGGTTCGGTAGCCCTGCTGCTCGTGGTGACGGTCGGCTTCGTGATCTACAAATACAACGATCTCTCCAACGGGATCCACCGATCGTCCATCGTTCTGCCGACGGCGTCGGGGAAGCCGGGTGTGCCCCAGAACACAGGGGAGACGAACATCCTGATCATGGGGCTGGACAGCCGACTCGACGAGAACGGGAACCCGTTGCCGGCCACTGTGTACAACGCACTGCACGCCGGCGACGGTTCCGACGGCGGGTACAACACCAATGTGCTGATGCTCGTGCACATCCCGGCCGGGGGCGGCAAAGCCGTCGGCATCTCGATCCCGCGCGACGACTATGCGGCGCTCGCCGGCAGCCCGGACGGCGTCTCGATGTCGAAGATCAAGGAGGCGTACGGTCTGGAGCTCGACGACAAGCTGAAGGCCCTCGTCAACGCCGGCGGCATCAGCCGGGCCGATGCGTACCAGCAGGCTCGCGCCGCGGCCCGCCAGACCGAGATCACCACCGTTTCGAACTTTCTGGGCGGCGTCACGATCAACCATTTCATCGAGGTGACGATGGCCGCGTTCTACCAGATCGCCGTGGCGGTGCAGCCGATCACCGTGTGCCTCAACGAGGCGACCTCAGACATCTACTCGGGAGCCGACTTCCCGGCCGGGGTGCAGCAGCTGAGCGCATCCCAGGCCGTCAGTTTCGTGCGCCAGCGGCGCGACACGAGCGGATCCGGTCTCGACTTCACCGACCTCGACCGTGATCGGCGCCAGCAGGCGTTCATCGTCTCCCTGGCCTACAAGCTCAAACAGGCCGACACCTTCACGAACCTCGGCACACTGCAGACCCTGATCGACACGGCGAAGCAGAACATCGCCCTCGACTCCGGCTTCGACCTGCTCAGCTTCGCGCAGCAGGCGTCCCGTCTCGCCGGCGGGAACATCAGCTTCACCACGCTTCCCATCACGGGGTACGCGACGAGGAACGGTGAGGATGTCAACCTCGTCGACCTCGACCAGATCCACACGATGGTCGCGCAGCTCCTCTCCGACCATCCGACATCGTCGCCGACACCGAAGACGACCGGGGGCGGCGCGTCGTCATCGACGCCGGCCGCGGTGGCCGCGACGCCGGGGCAGAACGTGTACACCGATCCCGCCACGCCGTTGCAATCCGGCAGCATCCCCTGTGTGAAGTGACAGGCGCGACTGTGTCGCTCACAGGCCACCTGGCGTTCACCGACCGGTGCTACGGTGGGCGCAGCAGAACTTCGTTAGGCGAGGCTCCTGCACGAACACAGGCCACTGATCTGACGACGTCGAGAGACGCCCAAGATCAGGACAGGTTTCCCCGGCTTAAGGGGTGACCCCAAGTGGCTTCCCGCCCCGGCGGGACACGTCGTGCAGTGCCGAAGCTCTTACATGGGAGTCGCGGGCGTCTCTTCGAGGCGACCACTGGCCGGCGTGTGTGTCTGCACCGGAGTGGAAGGAGGCCGCCGTGAGCGAAGACCATAGTCCGTCGGGCACAGCCCGCGATCACGTCCCCTGTTCCTCGGTCGACCTGCGACACCTGCGGGTCGGCTCCCTCCGGAGGTTCGACAATGCCACTCCTGCGCACTGTTCCCGGTGCCGGCACGCTCCGGCGTGTGCGACTTCGCTGGGTCGACCTGGCGGTCGCCGTCGCGGTCATCGTTCTGCTCTATCTTGTGCTCGAAGCGGGCGCGGGGGCGACCGCGCCGCTCAGACTCGCTGAGGTCCCCTCCTCGATCTCCACCGATCCCGCCGAACTGCCCTACTACGCGCTGAGGTCGCTGTTCAGGATGTTCGCGGGCCTGGCCGCGTCGATCGTGTTCACGTTCATCGTGGCGACGGCCGCCGCGCGCATACCCCGGGCCGAGAAGATCATCCTTCCCGCCCTGGACATTCTGCAGTCGGTGCCGATCCTCGGCTTCCTCTCGGTCACCGTGACCGGGTTCATCGCGCTGTTCCCCGGTTCGGCACTGGGGCTCGAATCCGCCGCCGTGTTCGCGATCTTCACCTCGCAGGTGTGGAACATGACGTTCTCCTTCTACTCCTCGCTCACCAGCCAGCCCAAAGACCTCGACGAGGCATCGCGCCTGATGCGGCTGACGAAGTGGCAGCGGTTCTGGAAGCTCGATGTGCCGTCGGGGATGATCCCGCTGGTGTGGAACGGGATGATGAGCTTCGGCGGCGCCTGGTTCTTCCTGGCCGCCTCCGAAGCCATCACGGTCAACAATCACAGCTACGCGCTGCCGGGCGTCGGAGCGTATGTGGCCGCCGCCGTGCAGAACGGTCAGCTCGACCGGGTCGGCTACGCGATCATCACGATGGCGGTGATGGTGCTCGGCGTGAACTTCCTGTTCTGGCGGCCGCTCGTGGCCTGGGCGGAGAAGTTCCGTCAGGAGGACACGGCCGCGACCGACCGCCCCACGAGCCTCGTGCTCACCGCTCTCAACCGCTCCCTGCTCCCACGCGCGATCGGCCGCGGTCTGCGGCCGATCGGCCGGGCATTCGACACCATCACCCGGCCGTTCGGGGTCGCCGATCGGCCCCTCTTCGTTCCTGCGTCGCGGCGACGCGTCATGGATGTGCTGGTGACGGTGATCGTCCTCGCCGCGATCCTCTACGGGGCGTACCGCGCCCTGGACTTCGTCGGCGCCACACTCGGATTCGGTGCGTTCGCTGAGGCGTTCGGCCTCGGCGCGGTGACGATGCTGCGGGTCGTGGTCATCCTCATCGTCTCGACGGTGATCTGGGTGCCGGTGGGGGTGTGGATCGGGATGAATCCCCGGATCAGCCGCCTGGCGCAGCCGATCGTGCAACTGCTGGCGAGCTTTCCGGCGAACTTCCTCTTCCCGTTCGCGATCGCGTTCTTCGTCGCATCCGGCATCTCGCTCGACGTGGGCGGGGTGCTGCTGATGGCGCTCGGCTCCCAGTGGTACATCCTCTTCAACGTCATCGCCGGCGCCAGCGCCATCCCCACCGACCTGCGGCAAGCGCTGGACAGTTTCGGTGTCGGCCGGGTGCAGCGCTGGCGTCGGTTGATCCTCCCGGCGATCTTCCCCGCCTACGTCACGGGCGGGATCACCGCCGCCGGCGGCGCCTGGAACGCGTCGATCGTCGCCGAGGTCGTCACATACAACCACCACACGTACACGGCCACCGGCCTCGGGTCCTACATCGCGGCGGCGACCCAGCACGGTGATATGGCGCGCGTCCTCGTGGGCGTCATCGTCATGTCGGTCTTCGTCGTCGGCCTGAACAGGCTGTTCTGGCGGCGGCTCTACCGCGTGGCCGAGAAACGCTTCACCCTGTAAGGAGGCACCGAGAAATGACCGAAGTACTCATCGATGTCAGCGAGGTCGACAAGTCGTTCGCCACCGACGGCGGCGAGAAGGCGGTGCTCTCCGGCATCAGCCTGACCATCCGCGACGGGGAGATCGTCGCCCTTCTCGGCCGCTCCGGGTCGGGCAAGAGCACACTCGTCCGCTGCATCGCCGGACTCATCGCACCCACCTCGGGCAGCGTCACCTTCCGAGGGGTCCCGCTGAACGGCGCGAATCCGGGAACCGCGCTGGTCTTCCAGTCGTTCGCTCTGCTCCCGTGGCTGACCGTGCTCGAGAACGTCGAACTCGGCCTCGAGGCGAAGGGCGTCGCCCCCGCACTCCGCCGCGAGCGCGCGCTCCAGGCGATCGACGTGATCGGCCTCGACGGGTTCGAGTCCGCGTACCCGAAAGAGCTGTCGGGCGGGATGCGGCAGCGCGTCGGCTTCGCCCGCGCGCTCGTCGTCGAACCCGATGTGCTCCTGATGGACGAGCCGTTCTCCGCCCTCGATGTGCTCACCAGCGAGAACCTGCGATCGGAGCTCGTGCGGATGTGGAGCGACGGCTCTATGCCCACCCGAACGGCCCTGATCGTCACGCACAACATCGAAGAGGCGATTCAGCTCGCCGACCGGGTGATCGTCCTGGACTCGAACCCGGGCCGCATCAAAGCCGAGCTCGTGGTCGATCTCGCGCAGCCCCGCGACCGCCGGAGCCCCGAATTCGAGGCCCTCGTCGATCGGGTGTACAGCATCCTCACCGGTCAGAAGGCGGAACCCCGTGCCGGTGGCGCAGCCGCACCGTCGGCCCCCGGCGCCGCCGAGCCCGGCCTCGACGTTCCGCTTCCCGCCGCCAGCACCGGCTCCCTCGGCGGTCTGGTCGACCTTCTCGCCTCCCACGGCGGAAGCGAGAGCCTGGCCGAGATCGCCGACGAACTGCGTTATGAGATCGACGACCTGCTCCCGGTCGTCGATGCGGCCCAATTGCTGAAACTGGCCCGACCGCAGGGTACGGAGCTGCGCATCACGGAGCAGGGCCGCCGCTACGCCGCCGCCGACCCGCTCCGCGCCAAAGAACAGTTCGCCACGCTCGCGACCGAGGCCGCGCCCCTCGTGAGGCGGATCGTGCGCGACCTCCGGCACAGCGCATCCGAGGCGATCCGCGCCGACGACGTGCTCGCCGAGCTCAAGACGTTCTATGGCGACGACGATGCGCAGCGGCAGCTCGACACCGCCATCGACTGGGGGCGGTACGGCGAGCTCTTCGAGTTCGACGCCGACACCGACCGGCTCCTGCTGCCCACCCACCCGGACGCTCAGCAGTAGGGCGCCGGCTCACTGCCCTGGTTGCCGCGGCGGGTCGTAGATAGTTAGTATTACTTATGAGTCGTGCCGACGCCTCCCCGATCCCGATCCCGATCCCGCTTCCGGAAAGGATGCGACCCCATGCCCAACCCTCTCGGCCTTGCGCTCCGCTCCCGCCGCGTCGGCCAGGACGCCCTGCTCTGGGCGCAGGCACCGTTCGCTGCGCCCGAGACATTCACGTTGACGAGCCCGGCCTTCGCGCACGGCGACCCCATTCCGGTCCGCCATCGCGGACACCTGTTCGCCGCCAACATCTCGCCCGCGCTCGTCTGGACGGAACCGCCGTCGACGGCCCGGGAGCTCGTGCTCATCGTGCAAGACCCGGATGTACCGCTCGGGAGGCCGGCCGTGCATGCGCTCGCGGTCGGCATCGACCCGAGCGCGGGCGGTCTGCCCGAGAATGCCCTCGTTCATCCGAGTCCACTGCCCGGCATCCGGCAGGGGAGGGGTGCGCTCGGTAGACGGGGTTGGGCCGGCCCCCTGCCGCTGCGGTCGCACGGCCCCCATTCCTATGTCTTCCAGCTCTTCGCGCTCGACCGGTCCCTCGACCTCCCCGCCACGTTCTCGCTCGACCACGTGGTCACGGCCATGATCGGGCACACCGTCGCCCGGGCGCGCCTCGACGGCACCTACGAGATCCGGTAGCCCTATACGCGCTGTCGAGCAGATGCCTCGGCGTTGTACGGCGCGTATAGTCCGGGTCGGGGCGGGCGGCCATACGATCGCCTGAAGACCTCCGACGAAGGACAGACAATGGGCAGCATCGAACGAGACGTGGTCATCGTGGGCGCGGGCGCCTCGGGCCTGACCGCCGCCACCGAACTCACGAAGGCCGGGCTCACCGTGGCCGTTCTCGAGGCGCGAGACAGGGTCGGCGGCCGACTCTGGACCGATGACATCGAAGGCGCCACGCTGGAGATCGGCGGCCAATGGGTGTCGCCCGACCAGGATGCCCTCATCGACACGCTCGCCGAGCTCGGGCTCGAGACCTATGAGCGCTACCGCGACGGGCTGAACGTCTACATCGGCCCGAGCGGCGAACGGCGCACCTTCGAGGGCGAGATCTTCCCGGTTCCTGCCCGCACCGAGCACGAGATCGTCACACTCATCGAGAAGCTGGATGCGCTGGTGGCCGAGATCGACCCCGATCGTCCGTGGGAGCATCCCCGGGCCAAGGAGCTCGACGAGATCTCGTTCCGTCGCTGGTTGGAGACCCAGACGGACGACCAGGAGGCGCGGCACAACATCGGCATGTTCATCGCGGGCGCCATGCTCACGAAGCCGGCGCACGCGTTCTCGGCGCTGCAGGCGCTGCTCATGGCGGCGTCGGCGGGCAGCTTCTCGCACCTCGTCGACGCCGACTTCATCCTCGACAAGCGGGTTAAGGGCGGTCTCCAGCAGGTTCCGCTGCTGCTGGCCGACCGTCTCGGCGACGACGTCCACCTCAGTGCGCCAGTGCGCACTCTGCGCTGGGACGACAACGGCGTCACGGCGATCGCCGACGGCGTCGAGGTGCGGGCGCGATTCGCCGTTCTCGCGCTGCCGCCCATCCTGATCAGCCGGATCGCCTACGACCCGCCGCTGCCGCGCCGCCAGCAGCAGATGCACCAGCACCTCTCGATGGGCTTCGTGATCAAGGTTCACGCGGTCTATGAGACGCCGTTCTGGCGGGAGGCCGGCTACTCGGGCACTGCTTTCAGCCCGTATGAACTGGTGCACGAGGCCTACGACAACAGCTACGACGGCGACCCGCGCGGCACGCTCGTCGGGTTCGTCTCCGACGAGGCGGCGGATGCGGTGTTCCGGCTCTCGCCCGAGGAGCGCAAGAAGCGCATCCTCGAGTCGCTGTCGCACTACTACGGCGACGGTGCCCTGACCCCGACCGTGTACTACGAGAGCGATTGGGGCAGCGAGGAGTGGACTCGCGGCGCGTACGCGGCGAGCTTCGACATGGGCGGGCTGGCCCGCTATGGCGGCGACCTGCGGGCGCCGGTCGGACCGATCCACTTCTCGTGCAGCGATATGGCGGGCAAGGGGTATCAGCACGTCGACGGCGCGATCCGCGTCGGACGTGAGACCGCGGCCGCCATCATCGCCGACGCGCGCCGCTGAGGCCGCCACCCAAGACCGGGCGCGGCCAGTTCGTGGCTCGCCGCGCCCTCCCCTTTTTGTTGCGGGTTCCGAATGCAGGCCCGGCCGTCAGTGTGAGCGCAGGCCGTCGAGGGTGACCTGCAGGAGCGGTTGCACATGCGCGGCGCCGCCGCGGATCGTCGCGACGGAGTGGATCAGGTCGAGCACCTGCTCGACGGTGAGGTCGTCGCGGATCTCGCCGGACTGCTGTGCGGCGGCGAGGAGCGGGCGGCCGGCGTCGATGACCCGGGCGCGATTGCCGCCGAACACCGGATCGTCGCTGCCGGTGTGCTTGAGCAGCTCGGCGGCGATGTGCCGCTTGCCGGCGAAGAAGCCGAAGAGCTCGCGCAGCCAGACCAGCAGCGCAGCGCCCGGAGTGCGCCCTTCGACCGCGTCGTCGGCGGCCGCGCAGATCACGTCGACCTCCTCGGCGTAGAGGGCCTCGAGGAGTTCACGGCGGCCAGGGAAGTTGCGGTAGAGCGTGGCCATCCCGACGCCGGCGCGCCGCGAGATCTCCGCCATGGAGATCTCTGCCTCGGCGTCGGCGAAGGCGGGGCGGGCGGCGGCGAGGATCTTCTCGCGATTGCGCGTGGCGTCCGTTCGCCGTGGCGTCTGGTGGAGGGGGCTCGAGGTCATGGGGAATCCAAGTGGACAGGCTATCCGGTTAAAGGTACGGTGAAAGCGGACAGGCTATCCGGCTTTCGTCTGCTCCGATCCTACCCACTCACCGTCACTCGGTGAGGAAAGGAACTCTCATGGAATACCGTCCCCTCGGCCGCACGGGTGTCACCGTCAGCCGGCTCGCCCTCGGCGGAATGATGTTCGGCTCGTTCGGCAACTCCGACCACGGCGACGCGATCCGCGTCATCCGCACGGCGCTCGACGCCGGCATCACCCTCATCGACACGGCCGACGGCTACTCGAACGGCGAATCCGAGGAGATCATCGGCGAGGCGCTCGCGGGCGGCCGACGCGACGACATCGTGCTCGCCGTCAAGTTCGGTGTCTCCTTCGGCGGCGACCCGAACCACCGCGGCGGATCGCGACGCTGGATCATGCGCGCGATCGACGGGTCGTTGCGGCGGCTCCAGACCGACTACATCGACCTCTACCAATTGGGCACACCCGACCCGCACACCGACATCGACGAGACACTCGGCGCCCTGACCGACCTCGTGCGCGCAGGGAAGATCCGCTCCTTCGGCGCCTCCAAAGTGCCCGCCTCGCAGCTGGTCGAAGCGCAGTGGGTGTCGGAGCGCCGCGGACACGAACGGTTCCGCACCGAGCAGCCGCCCTACTCGATGCTGACCCGGGCGATCGAATACGACGTGCTCCCCACCGCCGCGCGTCACGGAATGGGTGTCCTGAGTTACAGCCCGCTGGGCGGCGGCTGGCTCTCCGGCAAGTACCGCGCCGGGCGGACGGTCGCCGAACCGGGGTCGGCGGCCAGGAGGGCGATGTTCGCCGCCGACTACGACGCCGCGAGCCCCGTCAACGCCGCGAAGCTCCAGGCGGCGGAAGCGCTCGGCGCACTCGCTGACGAGAGCGGTCTCACGCTCGTGCAGCTGGCGACGGCGTTCGTCCTGCGGCATCCGGCGATCACTGCGGCGATCATCGGACCGCGGACCATGGAGCACCTTCACGGCTACCTGGCCGCCGACGGCGTGACCCTCACCGACGATGTGCTCGACCGCATCGACGAGATCGTGCGACCCGGTGACAGTGTCGACGTCTCCGACAACCGCTGGGCGTTCGGCACGAACGCGCTGGAACCTGCTGCGCGGCGCGGCTGATCGTCAGGCGGGCTGTTGCTGGGTGATGCAGTGGATGCCGCCGCCGCGGGCGAACAGGGGGCGCGCATCCACGGTCACGACCCGCCGGCCGGGGTAGACATCGGCCAGGATGCCCGCCGCCTCGGCGTCGGTCGGATCGCCGAAGCCGCAGGCGATCACGCCGCCGTCGACCAGCAGATGGTTGATGTAGCTGTAATCGGTCCAGCCGTCTTCGTCGCGCAGGGTGGTCGGGGCTGGAACCTCGACGATCTCGAGGGCGCGGCCCGCGGCATCGGTCGCCGCTTCGAGGGTGGCGCGGAGCTCGCGGGAGACGGCGAAGTCGGGATGCGACTCGTCGCGCTGGGTGTGCAGCAGCACCACCCCGGGCCGGGCGAACGCGGCGACGATGTCGACATGGCCGCGGGTGCCGAATCGTTCGGAGTCGCGGGTGAGCCCGCGCGGCAGCCAGATGGTCTTCGTCGCCCCGAGGGTACGCGCGAACTCGGCTTCGATGTCGGCCTTGGTGAGGCTCGGGTTGCGTCCCGGATCCAATTGCACGGTCTCGGTGGCGAGCACGGTGCCGGCGCCGTCGACATGGATGCCGCCACCCTCGTTGACGAGGGCGCTCGGCACGAGCTCGGCCCGCGCCAGGTCGGCGACCCACGCGCCCACCTTGCTGTCGTGCTCCCAGCTCGCCCAGTCTTGCGCGCCCCAGCCGTTGAACACCCAGTCCACGGCGCCGAGAGCACCCGTCTCCGTGGAGCGGACGAAGGTCGGGCCCATGTCGCGCATCCAGGCGTCATCGAGCGGCGCCTCGTGGCATTCGACCGCCGCGGAGAGGTAGCGCGGCGCGAGGTCGCGGTCGCGGGGGTCGACGACGACCGAGACGGGCTCGAACTCGGTGATCGCATTGGCGACGGCTGCCCACGTCGTGCGGGCCTCCTCCGCGTCGGCGGGCGTATCGCCGAGGGTGTACCCGCTGCTCGGCCAGGCGAGCCAGGTGCGCTCGTGCGGGGCGCCCTCGTGGGGCATCAGCCAGCTCATCGGTTCGCCTCCAGAAGGCCGTAAGTGTCGGGGCGGCGTGTCGACAGGAACGGGAACAGGGTGAGCCAGTCTTCGCGCTGCGGCAGATCGAGATCGACGACGAGCACGGCCTGTTCATCGCGCGGGGCTTCGGCCAGGATGCGGCCGTACGGGTCGCTCACGAATGACGAACCGTAGAACGTGTTGCCGGCGGTGCCGTCGGGGCGGGTCTCGGTGCCGGTGCGGTTGGGCACGACCATGAAGGTGCCGTTCGCGACACCGTTGCCGACGATCACCTGGCGCCAGAGCGGCTGGGTGTCGAACGCCGGATGGTCGGGCTCCGAGCCGATCGCCGTCGGGTACACCAGCACGTTCGCGTTCTGCAGGCTGTAGGCCCGGGCGACCTCGGGGAACCACTCGTCCCAGCAGGTGGGCAGCCCCAGCCGCACGCCGGGCAGGCCCGCGAGCTCGTGCACCGGGTAAGGGTGGTCGGCCGGTCCGGCCCGGAAGTACTGGTCTTCGTAGTAGCCGGCGGTCACCGGGATGTGGAGCTTGTGCGTCACGGCGACGATCTCGCCCGCGGGGGAGACGACGATCGCGGTGTTGAGCCCCCGGCCGTCGGTGTCTCCGGTGCGCTGGTAGAGGGAGGCGTGCACGAAGACCCCGGTCGCCGCGGCGGTCTCGGCCGCCCAGCGTCGGGTCGGGCCGGATTCGAGGTCTTCGGCGAGCTCGTCGGCGCGGCCGCTCGGCAGTGTGTCGGCCGGATAGCGGGAGAGGGTCAGTTCGGGCAGGAACACGATGTGGGCGCCCTCGGATGCGGCCGTGGCGACGGCCGCGCCGAGGTCGGCGCGCAGGGTGTCGGCATCGGCCTGCCAGGCGTGCTGCACGAGGCCGATGCGCAGCGGGGCCGCGTCATCGCGGCTGCCGGGAACGCGGGCGGGGGAGGCGGGCGGAGTGGTCGCTCGCACGAGTGTGAAGGTCATTTTTCCATCCGAGTGCTAAAACGAATAGTGTTCGTTTATTATGCACAGAACGGACCGTGAACGGAAGAGGAGCGCATGCCGAGACCGACCTCACCCATCCTGAGCCTCGACGGCATCGCTGACGCGGCGATCGCCCTCGTCGACGCCGGAAAGCCGTTCGGCGTGAACGCGCTCGCCCGGGAACTGGGCGTCACGCCATCGTCGCTCTACAACCATGTCGACGGCAAAGACGCGATCGTCGAGCTGATGCGCGGGCGACTCGCCGAACGGGCGAGGATCGTCGTCCCCGAGGGTCTGGCCTGGGATGCGGTTGTCGAGTACGTGGTGCGCGCGCAGCGGTCGATGTTCGCCGCGCATCCGCTCGTGCTGCCGTTGCTGGTGGGCAAGCCGGTGACCGACGTCACGGTGCTCGGCTACTACGAGGCGCTGGCGGAGGCGCTGCTGGCGGCGGAGTTCCCCGACGACGAGGTGCTCGTGATCGTCGCCGTGCTCGACGCGTTCGCCCTCGGCTCCGGGCTCGACCTGTCGGCGCCACCGGAGGTGTGGCAGGCGCGACCCGACACCGCTCTCGGGAGGCTGGTGGACCGAGGGGAGGCGGGCGACGTGCGAGCCGACCGGGCGTTCGACCTCGGCGTCGAGCTGTTGCTCACTTCCTTGCGGGGGAGGCTCGCCGCCACCGCAAGGAAGTGAGACCAGGCGCCGCCTTCTGCGTGCGGAAGCCGGTCAGAGCGCCCGGATGGTCCAGCCGGCGCTCGACGATGCGCCGGGTTCCAGCACCACGAGGTCGACGTGAGAGTTGAAGGCGTCGGGCGGGCAGGTCATCGGCTCCACGGCGAGGCCGATGCGGTTCGTGGCGTCGTCGTCGGTGTCGGCCGTGTGCACTTGCACCCACGGGCAGGCCGCATCCCAGGCCATCTCCACGCCCGAGCCGTCGGCCGACGTGAGCACCACGGAAGCCGTGCCGGACTCGTCTCGGGTGAGATCGGTGAAAGCGTGGTCGATGAAGGTGTCGCCGATGGCGCGCGGTTCGCGGAAATCGAAGGCCCGGTTCGGGTCGGTGTCGACGGCGAACGCGGCGACCGGGATGAGGCGTTCCGCGGTGACGGTCAGCACGGTCGCGGCCGGGAGGCGCAGCGTCCAGTCGTCGACACGGCCGGGGCCGGCGACGAGATACGGATGCGGACCGGTGCCCCACGGTGCGGCATCCGGGCCCGTATTGGTGGCGGTGACCGTGGTGTGCAGGCCGGACTCGTCGAGGGTGTACTCCACGAAGACGTCGACGCGGTGCGGGTACCCCGCCTGCGCTTCGATCGTGGCGAGCAGCGTGACACTGCTCGCCGACTGGTCGACGGCCTCGAAGTCGAGCCACACGGCCAGGCCATGCAGGGCATGGCCGCGACCGGGTTCGGTGAGCGGGAGCTGCTGCTCCGCCCCGGCGAACGCATACCGCCCGTCGACCACACGGTTGGGCCACGGGGCGAGGGTCGCGCCCCGGTAGGCCGGGCGCACCTCGTCGGCGTCGAACGGCACGACGAGGGGGCGGCCGCGGTGCTCGAGCGTGCGGAGGGAGGCACCGAGCGAGGCGATCGTGGCATGGTAGTCGCCCGCCGTGAGGCCGAAATGGGTTCCGGAGATGGGGGTGGTCATTCAGCCATTCTGCCGAACAATCGGAGTGGGTACAGTCGGGGCTATGACGGACCATGCAACCCCGGACACGCTCAGCGGTGACGAGACGATCGTGCGACCGGAATTCGACGCCCCGCCCGGTGATCCGCTGGCGCTGCTGCGCGAGTGGCTGGAGGGTGCGACCGCGGCCGGTGCGCGGGAGCCGCTCAGCGCTTCCCTCGCCACGGCCGGGCCGACGGTCACGGGCGGACCGTCGCTGCCGTCGACCCGCATCATCCTGGTGAAAAACGTCGATGAGGTCGGGCTCGTGTTCGGCACCTCCGCGTCGAGCCGCAAGGGGCGCGACCTGGCCGGCACGCCCTACGGCGCCCTCGGGTTCTATTGGCGCGAGACGATGCAACAGCTGCGGGTGGAAGGCCCGGTGCGCCGGCTCGACGCGGAGGAGTCGGCCGCCCTGTTCGCCGACCGCCCGCGCGCGGCGCAGGCGACGACGGCGGCGTCACGTCAGGGACTTCCCCTCGACGACGAGGCGGAGCTGGTCGCCGCCGCGATGGCACTCGACGAGTCGGTCGGTGAGATCCCCCGGCCTGACGATTGGGCGGCCTACCGCCTCGAGCCCACCGCGATCGAGTTTTGGCAGGGGCGTGCGAACCGGCTGCACCGCCGCCTCGCCTACCTCCGCACGAACCTCACCTCCCCGTGGACGCACGCCCGCCTTCAACCGTGATCGGGGGATGGGCGGGTCAGATGGTGCGGAGGGCTGCGTAGAGGTCGGCGCGGGCAGCGAAGGTGGAGAGGTCGCGGGTGAGGAGACGTTCGGCCTCGGTGACCCGGGCGCGGAGGGTGTGACGGTGGATGCCCAGCTCTCGGGCGGCCACATCGTAGACGCCGTTGTGGTCCAGCCAGACCCGCAGCGCGGCGGGGAGGGTCGGGTCGGCGGCGAACAGCGGGGCCACGGTCGCGGCGGCGACCGCCCGGGCGTCGCCGGACTGCAGCAGGTCGAGCATTCCGGCCGAGGCCAGATCATCGAACGCCCGCACAGGGGCGTCGCCGGTGGCACGTTCTCGGGCAGCTGACGCCTGCCCGACACCGGTCGGGAGCTCCGGCAGCAGCACGGGGGCGGAGACGCCGCCGCGCAGGTCGAACCGGGCGGCGAGGTCGGCGAGCGGCACTGTGTCGGAAGGGGGCGCATCCACCGGCAGAAGGAAGGCGATGGTGTCGCCGTCGCGAGCGAAGAAGGGGGCCGGGGTCAGCTCCAGCCGCTCCACGGCGGCCTCGACGGCAGAGCCGGTGAGGAGTGCGATGCGCACCGGGCCGCTGGGAAGCGGGCCGAACAGGGGCTCCGCGATGTCGGCGGCGAGCTCTCTGTCGCCGCCGCGAAGGGCGCGCCAGACGGCGGTGCGCAGGCGGGCGCGCGCCGCATCCGTCGCCCGGCTCTGCTCCAGCGCGAGACCGCCGAGCGCGACGACGCCCGTGACCACCTGTTGGGCGGCCTGGTCGAGGTCGTCCACACCGCCGACCGCGAGCACACCGCGCAGGCGCCCAGCGGCGCCGAGGGTCTGCAGAGCGAACGGCCGACCGGAGAGGACGACCGTGCTCCCGGCGCGTCGGCGGGCTCGCAGGAGCGGCTCGGCCGCGGCGGCGAGGTCGTCGCGGGCCGCGCCGTCGAGCGCGTGATCCGGGAAGACCCGATCGACCGCGCCGGAGGTGGCGACCAGGGCGACGGGATGCCCGAGCTGACGGGCGAGTTCGGCGAGAACCGCGCCGAGCGCATCCGGACGCAGCGCGGCCAGGGAGATGGCGCGCGAGGCGCGCAAGGCCCAGGTGCTGCGAGCGTAGGCGTCGGCGGCGGCCCGGTCGGCCACGAACCGGGCGATGGCGATGAACGGGGTGCGGTACGGCACTTCGAACAGCGGCAGCCCGTGGCGTATGCACGCGTCGACGAGAGCATCCGGCGTTCCATCGCGCACCACTTCGGTGCCGAAACCGAGGCCGGCGATCCCGTGGGCCACGAGGCGGGAGACATAGGGGTCGACCTCGTCTGGGGTGCCCGTGATGAGGAGGACTTGGCCGTCGCTGAGGAAAGGGGTCGGGTCGGGCAGCTCGGAGCTGTGCACCCAGGGGATCGCCCGGTCGAGGGCGTCGGCCGTGGTGGGGGTGAGCAGCCGCAGGGCGAGCTCCGGGCGGGCGAGCAACTGCGCGAGGGTGGTGGGCACGCGGACTCCGATCGGACAGTCTGTCGAGTGATGCCACCTCGATTGTACGGTCTGTCGAAGCGCGAGACGGGGCGGGATCCCTACGATTCCCCCATGACCCTCGTCCACACCACCACCGTCACCGGTGGGCCCGCCCTCCCGCAGGAGCGCCGGCTCGTCACCGCCATCCCCGGCCCCGAATCGCGCAAGCGGATGGAACGCAAATCCCAGGCCGTTGCCGCGGGCGTCGGCACCACCATCCCCGTCTTCACGGTCGCGGCCGGCGGCGGTGTGCTCGTCGACGTCGACGGCAACTCGCTCATCGACTTCGGTTCCGGCATCGCCGTGACCGGTGTGGGCAACTCCGCACCGCGCGTCGTCGAAGCCGTGCAGGCCCAGCTCGCCCAGTTCACGCACACATGCTTCACGGTGGCGCCCTACGACTCCTACGTCGAGGTGGCCGAAGCGCTCAACCGACTCACCCCCGGCGACCACGCCAAGCGCAGTGCCCTGTTCAACTCCGGTGCGGAGGCGGTGGAGAACGCCGTGAAGATCGCCCGTCACTACACCGGCAAGCAGGCCGTCGTGGCGTTCGACCACGCCTACCACGGCCGCACCAACCTCACCATGGGGCTCACGGCCAAGAACCAGCCGTACAAGAACGGCTTCGGGCCCTTCGCCCCCGAGATCTACCGGGCGCCCCTCTCGTACCCGCTGCGCGACGGCGGCCTCAGCGGCGCCGACGCAGCGGCCCGCGCCATCCTGCAGATCGAGAAGCAGATCGGCGCCGCCAACCTCGCCGCGATCATCATCGAGCCGATCCTGGGCGAGGGCGGCTTCATCGTCCCCGCCGACGGCTTCCTCCCGGCGCTCGCCGACTGGGCGGCCGCCAACGGCGTCGTCTTCATCGCCGACGAGGTGCAGACCGGCTTCGCCCGCACCGGAACGATGTTCGCTTCCGAGCAGTTCGGCATCGTACCCGACCTGATCGTCACCGCCAAAGGCATCGCGGGCGGGCTGCCGCTCTCGGCGGTCACCGGGCGGGCCGAGATCATGGACGCTCCCCAGATCGGCGGACTCGGCGGAACCTACGGCGGCAACCCGCTCGCCTGCGTCGCCGCCCTCGCCGCGATCGAGACCTACGAGACCGAGAACCTGGCCGAGCGCGCCCGTGCGATCGGCGCCATCCTGTTCGAGAAGCTGGGCGCCATCGTCGCGGCCGACTCCCGCGTCGCCGAAGTGCGTGGCCGGGGCGCGATGGTCGCGATCGAACTCGTCGACCCGGTGACCGGCGAACCGGATGCGGCTCTCACCGGCACGGTCGCCGCCGCCGCCCACGCTGCCGGCGTCGTGCTGCTCACCTGTGGCACCTACGGCAATGTGATCCGCTTCCTGCCGCCGCTGAGCATCCCGGACCACCTGCTCGTCGAAGGCCTCGAGGTCGTGGCGGAAGCGCTGGTGAACGCATGAGCACCACGGAGACCACCGACACCACCGCCACCACCGTTCCCGCGCCGGCCGAGCGTGAGACCGAACTGCTCTCCCGAGTGCCCGACGGCCTGTACATCGGCGGTCGTTGGGAAGCCGGAGTCCGCGACCCCATCGAGGTTCTGGACCCGGCGACCGGCCGCGTGATCAAGCGCATCGCCAACGCGCGCCCGGAGGACGGCATCCGTGCTCTGGACGCGGCCGCCGAGGCAGCGGGGGCGTGGGCGGCGACCCCGCCCCGCACCCGCGCCGAGATCCTGCGCACGGCGTTCGACCTGCTCCAGGAGCGCCGCGACGACTTCGCGCTGCTGATGACCCTGGAGATGGGCAAGCCGCTGGCCGAAGCCAACGGCGAGGTGACCTACGGCGGCGAGTTCCTGCGGTGGTTCAGCGAAGAGGCCGTGCGCATCGCCGGCCGCTACGGCTCGAACCCCGAAGGCACCGGCACCATGGTCGTCTCGCAGCGTCCGGTTGGCCCGAGCTTCTTCATCACGCCGTGGAACTTCCCGCTGGCGATGGCGACCCGCAAGATCGCCCCCGCGCTCGCCGCCGGCTGCACGGTCGTCGTCAAGCCGGCCGAGCTGACCCCGCTCACGACGCTGCTGTTCGCCCAGCTGCTCGCCGACGCCGGCGTGCCGGCCGGCGTGGTCAACGTCATCCCGACGTCGACCTCGGGCGCCGTCTCGGCCCCGATCATCGCCGACCCTCGGCTGCGCAAGCTCTCGTTCACCGGGTCGACGCCGGTCGGCCGGGCACTGCTCGCGCAGGCCGGGCAGAATGTGCTCCGCACGTCGATGGAGTTGGGCGGCAATGCCCCGTTCGTCGTCTTCGACGACGCCGACCTCGACAAGGCGGTCGACGGGGCGATGCTCGCCAAGTTCCGCAATATGGGTCAGGCCTGCACGGCAGCCAACCGCTTCATCGTGCACGAGTCGGTCGCCGAGGAGTTCGCCGCGCGGGTGACCGAACGCGTGAACGCTCTGCGCATCGGTCGCGGCACCGAAGAGGGCGTCACCCTCGGCCCGCTCATCGACGACCGCGCGGTCGCCTCGATGACAGCGCTCGTCGAGGATGCGGTCGCCCGCGGCGCGCGCGTGCTCACCGGCGGCTCCGCCCCCGACGGCGACGGCTTCTTCTTCGAGCCGACGGTCATCGCGGATATCCGACCCGGGAGCACCATCCTGAGCGAAGAGATCTTCGGCCCGATCCTGGCGATCACGACGTTCGCCACCGAGGAGGAGGCCGTCACCCGAGCGAACGAGAGCGAGTACGGGCTCGTCGGCTATGTGTTCACCGCCGACCTCGCACGAGGCCAGCGCATGATCGACCGGATCGACACCGGGATGATGGGGCTCAACACCGGCCTCGTCTCCAACGCGGCCGCTCCGTTCGGCGGGGTCAAGCAGTCCGGCCTCGGCCGGGAGGGCGGCGCCGAAGGGATCCACGAGTACCTCAGCACGAAGTACACGCTGATCCCTGTCGGCTAGGGCACTGCGGCAGCGCCCGCGATCCTCCCCGCCCCTGCTTTCACGCCTCCACGCCGTCCCGCACCTGTTCTCAGGAGGATGGCGTCGCCGGCGACCGCCGGCTCCTGAATTCAGGAGCCGGCGGTCGCGGTTGGTTGGTTTGGCCTGAATTCAGGTGCTGGGGTGGGCAGTCCGCCGTGGTGCAGGGCGGCCCGGAATAGGCTGGGAGCATGGCAGAGACGATCGAGGTGACGGTCGTGCGCGTGCTCGCGGATGAGCGCGGCGAGCGCGGCGAGCACGGCGAGCGCGGCGAGCACGGCGAGCGCGGCGAGCACGGCGAGCGCGATGAGCGCAGCGAGGCGGCGGTGGCGCTGTGAGCGCGCGGACGTTCGTCGAGCATCCCGTCGGCGAGGCGGGCGAGGGGCCGTACGCGGTGGCCGTCACCCGAGACGGGGCGCTGTGGTTCACCCTCGTGCACGGTGGCCGGGTCGGCCGGCGTGGCCCGGACGGCTCGCTCGCCTATCTCTCGCTGGGGGAGGGGTCGCAACCGTCGCTGCTGGCGGCCGCGACCGACAGCACCGTGTGGGTGACCGACACGACCGGCAACCGGCTCGTGCACCTCGGTGTGGAGCGGGGTGGGGTCGTGCTCGTGGGCGCCGTCGCGGTGCCGACGCCGGGCGCGCAGCCGTTCGGCGTGGTCTCGCTCGACGATGGCACGGCCTGGTTCACCGAACTGGGAGCGGATGCGCTCGGCCGCATCGACATCCTGGGTCGCGTCGAGGAGTTCCCCGTCGGCCGCGACGGCGCGGTCGTGTCGATGATCGCGGCGTCGGGCGACAGCCTGTGGTTCACGATGAACGGGGGCAATGCCGTCGGCCATGTGCGGGGAGGGGATGCGGCGATCGCGTTCACCGAGCTGCCGCGCATCCCGTCCGGTCCGGTCGGTATCGCCGTGGCCGAGAACGGCGCCGTCTGGGTGGCGGAGATTCTGGCGGATACGCTCGGCCGCATTGCCCGGAACGGCACCCTCACCGAGTTCCCCCTGCCCGCGGGGGCGAAGCCGCACGCCGTGGCGGCAGACCCGCGCGGTGGTGTCTGGGTCTCGCTCTGGGGCACGGGTCAGCTCGCGCACACGACCGACGACGGCGAGCTCTCGTTCTTCGACTTGCCGACGGCCGAGAGCGAACCGCACGGACTCGTCGTCGGCGACGACGGCGCCGTCTGGACCGCCCTCGAGTCCGGCGCCCTGGCCGCCCTCCTCCCCGAACCCTCGCCGGAGTCGGTCGGCATTCGGGCCTGAGGAACACCGATCCGATCGAAGACGTGCCCATCGGTGGCGCGGGCTTCCGCCTCGGAAGTTCTTCATCTGCTCCTTACCCCGTCTGCCCCACACTCCGTTGAGGGGGCGGGGATGTGGGCTTGACGTGTTCAGGGTTATCTTTTATGGTTTATTTAGTTCTGAACAAAGGGATGCAATGGCGCTCACGTCAACCTCACGCACCGATGTCAATCGCACCGCGATTCTGGCGCACCTCGGTGGCCAAGGCCCGGCCTCACGAGCCGATCTGGCACGGATGCTCGGCGTCTCGCCGGCCCTTGTCACCCAGCTGACCCGCGACCTCCTCGCCGAGGGCCTCATCGAAGAGCTGGAGCACTCCACCACCCAGAGCGGTGGCCGCCCGGCCCGGATGCTCGGCGTGGTCTCACGCACCGCCCGCGCCATCGGCGTCAAGGTCGTGGCCGACCACGTGGCCTTCGTGGAGGTGGGCATCGACGGGGAGGTGCTCCGTTCCGCCACTGAACCGTTCGACGCACTGTCGCCGCTCGCGACGTCGGCGCTCATCGAGCTGGCCCGGGGGTTCATCGAGGCGGGCGACGGCGCCCGTCTGCTCGGCATCGGCGTCGGCATCCCCGGAACCGTCGATGAGCAGGGGATCGGCGTGGTCGACTCGACGCAACTGCGGTGGAACCAGGTGCCGCTCGGCGCCTCGCTGCGTCGGGCGCTCGACCTGCCCGTCGTCGTCGAGAACAACGTGAACGCTCTGAGCGTGGCCGAACGCCTCTTCGGGCAGGGCCGCAGCTGCACCGACTTCCTCGTCGTCACCATCGGAACCGGCGTCGGGGCCGGCATCGTGTCGGGCGGCTCCATCCTGCGAGGCCGTGCGGGGGGTGCCGGCGATGTCGGGCACATCCCTGTCGGCGAAGACGGACCGCTGTGCCAGTGCGGAAACCACGGATGCCTCGAGGCCTACGTGGGAGAGAGTGCCCTGATCGCGTCAGCGGTCGACCGGGGAGTCGTCGCGCCAGGGTCCGGAATCGGCGATGTGCGAGCGGCCGCGAGCGCCGGCGACGAGAGGGCGAAGATCATCTTCGCCGAGGCGGGGCGACTGCTCGGCCGAACGCTGGCCGGCGTCGTCAATGTGCTCGACCCCGAACTCGTGGTCGTGCTCGGGGAAGGCGTCGAAGCCTGGGAGCACTGGTCGCCGTCGTTCGAGCCCGCGCTGCGCGCCGCCCTCGTTCCCGGCAAGCGCGGCGTCGAGGTGGCCGTGGAGACCTGGCAGGACGACCGCTGGGCGCAGGGTGCGGCAGCGCTCGTACTCGCCACCCCGTTCGACTCCGACGGCGTGGCCGGGGAGCAGGGACGCCTGATGCGGGAGCGTCTCGTGTCGAGCGCGGGGGTGCGGTCGTGACGATCTCCGGCGCGCGGCCGGCGGCCACCACGGTCGGCGCTTCCGCCCGCCCCGCGCGGCGCAAGTCGCGCAGGCAGCGACTCGGCTACCTCCTCATCGTGGCGGTCTTCCTGCTGCCGAGCCTCATCCCGTTGCTCGCGTTCACGATCGGGCCGATGATCGCGGCGGCCTGGACGAGCTTCCACTCCTGGAATCTCATCGGCCCGATGAAATGGGTCGGGTTCGACAACTATGCGAACCTGCTGACCGATCCGGGAACGCAGCAGGCGTTCCTGCACACGCTCTACTACATCGTCGGCTATCTTCCGCTCGTCTACTTCGGGGGCCTGGCGCTGGCGCTCGCGCTGAACAGCAGGATCAAAGGGCGCGCGTTCCTGCGCGGGGTGTACTTCCTCCCCGTCGTCACCAGCTGGGTCGTCGTCGCGCTGGTCTGGCGCTGGCTGCTGAACCCGAGCGTCGGAATCGTCAATTGGGCGTTGTCGCTCGTCGGGATCACCGGCCCCGGCTGGTGGACCGACCCGGCCTGGTCGATGCCCTCGATCATCCTCGCCTCGGCCTGGAAAGACCTCGGCTTCGTCATGGTGATCCTGCTCGCGGGCCTGCAGACGATCAACCCCGACCTCTATGAGGCGGCCGAGATCGATGGCGCCGGGTGGTGGCGCCGGCTTCGCAGCATCACCCTCCCGATGCTCTCTCCCTCCACATTCTTCGTGATCGTCCTCTCGCTGATCAACGGGTTCCAGGTGTTCGACCAGGTCTACGTGATGACGGCGGGAGGCCCGAACAACTCGAGCAGAGTTGTGGTGCAGGAGGTCTACGACCTGACCTTCCGCTACGGGCAGGCGGGCATGGCCTCGGCTCTCTCCTGGCTGCTGTTCCTCGTGATCCTCCTCGTGACTCTCATCCAGTTCCTCGGGCAGAAGAAGTGGGTGAACTATGCGTAACCCGGTCGCGAAGGTCTCGCTCTACGTCGCCGTGATCCTCGGCGCGCTCATCATGGTGTTCCCGTTCGTCTGGACGATCGTCACCTCGATCAGCCCCGGCGCCAGCCTCACCAGCACGCCCAAGCTCATTCCGGACAACCCGTCGTTCGCGCCATACATCGAACTGTTCGAGCGGGTGCCGTTCGGGCAGGTCATCCTCAACAGCCTGCTGATCGCGGTGGTGAGCACCCTGTTCCAGCTGGTCACGAGTTCGATGGCGGCGTACGTGTTCGCCCGCATGCCGTTCCGCGGTCGCGGCGCCATCTTCGTGCTCTACCTGGCCACGATGATGATCCCGTTCCAGGTGCTGATCGTCCCGCTGTTCGTGGAGATGAAGTCGCTCGGGCTGATCAACACCTACGCCGGCGCCATCCTGCCGACCGTCGCCTCCGCCTTCGGCGTGTTCCTGCTGCGGCAGGCGATCAGCACCGTGCCCTACGAACTCGACCAGGCGGCCACGCTCGACGGCGCCGGGCACTTCCGGGTGTTCTTTCAGATCGTGCTTCCGCTCGTGCGTCCTGCGCTCGCCACGCTCGCCGTGTTCGGCTTCCTGAACACCTGGAACAGCTTCCTCTGGCCCCTGATCATCCTGCGGGATCCGCTGATGCAGACCCTGCCGGTGGCCCTCTCCAGTCTGCAAGGGCAGTACTCCACCCAATGGGACGTGCTCATGGCCGGTTCGGTCGTCAGCATCATCCCGATGTTCGCGCTCTACGTCTTCGCCCAGAAATACATCGTTCAGGGCGTCGCCGGCACCGGGCTCAAATAGCCCGGCCCTCCCCACAGCACCACACCGCACCGAAGGCCAATGACGGCCATCAGAAAGAGAGAAGTCCATGAAGAAAGCACTCGTCGCGACGCTTGCGGTCGCGAGCCTCGCGGCCGTCGGGCTCACCGGATGCAGTGCATCCGGTGGCTCGGACGGCGGCAAGACCACCATCACCTATTCGAACTTCATCTCGAACGGGGGGAACGAGAAGAACCTCACCACTATCGTCGACGCGTTCCAGAAGGCCAACCCCGACATCACGGTCAAGGTGTCGACGACCGACTACGCCAACTACTTCACCAAGCTGCAGACCGACCTCTCGGCCGGAACGCAGTCCGACGTCTTCGATGTCGATCTCGGCAGCTACGGCAACCTGCAGGCTGACGGCGTGCTGGCACCGCTCGACGGCGTCGACGCTCAGGCGTACCGCACGTCGGTGCTCGACACGTACAAGACCGACGGCAAGCAGTACGGTCTGCCGACCTCGTTCTCGAACGTCGTGCTCTTCTACAACAAGGCGCTCTTCGACAAGGCCGGCGTCTCCTACCCGACAGACTCCTGGACCTGGGCCGATGAGGAGGCCGCGGCGAAGAAGCTGACCGACAAGGGCGCCGGTGTCTGGGGCGACTACCAGCCGATCACCTACAACGAGTACTACAAGACGGTGCAGCAGGCCGGCGGCTCGTTCCTGACGGAGGACGGCAAGAAGACCGCCTTCGACTCCACGGCGGGCACGACGGCCGCCGATTGGCTGGCGGGCAAGAGCGGAGTGACCATGCCGTCGGCCGCCGACGGTGCGGGCACCCCCGATTTCGACGCGAACCTGTTCAAGGCGGGCAAGCTCGCGATGTGGCACACCGGCATCTGGATGTTCAGCACCCTTGGAACACTGCCGTTCGGCTGGGATGTGGCGGTCGAGCCGGGTGACACGCAGAAGGCGAGCGCCACGTTCTCCAACGCGGTCGCCGTTTCCAACGACTCCAAGCACAAGGAGGCCGCGCAGAAGTTCGCGACCTACCTGTCCAGCTCGAAGACGATGGTGGATGTGCGCCTCAAGGCCGGCTGGGAGCTCCCCGCGATCTCGGACGAGTCGCTGCTGAAGCCGTACCTCACCGCCGGAACCCCCGACAACCGCAAGGCCGTGTTCGACTCCCTCGAGCACATCGCGACCGCGCCGAACCTCGGGACCAACTCGCAGAAGATCCAGGACGACGTGACGAACGCGCTCGGTGAGATCGCGGCCGGCCGCGCCAAGACGGCCGACACGATCCCCGCGACCGCCAAGCAGGTCGACGCCCTGCTCAAGTAGCCGGGCGACCGTCTCTGTGGCCCGGCCCGACGGCCGGGCCACGGACCCATCAAGAAAGGCCGCTGTGCCCTCCACCCTCCACCCCGCTGCGCCGGCCGCCCCGGCGACCCTCGCCGGCATCCCCCGACTCGTCGGGGCCGGCTACTCGCTCATCGTGGCGCAGCAGACCTCGGAAGGCGCCTACCCCGCCAGCCCCGACTTCTCCGCCTATGCCGGCTACTGCTGGTTCCGCGACGGATCGTTCATCGCCGATGCCGTCTCGGCCTACGGCGACGAACGGTCGGCGTCGGCGTTCTTCGACTGGTGCGCACGCGTGCTGACCGACCGTGCCGAGCACATCCGGTGGATCGTCGCGGAGACCCGCGCCGGTCGGCCGCCCTCGGGCGAGCGGATGCTGCCGGCGCGGTTCACCTTCGCCGGCGAGGACGGCACGGACGAGTGGTGGGACTTCCAGCTCGACGGCTACGGCACCTGGCTCTGGGCGCTCGGAGAGCACCGGGACCGTCACGGCGTGGACAGCGAGCGCTGGCGCGACGCCGTCGAGCTGACGGTCGACTACCTCATCGCCTCGTGGAGCCGCCCCTGCTACGACTGGTGGGAGGAGCACAGCGAGGCCGTGCACGTCTCCACGCTCGCCTGCATCGCCGCCGGACTCGATGCGGCGACCCGCGGCGGGTTCGTCACGGGTGCACGGGCGGATGCGGCGGCCGCGGCATCCGTTGCGATCGCCGATGTCATCGCCGACCGGGGTGTGCGCGAGGGGCACCTCGCCAAGTGGCTCGACGTCGGCACGGTCGACGGCAGTCTCGCTTCGGCGATCGCGCCGCTCGGTGTGGTCGACCCGCTCTCGCCGTTGGCCGCCGGAACGCTCGACGCGCTGGAGCGTCAACTCACCGTCGACGGCGGCGTGCACCGCTACCTCGGCGACACCTTCTTCGGCGGTGGACAGTGGCCGCTGCTCAGCTGCTTCCTCGGTCTGGCGAACGCGGCCGCCGGGGAGACCTCCCGCGCGGGCGAACTGCTCGCCTGGGCCGCATCGACGGCCACCGACCGGCTCGACCTGCCCGAGCAGGTGGGCCGGCACCTGATCGCTCCGGGGATGCGCGAGGAGTGGGTGGAGCGCTGGGGCCCGGTGGCGACACCGCTGCTCTGGAGCCATGCCATGCTCATCCGCCTCGCCGTCGAGCTCGGCGTCGTCGAGCCGCTCGTGCCGTGCGCACCGACCGCATCCCGACCCCCACTGCTTCCCCGACCCACCCTGGAAGGACCCACCCGATGATCCGACACCGGCCCTCCGGCTCCGGCCACCCGTACTCCGTCGACACCGAGCAGCGCTGGCCGGTGCTCCCCGAGGCCGCTTCGACAGCTCAGCTGGGCGTGCGGGCGAGCGGAACCGTGACCGCGGTCGTCTGCGAGTTCGTCTGGCAGGCCGACGACGGCGCCGAACAGACCGAGAGCCTCGCGCTGGAGCGCGTCGCCACCTCCTCGCGCGGACGCACCGAAGACGGCGGGCACCTCGCCTCGGCCCAGGCACGCCTCGCACGCGCGGTCGGCGGGTGGCAGGTGGCCACTCCGGAGCTCCGGTTCGGCGGTCGCTACCGTTACCGCTTCACTGCGGCGCACGAGGGCGGTCGCACCGAACGCACGCGCTGGTTCGAGTTCCGTGCCGCCGAATGGCGGGCGGGGGATGCGGCGCTCGCCACGGCGGGCGCCTCCCGGGTGCTTCCGGGTTCGGTGTCGGTGCTGCACGACGGGGTGCGAGCGCTGCGCATCCGGTTCGCGTTGCCCCTGCGCGACGGCGAGCATGTGACCGGATTCGGCGAACGGTTCGACGCGCTCGACCACCGGGGCGCCGAACTCGACTCTGTGGTGTTCGAGCAGTACAAGAACCAGGGAGCCGAACGCAAGACGTACCTGCCGATGCCGTTCGCCCATGTCGTCGGCGGCGACGGCTGGGGATTCCACGTGCGGACCTCGCGGCGGGTGTGGTTCGACGTCGGGGCGACCGACAGTGGCACCCTCGCCGTGGAGGCCGAACTCGACGGCGAGGCCACAGAGCCCGAGGCGCTCGCGGTCGCCTTCTATGACGGGGAGCCGACCGCCGTGCTGCGGAGCTTCCTCGCCGAGACGGCCGAGCCGACCGAACTGCCCGACTGGGTGTTCCGGCTCTGGGCGAGCGGCAACGAGTGGAACACGCAGGCCGAGGTGCTGCGGCAGGCGGAGCTGCACCGGGAGCACGACATACCGGTCGGATCGGTCGTGATCGAGGCCTGGAGCGACGAGAGCACGTTCACCGCCTTCCGCGACGCGCGGGCCGCGGTCACCGCCGATGGCGGGCCTCACCGGCTGGCCGACTTCGAGTTCCCCGAGCAGGGGGCCTGGCCGGACCCGCGTGGGATGGTCGACGAGCTGCACGCCCGCGACATCCGCGTGCACCTGTGGCAGATCCCGCTCATCAAGATGCGGCCGCATCCGCGCGACCAGGTTGCGGCGGATGCCGAGGCGGCCATCCGCGAGAACGTGCTGATCCGCGAGATCGCGCCGGAAGGGAGCCTGCGGCCGTACCGCAACCGCGGCTGGTGGTTCCCGCTCGGGTTGATGCCCGACCTCACCGACGTGCGAGCCGCCCGCTGGTGGACCGACAAACGCCGCTACCTCGTGGAGGAGGTCGGCATCGACGGCTTCAAGACCGACGGCGGCGAACACGCCTGGGGCGGCGACCTCGTGTACCTCGACGGCCGGCGGGGCGACGAGAAGAACAACACATTCCCCGTGGCGTATGCGGCCGCGTACGGAGAGCTGCTCCGCTCGGCGGGCAAGGCTCCCGTGACCTTCAGCCGTGCCGGATTCACCGGTTCGCAGGCCCAGGGTGCGTTCTGGGCCGGCGACGAGAACTCGACCTGGGAGGCCTTCCGCTGGTCGATGCTCGCCGGGCTCTCGGCGGCCGCGAGCGGCATCGTCTACTGGGGTTGGGATCTCGCCGGCTTCTCGGGCGATGTCCCCACCGCCGAGCTGTACCTGCGTTCGGCCGCGGCCGCCACATTCGTGCCGATCATGCAGTACCACTCGGAGTTCAACCACCACCGCACCCCCTCACACGATCGCACGCCGTGGAACATCGCCGAACGGTCGGGCGACGAGACGGTGATCCCGATCTTCCGCCGGTTCGCTCAGCTGCGGGAGAAGCTGGTGCCCTACCTCTCGGCGCAAGCCGCGCTCACCGTCGCCACGGCGCGCCCACTGATGAGGCCGCTCTACTTCGACCACCCGGACGACCCGGCCGTATGGTCGACGCAGCCGCAGTGGATGCTCGGCGACGACATCCTGGTCGCCCCCGTGCTCGAGCCAGGCGCCGCCACCTGGCCGGTGTACCTCCCCGCCGGCGAGTGGGTCGACGC
This sequence comes from Leifsonia poae, assembly GCF_020009625.1. Classification (NCBI taxonomy): domain Bacteria; kingdom Bacillati; phylum Actinomycetota; class Actinomycetes; order Micrococcales; family Microbacteriaceae; genus Leifsonia; species Leifsonia poae. Next base: position 3,025,588 of record NZ_JAIHLP010000002.1, read on the forward strand.
CTGGACGGGAGGGCGTCACGAGGGCGGCGCGACGCTCACGGTCGAGACCCCGCTCGACCGCATACCGGTGTTCCTGCGGCCGGCCGCCGCGGAGTCTCTTCTCGGCCTCTTCCGAGACTGAGGGTGCGGAGAGCGGGAAGGGTTATGGTGTGCGCATGACTGAGGAGACTCCGATCGCGTACACGGCCCTCCAGAAGGGTGTCCCCGTCGTCACGGCGGACGGCACCGAGATCGGCCGGGTCGAACATGTACTGCACGATCCGTCGCTCGACCTGTTCGACGGGATCGCCGTGTCGACCGCCGCCGGGTTGCGATTCGTGGACGCCGACCTGGTGCAGCGGATCACGACCGGTGCCGTGCAGACGACGCTCACCGACGACACCGCGGCCGACCTGCCGAGACCGCAGGGCGAGGAGGTGCTGTCGGCCGACCCGGAGCAGCTCACCGGGACGGAGCTCTCGGCGCGCCTCGGCCGTCTCTTCCTGCGCGAGCACTGGACGCATCCCAAGCGCTGAAGCCTTCGACGCTGACACCATTGAGGGGCGGCAGAAGCTCCCGAAACCGTCGGTTCTCGGTGCTTCTGCCGCCCCTCAGTCGGTTAGAGGGCGGCGCGGAGGGCGGCGCCGAGGTCGGGGTCGACGTTGGTCCAGTACTGGATGGCGCGCTCGCGGATCTCGGGTGTCTGCACCCGGCCGACGGCGCCGGTGATCGTGGCGAGGAAGCGGTCCTTCGCTGCGTCGTCGTAGACGTCGCGGTAAAGGGTTCCGGCCTGCCCGAAGTCGTCGTCGTCCGTGCGGAGGGTGGCGGCCGCACGCTGCAGCGACCCATCTGACTCCCAGCCCCCGACACCGGCGCGCGTCTCGTCGGCCACAGGGCCGCCGGTCGAGTTGGGGGCGTAGACCGGCGCATCCGCTGGGGTGAAGCCGTGACGGCCGGCGCCATCCTGCGAATAGTTGTGCACGGGGACGACCGGGGCGTTCACCGGGATCTCGGCGTAGTTCGCGCCGATGCGGTACCGCTGGGCGTCGGGGTAGGAGAACACGCGGGCCATCAGCATCTTGTCGGGACTGATGTCGATGCCGGGCACAGTGTTGGCCGGCGAGAATGCAGCCTGCTCGATCTGGGCGAAGAAGTTCTCCGGGTTGCGGTTGAGCGTGTGGCGTCCGAGCTCGATGAGTGGATAGTCGGCGTGCGGCCAGACCTTCGTCAGGTCGAACGGGTTGAACCGGTAGGTCTTGGCGTCGTCGTAGGGCATGATCTGCACGGAGACCTTCCACGACGGGTGGTCCCCTCGGGCGATGGCCTCATAGAGGTCGCGTCGGTAGTAGTCGGCGTCGGCGCCGGCGATGGCTTCGGCCTCGGCACCCTCCAGCTCGGCATTGCCCTGCAGGGCGTGGAAGTGGTACTTGACCCAGAACCGTTCGCCGGCCTCGTTGATCCACTGGTAGGTGTGCGAGCCGTAGCCCGGCATGTGTCGCCAGGAGCGGGGGATGCCGCGGTCGCCCATCAGGTAGGTGACCTGGTGGGCCGATTCGGGGGAGAGGGTCCAGAAGTCCCACTGCATGTCGGCGTCGCGCAGGCCGGAGCCGGGCAGGCGCTTCTGTGAGTGGATGAAGTCGGGGAACTTGATGCCGTCTCGGATGAAGAACACCGGGGTGTTGTTGCCGACGATGTCGTAGTTGCCTTCGGTGGTGTAGAACTTCACCGAGAATCCGCGCACGTCGCGCCAAGTGTCGGGGGAGCCCTGCTCCCCGGCGACCGAGGAGAACCGCTGCACGGTCTCGGTGGTCGTGCCGGGCTGGAACACGGCCGCCTTCGTGTAGGCGCTCACATCGCCGGTGACGACGAACTCGCCGAACGCCCCACCGCCCTTCGCGTGCACGATCCGCTCCGGGATGCGCTCGCGGTTGAACTGCGCGAGCTTCTCCACCAGGTAGCGGTCGTGCAGGGCGACGGCCCCGTCCGGTCCGGCGGTCAGCGAGTGCGCGTCGCTGGCGACCGGTGTTCCGGTCTGGGTGGTCGTGTAGTTCTCCGACATGGTTCTCCTTCGTGTTACTCGGCGTGCGGCGAAACCTCCGCCGCACGCTGTTGGCAGGACGGGCACAGCCCCCAGAACGTCACCTCGGCGGTCGACACCGCGAACCCGGAGGCGTCGGACGGTGTGAGGCACGGTGTGTGCCCCACGACGCAGTCGACGTCGGCGACGGCCCCGCACGACGTGCAGACCACGTGATGGTGGTTGTCGCCGATGCGCCGTTCGTAGAGCGCGGGCGAGCCGGCCGGCTCGATGCGTCGCACGAGTCCTGCGGTCGCCAGATCGCCCAGCACGTTGTGCACGCTCTGGATCGAGGTGCCCGGCAGCTCAGCGAGCACCGCACGGAACACCGTCTCGGCATCCGTGTGCGGGCGTTCGGCGAGGGCGCCGAGCACGGCGAGGCGACCGGAGGTGACGCGCAGCCCCGCGGCGCGGAGACCGTTCTCGAGGTGTGCCGTGTCCATCCCCCGAGCCTAGTCGCTGTTTTGAATCATTCAAAAAAAGGGGGTCGGTGTCGGAGGGGTGACCTAGCGTCTTCCGCATGGACATCATCCTGGTTCCCGGTTTCTGGTTGGACGGTTCGTCGTGGTCGGGAGTGATCCCGCGGCTCGTGGCCGACGGCCACCGTGTGCGCGCGATGACTCTTCCCGGTATGCAGTCGCTCGCCGCCGAACGCGGTCACATCACCCTGCAGGATCACGTCGATGCCGTCGTCGCCGCGATCGACGAGGCCGGGGGAGACGTCGTGCTCGTCGGCCACTCGGGTGGTGCCGGCCCGGTTCATGCGGCGGTCGATGCGCGGCCCGACCGGGTGGCGCGCGCGATCTACGTGGATGCGGTGCCGCTCGGCGACGGCGCCGCCGTTCTCGGCGAGCTCGACCCCGAGGGCGGCGATGTCGACCTGTTCGACTGGGACGACTTCGACGACGCCGACCTCACCGACCTCGACGAAGAGCTGCGCGAGCGATTCCGCGCCCGGGCCATCCCCACGCCGCGAGGCGTCGCGACGGGCCGGCAACGGCTCAGCGACCCCCGCCGGTATGAGGTTCCGGTGACGATCGTGAGCTGCGAGTTCCCGGCCGCGCAGCTCCGGGAGCTGGGCCGCGACGGGCATCCCTACGTCGCCGAGCTCACGAAGATCCGATCGGTCGACTACATCGACCTGCCGACAGGGCACTGGCCGCAGTTCACTCGGCCGGACGAACTCGCCGACGCGCTCGCCGGGGCGGTGTCCGCGCGGCAATAGCGCCGGGCCACCTGCGCTGGGTCACCCGCGCCGGCGGGCGATCAGGGCGTCGATGGCCGCGGCCGCGAGCAGTGCCAGGGACGTTCCGGCGAGGATCCAGCCGGCCGCCCCGGTGCTGAGTGCGGCGCCGGTGACCGGCGCCGCGGCCAGGTATACGAGCGCCATGACGCCGGCGGCCACGCCGACGACCGCGAGTAGCACCTGGCGCACCACTCCGAGAAGCAGCCGCCGGTCGCGCCGGTCGGCGAGCAGGCGCACATTGACGTTGAGCGTGCCCGACTCGAGGGCGTGCGCGATCCGGTCGACTCGTCGCGGTAGCCTGCGCAGTCCGGGGAGCACCGAGAGCACCTCGCGCGTGGCCAGGCTTCTGATGTTCGCCGGCGTCAACTGGTCGCCGAGCTGCTGGGTGGCGAGCGAGCGCGCCTCCTCCAGCAGGTCGAAGTCGGGGAGCACGGTGCGCACCGTGCCCTCGAGGATCGCGAACGCCCGACCGGCCGCGATGAACTCCGGCGGCACGGCCATGCCGTGGCGCGCGAAGACGTCGACCGCCGCATCCACGGTGCCGATGCCGATACGCGCCCCGGGGCCGAGCTCGTAGGTCACGAAGGCGGTGAGGTCGCGACGGAAGGCCTCCTCGTCGGCTCCGTCGGGCAGCGGGGTCATGGTCAGCACGCCGTCGGCCACCCGTCGGGTGTCCGATTGCAGGTAGGCGATGAGGAGGTCCTGCACGGTCTCGCGCAGGCCCCGGTCGAGACGCCCGACGGAACCGAAGTCGACGAGGGCGGGCCGGCCGTCGGTCGACAGCATGATGTTGCCGGGGTGCAGATCAGCGTGGTAGACCCCGTCGAAGACGACCTGGCGGAGGAAGGCGCGCAGTACCGCCCGCATCGTGTCGGCGAGGTCGATCGGCTGGGCCGCGCTGAGTTTGACCGCGCTGAGGGTCTCGCCCTCGAGGAATTCCATGACGATCACGCGACGCGTCGAGAGCTCGTCGAACAGGTTCGGCAGTCGCACTTCGGATGCCCGTCGGCTCTCAGCCTGTCTCGCGCGCAGGGCGGCGAGGTTCGTCGCCTCCAACCGGAAGTCGACCTGCCGGACGAGGTCGGCCGCATACTGTTCGGCGACGTTCTCGATGCCGAGGCGGCGGGCCTGCGCCGACACCCGCGCCATCGTCTTCGTCGCCCGCAATGCGATGTCGACATCGCGGCGCACCTCGGGTTCGATCCCGGGGCGCTGCACCTTGACGGCGACGATGGTGCCGTCGAGGAGGCGCGCGCGGTGCACCTGGGCGATGGAGGCGGCCGCAACCGGGACGGGGTCGAACTCGGTGAAGATATCGGTGAGCGGTGCACCGAGTTCGCTCTCCACGAGGGCCTCGACCGCGTTCCACTCCGCGGGGGCGACGTTCTTCTGCAGATGCGAGAGGGCGGTCGCCCACTCGGCGGGGAGCAGGTCGTCTCGGGTGGACAGCAGCTGGCCCATCTTCACGAACGCTCCGCCGGCCTCCTCAAGGGCCAGACGCATTCCTTCGGCCTGCGTTGAACGCAGCCGGGAGGTCTCGGGGTCGGTCGAGAAGTCGAGGCGACGAAGGGGCAGCAGGCCGTGTCGGCGCGCGATGCGCACCAGGTCGGCGAAGCGTCGGCCTCGGGAGCGCAGTGTTCCCGCATCGGCGTGCTCCCGCGTGGCGTCGTCGAGCTTCGGACGGGAGACACCTCGAACGCCGGTCATGCCTCCACGTTACGGGGAGCGGCTGGGACCGACTAGAAAGGAGTCGATGAGCATTCAGGCGGTGGAGACGATCGTGCCGGTCTCCGGCATCCGGATCGAGATCGTGGCCGAGATCCCGTTCGCCCGGCTCCGGCAGGCGTTCGAAGCGGAGGTGCCGCCGATCGACGAGGAGCTCTTCCGTCGTCTGGTGGCCGAAGGCGCGCCCTGGCAGCGGTTCGCGCGGGCCTCGGGTGGCGCGGGCGTGCACAGCTTCGGCTCGTTCTGGCGGCATGACCCGAGCGCGGTCATGCGTGCCGGGGGCGCCGACCGGATGAGCGTGAGCTATCTGATCGGCGACTACGCGACAACCGCGCGGATGTTCCGTCACGACCCGGGGACCATGCTCTACTCACCGCTGCGGATCGAATTGCATGCCGATCGGGACGGGAAGAGCGTGCTCGCCGTCGATCAGCCCAGTTCGCTCCTCAGCAGCTTCGGGAACAACAAGATCCTGCAGACCGGCCGAGAGCTCGACCGAATGCTGGGCGACCTCATCGAGGAGCTGGGGCTTCCGCGCCCCTCCGTTCTGCGGCGCTAGCGTTCCCGCCGCGACCGCTCAGGGGGAGGGACGCTACGAGCGCTGCCATTCCGGTTTGTTCGCGTAGGCGTAGCGGTAGTAGTCGGCGAGAGCGAGCCCGGCCGCGGCCTCCTCATCGACGAGCACGATCGCCCGCCGGTGGTGCTGCAGGATCGAGGCGGGGCACAGGGCCGCGACCGGGCCCTCGACGGCCTTGGCCAGAGCATCGGCTTTGGCCGGGCCGGCGGCGAGGAGAAGCACCGTCGTGGCATCCATGATGGTGCCGAGGCCCTGGGTGACGCAGTGGGTGGGCACGTCGTCCGGAGCGGGGAAGAAGCGCGCATTGTCGCGGCGCGTGGCCGGGGCGAGCGTCTTGATGCGTGTGCGGGAGGAGAACGACGAGGTCGGTTCGTTGAAGCCGATGTGACCGTTGCCGCCGAGGCCGAGGATCTGCAGGTCGACCCCGCCCGCCTCGCGGATGGCCTGCTCGAACTCCGCGCAGGAGCGTTCGAGGTCGGTGGCGTCGCCCGGCGGAACCTGCACCCTGGCGGGGTCGAGTCCGAGCGGTTCGGTGACCTGGGTGCGGATCACGCTGGCGTAGCTCTGCGGATGCGCGGGGTCGAGTCCCACATATTCGTCGAGCGCGAAGCCGCTCACGCGTGTCGTGTCGAGGGTCGTCGCGGCGCGACGGGCGAGCTCGGCGTAGAGGCCGAGGGGGCTGGAGCCGGTGGCCAGGCCGAGCACCGCATCCGGGCGCTGCTGAATGAGCCGCGCGACGATGTCGGCGGCGAGCACCGCCACGTCGTTCGGACCGGGTACGATGATGACTTCCATTGCTTCTCATTCCTTGTATGACGATGTATGACAGGCTGGAACGGGCGGCGCTGCTGTGCGGCAGGAGTGCTGTTCGCTACCCTGAAGAGGTCTCGCACACCGGTCGGTGTGAGAGACGAGATAAGCCGATCGGCCGGGGGCCGACAGCGGAGACCGGAGGACTCGTGGCCGCACCCGCACACTCGAGGAGTGCCGCGCGAAAAGGCGGCCCCCAGCGGGTGCTCCGCTATCAGTACGTCTACGATCTCGTGGTCAGCCTCATCGAAGAGCAGGGGCTGAGCGAGGGCGATCAGCTGCCGAGCACCGCCGAACTCGCCGAACTCGCCGGCGTGAGCGTGATCTCGGTGCGCCGGGCGCTCGACGAGCTCGCACACAGCGGCAAGATCGTGCGCCACCAAGGTGTCGGAACCTTCGTGGCGCCGCAGCGGCTCGTCAGCGAGCCGTCGCGCCCCGGTGCCCTGCTGGAGACGCTCAAAGGACAGGCGGGCGAGGTTGCGCTCGACACCGAGCTGATGAGCATGCTCGTCGGCATCCCGAGCGCCAAGCATGCCGCGGCGCTCGGCATCGACGCCGGCCAGCCTGTGTGGGAGATCTGCCGGCTGCGCCGACTCGGGAGCACGCCCAAAGTGCTGGAGAAGGCGGTGCTGCCGCTCAGCCTGGTGCCTTCGCTCGACGAGAGCCGGCTCGCCGACGGCGACTCGCTCTACGGCTTCCTTGCCGAACGCTACGGTTTCACCGACGACTTCGTGGAGCAGGCGTTCGAGGTGGACCAGCCCAACTCCTGGGAGCGGGAGCACCTGCGGCTCACGGCGAAGGAGAACGTGGTGCGCATCCGCGGCGTGAGCGTGGATGCCGGCGGTGTGGCCTTCGACAGCTTCCAGCAGACGTATCCGGCACACGACTTCGTGTTCTATGTGTCGGGAACCTCGCGGCAGCGGCTGGTGGAGCCGAACCACAGCGGGCCGTGGTCTGTGCGCCCGCTCGGCGCGCCCCAGCCCGTCCGCTCGGAGCAGACGGCCCCGTCGTCGGACTGACCGCCGGCCCTCCCCCTCAGGAGGCCTGACGCTGCAACGGGTCGGGACTCGGCACACTGGCGAGCAGCTTTCTCGTGTAGGCCTCGGTCGGTTCGTGCACGATCTGCCACGGGTCCCCCTGCTCCACGATGCGGCCGGCGCGCATCACGATGATGCGGTCGGCGTAGGCGGCCGCGGTCGACAGGTCGTGCGTGATCATGAGGATGCCCATCCGGTGCTCGCGGCGCAGCCGGTCCAGGAGTTCCAGCACCCCGGTGCGCACGGAGACGTCGAGCATCGAGACGGGTTCGTCGGCCAGGAGCAGCCGGGGGCGCAGCACGAGGCTGGCCGCGATTGCCACACGCTGCCGCTGCCCGCCGGAGAGTTCATGGGGGAATCGGCCCGAGTACACCTCCGGGTCGAGGCCGACATCGCGGAGGGCGTCCGCCACGCGGGTGCGGCGGTCGGCCGCGCTGTCGCCGATGCCGTGCACGAGCAGCGGCTCCAGCACGGTGTCTTCGACGCGCAGCCGTCCGTCGAGCGCCTCGTACGGGTCTTGGTAGATCATCTGGATGTCGCGGCGTAGGGGCCGCCAGGCCCGGGAGCTGAGTCCGGTGACCTCGGTGCCGTCGATGCGGATGGATCCCGAGCTCGCCGGCTGCATGCCGAGGATCGTCTGCAGGGTCGTCGTCTTGCCGCATCCGGATTGCCCGACCAGCGCGACGAGTTCGCCTTCGTCGACGTGCAGGCTCACCCCATCGACCGCGGCGCCGTCGCCTTGGGCGCTCTCGACCACGTCGGAGGCGACGATCGCGTTCTCCCGCACATCGTCGGCGAGCACGCGGCCGGTGGCGATGCCTTCGGTCGGCGTCATCGTCGTCGACGGCTCGGGCGCCGCCAGGTCGATCGCGCCGGGTGCGACGTGCCGCCGGTTGCGTCGCGGCTTGTCGCCGTACACGACGCGCAGGTCGCGTACATCGAGCAGGCTCGCCCCGGCCGGCTCCTCGTCGTCCGGTCGGGTGACGTCGTAGAGGTTCGGCGTCGATTCGAAGAGCTGTCGGGTGTATGGATGCGCAGGTCGGCGGTACAAATCGTCCACCGTCCCCTCCTCCACGATCTCCCCCGAGCGCATCACGGCGGCGCGCGTGCAGGCCTGGGCGACGACGCCGAGGTCGTGCGTCACGAGCACCAGAGCCAGGTTGAGTTCGCCGGAGAGGCGGACGAGCAGCCGTAGGATCTGGTCTTGTACGACGACGTCGAGCGCGGTCGTCGGCTCGTCGGCGAGCAGAACCTTCGGCTCGCAGGAGAGTGCCATCGCGATGACCGCGCGCTGTTTCATGCCGCCGGAGAGTTGGTGCGGGTAGCGGGCGTCGCTGCCGTCGGGCAGCCCGACGAGCGAGAGCAGTTCGCGGGTGCGAGCCACCGCGGCCTTGCCGTGGGCGATCCCGTGCACCTCCAGCGCCTCGCGGATCTGCCACCCGATCGTCTTCACCGGGTTGAACGCGCTCATCGCCCCCTGGAACACCATGGCGATGTCGGTCCAGCGGTGCCGGCGGATGCTCGCCTCGCCGCGCTCGATCACGTTCTGGCCATCGACCCACACCTCGCCGGACACCGTGGCCGAGGCGGGCAGCAGGCCCATCGCGGCGAGGATCGTCGTCGTCTTTCCGCAACCGGACTCGCCGACGAGGCCGACGCGTTCCCCGGGCGCCACGCGCAGTGTCAGGTTCTTGACGGTGTGGGCGGGGTCACCGTCCCGACCGTCTCGCGGGTCGAACCACACGTTGAGGTCGATCAATTCGAGGGCGTTCGAGGCGTTCACAGCGCGTCCTTTCCGCGGCCGACGAGCGGTCGCATCCGCCAGGTCTTGACCGAGAGGTACGAGGAGCGCAACCGCGGGTTCAGCCCGTCCTCGATGGAGTTCCCCACCAGGTAGCAGCCCATGATCAGAATGGCGACGCAGACGCCGGCGGGAACGATCGCCCACCAGGCGCCGGTGCTGATCGCATCCCGTTCGAAGGCGTGTTCCATGATCGTCCCCCAGGTGACGGCGGTGGGGTCGGAGAGCCCCAGGAAAGCGAGGGCGGTCTCGTTGAAGATGGCCAGCGTGATCGCCAGCACCGCGTTCGCGATGAGCAGCGGCCCGAGCTGGGGCAGGATGTGGCGCACGATGATGCGAGTGTGTCCGGCTCCGATCGACTCGGCCCGTCGCACGTAGACGCGCTCGCGCAGCGTCTTCACCTGTGCCCGGATGACGCGGGCGGTGCTCGTCCACATCAGGAAGCCGATCACGAGGATGACGTGGCTGAGGCTCGGCCCCCACACCGCGGCGACGACGATCATGAGCACGATCTGCGGGATGACGATGAAGTAGTCGGTGATCCGCATCAGCACGGTGTCGACCCAGCCGCCGAAGTAGCCGGAGAGCACCCCGAAGATCGTGCCGATCACGATGGAGATGATCGCCGCCGTGAAGCCGACGAACATCGACACCTGACCGCCCTGCAGTACGAGGCTGAGAACATCGATGCCGCCGTCGTCGCAGCCGAGCCAGTGAGCAGCCGACGGAGGGTCGAACACCCCGCAACTGGGCTGCGAGGTGCTGTACGGCATGATCAGCTCGGAGAAGATCGACAGGAGCAGGAAGATCGCGATGATGGTGAGCCCGATGATCGCGGGGGTGTGCGGAACGCCGTGAGCATCGCACCCCAGACTCCGCGGCGTTCCGGGTGGGTGCGACGTTTCGCCGGTTTGGCCGGTGTCGTCATGGTCGGCTCCTCGCTCATCGGGAGACCCTCGGGTCGAGTCGGAAGTAGAGAAGGTCGGCGAGGTAGTTGAGGAGCACCACGACGATGGTGATCACCAGGAACCCGCCCTGCAGCATCGGGTAGTCGCGCTGCAGCACGGCGTTGTAGAGCGCGCGCCCGATGCCCGGCCACGAGAAGATCACTTCCACGAGGATGGATCCACTGACGATCGCCCCGAGGGAGAGCGCCACTTGGGTGATCGTGGGGAGCGCGGCGTTGCGCAGCGCGTAGGAGCTGATGATCTTGCGGCGCGGCAGGCCTTTGGCGCGCGCAGTGAGGATGTAGTCCTCGCCCAGGGTCTCCAGCATCGCCGAGCGCACGATGAGCGCGTCTTCGGCGTAGAGGGTGAGCACCAGGGTGAGCACCGGCAGGATCATGTGCCGCAGCACATCAACGAACTGCTCCCACGGGGTGTACGAGACGGCGAACGGGTCGTTCATGCCCACCGACGGCAGCACACCCGCGAACAGGATGAGGAGCATCATGCCGAGGAACTGGGTGGGGAAGGCGTAGAACACGACCGCCAGGTTCGTGGAGATGTGGTCGCCGACGGTGCCGCGTCGCACCGCCGAGTAGACGCCGACGGCGATGCCGAGCAGGATGGCGATCACCGTGCCGGCGGTGACCATCGGCAGCGTGTTGGCGAAGGCCTGCAACAGGTTTTCCAGCACCGGCTGCCGGTTGGCGAACGAGACGCCCATATTGCCGTGGAACAGTTGTTGGAGGTACAGCAGATACTGCTGCCACACCGGTTTGTCGAGTCCGAATTCCACCTCGAGTGCGTGCTTGAGGGCCGGGGATGCATTGGGCACCCTGGAGATCCTCGTCACGGCGTCTCCCGGCAGAATCCGGAACAGCACGAAGTTGACCGTGAGTGCGACAAAGATCGTCGCCACGGCAAAGAGCGAGCGTTTCCAGAGGTAACCGCGCATCCCATCTCCCTTCCCACGCTTGACCTCTCGCGTGGTGGTCATCATACTAAGCGCACCAAGGGTGTCGTCCGGAAGGGTTTCTCCAGAGATTTTCGCGGGGAAGCAGTTTCGCGCAGACGGACCGCCACGAAGACGAGGGAAGGTTTACATGAAGTTAACAAGAGCCCTGGCCGTGGTGGCCGGCGGTGCACTCACCGTCGGACTGCTGGCCGCCTGCGCCCCGAGCGGGTCGAATAGCGACACCGTGCTGCGCATCGGCGCGAGCGCGACGATCGACTCCCTGAATCCATTCGTCTCGAGCTCCGACTACAGCAGCGTCGTCTACGAGTACTCCTATCCGCACCTCTCGCAGTACGACACGACCGATATGTCGTTGCAGCCGTCGTTCGCGACGAAATGGCAGACCTCCGCCGACGGCCTGACCTGGACGTTCGACACGGTGAAGAACGCCAAATGGTCCGACGGCAAGCCGCTCACGGCGCAGGACGCCGCCTTCACCATGTCGATGATCCTGAAGTACCAGAAAGGGCCGACCGGCCAGCTCGCCGGTTTCGTGAACAACATGACCTCGGCCGTGGCCGTCGACGACAGCACCCTCAAGGTGACGTACTCCAAGCCGGTCTCCAATGTTCTCGCGCAGATGACCCAGCTGCCGATCCTGCCGGAGCACATCTGGTCGAAACTGGCGACCGGCGACGGCAAGCAGATCAGCTCGTTCCAGAACGGCGCGCCGATGGTCTCCGGCGGACCGTTCGAGATGACCCAGTACAAGAAAGACCAGCTCGCCCTGTTCGATCGCAACCCGAATTGGTGGGGGTCGACCAAGCCCAAGATCACCGGGTTCGGCCTGCAGTTCTTCGCGAACGACGACGCGATGGTCACCGCGCTGAAGACAGGTCAGGTCGACATGATCGGCGAGTCGACGCCGGCGACGGCGGTCTCCGCGCTCAAGAAGGCGGGGATGGAGGTCGGCACGACTCCCAGCGTCGGCTTCTACGACTTCATCATCAACACCAACCCGAAGAAGAAGAGCCATCACGAGCTGCTGAACCCGAAGGTGCGGGAGGCGTTCGAATACGCGATGGACCGCTCCGAGATCGTCAAGACCGCCTGGCTCGGCATGGCGACACCGGGTTCCACGATCGTCGCCCCGGCCACCGGCTGGCACGACGACTCGATCCGGGGCCTGCCGTTCGACCTGTCGAAGGCCAACGCCATCCTCGACGGCCTCGGCTACGCCAAAGGCTCCGACGGCATCCGGGTCGCCGACGGGCAGCCGATGAGCTACCAGGTCATCTTCCCGACCGAGATCAACGGTGCGGGCGACCGCATGTTCCAGATCATCCAGAACGGGCTGAAGCAGGTGGGGGTCAAGCTCACGATGCGCAAGATGGACACGGATGCGGCCACGACGGCGATCAACGGCGCCAACAACACCTACCAGGACTTCGATCTCGCCATGTGGGACTGGATCCCGCCGGTGGACCCCGACTTCCAACTGAGTGTGCTCACCTGCGCGCAGTGGGGCAACAACAACGACAGCGGGTACTGCAACCCCGCCTACGACAAGCTCTACGACGCCCAGGGTGTGGCACCGACCAAAGAGGATCGCCAGAAGATCATCGACCAGATGCAGCAGATCGCGTTCGACGATCGCCCGTACATCGTGCTGGCCTACCAGGACGTGATCGAGGCGCACTCGCCCAAGTGGACCGGGTTCCTCATCTCGCCGCTCGTCGGCTCGGTGAACAACCTCTCCACCCAGACGCTGCTCCAAGTGCACAGGACGAAGTGATGACGACACTGACCACCATCCTCCCGGCCGAGCTGGCCGCCACGCTCGCACGGAGCCCGGGCCCGACCTTCGTCGCCGGGCTGTTCCAGGGCGTGGACGGTCTGCGGGGCGGGCGGGGGAGCGAGCTCCTCGGCGAGCTCCTCGGCGTCGACCCGGTGGCGCTTGCCGCCTCCGACCCGCAGTTCGAGGCGGCGCCGGGTGAGAGGGCCGTGGTGGTCGTGCCGGTCGCGACCGGGGCGGTGAGGGTCGTTCTGGTCGGGCTCGGCCGGGGCGTGCCGACGGTGAACGGGCTGTTCGACGCGGCGCTCGCGGCGGCGGCCGGTGCGGATGCGGTCTCGACTCTGGCGCTCGAAGCCGACCCGGCGGCCCCGGCCGATGTCGTGCTCGGCGCCGTGGCGCAGGGGCATGCCGTCGGTCTCTGGCGGTATCGCCGGGAGGCGGAGGGTGTGGATGCGGTCGCCGACGCGGCCCCGGGTTCCGTCGTGCTCGTCGACCGCGGTTCCGGTGACCGCAGCACCGTGCTCGATCGCGCGGCGACGGTCGCGGTGGCGACCTCGTGGGTGCGACAGCTCGTCGAGACACCCCCCAACCGCCTGGGACCTCGCGCGTTCGCGGACGCGATCGGCGCGTTCGCGGCGCGGGTGGCCGGCGATCGGGTGGCCGTCTCGATCTGGGACGAGGCCACCCTCATCGAACGCGGTTTCGGGGCGACTCTCGGTGTCGGCGCCGGCAGCGTGGACAGCCCGCTGGTTGTCGAGTTGACGGTCGCGGGGGATGGGCCGTCGACCGCGCTCGCCGGCAAGGGCATCACCTTCGACTCGGGCGGCACGAACCTCAAACGCGATATGGGCGAGCTGAGCTGGATGAAATCCGATATGGCCGCTGCCGCTGCGGTGGCCGCTGCCGTGATCTCCGCAGCGGCGCTCGGCGCACCCGGTCCGCTGCACGCGCTGTTGCCGGTGGCGGAGAACATGCCGGGCGGCGGGGCGCAGCGTCCGGGGGATGTGGTGCGGCATCCCGGAGGCCGCACCACCGAGATCGTCGACACTGACTGCGAGGGGCGTCTCGTGCTCGCGGACGCCCTGTCGTATCTCGCCCGCGAGAACCCGGCCCGCCTGATCGACGTGGGAACCCTGACCGATTCCGGCGGGGTCGGCCACGCGTTCTGGGGATGCTGGGGTACCTCCGACGCGCTGGCCGCCGAGCTCGTCGCCGCCGGTCTGGCGGCGGGCGATCCTGGCTGGGCTCTTCCGCTGCACGACTCCTATCGGGATCTGTTGTCGTCGCGGGTCGCAGACATCGCCAACTCGCCGATCGACGTGCCCGATTCGGGCCAGCTCGCGGCGACGTATCTGCGCAGTTTCGTCGGGGAGACCGCCTGGGTGCACATCGACAACGGGTCGTCGGCGTGGCTCGAGCGCGACGCTTCCCCTTGGCCGGCCGGTGCCACGGGAACCCCGGTGCGTGCCCTGATCGAGTTTCTCGCCCCCGTGCGTCCGTGACAGCGGGCCTGCTTGTCTATATGCTTAGTATAAGAAGTAACCACACCGGGACAGGAAGAGCACGACATGACGTTTGACACCGCATACGCCGAGCGCACCGTGGCGACCAAGGCGCTCTACGAACGAGCGAAGCTCACGATCCCCGGCGGCGCCGGCAGCACGGCCCGGCTTCCGCGCAACGGGTGGAAGCCCTACCCGATCTTCATGGCCGAAGGTCAGGGCTCACGCATCCGCGACGTGGACGGCAATGAGTACATCGACTACCTGCTGGGGCTCGGCCCGATGATCCTCGGCCACCGCCACCCGGGCGTCACCAAGGCGGTCACCGACGCCGTCAGCGAGTACGGCACCTGCTTCGGCCTGCCGTACGAGCTGGAGATCGAGGCGGCCGAGAAGGTCGTCGCGGCCGTGCCCAGCCTCGAACAGGTGCGCTTCACCAACTCCGGCTCCGAAGCCGTCGGCACCGCAGTGCGCCTGGCGCGTGCGACCACCGGCCGTCGCCTCATCGTGCGGTTCGAAGGCCACTACCACGGCTGGCAGGACACGGTCTATTGGTCCAACCACGTCGACCCGAAACTCGCCGGGCCCTCGAACCGTCCGCGCCCCGTCGCGATGGGTGGCGGTGTCCCGGCCGAGCTGGAGAGCACCCTCGTCGTGCTCACCTGGAACGACCCCGAGAGCTTCGTCGCCCTGATGGAGGAACGTGGCCACGAGATCGCCGCCGTCCTGACCGAGCCCGCCGTCTTCAACACCGGCTGCATCCTCCCGGAGCCCGGATACCTGGAGCTCCTGCGCGAGCAGACGACGAAATACGGCGCGATGCTGATCTTCGACGAGGTGATCACCGGCTTCAGATTCGCCCGGGGCGGCGCACAGGAATGGTTCGGCGTGAACCCCGACCTCACCACCTTCGCCAAAGGCATCGGCGGCGGCTTCCCGGTCGCGGCCGTCGGTGGCACGACCGAGGCGATGCGGTTGATCGCCGACGGCACGTACTCGCACTCCGGCACCTACAACGCGAACGTCATCCAATGCGCCGCCGTGTCGGCGACGATGGATGTGCTCGCCGAGCCGGGGCTCTACGAGCGGCAGCGCGCCCTCGGCGACCGGCTCGCCAGAGGACTCAAGTCGATCGCCGACGACAAGGGCATCGACGCCTACGTCGAGGGGCTCGGAACCGTGTTCCAGCTCTGGTTCACCGACCGGCCCATCCGCAACTGGAGGGATGCCGCGGCCTACGCGCACGAGGAGGTGTTCACGCGCTGGTACGAAGAGATGGTCGTGCGCGGCGTGCTGTTCCACCCGCTGCAGTTCGAGAACCTGTTCGTCTCGCTCGTGCACACCGACGCCGACATCGACCAGACGCTCAACGCGGCCGAGGACGCCCTCAGCGTCGTCGCCCGAGAGCTCTAGAGTTGCTCGCGACGGGATCACGGTCGATCGGGAGGACCAATCAGTGACGCAGCAGCGCGGCCTCGCCCTCGGAATCGACCTCGGCACGAGCGGCGTGAAGGTCGTGGCGGTCGACGACAGGGGTGAGGTCGTCGCGCGCGCACGCCGCCCCTCCCGCACCGAGCGCCCCGAGCGCGACGCCGCCGAACAGGATCCGGCCGCCTGGCTCGCCTCCTGCGACGAGGCCCTCGCCGAGCTGGCCCGCCAGGCGCCGCCGGATTCCTGGGCGACCATCGGGCTCTCGGCCATGCTGCCCACCCTGGTCGGCCTGCGCGACGATCTGACGGTCGACGGGCCCGCCCTCACCTGGGAGGACGGCCGGGCCGAGCCAGACGGCCGCCGCATCGCCGCCTCGATCGGGCCGGCCGCACTTTACCGTCGAACCGGCCAGCGCTTCGACGGCCGGTACCTGCTGGCGATGCACGCGCGGCGGGTGCGCCTCGGCGCTGCCGCCGACTCCTGGGTGGTCGGCGCGAAAGACTACCTCTTCCATGCGCTCACCGGCGAATTGCTCACCGACCCGAGCACGGCTGCGGGCTACGGCGCATACGACCTGCACGGCGGCCGCTGGGACAGGAACATCCTCGACGCTGCGGGTGTCGCCCGCGTCCCGTCGATCGCGACCTCGACCGCGCAGCTGCCGCTGCTGGCCGAGGTGGCGAACCGGTGGGGATGCGCGCCCGGCCTCCCCGTGCTGCTGGGCGCCGCCGATTCCGTGCTCGGCGCCTACGGGCTGGGCGTGCGCGCCCCGGGAAGCGTCGCCTACATCGCCGGCACGAGCAATGTCGTGCTCGGCTGGTCGTCCACCCCGCAGGTGGACCCGGACGGCCGCTACCTCGTGACACCGATGGCCGACGGCGGCTTCGGCTTCGAGATGGACCTGATGGCCACGGGTTCGGCACTGGCCTGGCTCGCCGAGCTGCTCGGCATCGCCGGCGGCGCGGCGGAGCTCGCCGATCTGGCGGGGGAGAGCCCGCTCGACGACGCACCCCTCGTTCTGCCGTACCTGTCGTCGGGGGAGCAGGGTGCGCTCTGGGATCCGCGCCTCGTCGGCGCTGTCGAAGGACTCACGCTGCGCACCTCCCGTTCCGACCTGGCTCGCGGTCTGCTGGCGGGGATCGTGCTCGAGTCGCGGCGCTGCGTCGACGCCCTGGCCGAGGCGGCGGGCAGCGCAGGCGGCGCGATCTCCGTCAGCGGTTCCGGTGCAGCCTCCGCCACTTTCCGCCGCGACCTCGCCGACGCCACGGGCCGCGCGGTGCGATATGACACCGCCGAACACGACCACTCCGCGCTCGGCGCGGCCCTGCTCGCCGGCCGAAGCGCGCTGGGCTGGGCCGACCCGGCGGCGCAGGAGCGACCCTCCGCCCGGGTCGAGACGGTCGAACCGGATGCGCTGCGTGCCGGAACCTGGGCCGACCGGTTCGCCCGACACGAGAGCGCGCGTGTCGCCCAGCGCGCGCGACTCGGCTGACCGTGCGCGACAGAGCCCATCCAATCCGTCCGACGCATCCGACCCGTCTGACGCATCCGACCCGTCTGACGCATCCGACCCGTCTGACGCATCCGACCCGTCAGGCGCATCCGACCCGTCAGGCGCTCCGTTGACCGGATCGCTTCCCGGACCACACGACAATGAGGTGACCATGACCGAGACGAGAACCCCCGCCGATATCGATCTGAGCCTGTACCCGGAGGGCACGGCGCTCGACGCGGACGGACGGCTGCTGATCGGCGGCTGCCCGGTCGCCGACCTGGCGGCCGAGCACGGCACCCCCGCCTATCTGATCGACGAGGGGGCGCTGCGTCGCCGGGCACGGGCCTACGTCGAGGCGTTCCGCAGCAGGCACCCGAACTCGCTCGTCCTGTTCGCCTCGAAGAGCTTCCCGTCGGCGTCCGTCATCGGTGTCACCGCCGAGGAGGGGTGCGGCACGGATGCGGCCGCCGCCGGCGAGCTGCGCCTCGCGATCGCGGGCGGGGCCGACCCTGGCCGGGCGGTGCTTCACGGCAACGCCAAGACCGACGACGACATCCGCACCGCCATTCAGGCGCGTGTGCGCTACATCGTGATCGACAACCTCGACGATGTGGAGCGCATCGCCCGCCTCGCGACCGAGCCGGTGCCGGTGCTGCTGCGGGTGAGCCCCTCTCTCGACGCCCAGACGCACGCCGCGATGATGACCGGGCACGACGCCTCGAAGTTCGGCATCCCGTCGGCGCAGGTGCCCGAGGTGATCGCGCGCATCCGCCAGGAGCCGTTGCTCGACCTGCGCGGGCTGCACGCGCACGTCGGCTCGCAACTGCTCGACCTGGAGCAGTTCGAGGCCGAGGTGGCGGCCCTCGCCGCCTTCGAGCGCTTCCCGGTCTACGACCTGGGCGGGGGTCTCGGCGTGCGGTACGTGCACGACGACGTCGCGCCGAGCGTCGACGAGTACGCCGAGCGCGTCGTGTCGGCGGTGCACCGGCATCTCGGCGAGGATGTCGAGCTACTGGTGGAGCCCGGCCGGTCGATGGTCGCGCGCAACGGCGTGACGGTCTACCGCGTCGTGACGGTCAAACGCGGCGTCGTCACCCATGCCGCCGTCGACGGCGGCATGGGTGACAACCTGGAGGTCTCGCTCTACGGGCAGCCGTTCGAGCCGGCCGTCATCGACCGCAGCGGGGAGACCGAACTCGTCGACGTGGTCGGCCGGCACTGCGAGTCGGGGGACTACCTGGCGAACCGCGTTCCGGTGGTGAGCCCGCGGGTCGGCGATCTGATCACCGTGCCGGTCACCGGCGCGTACTGTTACACGATGTCGAACAACTACAACACGGCCCTGCGGCCGCCCGTCGTGTTCTGCGACGCCGGCCGCTCCCGGGTGGCGGTGCGCCGCGAGACCTTCGACGATCTGCTGCGCCGCGAACAGCTGCTGGGTCGCCCGGAGTGACGGACATCGCTCGCGACACCGTCGAGGCGATCGCCCGGTCGTGGGCTGTTCCAGGCGGATCGGTGGTGGCGGCCGACCGCACCGGCGTCGTCTTCGAGCACCACTTCGGTTTCGCGGATCTCGGTGCCGGGATCCCGGTGCGCCCGCACCACCGGTTCGAGATCGGCTCGATCAGCAAGATCTTCACCTCCACCGTGATCCTGCGCCTGGTGCGGGAGGGGAGGCTGCGCTTCGACCAGCCGATCGGCGAGGTGCTTCCGTGGGCGCCGGCCGCCCTGCACGGCCGGGCGATCACGATCGAACGGCTGCTCACGCACACGGCCGGCCTGCTGCAGAGTGTGGATGCGCTGCCCGACGAGGTCGGACAGGTCGCGTCGTTCGCCGGCACCGTCTCCGACGCGTCACCCGGCACCTTCTTCCACTACTCCAACCTCGGCTTCATCCTGCTCGGCCTCGCCGCCGCGCGGGTGACCGACCGCACGATGCCCGATCTGGTGCGCGAACGCATCCTCGAACCGCTCGGGATGCGCGACACCGTCTCCGCGGTCACCCACGACCATCACGCCCGTCTCGCCCGCGGGTATCAGCCGCTGCGCGACGACCGGCCGTGGATTCCGGGCGACCCGCTCATCCCCGCCCCCTGGCTGGAGGTCGCCGGCTCCGACGGCAGCGTCGCCGGCACCTCCCGCGATCTGGCCCGGTTCGGCCGCATGCTGCTCAGCCGCGGGGCGGCCGGGTCGGGCACGCCGGTGATCGACCCCGAGTCGTTCGAGGCGATGATCTCCCGTGTCGCCCCCGAGGGGGAGGAGACGCTCGTGCTCCCGGGTGTCGAGCCCAGCGAGTCGAGCGCATACGGGTTCGGCGTCAACGTGGAGCGCACCGCCGGCCGTTCCGTGCTCACGCACGGCGGCGGCATGGTCGGCTACGCCTCGTTCCTGCTGGCCGACCTCACCGCCGGCGTCACGGTCGCCGTCGTCACCAACGCGAACGGCGACGGGCCGGTCGCCGAGGCGATCGCCCGCAGCGTCGCCGCCCAGCTGATCGCGCCGGTCGCCGGGGCGGCCGGCGGAACCCCCGACCCGCAGCGGTGGATCGTCGCCGCCGGAGCGGGCTCCCTCGACCCCGACGCCCGCCTCGGCGTGTTCGAGGCGGCCGGGCCGACCGGGGTTCCGCTGCGCATCGAGGTCGCCGTCGCCGAACAGCGGGCGGAGACGGCGACGCTGAAGATCATCTCGGGGTCGGAGACCTCCCCGTTGCTGTGGAACTGGAACGGCCGGGCGCTCACCCGCCTGTCGTCGCTGCGCCGGTTCCCGCTGACGTTCGACGGCTCCCAGTGGCTGTGGGGGCCGCGGGTGTATCGGCGTGTTGATGAGTCGTCTGCGCATCCCGCGCCGTCGGGCGACGCGTCGGATTCGCCGACCGGCGACGCCGAGCGGGAGCGCCTCCGCACGTTCTGCGGACACTACCGCACGTACTCTCCGTGGTTCACGAACTTCCGGATCGTGCTGCGGGGAGGGGCCCTCGTGCTCATCGCTTCGGGCGGTGTCGAGGCGCCGGGCGACGACGTGGAGCTGGTCGAGCTCGCGTCGGGAACGTTCCGCCTCGGGGCCGACCCGCGACTTCCCGAGCGGATCACGTTCGCGCCCCCGGTCGACGGGCTGTCGCCGTGGGCCGACCGGGACGGCTGCCGCTACTCCCGCTCCTTCACCGGCTGAGGTCGCCTCCCCCTAGTGCGCGACGACCGGTTCGGGGGAGTCGGCGGGTTGGGGCGACGGAGCGTTCCCGCCCGGGTTGCCGAGCGAGGCGCCTTGACCGCGACGGCGGTAGAGGAGCGCTGAGAGCACGGCGCCGAAGGCGAAGAACGCGGCCCCCCATCCGTATGCGGTCGCGTAGCTGTGCACAGCTGCTTCGGCCGCGACCGCCGCCGTCGGCGGCAGATGCGAGGCGATGTAGTCGGTGGCGGCTGTGGCGGCGAGCGTGTTGAGCAACGCCGTGCCGATCGACCCTCCGACCTGCTGGCTGGTGTTGACCATGGCCGACGCCACTCCGGCGAACTGCCGGTCGACGCCGAGCGTCGCAGTCTGGATCGCCGCCGGCATGATCGAGCCCATGCCGACACCCAGGATCATCAGCGGAGGCAGGATGTCGACCGCGTAGTCGGCGGAGACGCCGAGATGCGTCAGGATGAGCATCCCGATGCCGGCGATGCTCATGCCGATCGGAACCATGACCTTGGGGCCGAACCGGGGGACGAAGATGTTCGTCGACAGCTGCGCCGCCGTGATCAGCATGATGATCATCGGCAGGAAGGCCAGGCCGGTCTGGATCGGCGTGAACTTCAGCGTCGTCTGCAGGTAGTAGGTGACGAAGAGGAAGATGCCGAACATCCCGGCGCCGGCGATCAGGATCGAGCTGTACGAGGCGGCGCGGTTGCGGTCGAGCACGATGCGCAGCGGCAGAAGTGGATGCGCCGCCCGGCGCTGCCACAACACGAACGCCACGAGCAGCACGGCCGAGGCGACGAGCATTCCCCAGGTGAGTGGCGAGTCCCAGCCGTCGGTCTCAGCGTTCGAGAAGCCGTAGACCAGGCTGAACAGGGCGCCGGAGACGAGCACTGTGCCCGGGATGTCCAGCTTCGGCCGCGGTCCGGAGCGGGCGACGGACTGCACGAAGAACGAGGCTCCGACGACGGCCACGATCGCGATGATCACGTTGATGTAGAGGTTCCAGCGCCAGTTGAACTGTTCGGTGAGCACGCCGCCGAGCAGCAGGCCGACGGCGCCGCCGGCCCGGCGATCGCACCGAAGATGCCGAAGGCGCGGGCGCGCTCCTTCGGAACGGTGAACGTCGTGGTGAGCACGGCGAGGGCGGTGGGGGCGAGGAGTGCGCCGAACGCGCCTTGCAGCGCCCGGGCGCCCACGAGCATCCCGAATGTGCCGGCCGCGCCGCCGAGGGCCGATGCTCCGGCGAAGCCGATGAGGCCGATGATGAAGGCGCGTTTGCGTCCGATCAGGTCGGAGATGCGGCCGCCGAGAAGCAACAGGCTGCCGAAGGCGAGCGAGTATGCGGTGACGATCCATTGGCGGTCGCCGTTGGAGAATCCGAGGTCGGCCTGGGCCGAGGGGAGGGCGATGTTGACCACGGTGGAGTCGAGCACAACCATGAGCTGGGCGAGGGCGACGGTGACGAGCGTCCACCAGCGGCGGGAGCTCGCTGCGGGGGTGCCAGGGATGCCGGCTGCACCCGAAACGGTCGAGGAGATCTGTGACATGGAGGTCAGCATATACGAAACTAACCAGTTTCGGATCTCTTCAGTTCCAGAATTAACAATACAATAACCTTGATGACATCGAAATGGAACGGAGATCGCCGCAATGACGCTGCCTGACACCGCCGACCCCGCCGTCGTGACGGGCCCGAAGCTCGGCCGCAAACGCGACCACACCCGTGACGCCGACATCCTCGAGGCGGCCGTCGAGGTGCTCGCCGAGACCGGCTACGACGGGATGACCGTCGACATGGTCGTCGCGCGCGCGAAAGCCGGCAAAGCGACGGTCTACCGGCGATGGGCGTCCAAGGCCGAACTCGTCATCGACGCTGTGGCCTGCATGAAGCAGACCGACATCGATGAAGCGCACCTGCCCGACACCGGGACCCTGCGCGGCGACCTCATCGCGATGATCAAGCCGCACAGCATCGAAGACGGCGAGAAGAAGCTCAAGATCATGGCCGGCCTGATGTCGCTCCTCGCCCGCGACCCCGAGCTGGCCGGAGCCGTCAACTCGGCGATCGTCGACCCCCGCGCCGCCGTCAACCGCCTGTTCATGCGGCGCGCGATCGAACGCGGCGAGATCTCCCCTGATGCGGACATCGAGACTCTCGCCCTCATCTCCCCGTCGATGGCGGCCTACCGCGTGCTGATCCTGCGTAAACCCGTCGACCGGGCCTTCCTCATCTCCCTCATCGACGGCGTCCTCCTCCCCGCCGTCGGCCTCAGCCCACATCCCGAGCCCCTCCCCACACCGGCCTCCTGACCCCCACCCGCCGCCCCTCGGAGGAGGGGCGGCGGATGGGAGGCGGAGGTGCGTCAGAGCTTTTGCACGGCAACGTCGTCGATCTGCTCCCAGGCGGTCGAACCGGGACCCCAGAACCCGATGTGCAGGAGCACGGTCGTGTTGCTCCCGGTCTGGAACGTGACGACGTATCACGTGTAGACGCCGCCGCTGGTGCCGTGATGCACCTCGTTGAGGACCGTATTGCTTGTCGTCTTGGCACCCAGCCAGGCATTGTCGACGTTCGACGAGTTCCGCACCCAGACGGTCATCCGATAGGTCGAGTTCGCCGAGACGGCCACGGACTGTCGCAGCGCACCCCACGCCGTACTGGTGGTGCTCGACACCCAACCGTCGTCGGCGCCGCTGTGGGATTTGCCGGCGGCGACATCCACGCCGGTGCTGAGCGAGCCGTCGGAGTACCAGGGGGTCGAACTCGTGGTGATCGCGGTCTGGGTCTCGAAGCCGCCGTCGGAGACGACCGTCGTGCCCGGTGTTGTCGGCTGCTGCCACTCCATCGCACCCATATCGGTGGCGAGCCCGACCAGCACCGGGTTGCCCAGCAGATCCGTCGATGAGGCGGAGGCGGCCCCGTTGTCGATCGCCGCACTGGTGGCGGTGAGGCTGAGATCGTGGTTCGCAAGGTCCGTGAACGCGGGCGAGCCGACCAGGTCGCCGACGCCGAGTGCGTAGCGGTGCGCGGAGTCGGCGCCGATGCCCACGGTGCTGGTGTAGAGGTTGTGGTCGCGCGGGAAGTCGAAGAACGACAGCCAGGCGCCCGTCACCGAGAAGATGTTGTTGCGGAGCGTGAGCCAGCTCGCGCTGGGCGCGGGCCCGGCCTGACGGTAGTAGTACTGGTCGATCAGGCGAGAGCTGTCATGGGTGCGCACGACCGTGTTGTTCAGGGCGAGGTACCCGCTGGGGGTCGTCGTCGTGTCCCACGCGATGAACTGCTGGTAGTCGTCACTGACGTTGTAGCTCAGGGTGACGTTCGAGGAGTGCGTCTCCGTGACCTCGAGAAACCCCTGCGAGCCGCGCGAGTAATTGTGGCTGATGGTGATGTCGTTCTTGTCGAAGAGGAACCCCTCGATCTCGACCGCTCCGCCGTCGGCGCCGTAGGGGCTGTCGGTACTGCGGCAGTTGATGAAGTCGTTCGAGGTCACCTGCACACCGCTGTTGTCGACGCTCACCCCCAACGCCCCGTACGACGTCTGCGAGCCGCTGTCGAGGCCCCGGTAGGCGATGCGGAGGTTCTGGAAGGTGTTGTGGTCGACCCGGCTGTTCGCGCCGTAGGTTTTGACGCCGACCCCCACATCCGAGAACGTGCTGTCCTGCACGAGGGAGTTCGAGCCGTTCGCGGTGATCGCGACGGCGCCGCTGAGCTCGTACTTCGGCCCGCTGATTCCCTTGCCGTCCGCGTTGTCGAAGACGGCCCCGTTCGTGAAGGCGAGATTCGACACTTGGAGGTACGGGGCGTCGAGCACCAGCATGTTCCACTGCCCGGGATTCGTCAGGATCGGCTGGGCCCCATCGCCGTAAGCGGTGAACGCGATCGGTGCCGCGGCGGTTCCGGCACTGCTGATCGTGGCTGATCCCGTGAACGTCTCTCCCCGTTCGAAGGCGACGACATCGCCGGGGACGAACGTACCGGACCCGACGCGGGCGAGCGATTTCCAGGCGAGGGCCGGGCTCGTGCCGCTGTTGATGTCGCTCCCGGACGTGGAGTCGACATAGTAGATGTGACCGCCCGGGCCGGCGGCAGGGGTGCCCGTCGTGGTGATGCGTGCCCCGGTTTGCGGCGAGAGGGGGTCGGCGTGAGCCGGCGACGGCGCACTGACGGCCACGGCGGCGAGTGCAGTGACGGCCAGGGCGACGAGGAGTGTCCGCGTTCGCAGAGCACTCCGTTCGAGTGTGAGGATCATTGCTTCTCCTTCGTCTTCAGCGATCGGCACCGTCGTCGGAGCCGAAACCTGCGGGGCGCCGATAGCGGCGCATCCTCTCTCAGCGTTCGGACCGCGCCCGTTGCACGGTCTGTGCGGCCGTCGCATTGGCAGCCCGTGCCGCGTCGGCGAGTGAGGCTCCGGCCGCGAGGTGGGCGGCCAGCGTGCCGGCGAATGCGTCGCCGGCGCCAGTGGTGTCGACGACCTCGACAGCGTGACCAGGCACGGTCGCCTCCCCGTCGGCCTCCGCGACGACGGCGCCCTGGCTGCCCGCGGTGACCACCGCCGATCGTGCCAGCCCGCCAAGACGGCGGGCGAGGTCGTGCCAATCGGTCGAGTCTGTTCCCAGGAGCGCTTGCGCCTCCCCCTGATTCACGATGACCGGGTCGGCGGCGCGCAGCACCGCATCGGGCAGAGGGCCGATCGGACTCGGATTGAGCACGAACCGGGCGCCGACGGTCGCGCACCAGGCGGCGACCGCTTCGACCACCTCCATCGGCACCTCGAGCTGGGTGAGGACCACGGCGGGGTTCAGCGCGCCGAGAGCGCTCGACACGTGCTCCGAGTCGAGGGCGCCGTTCGCGAGAGGGAGCACGACGATGCTGTTCTCGCCATCGGGGGTGAGGGTGATGTACGCGCGGCCGGTCGGTAGCGGCCCCATCCGCATGCGGGAGATATCGACGTCGGCGGCCGTGAGGGCCTCGCGGATGCGCCGCCCCGCCGAGTCGGCCCCGACCTCGCCGATCAGGGCGGTGGCGCCGACCGCGGCCGAGGCGATCGCCTGGTTTGCGCCCTTTCCGCCCGGGGTCTCCAGCAGTGCCGTTCCGGTCAGGGTCTCGCCACCGGCCGGTCGGCGCGGGGTGCTCACCACGACGTCAAGGTTCGCCGAGCCGACGACGGCCACGACTGCGGTCACTCTTTGCTCCCCGTGCTCGCGACCGATGTGACGAAGAACCGCTGCAGGCCGAGCAGCACGATCGCCGGGATCACCGCGAGGATAGCTGTCTCGGCGAACACGCGACCGTAGTCGGTCGAGAACGCTCCGAAGGCTTTCGCGATCGCCACGGGTGCGAGATCGAGCGAATCCGTCGAGGTGACCAGGATCGGCCAGAGGTAGGCCTGCCACTGGAACAGGAACAGGATGAGGCCGGCGCCGATCAGGGCCGGGCGGGTCAACGGCAGGTACACCGCCCAGAAGATGCGGAACCAGTTCGCGCCGTCGAGGTGCGCCGCCTCTGAGAGCGAGGGCGGAATGCCGAGGAAGAACTGGCGCAGCGTGAAGACGGCCAGGCCGTTCCCCAGCCCGGGCAGGATCAGCGCGAACAGGGTGTTCGTGAGCCCCCAGTCGCTGAAGCTCCGCGAGAGCGGGATGGCGATCGCCTCGAACGGCACCAGGAAGCTCAGCACGACGATCGTGAACACGCCGGAGCGGCCCCGGAACGGGATGACGGCCAGAGCGAACGCCGCCGCCGCGCTGACGGCGAGCCCGACGACGACCGTGATGGCCGCCACGAGCAGGCTGTTGCCGAGCGAGGTGAGGAAGCCGCTGTCGACGGCCGACTGCAGGTTGACGAGGGTGAAATCCTTCGGCCAGAGCGCGCTCCAGCTGAGGGGCGAGCTGCTGGCGAACGTCTCGGTGGCGGTACGGAAGGTGCTGGCGATCAGCCAGAGCACCGGCGCGAGGAACGCCAGCGACACGACGACGGCGACGACGGTGAGCAGGATACGGCCTGCGCGGGAGCGGCGCATCCTCACTCCTCCCCGTCATCGGTGCGGAGGAGCCGGAACTGCACCGCCACGATCGCGATCATGATGATGAGCAGCACCACCAGTTCTGCGGAGGCCTGGTAGGGGTCGCTGAGCTCGTAACTGCGGTGGAAGATGTCGTACATCAGAAAGTTGGAGCGTCCTTCCGGTCCGCCACCGGTGAGGATCTGCACGGGGGCGAAGAGAACGAAGTTGGCGACGGTGTCGGCGACGAGAACGAACAGCAGCGGCCGTCGCAGCATGGGAAGTGTCACCGAGAAGAAGGTGCGCAGGGCGCCGGCGCCGTCGATGCGCGCGGCTTCGTAGTACACGGGCGGGATGTCGTTGAGCCCGGCGATCAGGAACATCATCCAGTAGCCGATGCCGATCCAGCTGGCCAGCACGATGAGCGACAGGATGACCTGGTCGGGGCTCGTGAACCACGGCTGTCCCGGGATTCCGAACAATTCCAGCAGGCCGTTGACCGGCCCGTCGGGGCGCAGGGCGATGCCCCAGATGATCGTCGACCCTGCGAGGGGAACGGCGGCGGGCAGGAAGATGATGGTGCGCCACAGCCCGCTGGCGGGCAGGTTGCGAGTCAGGAGCACCGCCAGGAGCAGAGCCAGGAAGATCTGCAGCGGGTTGACGATCACGTTGAAGATCAGGGTCTGGGTCACGCTGTTCCAGAACGAGGCGCTCGAGAACATCGTGGCGAAGACGTCGAAGCCGACGAACTCCGGCGCGGCCAGGCTGCCCGGGAGGCCGGACCGGGTCGAGTCGGCGATGGCGGAGACGGTCGGCACGATGCGGAGCACGACGATGAGCACGACGGTCGGCGCCAGGAAGGCGACCGCGGCGATCAGGTTGCGGCGCGTCGTCCGGGAACGCTTCCGGCGGCCCGCGCGCGGGGGCGGGGGTGGCGCGTCGGTCGGCTTCGAGCCGACGGCGGGGGCGATGGTCATGGGGGCGTCTTTCGTCGTGCGGGGGATGGTGCGGGGCGGCCGCGTCACGGCCGCCCCGCCGGTGCTACTTCTTGTACTTGGCCCAGGCGTCGGTCAGCTGACTGGTGGCCGTCGTGAGAGCGGTCGACGCATCCGCGCCGTTGATGATGTCGTCGAACGTCTTGGTCATGATGTCCTCGAACTCGACGTAGCCGACCGTCTGCAGACGCAGGGTCGCCGTGTGCGCGAGCTCGGACTTCATCAGGTCGACCACACCCGCGAACCGCGGATCCTTGAACGTGTCCGACTCGTAGAACTTCGCACTGCCGACGAGGTTCGACGGGGGAACGGCGAGAGCGGACAGGTATTGCGCGTATCCGCCGTTGTCGATGCCCATGAACTTCATGAAGATCGCGGCCGCGTCGGCGCGGTCGGAGCTCGACTTGGGGTTGAGCCCGAGCGACCATCCGCCGGTGGGGGTCGAGGCGGTGCCGCCCGCGAACTCCGGGAAGGCGGTCACGCCGAAGTCGAGACCCTTCTCGGCGACGAACTGGGTTCCCCACCAGGGCCCGCCCACGTAGAACGCGGTCTTGCCCGCGGCGAACATGGTCGGGGTGTCGGCCACGGCCACTCCTCGCGGCGACAGACCGTCGGCGAAGAGCTTGCCGTACCAGGAGAACGCCTTCACCCAGCCGGCGTTCGTCACGTCGGGGGTCAGGTTGCCGGCGCCTTTGCCGCCGGGGCCACCGCCGGCGCTCTCGGCGAGCGGCTGCAGCTGGTAGTAGCGGTCGAGCTGGTCGAAGAGCAGGCCGTATTGGGCGCCCGCCGCTTTTGCCTTCGTGGCGTCGGCGGTCACGGTCTCCCAGGTGAGCCGGTCGGCGGGGTCGGCCGAGGGGGCCGCGATGCCGGCGGCACTGAGCAGCTTCTTGTTGTAGTACATGATGTTGGTCGACGTCTGGTACGGCATCGTCACGAGTTTGCCGTCCACCGTCGCCGCTTTGAGGCTGCCCGGGTCGACCTCGGTCGTGAGGCCGGGGAAGGTCTTGGTGAGGTCGGCCAGCCAGCCGCGGGCCTGGTAGGCGGCGGTGCGCGGCATGTCGACGTCGAACACGTCGATCGCATTGCTCGAGTTGGTGAGCCGGGCCGCGAGCACGCTGTTGTAGTCGTCGAACGGCACCGCCTCGTATTTCACCGTGATCT
The DNA here is from genome assembly GCF_020009625.1 of Leifsonia poae. Taxonomy (NCBI): domain Bacteria; kingdom Bacillati; phylum Actinomycetota; class Actinomycetes; order Micrococcales; family Microbacteriaceae; genus Leifsonia; species Leifsonia poae. The sequence goes on from NZ_JAIHLP010000002.1 coordinate 3,054,294, forward strand.
TCGGGTGCGCCTTCTCGAAGGCGTCGATCACGGGCTTGATCTGCGTGGCGTCGTACGCGGCGCCGGCATAGGTGATGGTGATGGGTTTCGTCGGCTCGGTCAGCGTCGACGGCCCGACTCCGTTGATGGAGCCGCTGCCGCCGCCGCTTCCGCTGCAGGCGGTGAGCACGAGGCCCGAGATCGTGAGGAGCGCTCCGGCGGTCAGCCAGCGCGTCACTCCTTTGTGAACAGCCATGTTGGGGGATTCCTACTCTGTCGTTGTGCTGCTGTGTTGGTCGGGTTCGACCGGGGATTCGGCGCTGATGCGCTCGAGGAAGAGGCGGCGGAAACCGTCGACACCGGTATCGACGGCGACTGTCGCGTTCGGGTTCCGTGCGGGTTCGAGGGCGAGCCCCCGGTTGGCGACAACGAGCCCACGCGCGAGCTCGCTGACGGTTTCGACCTGGACGTCGGCGCTCTGCCATTCCAGGAGGTCGGGATGCGTGACCGCGGCGATTACGAGCGGATCGTGCAGGAAGCACGCGGTGCGGTGTTCCGGGCGGTTCGGGAAGGCCCGGCCGAGGAAGTCGATCCAGGCGTCGGCGCAGTCGGCCGCCCACCGGCTGAACGGGTCGGACGTCTCCCGGAGGGTCGTCGCGTCGTCCCGGGTGAGCATCACCTTCGAGGTCTGGTCGAGCCCGACCATGCGGATGGCGGCGCCACTGCGCATCACGATGTCGAGGGCCTCCGGGTCGACGTAGGCGTTGAAGTCTCCGACAACGGTGATGTTCTGCGCGTAGGTCGTCGCGCTGCCGGCCATGAGGACGAGTTCGCGCACATTGGCGGCGAAGGCCGGGTCGCGTTGAATCGCCAGGGCCAGATTGGTCATGGGCCCGATCGCGATCACCACCAATTCGCCGGGCCGGTCGGCGGCGGCGCGGACCAGGTAGTCGGCCGCATGCTCGGTGTCTGACGGTCCGAGCAGCTCGGGCGCACTCGCAGCGGTGCCGGACGCGGTCTCGGGGGATCCGAGCACCGCGTCGAACAGGGCGCGCACCGGCGCCATGTCGCGCACGAGCGGCTCGGTCGCGCCGAGCAGCACAGGAAGGTTCGGCCGGCCGAGCCGTGTGACGAGGCGCCGGGCGACATCGGTGCCGGTGATCGCATCCACGTTGCCGTTGACGACCGTGAGTGCGAGCACGTCGAGCTCGGGGGAGCGCAGGGCCAGCGCGATGGCCAGGCCGTCGTCGATGTCGCTTCCCGGTTCGCCGAGGCCCGGGTCGGTGTCGATGATCACCGGAATGCCGCTCATCGGAGCACCTCCGCCAGGGCGCTCGTGCGGCGGGCCAATTCGGCGATCCCGATGCGGTCGAAGTCGCGCACGGCGCTGCGCACATGGACGTGCGTGGAGCCGACCAGTTCGCCGGGGATGGCGTCGACGCCGTGCAGGGCGCCGAAGACGCTCCCGACCGTGGCCGCCGAGGAATCGGTGTCGCGTCCGCCGGAGATGGTGAGCGCCACAGCGTCGGTGAAATCGGTTCCCCAGAGCAGTCCGATCGAGATCAGGGCGGCGTTGTTCACCGTGTGCACCCAGTTGTAGTGGCCGAGCTCCGCATCCACCCAGTCGAGCGCCTGCGTCGACGTCGCCCCGGTGCGGTGAAGCCCCAGCACGCCGTGGAGGGCGCCGGCGAGCCGCGAGCCTTCGGGAACGACCGCGGCCGCGGCCCGGAGGGCATCGGAGGGGGTCGGAACCGCCAGTGCGGCCGAGACCAGCGCAGCCGCCCACAGTTCACCGAACACGCCGTTGGCTGTGTGGCTCAGCCGAGCGTCGGTCAACGCGCGCCGCGCCGCCAGCCCGGGGCGACCGGGGTACACGTAGCCGAAGATGTCCGCGCGGATCAGGGCGCCGATCCACTCACGGTAGGGGTTGCCGACCAGCGCGGTGCGGTCGACGGGTACGCCGCGGATCAGGTTGCGGTATGCGGCGCGCTCGGCGGTGAACGTCTGCGTGAACGGCAGCCGGTCGAGCCAGCTGCGCGCGATGTCGGCCGTGGTGAGGGTGTCGCCGTACTCTTCGAGCATCCACAGCCCCAGGATGGTCCAGTCGAGGTCGTCGTCGCGGGGCACATCGGCGAACAGGCCGGCCGACGCGAACGGCGCCGATTCGTGCAGGTGGCTCACGCCTTCCGGAAGCTCGGGGAGCAGGGGGAGGTAGCCGGTCTGCGGCGACTGTCCGACGGCTTCGAGGTACCGGCGCACCTCGTCGCGGGTCAGCCCCTCGACCGGCTTGCCCATCGTGTTGGCGACGCACCGGCCGAGCCAGGCGCCATGGATGCGTGCGGCGAGCCCCGACGCTTCCACCGGGAGTTCGGGAAGCGCATCGGCGAGGGCGTGCAGGGTCGCGTCGTCGTCCTGCTCGCGGTAGGGCCAGTCGGCGGCGACGGGTACCCTGCCGAGTTCGCCGGTGATCGCGGCCAGCCCGGGGTAGTCGGCGGCAGCGGCGGCATCGCGCGCCGCAGCGAGGAGGGCGCCGACCGGGTAGCCGCTGTGCAGCAGCTGTTCGGCCTCGTCGGGAACGAGGTCGCGGTCGTCGAGAACGTCATGCATGGGTCGGATCCTTCTTCAGGCCGTCTGTCGCTCGATGAGCGCGTGGTGGACGAGAACGTGTCGGTATGAGCTGGTGCGCTGTTCGGCGATGCGGTGCAGGAGGAGGTCGCCGGCGGCGCGCCCGATCTCTTCGGCGGGAACGCGCACGGTGCTGAGGCCGGGGCGCACGAGGCTCGCTGCGTCGATGTCGTCGACGCCGATGATCGCCAGGTCACCGGGAACGTCGAGGTGGGACTCCAGGGCGGCGTCGAGGGCGCCGATCGCCATCAGGTCGTTCGCGCAGAACACGGCGGTCGGCGGTTCCGGCTGGTCGAGCAGTCGGTAGAGGGCACCGGCGCCGCCTTCCCGTGTCCAGTCGCCGACCGCGCAGAGCAGGGGGTCGACCCCGGCGCCGAGTTCGTTCATCGCCTTCACGTAACCGGCGAGACGGCCGCCGCCCGGCTCGGCGGAGGGAGGACCGCTGATGGTGGCGATGCGCTGGTGCCCTTTGCCGCTGAGGTGCATGGTGGCGTCGTAGCCGATGCGCTCGTCGTCCGCCGACACCCAGTCGATCGGCAGGCCGCTCAGCCCTGAGCCGACCGCGACGATGGCGATGCCGGCGCGCTGCAGCTCGAGGAGTTCGTCTTCGACATTGCTGACGGCGACGACGACGCCGTCGACCCGACGCTGGATGATCTCTTCGACGAAGACGCGGGTCAGTCCCGCCCCGGCCCCGGCGTCGAACAGCATGACGGCCTGATCGGAGTCGGCCACCGATCCCTGCAGGCCCCGGGCGAGGGCCGGGTAGAACGGGTTCGTGATGTCTTGGACGATCAGGGCGACGGTGTGACTCTTCTTCGAGTTGAGGGCCTGGGCGAAGAAGTTCGGGCGAAAGCCGAGCTCGTCCATCACCTGCTCGACCTTGCGGCGCGTCTGCGCTGAGACGGGGCGGTTGCCGCTGAGCACATGGGACACCGTCGTCTTGCTGACACCGGCGGCGTCGGCGACGGACTGGATGTTCAGCGGCGCGCCCGAGGCCGTGTTGTCGGCGTCGGAGCCCAAACTAGTTTGTTTCACAAGAGTCCTTGATTTCCATGGAGGCGGTCAGGCCGTTGCTTCCGTTCACGCAAACTAGTTTGCGTGCTCCGACAGTAACCGTCCTCGTCGCTCCCGTCAACCGTCACCTCCGTTGAGGGGGCGGGGAGTCGGGGTCAGTGGTCGCCGCGGGGCGGGCGCAGGCGGGTCTCTTCGGCGTCGAGCATGGCCTGGGCCTGGGAGAGGATGCGCGAGGGGTATGCGCCGCGGCGGCGCGCGTCGAGGAGCTTCTCGCGTTCGGCATCGACGACCGCCAGCCGCAATTGGCGGTACACCCGGTGCGGCGTCTCCGCGGCGGAGTCGGCCTCGCGCGAGCGCTCCCAGGCCGACTCGGCGCGCAGGAACGACGATTGCCGCACCCGTTCGATCACGTCGGGGTCGACCCTTTCGGTCGCGCCGATCACCTCTTCAGGGTCTTCGAGCACGGTCAGGCCCGCGAAGCTGATCTCGTCCAGCAGGGTGGCGAGCTCGCGGCGGTCCTCCGAGGTGTCGATGCCCTGGATGCCGAGCAGGCGGATGAGGGCGGGCAGCGTGCCACCCTGCACCACGAGGGTGACCACCGCCACGATGAAGGCGATGAGGATGAGCTGCGAACGGTACGGTGTGCTGCTCTCGGGCAGGGATTGGGCCGCGGCGAGAGTGACGACGCCGCGCATACCCGACCAGCTGAGCACGACGCCGCCGCGCCAATCGATCTCCTCCCGGCGCATCTGCTCCAGGTCGAACCGCCGCCGATCGTACGCGCGTTCCGCGCGTTGCCAGCGTTTCGCCTGCCAGCGCCAGCGTTTGGGGGTCTGCGAGAAGTACTGCAGGGCCAGCCATTGTCGCAGGGTGGTCTTCTCCGCGTGCTGCGCTCGCAGCCTGAGCCCGAGCACGAGCGGGCCCATCCAGAGGAACCGCAGCACGACGAGGGCGAGTGTTGCGAGCAGTCCGAGCGCGACGGTCGTTCCGAGGTCGAGGATTCCCGAGTCTTCGTTCACATGCTCGATCAGCGTGCGGATCTCCAGCCCGATCAGCAGGAAGACGCTGTTCTCGAGCAAGAACTGGATGGTGCGCCAATTGATGCGGTCGCTGATCCGGGCCTGCGCCGAGAACGCCGTCGAACTGGCGTGCCCGGTGTAGAGGCCGGCCACCACGACGGCCAGAACACCGGATGCGCCGAGCGCCTCGGTCGGCATGAAGGCGATGAATGGCACGGCGATCGAAATCGCGGTGTCGAGCACCGGATCGTTGAGTTTGGAGCGCACGAACACGGTGACGAACCCGGCCACGAGTCCGACCGCGACGGCGACGATGACGGCGAAGAAGAAGTCCCAGACCGTCTCCCACGGGCTCAGCAGCCCGCTGGCCGCCGCTGCTGTGGCGGAACGCAGCAGCACCAGGGCGGTGGCGTCGTTCACCAGACCTTCGCCCTCGAGCACGGTGAGCAGCCGCGGGGGCAAGCCGAGGCGACGGCCCACCGAGGTGGCGGCGACCGCATCCGGAGGGCTGATGATGGCGCCGAGCGCGATGGCGGCGGCGAGGTTGAGGTCGGGCAGCAAGGTGAAGAGCAGGAAGCCGGTTCCGAAGGCGGTGACGATGACGAGCACGACGGAGAGGCTCGTGATGGTGCGGAAGTTGCGGCGGAAGTCGCCGACGGGAACGCTGATCGCCGCCGCGTAGAGGATCGGCGGCAGGAGCCCGTCGAGAATCCATTCGTGCGGCACCTCGACCTCGGGGACGCCGGGGAGGTAGGAGATTCCGACGCCGACGATCACGAGGATGATCGGGGCTGCGACCCCCAAGCGCTTGGAGAAGTAGGCGACCGCGACGATCACGGCTATGCCGAGAACCGCATATACACCGAGCTCCATCTCTCCAGGTTATCGAGAATATCGGCCCGGAATTGCCGCGATGTCGGCTTGTTTCCGGGCTTTCGGCATCGAATCCTGCAAGGTCTTGCGTGATTACGCAAGAAGTTGCGCGGCCGGGTGAGTGTTCCGATGCCGGTCGTGTCACCCGCGCCCGCCGGGCAGTGACCGGCCAGGCGTCCGGATGCGGCTCGGCCGCGAGCTCCGGGCTGCCCCCGCGCTCGGCGCCTCACTGCTCTCTGAGAGGGTTCACAGGGCCCTGTCCGCGCAAGCGCACGCAAGCGTGAGCAAATCGCTTGCGTATTATTTAGTTCTTGCGTCATTCTGTCGAAAACCGTACATTTGCCTCCAACAAGCACTCTGATCCGAAAGACACCCGGCATCGTCGCCGCCCGCGGCGCGATTCTGCAAGAAAGGCTCCGCGTGGACCAGCCCATCGTGGCCGACCGGCTCGCAGCGACGACCGATCGCCCCTCCCACACCCCTCCGACCCCGGCGGCCGGCGACCCGTTGTGGTGGCGGAGCGCAGTGATCTACCAGATCTACCCGCGCAGCTTCGCGGATGCGAACGGCGACGGCATCGGCGACCTCGCCGGCGTGCGGGCGCACCTCGGCTACCTCAAAGATCTCGGCGTCGACGCGATCTGGTTCACGCCGTGGTACCTGTCCCCGCTGGCCGACGGCGGTTACGACGTGGCCGACTACCGAACGATCGACCCCGCCTTCGGCACCCTCGCGGAGGCAGAAGCACTGATCGCGGAGGCGCTGGCGCTCGGCATCCGCACCATCGTCGATGTGGTGCCCAACCACGTCTCCGACCAGCACGAATGGTTCCAGGCGGCCCTGCGGGCGGGGCCCGGCTCCCCGGAACGCGAACGATTCTGGTTCCGGCCGGGCGGTGGACCGAACGGCGACGAGATGCCGAACAATTGGGTGTCCAACTTCTCCGGAGACACCTGGACGCGCACGACCAACCCCGACGGAACACCGGGGGAGTGGTACCTGCACCTGTTCACGCCCGAACAGCCCGACCTGAACTGGAACCACCCGGATGTGCGTCGCGAGCACGAAGACATCCTGCGGTTCTGGTTCGACCGCGGCGTCGCCGGAGTGCGCATCGACTCGGCCGCGCTGCTCGTGAAGGATTCGGACCTGCCCGAGGTCCCCGAGCATCCCGCCGCGGGCGAGCACCCCAACACCGACCGGGACGAGCTCCACGACATCTACCGCGGCTGGCGCGCCATCGCCGACTCGTATGAGGGCACGCGGGTGCTCGTCGGCGAGATCTGGCTGCCCGACATCGAGCGTTTCGCCAAGTATCTGCGGCCCGACGAGCTGCACACCGCGTTCAACTTCGACTTCCTCGCCCGCCCGTGGGATGCGGCCGAACTGCGCGACTCGATCGATTCGACGCTCGCCGCGCACGCCCCGGTGCACGCCCCCTCGACCTGGCTGCTCTCCAACCACGATGTCACCCGGCCGGTCACCCGGTTCGGCCGCTCGGATTCGTCCTTCGCCTTCGTGAAGAAGCGGGTCGGCACTCCCACCGATCTGGCGCTCGGCACCCGCCGGGCTCGGGCGGCCGCGCTGCTCACCGCCGCGCTCCCCGGTTCGCTCTACCTCTACCAGGGCGACGAGCTCGGACTGCAGGAGGTGGAGGATCTCCCCGCCGACCGGTTGGAAGACCCGATGCACTTCCGGTCGGGCGGCGTGGACCCCGGCCGCGACGGCTGCCGGGTGCCGCTGCCCTGGAACGGAATCCGGCCGCCGTTCGGCTTCAGCCCCGCGACAGCGCAGCAGCAGCCGTGGCTGCCGCAGCCTGCCTCCTGGGCATCGCTCACGGTGGAGGCGCAGCGCAGCGACCCGAGCTCGATGCTGTGGCTCTACACCCAGGCGCTGCGTCTGCGTCGCGAGGAGGCCGCGCTCGGCGACGGGCCGTTCGCCTGGCTTCCCAGCCACCCTGGCGTCCTCGTCTTCGCCCGCGGCGAGCGGTTCACGAGCGTGACGAACCTCTCCGCCGCCGCCATCGCGCTGCCCGCCCACGACGGCGTGCTCCTGAGCAGTTCGCCGTTGCGCGACGGCCTGCTTCCCCCCGACTCCACGGCGTGGCTCCGCACACAGCGCGAGTCGCCGGAGAACCGCGTCTGAGGTATCGCAAGACGCACCACTGCACCATCACAAACCGAAAGGAACCGACAATGAAGTCCTTCAAACCCCGAGGGGTACGCAGCAAAGCCCTCGCGATCGGGCTGGTGACCGCAGCCGGCGTCGCGATGCTGAGCGGCTGCTCCGACAGCGGCTCCAGCACCGACAACGGGAAGGTCAACCTCGTCGTCGCCCCGGTGCTGCCCGGCGCGACCGCCGATGCGCTCAAGACCCTCGCGTCGCGCGTCAAGCAGTTCGAGAAGAAGTACCCCGACATCAACGTGAAGGCCATCGAGTACCAGTGGACGGGAACGACCTTCGCGGCCGAACTCGCCGGCGGCACTCTCCCCGATGTCTTCAACGTGCCGTTCACCGACTCGAAGACGCTCGCCAACAACGGTCAGCTCGCCGACATCACGAAACCGTTCAACGAGACGTCGACCGCCAAGAAGTGGAACAAGAACGTCCTCGATGTGGCGACCGGGAACGACGGCAAGGTCTACGGCATCCCGTGGGGTCCGTATGCCATGTCGCTGTCGTACAACCGCGACATCTTCAAGCAGGCCGGCCTCGACCCCGACAAGCCGCCGACGACCCTCGACGAGATCGAGCAGGACGCCAAGACGATCTCTGAGAAGGTGCCCGGCGTCGCCGGCTACATGCAGATGACGAAGGGCAACAACGGCGGCTGGGAGCTCGCGACCAACACGTACTCCCTCGGCGGCCGGCTCGAGTCGGTCGGATCGGACGGCAAGGTCACCGTGAACACCGACAACGACCAGACGAAGCAGGCGCTGGCCTGGCTGAAGAAGCTGCGGTGGGACGACAACTCCATGGGCAGCAACTTCCTCTGGGACTGGAGCGGCATCAACCAGGGCTTCGCCTCCGGCAAGATCGGCATGTACATGAGCGGCTCCGACGTGATCGGCTCGCTCATGCAGGCCAACGGCTTCGACCCGTCGAAGTACGGCGTGACGACCTTCCCGGTCGACAGCTCGAACGACAAGGCCGGGATCCTCTCCGGCGGCAACGTCGACGTGGTGAACGTGAAGGACACTCCGGCCCAGGTGGATGCGGCCGTCAAGTGGATCGACTTCTACCGCACGCAGCCGCAGATCAACCAGAGCGACGCCGTCACCCTGGCCAAGGCGAACAAGGCAGGCAACCAGGCGGTCAACGCCCCGACCCTTCCGCTGTTCGACAAGGAGACCTGGCAGAACTACCAGAACTGGATCAAGCCGTACGCGAACATCCCGGCCGCGAACATCAAGCCGTTCACCGATGGGATCTTCGACCAGAAGATCGTTCCTGAGCCTTCGGCCCACACGCAGGATCTGTACGGAGCGCTCGACGCCGTCGTGCAGGCTGTCCTGACCGACAAGAACGCAAACGTCGACACCCTGCTGAAGGGCGTCGACACGAAGATCCAGGCGCTCATCGACGCCGACAGCAAGTAAGTCACTCCCGGCTCCGGGCCGACGGCGAACAGCCGCCGTCGGCCCGGAGCCGCCCCACCGAAAGTCGACACACCCATGACGACCTCACCCGAACTCGCGGCCCCGCCCCGGCCCCGTCAGAAGCGTCGCCGCACACCCGTCACCTGGGTGCAGCGCGGCGGGTTGACGACCCTGCTCTTCCTGCTGCCCCTTCTCGTCATCTTCGGAGTCTTCTCCTGGTCGCCGATCGTGCAGTCGGTCGTCATGAGCTTCCAGAAGACGAACCTCGTCACCCCGGCGGTCTTCGTCGGCTGGGACAATTTCGTCGCGGTCTTCAACGACCCCGTGTTCTGGATCGCCGTCAGGAACACCGGCTACTTCGCTCTGCTCGCCCTCATCATCGGCTACCCCATCCCCCTGATCGCCGCCGTCGCCATGAGCGAGGTGCGACGGATGCGGGGGCTGTTCAGCGTTCTCGCGTACCTTCCCGTCGTCATCCCGCCGGTCGTGTCCGTGCTGCTCTGGAAGATCTTCTACGACGCGAGCCCGACCGGGGTCTTCAACACCATCCTCAGCTGGTTCGGCATCCCGCCGCAGCCGTGGATCCAGGACTCGCTGACGGCGATGCCCTCGCTCGTGCTGCAGGCGACCTGGGCCGGCGCCGGGAGCACCGTCATCATCTACCTGGCGGCGATCACCAGCGTCTCACCGGAACTGTACGACGCCGCGGAGGTCGACGGCGCCTCGATCTGGGGAAGATCTGGCACGTGACCATGCCGCAGCTGCGCGGCATCCTCTTCATCACGTTCATCCTGCAGATCATCGCGACCGCGCAAGTGTTCCTGCAGCCCTACCTCTTCACGGGCGGCGGTCCGGCCAACTCGACGACGACGATCCTGCTGCTCATCTACCAATACGCGTTCACGAACAGCCTCGGCGGCGCGTACGGGCAGGCCACAGCGCTGAGCCTGATGCTCGCCGTGTTCCTCGCCGTGCTCTCGATCGTCTACTTCCGACTCACCGCCCGATGGAGCGACAATTGACCACCACTGCCCCCGCCCAAGAACTCCCCGTGGTCGAACCCGCCTCAGCCGTGACGACACCCCGGCGCCGCCGCGACCGCAAAGTCGACCCGGATGCCGACCGCCGCATCCTGTCGGCCACCGACTGGCGTCGCCCCCGCATCCGCATCACCACCAGCGCGATCCACACCCTGCTGCTCGTGTTGCTGGTGCTGGTCGGCCTCTTCCCCCTGCTCTGGCTGCTGAAGGCAGGGGTCACGCCCACGCAGGACACGCTGATGACCCCGATGGCGCTCTTCCCGCACGGGTTCGCGTGGGACAACGTGGCCAAGGCGTGGAACGACGTGCACATCGGCGACTTCTTCTTCAACACCATCGCGCTCGCCGCCGGCGAGTGGGCGGTGCAACTCCTCGTCGCCACCACCGGCGGGTTCGCGCTGTCGATCCTGCGCCCGAAGTACGGGAAATTCCTGGCCGGGCTCGTGCTCGCCACCCTGTTCGTGCCCGCCGTCGTGCTGCTCGTCCCGCTGTACCTGACCATCCTGCATCCGCCGCTCATCGGGCACTCTCTCATCAACACGTTTTGGGCGGTCTGGCTGCCGGCGGGGGCGAGCGCGTTCAATGTGGTGCTCGTGATGCGCTTCTTCGACAACCTCCCGCGCGAAGTGTTCGAAGCGGCGCGCACCGACGGGGCCGGCACCTTCCGCCTGTTCTGGTCGATCGTGTTGCCGATGTCGAAGCCCATCATCGGCGTCGTCTCGGTGTTCGCCATCAATGCCGCGTGGGCCGACTTCCTCTGGCCCAACCTGGTGCTGACCGACATCGGCATCCAGCCGCTTTCGGTGCGTCTGCCCCAGATCCAGTCGAGCACCGACCTCGGCGTCTATCTCGCAGCCCTCGGCATCGCCACGCTGATCCCCGTCGTCATCTTCCTCATCTTCCAGCGCACCTTCCTGCGCGGGGGCGGGCTCGGCGGCGCAGTCAAAGGCTGAGGTCGCGCCCGGATGCCGTGAGCGGTGGAGGCTCACAGCCCCCGGGCGACCCGTTCGTCTCCGCATAGCCCCAACCGGCCCGCCGAATCAACCCGCGCTCGCTCCTTTGCGTCAGATGACGCTCGGAGACCCTTCGTGACACACCTCTGTCGACGCGCCGAGACCCTCATCGGCATGCTCGTGGAACGCTCCTGCACCCGTCGGGGCGTCACACAGCATCGGCTGTCCGCCCTCCGGCGCAGCCGCACGAAAGGTCAGCAGAGTGTCACGAATCACACGAACGAGATGGGTCATCGGCACCGCGACGGCTCTCGCCGCAACGGCGCTCCTCGCCGGATGCGCCACCGGTGCAACCGGCACGTCCGCCTCCTCAGGCGATGGCACCCCGGTCACGGGCGGCACGCTCGTCTACCTGGAGCAGCAGGCGCACACGAACCTGTATCCGCCGTCGGGAGGGTTCTACCCCAACGGTGGCATCCTCAACCAGATCACCGACAAGCTGACCTGGCAGGACCCGCAGACCCTCAAGGTCGAGCCGTGGATCGCCACCAAATGGACGGTCAACGCCGACAACACGAAGTACACGTTCACGATCCGCGATGGAGTCACGTTCTCCGACGGCACCCCGCTCGACGCCAACGCGGTCGCGAAGAACTACGACACCTACGGACTCGGCAATCCGGCGCTCAAGCAGCCGGTCTCCGAGGTGTTCAACAACTACGACCACAGTGAGGTCGTCGACCCGCACACCGTCAGCTTCTTCTTCAAGAAGCCCAGCCCGGGCTTCCTGCAGGGCACCTCGGTGATCGGAGCCGGCCTGGTCTCGCTGAGCACGCTCGCCAAACCGTTCGACGCGCTCGGCTCCGCGACGAACATCGTCGGCTCCGGGCCGTTCGTGGTCGCGAAGGAAGACCTCGGCAAAGAGGTCGACCTGAAGGCCCGCACCGACTACCGGTGGGGTCCCGAGGCGTCGAAGAACCAGGGCCGCGCCTACCTCGACGGCATCAAGTTCATCGTGACCGGGGAGGACAGCGTGCGGATCGGTTCGCTGCTCTCGGGGCAGGCGGATCTCATCCGCCAGGTGCAGGCCTACGACGAGAAGCAGGTGGAGGCACAGAACTTCACCGTATATGCTGCCCCCACCCGCGGTGTCAACGACAGCATCGCCTTCCGTCCCGACAACCCTCTGGTGTCGGATGTACGCGTTCGCAGGGCGCTGCTGAAAGCGACCGACTCGAAAGAGATCGTGGACACGCTCTTCTCGAATAACTACCCGCAGGCCAAGTCGGTGCTCGCCGCCAGCGCCGCCGGCTTCATCGACCTCTCCGCCGAGCTCAAGCCCGATGTGAAACAGGCCAAGCAACTGCTCGACGAGGCGGGTTGGAAGGTCGGAAGCGACGGCATCCGGCAGAAGGACGGAAAGAACCTCGAGCTCACGGTCTACGAATCGCTGCCCCAGCCGCAGAACAAGCAGGTTCTCCAGCTTGTCGCCCAGCAGTGGGAGAAGGTGGGAGTGAAACTCGACGTGCTCGCCGGTGACGCCGGAAGCGCGACCGCCGACAATGCGGACGCCCAGAAGACCCCGCTCGTGGTGGCCGAAGTGGGTCGGGCCGACCCGGACGTGATCAAGAGCCAGTTCTACCCGAAGAACCGTGATGCTCTGCTGCAGAAGGGCGGGCTCAGCCCCACCGCGACGTTCGAAGACACCACGCTCAACAGCCTCCTCGAGGCGGAGACGACACAGGTGAATCGCGACCAGCGACTGAAGGACACCCAGGAGGTGCAGAAGCACCTGATCGATCAGGCGCTCACCATTCCGTTCTTCGAGGAGCCGCAGGTCTTCGCCGGTGCGCCGTACGTCAAGGGTCTGGGCTTCGAGGCCGTCGGCCGCCCCAGCTTCTACAACACCTGGCTGGCCAAGCACTAGCCGACCGAGGATGCGCGGGGCACGGCCGTCGGGCCGGGCCCCGCACATCCGCACCCCACGAAAGGACGAACCACGATGCTCCGCTACATCGCCGGCCGGGTCGGTCAGGCGGTCCTCGTGCTCTGGGCTGCGTTCACAGTGGCCTTCGTGCTGCTGCAGGCGCTGCCCGGTGACGCCGTGCTCATCAAGTTCCAGGGCGGCGACCTCGGTCTGAGCCCCGAGCAGCTCGCCCAGATCCGCGCCTCGTACGGGGCGGACGAGCCCGTCGTCGTGCAGTACCTGCACGCCCTCGGCAACGCCGTCACCGGCAACTTCGGCTACTCGATCCAGCAGGGCGTGCCGGTCGCCGACCTGCTGCGGGCGAACCTCCCGTCGACGGCCGCGCTCGCGGGCCTCGGTTTCCTGCTCGCCGCGGTGATCGCGGTGGCGGTCGCGTTCCTGTCGACGCTCTCGCGGTTCGGCTGGCTGCGATCGGCGCTGCAGTCGTTGCCGTCGCTGTTCATCTCGGTGCCGACCTTCTGGCTCGGCATCACGCTGATCCAGGTCTTCTCGTTCCGGCTGCACCTCGTGCCCGTCATCGGCGGCAGCGCCGTGCAACAGCTCATCCTGCCTGTGATCACTCTGGCCGTGCCGATCTCGGCGCCGCTGGCGCAGGTGCTGGTGCGCAGCATCGACCAGGTGAACACGCAGCCTTTCGTGGCGGTCGTGCGGGCCAAGGGCGCCTCGGCCTCCTGGGTGCTCTGGCGGCACGTCGCCAAGAACGCGGTGCTGCCGACGCTCACCATCGCCGGTGTGCTCTTCGGCGAGCTCATCGCCGGCGCGGTCGTGACCGAGACGGTGTTCGGCCGCAACGGGATCGGGCGGCTCACGCAGGCCGCCGTCGGTGGGCAGGACACGCCGGTGCTGCAGGCGGTCGTGTTGCTGGCGGCCCTCGTCTACGTGGTCGTGAACCTGATCGTCGACCTGCTCTACCCCGTTCTCGATCCCCGCCTGGCACCGCACTCCGGTCGGGTGCGAGCGGTCGCGGCGGCGCCGCGCATCACCGAAGGAGCCGCCGCATGACCGCCGCCGACACCGCTCTGATCGCCGGAACGACCGCGCGCCGCGCTCTCTCGTTGCGGGTGCAGCCCGGGCTCCTCATCGCGTGGCTGCTGGTGGCTGTGGTGATCGCCTGGGCGATCGTGCCGTGGCTGTTCACCGGATACAGCGGCACTGTCGGCGTTCCCCGCGACAAACTGCTGCCCCGGGCGCGGAGCACTGGCTCGGCACGGATGAGCTCGGCCGCGACCTCTACGCGCGCATCGTCTACGGCGCGGTCAACTCGCTCGCCGGCGCGTTCGTCGCCGTGACGGTGGGACTCGTCCTCGGAACGGCCCTCGGCCTCGTGGCCGGCTCGGTCGGCGGCGCCGTGGATGCGATCATCGGCCGAGTCGTGGACGTTCTGCTCTCCATCCCCGGCCTGCTGCTCTCGCTGTCGATCATCATCCTGCTCGGCTTCGGGACGATCAACGCGGCGATCGCCGTCGGAATCACCTCGGTCGCCTCGTTCGCCCGCCTGTCGCGGGCCGAAGTGGTTCGCGTGCGGGGCAGCGACTATGTCGAGGCCGCGTTCGGGTCGGGCGGACGTTTCGGCGGTGTGCTGCTGCGGCACGTGCTGCCGAACTCGGTGGGGCCGGTGCTCGCCCTGACCGCGCTGCAGTTCGGCACCGCGATCATCGCGATCTCGACGCTCGGATTCCTCGGGTACGGCGCCCCACCGCCGACGCCGGAGTGGGGTCTGCTCATCGCCGAAGGGCGCAACTACATCGCGACGGCCTGGTGGATCACGACGTTCCCCGGCATCGTGGTCGTGCTCATCGTGTTGTCCGCCAACCGCATCAGCCGCTCGCTCAGCGGCGCAACCCGCAGGAGGACCCGATGACGCTGCTCGAAATCCAGGACCTGTCCGTCTCCTACGCCACCCGCGCGGGAACTCAGCGTGTCGTCGAGAACGTCTCGCTGGCCGTGGAGGCAGGCGAGGTCGTCGCCCTCGTCGGCGAGTCCGGTTCCGGCAAGAGCACGACTGCACACGCCGTTCTCGGCCTCCTCGCCGACAACGGGCGCATCGACGGCGGGCGGATCCTGCTGAACGGCACGGACATCGCCGGCTGGTCGGACCGCCGGCTGCGCGGCATCCGCGGCACGCGCATCGGGCTGGTGCCGCAGGATCCGGGCAGCTCACTCGACCCGGTGAAGACCATCGGCTCGCAGGTGGGGGAGGCGTTGCGCATCCACCGCCGGGGCGGCGACCGTGCCGGGGTGCGGGACCGCGTTCTCTCGCTACTGACGCGCGTGGGGCTGGACGATCCGGCCCGGCGCGCGAAACAGTATCCGCACGAGCTCTCGGGCGGCATGCGGCAGCGCGTGCTCATCGCGATCGCCATCGCGCTCGAGCCGGACCTGATCATCGCCGACGAGCCGACCAGCGCGCTCGACGCCACCGTGCAGCGGCGCATCCTCGATCTGCTCGACGATCTGCGGGAGGAGTTCGGCACGGCCGTGCTGTTCGTCACGCATGATCTGGGTGTGGCCGCCGACCGATCCCAGCGCATCGTGGTGCTGAAGGGCGGGGAAGTGCAGGAGCAGGGCGGGACCGCCGACGTTCTCGCCTCGCCCAAAAGCGCGTACACGCGCACCCTTCTCGCCAACGCACCCGCCCTCGCGCAGCCGGGTTTCCGCACTCCGCACGCCCCCCTCTATCTGCGGGATGCGGGGGGCGTCGCCTCCGAAGATCCGTACGCCATCCGGGTCTCGAACCTCGTCAAAGAGTTCGGTTCTTCCGGCCACGGCCGTTCAGCGTTCCGCGCGGTCGACGATGTGAGCTTCGACGTGCGCCGAGGGTCGACGCACGCCCTGGTGGGGGAGTCCGGGTCGGGCAAGACAACGACGGCGCGGCTCGTCGTGCGACTGGCAGAAGCCACCGCGGGCACCGTGCTGGTCGACGGTGAGGACGTCGGGGCGCTGCGCGCGCGGCAGGTGCGGGAGCTCAGGCGCCGCATCCAGCTCGTCTACCAGAACCCATTCGCCTCGCTCGACCCCCGGCAGAGCGTGCGCGACATCGTCGCCGAGCCTCTGCGGAACTTCGGCATCCTCGACGACCGGGACGCGCGCCGCCGGCGTGCTGCCGAACTCGTCGACCGCGTCGCGCTGCCGGCGGAGATCCTCGGCCGGCGACCGCGAGAGCTCTCCGGCGGGCAGCGACAGCGGGTCGCGATCGCCCGGGCACTCGCCGTCGAACCCGAGGTGCTCGTGCTCGACGAGGCCGTCTCAGCGCTCGACGTGACGGTGCAGGCGCAGATCCTCGCGCTGCTCGACGGCTTGCAGCGCGACCTGGGGCTGACCTACCTCTTCATCTCGCATGACCTGGCCGTGGTGCGCGCCATCTCCGACACCGTCTCGGTGATGCGCACCGGGCGGGTCGTCGAGAGTGGCACGACCGAACAGATCTTCACCGCTCCCGGGCACGAGTACACACGGGAGCTGCTCGCCTCCGTGCCGCGGGGGAGAGCAGCGCGGGTGTCGAGCGATCCGGCGGATGCCGACCGCTCGCTGACCGCCGCCGCATCAGACACGCCCGAACTCGACACCGCCGATTCCGTATCCGCTCTGACAGGAGTCACCGCATGACCGCCCGCCGACTCGGCTTCTTCTCCCGCCTTCTCGACGACGCCGGCCCGGGGGAGCGGTACCGGCTGGCGACGGAGCAGATCGTGCACGCGGAGCGCCACGGCTTCGAATCGGCGTGG
The DNA here is from genome assembly GCF_020009625.1 of Leifsonia poae. NCBI lineage: Bacteria > Bacillati > Actinomycetota > Actinomycetes > Micrococcales > Microbacteriaceae > Leifsonia > Leifsonia poae. The sequence continues at coordinate 3,071,111 of NZ_JAIHLP010000002.1, forward strand.
GTTGCGCAGCACCACTTCCACGAGAGCGAGGGTGGCCTGCCTTCGCCGCTGGTGTTCCTCGCCCACGTCGCGGCGCGCACCTCGCGCATACGACTCGGCACCGGCATCATCACGCTTCCGCTCGAGAATCCGGTGCGGGTCGCCGAGGACGCCTCGGTGCTCGACCTGCTTTCGGGCGGTCGGCTGGAGGTCGGGCTCGGGTCAGGGGGCACCCCTTCCTCGTTCTCCGCCTTCGGGCAGCAGAGCAGCGCCCGGTCGGCCGTGTTCGCCGACCATCTTGCGACGCTGCGCTCCGCCTGGGCGGGCCGCCCGCTCGGCGACGACGACAACACGCTCTACCCCGCCGCGCCACAGCTGGGCGAACGCATCTGGCAGGCGACCTTCTCCGCCTCGGGTGGCACTCGGGCCGGAGCGGCCGGCGACGGCCTGATGCTGTCGCGAACCCAGCCGCGCACCGAGGATGCGCCGAACGCACGGCTCGACGCACTGCAGAACCCGATCATCGACGCCTACCTCGACGCCCTGCCGCCCGGCGCCGCACCGCGGATCGTCGGATCGCGCACGGTGTTCGTCGGCGACGACCGGGCCGAGGCGCGGCGGCTCGCCGAGCGCGGTCTGCGCCGGGTCGTCGATCACTTCCGGCAGGTCGGGCAACCCGTCGCCGATGGGACGCTCGACGACCTCATCGCCGGCTTCGATGTGCACGTCGGGACGGCCGATGAGGTCGCGGCCTCACTGGCGGCCGACACCGCGCTCGACCGGGCGACCGACATCGTCTGCCAGGTGCACTCGATCGATCCGCCGCATCCGTTCGTCCTGCGCTCGATCGAACTGCTCGCCGCCGAGGTCGCCCCGGCGCTCGGGCTGACGCTCGCGACCGCACGGGCCTGAACATCATCCCTCTTCTCACGCTTCGTCCGACACCGACCTTGGAGACCCATGACCGCCACACCGCCCGACATCATCGACCAGCTGACCGGCACGACCCCGGATTCCGCGGTCGCCGCCCTGCGCGAACAGCGCCCGGAGACCAGGCGTAACGCCCAGTCGAGCTATGACGCGCTGTTCGAGCCCGCCTTCCCCGGCGAGGTGACCGCAGTCGAACGCTTCGCGATCGCCGCCTTCGTCGCCGCTCTGCACCGGGATGCGGTGCTGGTCGCCCACTACGATGGCGGGCTGCGGCGGTCGCTCGCCGAGGTGGGGGAGTCCGCTGCCCTCGCCGAGACCGTGGCGGCCGAGGCACAGCGCACAGCGGCGACCGGTCCGTTCGGGCGCTACGCGCCGGCAGCTCTCGCCGGCGAGAGCACCGACGGACTTCGTGCCACCGTCGCGCCCGAGGTGCGCGTGGTGGTCGGTGATCGTCTTGCCGCTGCCCTCGACCACACCCACCTGCTCGTGTTCCGGCCCCGCGAGGCGGATTCGCGGGCGCTGGAGACGCTGCTCGCGGCTGGCTGGTCGGCAACCGACATCGTCACCCTGTCGCAGCTGGTGTCGTTCCTCGCCTTCCAGACGCGCGTGGTCGCCGGCCTGCGGGTGCTCTCGACCAGCGCAATCGCCCCGACCGCAATCGCCCCGGCCGCTGCCACCCCGACCGCCGCCACCCCGGCCGCTGCCACCCCGACCGCCGCCACCCCGACCACCGAGAACGGACGCTGACATGACCGAACAGACGACACTGCCCGAGATCATCGCCTACCCGGAGCTCGACCGTCCGGAACGGTTCACGCAGGAAGCGCTCGGCTGGGTCCCCTGGCTGCCTCCGTTCCCGGCCGACGAGCTGACCGAGCGCCACTTCGAGGGGTTGGTGGACGCCTCCCGCGCCGCATCGCCGTACTTCCTCCTGCTCGCCCGCGACCCCGACATCCTGGGCGCGCGCACGCGCACCGACAAAGACATCTTCTACAACACCAAGTCCGGGCTGCTGCGGGGCGACCGCGAGCTGTCGGCCGCAGCCACGAGCCGGTACAACGGATGCGTGTTCTGCGCATCCGTGCACTCGCGGTTCGCATCGCACCACTCGAAGCGCACCGACGATGTCCAGCGTCTGCTCGACGAGGGCGTCGGCGCCGATCTCGGTGAGCGCTGGAATGCGATCGTCGCGGCCTCCGTCGCGCTCGCCTCCACCCCCATCGCGTTCGCGTCCGAGCACGTCGACCGTCTGCGCGCGGCCGGCCTCGGCGACCTGGAGATCGCCGACGTCATCCACGGCGCGGCCTTCTTCAACTGGGCGAACCGCCTCATGCTCTCCCTCGGCGAGCCTGAGGCGCCTGCCGCCCCCGCCGGCGCGGTCGAGTAGGCGCGGCGCCGTGAGCACCGCATCGCCGCTCGTCAGCACCGGGTGGCTGGCTGACCATCGGGACGGCGTCGTCGTGCTGGACGCGACCGTGCTGCCCGTCGTCGCCGACGGTCGCCTCACCTGGGAGAGCGGGCGCGCCCGTTTCGAGGAGGGGCACATCCCCGGCGCGCGCTTCGCGGACGTCCTCGAGACGTTCAGCGACCCCACCGGCCGATACGCCTTCACCCGGCCGACCGCGGGCCGGTTCTCGGCCGCGGCCGAGTCGGTCGGTGTCGGCGACGGCACGACGGTCGTGGTCTCCGACGGGGCCGCCGGCAATTGGGCCGCCCGCCTCTGGTGGCTGTTCCGCTCGTTCGGGCACGACCGGGTATTCGTGCTCGACGGCGGCTCGCAGAAGTGGCGCGCCGAACAGCGGCCCGTCGAAGCGGGCGCGGGCGGTCCTGTCCCACCGGTGACGTTCACCGCCGAGGAACGCCCGGGCTTCTGGGCAGACAAGACGACGGTGGCGGACGTGGTGGAGGGGCGCGAGAACGCCACCCTGATCTGCGCCCTATCGCCGGCCGAGTTCAGCGGCGAGACCGGTTTCCGGCCCCGCCGGGGGCACATCCCGGGCAGCCTGAATGTGCCGGCAGGCCGGCTCGTCTCCCGGGAGACCAACGCGTTCCTCCCGGCGGCCGAGCTGCGTGAACTCTTCGCGGACGCCCTCGCGGCACCCGACCCGATCGTCACCTACTGCGGCGGAGGCATCGCGGCGGCCTCGGATGCGCTCGCGCTCGCCATCGTCGGCCGCAACGACACCCGTGTCTACGACGGCTCCCTCAACGAGTGGGCCGCCGACGACCGCCTCCCCCTCGCCTGAGCCGGGAACCACCCGACGGAAATCGGGTGGTTCCCGGCTGGGAGGAATGAGCGGTCAGGGAACGGTTTCGAGGGCCAGGTGCGTGTTCTCGGGGAGGGGGAGTCCGAGGTGTTCGCGAAGGGTGCCTCCCTCGTACTCGGTGCGGAACAGGCCGCGGCGCTGCAGCTCGGGCACGACCCCCCGGGTGAACGCATCGAACTGTTCGTGGAGGAACGGGGTGAGCACATTGAAACCGTCGACAGCCCCCGCCGTGAACCACGACTCGAGATGGTCGGCCACCTCTCGCGGGCTACCGACGACGGCGGCCGCCGGGATCGCGTGGGTCGCGATGAGGTGGCGGAACGTGACCGGCCGTTCCCCATCGATGCGCCGTCCCGCCCGCGACTCGACGAGCTCGACCAGACGCTGCCCGGCCTCGGTGAAGCGCCCCGCCACCGCGGCGGGAACAGTATCGTCGACGGCGTAGCCGTCGAGCGGGAGGCCGACCGCCTCGCCCAGAGCGCCGAGCGACCGATTCGGCGGGAAGGATTCGCTCTGGGCCAGCAGGGAGCCGTCAGCCACCGGGACGAGCCGGAGCAGCTCGTCGAAGATCGCCTGCGCCTCGGCCCGGGTCGGGGCGACGACCGGGAGCACCGGTGTGACCACCTTCAGGTCATCGGCCGACCGTCCGGCGGTGACCGCCGCATCCCGGAGTCCGCTTCGCACCTGCACGGCCGCCTCCAAACCGGGTGCCGCGACCAGGGCGAGATCGGCGGCCTCGGCGGCCAGCCGGCGCGAGCGAGGCGAAGTGCCGGCGTGCACGATCGGAAGATGCCCCTGGATGGGTCGAGCCACGTTGAGCGGACCGGTGACGTGCACATGAGGGCCCACAGCATCCGTGCGGTGCAGCCGCTCCGGGTCTATGAACTGCCCGGCGGCTTGGTCGAGCACGAACGCCTCGTCCTCCCAGCTGTCCCAGAGCCCTGTGAGCGCTGTGATGAACTCGGTGGCCTGGTCATAGCGCTGGTCGTTCGGGGCATGCGCATCCCGACCGTGGTTGCCCGCCGCCCGAGGCTCGGCGCCGGTCACCAGGTTCAGCCCGGCGCGGCCGCCGCTGAGCCGGTCGACGGAGGCGGTCAGCCGCGCGAGCGTGTACAGGTCGAAGTAGGTGGTGTTCGCCGTCGCGATGAGGCCGATGCGCTCGGTCACTCCGCTGAGGTGCGTGATAGCGCTGATCGGGTCGATGCGGGCGAGCAGGTAGGGGTCGCGGAACTCGAGGTCGTGCCCGGTGGCCAGCCAATCGCCGAAGAAGATGTAGTCCAGTTTTGCGGCCTCCGCCGCTCGTGCGGTCCGGCGCAGAACAGCCGCGTCGTCGAGAGGGTTGCGGTGGGCGCCCGGGTACCGCCAACCGGACGGGTACGCGCCCACGGCGCGGAACATCGCGCCCAGGATCAGGTGTGTGGTCATGCTGGTGACCGTACTGAGCCCGCGCGTCGGTGCGTCGGACCGTCGACATGCGGCGCAACCTGCCGTCATCGATGACGGCTGTGCTTGACTTCGGAGGGTTCTCCCCGGTCGGACCGATACTGTCGAGGGTCTGCCGGCCGGGGTCGCCTCATCGATCCCGCCGTGCCCTGCGAAAGCCGCACGCCCGCGTTAGGAGCATCGATGTCCCTGCCAGAAGACCGTCCTGTCTCGCACCGCTCGAAACCACGACGACGACTGCGACGCCGGATCATCCTCGGTGTTTCGAGCGGTCTCGCCGTGCTCCTCATCGTGACAGCCGGGTTCGCGATCGCCACCTATCAGGAGGTGTCCTCCGGCATCCACCGGTCCACGTTCAGCCTGCCGAGCGCCTCCGCGAAGCCTGGGGTGGCGCAGAACACCGGGGAGACGAACATCCTGGTGATGGGTCTGGACAGCCGCGTCGATCAGAACGGCAAAGCGCTGCCCGAAGTGCTCTACAACGCTCTACGGGCCGGGGACCAATCCGACGGCGGTTACAACGCGAACGTGCTGATGCTCATCCACATCCCGGCGAACGGCGGCAAAGCGGTCGGCATCTCCATCCCCCGCGATGACTACGCGGAACTCGCCGGCACCCCGGACGGCGTCAGTAAATCGAAGATCAAGGAGGCGTATGGTCTCGCGCTCGACGAGAAGCTGCGCGAACTGAAGAACGCCGGCGGGATGAGCGACGAAGACGCCTACCAGGCCGCCCGCGCCGCCGGCCGACAGACGCAGATCGCGACCGTCTCCCAGTTTCTCGGCGGTGTGCCGATCAACCACTTCATCGAGATCACGATGGCCGCCTTCTACACGGTCGCGCAGGCGGTGCAGCCGGTCACCGTGTGCCTCAACCATCCCACCCAGGACAGGTACTCGGGGGCTGACTTCGCTGCCGGGCGCCACGAGCTGACCGCCGAGCAGGCGATGAGCTTCGTCCGGCAGCGGCGGGACACCGGGCCCACCGACCTCGAACTCACGGACTTCGACCGCACCCGGCGGCAGCAGGCGTTCATGGTGTCGCTTGCATACAAATTGAAGCAGGCGGACACGTTCACGAACTTCGGAACGATGCGCTCCCTGATCGACACAGCGAAGCAGTACATCGCGCTCGACCAAGACTTCGAACTGCTCAGCTTCGCGCAGCAGGCGGCCAGGCTCGCCGGGGGCAACATCAGCTTCACGACGCTGCCGATCGACCGGTTCGAGCGCATCGACGGCAAAGACGTCAACGTCGTCGACCTCGATGCGGTGCGGGCCACGGTCAAGCGGCTGCTGGAGCCGCCGGCCCCGACCACCGATCCGCCGAGCGCGCCGGCCTCGCCCGCGCCGCCGGGCACTCCGGCGTCACCCGCGACCCCACCGGCCACGGGAGCGCCCAATGTGTACCACGATTGGAAGACCCCGCTCGAATCCGGTGCCATCCCGTGCGTGAACTGAGCATGCGCTCGACACGGCTCTCTCTCGGCCGCGTGCTGCGCGCGGAGACGCGGGACTTCTATGTGCTCCTCGGTTTGACGCTCTTTCTGGTGATCTTCGGGCTCGTGATGGTGTTGTCGTCGTCGTCGGTCGAGTCGCACCACGACTTCGGCGACTTCTACGCCCGGTTCGCCTCGCAGGGCGGTTTCGCCGTGATCGGCGTGGTGCTGATGCTGATCGCTTCGCGGCTTCCCGCGCGATTCTGGGAGCGCACCATCTGGGTCTTCCTCGGTGTCGCCTGCCTCTTGCAGATCATCGCGCTGACGACGCCGCTCGGCGTGAAGATCGGCGACAATACGAACTGGCTGCGCATCGGTCCGATCGCCGGCCAGCCCTCGGAGGCCATCAAACTCTGCCTCGTCGTCTGGCTCGGAATCGTGCTCGCACGCAAGCGGCACGTGCTGCACGAGTGGCGGCAGCTGGCCGTTCCGATCCTCCCGGTTGCGGGCGGGTCGATTCTCCTGGTCGTTCTCGGCGGCGATCTCGGCACGACGGTGATCATGGCGGCGTTCGTGCTCGGGGCCCTCTTCTTCGCCGGGGCGAGGCTCAAACATCTCGGTGTCGCGGTGGCGACGGTCTCGGTCGCGGCCGTGCTCATCGCCGTTTCGAGCGAGACCCGCCGTGGTCGTATCGCCGCCTTCTTCGGGGGCACCAGCGCGGTGAACCCCGATGTCGATTGGCAGCTGAACAACGGACACTACGCGCTGGCCTCCGGTGGGGTCTTCGGCGTCGGCCTCGGCAACTCCCACTCCAAGTGGTCGTGGCTGCCGTCGGCAGACACCGACTTCATCTTCGCCATCATCGGTGAAGAGCTCGGTCTCATCGGTGCTCTTCTGGTGGTCTTGCTGTTCGGGATGCTCGCCACGGTGCTCGTGCGGATGACGATGCGCACTGGAGACCCGGCGGCGCGGGTGACCACCGCGGCGATCATGGTCTGGCTGATCGGTCAGGCATTCGTGAACATCGGGGTGGTGCTCGGGCTGATCCCGGTGCTCGGCGTGCCCCTCCCACTCGTGTCGGCGGGTGGAACGGCGCTGGTCAGCTCCCTGATCGCGGTCGGGATCGTCCTCTCGTTCACCCGCCGGTCGGGCGACGGGCGAACGCCGATGGCCGCGGGAGGGCCGCCCACATTCAGCGGCGGAAGTGCATAATCCAAGAAGCAATCACTGTTGGCGCAAATGAATCCGAGTGCCTACGATCGACGGTGACGTCTTCGATCGAAAGGCATGACATTGCAGTTCAGGTATTTGGGCAACTCCGGTTTCAAGATCTCCGAGATCACCTATGGCAACTGGCTCACGCACGGCTCGCAGATCGAGAATGACATCGCCTCCTCCTGTGTTCGAGCGGCCCTGGATGCGGGGATCACGACGTTCGACACCGCCGACGTCTACGCGAACACCGCGGCCGAGACGGTGCTCGGGGCCGCGCTGAAGGGGGAGCGTCGTCAGTCGCTCGAGATTCTCACCAAGGTCTTCGGACCGACCGGGCCGAAGGGCCACAATGACGTCGGCCTCTCCCGCAAGCACATCATGGAGTCGATCGACGGTTCGCTCTCCCGACTGCAGACGGACTACGTCGATCTGTACCAGGCGCACCGTTTCGATGTCGAGACCCCGCTCGAAGAGACCATGCAGGCTTTCGCCGACATCGTGCGACAGGGAAAGGCGCTGTACATCGGCGTCAGCGAATGGACGTCCGACCAGCTTCGTGCCGGCGCGGCCCTCGCCAAAGAACTGAACGTCCAGCTGATCTCGAACCAGCCGGAGTACTCGGCACTGTGGCGCGTCATCGAGGCGGAGGTCGTGCCGACCTCGGTCGAGCTCGGCATCTCCCAGATCGTCTGGTCGCCGGTGGCGCAGGGCGTGCTGAGTGGCAAATACCTTCCCGGCGCCGCCCTTCCCGAGGGGAGCCGGGCGACCGACCGACGAGGTGGAGCCGACGCCGTCTCGCGCTGGCTCACCGAAGACGTCCTCACCCGGGTGCAGGAGCTGCGGCCGATCGCCGCCGAGCTCGACCTCACGCCGGCCCAGCTCGCCGTCGCCTGGGTGCTGCAGAACGACAACGTCGCGACCGCGATCATCGGTGCATCCCGCCCCGAGCAGGTGACCGAGAACGTGAAAGCGTCTGGCGTCGTCATCCCGGCCGAGCTGCTCGCCCGCATCGACGGGATCCTCGGCGACGTCATCGAACGCGACCCCGCGCACACCGCAGAGCGCTCACCGAAGACGCGCGAGGCCTGAGCCGAAGCGTTCCCGCAGCACCGTGAGAGCCATCTGGCGGTCGGCGGTGGCACCGGCCTCGTGCCCGGCGCCCGGCCACTCGCGGAGGGTCACCGGCGCGGCGTAGGCCGAGGCGGCCGTGCGGGCGGTCTGCGGTGGGCAGATCTGGTCGTCCAGTCCCGCCGAGATCCATCCCGGCGCCGTCGCATGCCGGGCGGAGGTGACTCCGTCGACATAGGAGAGGGTGCGGGCGACCGTGTCGGCCCGATCGGGATGCTCGGCCAGGTAGTCGCGCAGGTCGGTCCAGGGCCCGCTCGTGGCGAGTCGGAGTGCCTGGGGAGCATCGGTCAGGAATGGCGCCTGCGCGAGAACAGCTATGAGGTCGGGCACGATTGCGCCGATGCCGAGCGCGATCCCCCCTCCCTGGCTGTTGCCGATCATGGCCACCCGGGTCGGGTCGACTCCGTCGAGGCTCCGGAGTACGTCGACGGCCCGTGCGGCATCGACGAAGACGCCCCGATAGTACGAACGTTCGGCGTCTGTGATCCCGTCGAGGAGGTGCCCGCTGCTGCCGCCGCCCTGGCCGTGCGTGTTCACGATGAGGTGGGCGTAGCCCGCGGCCGACCAGGTCAGGTCGTCGATCGGGCTGAGCCTGCCCGCGCCGTAGCCGTTGGCGTGGAGTACCGCGGGGAGGGGGCCGGCGCGGTGTAACGGCAGCCTCAGCCAGCCGCGCACGGGCCGTCCCCCCGAACCGCGGAAGGTGACGTCGAACACCTCGATCGCGGTCAGCCCGGTGTCGACCCTAGTGAGGTCTGTCGCCAGGGGGAAGCGTCGTGCCTCATCCATCGCCGTCGCCCAGAATGCGCGGTAGTCGGCCGGGGTCGGCAGAGGCTCGCGTCCCAGCGGGGCGACGGCAGGAGGGGACGTCATCGAGATTCTGACTTCCTGCTACTTCTTCACGGTGTACTGGAACACGTCGTGGCCGCGCGGTTGCGTCAGGGCAGACGGACGAGGTCGAACAGCATCGCTTGCTGGGGGTTGAGAGTGGGCATCGGAACTCCGGCGACCGCGAGGACCGATCCGGGGATGGTCACGCCATCCGGGTGCAGCGCCTCCGCGATCCACGACGGATCGGCGCTCTGGTGGCGGCTGGCCGGGCCGAACTCGTTCCGGATGCGCACGGAATAGCGGGCATCGGCGGCGAGACCGGGGAACCGCACCCGGCCGGTCTGGCCGGGCGCCGAGGTGGTGAGGCGGGCCCAGGTGTAGAGCGCGCGGGCATCGTCGTCGGCGATGATCCCGGAGAGCACGGTGGCGTCGTCGGCGAGGTCGGCGTTGACGACCCGGCCGGTGTGGATGAGGCTGCGCAGCTCGCGATAGACCGCCCCCCACCCGGCGATGCGTTCGAGCTCGTCGTCGTCGGCCTCCTGCAGATCCCACTCGATCCCCGCGTGGGAGGTCAAGGCCACGATCAGCCGGAAGGAGAGATCTGTGCGCCGCGAGGTCGTGTGCGATCGTGCGGCGCCGAGGTGCGAGCCGATGAGTTCCGGTGGAACGAGCATCCGGGTCCAGCGTTCGATCTGGAGACGTTCCACCGGATCGTTGCAATCCGAGGCCCACACGCGATCGGTGCGGTCCAGGATGCCCAGATCGACCCGGCCGCCGCCGCCGGAGCAGGTCTCGATCTCCAGCCGGGGGTGCCGCGCCCGAAGCGTGTCGAGCATCCGGTAGAGGGCGACCGTCTGCTCGTGCACCACGGGGTGGTCGATCCCGGCGGAACCGCTCACCGGCTCCGACAGATCGCGGTTGTGGTCCCATTTGATGTAGTCGATGCGGTACTCCTCGACGATCGTGCTGATCTGCGCGAGGACGTGCTCGTACACCTCGACCCGGCTCAGGTCGAGGACGTACTGGTCTCGCGCGGTCGCGCCGAGCGCTTGACGCGGCCCGAGCACCCACTCCGGATGCGCGCGCGCGAGGTCGGAGTCGAGGTTGATCATCTCCGGCTCGAACCAGATGCCGAACTGCATCCCGTGGGAGCGGACGAGCTCCACCAGCGGGGAGAGCCCATCGGGCCAGACCGATCGGTCGACGAACCAGTCGCCGAGGCCTGCGTTCGCGTCGCGGCGCCCGTGGAACCACCCGTCGTCGAGCACGATGCGTTCGACTCCGACGCGGGCGGCGCGCTCGACAAGGGCGGTCAGCCGGTCGAGGTCGTGGTCGAAGTAGACCGCCTCCCACGAGTTCAGCGTCAGGAGGCGTGGGGTGGCGGGGTGGCCCGGACGCGCGCGCAGCCGACGATGCAGACGACTCGCGATCCCGTCGAGTCCGTTCGCCGACCAGATGAAAAGCGCTGTGGGTGCGGTGTAACTGTCGCCGTCGCCGAGGGTGATCTCTCCAGGGCGCAGCCCCTCTCCGACTCCGATGGTCGCTGAGAAGGGGCCCGCCCCTTCGGTGAGCCTCTCGACGAGGTACTCCGCGTCCCCGCTCCAGGCGAGGTGGGTCGCCCACGCCTCCCCCCGACCGAAAGACAGGTCTTCCGTGCCGGCGACGACGAGGAACGGGGCATCGTGGCCGGGCTTCCCGCGCCGGGCCCGGCGGACATGGCTGCCGAAGAAGATCGGCCCGCGCTGCGGGGCGCGCTCGCGGCACCACTTGCCGGTGAAGTCGAGGATCTCGACGGCACGGTCGGGCACGGGGAGGAGCACTCGCAGGGCGTCGAGTGTGTAGGGCGTGGCGGCCGTCTCGGGGGCGAGTGAGGCATCCCGGGTGACGGTGATGCCGACGGCGAGCACGCCGAACGGGTCGAGGTCGAGCGTCATCGTGGAGCGCAGGGCGGTGATCTCGTCGACCAGGTCGATCTCGATGACTCCGCCGTTCTCACCGTCTGGTCGGTGGCGGACGGCAACGGTCTCCGGTCGCGGGGTCGTCGCGGAGCCGGCGGCGTGTCCTTCTTGGGCCGGGGTGCCCGCCCATCCCTCGAACTCGGTCGGCCACAGGCTGAAGGCGCGGGGGAGATCCGGTGAGTTGTTGAGGACGGCTGGTCCGGCGGTCTCGCTCAACGCCTGCGCTGTCTCGCCGTCGAGGGGTCCGAGATCCGCTCCCCAGTGCAGCACACGCGGCACTCGCCTCGCCGTGTCGATGACGAGAGACGTCCCTGAAGCGCGCAGGGAAACGACGCCGCCGTAGTCGTCAGGCATTGAAGAGCTCCTCGTGGGTCAGTTACTTGACAGTGACAATTAACCATGTCTACTGTGTGTTCTGCAACCCCCGGTCGACGGAGACACGATCCGTCGGCGGCCGAGAAGGAAGACCAATGACGATCTCCAACGTTCCTCCTGCTGTCCACCCGACTGAGACCGCAGGCTCGTCACGACGGCGCACCCGTCGGCCGGCGAACACGTTCGCGCCGTCCCATCGGGGCGACGGCCGGCTCGCCTGGATCCTCATCGCGCCGGCGATGATCGGATTCCTCGTCTTCGCCCTCTACCCGACCCTGCGCGGCATCTACCTGAGCTTCACCGACTTCCGACTGTTGAGCGCACCGAACTGGATCGGCTTCCAGAACTTCGTCGAACTCGCCCAGGACGGCACATTCTGGCAGTCGCTCGGAATCACCGTCTACTTCGTGCTGATCGCCGTCGTCCTCACCCTGGCGGTCTCCCTCCTCACGGCCGCCGTGCTGCACCGCGTGACGAACTCCACGGTTCTGCGCGGCCTGATCATCCTGCCGTTCCTCATCTCGGGTGTGGTCGCCGCCACCGTCTGGTCGTGGATGCTCGACGCTCAGCTCGGCATCGTGAACCAGCTCGTCCACGCTCTCGGAGGCGACGGCATCCGCTTCCTCACCTCGCGGGAGTGGGCGATCCCGTCGCTGGCCTTCATCCAGGTGTGGAAGAACATGGGGTACACCTCGATCATCATCTTCGCCGGAATGCAGACGATCCCGCCCTCGATCTACGAGGCGGGCCGGATCGACGGGGCCAGCGAGCCGAAGATGTTCTTCCGTCTCACGCTTCCGCTGCTCCGGCCCATTCTCGCCCTGGTCGTCGTGCTCAACGTGATCGGCGCGTTCCAGGTCTTCGACATCGTCTCGGTCGCCACGAAGGGCGGGCCGGCCAACGCCTCCAACGTGCTGCAGATGTACATCTACCAGAAGGCGTTCGGACAATTCGACTTCGGATACGCCTCTGCCATGTCGCTGGCGCTGTTCGCCATCCTCATCGTGATCACCTTCGTGCAGATGCGACTGCTGCGCGCGAGCGAATCGGACAACGCATGACGACCGCACCGACCACCGACGCCACGACCGCCACCATGGCCGCGGCGCCCTCCGCCTTCTCCACCAGAACGCCGAGGAAGCGCTCGCGACGACGGCTCACCGCGGGCCGCACGATCGCCTGGGTCTACCTTGCGATCATCGTCGTGGTCACGATCTTCCCGTTCTACTGGATGCTGAGATCCTCCCTCTCGAACAATTTCGCGATGATCGCCAACCCGTCGTCGCCGTTCCCCGTCGGCTTCACCTTCGGGCCGTTCCTCCGTGTGCTCGGTCTGGAAGACTCCCACGAGGCGATCGCCCAGGGCGGTTCAGGCGCGACGGTGCAGATTCTGCACTATCTGGTCAACTCGGTCATCTATGCGACGGTCTCCACCGTGCTGATCGTGTTCTTCTCCCTCATCGCCGCCTATGCGTTCGCGCGGCTCCAGTGGCGCGGTCGGGAACTCGTGTTCTCGCTCTTCCTCGCCGCCCTGATGGTTCCAGGCATCCTCACCCTGCTGCCGAACTTCGTGCTCATCAAAGAGCTCGGACTTCTCAACACCTTCGCCGGGATGATCCTGCCCGGCGCCCTCTTCTCCGCCTTCAACATCTTCTTCCTCCGGCAGTTCATGCTGGGCCTCTCAACCGAGATCGAAGAGGCGGCGCTCATCGACGGTGCGGGGAAGCTCCGCATCCTGTTCCGGTTGACGATCCCGATGACCAGCGGGCCGATCATCACTCTTTCGATCCTCGGCTTCATCGGGGTGTGGAACGACTACTTCTGGCCGTTGCTCGTCACCTCCGACGCCAGTGTGCAGCCGTTGACACTCGGCCTCGCCGTCTTCAAGCAGTCGTCGCCGCAGACGCAGCCGGACTGGGCCGGGCTGATGGCGGCGACCCTCGTGGCGGCGCTGCCCATGCTCATCCTGTTCATGGCCTTCGGAAAGCGGATCGTGAATTCGATCGGATTCTCGGGGCTCAAATGACCGACGACACCCTTCGGCTCGCGTGGCGGAGACCCGCCGACAGCTGGGAGCAGGCCATCCCCCTCGGCGACGGCCTGCTCGGCGCCATGGTCTTCGGCGGCTCCGACGGCCGCTATCAGGTGAACGATTCGACGGTGTGGTCGGGAACCCCGCAGACACCGGCAGACGCGCTCCGGCGGGTGGTCGGGGGCGGTGCCGGCCCGGACCGCCTTCTCGCGGTGCGGGAGGCGCTCACGGCAGGCGACCTCGACGAAGCCGAGCGACTGCTGCTGAGCTTCGAGGGCGACTACAGCCAGGAGTTCCTGCCGTTCGTCGATCTCTTCGTCGGGATCCCCGGAGCGACACCGACAGTGGGAGTGCCGGCCCGGGTGCTCGACCTCGACCGGGCGATCGTCCAAGAACGGTTGACGGTCGGCACCGCGCAGGTTCGACGGGTCTCTCGTATCGACGCGAAGACGCTCGTCATCACCATCGACTCTGACGAGCCGCTCCCGGATGTGCGCATCCGCCTGGCGACCCCGCTCCGCGAGCTCGGCCGCCGAGCTGCGGAGGGGATCCTGGGGCTCGATATCGCCATCCCCATCGATGGCGCACCCCTGCACGAACAATCCGTCGTCCCCCCGCGCCGTTACGCGGACGCGGACGACGGCGGCTATGACGGCTTCGCTTCCGCGGTTCTCGCGGTGCGGAGTGACGGCATGACGGAGTCGGACGAATCCGGTCTGACGATCCGTCACGCCGGCCGGCTGCTGATCGCCCTCTCGTCGTCGACCCGCGCTGAGTCGTGGTGGGCCGGCGCGGACGACGAGTGGCGGAGCGTCTCGCGTGAGACGATCCGGAACCGGGCTCGGGAGCGCGCGCTCGGCGCGTTCGCCGAGAACGCCTCCCCGGCCGCGAGCGACACTTCAGCGTGTCGTCCGGCGGCGGCACGGTTCGCGATCGGCGGCAGGCGCGGGGGCTGTTGGGACGTGGAGGGGGACGTCCTCCGCGGTGCCGACGACTCGCTCCGGGCGACGGTTGCGGCCGAGTACGGCCGCTATCTGCTCGAGTCGTCGTCGCGGCCAGGCGGACCGGCCGCGAACCTCCAGGGCATCTGGAACGGCGAACTCCGACCGGCCTGGTCTTCGAACTACACGATCAACATCAACACACAGATGAACTATTGGGCGGCCGGACCCCTCGGGCTCACCGAAGCCGCGGAACCGCAGATCGCCCTCGTCGAGCGCATCGCGCGCACCGGGGGTGACGTTGCTCGCGAGCTCTACGGCGCCCGTGGCTGGGTCGCGCACCACAACAGCGACTTCTGGGGGTGGAGCCTTCCGGTCGGCATGGGGCACGGCGCCCCGAGCTGGGCGATCTGGATGATGGGCGGGGTCTGGCTCTGCCATTCACTGTGGGATCAGTACGAGTTCACCGGCGACACGGCACTGCTGCGCGACCGGATCTGGCCGCTGCTGCGGGGCGCCACCGCGTTCTGCCTCGACTGGCTCCAGGTCGGAGCGGACGGCACCGCCTTCCTCGCCCCGTCCACCTCGCCGGAGAACATGTACCGGGATGGAGACGGGCGCGCCAGGGCCCTCGGGCTGACGGCGACGATGGACCTCGAGCTCATCGCTGCGCTCTTCCAGCGTGCGCTTCGTGCGATCGACACGGTCGACGCCGGCGATCCGCTGCGCGGCGAGATCGAGGCAGCCCTCGCAACCATCCCCTTGCCCCCCGTCGGCAGCGACGGGCGGTTGCGCGAATGGTCGGCCGACGTCGAGGATGCCGAGCCGGGGCATCGCCACCTCTCGCCCCTCGTGGGCCTGCATCCGCTCGATCTCATCACACCGCGCGCCACTCCGGAGCTCGCCGAGGCGGCACGGCGATTCCTCGACGCGCGCGGCCCGGGGGCGATGGGCTGGTCCTGGGCGTGGAAGATCGCCCTGCGCGCCAGGCTCGGCGACGGAGACATCGCCGCCGACCTGCTGATGCAGGCCCTCACCCCCTTCGACGGCGACTCGCTTCGGCACGGACCGGTCGACGGATCGGAGTGGGGAGGACTCCTCCCCAATCTGTTCAGTACCCACCCGCCGTTCCAGATCGACGGCAACCTCGGCTTCCCCGCGGCTATCGCCGAACTCCTGCTGCAGAGTCACGACGGTGGCATAGACCTCCTCCCCGCACTGCCGTCGGCGTGGCCCCTCGGCCACGTCGACGGTCTCCGCGCGCGCGGAGGGCTCGCCGTCGACCTGACCTGGTCCGACGGTCGGCTCGACGAAGCCGTGCTTCACAATCTGCGTCCGGAGCCGTGCCAGGTGCTTGTGAGGTACGGCGCCACGGACATCGACGTTCAGATCCCCGGAACGGGGACCTACGTCGTCACGAACCCACCACACCACCCCCATCCCGACACCGACGAAGGTGTCCGGGCAATCACAGTGAGGAACTCATGAAAAAGCTCCGCATCATCGCCGGCATCGCCGCCGCCGCGCTTGCGACCGTCGGGTTGGCGGCCTGCTCGTCCGACAACGCCTCCGGTGGAAAAGTGACCGTCAACTGGTGGACCTGGGACGATCACCAGGCGGCCAACTACGCGCTGTGCATCCCGGGATTCGAAAAGGCGAACCCCGACATCACGGTCAAGATCTCGCAGTACAACGTGAACGACTACTTCACGAAGCTGACCGCCGGTTTCGTCTCCGGCACCGCACCGGACGCGTTCCAGAACAGCGTCCCGCTGCTCGGTCAGTACGCCGGGCAGAAGCAGATCATGCCCCTCGATGATCTGATCAAGAAGTCGAACTTCGACATGAGCACGTTCAACATCGGCGTCGACTCCTGGAAGTACACCGACGGCAAGCAGTACGGCATCCCGCTGGACTGGGCCGGCGCGGCGATCTACTTCAATGAAGACATGGTCAAGGCGGCCGGCCTCACCGACGACCAGATCAAGAACATGACCTGGAACCCTGACGACGGTGGGACCTTCGACAAAATCGTCGCCCATCTGACCGTCGACAAGAACGGCAAGCGCGGCGATGAGCCCGGTTTCGACAAGAACAACGTGAAGACTTACGGCATCGGCACCCTCGCCGCGGGCGACTTCAACGGTCAGACCTCCTGGAACCCGTTCGTCACCACGCTCGGTTGGAAGCTCGGGGGTGACGTGAAGGCGTGGCCGAAGCAGCTCCCGTTCGACGACCCCCGCCTGGCGAAGACGCTCGACTACATCCGCACCCTCGGCGACCGCGGCCTGATGCCGAAGTTCGGTCAGTTCACCGTCTCCTCGGCCGAACAGATGGGCGCAGGGCAAGTGGCGATGGCCCAGGACGGAACCTGGAACGCCACGACGCTGACGAAGGTCCCCGGCCTCAAGGTCGGCATCGCGCCGACCGTGGAGGGCCCGGACGGGCGTGGGATGATCAGCAACTCGAACGCGAACAACATCTACGTCGGAACCAAGCACGTCGACCAGACCTGGAAGTGGGTCTCCTACATGGGCACCGTCGGCTGCCAGACCATCGCCGGAAAGACGGCGACCTTCCTGCCTTCGATCGCGCAGGCGCTGCAGGCGACCGTCGATGCTCAGAAGGCCGAGGGTGTCGACATCTCCAGCTTCGTCGAGGCGCTGAAGGGCGGCGAGCTCTACCCGGCGCCCCCGACCGCCAACGGACAGGAGCTCGTGGACACACTGCAGCCGATGTTTGAGGCATTCTTCAATGGGGAGGGCGACACCTCCTTCCTGAAGTCGGCGCAGGAGAAGTCGAAAGAGATCCTGTCCAAGAAGTAGGCAGCACTCCGAGGTCGGCGGGCGAGGGCGCATCCCTCGCCCGCCGACCCGATGAAAGGCGCACGATGAACGATGAGATGAAGACGCGCACAGTGCTGCTCGATTCGTTGTCCGACGCGGCGACACGCGTGTTCACGACCATCCTGACGCGCAGCCCCATCAGCAGAATCGACGTCGCCCGGCTCACCGGGCTCTCTCAGGGCGCAGTGACGAGAGCGGTGGCCCCTCTCGCAGCCGCCGGACTGGTCAACGACTCGCTCGACCCGACGCTCACCGGGCTGCCGGGGCGGCCGGTCAGCCCGGTCGCGGTCGTCGCCGAGGCCGTCGTGGCTTTGGGGGTCAAGGTGAACGCCGACGAGCTCATCGGGGTCGCCACCGACGTCACCACTCGCACCATCCTCTCCGACCGGCTGCCGCTGACCTCCCATGACCCCGCGGCCGTCATCGACGCCATCGTGACGATCTGCTCACGGCTGCAGGGGAGGCTCGGTGCCCTCGGATCGCGCCTGGCGTGCATCGGGGTCGCCGTCTCCGGCGACGTCGACATGACCTCGGGGGTCGTCCGCGACTCGGCTCTGATGAACTGGCGCAGCGTCGACCTCGGCGCCGCCCTGGCGGAACGCCTGGACCAGCGCATCGTCGTCGAGAACGACGTGCGCGCGCTCACGATCGGTGAGCACTGGTTCGGTGTCGGCCTGGGCACCAGCTCGTTCGCCATCGTCACCATCGGCCGGGGGATCGGAAGCGGCCTCCACCTCAACGGCGAGGTCGTCGAAGGTGCATACGGGGTGGCCGGTGAGATCGGACATCTGCCGCTCACCTCGCCCGACAGGATCTGCGCTTGCGGTCGTCGCGGCTGCGTCGAGGCGGTCGCCGCGACGAGCGCCATCGTGGCCGTCGTCTCCGAAGCCCACGGCCGGAGCGTCTCCATCGACGAGGCAGTCGAGCTCGGCCGCCGGGGCGACCCCGCCGCCGTCGCCGCCTTCGCCGAAGCGGGTCAGGTCATCGGCGCAGCCATCGCCAGCCTCGTCAACCTGGTGGGACCGGAACTGGTCATCATCGGCGGCGAGGGCGTGGCGAACTTCGACCTCCTCGAGACCTCGCTCCGTCGGTCATACGCGGAGCACGTCTTCGCCTCGGCCGACCGGTGTCGCATCGTCGTGCGGCCGCACACCTTCGAAGACTGGGCGCGCGGCGCGGCCGCCACCGCGATCCGCTCGTTGGTCGTCTAGACGCGTTCGGGGCGAGGGGCGACCCACGAGCCGTCGAGCACCGACGGATGCGGGCGGTAGAGCCGGAGCGTGTAGTTCCACCCCGGCATGATGGGCAAGGCGTTCGGTGTCCCCTCCGGATGCTCGCCGAAGTGCACGGTGACACTTCCGTCGGCATCGGGCACCGCGGTGAGGCTGTTGATGCTGTTCACGCCGAGCGCATTGGGTTCGAAGTAGCCGGCCGCGTTGTACAGCGACACCGACCAGAATGCGTCGACCGGCACGTCGGCGAGGCGCAGCCGATAGTCGGCGACGGGCAGGCCTTCGTCGACACTGATATAGGTGGCCTCGTACTCGGGCAGGCCGCCCCACCCGCCGGCGGCACCGAGCAGGTGCCTGACGGGGTCGACCTCGGCGCTCGTGCCGAAGGCGTGGTCGTAGGTCGAGACGCCGCGCCCGAGCGCGAGGAGCGCGTCGCGGGTCTCCGTCTGCGAAGACTCGTCGTAGTCGGGCAGCGGAAAGGCTCCCGTGCCGCCGCCGGTGAGAAGCAGGCCGTCTTGCAGGCGGTTGACCTCGGCGACGTCAGCGGCGTCGTTCGGGTCGACGAGGATGCGCGCGAGGAGCGCTGCGAAGTCGGTGCCGACCAGCTCGGGGGTGAGCCGGTGCTCTCCCGGTTCGCGCAGGATGAGCGGGATGAAGTGATCCTGGCTGACGACAGCGACGGAGATGTACCGCCCGCCGGTGTCTGGCAGGGTGACCGTGACGCCGTCGCGCACATCGACGATCACGCTGCTGTAGAGGGTGTCGCGGTTCTGCCGGATGATGGGCTGATCGTCGAGACCCTTCAACCCGCGGGTGTGGTTCCACCGGCCGAGGCCGGCGCCGGCGGCGAGCCGGGAGAACATGAGGTCGGATTCAGCGCGAACGAAGTTGAGAACGGTGACCTTCATGACAGTGCCTTCGCTTTCAGTTGCTCGAACTCTTCGGTGCTGATCGTACCGGCCTCGCGGAGCGCGGCGGCGGCGGCGATCTCTTCGGCCGGGGTCTTCCCCGCCACGTCTCGGATGTACGACTGCGCGGCATCCTCAGCCTCGCGCGCCGCCGTGCTGCTGCGCGCGGCCATCCCCTGCCCGCGGGCGACCAGGTAGACGAGCGCGGTGAGGAAGGGCAGGAAGACCAGGAAGATCACCCAGAGGGCCTTCCACCAGCCGCTCAGCCCACGGTCGCGGAACAGGTCGCCGATGATCGCGAACAGCGCGAACAGGTAGCCGATGAAGACGGTCGCCCAGAGCATCCAGCCGAGGATCTCCCAGAAGTACATATCCGTTGATGTCCATTTCTGTCGGTGCGGGCGCGGGCGCACGCATTCGGTTCGTCGCTGCAAGTCTTGTCAGATTCGGCGGGCCGGAATCCCGGTCTCATCCTCGGCGGATGAGATCGGCGGTCATACTTGCTCCCCGCCGGGGATGTGCGCCGATATCGTGGGGGCATGATCGGAGCTGTGCGTCAGGAGATCGCTTCCAGCGAACCCGACCAGGTGGTCGCCGTCCTCCGGAGGAACTGGCTCCGCCTCCTTCTGGAATCCCACACCGGCGAGCTCGAGCAGCTCTGCCTCGACGCTCCCGACCCGCGCGACCCGCACATCCTGCTCATCCGGGCGTGCTGCCGTGACCTCCTCGGCGACTCCTACGGGGCGACCTTCCTCCGTGGCCAAGGGATGCGTGTCGCCCCCGACGACTTCGTCGCCTGCTTCACTGATCTCCTGCTCGCTGCGGACGGTCCCGCCAAGGCCGCGCTCGCCGACCGCGCACGGCGCGCGCTCACGCAGTGCGGGCCCGACGATGACTACCCTTCCGCGCTGTTCCTGCTCGGTTGGACGGAGGTCCGGCTCCGCCGTGATTTCGCCGGCGCGATCGGCCTGCTCCGCTCGGCTGCGGAGGAGGCCCGCCTCCACGGTCATGCGGAGACGTTCCGCCTCGCTCAATCCAATCTGGCGTTCGCGCTCACCCACGCCGGCCTGTTCACCGAGGCTGAGAAGGTTCTGGATGCGCTCCCGACCGCTCCGGCCACCTCCGATTGGGATCGTTTCGAGGGCGGCCTCCGGGAGGCGAATCGGGGGAGCATCGCCTACTGGCGCGGCGACTTCGATGAGGCCGTCGCCCAGCTCGACTCGATCATCGTCGAGGGGAGCCCCGGCTCCAACTTCGAAGCTCTCGCCCGCCTGTACCTCGTGATGAGTCTCGTCGCTGTGGGGAGGACGGAGCGCTACTACGCCGCGGCCGAGCTGCTCCAGGGCGTGAGCAAGAGCGACAAGCACGGCATTCCGTGGGACACCCTGCGGCGCGTCGCATCGGCCTGGCTCGCCTACGCCGAAGGGCAGGCCGAGCGTGCGCTGAGCATCGCCGCGCCCGCGCTCACCCACACGGGTGCCGCGGTCGCGCATGCTCTCCTCGCCGAGCTCTACCGGAGAATGGGCGAGACCACTCTCGCGGCCCAAGCCCTCCGGCTCGCCTCGTCGACCGCACTGCCGCGCTACGCCCTGGTGAGCACGCTCGTCACCTCGGCCGCGCTCCGCGCCACCGCCGGCCACGGGCCGCACGCACACGAACAACTCGACCGGGCACTCGAGGCCGCGACCCCCGAGCGGCTCATCGCCCCCTTCCTCGCCGCCGACAGCGTCATCGGCGATCTGCTCGGTGCGCACGTCCACCGCGGCTCACGGCATCAGGAACTCCTGCACACCATCCTCGAACGGCGTGGCCGGCTCTCTCAGCTGCACACCGGGATCCTGACCCGGCGAGAAAAGGATGTCCTCGCGTGCTTGCGCACGACGATGACCGCCGACGAGATCGCCACCCACCTCGGCATGGCCTACCCCACCGTGAAGACGCACATCCGCTCCATCTACCGGAAGCTCGGCGTCACCACGAGACGAGCGGCCGTCCACGCCGCCGGCGCGCGAGATGCAGGTTAGAGACCAGCCGGGATGCGCCCCCGCGCCGCGAGACGGACGACGCTCTAGCCGTTGAATGCCCGGTCGAAGCTGTCTGCACCGAGGGCTTTGAGCACGCTGGTGCGGACCTCGGGGCAGCTCGTTCGTGAGGCGTCATCCAGGTCGGCCGCGGTTCGGGGCTTCTGCTCGGCGTGGGTGTCGAGCCAGCTTGCGAACTCGATGGACAGGTCTGCGAGGGCCCCGGCGGTCGAGCCGTCCGTCGACAGCCGAGGTTCGAGTCCGGTCAGGAGCGCGCAGAAGTCTGCACCGTTCACCGGATTGCCGCCCGCCGCCGGGGCCGACGAGGCGGTGGTGGCCGCATCCGCCGCCGCCCGGGATGCGGGGGCGGAACCGGCGGGAGGGGACGAGGCCGCGCATCCGGAGAGGAGCAGTGCGGCGACGGCCAGAACGGCCAGAACGGCCAGGCGTGGGTTCAGGGATCTCCTGCGGCGGCTCATCGCGGCACTCTCTGTTCACGAGTGGATCTGCGCGCCAGTCCGGTCAGAATCAGACCTCCGACGAAGGCGAACAGACCGGCCCCGGCGGCGGGCAAGGTCAGCTCGAGGCCCGTGTTCGCCAGCTCCGTCGCGGCGACGGCGGAGGGGTCCGCGGGCGAGGGCTGCGGGTCTGCTGGAGCACTGCCGGGCGGAGTGGTGCCGGGCGGGGCGGTGCCGGGCGGGTGGGGTGGATCGGCCGGCACCGTCGCGGTGACGGTTGTGCGAGCGGCGACCGTGTTGTTCGCCGAGTTCGGGTCGGGAGGGTTCGCACTCGAGACGAACGCGTTGTTCGTCAATGTTCCAGCGGCAGTGCCCTCGACCTTGGCGACGATCGTGAAGGTCGATGACGCACCCGCAGCGAAGCCGCCCGGATACGAACAGGTCGCCCCACCGTGACCGCCCACGGCGGGTACCGTCGGGCAGGTCCACCCTGGCGCGACCGTCAGCGAGACGAACGTCGTCTGCGCGTCGAGATTGTCGGTGAAGCTCGTTCCGGTCGCGGCGTCGGGGCCGTTGTTGACGACCAGCGCCGTGTAGGTGATCGTGCCGTTCGCTGCGACGGTGCCGGGGGCGGTCAGCGTCACGGCGAGGTCGGCGGAGGAGGGCTCGATGCTCGTGGAGATCTGTGTGAAGTCGTTGGACGAGACCGGATCGGTCGGAGTGTGGGTCTGCGCTGCCTGATTGGTGATGCCCACCGAGTTGGCTGCGACATGGACGGTGAGGGTGAACGACACGCTCTGCCCGACGGGCAGGGTCGTGGCGGGATCGCTCTGACAGGTGAAGGCACCCACGATGTCGCCGACGGCCCGAGGCTCGCAGCTCCAGCCGGGCGGGATGGTCAGCGACCGGAACGTCGACAGTCCCGTCAGCGAGTCCGTCATGATCAGGTTCGTCGCATCGAGTGGTCCCGCGTTGTGGAGGGTCATCGTATAGGCGATGTCGACGTTCGCCGGGGTCGACGCCGGACCGGACATGGCGATCCCGACGTCGCTGAACGGCACGGCGACCGTGACGGTGATGAAGCCGTTGGGGGAGAGGCACGTTCCGCCCGCATCCGCGACACAATAGGCGATCACGTCGGTGCCGGGAACGTTCGTGCTCGGAGCGTAGGTCAGCGCGCCGTTGGGGGAGAGCGTGCCGACTCCCCGGCTGAACGTTCCGCCCACCAGTTTCGCGATCGCGCCGGGCGGCACATCGGTGTCGTTGGCGAGCACACCGGGTGCGCCGACGGAGAGCGTCTGACCGACCTGGATGGTGTACGCATCACTGACGGCGACGGGAGCCGAAGCGGCGGCGGCCTGCGGGATGCGAGCGAGGCCGAGTCCGGCCGCTGCGGCCGGGGCCGAAGCGCAAGCGAAGCCGACGGCCATCAGGACGGCGAGGCGGCGGAGCCGTCTTTTTCGCCGAAGCAGGGTGTCTGGCTCGCATCCTGGGCCTCATCTCACACGCGATCGCGGGCATTCGGGTGGGCGCGGATCCGGTCGAACCCTTCCGAAGAGTAGGAGCATCCGGACCATGCCGCAATCTTTCATGCATATAATGCAACCCATGACGTCAGCCGGGGGAGCGTACTCGTCGCTGGCCAGAGGGCTGGAAGTCCTCGAAGCGATCGGCTCGGGCGAGCGGAGCGTCGCCTCGCTGAGCAGGAGGTTCGAACTCGATCAATCGGCCATGTCGAGACTCGTCGCCTCCCTGGAGGCGGGTGGCTGGGTCACCCGTGCCGAGAACGGACCCGTTCTGGGGCCTCGCGCCGCCGTGCTCGGCGCGGGGAGTGCGCAGCGCAGCCTCTCTCGCCGGGCAGAACGCCTGACGCACGTCATCTCCGGGCTCACCGGCTGCGACGCGGTCGCGAGTGTCCTCAGCGGAAGCCGAGGCTACTACCTCGCCGTCTCGAAGGGGCCGGAAGACCTCTACGACTACGTGCCGGTTTTCGACCCGGCCCCGGTCTGGGCGAGTGCGGTGGGTCAGGTCATGGCCTCCCAGCTCGAGGACGAGGCGGCGCTGGCCCTCCTCCCGCCCGATCCGCTGCCGGCGACGGGCCCGAACACCATCACCACCGCGAGTCGTTTCCGCGACAGGCTGCAGCGGATCAGAGAACAGGGGAGCCTCATCGAGGTCGAGGAGTACCTTCCCGGGTTCGCCTGCCTGGCGGTGCCGTGGCCGGGCGCTCTCCCGCTCCAGGGGGCACTCGCCTGCGTCTCCGTCGTGGAACGGATCACGGCCTCGACGGCTCTGATCGAGCGGGTGCTCCGCGCCGCCGCGAAACCGGGCAGTTCGGAACGGACGATCATCGCCGCCGCGGCGGCGCACTAGCCCTCGCGCACCCCGGCGTCGGGTCGGAGCAGACGCGCGAGGTGATCGGCGGCGGTGCGGGAGCCGTCGGCGGCGCGTTCGCGACGGGCGACGTCGTGTGCCGCCGCCCGGAACCGTGGATCGGCGATGATCGATCGGATCGCTTCGGCGATGACCGCGGATTTCGCGCTCTTCTTCAGGGTGAGGCCGAGTCCTGCATCCTGGATCGCGGAGCCGACCAACGGCTGATCCATCAGCGGGTGCATCGGGATCACCAGACAGGGCACCCCGTTGATCAGCGCCTTCATCGTCGTGGAATGTCCGCCGTGCGACACGACCAGATCGACGGTGGGCATGATCGCGGTGTGATCGGCGAACTCGACCACACTCACGTTCGCCGGCGGCGAGAGCTGCTGCGCCGTCGCCATACCGCCGGTCGTGACGATGGCGTCGACCGGAAGGAGCGAGAGGGCGGAGACGATCCGGCGGTAGACCTCGACCTGTCCCGGAAACCAGGTCGTGCTCAGACTCACCAGCACTCTCGGCCGTTCGGGGTGCTCCGATTCGCCGACCGCATTCGCGTTCGGTTCGGTCGGGCATACCCGTCCGGCGGCAGGTCCTCGGAGAGCGCCTGAATGTCGTATTCACAGGAGTATCGGTGGCCGTCCTGGGCGGTGTAGCTCATCGGGATGGAGGCGAGAGTCACCGGGTCCCCGGCGTGCGTGATTCCCTTGCTGTTGATGTAGATTCCGCCCAACGCGGTGGCAGCGGTGAGCGCGAGCGCGCCCGGTCCCACCACGGGGACCCAGAGCAGGCGCCGCTTCGTACGTGGACGTGGAGCAGTGCCGGCGGCGACAGCGGCTTCCGTCTCCCCACCAGGGCGATGGCTTCCGCACGCACGGCCTCGTGGGCCGCTAGGGAATGCGGGGCCGCGTCCCGTAAGAGGTCGTCTAGTGTCGATGTCGTTGCTTCTCAATCCTTCCTCAGTCCGCAGAAGCGGACACCGTCACTAACGGCATGGCCGGAACCGGCGGAAGTGTCGCAGTCGATCAAGAACTCAATCGAAAATGAGCATCGGCCGTCCCCGAAAGACGTGCCATAGGTTGCTGCAAGCAACAGCCACCTTCCGGCGGTCTTTGCACGCTCGGCTCCCACGCCAAGTGGAGGCCTGTTGATAAGTGGACACGCGCAACGCCGGTGCATTGTGCGCTCAGGATTGGGAATTCGGGCGCGAAGTCCCGGTACGGCCAGCATGCTGATGCGTACGGGAAAATGCCTAGTGTCACTTACCCAATTCACGTGAATACGTACTGGTCGGGCGCGTGAAAAGTCATCAATGGTGATTGGAATGTCGGCGCCGACGCGAGCTGTCAATGTCTGTGGCCCCCGGTAAAATTCTGGTGTGGGCAAAAAAGTTTGAAAACACTACATGTAGTGGAATGACAAGAGTGTCATTAGGGTTATATAGTGGGTGAACACCGCGCAAAGCGGTGGCAACGAGACTTCTAGGGGAGGCCATCATGGACTACGAAAACAGCGACAGCGTTGGCGGCTACTCGGTTCCCGTCGACCCCATGGACCTGCTGCAGTGCGACAGCTGCCAGTAAGGCGCTAGCACCGAGCACGAGAACCCCGGCGGCCCTTCGGCCGTCGGGGTTCTCCCGTTTCCAGGGCCGGCCTTCCCCAGCGGCCGTCCGTAGAATGGGTCGGGTGCCAGTGAACCCAGAACTTGTGGGGCGGGAGTTCCCGCCCACTGCGCCCTACCTTGTGGGGCGCGAGAAGGTGCGCGAGTTCGCGCGTGCCGTCTACGCCACCGACCCGATCAGCTTCGAGGTGGCGGCCGCGCAGGCCGCCGGCCACGCCGACCTCGTTGCCCCGCCGACATTCGCCGTGGTGGTGCAGGAGCAGACGCTCGCCCAGCTGCTGGCTGAACCCGATGCGGGAATCGACTTCAGCCGGGTGGTGCACGGCGACCAGCGGTTCACCTTCACCCGACCGATCGTCGCCGGCGACGAACTCACCGCCACCCTCCGTGTGGCGAGCGTCAAGACGCTCGGAGCGCACGCGATGGTGACCGCCGAATCCGTGATCGTCGACGCCGCTGGTGCGCACGTCGTCACCGCGATCTCCACCCTTGTCGTTCGAGGAGACGAGTGATGCCCGACTTCGACACCCTCACCGTCGGCGACGTGATCGCCGAACGAAGCTACGAGCTCCGCCGCGACTCCCTCGTGCGCTACGCGGGCGCATCCGGGGACTTCAACCCCATCCACTACCGCGACGACGTCGCCACCTCGGTGGGGCTACCCGGCGTGATCGCACACGGGATGCTCACGATGGGTCTCGCCGTGCAGCCGGTCGTCGACTGGGCGGGAGATCCGGCCCGGGTGGCCGACTACCAGGTGCGGTTCACCCGCCCGATCGTTGTCGACCCGGCCGTCGGCGCCACCGTCTCGGTCACAGCGAAGATCGGCCAGCTGGATGCGGAGGCGCGGGCCGCCCGCGTGGACCTCACCGTACAATTCGACGGTCAGACGGTGCTCGGCAAGGCGCAGGTGCGCGTCACGTTCGACCGATGACCGGCGTCGCCGCCCCCGCCCTCGCCACCCTGACGACGCTGCAGGTGGGCGGTGTTCCCGAGCGGTTCATCGAACCGTTCAGGCGTGACGAGCTGATCGAAGCGGTTCGGAACGTGTGGGCCGACGGCGACGACTGGCTGCTGCTCGGCGGCGGCTCGAACACCGTCGCCGGCGACGACGGCTTCGAGGGCACCGTGATCCACCTCGTCACCCGCGGCATCGAACGGCTCGACGCACCGGCCGGCCGGGTGCGGCTGCGGGTGCAGGCGGGCGAGCCGTGGGATGCGCTTGTCGCGTTCACCGTGCGCAACGGCTGGTCGGGCGTCGAAGCCCTCTCCGGAATCCCGGGATCCACTGGTGCCGCGCCGGTCCAGAACATCGGCGCCTACGGGCAGGAACTGGAGTCGGCACTGCTCGGCGTGGAGTTCCTCGACGAGGCGACCGGTGGCATCCGACGGCTAGGCCGGGCCGAACTCGGGCTCGGGTACCGCACCTCTGTGCTCAAGCGGGGGATGCGCGGCGTCGTCCTCTCGGTCGACCTCGAACTGACCGACGGCAACGAGCCCGGCGGAATGGGCGCCCCGCTCAGCGCGCCGATCGGGTACTCGCAGCTCGCCGACTCGCTCGGTGTCGTGCTCGGGTCGCGGGTGCCGGTCGCCGAACTCCGACGTTCGGTTCTCTCACTACGCGCCGCCAAAGGGATGGTGCTCGACCCGCGTGACCCCGACACGGCGAGTGCCGGATCGTTCTTCACCAACCCGATCGTCTCCGAGAATTTCGCGCGCTCCCTGCCGTCGAACGCCCCTCGCTGGCCGGTGACGCCTCCCGAGCCGGACACGGTGCTGGGGCTGAACGGCGGCGGGGTCTACCCGGATGAGATCCCGCGCTTGGCCGGCGGGCCGTACTCGGTGAAGCTCAGTGCGGCGTGGCTGATCGAGCAGTCGGGCATCCGTCGGGGGTTCGCGTTGCCGGGGTCGCAGGCGGCCATCTCGACCAAGCACACGCTCGCGATCACCAACCGCGGTGGGGCGACGGCCTCCGAAATCGTGCAGCTGGCCTCGTATGTGCAGGCGCGGGTGCAGTCCGAGTTCGGGGTGCTGCTGCATCCCGAACCGCTCCTCGTCGGCGTCGTGCTCTAGCTCCCTAGAATGGCCACATGGCCGCCACCACCACCCGCACGCTCGTGCTCGGGGTCGTGCGGTTGTTCGCCCCCGCCAACGGGTACCAGCTGCGGCGGGAGCTGCTGTCGTGGAACGTCGACTCCTGGGCAAACGTCAACCCCGGCTCGATCTACTCGATGCT
Source organism: Leifsonia poae (assembly GCF_020009625.1). Classification (NCBI taxonomy): domain Bacteria; kingdom Bacillati; phylum Actinomycetota; class Actinomycetes; order Micrococcales; family Microbacteriaceae; genus Leifsonia; species Leifsonia poae. Next base: position 3,099,344 of record NZ_JAIHLP010000002.1, read on the forward strand.
CGCCACGCTCTCCAAACAGGGGATGATCGAGGCCCATGCCGTTCCGGACGGTGCGCGGGCGGTCACCGTATACACGATGACGGAGCCGGGCGGTCTCGAACTGGACCGCCTCATCCGTGACGGGCTCAGTACGGTGTCGGCGATGGATCCGAGCGCGTTCCGCGTGGCCCTCAGTTTCGCGCCGCTGGTGTCGCGAGCCGACTTCCTGGAGCTACTCACCGGGCGTCTCGACGCGGTCCGTCGTGGCGCTGGCGGTCTGAAGGCCGAGGCGGCCACGATCCTCGACGTGCGCTCGGCGCCGCCGCATGTGGGCTATTCGCTCGACCTGGAAGCGCGGATGCTGCAGACCGAGGCCGAGTGGATCGTCGACCTGCTCGAGGTCGTGCGCGGCGGCGGACTGGATTTCGCGGGCGAGCCGGAGACCTGGATGGCCCCGACCGACGACGCCGGCTGGGAGATGGTACGCGAGAGTGCACGCTACCGCGAACAGCTCGAACGGATGGATTCGTCGCCGCGCAAGGCGTAGTCTCGCCGTTCCGGTGGTGGAGCAGACACTCTTGACAGTCATTGTTCAAAATTGAATAATCACGTTTGAATAACCCGCGTCAACAGTCGGCACCTCCGTCGCACACGTCAAGCCCAACCGAAGGAGCAACGGTGATCCACGCCAGAGGACTCGCCCGAACGTTCGACACCAAACGAGGAAGGGAGAAGGTGGCCGTCACGGCGGTCGCCGGCGTCGACATCGACGTCGAAGAAGGAGAGATCGTCGGCTTCCTCGGCCCGAACGGGGCCGGCAAGACGACCACCCTGCGCATGCTGACAACACTGCTCAAACCCACGACGGGCACGGCCACGGTGGCCGGTTTCGACCTTGCGAAAGACCCCATCAACGTGCGCAAGAGCATCGGCTACGTCTCGCAGAGCGGCTCCACTGCATCAGAAGCCCGAGCGGGCGAAGAGATCGTCGACCACGGACTGCTCTACGGCATCAGCGCGGAGCAGGCGACGCGCCGCGGCAAAGAGCTCTTCGAGCAACTCGAACTCGACGGGATGTGGACACGGCAGCCGAAGACGATGTCTGGTGGTCAGCGCCGCCGACTCGACATCGCGATGGGTCTCGTGCACGACCCCCGGTTGGTGTTCCTCGACGAACCGACCACCGGGCTCGACCCGCAGGCCCGAGCCAATCTGTGGACCCACATCGCCGACCTGCGCACGAAACGGGGGAGCACGGTGTTCCTCACCACGCACTACCTCGACGAGGCCGACGCGCTCTGCGACCGCATCCTGGTCATCGATCACGGTTCGATCGTCGCCGCGGACACCCCGGAGGCGCTGAAACGCCAAGTGGCCGGCGACCTGATCGAATTGGTGCTGCACGACGAACGCCACGTCCCCCTCGCAGCCGAGCAGCTCGGCCGATTGAGCGATGCGAAACCGGATGTGGTCGGTCGCGTCGTGAGCGTCCGCGTGCCGAGCGCGGGCACCGAACTGCCGCCGCTGCTGCGCGCCCTCGACGCTGCCGGGGTGGAGCTCGCCGCCATCGAAGTGCGCCGCCCCACGCTCGACGATGTCTTCCTCACCATGACCGGCCGCTCGCTTCGCGAGAACGCCTGAGCCGACACTGCCTCCCGCACCCCTCGCCTTCTTCCGTCTCCAAGGAACGACAATGACCTTCTCTGCACAAACCTGGATCATCTTCCGCCGCCAGATGCGCCTGGCGCTCCGCAACCCCGCCTGGGTGATCATCGGGCTGGCTCAGCCCGTGCTCTACCTGTGCCTGTTCGGCCCCCTGCTCGAGCCGCTGGCCAAGCAGATCGGCACCGACAACGCCTACACATTCTTCGTGCCCGGGCTCCTGGTGCAGCTCGCCCTGTTCGGAGCGCTGTTCGCCGGGTTCGGCCTCATCTCCGAGTGGCGCGAAGGCGTCATCGAGGCGGAGCGCGTGACGCCGGCCAGCCGCACGGCCCTGCTGCTCGGCCGGGTGCTCCGCGACCTCGCCCTGCTCACCGTGCAGGGCATCCTTCTCGTGGCGCTCGGATTCGCCTTCGGACTCACCGGATCGATCGGCGGAATGATCTTCGGCCTCGTTCTGACCGTGCTGCTCGGCGGCGCCTGCTCGGCCTCGTCGAATGCGCTCGCGCTCAGCACGAAGAGCGAGGATGCGCTGGCGCCGATCCTCAACAGCATCTCGCTCCCCGTTCTGCTGCTGTCCGGCATCCTGCTGCCGATCAGCACAGCGACCGGGGCCCCGCAGTGGCTGGCGACCGTGAGCGACTTCATGCCGATCAAGTACATCGTCAACGGCATCAGAGCCACCTTCGTCGGCGACTTCTGGACGACGACCGTGCTCTGGGGCGTGGTGTGGACTCTCGTGCTGTTCGCGCTCGGACTCTGGGTGGGCACGCGCACCTTCCGCAAAGACAACGCCTGAGCCGGCAGCATCTTCCCGGGGTGTTCCTGTCGACCTGCTGCCGTCGGAGCCGGAATCACCTGAAGACGAGAGCGCTCCACAGGTCGCTGCGACTGCGCGTTCTCCCCACATCCCACCCCACAGCCCGATCGTGCCGGTGGCCTCTGAAACGATGGGCTCATGAGCACCACGAGAGAACAAGCCCTCGCCACCCTCCGCGCCCTGGTCGGTCGCGACGACGCAGACTTCCACGAAGGCCAGTTCGAGGCGATCTCGGCCCTCGTCGACGATCACCGACGGGCCCTCGTGGTGCAGCGCACCGGGTGGGGCAAGTCGGCGGTCTACTTCGTCGCCACCATGCTGCTGCGCTCGCGCGGGTCGGGGCCGACCATCCTGGTCTCGCCGCTGCTGGCACTCATGCGCGACCAGGTCGCGGCGGCGGAGCGCGCCGGGGTGCGCGCGGTCACGCTCAATTCGGCCAACCGCCACGAGTGGGACGACGTCATGCAGAACCTCCGCGACGACACCGTGGATGTGTTGCTCGTTTCGCCGGAGAGACTCAACAACCCATCCTTCCGAGACGAGTACCTCCCCGCCCTCATCGGCCGCAGCGGGCTGCTCGTCATCGACGAGGCGCACTGCATCTCCGATTGGGGCCACGACTTCCGGCCCGACTATCGCCGCCTGCGTGATCTGATCGCCGCCATGCCGGACGGCGTTCCCGTGCTCGCCACCACGGCCACGGCCAACGAGCGGGTCGTGGCCGACGTCGCCGAGCAGATGGGAAGCGGCGGCCATGGCGAGGTTCTCACCCTCCGCGGCCCATTGGCACGCAAGTCCTTGCGTCTGGGCGTGCTGACCCTTCCCGATGCCGGTGCCCGGCTCGCCTGGTTGGTCAGCAACCTGGGCGCCCTCCCCGGCAGCGGAATCATCTATGCGCTCACGGTTTCGGCCGCCGAAGACACCGCTCGTCTGCTGCGCGAGGCCGGGCATGAGACCCACGCATACACCGGCCAGACCGACACGGCCGAGCGCGAAGATCTGGAGGGCCGCCTCAAACGCAACGAGGTGAAGGCTCTGGTGGCCACCAGCGCGCTCGGAATGGGGTTCGACAAACCCGACCTCGGATTCGTGGTGCACCTCGGCGCTCCGTCGTCGCCGGTGGCCTACTACCAGCAGGTCGGCCGCGCGGGCCGCGCCACCGACAATGCCGATGTGCTCCTGCTGCCCGGCCCGGAAGATCGAGCGATCTGGGACTACTTCGCCACCGCATCCATGCCCTCGAAACCGAAAGCGGATGCGGTGCTCTCGGCACTCACCGGCGAACCGCAGTCCACCCGCGCGCTCGAGAGCCAGGTCGACCTCAAACCCTCCACACTGGAACTCCTCCTCAAAGTGCTCGACGTCGACGGCGCCGTGCAACGCGTCGCGAAAGGCTGGATCTCCACCGGGAGGCCCTGGGCCTATGACGAGGAGCGCTACTCCCGCATCGCCGCGGCCCGGCAGGCCGAGCAACGCGCGATGCTCGACTACGAGAGCACGCCAGACTGCCGAATGATGTTCCTGCAGCGCGCCCTCGACGACCCGGGCGCACAGCCGTGCGGGCGCTGCGACCGTTGCGCGGGCGCATGGTATCCGAGCGAGGTCGGGTCGGCCGCCGCCGCCTCGGTGGCGACAGCGCTCGACCGCGTGGGGGTGGAGATCGAACCGCGCAAGCTGTGGCCGACCGGCGCAGACCGGTTGGGTGTCCCGGTGCGCGGCAAGCTCTCGCCCGATGAACTGCTGTCTCCCGGCCGGGCGTTGGCGCGCCTCACCGACCTCGGCTGGGGTGGTCCGCTCCGCGAGTTGCTGTCGCCCGAGGCGGCGGATCAGCCGTGCCCGCCCGCCCTGCTCGCCGCGTGCATCCGCGTGCTCGCCGATTGGAAATGGGAGCAGCGTCCGGTCGCCGTGGTGAGCATGCCGTCGCGTCGTCGTCCGACCTTCGTCGCCTCGCTGGCACGAGGGTTCGCGGATGCCGGCCGGCTGCCATACCTGGGCGAGCTCACCCTCGTCGATGGTGGTCCGAGCGGTGACCCCGGCGGAAACAGTGCGTTCCGTCTCGCCTCCGTCTGGGATCGTGTCGCCGTCGGCGAGCTCGCGATCCCGGCCTCCCAGCCCGTGCTTCTCGTCGACGACCTGGTCGACAGCCGCTGGACCATCACCGTGGCCGGTCGGATCCTTCGTGAAGCGGGCGCCTCCGCGGTGCTCCCCTTCGCAGCCGCGCTCCGCTCGTGATCACCGTCGAGACCAGGGTTTCGCCCGCCGAAACGGGGAGCCGGCGCGCGAAGACTTGTTCTCGGCGGCCCGTGGATTCGGGTGCTCTGCGGCTCGTGGATTCGGGTTCACGGCGGCTCGGCGCTTTCGGGGCCCGAGGGATTCAGCGGTCTTTGCGGATCCAGCGGAAGGTGAGACGGCAGGCGATCAGGCCGGCGACCAGCCAGATTCCGAGCACCACGGCGAGCCAGCCGAGCTGCCAGCTGCCGCTTGGCTCCTGCGACTCGAAGCCTGCGGGCAGGAAGACGCTGCGCATCCCCTGAGCGATCCATTTGAGCGGGAAGACGCTGGCGATGTTCCGCAGCCACTCCGGCAGCAGGTTGAACGCCAGGTAGACGCCCGAGATGAATTGCAGCACCAGAACGATGGGGATGATCACCGCGGTCGCGCTCCGACCGGTGCGCGGCACCGACGAGAGGGCGATCCCCAGCACTGCCGAGGTCACGATGCCGAGGAGGTACACCCACGCGAACCGCAGCCACAGCGCCGGGTCTGTCGGCAGGGCCACGTCGAACGCCAGACGGGCGACGAGCAGGAGCAGGATGATCTGCAGGATGCTCGTCACGATCACCTGCCCCATCTTCCCGATGAAGTACGACACCACGGGCAGCGGTGTGCCGCCCAGACGTTTGAGGGTGCCGTCGCTTTTCTCCATCGCGATGTCGACGGCCAGGTTCTGCACACCGCTCAGCAGGATCCCGGCCGCGATCATGCCCGGCAGATAGTAGGCCGCCTGGGTGATCCCGCCCGAACCGTCCGCAGCGACGCCCACCTTGCCGAGGCCTTGGAAGGCGACCGAGAAGATCCCCAGCATCACGACCGGGAACAGGAAGGTGAAGAAGATCGTGTCGCCTTGCCGGAAGTAGACGGTCACCTCGTAGCGCACACGGTCCAGCCCGAGTCGGATGGTCCTCACGATTCATCTCCCGCCGGGTTGGCCGGGGCGACAGGGTTCGTCGGGTTCGGCGTTTCTGCGGCGCCGGTTCTGGTGTCTGTCTCGCCGGCCTGGTGGACGAGTTCGAGGTAGATGTCTTCCAGGCTCGGCCGGATCACTTCCAGGTCGCGGGGTTCACCACCCTGCTCGGCGGCGAGTCGGGCGACCACTGTTGCTGGCGCTTCCGTGCGTTCGGTTCGGGGTTGCCCGTCGGTGTCGCGCCAGCGGACGATCGGCACTCGCGCCTCCGCCCCGCCGATCGTGTCGACGTCGCCGATGTCGATGAGCCTGCCCTGCGCGATCACGGCCACCCGGTCGGCGAGCTGGGCGGCCTCGTCGAGGTAGTGGGTGGTGAGCAGGATTGTGGTGCCTTCCTTTTTGAGGCCTCGGATGAGTTCCCAGAAGTCGCGCCGCGCTTCCGGGTCGAACCCGGTGGTCGGTTCGTCGAGGAAGAGCAGCTGCGGGCGTCCGATCACCCCGAGAGCCACATCCACTCGTCGCCGCTGGCCGCCGGAAAGGTTTTTGATGCGGGTTTTCGCTTTGTCGGTGAGCCCGACGGCGGCGATCACTTCGTCGACGTCGCGGGGTCGCGGGTAGAGCCGGGCGAAGTGGCTGAGTTGTTCGCGCACGCTGACGTCGCCCGACTCGGCTCCCGATTGCAGGACGATGCCGATGCGGGCCTTCCAGTCGAGGCCGCCGTGGTGGGGGTCCACCCCCAGCACGCTCGCGGTTCCGCCGCTCCGGTCGCGGTAGCCTTCCAGGATCTCGATCGTCGTGCTTTTGCCTGCACCGTTCGGCCCGAGCAGGGCGAAGGTCTCCCCGGCGGCGATGTCGAAGCTCACCCCGCGCAGCGCTTCGAATCCGCCGTAGTTCTTGCGGAGCTCGCGAACCGTGACGGCCGCGTCTGCGGCCACCCTGCCGACACCCGGGAAGGTCATGCACTCATCATGCCCGACTTCGTCGCTGGCCGGACCGTATGGCGCCGAGTACGGCCAGGATGAGGATGAACGCCCCCGCGACCACAACGGCGAGCGTCCAGGCGCTCGCCGGCGAGAGCCCCCAGAACCACACTTCCGCTGCCGCCAGCCGAGACCGGGCCGAAACGACCCACAGCACGCCCGCGGCGAACACAATCAGGATGAGCCCCCAGACGACACCTCCCCAGCGCACCTGCGGCCGTGCCCCGCGTCCCGCCATCGGAGCGGCGTAGGCGGCGCCGCTCTGCCAGGCAGGAGCCGCCGCCGCCGCTGCGGCGTCGGACGGGGACGGGACGGTGGCACCCGGGGACGGGACGGTGGCACCCGGGGACGGGGCGGTGGCGCCCTCCGGCCAGGAGTGATCGGGGCCCGTGGCCTGCGCGCCGGTGGATGAGGGGATCGTCGGTTGTGGGACGGTCGGTTGTTGAACGGTGGTTGAAGGAGACGCCGGTTGCGCGACCGTCGGCCACTCGGCGGTCGGATGCGGGACCGTGGGGTAAGTCCCCGCCGAGGGGGCCGAGGGGGCCGAGGGGGCCGAGGGGGCCGAGGGGGCCGAGGTGGCCGAGGTGGCCGAGGGGGCGTCGGGGACCGCTGTGGTGTCGCCTCGGACAGCGGAGACGGTGGGCTCGGCGTTGTTCGCCGCACTCCCCGCACTCCCCGCGCTTGCCGAGTTTCCCGCGCTTGCTGAGTTTCCCGCGCTCGTCTTGGCGAGGGTGGGTGTGTCTGCGGTGATTGCCTTCGGGCTTGCCGACTTCGAGGTGGCCGCTTGTGAGCCGGCCGCTTTCGATGAAGCTTCTTTCGATGCGGTCGCTTTCGATGCCGTTGCTTTCGATGCCGTTGCCTTCGGTGCGCTCGCTTTCGGCGCGGCTGACTTCGTGCCTGCGGGTGTGTCCGCGTTGGGTTCGGCCGGGGCCTTAGCCGTCCGCGGCGCTGCTGTCTTCGAAGGAGTGCGCGCGGGCTTCACCGTTTTCGAGTTCGCCGGTTTCGAGTCCGCGTTGCTCGATGTCACCGAGGGGGTCGGCAGCGTGTCCGGTGTGGGCGTTTCGGCTGCCGCGGTCGTTTCGTTCTGGTCGGCGTCGGTCATTTCCCGGCTCCCTCATTCGGAGTGTTCTGTGTTTGCTGGAGCATGACGTCGAGGCTGCCGACTTGCTCGACCCGCACGATCGCATCCGGTCTGGCTTTGGTTCCCACGGTCAGGTCGACGGTGCACGTATCGTTCGGTTGGCGCACGCACGGGTGCGAGACGACCTTGTCGTTGACGGTGTTGAGCACGTCGATGCTTCCACCGCTCAGCACGGCATGGATCGTGATGGTCGTGTCGTCCATGGTCTCGAGCACGGTTCGGCCGGGACCTTTCACCAGGTCGATGACCGGTGTCGTGGCGGTGTCGAGCTGGGTGTCGTCGAGCCAGAGCTGGGTTGCGCCGTAGGCCTGGGCGAACCGGGTGCTCGTGGTGGGCGTGACGGATGCCCCGTCGAAGAGGAGATGCCGGCCGGTGATGTCCCGTGGGACGACGGCGGTGAGCACGGTGACGAGCGCGAGCACGACTCCGAGAAAGGTGAGGAATCCGCTGCGTCGTTTCAGGAGACCGGCGAGCAGCGACGCCAGACCGAACACGAGGGTGGCCACGGCGAAAGCGGCCGTGAGGTCGTATCCGGTGATGCCGGTGAACGAGGTCCAGACCAGCGAGGTGATCGCGGCGCCGATCAGGGCGACCCCGATCGTCGCCCAGCCGAACGCGGCCCCGATCCGAGGGTTCGCCGCCCGGAAGGCTCGGCGTCCCTCGGCGGCCTGGGCACTCATCGCCGCGGCCTGCGCCCGCATATCGGCGGAGCGCTGGGCTTTCACCGCTCGCATGTCTGCGTTCAGACGCTGCTTCCACTGGGCGTGCTCGGCCTGCCACGCCGCGTGCCGCGTCTGCCAGTCGGCCACATCCTGCGTGGAAGCGCCCACGGTGGGGGCCGGCGGTTCGGACGGTTCTGTCGAGGTGTCGAGAACGGGTGTTCCCGTCGCGCCCACCGTGGTGGGCGTAGTAGCCGCGGATGCGGTGTGCGGCATGGATGCGCTTGTCGATCCCGTCGTGGCGTCGCCCGCGGCACCGCGTGCAGCGTCGGCGACACCGGTGACGTCACCCGCGACAAACGTGGCAGTGCTGGCGCCCGAGTCTCCACGCTGCTCGTAGGCGTTCGGGTTCGCCGACGGCATGCCGGCGGCGAAGGGGGTCTGCGATCCTGTTGCTCCGGCTGTGGCACCCCAGCCGCCTCCGACGGAGTCGCCCCCGGCCGAGCCGCCTCCTGCTGTCGTGCCGGTTCCGGCGCCGGTTCCGGTGCCGGCACCGGTTTTCCAGCCGCCGCGTGAGGCGATCACGATCAGGCCGACGACGAGGCCGACGACGATGATCGTCCAGATGACGCGGCCGAACGCATCCCACCAGCCGCCAGCTCCCCAGAAGGTCGAGCCGGCCCACCAGATCCCCTGTGTGGGCGGGAGCAGTGAGAGCAGCGCGAAGGCGCCGATGCCGACGATGGCGGGCTGGAACTCGCCGTCGAGCAGGCGCTGCAGGTGGATGCGATTCTCCCTGTCGGGGAGCAACGCCCACGCGGCCGCGTAGATCAGGAGGGCGGGTGCACCGAGGATCGCGGCGACGACGACGATGCCTCGCACGATGAGCGGGTCGATGCCCAGGCGGTTCGCGACCCCGGAGCACACACCTCCGATCCACCCTTCGGTGCGGATGATGCCGAGGCCGCGCATCCAGTCGAAGAAGCGGGTGCCGCGGCCGGAGAGCCCGGTGCGGGGCCCGCCATAGGGCGAGGAGGGTGTGCCGGCCCCGCTGGGCGGTGGCGTCGAATCGTGCTGTGACATGCTTCGATCGTGGTCCCTGGCGAGCATCGCTGCCATGGGGTATCCCCCTGAGTCGACCCTGATTCCCGGTGGCCGGGGTGTCGGGTGGGGGTGGAGTCTGCTTGGATTTCCCACGTGACCCCCTCCGCCGTTCCGCTTCCGCCGCGCCCGCCCCGGCCGGCCGGCCCCGCGCGCCCGCCCCTGGCCCGGCCGCGCGTTTGCGTGCTCGGCGGGGTGTGTGCGGCACTGGCCGAGCATCTCGGCTGGTCGCTGCTGGCCGTGCGATGGGTGTTCGTAGCGCTGACTCTCGTCGGGGGCGCCGGTGTTCTGCTCTATCTCTGGTTGTGGGCGCTCACGCCGTTGCGTTCGCCGAACACGGCCGATCCGGTGGACGGCGTGCAGCGACGCGTTCCGGTCTCGTGGCTGCTTCTGGCTTTTGCCGCGATCGCCGGCCTCGCGGCGATCGTCTTCGTGGTGACTGCGGCCGCGCCGTTCTCGGCGCTCGCGGCCGTCGTGGCGATGATCGCGTTCGCCGTCTGCGCGGTCGTCTGGGATCAGCTCGTCGACGTCGGGGATGCGGCCCGCGGTCCCGCGTCGTCGGCTGTTCTGCGCGTCGCGGCGGGGGCGGGACTGTTGTTCATGGCCATCGCCTTGAGCGCGAGCCCGAACCGTGTCGACTCGGGGTGGCTCTGGTTGTGCATCATCGCCGTCACGTTTGCGGGCGCGGCGGTTCTGCTTGCCCCGTGGGCTTTCCGACTCTGGCGCGAGCTCATCTCGGAGCGCACCGCCCGTATCAAGGAGGAGCAGCGTGCGGAGATCGCGGCCCACCTGCACGACTCGGTCTTGCAGACCCTTGCTCTCATTCAGAACCGCGCCGGAGCCTCCAGCGAGGTTGCCCGGATCGCCCGCGCGCAGGAACGTGAGCTGCGGGAGTGGCTGTTCGCCGGCGCCGAGACGCCGGTGAGTGACCTCGCCACCGATCTGCGGGATTTCGGCGCGGCGTTGGAGGTCGATCACCCGGTTCACATCGATGTCGTCGCGGTCGGCGAGCCGGTGGAACGCGGAACGGCCGAGTTGGCAGCGGCCGCCCGCGAGGCGATGCTGAACGCGGCACGGCACGCCGGGGGAGAGATCTCGGTGTACGTGGAGAGCCGGCCGGGTGCCGTCGATGTGTTCGTACGCGACCGCGGTGCGGGGTTCGACATCGATTCGCTCCCCGAAGGGCGGCTGGGCGTGCGAGAGTCGATCATCGGCCGGATGAAACGGGCGGGCGGTTTCGCGACCGTCACGTCGCGAGATTCCGGCACCGAAGTCCATCTGAGCATCGAGTTCGCGAACGAGGCCCCATGACAGATTCATCCGACACCCCCGACGCTCCTGCGGAGCCTGCCGCGTTCGCGCCGATCACGGTGGCGATCATCGACGACCATTCGATCTTCCGGTCCGGCCTGCGTGCCGATCTCGACCGGCGGCTCGACGTGGTGGCTGAGGCGGCGGATGTGGATGCGGCAGTGGCTGCGATCCTCGCCTCGCGACCGGGCGTCGTGCTGCTCGACGTGCACCTTCCCGGCGGCGCCGGGGGTGGGGGCGCGGAGGTCGTGCGGCGCACGATCGCCGAGTGTCCGACCACCCGCTTTCTCGCCCTCAGCGTCTCCGACGCGGCGGAAGACGTCGTCGGCGTCATCCGGGCCGGTGCGCGCGGTTATCTCACGAAAGGCAGCTCGGGCAGCCAGGTGAGTGACGCCGTTGTCGCCGTCGCGAGTGGCGATGCCGTGTTCTCGCCGCGTCTTGCCGGGTTCGTGCTCGACGCCTTCGGTGCGGCCGCCGGCGAGCAGGCCGAGACGACCGATGAGCTCGATCGGCTCTCCGCACGGGAGCGCGAGGTCATGCGGCTCATCGCGCGGGGCCACTCCTACAAGGAGGTCGCCGCCGACCTCTTCATCTCGATCAAGACCGTTGAGACCCATGTCTCGGCCGTTCTGCGGAAACTGCAACTCTCTTCGCGCCACGAACTCACCGCGTGGGCTCTCGAACGCAAACTCCTGTAGCGGCGTCGTCATCCCGCCCTCCACGATCGCCCCGGCAGTTCGGCGGTGACACGGCGGTGTGAGCGCAATGCGAGAACGGCGCGGATGCGGCGACCGAGCCCCTCGTCGGCGATGTCCTCCGGGCCGAGCTGGACGATCTGCCATCCGTCGGCTTGCAGATCGAGCTGGCGACTGAGGTCGGAGCGGTACGCCTGAGGTTCCCGATGATGGTCGCCCTGGTACTCGAGAACGACCCGGCTCGCCGGAAAGACCAGATCACCCCGGTAGCGGCGCCCACTGGAAGTGTGGAGCGGTGGGTTGGCGACGAAGCCGCCGATCCCGGCTTGGAGCAGCCGAACACGCAGCCGGGACTCCTGTGGCGACTCCGCGGCCGGATCGATCAGGTCGAGCGCGCCGACGAGTCTGCCGCGCCCGCGACGGCCGGGGTAGGAGGTGAGGGCGGCGCGCAGAGCTTCGACCGTCGTCGTGGGCGCGCGGGTGGCCACGAGATGGTCCCCGGCGACGACCAGCTCTTCGAGCGAGAGGGCCTCGGCCAGCTCGCACCACATCCGTTCCGTCGAGCTGAGCGGCAACCCGTTGCTCACGGTGACGTCGCCCGGACGGATGCGCACCGAATGCCCGACGACGCCCGCCGACCGCGGCGCTCGCCGTGGCGCGGGGACGGAGACATGCACGTCGTCGGGCAGCCGGGGGAGCGGGACGCCGCGCAGCGCTGCTGCGGTCGGACCACTGAAGAAGCCGCCGACGATCGTCTGCGCGCAGGCGCGGCAGCGTTCGGTCAGGTCGAGGTCGTGGCGGGCGGCGACGACACCATGGAACGGGCGGTGGAGGTCGCGGTTGCGCAGGCGGCTGTCGCTGACGCCATGCCGCCGGGCCTCCGCGGGCGTGAAGGTGCGGAAGCGGAGTTCGGTGGGCAGCTGTTGCGGTGTTCTCATGCCTCAACTCTGCCGAGCTGGAAGGGCGGGATGGGGTTATCCACAGGGCGGATGCGGTGGCACTTCGTGAGTGGTCGCAGAATGTCGCTTTGGGGGCGAAATGGGTCGCGAGAACGACGTTTTGCGACCGTTCGCGGCCAGGGGGGTGGGTGGGGTGGGTGGGGCGGGACGGGGTGAGGGCGGGGGGCTAGCGGAAGAGGCGTTGCAGGCGGCGCACGCCTTCGAGGAGTTCGTCGTCGCCGAGAGCGTACGAGAGGCGCAGGTAGCCCGACGGTCCGAACGCCTCGCCGGGCACGGTGGCGACCTCGGCCTGGTCGAGGATCAGGTCGGCGAGTTCGAGAGAGGTCGTCGGTGTCACGCCGCCCCACGTCCGTCCCAGCAGGCCGGAAACGTCCGGATAGACGTAGAAGGCGCCGAGCGGTGTCGGGGTGATGACGCCGGGGATCGTGTTCAGTTCGGCGACGATGGTTCGGCGGCGGCGGTCGAACGCCTGACGCATCTGCTCTTCGGGTTCCTGCGGGCCGGTGAGGGCTTCGAGGGCGGCACGCTGCGAGATATTGGAGACGTTCGAGGAGAGGTGCGATTGCAGGTTGGCGGCGGCGGCGATCGCGTCGGCGGGGCCGGTCATCCAGCCCACGCGCCAGCCGGTCATCGCGTAGGTCTTGGCGACGCCGTTGACGAGGATGGTGCGGTCGGCCAGCTCGGGCACCGCCTCCACGATCGAGACGGCTTTCACTCCGTCGTAGGTGAGGTTCTGGTAGATCTCGTCGCTGATGACCCACAGTCCGTGCGATTCGGCCCAACGTCCGATCTCTTCCACCTGGGCCGGTGAGTACACGGCGCCCGTCGGGTTGGACGGCGAGACGAAGAGGAGCACCTTCGTACGGTCGGTGCGCGCGGCCTCCAACTGGTCGACGGTGACGAGGTAGCCCTGGTCGGCACCCGCGAAGACGTCGACCTGCGTGCCGCCGGCGAGTTTGATGGCTTCGGGGTATGTCGTCCAGTACGGGGTGGGGACGAGGACCTCGTCGCCGGGGTCGAGCAGGGTGGCGAAGGCTTGGTAGACGGCCTGTTTGCCGCCGTTGGTGACGACGACCTGCCGCGGGTCGACGGTGAGCCCGGAGTCGCGGAGGGTCTTCGCGGCGATCGCCTCGCGCAGCTCGGGCAGGCCGGCCGCAGGGGTGTACCGGTAGTTGCGGGGGTCTCGGACGGCGGCGAGGGCGGCGTCGACGATGTTCGCGGGGGTGACGAAGTCGGGTTCGCCCGCGGCGTAGCTGATCACAGGGCGGCCCTGCGCTTTGAGCGCTTTTGCCTTCGAGTCGACTTTGAGGGTGGCCGATTCGGCGATGGCGTCGATTCGGCGGGAGAGTCGGGGGTGGGCGGGGCGCTGCGGTGCGGTCACGGGGGTCAACTTTACAGTGGGGGGTTCGTCCCATACACTTGTTCGCGGTAGTTGAAATCTGCCATGCTTTTTTGCGCCCATTTCTCGGCAATGATGGTTGGTGGAACGATCGTGCTGCGTGTGAAAACTCGTCAGCCTGATCGGTTAGCCTTGTTCGAGGATGTGCGCGATCGAGTGTCGCGATCTCACTTTCCTAGGGCGGTGGCTCAATTGGTAGAGCAGCGGTCTCCAAAACCGCAGGTTGCAGGTTCAAGTCCTGTCCGCCCTGCAAGTCGGCACCCTGGTGCCGGCCCACGAAAGGTGTAACGAGGTGGCCCGAAAAGTTATCGACGAGCCGAGCGAGGAAGTCGTCGCCAACGCGAAGAAAGAGCGCGCCGCAAAGCGCGGTCCCTTCGCACGGATCGCCCTGTTCATCCGGCAGGTGATCGGCGAACTCAAGAAGGTCGTCACGCCGACCCGTAAAGAACTTCTGAGCTACACCGGTGTCGTGCTCGTCTTCGTGGTGATCATGATGGCGCTGGTGTCCCTGCTCGACTGGATCTTCGGTCTCGGTGTCTTCTGGGTGTTCGGGAATCCTTCCTGATCCCGGGTCGACCGACCCCTCGATTCACCGGCCAACGACAGAAATGGAATGAAATCAGTGTCTGAGACAAATCGCGACGACGTGGACTGGGCGACCGCAGCCGAGCAGTCCTCCGAAGACGATGAGGCGCAGACCGGTAACGTTCTTGCCGCCGACGAGGAGGCGGTCGACGCTGCCGAGCACGAGGCCCTGCATGTGGTCGCCGGCGACGGCACCGAGATCGATCTCGATGCTGTTCTCGACGCGATGGCCGAAGCCGTCGACCCCGAGGCGGACCGCGCCGTCGACGAGGCCCTCGAGGTCGACGACGAGCAGGAGGCCGAAGCGGCCCTCGAGGCCGTCGAGGACGAGGACGCCACGGCCGCCGACCCCTACGAGGAGTTCCGCGCCGAGCTGCGCAGCAAGATCGGCAAGTGGTACGTCATCCACTCCTACGCGGGCTTCGAGCGCCGCGTGAAGTCGAACATCGAGAACCGCATGGTCTCGCTGTCGATGGAAGACTTCATCTTCGAGGTGCAGGTTCCGATGGAAGACGTCGTCGAGATCAAGAACGGCCAGCGCAAGATGGTCAACCGGGTGCGCATCCCGGGTTACGTGCTCGTGCGTATGGACCTCAACGAAGACAGCTGGTCGGTCGTGCGGCACACGCCGGGCGTGACCGGGTTCGTGGGCAACGCGCACAACCCCACACCGCTTCGTTTCGAAGAGGCATTCTCGATGCTGAAGAGCCTCGTGCAGATCCAGGAGGCCCCGACCAAGGGCGGCGCCGCCAAGGGTGCCAAGACCGCTCAGCGTGTCATCCCCGCCGAGGTCGACTTCGAGATCGGCGAGACGATCACGATCAAGGAAGGCTCGTTCGCGGGCCTGCCCGGATCGATCAGCGAGATCAAGCCCGAGAGCGGCAAGCTCACCGTGCTCGTCTCCCTGTTCGAGCGCGAAACGCCGGTCGAGCTCAGCTTCGACCAGGTGACGAAGCTCTAACCACAGATTTCCAGAACACCGGATCTCGGAATGGCCGAGAAACCGGGAGAGCCGTTCGGGATCCGTTCTGAACGTTCGAATACAAAAAAAGGAAGAAACATGGCACCGAAGAAAAAGGCAACTGGTCTGATCAAGCTTCAGATCAACGCCGGCGCCGCCAACCCCGCCCCGCCGATCGGTCCGGCGCTGGGTCAGCACGGCGTCAACATCATGGAGTTCTGCAAGGCCTACAACGCGGCGACCGAGTCGCAGCGCGGCAACGTCATCCCGGTGGAGATCACCGTCTACGAGGACCGTTCGTTCACGTTCATCCTCAAGACCCCGCCGGCCGCCGAGCTCATCAAGAAGGCCGCCGGCGTCGCCAAGGGTTCCGGCGTCCCGCACACCAACAAGGTGGGCAAGCTGAGCCAGGAGCAGGTCCGCGCGATCGCCGAGCAGAAGATGGTCGACCTCAACGCGAACGACATCGACGCCGCGTCGAAGATCATCGCCGGCACCGCCCGTTCGATGGGCATCACGGTCGAGGCGTAAGCCCGACACCCTCCACTGGCACCAGCCAACCCAGACACATCCGTGGCAGAGCCGGCCAGGCTCGCACCACATTCTCGACAGGAGAAACAAATGGCACAGAAGTCAAAGGCCTACCGGGCCGCGGCCGAGAAGATCGAGGCCGGAAAGCTCTACACCCCCGATGAGGCCGTCGCGCTCGCTCGCGAGACCGGCTCGGCCAAGTTCAACTCGACCGTCGAGGTCGCGCTGAAGCTCGGCGTCGACCCGCGCAAAGCGGACCAGATGGTGCGCGGCACCGTGATTCTTCCTCACGGCACCGGCAAGACCGCGCGCGTCATCGTGTTCGCGACCGGTCCGGCCGCTGAGGCCGCGATCGCCGCCGGTGCAGACGAGGTCGGCGGAGACGAGCTCATCGAGAAGGTCGCCGGTGGGTACACCGCGTTCGACTCGGCGGTCTCCACCCCCGAGCTCATGGGCAAGGTCGGTCGTCTCGGCAAGGTGCTCGGCCCGCGTGGCCTCATGCCCAACCCGAAGACCGGCACCGTGACTCCGGATGTGGCCAAGGCCGTCTCCGACATCAAGGGTGGAAAGATCGAGTTCCGCGTCGACAAGCACTCCAACGTGCACTTCGTCGTCGGCAAGGCGGCTTTCACGCCCGAGCAGCTGCAGGAGAACATCAACGCCGCGCTCGAAGAGGTCGTTCGCCTGAAGCCGTCCTCCTCGAAGGGTCGCTACATCCAGAAGGGCGCCGTGTCGACCACGTTCGGCCCGGGCATCCCGCTGGATGTCAACGCGATCTAGTCGCGACAAGCACCACACGAAAGGCCCGCCCCTGCACGCAGGAGCGGGCCTTTCGCTGTCTGGGTTTTTGCAGTCCGGCCGCTAGTGGCGGCCAGCGGCCACCAGGGAGAGCAGCCCGAACGAGACGCCGCCGAGACCGGTGACGCTGTCGTAGCCCTTCGCCGTCTTCAGCGAGGTGTCCTGATCGAACGAGACCAGGTAGCTGTTGCCGCTCGTCGCGCTCGTGTAGGCCACGGCCTGGGTCGGGTTCAGCGGCAGCACATCGCGGAAGCTGCTGGGCAGCACCCGCTTGATGCCGTACAGCGTGGGGTTGGCGAACCCGATCGACGTGTGGGTCGACTGCTGCACGAGCGCGATCTGCGCCGCGACGATCGGCGTGGCGAGCGAGGTGCCGCCGTACGTCTCGTTCACGAAGTCGCCGGTCTCCAGCGTGGTGTCATCGATGATCGGGCGCAGGCCGATCTGGAAGCCGGTGTACGGGTCGGCCAGTGCAGCGACATCCGGAGACACCCGGAAACCGTTTGCCAGCGAAGCCGGAACGGCGTTCTTCTGGTAGTCCGGCTGCGGGAAGATCGCGCTGGTCCCACCGCCGGCGCCGCCGACGAACCGGGTGCCGGGCAGCGGTTCAGTGTAGGCGAGAGCACCTGTCGAGGTTTTCACGATCTGGTCGACCGTGTCGCCCCAGCCGGTCTCGAAAGCCATCTTGCCGTTCTTGTCGATACCCATGCTCGTTCCGCCCACCGCGGTGACCCACGGCGAGGAAGCCGGGAAGTCGGGGGAAGGGTAGCCGAGGTTGGCCGCTTCGTCGCCGTTGTCCCCGCTGGAGAAGTAGAGGCCGATCCCTTCGCCCGCAGCCTGCAGCTGGATGTTGACCTCACCCTGGATGACGTCGGCCGGCACAGCCTCACCCACGTTGCCGTAGCTGTTGCTGACGATCGTGGCGAGCTTGTTGTCGAGGATCTTGGACATGGCGACATCAAGGCCGCCGCCGCAGTTCGTGCCGCCGACGTAGAGGATGCGTGCGCCCGGAGCGATGCCGTGCACCGATTCGACGTCGAGCGTCTGTTCGCTCTGCCATCCGCTCGGGTACTGGCAGATCGCCTGGTCGGTGAACTCGCTCGGCTTCGGCACCAGCTGCTGATAGCTGGAGTTGGTGAGCCCGGGCTCGCCGTTCGCGGCCGAGTAGGTGTTCACATCTTTCACGATGCTCGGGCTGGCGTAGGCGTCGATGATCGCGACGGTCTGGCCTGAGCCGTTCACGCCGCTCTTCGTGAGACTGCTGAGGCCGTAGGCCGAACGGAGCTGCGAGGGGGTGTAGCCGCAGTTGTATGTTCCGTACTGCGTCTGCCCGTTGTAGCTCGGCGGCACCGTCACCACATGCTCACCGGAGTAGTGCGAGCAGGGTGTGCTCACGACCGGGGCGGCCGCGGCTTTGCGGCTGATCTGCGGGGTGCTGGATGCTCCGAGGTCGCCTTGCCGGATGGAGTCCGGCCGGGTCAGCATCCGGGATTGCTCGATGCTCACTCCGGAGACTTTGGATCCGACGGCGCTCGGGAGCGACGGGGCCGAGGTCGGCGCGATGAGCTGCTGTCCGGCGTAGTCGAACGAGTGCAGCGAAGTTCCGAAGATGGAGCCGAGCTGCTCGGCCGTTCCGCGGAAGACGACGTATTGCCGGCTGGCGGGGACCGCGGTGATGGTGAGGCCGGCCGTCGTGAGGAAGCTGACCACAGCATCCGAGTCGGCCTGCGTCGGGGAGAACCTGCTGATCCACTGTGCCGGGCTCAGCGCTTTGCGGAAGGCCAGGTTGATGGGTGAGGAGACCGCCTTCGCCAGCGCTGTCGCGCCCTGCGGGTCACGCAGTGGAAGGTAGATCTCTCCCTCGATCGTCTCATCCGTGGGGGCGGCTCCGGCGTCGTTGGCGGCGGTGGCCCATTTCGGAACCGAATCGGTGAAGGTGACACGGTCGGCTGCGTTGGCCGCCCCGATGCCTGTCATCGACAGGGCGACCACAGCGGTTGCTGTGGCGATGATCCCCACGGCCCTTTTGTGAAGGGCTCGCCGGTTGATGCGAGTTGTCATGAACGTCATCCTTACTCGACTGTGAGTCGGTGCGCGGCGCGCACCATTCGCGAGAGTAGACCTCTGAGTTCTGCCACCACAAGAGGGGGTAGACGGTTCTGTCGCAGCTCGCGGTACGACGATCCGTCGGCGTCGGTTCCGCTCGGTACAGTGAAGGGGTGATCGAGACCATTCGCACCGCCGTTCCGGCCGACGCCCCCGCTCTCGCCGGGGTGGCCGCCGCGACCTTCGCGCTCGCCTGCCCGCCGCACACCACGGAGGAAGCCAAGGCGCACTTCATCGCCACAGTGCTCTCCGAGGATCGTTTCGCCGACTATCTGGCCGACCCCGGTCGCGTTCTGGTGCTCGCCGAAAGTGAGGGCGAGGCGGTCGGGTACACCATGGTGAATCTGGGTGAGCCTGAGGACGGCGATGTGCGCGCCGCCATCCGCATCCGACCGACCAGCGAGCTCAGCAAATGCTACGTGCTGGCCGGGCACCACGGCGCCGGTGTCGCCGCCGGTCTCATGGCGGCGAGCCTGGATGCGGCAGCGGCGAGCGGCGCGCAGGGCATTTGGCTCGGCGTCAACGAGGAGAACGAGCGGGCGAAACGGTTCTACGCAAAGCACGGTTTCGAGCGGGTGGGTACGAAGCAATTTCTCGTGGGCGGCCGCCTGGAGGACGACTGGGTGATGGAGCGTCCGCTGCCGCGATAGGCCGCGCCGGTGAGGCGCGGCAATCGGTCACCCTTCGGCGACTTTGAGCACGATCTTGCCGCGGGTGTGCCCCGTCTCGAGGGCGCGGTGCGCCGCCGCGACCTGTTCCAGGGCGAAGATCTGGTCGACGTGAACGCGCACATTCGCCGACTCGAGGAGCCGGGCGATCACGGCGAGGGCGGTTCCGTCGGGGGAGACCGTGAAGTCGGTGTGCCGCATTCCGGCAGCGGCCGCGTCGGCTTCGAACGTCGACCAACTGCCGGTGGGCGCGTTGATGATCAGGCCGCCCGGGCGCAGCACCGAGAGGGAACGCGAACCGGTGTCGTCGTGCACATTGCCGATCAGGTCGATGACCACGTCCACGTCGCGCACGGCCCGTTCGAATCGCGTCGTTGTGTAGTCGACGACTTCGGCAGCACCCAGGGAGCGCAGCCACGGGAGGCGGGAGGTCGACGCCGTCGCGATCACGTGGGCGCCGAAGTATGACGCGAACTGCACCGCGAAATGGCCGACGCCGCCGCTGCCCGCGTGGATGAGCATTCGCTGCCCCTCGTGCGCTTTCGCGACCTCGACGACCATGCCCCACGCCGTGAGCGCGGCCAGCGGCGCACCGGCCGCCTCGATGTGAGAGAGGGTGCTCGGCTTGCGAACCACGCTGAGGCTCGGCACCGACACGTATTCCGCGTAGCTGCCGCTGTACCGCGGCACCATGACCATGCCGAACACTTCGTCGCCCGGTTTGATCGGATGCGACCGGTACGGCGACTCGACGACGACCCCGCTGAAATCGTGGCCGAGCACGCTCGGAAAGCGGGGGATGGCGCCGAAGACGCCTCGACCGACCCGGGTCTTCGCGTCGATCGGGTTGACCCCGGCCGCGACGACCTTCACCAGGAATTCGGCGTTGACGCGATCGGGCGTCGCGACCTCGGCGAGCCGGAAGGCGTCGGCGTCCCCGGCGTGTTCGAGAACCGCGGCCCGCATCGTCTTCTGCATTTCGGTCCCCTCGTCGGTTGCCTCGTTCGGAGCTCGCCGCGGTTCGGGCCGTGCCGGCTTCGCGTCTCAGTCAATCCCGTCAATGATTCGCCGGTGTTACGCCGGCATCACCGCTTGTGAACATTCCGTTTCCGATACCCCAGGGTCGTTTCCAAGCCGGGCCTGGTTAGGATGCTGCAGCGGCTCCCGTTCGTCGAGGCCGCGACCCGAATCGATGTGAGGAGTGCCGGTGACCCGACCGCGTGATCCCGGCGCGCCCCGACTGCTGCGCATCGTGCGGCAGCCGTTCGCTGCCCCGGTGCTCGCTCGCGGTTGGCAGCGTGCTGTTCCGGCACTGCTGGCGATCGGCACGGTGGCGGTGCTGGGCGGCCTCACGATCATCTGGGCCGCGCGGCTCACGGTTCCCTATCCCGTGTACGTCAGTGAGCTCGGGGCGCGCGGCGCGCCGACCGCGACTCCGTTCGCCGTTGCGCTGCTGTGCATCGCGGCGGGCGGGTTGGCGATCGCGCTGGCCAGCGGGCATATCCGTTCGGCCGCTCCGGTGCTCGGTCGCTGGGCGCCCGCCCTGACGCTCGGGTTCGCGGGGCTCTGCTTCGTTCTGGCCTCCCAGGTGACCTGCACCGCGTACTGTCCGGTGCCGATCATCGATCCGCGGTCGACCGCGCAGGATCTGGTGCACACCGTGAGCGCCGTGCTCGGTTTCGCCGCCGCTTGCTACGCCATGCTGCAGGTCGCTTTCGCCGCCGCGCTGCCCAGGGTCGCCCGGTTCTCGCTCGTGTGCTGCTTCGCGGTGGCCGCGATCACGATCGCGGGCGGGCTCCTCGCGCTCGTGCATGTGGCGACGGATGTCGGGGCGTGGCTGGAGCTCAGCGGCACGACGGTGGCGATCGCCTGGCTCGCCGTGTATGGTCTGACGCTCGTGCGCATCCCACCGGGTGTCGGCCCGTCCCGTTCCGTCTCGGGCTGAGCCGGAACGGCCAGCTCGGGGCTGCTCAGGCCGGCTCAAGCCTGCTCAGGCCGGCTCAAGCCCGCTCAGGCCGGCGGTGCGGTGCTGCGCTGCAGCACGCCGATCAGGTCGGCGGCGAGGCCGAGCAGTTTGGCGATCTCCGCGTCGTCGCGGTCGACCCACCGGCACTGAGGCTCGTCGTGCATCGGAATGAAGTCGATATGCTGCTCCCACACGAACAGGGTGCGCTCGGCGCCGAGGACGTACTGTTGCCACCAGATCTGCCGCAGGTAGTTGCGCGGGATGCTGCGAAACTCTTTGTTCGTGGTCTTGATCTCGGCGAGCTCCAGACGGCCGTTGATGCGCATCCCGAGGCCGTCGGGTGTCGCGAGGTGCCGCCGGTCGCGTGCGGCATGGAACAGAGCGTCGCTCGGGTGGATGCCGTGGGTCGCCGCGACCCACGCGGCGATCTCCGGTTCGCGTTGGCGCCCGTGCT
Organism: Leifsonia poae; assembly: GCF_020009625.1. Lineage (NCBI taxonomy): Bacteria > Bacillati > Actinomycetota > Actinomycetes > Micrococcales > Microbacteriaceae > Leifsonia > Leifsonia poae. The sequence continues at coordinate 3,121,300 of NZ_JAIHLP010000002.1, forward strand.
GCGTGTAGACATTGCCGCTGAAGCCGGTTCCGTGGAGTTTGTCGTAGGCGGCGCTCTGCACCGAGCGTGGCGTGGAGAGCTTCGCCACGTCGGTGGCCGTGATTCCGCGGCTGCGGGCGCGCAGCCAGGCCACGCGGTCGCTTGAGTGGGCGACGACGCGGCTCAGATGGTCGGGTTCCGGGCGGGGGAGCGTCTCAAGCGGGTGCGATGCCGGTTCCACGAGGGGGAGCAAACGGGCATCGGGCATGCTCCCATTCTGCCGCGCCTCAGAGGGTGCTGCCGTACCCCACGCCCACCGCGCCGAGCTGGCGGCGGGCCTCGTCGATGGTGGCCAGTGTGCCGATCGCCTCGTCGAGCGGGTGCAGCGGCGAGTCGGTGAGTCCAGCCATCACGAAGCGTGCGAGCGCGGCGGCCTCGTAGACCATCCCTTCACGCCCGGGGCGCTGGTAGGGGTCGATCCAGTAGGCCGCCTGTGCGCCGTCGGCGCGGAAGAAGCGCAGACCGCTGGCCGACCAGAACGGGCTGTCGGTCTCGACACGTCCGGCCCAGCCGTTGATCGTTGCCAGCGAGGGGGTCGCCGCCTTCAGCCCGGTGCTCAGCAGGGCTTGGGCTCCGGTGGTGGTGGAGAGGATGAGGGCCGCCTGCTCGTCGACGCCGCTCGGCGCCAGGCTGCCGGTGGCCAGAACGCTCGCCGGCGACCCGAGGGCGAAGGAGGCCCACGAGACCACGTAGACGCCGAGGTCGAGGAGGGCGCCGCCGGCGAGCGCCGGGTCGAAGAGGCGGCTTGTCGGGTCGTAGGGCGCGGACCCCCCGAAGTCGGCGGTGACCACCCGTAGTTCGCCGAACGCGCCGTCGTCGAGCAGCTGCCGCACGATGTCGGTTTGCGGGAGGTAGCGCGTCCACATGGCCTCCATCGCGAACACCCCGGCAGCGCGGGCGGCGTCGGCGATGAGCCGGGCCTCCGCGGCGTTCGCTGCGAGGGGCTTCTCGACGAGCACGTGCTTTCCGGCGGCGATGGCCAGCAACGCCAATTCGGCGTGCTGGGTGTGCGGGGAAGCGACGTATACGACGTCGACATCGGGGTCGGCCACGAGTTGGTCGTAGGAGCCGTATGCGCGTTCGACGCCGTGGGCGGCCGCGAAGGCCGTGGCCCGTTCGAGTGAGCGGGAGCCGGCAGCGACGACCCGTTGACCTGAGTGCTTGTGCAGCGCATCAGTGAAGTCCGCGGCGATCGCACCCGGGGCGAGCACGCCCCAGCGCAGCGCGGGCGCGTCTTCGGGGTCGGGATGGCGCGGGTCGGGCAGGGTGTCGAAGGCGCGGGTCATCGTCTCAGTCTGCCGTAGGCGCAAATGCGTGCAAAACAATGGGATCGGGCCGCTTTCGCTTGACCTCCTGAAGGGCCGCTCATAGGGTTAAAGAACCTAGAGCATGAAAGCACTAGGCGGGGCGCGTGGTGGTCCCCCGCATCGTTCCACGCGTCCCAATGGCGCCACCCGAGCGACACCGGGTGTGCGGGTCTGGCCTTCCGCCGACCCGCACGCCCACCCGTGCTCGTGCGCACCCGTGCTCACGCCCATCCGTTCCGCGGCTATGCGGGCTGCGGGTTCGAGACCTCCGGAACGGTGCGCGCGCCGGTTACGGGAGCAGCCCAGCGCACCCCGTTGGCGAGCACGCGGCGCACCTGCGGGTGGAAGTACACCGGGTACTCCTGGTCGCCGGGGCTGAAGTAGAAGATCTTGCCGCGGCCCCGGGTGAACGTGACACCCGAACGGAACACCTCGCCGCCGGTGAACGAGCTGATGAACACCAGGTCATCCGGAGTCGGGATGTCGAAGAACTCGCCGTACATCTCTTGCGCCTCGATGACGATCGGCTGCTCGACACCCTCGGCGATGGGATGCGTCGGGGCGACGTTCCAGACGAGCTCGCGTTCGCCGCCCTCCGGGTTGCGCCAGCGGAGCGAGCAGGTCGTGCCCAGCAGTCGGATGAAGATCTTCGAGAAGTGGCCGGAGTGCAACACGATGAGGCCCATGCCTCCCAGCACGTGCTGTCGCACCCGCTCGACGACCGCGTCGGAGACCTGGTCGTGGGCGATGTGTCCCCACCACAGCAGCACATCCGTGTCGGCGAGCACCTCCTCGGTGAGCCCGTGGTCGGGGTCGGCGAGGGTGGCGGTGCGGATGCGCGCATCCGCACCGAGCAGCTCGCCGAGACCGTCGGCGATGGCACCGTGGATTCCGGCGGGGTAGACGGCCGCGATGGCGGGCTGGGTGGTCTCGTGGACCCCCTCGTTCCAGACGGTGACGCGCAGTGCGCTCATGGTTCAGGCTTCTTTCCGGGTCGGTTCTGGGGTGGTTCCGGGGGCGAGGACGACCTCGGCTCCGTGGGCGGCCGACTCGTAGGCCGCGTCGATGATGCGGGCGCGCTCGAGCGCGATCGACCCGTCGTAGTGTTCCCAATTGGCCGTGTCGGCCACGTGGTCGAGGAACGTCTCGACGACCGCCGTGTGGCCGCGACCGGGGTCGGCCTCGACGGTGATGTCCGAGGTGTTCTCGTTGTCGCCGGTGAAGAGCGTCAGCTCGCCCACGGCGGCGTTGTCGACCACGCGCAGCTCGGCGCCGCCCTCGGTTCCGTAGATGGTGATGCCGAATTCGTCTCCGGCGGGTCGGTAGCTGGCCCAGCTCGTCTCGAGCACCAGGGAGCCGCCGCCTTCCAGGCGCAGGAGCAGGCTCGCCAGGTCTTCGACTTCGTACGCGGAGCCGACCTGCTGCTTGACGTCGCCGCCGGACGCCGCCCCGCCTCGGCCCCGCACCCCGAGCTCGGAGTGAGTGACGGCCGAGACGGCGGTCACGCGGGGTTCGCCGAACAGGTGCAGGGCGTAGTCGAGCACGTGCACGCCGATGTCGATGAGGGGGCCGCCGCCGGCCATCTCGCGGTTGGTGAACCAGCTTCCGAGCGCGGGGATGCCTGACCGACGCAGCCAGGTGGCGCGGCCGTGGTAGGGCCGGCCGATGGTGCCGGCGTCGATGGCGGCCTTGAGGGCCTCGATGTCACCGCGGCGGCGGTGGTTGAAGGCGACCTCCAGGACGCGCCCGCTCTCGTGCGCGGCATCCACCATCGCCTGGGCCTCGGTGGCGCTGCGCGCGATCGGCTTCTCGCTGAGCACGTGGATGCCGGCCTGCAGGGCGCCGACCGCGATCGGGGCGTGCAGGAAGGTGGGCACGGCGACGCTGACCACGTCGACGTCACCATCGGCGACGAGGTCTTTCCAATCGCGGTAGCGGCGGGTGACCCCGTACTTGTCACCGATGGCGGCGCGGGGCTCGTCTTCCATTCCGGCGATCGCGACGAGGTCGACGCCGGGCAGCTCGGCGTAGGCTTGCATGTGCTGCTGTCCGGCCCAGCCGAGGCCGATGACACCGGCTCGGATGGTTCCGGTCGCTGCGGGGCCGGGGTCTGTCGGGAGGGGTGTGTTGGTCATGCCGGTCCTTTCGGTTCGGTTGGAGCGGTGGACGAAGTGGGACGAGGGGGAGCGATCGAAACGATTCGATTGATGCGACGCTCTCAGGGTGGGGTGCCGGCGGACGGGTCAGCGTGCGAGTGGACCGGGCGGTCCCGCGACGTGGAGGTCGGAGTCGGAGTCGGGGTCGAGTGCGTGCTGGATGACCATGATCGCCGCGCCGAGGACGCCGCCGTTCTCGCCGGCCTGCGACTGCGTGATCGTGAGGTATTGCGTCGCGAGCGGAGTGGAGCGCTGGTAGACGACCTCGCGCACGCCTGCCAGGAGCTGTTCGCCCACGCGCGAGAGGCTGCCGCCCACCACCACGACGGAGGGGTTGAGCAGATTCACGCAGGTGGCGACGACTTCGCCGAGGTCGCGCCCGGCCTGGCGGATGGCCTGCAGCACCGCAGGGTTGCCGGTGCGGGCGAGGGTCACGACGTCGTCACTGGTGGTGGCGGGGATGCCGATCGCGGTCAATGTTCTGGCGATGGCGGGCCCGCTGGCCAGAGCCTCGAGGTCGGCATCTTGTGCTCCGTGGCTCGGGGTGTCGGTGCCGAACGGAACACGAACGTGGCCGAGATCGCCGGCGGAGCCCTGCGCGCCGCGCTGCAGCCGCCCACCGTTGATGATGCCGGCGCCGATTCCGGTCGCCACCTTCACGAAGAGCAGGTCGGATTGGTCGGGCCAGCTCGTGGCGTGCTCGCCGAGCGCGAGGAGGTTCACATCGTTGTCGACGAGCACCGGAACGTCGAAGGTTCTGCGCACCTGGGCGGGGATGTCGAAGCGGTCCCAGCCGGGCATGATCGGTGGGTTGACGGGCGTTCCGGTGGAGTGCTCCACGGGGCCGGGAACGCCCACGCCGACGCCGATGAGGTCGCCGATGGGCCGTTTCGATTCTGCGAACAGTGCGCGCGCCGTACTGAGGGCCCAGTCGAGTACGGCCTCTGGACCGTCGGCGATGAGGATGCGGCGCGACTCACTGTGCAGGATGTTCGCGGCGAGGTCCGCGATCGCAACCACCCCGTGCGTCGCCCCCAGGTCGATCGCGATCACCACGCGCGAGCTGGGGTTGAAGGCGATGCGGGCGGGCGGTCGGCCGCCGGTGGAGACGTCGTCGCCGGCCGGGGCGACGAGCCCGGTGGCGGTGAGGCTGTCGATGCGCACGGCGATGGTGGACCGGGCGAGCCCGGTGAGCTCCGCAAGCTGGGCGCGCGTGCGGGGAACGCCGTCGCGCAGGATCGAGAGCAGGGGGGCCGCATCCGGGGCGACGAGCGACGGCTCGCGCGCGCTGTCGGTCATGAGGACATTGAAGCACAGGGTTGCTCGACGATCCAAAGGCTGTTTTCATGAAGTGACCTTTTGATTGACAATCGACAGAAGTCTGCTTGAATGGTGAGAGCGCTCCACCGCGCGATCCAAGAATCACTCGACGAGGAGAACCGTGTCGAAGTCCAACCTGTCCGTGCAGCTCTACACCGTTCGTGAACTTCTGACCGAAGACACGGTCGGCACCCTCAAGCGCATCGCCGATCTGGGGTTCACCCAGGTCGAGCCGTTCGCCTTCCTGTCGTTCGGTGACGAGCTGCGCCGCGGTCTCGCCGAGGCCGGCCTCACAGCGCCGACCACCCACCAGAGCTTCATCGGGGCCGACCCGGCCCCCGTCTTCGAGGCCGCCAAAGCGCTCGGGATCCAGACCGTGATCGACCCGTACACCGAACCATCACGGTGGCAGACGGCCGAAAGCGTCGACGAGATCGCCGCGGCGCTCAACGAGGCGGCCGAGGTCGCCGCCCAGTACGGCGTACGCGTCGGGTACCACAACCATGCCCACGAGATCGAGAGCATCATCGACGGCGTCACCGCGCTGGAGTACCTCGCGAGCACGCTCTCGGATGCGGTCGTCCTCGAGGTCGACACCTACTGGGTCACGGTCGGCGGCCAAGACCCCGTCGCCCTGCTGAAGCGGCTCGGCGACCGCGTCGTCGCGCTGCACATCAAAGACGGCCCCGGCACCTCCGAGACCAAGGACCAGGTCGCCGTCGGCCAGGGCTCGCTGCCGGTCGAAGCCATCATCGCGGCCGCGCCGCACGCGCTGCGCGTCATCGAGCTCGACGACTCCCGCGGCGACCGCTTCCAGGCCATCGCCGACAGCTTCACCTTCCTCACCGACAAGGGTCTCGCATGAGCACGGACCGCACCGGGCGCGTCGGCGTCGGCGTCATCGGCGCCGGTGTCATCAGCACCGAGTATCTGAAGAACCTCACCGTCTTCCCGGATGTCGAGGTGCGCTTCATCGCCGACCTCGATCAGGCGCGTGCCCAGGCGCAGGCGGAGGCGTTCGGCGTCGCCGGGCACGGGTCGGTCGAGCAGCTGCTCGCCGACGACGGTATCGAGATCGTCGTCAACCTCACCCTTCCCCGGGTTCACGTCGAGGTTGCGCTGCAGGCGCTCGCCGCCGGCAAGCACGTCTGGAGCGAGAAACCCTTCGCGCTCGACCGGGCGAGCGGCCGTCAGCTGCTCGCGGCGGCCCACGAGCACGGCTTGCGGGTCGCCACCGCGCCCGACACGTTCCTCGGCGCCGGCATTCAGTCGGCCCGGCGTCTGATCGAGAACGGCACGATCGGCGCCCCGCTCACGGCGCTCACTCTGATGCAGAGCCCGGGCCCCGAGTCGTGGCACCCCAACCCCGACTTCCTGTTCCAGGAGGGCGCCGGGCCCCTGTTCGACATCGGGCCCTACTACCTCACCGCGCTGGTGCAGCTGTTCGGCCCGGTGGCCCGGGTCAGCGCTGTCGCATCCAAATCCCGCGAGACCCGTGTGATCGGTTCCGGTCCCCGTGCCGGTGAAGAATTCGCCGTCACTGTTCCCACGCACGTCGGCGCCCTCATCGAGTTCGAGAGCGGGCAGACGGCGCAGAGCATCTTCAGTTTCGACTCGCAACTCAGCCGCACCCAATTCGAGGTCGCCGGGGTGAAAGGGACTCTGACCGTCCCCGACCCCAACACGTTCGTGGGCGACCTGTTGGTGCACGGCGCCGACGGTGACGAGACCATCCCCGCAACCGGTTCGACGAGCAGCCGCGGAACCGGCGTCGTCGAGCTGGCCCGAGCGATCCGCGCCGGGCAGCCGGAGCGGGCCTCCGGCGAGCAGGCGTACCACGTGCTCGACGTGATGGTGTCGATCATCGAAGCCGGCGCATCCGGACAGCCGGTCGTGGTGGAGAGCACTGTGACCGTCGCTCCGGCACTGCCGGAGGACTGGGACCCGAAGGCGAGCACCCTCGGCGAGTAGCCGCCGGTGTCGATGACGAGTGAGAGGACGACTGTGAGCGCAGTGGCGGGGGATGAGGCAGGGCACGGATCGACGCAGGCGCCCGCGCGACCGAGAATAGCGATCGTCGGCGGAGGGTTCATGGCCGAGGTGCACTCGCGGGCCGCCCGCGCTGCCCGCGCCGAGCTGGTGGGCGTCGTCTCATCCTCGCCCGAGAAGTCGGAACGGGTGGCGGAGACCCTGGGCTTCCAGAAGGGCTACGCCTCGCTTGAGCAGCTCCTCGCCGACGACACGGTCGACGTGGTGCACGTCTGCACCCCGAACGCGCTGCACGCGGAGCAGGCGGCGGCGGTGCTCGCCGCCGGCAAGCATGTGGTGTGCGAGAAGCCTCTGACGACGACCGTCGCCGCCGGCGAACAGCTCGTCGCATCCGTCGGCTCGCTCACGGCGACCGTGCCGTTCGTCTACCGGTTCCACCCGATGGTGCGCGAAGCCCGCGCGCGCTTCCGTTCGGGTGAGGCCGGTCAGGTACTCAGCATCAACGCCTCGTACCTGCAAGATTGGCTCCTCGGCGTCGACGACGACAATTGGCGCGTCGACTCCGCTCAGGGCGGCCGTTCCCGCGCGTTCGCCGACATCGGCTCCCACCTCGTCGACCTCGTCGAGTTCGTGAGCGGCGATCGGGTCTCGCGCGTTGCGGCGACCAAACGCACGTTCTTCCGGGAGCGCGCATCCCACACCGACATCACCACCGAAGACGCGGTGGCCGTGGTGATCGAGACCCGCTCCGGCGCTCTCGGAACCCTGCTCGTGTCGCAGGTCGCACCCGGGCGCAAGAACCGTCTCACCCTCGAGATCGCCGGCAGCGCCGAGAGCGTCGCCTTCGACCAGGAGCAGCCAGAGACGCTGTGGGTGGGCAAGCGCAAGGGGAGCATGGTGATCCCGCGTGACGCCGACCAGCTCGATGCCGACGCCGCCCGGCTCTGCATCGTGCCATCCGGGCATCCTCAGGGCTACCAAGACGCGTTCAATGCGTTCGTGGCCGACACCTATGCCGCCGTCGCCGGAGCCCGGCCCGACGGCCTGCCCCGCTTCGCCGACGGCCTGCGCGCCGTGCGAGTGACGGATGCGGTGCTCGACGCGGCCGAGACGGGCACGTGGATCGACCTGCCCGCTCTGGGCGAAGCGCACGCAACAGACGACCTCGGATCGAAAGAAGGAACGCTCCCATGACAGAGAAGAACACCGCGGGCGCCGAGCTCGCGAGCACGCACCCGGTCACGCTCTTCACCGGCCAGTGGGCCGACCTGACGCTCGAAGAGGTGGCGAAGCTCGCGAGCGAGTGGGGCTACGACGGTCTCGAGATCGCCGCATCCGGTGAGCACCTCGACGTGTGGCGTGCGGCGGAGGACGACGCATACCTGCAGGGCCGCCTCGACATCCTCGACCGGTACGGCCTGAAAGTGTGGGCGATCTCCAACCACCTCAAAGGCCAGGCGGTCTGCGACGACCCGATCGACTTCCGCCACCAGGCGATCGTCGGCTCGAAGGTGTGGGGCGACGGCGAGCCGGAAGGTGTGCGCCAGCGGGCCGCCGAAGAACTCAAGCTCACCGCCACGGTGGCGCGCAAACTCGGTGTGGACACCGTGGTCGGCTTCACCGGTTCGAAGATCTGGCCGTATGTCGCCCAGTTCCCGCCGGTTCCGGCCGCCGTGATCGACGCCGGCTACCAGGACTTCGCCGACCGGTGGAACCCCATCCTCGACGTGTTCGACGGCGAGGGCGTGCGGTTCGCCCACGAGGTGCACCCCTCCGAGATCGCCTACGACTACTGGTCGAGTGTGCGCTCGCTGGAAGCCATCGAGCATCGCGAGGCGTTCGGCTTCAACTGGGACCCCAGCCACATGATGTGGCAGGACATCGACCCGGTCGGCTTCATCGTCGACTTCAAAGACCGCATCTACCACGTGGACTGCAAAGACACCCGCCTGCGCCCGAAGAACGGTCGCGCCGGCGTGCTCGGCTCCCACCTGCCCTGGGGGGACCCGCGTCGCGGCTGGGACTTCGTCTCAACCGGCCACGGGGATGTCCCATGGGAGGATTCGTTCCGCGCGCTGGAGTCGATCGGCTATGCCGGTCCGATCTCGATCGAGTGGGAGGACGCCGGGATGGACCGGCTGCACGGAGCGAAGGAAGCCGTCGGCTACATCCGATCGCTGCTGTGGAAGCTGCCGACCGCCTCGTTCGACGCCGCTTTCAGCAACCAGGACTGACCGCCATCGGCGCTCGTCGGCGGTCCATGTTTGGATGAGGCCATGCCCGAGAGACGAAACGGCGCCGAGGGGCCGCAGACCGAGAGCACCGTCCGCGGTGAAGACTGGTACGGCAGAGAGCTCCAGGCTGCCGAATACACGCGCGTCGAGTTCGTCGATGTGGATATGACAGAGCTGAGCAGCGCATCCGCCGTCTTCACGGAGTGCATCTTCCGCAACGTGAAGTTCAATGTGAGCGAGCACACCGACAGCGCGTTCGTGAATTGCACATTCACGCGCTGCAACTTCTTCGACAGCACCTTCCGGCGCTGCACGATGATGGGCAGCCTTTTCGACGGGTGCGAGTTCAGTCTGCTCACGGTCGACGGTGGCAATTGGTCGTTCGTCGGGTTATCCAGTGCCGACCTCTCGGGTGCGGAGTTCGTGGGGGTGCGACTACGTGAGGCCGACCTCGGCCGCAGTCGGTGCCAGGGTTCGACGCTCACCGGATGCGACCTCTCGGCCTCCTGGTTCGAGGGCGCCGACTTCACCAACGCGGATCTGCGAGGCAGCGACCTCACCGGCCTCGACCCGCAAACGGTCACATTGCGCCAGGCGACCATCGACGAACGCCAGGCCGTGACCATCGTCGAGTCACTCGGACTCGTCGTGATCGGCTGACTCGAGCGCGGACGCTCGGTCGGTTGCCATTTGTGGCCGCTCTCAGCAGCGGAGAGCGACCACAACGGGCACTACGGTGGGTCGGTGGTGGTGGCGGGTCAGGCGACTTCTTTCACCTGACCGTGCTTGATGTTCAGTCGGCGCTGGGCGCGCTTGGCCACGGCCGTGTCGTGGGTGACGATGATCAGCGTGAGTCCGCGGTCGCGCCACAGGCCCTCGAGCAGGTCCATGATCTCGTCTCGGGTCTCCTCATCCAGATTGCCGGTCGGCTCATCGGCCAGCAACACATTCGGGTCCTTCACGAGGGCCCGGGCGATCGCGACGCGCTGCTGTTGGCCGCCGGAGAGTTCGGACGGCAGGTGGTTGCCGCGGTCGGCGAGGCCGACGGAGGCCAGAGCCTCCGCCGCCCGTCGCTTGCGTTCCTCGGCGCTCACCTTCAGTGGCGCGAGAGCGGTCTCGACGTTCTCCTGCGCGGTGAGCGTGGGGATCAGGTTGAACCCTTGAAAGACGAAACCGATCTCGGTGGCGCGGATGTCGGTGAGCTTCGCATCCCCGAGGCCGGAGAGGCTCGACTTTTCGAGCACGACCGATCCGGAGGTGGGGCGGTCGAGGGCGCCGAGCATCTGCAACAGCGTGGACTTTCCGCCGCCGGTCGGCCCCTGGATCGCTACGAGCTGGCCGTCGGGGATCTCCAAGCTCACATTGTTGAGGGCGGTCACGTTGCGCTTGGACTGGGTGTAGGTCTTGGTGACATCGGTGAGGGTGTACATCGTGTTTCTCCTTGCGAAACGGGGGTCAGGCGACCGAGCGGAGGGCGGCGGCGGGGCGCAGACGCGAGGCGCGCCATCCGCCGATCGCACCGGCGAGGAGGCCGCCGAGAACGGCGAGTCCGACGGCGATGATGATGATCCAGAAGGTCACCGGAGCGTGCAGCGCGATGTCGGAGGTGGCGGATGCGGCGCGTCCCGCTGCCTGCACCCCGGCTCCGCCGAAGCCGCCGCCGCCGAAGCCGCCCTCAGCGCCGGTGCCTCCGGTGCCTGTCGCGGCGCGACCGGTGCGTGCGGCCGCGTCGGCGAAGGTGGTGGCGCCGGTGCTGACACCGCCCGAGAGGGTGGGGGAGACCATGTTGACGATGAGCACGCCCACGAGCCCGACGGCGACACCGATGATGCCGCCGATGAGGCCCTGCACCACCGACTCACCGGCCACCTGCCCGACGATGCGGCGGTTGCTCCAGCCGATCGCTTTGAGGGTGCCGAACTCCCGCGTGCGGCGGGTGACACCGGAGATGGTGAACAGGATGGCGATGAGGAACGCCGCAGCCAACACGATGATCGACAGCCACGTGCCCAGGTTCGAGAGGAGCTGGCCGGCTGTTCCGAGCGAGCCGGAGACGCTGGAGGCCAGGTCGGCCTGCGTGCTCACGGTCGCCGATGGGAGCGCCTTGGTGAGGTCGGTCTTGATCTGGCCGATGTCGCTGGAGGACGCCGCCGTCACGTAGACCGCGCTGATCTTGTCCGTCTGGCCGGAGAGTTTCTGGGCGACGTCGAGCGGGATGTAGGAATTCGCCGCCGTGGTCGAGTCACTGCCGGTGGCCGCGACGATGCCGATGACCTTGAAGTCGGTGCCGCCGATGGTGATGGTGTCGCCGACCGCTTTGCTCGCGGTCTTGGCGTAGCTCGCATCGAGCACCGTGACATCTGTGCCGTTGTCGGCCTTCGTGAAGGTGCGGCCGCTGGACAGCGTGACCGAGGAGAGCGGGCCGACCGACTTGCCTGCCGGGTCGAGCCCGATCACCGAGAACGTGTTGACGGTGAACGAGCTGCCGCCGGCGCCGTCGGCGCCGCCGGTCGGGGGAGCGGTCGACTGCGAGGCCGAGCCGCCGGCCTGGCGCTCCTGGCGCATCTGCTGGAAGTTCGGAAGCGTGCCACTGAAGCTGGTGTTGGTGAGGGAGAGCACGGCGGCCGCGGCGGAGACGTTGCTGACCTTCTCCGTCTTGGTCAGGGTCGAGGAGTCCATCACGGTCGCGCCCCGGGTCGGCTCGAGCCTCGACGTGTTCACGCTGCGGCCGCTTCCGGTCTCGGTTCCGGAGTTGGCGCCGAAGTCGAACCGCGGACCGCCGCCCTGCCCCTGCGCGGTGGTGGCGCCCTGCGCCGTCGCCGGTTCCGTGATCGTGATGTCGGTTCCGACACCGTAGACCGACTGGAGCACGCTGGCCTGGGCCGACTTGACGCCGGCGGAGACCGAGTTGACGATGATGACGAGTGCGATCGCGAGGGCCATGCCCACGGCGATGATGATCGTCTGCTTGCGGCGATTGATGAGCTCGCGTCGCAGATATGTCCCGAACATGTGGCTTCCGTTTTCTGTCTTGTCCCTCGAATGTTCTAGCTGAACGGAGTGAAGGTATGCACGGCGGATTTGGGCATGCTGTGGTGAAGCTATGTTTTGGCTGATCGTCGAAACCGTTCCTCACAGACGGTGGCGGAGAGCTCACAGACTTCACATAGCTTCCCCATAGTTTGCGTCGAGCCCGCTCGCGATAATAGGAAAGGTGACCATGAACCCCCGTGCCGTACCGGGCACCCCCAGCCAACCTCGCACTCTGCTGCGCCGAGCGGACGGCAGTGCCATCCGCGTGCTCGTCGTGGACGACGAGTCGACTCTCACCGACCTGCTCTCGATGGCCCTCCACTACGAGGACTGGGAAGTCAGGACAGCCTCCACCGGGCAGCAGGCGCTCAGCGTGTCCCGCGAGTTCAAGCCCGACGTCGTCGTGCTCGACATCATGCTCCCCGACATCGATGGGTTGCAGGTGCTGTCGAGGATGCGCGCCGACGGCAATGAGGCGCCCGTGCTCTTCCTCACCGCCAAAGACTCCCTCGACGACCGCATCGCCGGGCTCACCGCCGGCGGCGACGACTATGTGACGAAGCCGTTCAGCCTCGAGGAGCTCGTGGCTCGGCTGCGAGGACTGCTGCGCCGATCCCGCGCAGCTGTCGCCGACCAGAGCGACCCCGTACTGATCGTCGGCGACCTGGTGCTCGACGAGGACAGCTACGAGGTGCACCGCGACGGCGACCCCATCCAGCTCACCGCCACCGAGTTCGAACTGCTGCGGTTCCTGATGCGCAATCCGCGTCGCGTGCTGAGCAAGACCCAGATCCTCGACCGGGTGTGGAGCTACGACTTCGGCGGGTCCTCCAGCGTCGTCGAGCTCTACATCTCGTATCTCCGCAAGAAGATCGACTCCGGTCGCACACCGATGATCCACACCGTGCGCGGTGCCGGCTACATGGTCAAGGCGGCGACGTGACGACTGCCCCGGCGTCGGGCACCCCGATTCCACCCCGGCGGATGCGCGGCCGGCTGGCCCGAATCCGCCCGTTCCGTGCCTGGACTCTCCGCAGCCGGGTCGTGCTCGTCGTCGTGGCGATGCTCGCCGTGCTCGGGGCCGCGATCGGCACGGTGAGCGTTCTCGCGCTGCAGAGCAACTTGATGGCGCGCCTCGACGGCCAGCTGACCAGCGCTCTCGCCCGGGGGGAGCACGCGGCCAACCGCATCAATGCGGGCGGCCCGACCCTGCCGGCGGCCGCTGATGTGGTTCAGACTCCCGGCCAGCCCACCGGAACCCTTGGTGCCGTGCGAAGTGCGGAGGGGGGACTCCTGTTCCCGCCCGTCGTCCTCTCCGACCGGCCACCGAGCACCACGACGAACCAACCCCTCCAGCCGACCCAGGTGACGATCAATGGGCTCGCGCTGCTGACGATCCCGGCCGACGCGCGTCCGCACACGGTCGATCTCGGCACGGCGCTCGGCTCATACCGGATCGCCGCGGCGAAACTCGATAACGGCGACGCCGTGATCATCGGGCTGCCTCTGAACGACGTGAACGCGACCCTCGCTCAGCTGACGCTCACGATCGTTCTCGTGACGCTCGCCGGTCTGATCTTCGCGTTCCTCATCGCCAGTTTCGTCGTGAGGCTCGCGATGCGACCGCTGGAGCGTGTGGCGGGCACGGCCCAGGCGGTGTCTGAGATGCCGCTCGACCGCGGCGATGTCGCGCTGTCGGTGCGCGTTCCGGAGGAAGACACCGACCCCAACACCGAGGTGGGCAAGGTCGGTTCCGCTCTGAACCGGATGCTCGGCCATGTGGCCTCCGCGCTCACGGCCCGCCAGGCCAGCGAACAGAAGGTGCGGCAGTTCGTCGCCGACGCCAGCCACGAGCTCCGCACGCCGCTCGCCTCGATCCGCGGCTATGCCGAGCTCACCCGGCGCTCGCCGTACGACCTGCCGGGAGACGTGACCCATTCGCTGGACCGCATCGAATCGGAGGCGACGAGGATGACCTCGCTCGTCGAAGACCTGCTCCTGCTCGCCCGGCTCGACGAGGGTCGCGAGCTCGACCGCGACCCGGTTGACCTGTCGATGCTGCTGGTGGATGCGCTGAGCGACGCGCACGCGGCCGGCCCGGAACACCGCTGGTCGATCCTGTTGCCCGAGGAGCCCGTGGAGGTCGTCGGCGACGCTCCCCGGCTCCACCAGGTCGTCGTGAACCTACTGGCGAACGCCCGTGTGCACACGCCGGAAGGAACCAAGGTGACGGCCGCGCTCGCCGTGGACGACGCCGCGGGCCGCGCGATCGTGACCGTCTCGGACGACGGCCCGGGCATCCCGGAGGGCCTGCAGCCGACCCTGTTCGAGCGTTTCGCCCGCGGCGACAGCTCGCGCAACCGGGCCACGGGGAGCACCGGACTCGGCCTGGCGATCGTTCAGGCGGTCGTCGCCGCGCACGGCGGCGAGGTCTCCGTGCGCAGCGAGCCCGGGGACACCGTGTTCACGCTCTCGCTTCCGTTGGCGGGTGCGCCGACGGCGCCGGGGGGTCGAGCGCCAGCCGTGCCTGCGGCCCGTGACGACGTCGCGGCCGACGCTGACGACCTCGCCGAGCCGACCGGGCCGGTCGAGCCGTCGGGAACCGCCGCCGGATGAGCGCGACCCCGGGCATCCTTGCCACCGCGTACTACGGCGACGCCGATGCCGAGCCGCTGCTCTTCATCCGGGCGCTGCCGGCCGAGATCGACAACCCGCGCGGCATCGATCGGGTGGCCGAACGGTTCATCGTGCGCGGTCCGTCACGGACGCACCGCGTCCACGCTGTCGGGCGCCCCGCGTTCCTGCCGCTGGACTTCGACATGTCGGAGATCGCGGCGGTGTACGGGCGGCTCATCCGGGAACGCTTCGGGCGCCCGGTGGCGGTCATGGGGCTGTCGACCGGCGCCAGCGTCGCCCTCCAACTGGCGGTGGATCAGCCCGACCTCGTGAAGACGCTCGTGATCGCGGCCGGCGCGGCCCGTCTCGGCACGCGCGGCAGAATCCTGCAGCGGCGGTACGTCTCCCTGCTCGCCGCGAACGACCGGCGGGCCTACGCCGAACTCGCGAGCGGCACTCTCAACTCCCGGCTCCTCGACCCGCTCGTCCGCCTGTTCGGGCGGATCGTCCCGCAACCCGACGACCCCGAGAGTCTGATCGCCCTTGTGCGGGCGGAGGACGCCTACGACGTGTTGGACGGGCTGCACCGCGTGACCGCCCCCACGCTCATCCTCTCGGGCGGCCGCGACGTGTTCTACCCGCCCGAGGTCGGTCGCGAGACCGCCCGGCGGCTGCCGCGCGCCACGCACATCGTCTACCCGGGCCGCCCGCACGGCGGCGTTCCGCTGCACCCCCATTTCGCCGGCGACATCGCCGGCTTCCTCCGCGCTCAGACCGGCTGAGCGGCGGCCGGGAGCCGGTGACGGGATGCGCGGATTTGCTTCGGCGGCCGCGCATCCCGTATCCTGTCCGAAGCCAAAGACCGCAGGTCGTCGGATGCGCAAGCAGCCGATCGAAGATCCACTCAGGTGGGGGCCCGCGCAGGTGTATGAAGCAAGTTTTGCGGGCCACGCTCGCGTCGACAAGCTCCGTGCCACTGCGCCGGAGCTTTTTTCATGCCCAGCGGTCGAGGCGCACATCGCCTCCGCGGTGTGCGACGCAAAATTAGAGGAGTGGCCATGGCGAACAAGGAAGCCGCGGTAGCCGAGCTTGAAGATCTCTTCAAGACCTCGACCGCCGTTCTGCTGACCGAGTACCGCGGTCTCACTGTCGCTCAGCTCAAAGAGCTGCGCAAATCGATCAGTGAGCACGCGACGTACGCCGTGGTGAAGAACACGCTGACCAAGATCGCGGCCAACAAGGCAGGCATTTCGTCGTTTGACGAGGAGCTTGTCGGGCCGTCCGCGATCGCGTTCGTGCACGGCGACCCTGTCGCCGTCGCGAAGGCACTGCGCGACTTCACCAAGGCAAACCCTCTCCTGGTGGTCAAGGGTGGTTACTTCGACGGTAACCCGCTGACCGCAGCAGAGGTAGGCAAGCTCGCCGACCTCGAGTCTCGTGAAGTTCTGCTGGCCAAGCTGGCCGGCGCCTTCAAGGCCTCGCTGTTCGGAGCCGCATATCTGTTCAACGCACCGCTGTCGCAGGCCGTTCGCACGGTCGACGCGCTGCGTGAGAAGCAGGAGTCCGCTGCGTAGTCCATCCCCCGGGATGAACCACAAGCGGTTGAGTACACGAAAACACTAAGGAGAAAATCATGGCAAAGCTCACGACTGACGAGCTGCTCGACGCGTTCAAGGAGCTCACGCTCATCGAACTGAGCGAGTTCGTGAAGAAGTTCGAGGAGACCTTCGAGGTCACCGCCGCCGCCCCCGTCGCCGTTGCTGCGGCCGGTGCCGGCGCTGCCGCCCCCGCGGAAGAGGTCGAGGAGAAGGACTCCTTCGACGTCGTCCTCGAGGCGGCCGGCGAGAAGAAGATCCAGGTCATCAAGGAGGTGCGCGCCCTCACCAGCCTCGGCCTCGGTGAGGCGAAGGCTCTCGTCGACGGTGCCCCGAGCACCGTCCTCGAAGGCGCCAACAAGGAGACCGCCGACAAGGCGAAGGCTCAGCTCGAAGAGGCTGGCGCCACCATCACCCTCAAGTAGTCAGTGCCCCATCGGGGCTCTTTCTGCAGGTGTGATCGGCGCTCGTCTCGTGCCCTCCGGGGCGCGAGCGGCCTGACGTGTCACGACGCGGACTCCTCACCGAGTATCCGTGTTGTGAGGGCGTCGCCCCCGCAACGGGGCGACGCCCTCTGTCGTTAACCGGCAGAACGTCACCAGGGATGCTCGGCACCGCACGCCCATCGGCGTGCGTCCATCCCACGTCCGATCATGCCTGCCTGCGCGCCCGTGCGGGCAGTGTGCAACGACGCACAACGCGAAAGAACCACGATGAACACCACCCGGTGGCGCAGCTTCGCTGCGTTCTGGCGCCAGCTCGCTGACGCCATGCTCTCCGACAGGTCTGGCGCGCGCGACGCGCATCCGCCGGATCTGCACCGCAGTCAGAGCCCGACCGGCACCTGGCTGCGGTAGCTTCCATCCCTCGACAGCCCCCGGCCCTGGTACGGCCGGGGGCTTTTCGCTACCTGTCGGCGGCCCTCCGTACACTCGGCTCCATGTCAGAGCCGCTCGATGTCACCGCCACCCGCACCGCCTACGACACTGTCGCCGTCGACTACGCCGAACTCTTGCGGGATGACCTCGACCGCAACGAGTTCGACCGGGCGATGCTCGGGGTGTTCGCCGAGCGTGTTCTCGCCACCGGGAGCGCGCCGGTGGCTGATCTGGGGTGCGGGCCGGGGCGGATCACCGGGCATCTCGCGGCGCTCGGGCTCGATGTGTTCGGCGTCGATCTGTCACCGGGCATGATCGAGGTCGCGCGTCAGCAGCATCCCGGGATTCGCTTCGAGGTGGGCGCGATGGCTGAACTCGACCTTCCGGATGCGTCGCTCGGGGGAGCGCTGGCCTGGTACTCGATCATCCACACGCCGGCTGAGAGGCAGCCGGTGCTGTTCGCCGAGTTCGCGCGGGTGCTGCGGCCAGGTGGGTGGCTTCTGCTCGCCTTCCAGGTGGGCGACGGTGTGGTGCGGCTTCGTCGGGCCTACGGTCACGAGCTCGACCTGGAGACGCGTCGGCAACGGCCGGAGCGCATCCGGGAGCTGCTGGAGGGGGCCGGGTTTCGGGAGCAGGCCCGGCTGGTGCGGGAGCCGGAGGGACCCGAGAAGGTTCAGCAGGCCTACGTGCTCGCCGCACGGAGTTGAAGTATATAGGTGAGCTATATATAATAGAGGCATGCCTCAACCGGATCTCCACGATCTCCACGAAACTCTCGGCGACCTCGTCGTCGCCAGCCACCGCCTGACCCGGCTCGCCGCCCGCGTCACCGGCAGCACCGAATCCCCTGCCGTCTGGCGAACCCTCAGTGTGCTGCAGACGGCCGGCGCCATGCGCCTGGGCGAGCTCGCCGCGCAGAGCCGGGTCTCCCAGCCGACGATGACGAAACTCGTGCGCAACCTCGTCGAATCCGAATGGGTCAAGCGGATCGCCGACACCGACGACGCCCGCGCCTGGCAGATCGACCTCACACCGAAAGGCGCGGCCGCGCTGCAGGACTGGCGCGACCAGCTGACCGCCGCCCTCGTGCCGATGTTCGCCGACCTCACCGAAGACGAGATCGCCGCGATGCGCAGCACGGTGCGCATCATCGGTTCACGCGTCGACCTGTCCACCGCGGCCTCGGCTGCACTCATGACGACCGGGTCGTAGCGGTCGCGGCGCCGTGGCGAAACCGTCGGCGCCCCGCACACCGTCCCCACGATCCCCGCACCACCCTCGACCACGGAGCCCCGACACAGCAATGTCTCACGACAAACCCACCAGCATCCTCAAACAGCCGACCGCCGTCTGGGCGGTCGCCTTCGCGTCCGTCATCGCCTTCATGGGCATCGGGCTCGTCGACCCGATTCTGCCCGCGATCGCCGCCAGCCTGAAAGCCACCCCGACCGAGACCGAGATGCTCTTCACGAGCTATCTGCTCATCACGGGCGCGGCCATGTTCTTCACCAGCTGGATCTCCAGCCGTATCGGCGCGAAGAAAACGCTGCTGATCGGGCTCGCGCTCATCGTGGTGTTCGCGCTCGCCGCGGGTC
Organism: Leifsonia poae; assembly: GCF_020009625.1. Lineage (NCBI taxonomy): Bacteria > Bacillati > Actinomycetota > Actinomycetes > Micrococcales > Microbacteriaceae > Leifsonia > Leifsonia poae. Next base: position 3,140,062 of record NZ_JAIHLP010000002.1, read on the forward strand.
TCTCGCCGAGCGTCGAGGCGATCATCGGGTTCCGGGCGGGCTGGGGCCTCGGAAACGCGCTCTTCATATCCACCGCGCTCGCCACCATCGTCGGCGCCGCCTCGGGGGGAACGTCGTCGGCCATCATCCTCTACGAAGCGGCCCTCGGCCTCGGCATCGCCATCGGCCCGCTGCTCGGCGGCCTGCTCGGCAGCTGGAGCTGGCGCGGACCGTTCTTCGGCACTGCCGTGCTGATGGCGATCGGCTTCATCGCGATCGTGCTGCTGCTCAAGAAGAACCCAGAGAAGCCGACGCCGACCTCGATCGGCGCGCCATTCAAGGCCCTCGCGAAGCCGGCGCTCGGATTCCTGGCCGCGGCCGCCCTGTTCTACAACATCGGCTTCTTCGTGCTGCTCGCCTACACGCCGTTCGCCCTCGTGCCGCTCGGCGTCGACTCGGCTATCGGTCTCGGCTTCATCTTCTTCGGCTGGGGTGTCTCGCTCGCCGTCACCTCCGTCTGGGGCGCACCTCTGCTCACGCGCCGGCTGCCGCGCACGCGCGTTCTGTGGATCGTGATGCCGCTCCTCGCGATCGACCTCGGTGTGGCGGGGCTCCTGATCGGTTCGCTGGTCGGTCTGATCGTCTGCGTCATCGTCGGCGGTCTGCTGCTCGGCATTCTCAACACCGTGCTGACCGAGTGTGTGATGGAGGCCACCGATCTGCCCCGATCCGTCGCATCCAGTGCGTATTCGGGTGTGCGCTTCCTCGGCGGCGCGATCGCCCCGCCGGCGGCCACCCTGCTTGCCGACACGATCTCGCCGGCCACTCCGTTCTTCGCCGGGGGGATCTCGGTGCTGGTCGCCGTCGCCCTCGTGATCATCGGTCACAAGTACCTCAAGCGTGTCGACGGCGTCGAAGAGTCCTCACTCGAAGAGGCTGAAGCGCTGACCCTCGCCGACGCCAGCTGACCCCTCGTCCGCCGGTGCGTTCGGGGGTCGACGGTTAGGGGGCCGGGGGTGCGGTGGAGGCGCGAACGATGAGTGCGGTGGGGGAGCGCACAGAGCGGGTGCGGGGTTCGGCGCCGGCGAGCTCGTCGAGCAGGATGCGGGCTGCAACCGCGCCCTGGTCGAACGGGCTCTGTGCGATCGTCGTCAGCCCGAACGACTCGGCGAAGTCGTGGTTGTCGATGCCGATCACCGAGAGGTCTCCCGGCACAGAGAGCCCGTGGTCGTGCGCTGCGAGGATGGCCCCGATCGCCATCTCGTCCGAGCCGGCGAAGACGGCGGTGGGATGCGGTCCCGGCCGATCGAGCAGCGCGTTCATCGACGCGCGGCTCTCGGGCAAAGAGAATCCGCCCGGGAGAACCCATTCGCTGCGCACCGAGAGTTCGGCGGAGCGCATCGCCTGCTGAAAGCCGTGCAAGCGCCCGACCGGAACCTGCCGGTTCAACCCCTCCTCGTCCTCCCCACCGAGGTGGGCGATGTCGCGGTGCCCGAGCGCGATGAGGTGTTCCGTTGCCGTTCTGGCCGTGTGCTTCTCGTCGATGCCGACGCTGCGCAGACCCTTCACGGGGCCGCCGACCACGATGGTCGGGTGGCCGAGCGAGGCGAGCTGGTGGCGCTCATCGGCGGTGAAGTCGAGGCAGAGAGCGAGCAGCGCATCCGTTCGCTTGCGCAGGATGGATCGGTGGAAGACTCGCTCACGGTCACCGCGGTGACCGCCCAGGTTGAACAGGATCATGTCGTAGCTCGCGGCCCGCAGCTCGGCGTCGACGCCCTCCAGGACCGAGGTGTAGAACCAGCGGCTCACCGATGGGACGACCACCCCCATGGCCAGGGTGCGCCCGCTTGCGAGCCCGGAAGCGCTCGACGACGCCACGTATCCCAGCTCGTCTGCCGCTCGGCGAACGGCGGCGCGGGTTTTGTCGGAGACGTTCGGCAGCCCCCGCAGAGCCCGCGAGACCGTCGCCGTCGAGACGCCCGTCGCGCGCGCGACCTCGTCGATCCCTGCCATGTGTGTGCTCCCGGTTCAGGAGCTCTGGGTCGGCAGGTGGGTGAGGTGTTCGTCCGGTTCCTCGACCGGCCTGCGCGACGCCACGATGTGACGTCGCGCCTGCCAGAGGAGGACGAGGACGAGAACCAGCGCCAACAGGGTCAGCGCCCAGCCGAGGGCATCGGCGCCGGTGAGCTCGCTCACGATCGTAACGATCAGGAACGCGAACGCGAAGAATCCGACGATGCCGATGCCGACGTCGACCAGTTCCAGCGGATCGTTCCAGCGCATCGCCTCAGCCCTTCACGCCGCCGGCGGTGAGCCCCGCGACGATTCGGCGCTGGAAGATCAGCACCAGGATCACCAGCGGAACGGTGACGATCGTGCCGGCCGCCATCACCGCGGTGTACGGCTCCTGGTGCGGCTGGCTGCCGGCGAAGGAGGCGATGGCCACGGTGACCGGCTGGGTCGCATCGCTCGACAGCTGACTGGAGATCAGGTATTCGTTCCAGGAGGAGATGAACGCCAGGATGGCCGTGGTGAACACCGCCGGCGCCGCCAGGGGCAGGATGATGCGGCGGAACGCCTGAACTCTCGTGCACCCGTCGATGCGGGCGGCCTCTTCGAGGTCCCACGGCATCTCGCGGAAGAACGAGTTGAGCGTGTAGACCGTCAGCGGCAGCACGAACGAGATCTCCGGGATGATCAGCGCCTGATACTGGCCCATCCAGCCGATGTTGGTGAACAGCTGGAACAGCGGCGTGATGAGCGCGACGCCCGGAAACATCGAAGCGCCCAGAATGATGCCGAGCACGATGCCTTTGAACCGGAAGTCGAGCCGGGCCAGCGCATACGCGGCGAAGGTTCCGACGAGGAGGGCGATGATCGTGACGCACGCGCCGATGAACAGCGAGTTCAGCAGCGCCTGTCCGAGGTGGTTGCCCAATTGGGTCGAGAACGCCGTCTCGTAGTTGTCCCAGGTGAAGTGCGTGGGCAGCGGGGTCGTTTCGAACGTGTACCCGACGTCGCGGAACGAGGTGACGACCATCCAGTAGAACGGCAGCAGGCACCACAGCACGATGATGATCGCGCTGACTCCGGTGCGGATGCTCTGGTTGCGGGTGCGCGATTTGGTCCTGCTCTTCCGGCGCGTGCGGGGAAGGCTTGTGGCTTCGGCGGTGGCGGCCGCGGGGCCGGCGACGGTGGTCATCCCTTCGCCCCCTTCTGCTGTGCTTCCTGCGTTCGCACCACGTTCGTGCCGAGGAAGCGCACGAAGATGAAGGCGACGAGGAAGATGATGATGAAGGTGATCGTCGAGAGCGCGGATGCGCTGTTGAAGCCCTGTCTGATCTGGTCGACGACGAGGATCGACAGGGTCGTCGTGGCATTACCGGTGCCACCACCCCCGTTGGTGAGGATGGCCGGCAGGTCGTAGATGCGCAGTGCGTCCAGCACCCGGAACAGCACGGCGACGAGCAGCGCCGGTTTCACCAGCGGCAGGGTCACCCGCCAGAACCGTTGCCAGGTGGTGGCGCCGTCGACCTTCGCCGCCTCATAGACCTCTTCGGGGATGATCTGCAGGCCGGCGAGGATGAGCAGCGCCATGAACGGCGTCGTCTTCCAGGTGTCGGCGATGATCACCGCGAACCGGGAGGCCCATTCGTCGCTGGTCCACAGGATGTGCGCCCCGAGCACCGCGTTGGCGACACCTGCCACCGAGAAGATGAAGAACCAGAGCTTTGCGGTGACGGCGGTCGGGATGGCCCACGGCACCAGGATGGCGGCGCGCACGAGGCCACGGCCCCGGAAGGTGCGGTTCATGATGAAGGCGAACCACATCCCGAGCACCGTCTCGAGCACGACGGTGACGACCGTGAAGAAGAAGGTGACGAAGACCGCGTTCCAGAACTGCGAGCCCAGGTTGCCCGGCGGGCAGGCGATGGTCTCGCCATTGGGGCCGGCGCACTGCTGGAACAGCCAGTGGGCGTAGTTCTGGAAGCCGGCGAACCCGCCCTGCACGAACAGTCCGGTGGCCGGGTCGAGGCCGGCATCCTTCTGGAAGGACATGATGATGGCGCTGATCACCGGGTAGCCGATGACGACCGCCAGCAGCACGATCGTGGGGATGATCAGGTAGAAGGCCCAGCGGCCCTCCTGGGCGTGGTTCTTTTTGACACCGGCGCGCTGCTGTCTGGGTTTGCGCGAGGTGGGCGGGGCGACGACGTTCGACGCTGACATGTGAAGCCTCCGAGGTCCGGATCGGGTGGGGAGACCGGGCGGCGGGAGGGTTCCCACCGCCCGGTTGCCTCATCCGTGGTTAGCCGGCGCTCGCTGTCGAGATGGCGGCCGACATATCCGACAGGGCCTTGTCGACGGTCTTGTCACCCTTCAGTGCCGCATAAGCGTTGTCTTGGATGGCTTTGGTGACAGCCGGGTAGAACGGGCTCACGGGGCGCGGCACCGCGTTCTCGATCGACGTCTTCAGCGTCGGAAGGAAGCCGAACTGCTTCACCAGGTCGGGGTCGGTGTACAGCGAGCCGATGACCGGGGCGAGGGAGCCTTGCGTCATGAAGAACTTCTGCGTCTCCTCCGACTCGAGGAAGGCGATGAAGTCGCGGGCGGTCGTCTTGTGCTTCGAGTAGACGCTGATCGCTGCGTTGTGGCCGCCGAGGCTGGAGGCACCGGGCTGACCGTTGCCGTCACCGGGAAGCGGGGCGATCGCGAACTTGTCCTTGACGACGGAACTTCCGTCGGTCTTGGCCAGGTTGTACACGTACGACCAGTTGCGCAGGAACATCAACTGTCCGGCTTCGAACGCCTGGCGTCCCTGCTCCTCCTGGAAGGTGATCGCGTCGGCGGGGATGTTGCCGTCTTTGAAGGCGTCGACGAGGCGCTGCAGCCCCTTCTTGGCGTCGGCGGTGTCGAGGGTCGGCGTCTTGCCGTCCTTGCCGACGATGGTGCCGCCGGCGGTGTTGATGGCCTCCGCCGTGTTGACCGTGAGGCCCTCGTATTGGGCGTACTGGCCTGCGTAGCAGCCGATCTTGTTCGCCTTGGCGATCGCGCAGTCGCTCATCATCTCGTCCCACGAGGTGGGCGGGGTCTTGACGAGGTCGGTGCGGTAATAGAGCAGGCCGCCGTCAGAGGTCTGCGGTGCAGCGAAGAGCGTGTTGTTGTAGGTGGCCGTTGCGATGGTCGGTTTGAACAGGTTCGACGTGTCCAGTTTCAGCGCCCCGGTGAGCGGCTGCAGCCATCCTTTGGCCGCGAACTCGGCAGTCCACACGACGTCGACGTCGACGACGTCGTAGTTGGGGTTCTTCGCCTGGAAGTTCTGCACGAGGTCGTCGTGCTGTTGGTCGGCCTGGTCGGACTGCTCCTTGAAGGTGACCTTCTCGTCGGGGTGCGCCGTGTTCCATTTGTCGATCAGGGGGCGGACGACGTTGGAGTTGTCTTTACCCTGAACGTAGGTGATCGGACCTTTGCCCGAGATGTTGGCGGCGGCGTCTCCGCCCCCGCTTCCCCCTGACGATCCCCCGCCGGTGCATCCCGCTAATGCGAGGCCGACGACAGCGACTCCGGCAATCACGGAGAGACGTGCTGCTTTCATTTCACTCCTCGTTGAGCTTCGTGGTGCGAGCGCGCTGATGCGCTCGCCGCCAAGGTACCCGTCTTCCCGCCGGGAGTGCAAGCGTTTACGTCAAGCGCTTGCATCACAGTTTTGTCACGCGGATGGGGGCCAGGCCGCGCATTCAGGGATTTGCGGCGCCGAACGGCGGCGGTCGGCCGGGTGTGCGGGCGAACGGGTCTAGTCTCGAAAACATGAGTGGGATGCGCGGCGCCGGCGGCGGCGGTGGCGGCCGGGGCCGCGTGAGTGGCGGGGATGCGGAGGCCCAGAAGGCGCTGAACGCCACGGCCCCGAAGATCCCGCATCTGATGCGGCGGATCGGCGGCCTCTTCGCCCCGCACAAGACAGCGATCGTCGTCACGATGGTGCTGGTGCTGATCGGCGCGGGTTTGTCGGTCGTGCCGCCGTTCCTCACTCAGCGCGCCTTCGACGACGGCCTGTTCCCCAAGTCGGGCAAGCCCGAGATCTCGACGTTGATCACGGTGGTCGTGCTGATGATCATCGTCTACGTGGGGTCGGCGCTGCTGGGGGTGTGGCAGACGTACCTCACAGCATCCGTGGGCAACAAGGTCATGGGTGCACTGAGGGTGCGGCTCTTCTCGCATCTGCAGGCCATGGAACTGAGCTTCTTCACGAAGACGAAGACGGGGATCATCCAGTCGCGGCTGCAGAACGATGTCGGGGGCGTCTCGAACGTGCTCACCAACACGATGTCGAGCATCCTGGGCAACACGGTCACCGTGATCGCGGCGTTCGTGGCGATGGTGCTGCTCAACTGGCAGCTCACCGTCGTGGCGGTTGTGCTCATGCCGGTGCTCGTGATCGCGCAGCGGAGGGTCGGCCAAGTGCGGGCGCGCATCGCGACGAGGACGCAGGAGTCGCTCTCGGACATGACGGCGATCACCCAGGAGACGCTGAGCGTCTCGGGCATCCTGCTCTCGAAGAGCTTCAACCGGCAGGCTACCGAGGTGCGCCGCTACGACGACGAGAACCAGAACCAGATCAGGTTGCAGGTCTCGCAGGCGATGAGCGGGCAGTGGTTCTTCGCGATGGTCAATATCTTCCTCTCCTCGATTCCGGCGATCGTGTACCTGGTCTCCGGCTGGCTGGTGCTCGGTGGGGCGACCGACATCACGGCGGGCACGATCGTGGCGTTCACGACCGTGCAGGCGCGGCTGCTCTTCCCCCTGCTCGGGCTGATGCGTGTGGCGCTCGACCTGCAGACGTCCGGAGCGCTGTTCGCCCGCATCTTCGAGTACCTCGACCTGAAGCCGGCGATCGCCGACCGGCCGGATGCGGTTCCCGTCGACCCGGAGCGCGGCCTCGGCCGGGTGGAGTTCGACCACGTGGTGTTCCGTTACCCCGACGCGCGACTGGAGGAACGCAACACGCTCGACGATGTGTCATTCGTGATCGAACGCGGCGAGTTCGCGGCGTTCGTCGGCCCGTCGGGCGCAGGCAAGACCACCGTCTCGTACCTCATCCCGCGCTTCTACGATGCGACGAGCGGGCGCATCCTGTTCGGCGGGATGGAACTGCGCGAGCTGCAGCAGGAATCACTGGTGTCGCACATCGGTGTCGTGAGCCAGGAGACCTACCTCTTCCACGCGACCATCGCCGAGAACCTGCGCTATGCACGGCCGGATGCGACTCAGCTCGAGATCGAGGCCGCCACCCGGGCCGCGAACATCCACGACACGATCGCGAGCTTTCCCGACGGCTACGACACGCTCGTGGGGGAGCGCGGCTACCGGCTCTCCGGCGGCGAGAAGCAGCGCATCGCCATCGCTCGTGTGCTGCTCAAGAACCCGGAGGTGCTGATCCTCGACGAAGCGACGAGTGCGCTCGACTCCATCTCGGAGCGCGTGGTGCAGGTCGCCCTCGACACCGCCTCCCGCGGGCGCACGACGATCGCGATCGCGCATCGGTTGTCGACGATCGTCGCGGCGGATGTGATCTTCGTCGTCGACCACGGCCAGGTGGTCGAACGAGGTACCCATCGGGAGCTGCTGGAGCTCGGTGGGGTGTACTCCCGGCTCTACCGGGAGCAGACGGAGACGGTCGTCCTCGACGAGTAGGCGGTTGCGCCCGGCGATTTAATGCTTTCATTCGTGTGACGGGTGTGGCTAGAGTGGACTCCCGGCCATTCGCCGGCGACCTGTGCACGTGCGCAAAAGGGGACCGCGTGACCGCTCCAGTTCTCGAAGAACCACCGTCCACACCGACCGGTCCGACAGACCCGGCCGCCAGCGAAGGCGCCGTCGCGCCCGGAGGCGACCCGAGCGGACGGTCGAAGCGTCGGCGCCGAGGCGGGCTGAGCATCCAGTCGAAACTGCTGATCATGCTGCTCGGTGTGAGCATCCTCTCGGCGCTCGTCACCGGCCTGATCGGTTATGTGAACGCCACGAGCTCACTCAAGCAGGCGGCGCTCAATCAGCTCACCAGCGTGCGGGAGACGCGCGCGGCCGAGATCACCCGTGTCTTCGCCAATGTGCGCTCGGCGGTCGTGCTCGGGTCGAGCAATCAGAGCGCCATCGACGCGTCCACGACGTTCAACGCCGCCTTCGACGAGCTCGGCACGAGCACGGTGCCGGCGGATCGCGCAGCGCAGCTCGACAGCTTCTATGCGAACACGTTCGTCCCGCAGCTCGACAAGCAGAGCGGCGAGACGTACGCCGACAACGCCTTCACCCCGACGACGCCGGCCGAACAGTATCTGCAGTCGTACTACACGGCGCCGTACAAGCTCGACTACGACAAAGCGATCGAGAACCAGGATGCGGGCGACGGCAGTGCCTGGTCGGCCGCCAATGCGAAATACAACGGCTACTTCCGCGATCTGGTCGGCAACCTCAACTTCGACGACGCTCTGCTGCTCGATACCAAAGGAAACGTCGTCTACTCCGCGTATAAGGGCACGGATCTGGGCTCGAACGTGCTGACCGGTCCGTACAAGGAATCGGTGCTGAGCGGGCATACCAGTCGGTTCTCAAGACGAACACCCTGAACTCGACGGTCACCACGGACTTCGACCGGTATCTGCCGTCGCTGAACGTACCGACGATCTGGGTGGTCTCCCCGGTGGGCACGGACGGCAAACTGACCGGCGTTCTGGCGTTCCAGATCAATGTCGACACCATCAACAACGTGATGACGGGGAACAAGGGCTGGGCCAAGCAGGGTCTCGGCCAGACCGGCGAGGTGTACTTGGCCGGGCCCGACAAGACGATGCGCTCGGTGTCGCGAATGCTGGTGCAGCATCCCGCCCAGTATTCGGCGGACGTGATCCGCAGCGGCACCTCGCCCGAGCTGGCCGACCGCATCGTCGACGTGAAGGGGACGGTGCTGCTGCAACCGGTGAACACCCAGTCTGTGAACGCGGCGCTGCAAGGCAAGACCGGCACGGCGGAAGGGCCGAGCTACATCGGGGGTGAGAACCTCACCGCATACGCCCCGCTGCACATCCCCGGCCTGAACTGGGTGATCGTCGCCCGGATGGACACATCGGAGGCGTACGCGCCGGTCGCCGAGTTCACCCGCAACCTCGTGCTCTCCACGGCCGCCCTCGTGCTCGTGGTCTCGCTGCTTTCGCTGCTGCTGGCCCAGGTGTTCCTGCGTCCGTTGCGGCGCCTGCTGGACGGCGTGAACCGCGTCTCGGCGGGGGAGGTCGGTGTTCAGGTCGACACCCGCTCGCACGACGAGATCGCCGATCTCGGCGCGGCCTTCAACGATCTGTCACGCAGCCTGCAGATCAAGGCCGACCTGCTCGACGCCGAACAGGAGGAACACGAACGTCTGCTGCTGACCCTCATGCCGGAGGGTGTGGCGAAACGGTACCGGCAGGGTGATGAGACGATCGCCGAAGACCACCAGGATGTGACAGTGCTGTTCGCCGACATCGTCGGCTTCGACGACTTCAGTCGCGGTAAGGAATCCGCTGAAGGACTGGCGCTGCTGAACAGCATCGTGCGCAGCTTCGACGAGGCGGCGGAGCGGCACGGTGTCGAGCGCGTGCGCACGACTCGGCAGGAGGGGTATCTCGCGAGCTGCGGGTTGACCGTCCCCCGGGTCGACAATGCACGGCGGATGGTCGAGTTCGCGCTGTCGATGCAGAAGATCCTCGAACGGTTCAGCGCGCAGAACGGCGCCGAGCTGAGGCTGCGGGCGGGAATCGACAGCGGAACGGTCACCAGCGGTCTGGTCGGGCGCACCAGCGTCGTCTACGACATGTGGGGCGACGCGGTGAACCTCGCGCATCGGGTGCAGGATTCGTCGGCCACGCCGGGCGTCTACCTCACCCAGCGCGTCGTCGACGCTCTGCCTGACAGTGTGAAATACACCGATGCGGGCGAGGTCGAGACGCAGAGCGGGCAGCAGCGGGTGTGGCGGATCGACCTGGAGGCGACCCGTGTCTGACATCACGCAGCAGCCGTGGTTCTGGCCGGCGCTGATCGTGGTGATCGGACTCCCGGTGCTGCTGCTGGTGCTCACCGAGCTGAACGCGTGGCTGACGCGGCGCGGGCATCCGGCGGCCAAAGTCGTGCGGCTGGTGCGCAACTACCTGCTGCCGATGGGGGCGTTGCTGCTGTTGATCAGCCAGGTGACACTCACGAAGCAGGACTTCACCTGGACGAAGATCGCGGCGACCGTGTTCGGATTCCTGGTCATCCTCGTGCTGCTCAACGGGCTGAACGTGGTGCTGTTCTCCACCGCCGAACGCGGCAGCTGGCGGGAGAGGATGCCCTCCATCTTCGTCGATCTGCTTCGGCTGCTGCTCATCATCGTGAGTCTGGCCGTGCTCTTCGCCTGGGTGTGGGGCGCAGATGTGGGGGGTCTGTTCACCGCGCTCGGCGTCAGCTCGATCGTGATCGGTCTCGCCCTGCAGAACGCCATCGGCCCGATCGTCTCCGGACTGTTCCTGCTGTTCGAGCAGCCGTTCCGGCTGGGCGACTGGCTCGACACGGGCAGCGTGCGGGGCCGGGTGATCGAAGTCAACTGGCGGGCTGTGCACATCGACACCGGCAACGGAATCCAGATCGTGCCGAACGGATCGCTCGCCGACAGCTCGTTCACGAACCTCTCCAAGGCGCCGGGGCCGTACAGCGTGTCGAGCACGTTGACGTTCGCCACGGACGACGCACCACAGGATGTGATCGGTCTGCTGCGCCGGGTGGCCGGCGAGCTGCCGATGGTGGCGCGCGGAGAGGCGCCGTCGGCGTATCCGATCGGCGGAGCGAAGTACGAGGTCAACATCCCGGTGAGCGGACCGGCGCTGGAAGGGCAGACGCTCGCGCTCTTCCTGACCTGGCTCTGGTATGCCGCCCGTCGCGCCGGCCTCCATCTCGACGGCGACCTCACGGACGACTACAACACGCCGGAGCGCCTTCTCGCCTGCCTGCGCCTCGTGGCCCCGACGCTGCATCTGGCTTCGGACGAGCTCGAGGATTTCCTGGCCTCCGCGCGTCTCGAACGGTTCGGAGCGGGGGAGGTGATCCAGCGAACCGGGACCATCCCGGAGACGACGGGCGTCATCGCCCTCGGGACGGCACGGCTCGGCGCGCCGGTGGAGGGCGGCGGCGAGATCCCCCTCGGCCTGCTCGGTGAGAATGAGTTCGTCGGGCTCACCGCGCTCACCCGCGAGAAGCTGTTCACCACGATCGTCGCCTCCACTGATGTGACGCTGGTGACGGTCTCTGTGCCGGTGCTCGAGGAGCTGGTGCGCAAACGCCCTGCGCTGGCCCGCGAGATCGGTCAGACGATCGACAATCGCCGCAGCATGACCGAGGAGGCGGGCGGCGACGTGAGCGAGACGCGAGGGCTCGGCCAGCGGTGACCTCTCTTGAATGTTAGGCTGGTCTAACATTCGAGTTAGGGGATTTGATGGCGGTCGAGGTCGACGAACGAAAGACGGCGGCGCCCGCGCGGCTGCTCTTCCTGCTCGGTCCGGCATTCGTCGCGGCGATCGCCTACGTCGACCCCGGCAATGTTGCCGCGAACCTCACGGCCGGCGCACAATACGGCTACCTTCTCGTCTGGGTGCTCGTCGCAGCGAACGCCATCGCCGTCTTCGTTCAATACCAATCCGCGAAACTCGGCATCGTCACCGGTTCCAGCCTCCCGGAGCTGCTCGGCTCGCGACTCGGCACCGGCCCCAGACGCGCCTTCTGGGCGCAGGCCGAACTCGTGGCGGCGGCGACCGACCTGGCGGAGGTCATCGGCGGGGCCATCGCGCTCAACCTGCTGTTCGGGCTGCCGCTCCCGCTGGGCGGACTCATCGTCGGAGTGGTATCGATCGGCATCCTGGCGATACAGTCCCGCCGCGGTCAGCGCCCGTTCGAGATGGTCATCGTGGGGCTCCTCGGCGTCATCGCGGTCGGCTTCTTGGCCGGGCTGTTCGTGAGCCCCGTCGACTGGGGCGCGGCGGCCGACGGCCTCGTTCCCCGCTTCGACGGGGCGCCGACCGTTCTGCTGGCGGCCAGCATGCTCGGCGCGACCGTGATGCCGCACGCCATCTACCTGCATTCCGCCCTCGCCCGCGACCGGCACGGACGAGCCGCGACCCCTGGCGCCGTGCGCCGGCTGCTGAAGGCGACGAAGATCGATGTGGTCGCCGCCCTCGTCCTCGCCGGCGCCGTGAACATCGCGATGCTCCTGCTCGCCGCAGCCGCGCTCGGCGGGGTCGGCGGCACCGACACCATCGAGGGCGCTCACGCCGCGATCACCACCGCGCTCGGCCCCGCGATCGGCGTCATCTTCGCGGTCGGGCTGCTCGCCTCGGGGCTCGCCTCCACATCGGTGGGCAGCTACGCCGGCGCCACCATCATGTCGGGGCTGCTCAAAGTGCGCGTGCCGCTGCTCACCCGACGGGTCGTCACCCTCATCCCGGCCATCGTGATCCTGTCGATCGGAGTCGACCCGACCTGGGCGCTCGTGATCAGCCAGGTCTTCCTCAGCCTGGGCATTCCGTTCGCGATGATCCCGCTGCTGCGGCTCACCGGCTCGCGCGCGGTGATGGGCGATCGCGTCGACGGATGGGGCACGCGCCTCCTCGGCGTCGGGGTCGCCGCCCTCGTCGTCGCCCTGAACATCGCCCTCGTCGTCCTCACCGTCGCCGACTGGGTCTGACCCCACGCCACACCCCCACCCTTCAACGAGGGGGAGCGGGGCGGGTCAGGCGGGGGTGAGCCAGACGGCGGCGGCGGCCGTCGCGCCGAGCACGACGTCGGCGTCGCCGAGGCGCACCGTCACGTCGCCGGCGAACTCGCGGTGCTCATCCACGGTGAGCGCGGTGTCGACCAGGATGCCGCGGTCGGCGAGGTAGCGCAGCACAGCCGGGTCGGCGTCCGAGATGCGGGTGACCCGCAGAGGGACGTTCGGCTCGGCAGACATGAGCGGCGTCGCATCCGGCAGGTGCGGGGTGCCATCGGCGCTCGGGATGGGGTCGCCGTGCGGGTCGCGGGAAGGGAAGCCGAGCCGGCGGTCGATGCGTTCGATGAGCGTGTCGGAGACCGCATGCTCGAGCACCTCGGCCTCGTCGTGCACCTCGTCCCAGCCGTATCCGAGCTCCTCCACGAGGAACGTCTCCAGCAGACGGTGACGGCGCACCATGGCGACGGCGTTGCGGCGGCCCGTCTCAGTGAGTTCGATGCCGCCGTAGGGCTCGTGCACGAGCATCCCCTGATCGGCGAGGCGGCGGATGCCGTCGGAGATCGTCGCAGCCCGGACGCCGAGCCGTTCGGCCAGCTGCTTCACGGTGATCGGGTCGTGGGACCATTCGGTGGCCGACCAGATGACCTTCAGATAGTCCTGTGCGACGGTCGACAGTTCAGACACGGGCATGACCCAATTGTATGGGCACCCCCTGAGAGGGACGGCCGCGAGGGAACGTCATGAAACTCCGGGATGTGGAAGTGCGCTGTTAGGTTGGGGGCGTGGAATACGCAGAGACCATCGTCGATCTGGTCGGCAACACCCCGCTCGTCAAACTCAACAAGGTCGTTGACGGGGTCGCGGCGACCGTGCTCGTCAAACTCGAGTACTTGAACCCGGGCGGCTCCTCCAAAGACCGCATCGCGACACGCATCATCGATGCCGCCGAGCGTGACGGCCAGCTGAAGCCGGGTGGAACGATCGTCGAGCCGACGAGCGGGAACACCGGGGTCGGCCTTGCACTCGTTGCCCAGCAGCGCGGCTACCGTTGCGTGTTCGTGCTCCCCGACAAGGTCGGCGAAGACAAGCGCAATGTGCTCACGGCGTACGGCGCCGAGGTGGTGGTGACCCCGACCTCGGTGGCCCCCGAAGACCCGGACTCCTATTACAGCGTCTCCGACAGGCTCGCGGCAGAGATCCCGGGCGCCTACAAGCCCAACCAGTACTTCAACCCGAACGGCCCGCTCAGCCACTACGAGACGACCGGGCCCGAGATCTGGCGGGACACCGACCAGAGGATCACCCACCTGGTGGCGGGCGTCGGAACCGGCGGCACGATCAGCGGCACGGGCCGTTTTCTCAAAGAAGCCTCCGACGGCCGCGTGCAGGTCATCGGCGCCGACCCGGAAGGTTCCGTCTACTCGGGCGGCACCGGCCGGCCCTACCTCGTCGAAGGTGTCGGTGAGGACTTCTGGCCCGGCGCATACGACCCGAGTGTCGTCGACGAGGTGATCGCCGTCTCCGACGCCGACTCCTTCGAGATGACCCGCCGGCTCGCCCGCGAGGAAGGCATCCTGGTCGGCGGCTCCAGCGGCATGGCGGTCGTCGCGGCCGTGCGCGCCGCTCAGACCCTCAGCGCCGACGACATCGTCGTCGTCATCCTGCCCGACGGCGGTCGAGGCTACCTGGGCAAGATCTTCAACGACAAGTGGATGCGCTCCTACGGGTTCAGCGACGTGCCCGACGAGGCGACCGTGCACGATGTGATCGGCACGAAGCGGGCCGACCTGCCCGACCTCGTGCACGCGCATCCCACCGACACCGTGCGGGACGCCATCGAGATCATGAACAAGTACGGCGTCTCGCAGCTGCCCGTGCTCACGGCCGAACCGCCCGTCGTGATGGGCGAAGTGGCGGGGGCGCTCGACGAGACATCGCTCGTCGACGATGTGTTCAGCGGTCGGGCGCAGATGAGCGACAGCGTCGGAGCCTTCCTCGGTGAACCGCTCGACCTGATCGGCGTGAACGAACCGGTCAGCGCCGCCCGCGCGGCGCTCGCCACCGTGAACGCCCTGCTGGTGACCGAAGACGGCAAACCCGTCTCGGTCCTCACCCGCCAAGACCTCCTCAACTTCCTCAGCGAATAGATCCGGAAAGCAACTCACTCCATGACAGACCACGGTTTCTCCACGCGCGCCATCCATGTCGGGCAGGAGTTCGACCCGACCACGGGTGCGATCATCCCCCCGATCTACCAGACCTCCACGTTCGTACAAGACGGCGTCGGCGGTCTGCGAGGAGGCTACGAATACAGCCGCGGGGGCAACCCGACCCGCACCTCCCTCGAAACCCTGCTCGCCTCGCTCGAGGGCGGCAAGCGCGCGCTGTCGTTCTCGTCGGGCCTCGCCGCCGAAGACGCGCTGCTGCGCGCCGTGCTGCAGCCGGGCGACCACGTCGTTCTCGGCAACGACGTCTACGGCGGAACGCACCGGCTCATCAACCGTGTCCACGGTGCCTGGGGTGTGCGCAACACGACGGTGGATCTGGGTGACCTCTCCGCCGTGCGCGAGGCGCTCGCCGTCGACGGGACCCGCATTCTCTGGATCGAGACCCCGAGCAATCCGCTCATGAAGATCAGCGATGTCGCGGCGCTCGCCGAGCTCGGGCATGAGGTCGGCGCCATCGTCGTGGTGGACAACACGTTCGCGTCGCCGGCGCTTCAACAGCCGCTCGCGCTCGGTGCCGATGTGGTGGTGCACTCCACCACCAAGTATTTGGGCGGGCACTCCGATGTGGTCGGCGGCGCCGTGGTGATCGACGACGATGAGCTCGCCGACAAGGTGCAGTTCGTCCAGTTCGCGGCCGGCGCGGTCTCCGGCCCGATGGATGCCTGGCTCACGACCCGCGGCATCAAGACCCTGGCGGTGCGGATGCAGCGCCACAGCGCGAACGCGCAGGCCGTCGCCGAGCGTCTCGTCGGGCATCCTGCCATCCAGGCCGTCTACTACCCCGGACTCGCCCATCACCCCGGCCACGAGCTTGCGGCACGGCAGATGAGCGGCTTCGGCGGCATGCTCTCCGTCGCGCTCGTCGGTGGCGCGGAGGCGGCGAAGGCGTTCGCCGAGGCGACCGAGGTCTTCCAGCTCGCCGAGTCGCTCGGGGGCGTCGAGTCGCTCATCGGCTACCCCTCCGAGATGACCCACGCCTCGGTGCGTGGCACCGAGCTAGAGGTGCCGGACAACGTCATCCGCCTCTCGGTGGGCATCGAGGACGCAGCAGACCTGATCGCCGATGTGGAGCAGGCGCTGGAGAAGATCGCCGGCCGCGCATAGCGGCCGCGGGAACTTCTCTCTTCGGTCGACCCGATGCGTGGGTGACGGCCGGCCGAACGCCGAGTGACGGCCGACCGAGCGCCGGAATCAGGGTGGGCTGAACGCTGCGAAAATGCCCGGCCGGCTCACAGGAACGAGCTCCGGTTTGCCAGGATGGAGGCATCGAAGGGGAGTAGCTCCCGCCTCCTGTGAGGCAAGCGGTACGTCGACATACTGGCCGGTTCCAAACCCGGCCCGGCGTGCCACCCGCGCCGGCGTCGGCCGTGCGGGCGAGCGAGACCTTCGGTCAGCCACCGACGGCGACCGGAGCTTCCTCCTGCCTTCCTTCCGGTCGTCGTGCGATCGAAAGGTCTGCCATGACGGCATCGCATCCCCGGCTCCGCCGGCTCGTCCTCCCCCTCGGCATCGTCGGGCTCATCGCCGCCCAGGGCGTGGCGCTGCGGCTCACCGGAGTTCAGCTGCCCCCGCTGGTCGGCGTGCTCTCGTTCGGTGTCGCGATCGTGGCGGCCGCGTTCGCGCTCGCCTGGGCGGGGGAGGCAGCGGAGGTGGACATCTCGGGCGGGCTCGCGGTCGGTCTCCTGGCGATCGTCGCGATTCTTCCCGAGTATGCGATCGACCTGTACTTCGCTTTCAGCGCCGGCTCCGACCCGTCGCAGGCGGCGTATGCGGCTGCGAACATGACCGGGTCGAACCGGCTGCTGCTCGGGTTCGGCTGGCCGTTCATCCTGCTCGTCGCCTTCATGACGTTCCGCGCGGCTCGCCGGCGCCGGTCGCCGATCGACCCGGATGTGCAGGCGAAGCCGTTCGCCGTGCGATTGCCGTCGGGCAACCGGGTGGAGCTGGGACTGCTGCTGGTCGCTTCGGTGCTGACGCTGCTCATCCCGCTCACCGGGCAGATCCACGTCGTGCTCGGCGTCGTGCTGCTCGCGCTCTTCGCGTTCTACCTCTGGCGTGTGTCGACGGGTGAGAGCGACGAGCCCGAGCTGGTCGGAGTGGCGCAGAGCATCGGAACCCTGCCGAAGACCGCGCGTCGTGCGACGGTGATCGGGATCTTCGCCGTCTCGGCCGCCATCATCCTGCTTCTCGCCGAACCGTTCGCGCAGAGCCTCGTGGCCGGCGGCCGTGCCCTCGGCATCGACGACTTCCTGCTGGTGCAGTGGCTGGCGCCGCTTGCCTCGGAGGCGCCCGAGTTCGTGATCGCAACGATCTTCGCGGTGCGGGGGAAGGCGGCGATGGGGGTCGGCATTCTGCTCGCCAGCAAGGTGAACCAGTGGACAGCCCTCGTCGGAACCCTGCCGATCGCGCACCTGATCGGCGGTGGAGGGTTTGCCCTGCCGATGGACGGCCGACAGGTGGAGGAGTTCGTGCTCACGGCGGCCCAGACCGTTCTGGGTGTGGCGATCCTGCTGACGCTGCGGTTCAGCGGACGCTGGGCCGTCGCCCTGTTCCTGCTGTTCGCCACCACGTTCGTGTTCACCTCCACCGAGGCGAGACTCGTGGTCTCTGCGGTCTATGCGGTGGTCGCGATCGTGCTGTTCGCGCTGCGCTGGCGCGTGCTCGGCCGAACGCTCGCGGCGCCGTTCCGGTTCGAGCGAACCCCCTGACCGCTTCCTCCGCCGACCGAACGCGCCTATCGTGGCGCGCATGGCGGCGAAGGAACTTGCCCATCAGCACGCGGTCTACAGTTACGGCTCTTTCCGGTTGACCCTCATGTACAGCCCGACGGCCACGGCGGCCTGGGAGGTGTATGACGGGGGTGACTATCTCGGCCTGATCGAGGAGCTGCATCCCAGCGGCGGCGTCGAGCTGCTGTTCCGCGCGCGCATCCCCAGCGGCGAGGAGAGCGGCGCCGAGGAGGGCGGCCCGAGGAGAATGGCGACGGCTCCGACGGCTCCGACGTCACCGATTGGCGGGTCGCTGTCGAGATCCTGGCGCGCCACGCCGGACTCTGACGGGCCGCGAGCGGGCCGTCAGTATGCGAGCAGCGTGGAGAGCCCCTTCTGCAGCTGGAGCACGGCGATCACCAGCAGCAGCGCCGCGTTCAGCACGTTCGTATGCGTCGCGATCCAGCCTCGGGATGCGGTGAGCAGCGGTTGCGCCTTCTCGCCACGGATCAGCGTGAACAGCACCGGAACGGCGATCGGGAGCACCCCCACCACGGCGAAGACGATCGCGGTCGTCACCATCGCCCCGGTGCTGATCGAGGCGAGCTGCAGGTCGAGGGCGGCGAGGATGGCGCAGGAGGCGTCCACCGGGTTGAGCACGAAGATGCCGAACCCGAGCAGCGCAGACCGTCCCGGTTTGAACGATTCGACGGCGTTCAGCCACCCGGGAAGCTGGGGTGCGGCCTGCACGACATCGGCCGGGGTGACGGCCTGCGCCATCTGCCGGTTGCGGGCGCTCCCGCGGCGGTAGACGACGATGGCGGCCAGCAGGAGGAAGAGCCCGAGCACGAGCCGCACCAGCGGGACCCAGAGCGGTGGTTGCGCGCGCGCGTGAACCTCGACGAGGGCGAAGATCCAGAGCGAGACGGCCAGAACCGCGACGACCGCCACCACCCAGCCGATGAGGAAGGCGATCCCGTTCGTTCGCCCGTGGCGCGAGAGCAGCACCGCGACGAGGGCCATGATCGCCAGCGGGCTCAGCGCGATGCCGAAGGCCAGGGGCAGCAGCGAGACGATCAGAGGGCCCACGGCGTCACACTGCCGGGGGCGGGGTCAGCGGTGCAGCTGAGGTGCCGGCCCCGGCTGTCCCTGTGAGGGAGCGCTCGCGCATCAGCTCACCGACGGCGCGCACGACGCGTGAACCCACGACCGTTCCGGCGGTCGGATGGTGCCAGAACTGCAGGGTGAGGGTGGTGCGGTCCTCGCTGATTCGGGTGAACAGGATGCGGGCGTGCTCGCGACTGTGCACTCCGTCGACCGTTTGCAGGGTGGTGGTGAGGGCATCCGTGAAGTCGTCGAGCCCATCCGGGGCCAGCATCACCCGCACCTCGACCTCCGAGCGCCGGGCGCCCGCCTCGGAGTGGTTGATGAGCGGCTGTTGCAGCAGCAGCGAGTTGGGGATGTGGATGGTGCGGCCGTCGAGGGTCCTGATCACCACCGATCGGCCGTTCAGCTCTTTGACGCTTCCGGCGATGCCGTTGCACTCGATCTCGTCGCCGATTTTTATCGGTCTCCGCGTCTGCAGCACCACGCCCGAGGCGAAGTTCTCTGAGATTCCGCGCAGAGCCAGGGCGAGGATGACGCCGACGATGATCGCCGCCGCCAGCAGCGGCTGGATCGGTGCCCCCAGGAAGCTGAAGGCGACGCCGACGGCGAGTAGCACGACGAAGTACTTCACCAGTCGGGGTGCAAGCGCCGCGAACTCGGGGAGATGCCGCGCACCCGGCTCAGCAGGGCGGTCATTCCCTTCTTGGCGAAGATGCTGGCGATCCAGCCGACGACCACCACGGCGACCGCGATGGCAACGCTCCACCCGCTCAGATTCGTGAAATTCAAGAACCCGGTGCTGCTTCCATCCGCTCGGAGCATGGCGTCACCGGCTCGCAACCGGGGGCGGGGTGGTCGGCGGTGCCAAGACGCCTCGACGTCGGTGACGCCCGGCCTGCGGCCCCGTCTCCCCCCATGATGCGGACATGGCCTGATCGTGGCATTGCAACGCGGACACCGTCAAGTGGGGTGCCGGCCCGGAGCCGGGATGCGGCACTACTCGGGTGCTGCTGGAGGAGGTCGTTGCCGAACGCCTCCGCGCGCGACACCCGCTGCCCGCGCTCGCGAACCGAGGTGGCCATAGCGACCCCCCAGGTGGCGCCCGAACCATCCACAGGATCCGGAAAGATAACGAAAAGGTAACGGCGACAGGGTGGCTGTCATGTCGCACTCACCCGGAACCCTCTCGCTCGACATCGTCGTGCCCGTCTACAACGAGCAGGCGACGCTCGACTCGTCGATCCGCCGCTTGCACGCCTATCTGACCTCGCAGATCGAGCAGACCTGGCGTCTCACCATCGCGAACAACGCGAGCACGGATGCCACCGCATCCCTCGCCGACGCACTGGCCGCCGAGCTTGCGCACGTGCACGCCGTCCACCTCGCCGAGAAGGGGCGCGGGCGCGCACTCAAACAGGTGTGGGGTGCATCGCCGGCCGAGGTCCTCGTCTACCTCGACGAAGACCTGTCCACCGACCTGGCGGCACTTCCGCCCCTGGTGGCGCCGCTCCTGTCGGGGCACTCGGACCTCGCGATCGGCACCCGGCTCGGCCGCAGCGCTCGCGTCACCCGCGGGGGCAAACGGGAGTTCATCTCGCGCAGCTACAACCTGCTGCTGCGACGCACGATGGCCGTGAGCTTCAGTGACGCCCAGTGCGGGTTCAAGGCGATCCGCCGGGAGGTGGCCGAACGGCTGCTGCCCCTGGTGGAAGACGACGCCTGGTTCTTCGACACCGAGTTGCTGATCCTCGCCGAACGGGCCGGGATGCGCATCCACGAGATCCCGGTCGACTGGGTGGACGACCCGCACAGTTCGGTCGACATCGTGTCGACGGCACGAGAGGATCTCAAAGGGATGCTGCGCGTCGGCACCAACATCGCGCGCGGCCGCATCCCCCTCGAGTCGGTGTACGCCGAGCTCGGTCGCCGGCCGTTCGACCCGCCCCGGCCGCCCAGCTTCTTCGGGCAGGTCGTGCGGTTCGGTGTGGTCGGGGTGCTCTCGACGGCGGCATACGCCCTGCTGTACCTGGCGCTGTCGGTCTTCGTGCCCGCGCAGGCGGCGAACTTCGCCGCTCTGCTGATCACGACGATCGCGAACACGTGGGCCAACCGACGGTTCACCTTCGGGGTGCGCGGGCGGGTCGGCGCTGTGCGCCACCAGTTTCAGGGGCTCATCGTGTTCGGTATCGCCTGGGCCATGACCAGCGGTTCGCTCGCCGTGCTGCACGCCGCCGCACCGCAGGCGTCGGCGCGCCTTCAGCTGCTCGTCCTGTGTCTCGCCAACCTGGCGGCCACCTTCGTGCGTTTCGTGCTCCTGCGCCTGTGGGTCTTCCGGTCCCGGCGGCGCACGCCGGATGCCGCCGGCCGAATGCCGGGCCCGCACCCGCACCCGCACCCGCACCCCATCGTCTTCGAGGGGTCGCAACACGCCGTCTCGGTGACCGGCCAGACGACGCCTCACGACTCCTCGTTGCCGGAAACCACCCGAACCGCCGAACGACAGGAAGTGAACGGATCATGACCACCACGACACAAGACCGTCCCGCCGAAATCCCGGCGGCCGACCATCCCGTCGCGCCGCCCGGCGGGCGCCTGAGAGCCGCCGGTCGCTGGATCATCCGCGGGAGGGCGGACTCGGCCGTCTGGGAACGTCCGGCGCTGCTCGGCCTGCTGGGTCTCACGGCGCTGCTCTACCTCTGGGACCTCGCCGCCAGCGGCTGGGCCAACTCGTTCTATTCGGCCGCGGTGCAGGCCGGGTCGGTGAACTGGGAGGCGTTCTTCTACGGCTCATCCGATGCGGCCAACTCGATCACAGTCGACAAACCGCCCGCGAGCCTGTGGATCATGGCGCTCTCGGTGCGCCTGTTCGGACTCAGCTCGTGGAGCATCCTGGTGCCCGAGGCGCTGATGGGGGTGGCGACGGTGGCGCTGGTCTATTGCATCGTCCGCCGGCACTTCTCCGCCCGCACGGCGTTGCTCGCGGGTGGGGTGCTGGCGATCACCCCCGTTGCCGCCCTCATGTTCCGGTTCAACAACCCGGATGCGCTGCTCGTTCTGCTGCTCACGGCCGCGACCTACTTCACCCTGCGCGGAATCGAGTCGGGACGGATGCGCTGGGTGATCTGGGCCGGCGTGGCCGTCGGTTTCGGGTTCCTCACCAAGCAACTGCAGGCGTTCCTGATCCTGCCCGTGCTCGCGGGCGTCTACCTCGCCGCCGCCCCGCTGTCGTGGCGGAAGCGGTTCGGCCATCTGTTCGCCGCGCTCGGCGCCGTGATCGTGTCGGCCGGCTGGTGGGTGGCGATCGTCGAACTCGTGCCCGCCTCGATGCGGCCATACATCGGCGGATCCCAGTCCAATAGTTTTCTGGAGCTGACTTTCGGCTACAACGGGCTCGGCCGACTCACCGGCGACGAGACAGGCAGCGTCACAGGCGGCGGCGGTGGCACTGCGACCGGCGGGATGTGGGGCGCCACCGGCATCCTGCGGCTGTTCGAGAACGAGGTCGGCGGGCAGATCGCCTGGCTGCTCCCGGCCGCTCTGGTGCTGCTCGTCGTCGGTCTCGTGCTCGGCCGCGCAGCCGGGCGAACGGATGCGCGCCGCGCGACGTTGCTGCTCTTCGGTGGCTGGCTCGTCGTGACCGCGCTGGCGTTCAGCTTCATGGCCGGAATCTTCCACGCCTACTACACGGTGGCGCTGGCGCCGCCGCTCGCCGGCGTGGTGGGCATCGGTGCTGCGGCGGTCTGGGCCGGCCGGAAGAAGGTGTGGGTGAGGATCGTCGCCGCGGTGGTGATGCTCGGCACCGCGATCTGGGCGTACGTGCTCCTGGAGCGCGCAGCGGACTGGCTGCCCTGGCTGAAATTCGTGGTGCTCGTGTTCGCCGTGATCGCCGCTGTTTTGCTCGTGCTCCCTCCGCGAGGCCGGATGCTCGCCGGTGCGACCATCGCCGTGAGTCTGGTCGGCGCTCTGCTGGCGCCGGCCGCGTACTCGCTCCAGACCGTGACGACGGGACACACCGGCTCGATCGTGACGGCCGGCCCGACCGTGAGCAGCGGGATGGGCGGGTTCGGGGGCGGTCGCGGCGGAGCCGGAGGACCCGGTGGTGCCGGCGGAGGCTTCGGAGGCAACGGCGGCGCGCCGGGTGGGACCGGCGGCTCGAGCACAGCCCCCGGGGGAACCGGGACCGCCCCGGGTGGCACGGGAACCGCCCCGGGTGGCACAGGAACGGCGCCGGGTGGCACAGGAACGGCGCCGGGTGGGACGACAGGAACCGCGCCCAGAAGAACCGGTGGCGGTGCCGGGGGCCTGCTCTACTCCGGAACGGTCGGCTCCTCAGTGGCCGCACTTTTGAAGGCCGACGCGAGCACGTACACCTGGGTGGCGGCCGCTGTCGGATCGAACTCGGCCGCGGGTTACCAGCTGGCCACGGGTGAAGCGGTGATGCCGATCGGCGGTTTCAACGGCTCCGATCCCTCGCCAACGCTGGCGGAGTTCCGAGCCGATGTCGCGGCCGGCAAGATCCACTACTTCATCGGCGGGGCCGTCGGGCAGTCGAACGGCGGAAGCAACGTCTCCAGCCAGATCGCGAGCTGGGTGGAGAAGAACTACACGGCGAGCACGGTTGACGGGGTGACGCTCTACGATCTGACGAAATGAGTCGACGTCGGCGGCTCGCCCGCTCGCCCCGGCCGGCCATCACGGGCCGGTCGGGGTGTCGCGCGCCCGGCTTCGCGGGGGTGCGACGACGCTCCCACGGCAACTTTTCGTCGCCCCTGGAGGTCGAGCGCCGGGGGCGAACGCATAATGGGGTCGTGACAGAAGAGAAGTCGCCGTCGCGGGCACCGAGTATGCGGGATGTCGCCGGCCTGGCCGGGGTCTCGCATCAGACGGTGTCGCGGGTGATCAACGGGCATCCGAGCATCCGCGAGTCGACCCGGGAACGGGTTCGCCGGGCGATGGACGAGCTGCACTACCGGCCGAACCGCGCAGCCCGGGCGCTCGTCACCTCACGCTCGAACACGATCGGTGTGCTCGCCGCCTCCACGGCCGCCCTGTACGGACCCGTGTCGAGCATCGGAGCGATCGAGGATGCCGCCCGCGCGGCCGGCTACTACGTGAGCGTCACCCACCTCGCCACGCTCGCGGCGGAAGGGATCGCGGCCGGCCTCGACCACCTCATGGCTCAGGCTGTGGAAGGGATCGTCGTCATCGCTCCGCAGGATGCGGTGCTCGACGAGATCGCCGCGATCAGCGTCGATGTGCCCTACGTCACCTTGCAGGCCGGGCGCGAGTACGCCGACAACGAGCTCTCGGTCGACCAGCTGGCCGGTGCGCACGCCGCCACGCGCCACCTCATCGAGCTGGGGCACCGGCGCATCGCCCACCTGTCGGGTCCGCTGGACTGGATCGAGGCACTGGCCCGTCTGCGCGGATTCGAACAGGAGATCGCGGCGGCCGGCCTGGACCGGCTCCCCTCGCCTCGCGGAGACTGGACGGCGGAGTTCGGGTACCAGGCCGGTCGCGAGCTCCTGACCGATCCGACGATCACGGCAGTGTTCGCCTCCAACGACCAGACGGCCCTCGGCCTGATGCACGCAGCCCACGAGGCGGGGCGGCGCATCCCGGACGATCTCAGCGTGATCGGCTTCGACGACATCCCCGAGGCCGCCCACTTCTGGCCGCCACTGACCACGGTGCGCCAGGATTTCGACGAACTCGGCCGGCGCTGCGTGGCCCGGCTGGTGGCCGACATCGCGGGCCAGGACGAACCGACGCCGGGCAATATCCAGCCGGAGTTGATCGTGCGCGGGTCGACGGGCGTGCCCCGCGCCTGAGGGCGTCGGCGCGCATCCTCGGAAGGTCAGTCGGCGACGTCGCTCTCGTCGAGCCAGCGCCGCGGGCCGGCGCCGTCGTCGCCGAGCGCATCCGACGGGTTCTGCAGCGCGCAGGTGCGCAGGCTCAGGCAGCCGCAGCCCATGCAGCCGGTGAGGTCGCTGCGCAGATGCTCCAGATCGCGGATGCGCTCGTCGAGCTCATGACGCCACAGCCCGGAGAGGCGCGCCCAGTCCTTCTTGGTCGGGGTGCGGCCGGCCGGCAGTGAGTCGAGCGCGGCACGGATCTCGGCGAGTGGGATCCCCACGCGCTGCGACACCCGGATGAATGCCACACGGCGCAGCACATCCCGCGGATAGCGTCGCTGGTTTCCTGCGGTGCGCCGGCTCTCGATAAGTCCCTGGCGTTCATAGAAGTGCAGGGCCGATACGGCGACGCCGCTGCGCACGGACAGTTCTCCGACGCTCAGCACCGCATCCTTCGGGTTCATTGACCTCAACCATAGTTGAGGTTCTAGACTCGCACCATGGCCCCTGAAGAATCCGAGACGCACCTCTCTGCCCGGGTCGGCGGCGCACCCGCCGATCTCCCGCCGCCGCAGGTCGAGACGTCGATCACACCCGGGGGCCGGCAGGAACCGTCAGGCGGCGTGCTCAGCGGGCCGTACCGCTGGGTGAGCATCGGGATGTGCGCGCTCATCATGCTGTCGGCGTTCGAAGCGCTCGCGGTCACGACGATCATGCCCACCGTGAGCCACGAGCTCGACGGTGCCGGCCTCTACGCTTTCGCTTTCGCGGGCCCACTCGCCGTGAGCGTCGTCGGGATGGTGCTGGCCGGCGCGTGGTCGGATCGCGGCAGTCCGCGCAATGCGCTGTTCGCCTCCGTCGGCCTGTTCGTCATCGGCCTCGTGCTGGCCGGCACCGCCCAGAGCATGGGCCTGTTCGTCGCCGGCCGGTTGGTGCACGGCCTGGGTGGCGGGGCCCTCACCGTCGCGCTGTACGTGATCGTCGCGCGTGTGTACCCGCCGCCGTTGCACCCGAAGATCTTCGCGGGATTCGCGGCGGCCTGGGTGATCCCGTCGCTGATCGGCCCGCTGATCGCCGGAATCGTGGCGGAGACCGTCGGCTGGCGCTGGGTCTTCCTCGGTGTCGTCGTGCTCGTGGCGCTCGCGATGCTGATGGTGGTTCCCGCGATGCGCGGGGTGCGTGCGCCCGATGCCTCCGACGAGAGGATGCCGTGGGACATCCGCCGCATCGGCTGGTCGGTGCTCGTGGCGGTCGCGGTGCTCGCCCTCAACCTCGCCGCCGAAGCGCGCGGGCCCGTGCAATGGATCGCCCCGGTCGTCGCGGTCGCCGTCGCGCTCGTCGCGCTGCGCCCGCTTCTGCCGCACCGCACGCTGCGGGCCGCCCGCGGGCTGCCGAGCGTGATCCTGCTCCGTTCGCTCGTGGCCGGCACCTTCTTCGCGGCGGAGGTCTACGTGCCCTACCTGCTGGTGAGCCAGTACGGTATGTCCGCTTCGGTCGCCGGGCTCGCGCTCACGGCCGCCGGGCTGAGTTGGGCGGCGGCGTCGTGGGTGCAGGGCCGGTACCCCGCGATCGGGCATCGGCTCGCGGCGCGCCTCGGTGCGATCGGTCTCGCGATCGCGGTGGCCTCCCTTCTGGCGACCGCGGTGTTCGGCCTTCCGCCGGTGGTCGTGATCGTCGGCTGGGCCTTCGCGGGCGCCGGGATGGGAATCCTGTACCCCCGGCTGGGTGTGCTGACCCTCGAATATTCGACGATCGACGATCAGGGTTTCAACAGTTCGGCGCTGTCGATCGCGGATGCGATCGGCTCGGCGATCGCCCTGGCCGCCACCGCGATCGTGTTCGCCGCGCTCGCACCGCTCGGCGGTGCGTGGCCCTTCGCCGGGGTGTTCGCGCTGACCGCGGTGCTCTGTCTTGCCGCGTTCGCCACCGGACCGCGCATCACGGCGCGCGTGCCCCGGCCGTAGACCCGCGGGGCGAAGCAAGGTCGCCCGCGCACAGACTCGCCGCGCCGGCCGCGGACGGCTCCCGACAAGCGGGGACCGAGCGACAGCCGCCCGCCGGCGCGGCGACATCCTCATCTGATCCGTCCCCGCCCTCTCAATCTCATGTGCCCGGCGCAGTTTGGTATGGGTTTGGTAGGGTGTGGTATTGCTGTTGGTTCAGAGACGGGTCGGGGAGGCGCGGTGGAAGCGGTCGGAACGAGTCCGGTGGTGCTGGTCGATCATCTCGGATACAACGCAGGAGCCCCGAAGGCCGCATTGGTCGCCGCCCCGCACGGCGTGCTGATCACCGCCGCACGACTCACCGCCGTTGTCACCGACCGGCAGTCTGACGCGACGAACGACACCCTTCCGGCCGTGATCGTCGGCCCACCCCTCTCTGTCGAGGGCTGGGGAGCGGCGGCGTACCACCGCGTCGACCTCACCGCCCTCACGGACGCCGGCACGTACCGTCTCGTCGTGACGGTCGACGGGGCCGAGACGGCCAGCGAGCCGTTCGTGGTGGGGGAGCACCGCATCCCGTCGCTCGTGGTCTCCGACGTCACCGCGTACTTCCGGTCCCAGCGATCGAGCGGCGAGATCGAGCGCAAAGATGCGGCGGCACACTTCTACGACGACGCATCCGGTCGAACGGTGGACGCCCGCGGGGGGTGGCTCGACGCCTCCGGCGACACGAGCAAATTCCTCAGCCACCTGACGTACACGCGCACGATGAGCCCGCAGCAGATCCCGCTCTGCGCCTGGGCCCTGCTCACGGCCGGAGGAGAACTGCGCCGGTCCCATCCTGGATTCGAGACCAGTCAGTACCCGCGGCTGCGCGACGAGGGGCTCTTCGGGGCCGACTTCCTCGTGCGATTCCAGTCGCCGGAGGGCTACTTCTACACCGGGATCTTCGACGCCCTCACCAAGAACCTGGACGAGCGTGTGATCACCGCCCCGCTGCAGGACAGCGTTCGCACGCAGCGGTGGCAGGCGGCCTACCGGCACGGTGGCGGGCTCGCGATCGCGGCGCTCGCGCTGGCGGCGACCGTCGACGATGCGGGCGAGTTCGGGCCGGATACCTACTTCTCCGCCGCCGTTCGGGGTTTCGACCACCTCCAGGCCCACAACACGGAGTATCTGTTCGATGGCGCGGAGACGGCCCTCGACGACTACTGCGCCCTCCTCGGCGCTTCCGAACTGCTGCACGCGGCGGCTGTGCGAGGGGAAGACGCGACCCGGTTCGAGGCGGCCGCGGTGCTGCGGGCGGATGCGCTCGCGGCGCGGCTGCGCGACGACGAGACCGGCACGGCGTACCTGGTCGGCGACGACGAAGGCCGGCCGTACTTCCACGCGGCGGAATCGGGCCTGCCGGTGGTCGCACTGCTGCGCTTCGCAGACGTGGTGGCCGCCCTGCCTGCCCCCGCCGCATCCGATGGAGCCACGCGCGCAGTGCGGGATGCGGCGCTCGGCGAGGCCGCGGATCGGGCCCGGTCAACGGCCCTCGCCCTCCTTCTCGGAACGATCGCACGCATCGACGCGGTACCCAACCCGTTCGGGCTGCTGCGCCAGCGCGTGCAGCCGTCGGGCGGCACTCCTCGTGACTCCTTCTTCTTTCCGCACGAGAATGAGACCGGCTACTGGTGGCAGGGAGAGAATGCGGGGATCTCGTCGGTCGCGTATGCCGCGAGCCGCGCCTCTCTGCTGCCCGAGTGCAACGCCGCGACCCGGGATCGGCTGCGCCGGCTCTCTGCGGACCTCACCGCCTGGGTGGGCGGGCTGAACCCGTTCGACTCGTGCATGCTCCAGGGGCGCGGGCGCACCAATGTCGAGTATTCGGGCGTCTACCAGAACAGTCCCGGCGGTATCGTCAACGGGATCACGGGCGGGTGGAACGACGAAGACGGCGTCGCGTTCCTGCCTGGGGACGCGGAGGAGGGGAACGAGTGGCGCTGGGCGGAGCAGTGGATCCCGCACTCGGCCTGGTTCCTCCTCGCCGTCTGTGCGGAGTAGAGTCCCGCTCGCTTCACCGAAGACAGGCAGATTCTCTCGACACGCCGTCGGCACGTCCGTCCCATCGGACGAATCGGGTCGGGCGACCGATTCGTCCGACGGCAGTCGGCTGTGGGAGGAAGCGAGGCGGTCGGCGACCCGAGGCGGTCGGTGGCCTCAGGCGGTCGGCGCCGGGGTCGGCGCTTCGGCGAGCGGTGCCGGGTCTTCTTCTGAGAAGTCCATCACCGGCGGCTTGCGTCGGAAGCCCCCGGTGAGGATCGCGAGGATGAGGACTCCCACCAGGACCCAGATTCCGCCGGCGATGAAGGTGGTCACCGAGAGGCTGGTCCAGAGCCACACCGTGAGGGCGAACCCGATCGCCGGGGCGACGATGTACGCGACGATCGCCTTGGCGCCGCGCTCCTTGCGATCGATGACGTAGTGCTTGATCACCGCGAGGTTGACGAAGCTGAAGGCCACCAGGGCGCCGAAGGAGATGACGGAGGCGGCGATGTCGAGCGGCAGGAGCAGGGCGCCGGCGAGGCCGACCACGCCGACGAGGATGACGGCGAGCCACGGGGTCTTGAAGCGCGGGTGCACGGCGGCGAACACGCGTCGCGGCAGCTGGCCGTCGCGGCCCATTGCGTAGAGGATGCGCGCGACGCTCGCTTGCGAGGTCATCGCCGAGGCGAAGCTGCCGGCGATGTAGGCCGCGGTGAAGAAGGTGAACAGGGCGCTGCCGCCGATGCGGGTCATCACGTCCAGCGGCGCGGAGTCGAGGTCGGTGAAGTTCTTGTAGTCGGGGAAGACGAGACCTGCGATGTATGCGGTGATGATGAAGAGCAGGCCGCCCGCCAGTGTGCACAGCATGATCGCCCGCGGGATGGACTTGCGGGCATCCTTCGCCTCTTCGGAGAGGGTGGAGACGGCATCGAACCCGAGGAAGGCGAGGGCGAGGATGGCCGATCCGGCCGCGATCGACGACAGCGTGGTGTCTCCGGAGAAGAACGGGGTGATCAGGTCGGGCATCTGCGCGACGCCGGTGAGGTAGGCGATGCCGGTGATGACGAAGACGGCGATGAAGACGACCTGAACGCCGACGAGCGCGAGGTTGGCGCTGGAGACGAGGGTGATCCCGATCACGTTGAGAACGGTGACCAGCACCACCGACGCCACGATGAAGACCCAGGCCGGGATCGCCGGGAAGGCTGCGTTGAGGTAGATGCCGATGACGAGGTAGTTCAGCAGCGGCAGGGCGAGGTAGTCGAGCAGCAGGGTCCAGCCGGTGAGGAAGCCGAGGTGCCGGCCGAACGAGCGCTGTGTGTACGTGTATGCCGAACCCGCCACCGGGTACGCACGCACCATGTTGGCGTAACTGTACGCGGTGAAGAGCATCGCGATGGTGGTGACGAGGTAGGCGCCGGCCAAGTGGCCGTGCGTCGTGTCGGTGACGAGGCCATAGGTCGTGAAGACGGCCAGCGGCAGCATGTAGGCCAGGCCGAACAGGAGCAGGGCCGGGGCGCCGAGCGTCCTCTTCAGGCGGGGCGCGGATGCGGTGCCGGACGGGCCGGCGGATGCGGAGGTGTGGGTCACGGGTGTTCCCTTCATTGCGTTCACTCGGAGCGACAGGAAAGCGCTTACCCGTGAATGTACACCTTTGGTCTGCTATTGGTTAAGCATTTCTTCTACGGCACGACGACGGCCTTGACGAACGAAGGGTCCCGGGCCTCCATGAGTGCGTAGGCTCCGTCCACTCCGTCGAGGCCCATCGTGTGGGTGACGAGAGGGGAGTAGCTGAAGCGGTGCGAGGCCACCAGGTCCAACGCATCCTGCATCGCGTGCATGACGCGCGGCCGATCCGGGCAGAATCCGTTGACGACCGTCGCGCCCTTGTACCAGAGCTCCATGTCGAGTTTCGCAGTGCCGGCGTGATGGTAGCCGACGATGCAGAGTGTGCCGAACGGCCGCACCAGTGGCGAGGCTGTGTCGAGGCCGGGCGTGACGCCGGTGGCTTCGAGCACGACGTCGGCCCGGGGGTCGGTCGCTCCGGCGTCGGACGACGACGCGGTGAAGCCGGGCACTTCGTCTGGGTGCAGGGCGACATCCGCTCCCCATTCGAGCGCTCGACGGCGCGCGGCCGGGTTCGGGTCGACACCGATGATGGTGTGCGGGGCGCGCGCTTTGGCGAGCTGAACGAGGCCGAGCCCCATGAATCCGAGACCGACGACCGCCACGCGGCTGCCTGCCCCGATCGGCGTGCGCGAGATCGCCTCTTCGAGGGTGGCGATGGGCTCGCCGATGGCGTGGGAGGGCGCGAGGCCGGCGGGCAGCGGGAGAGCGGCGTTCTCGTCGAGCAGTGTATGGGTGGCGAATCCGGGCCCGCCGAGGCCTGTGACGAGATCGCCGACGGCCCAGCGGGACGTCGTCGAGCCGGTTGCGACGACCCGGCCGGCCGTCTCGTGGCCGAGTTCGATGGGCGACCCGCCTTCGGGGCCGCGCATCCAGGGCCCGAAGTCGGAGGTGCACACACCGCTGGCGAGCACCTCGATCAGGATCTGCCCGGCACCGGGCTCCGGCGTCGGGGACTCCTCGACGCGGGAGGTGCGGGGCGCGATGACGCGGCTGATCAGCATGGGGGATCCCTTCGGTTCGCGAACGTCGGCCAGTGTAGCGCCGTGGTCGGATGTGGTAGTACGTGGATCGCAATTCAGCGGCCGTGCTTCCCGCGCGATCAGCGGGGATTCGGGGCAAAAATGCCCGAGATTCGAGGCCAACGACCGTCTCGTCCAAGAAAAATGTCCCAAACGCCTTGTTACCGTTCACCTTTTCGTCTTAGCATGGCCTCAAGTGGTATGGCTTTGGGATACATCCCGGCAGAAGTTCCACGGTTCGAAGGAGAAAGAATGAACGGCTACCGAGCGGCGGTGATCGCAGCAGGCGGGCAAGGGCGGGTGCACGCCTCCGGCTACCGCGCCGACGAGCGCGTCGACCTCGTCGCCGTGGCCGATGTGAACCTCGACATCGCCCGTGAGCTGGCCGGAGAGTTCGGCATCGAGTCGGTGTTCTCCGACTACCGGCAGATGCTCGAGACCGTTCGCCCAGACATCGTGAGCGTCTGCACTCCGCCCGCCTTCCACCTGGACGCTGTGATCGCCGCCGCCGAGGCCGGTGTGCGCGCCGTGCACTGCGAGAAGCCGATCGCGCTCTCCTACGACGACGCGCTGCGCATGCAGGCAGTGGCCGACGCGTTCGGGATGCAGTTCACCGTCAACCTGCAGCGCCGCTTCGAGCCCGTGCACCGGTTCGCCCGCGAACAGCTGGCGGCCGGGGCCATCGGCGAGATCGTGACCATCGAGGGGTATTGCCCCAATCTGCCCGATTGGGGCAGCCACATTCTCGACCTCATCCTCTTCTATCGCGGCGACGCCGCTCCCGAGTGGGTGTTCGGCCAGATCGACGTCTCCACCAACCGCTATGTCTACGGAGCGTTCGTCGAGACCGCCTCGATCACCCAGGTGGCCTGGCCGGACGGCGTGCGGGCCACGGTCTCCACGGGCCGCGAGCCGGCCACTCCGGTGCTCAACCTCGAGAACAACCTCGGCCTCATCGTGCAGGGCACGCGCGGCCGGCTGGTGGTGCGGGGTTCGGAGTGCATCGTGCACCGCTTCGGCACCAACGATCTGCGCTTCGCCTCGCCGTATGCGACCGACCCGGCCGGCTGGGAGCGCGGCATCGACCCGGCGATCTTCGCCTGCACCGCCGCCGCCGTCGCCGATCTCGTCGACGGTCTGGAGACCGGGCGGGAGCCGAGCTCTCCGGGCGTCGGGGGCTCGCCGGCGCGGAACTGATCTTCGCCACCTACGAGAGCAGTCGTTCGCGGCGCCGGGTGCCGCTTCCGCTCGACCGTCACGACAACGCCCTGATCACGGGCCTGGAACAGGGAATGTGGTCGCCGACAGGCGAACTGCGTTCCACGTACTAGGAGCCGATGAAGCCGATGACGTCTTCCCGACCAGCACCAACAGCCCTCACCGCCTCTGTGGTGATCGCGGGCGACGACGTGCACGAGGATCTGTTCACCGCGAGCGTCGAACTCCAAGACCTCCTCGCGGGCGCCGGGTTCGTCACGCGTGTGCGAGTGGGAACCGCCTTGTTCGCGCAACCCTTCGACGACGACCTCGTCGTGCTCTATCGCGCAGCCGGCGCCTTCACCGCGGCCGAGCGACGGGGGCTCGCTGATGCGGTGGCCGCCGGAACCGGCCTGCTCGCCCTGCATTCGACCGCGGTCTACGATGACGACCCCGAGCTGCTCGCTCTGTTCGGGGCACGGTACACGGACCACGGCCCGCAGCCGCACGAGAGCCGGTTCCGGGTGGAGTGCGCCGCGCATCCCGTGACGGCGGGCCTCGACCCGTTCGAGCTGACCCACGAGCACTACCGGGTCGCGACCGCCCCGGACGCCCGGGTCGTCGCCTGGCGTCAGGCGCCCTACGGCGTCGAGCCGCTTGTCGTGGTGAGCGAGCCGGGGGACGGCCGGGTCTGCTTCGTGCAGTTCGGCCACGACCAGCGCGCCTGGGACGAACCCGGCGTTCGCCGCACGGTCGCCAACGCGGCGGGCTGGCTCACCGCCGGCCGCCGCAACCCATTCCTTTCCGACACCGAGAAAGAGGACTGATCCGCCTATGCGTGTTCTCCTGCGTCGCGCCGTCTTCTACGTCATCACGGCGTGGGCGGCGATCAGCCTGAACTTCGTGCTGCCGCGCATCATGCCGGGCAACCCGGCCGATGCGCTCATCGCGAAGTTCCACGGCAAGCTCTCCCCGCAAGCCGTCGAAGCGCTGCGGGTGCTGTTCGGCCAGAGCAAGGCCAGCCTCTGGCAGCAATACCTCGACTACTGGCACAACCTCTTCACCGGCAATCTCGGCATCTCGTATGCGTACTATCCGACGCCGGTGGCCGACGTTCTGGGAAGCAGCATCGGCTGGACGCTCATCCTCATCACGGTGTGCACGGTGCTCGGGTTCGTGATCGGCACCTCGCTCGGCATGATCGTCGGCTGGAAACGGGGCAGCTGGCTCGACTCGCTCATCCCGATCACCACTCTGCTGTCGTCGATCCCCTACTTCTGGTTCGCGATCTGCGTGGTGCTCATCTTCTCGATCATGCTGCACTGGTTCCCCCTCTCGGGCGGGTACTCGGTCACCGAGACGATCGGGCTCAATTGGGGCTTCCTCGGCAGCGCGGTGTACTACGCCACCCTGCCGGCTCTGACGATCGTGATCGCCTCGATCGGCGGCTGGCTGATCGGGATGCGCAACATGATGGTGACGACGCTCAGCGAGGACTATGTGAAGCTCGCGGAGGCGAAGGGCCTCCCGAAGCGACGGATCATGGTCACGTACGCGGCGCGGAACGCCATCCTGCCGTCGTTCTCGAGCTTCGCCATGTCGCTCGGCTTCGTCGTGGGCGGCTCGATCGTGACCGAAGTCGTCTTCAACTATCCCGGGATCGGCACCGTGCTCTTCAAAGGCGCACAGGCACAGGACTATCCGCTCATGCAGGGCATCTTCCTGGTGATCACGATCACAGTGCTGGTCGCCAACCTGCTGGCGGATCTCGCGTACGTCTTCCTCGACCCCCGGACAAGAGAGGGCTGACCCATGGCCATCACCACAGCGACGGTCGCGGAGGCCGAAACGTCAGAGATCGTGGAGGGAAGCTCGCGCTTCGCCTGGCTGCGCGCCTTCCGCCGCCCGTGGACGCTCACCGGCGTCATCGTCGTCTTCATCTTCGGCGTGCTGGCCATCATCGGCCCGTGGATCGCGCCGTACGACCCGTCGGCGGTGAGCCACGCGACTCTGCAACCGCCGAGTCCCGAGCACTGGCTCGGCACCACCCAAACCGGGCAGGACATCCTGTCGCAGATGCTCTACGGCACCCAGGTCTCGATGCTCGTCGGCGTGTGCGCGGCGATCGTCGCCACCGTGCTGTCGGTGATCGTCGGGCTGGCCGCCGGCTACCTCGGCGGTCTGGCCGACGAGCTGCTGTCGCTGCTGGCCAATGTGTTCCTGGTGATCCCGGCCCTGCCGCTCACGGTGATCCTCGCCTCGTATCTTCCCAAGACCGGCTCGGTCGGCATCATCCTGGTGATCTCGATCACCGGCTGGGCCTGGGGTGCCCGCGTGCTGCGCGCCCAGACGCTGTCGCTGCGCAAGCGCGATTTCGTCGAGGCCGCCCGCGCGACGGGCGAACGCACGTCGAGCGTCATCTTCCGCGACATCTTCCCCAACCAGATCGCGATCATCGCGGCATCGTTCCTCGGCACGGTGACCGGCGCCATCCTCACCCAGGCCAGCCTCGCGTTCCTCGGGCTGACGAACGTGACCGAGTGGTCGTGGGGCACCATCCTCTATTGGGCACAGGTGTCGAGTGCGATGCTCACCGGCTCGTGGTGGTGGTTCGTGCCCGCCGGCCTCGCCATCGCGCTGCTGGGCACCGGCCTCTCGCTCGTGAACTTCGGCATCGACGAGTTCATCAACCCCCGTCTGCGTCAGGCCGGCATCGGCACCAAGAAGGCTCAGCGGGCCCAAGCCAAGGCCAAGCGCGCGAAGATCGTGAAGCGTCCGCCGCGTGTGCGCACCGAGCGCGCCGCCTCCGGACCGTTCAACCCCGTGACCAGCGATGTCATCCTCGACATCCGGCACCTCAAGGTCGACTACCTGGGTGAGAACTCAGTGACGCCGGCCGTCAACGATGTGTCGCTGACGCTGCGCCGCGGCGAAGTGCTCGGCATCGCGGGCGAGTCCGGCAGCGGCAAGTCGACCCTGGCCTACGCGATCACCCGGCTGCACAAACCGCCGGCGCAGATCACGGGCGGTGAGATGGTCTACACGAACCCGGACGGCTCGACGACCGACATCCTCTCGATGGGCGACGACGAACTGCGCGATTTCCGCTGGGAGGAGCTGTCGATCGTGTTCCAATCGGCGATGCACGCGCTCAACCCGATTCTGACGGTCGGCGCACAGATCGACGACGCGCTCCGGGCGCACCGGCCACAGATGACCCAGCAGGCGCGCGCCGCCCGGGTGATCGAGCTGCTCGGCCTCGTCGGCATCCAGACCGACCGGGTCAACGCCTTCCCGCACGAACTCTCCGGTGGGATGCGTCAACGCGCCATGATCGCGGTGGGCCTCGCGCTCGACCCGGAGATCATCGTCATGGACGAGCCGACCACTGCGCTCGACGTGGTGATCCAGCGGCAGATCATCGAGAAGATCATCGAACTGAAAGACCGGCTCGGCTTCTCGGTGATCTTCATCACCCACGACCTCTCGCTGCTCATCGAGCTCTCCGACACCATCGCGGTGATGTACGCAGGGCGGGTGGTGGAGCTGGCCGACGCCAAAGAGTTCTACCGCAACCCGCGGCATCCATACAGCCAGGGGCTGCTGGCGTCGTTCCCCACCCTCTCCGGCCCGAAGCACGAGCTCACCGGCATCCCCGGCTCGCCACCCGACCTGCGCAAGCTTCCCGGCGGATGCGCGTTCGCCTCGCGTTGCCCACTCGCCTTCGACAAATGCGACACGGTCGTGCCCCCGCTGTTCCCGCTCGACGGCCGAGCGGAGTGGCGGCAATCAGAGGCGGCCTGTCTGCTCTACGAAGGCGACGGCAGCGCCGACGACGCCACCGAGCCCGAACTGGAGGACGCCCGATGACCACCATGGACACCACGGCCGCACCGCACGCTGCATCGCAGCCTGGCGAGCCTGTGCTCGAGGCGGTGCACATCACCAAGCACTTCGGCGTGCGAGGCTCGCT
This sequence comes from Leifsonia poae, assembly GCF_020009625.1. Classification (NCBI taxonomy): domain Bacteria; kingdom Bacillati; phylum Actinomycetota; class Actinomycetes; order Micrococcales; family Microbacteriaceae; genus Leifsonia; species Leifsonia poae. The sequence continues at coordinate 3,176,494 of NZ_JAIHLP010000002.1, forward strand.
GTTCAAGCGGGGCCCCAAGCGCGTGGTGCACGCCGTCGACGACGTGACACTCGCCCTGTATGCCGGGCGCATCATGGCGCTGGTGGGGGAATCCGGATCCGGCAAATCCACCTTCGCCCGGCTGCTCGCCCAGCTCTACCCGATCACCGGCGGTGAGGTGCGTTACCGCGGAAAGACGGTGCACGCCCGCGGCGGCAAGTCGCTGCGCGAGCACGTCAGCAAGGTGCAGCTGATCCTCCAAGACCCCTTCGGCTCGTTCAACCCGGTAGCGACGATCGCGACCACGCTCTCGCGGGCGGTGCGCATCCACCACACGGGCAAGACGGCCAAAGCGCAGCGCGCGGTGATCGACGATCTGCTCGCGCAGGTGAACCTCGCGCCGGCCCGCCAGTTCACCGAGAAGTACCCGCATGAGCTCTCCGGCGGCCAATTGCAGCGCATCTCCATCGCCCGCGCATTGGCCGCCAACCCGGATGTGTTCCTCGCCGACGAGCCGGTGTCGAGTCTCGATGTGTCGATCCGCCTCGGCGTGCTCAATCTGCTGCGACGACTCGTCGAAGACCGCGGTGTCGCCCTGCTCTATGTGACGCACGACATCGCATCCGCCCGCTACTTCGCCGAGGACACCAGCGTCATGTACGCCGGCCAGCTCGTGGAGGCGGGGCCGTCGGAGCAGGTCACGCAGAAGGCCGCGCATCCGTACACGCAGCTGCTGATCGCTTCGGCGCCCGACCCCTCACGCGAGCGTGACGACGCGCCCCGCGACATCGGCCAGCCGCCCAGTCTCATCGACCCGCCGGCCGGCTGCCGCTTCCACCCGCGCTGCCCGTTCGCCATGGAACGGTGCAAGACCGAGGCGCCGCCCCGGTTCGAGCTCGAAGACGGCCAATGGGCGAAGTGCTGGCTGTACGCCGACGACGCCGAAGCCGAAACCCGACGGGCCGACAACGCCGCCGTGTACTCGCGCGGCGAGATCCGGGCGGCGGGCAGACCCGTCGAACCCGGCCCCCAGAACGCTCCAACACCCACCAGCACGTCCAAGCACGAAGGAGAACAGCAATGAATCGCAGAAAGGTCTCGGTGCGGCGAAGCATCGTCGGCGCCGCACTGGCCGCCAGCCTCGTCGTTCCGCTCGCCGCCTGCTCCAGCAGCGGGGGCGGGTCCAGCGACGGGCTCATCCTCAACGTGGCGAGCCAATCCGACTCGCTCACCCAGACGTTCAACCCCTACCTGCCGGAGACGGCGCAGGGTGCGACGTACACCAACCAGGGCTCCGGCGGCTTCATCTATGAGCCGCTCGTGCAGATCAACAATGTGAACATCGGTCACGACATCCCCTGGCTCGCGAAGAAGTGGGCCTGGTCGGACGGCAACAAGACGTTCACCCTCGACCTGCAGCAGGGGGTCAAATGGACGGACGGCAAACCGTTCTCGGCCGACGACGTGGTCTTCACTTACGAAATGCTGAAGAAGTACCCGGCGCTCAATGTGGGCGGCGTCGACTTCGACACCATCAAGGCCACCGACCCCAACACGGTCGTGATGACGTTCAAAGACCCGTCGGAGACGAAGTTCACGTCGCTGGTTTCGGCCGCGATCGTCTCGCAGCACATCTGGTCGAAGGTGGGCGACCCCACCAAGTACGCCGACAAGAACCCCGTCGGCACCGGCCCGTTCGAGCTCGATACATTCTCGCCGCAGAGCTTCGTGCTGAAGACGAACAAGGACTACTGGCAGGACCCGGCGAAGATCGCCGGCATCCGGTTCATTCCGTATAAGGACAACCAGGGCCAGACCAACGCGCTCGTGCAGGGACAGGCCGACTGGAGCGGCACGTACATCGCCGACTCCGAGAAGACCTACACGTCCAAGAGCAAGGACAACCACTACTGGGCGCCGGTCGTCGGCTCCGACGGTCTCATCCCGAACCTGGAGAAGTGGCCGCTCAGCGACATCGCCGTGCGCCGTGCCATCAGCCTCGGAGTCGACCGCGAGCAGGTGGGCGCCGCAACGGATTCGCCCGCCGCGACCAGCCAGACCGGTCTGCCGATGCCGTCGTTCGCCGATGAGGTCGCCCCGCAGTACAAGAACCTGAACTTCAAGCAGGACAAGCCGGCCGCCGAAAAGCAGCTGACCGATGCCGGCTACGCGAAGGCGGGGGACGGCTACTACGCCAAAGACGGCAAGCGCGTCGAGTTCTCGGTGAGCTTCCCCGCCTCGTACACCGACATCGCCTCGCGCGCCCAGGTGCTGGTCTCGCAGCTGAAAGACATCGGCATCAAGCTCGACATCGACACCACGTCGGTGAACGACATCAACAAGATCACCGCCGACGGCACCTTCCAGTCGACGATCGGTTACCCGGTGGGCCCGGCGCCGCGCGCGTTCAACATCTACGACTCGATGATGAACCCGAACAAGTACTACCCCATCGGGCAGGCGACGCCGACGTTCGAGAACATCGAGCGGTTCAACGACCCGGTGGCGAAGGAACTGTTCGCGCAGTACCCGCTGGCCACCACGGACGAAGAGCGCAACACGATCCTGGCCAAACTTCAGGGCATCTGGATCGACCAGCTGCCGATGATCGTGATGTTCTACTGGGGCAACTACGGGGACTGGAGCACCGCGAAGGTGACCGGCTTCCCGTCGGAGCAGAACCCGTACTTCGCGCCCTACCCGAACCCCGTGGTGGCGCTGAAGCTCAAGCCGGTCGCCTGACCGGAAGCGGTATCACCGAGGGCGGGTCGGCCGATACGGCCGCCCCGCCCGCGGTGACCCAGCACTACGACAGCAGACGCAGAGAAAGAGCCATGACCGACCCACGCACCGCCCTCGTCGTCGTGAACGGCGACGACATCCACCACGACCTCCTCAGCGCCGCAACGGTGTTCCAGCAGCTCGGCATCGAGGCCGGCCTCGTCACCCGCAAGGCGATGGGGCTCAATCGCTTCGTCGATGCGCGGCCCGAGACCGGCAGTGCACAGGTGTACCTCTTCTATACAGCCGGCGGACAGTTCCCCACCGAGCAGCAGGAAGCGCTCGCCACGGCGATCGCGGCGGGCAAAGGCCTCGTCGGGGTGCACGGCGCGAACATCCTCGGCTGGGCGGGTGGCGGGGTCGACCCCGCCGACCGGCCATTCTTCGACCTGCTCGGCAACCGCTACCTTTCCCACGGCCCCGGTCATCACGAGGGGCGGCATACGATCGAGATCGTGGGGGAGCACCCCATCACGGCGGGCCTCGACGACTTCGACCTGTTCGACGAGTACTACGAATTCGAGTTCGCAGACGACGAGGTGCAGGTGCTCGCGCAGCGGCGCCGGGCCGACGGCGAGGTGATCCCGGTGCTCTACGTGCGAACCGTGGGCGCCGGCCGGGTCGTCTACCTGGCGCTCGGCCATGACATGCGTTCCTGGGGCGAGCCCGCGGTGCGCACCCTCGTGATCCGCTCACTGCAGTGGGCCGCGGGAGCGCTGTGACCGCGCCGATCGCCGTCATGGGCTACACCGTGCTGGAGCAGGCACTGACCGACCTGGAAGGCACGCTCGATCGTATCGCCTCCCTCGGCTACCTCGGCATCGAGACCTACGGGCTCGTCGAAGAATACGGCGCGACCCGGGTCAGGGATGCGGTGGCCGCCGCCGGTCTGCGGGTCACCAGCGCCCACACACCGTTCCCCGCGGGCGAGGCGGCCGGCCGCATCCTCGATGATGCCCTCGAACTCGGCGCCCCGACACTGATCTGGTCGATGGAGCGCGAGGAGTTCGGCACCCGCGACGCGATCGCCCGCGGCGTCGAACGGGTCAACGAGGCCGCTGAGAACGCGGCGGCGCACGGCCTGACCATCGGCTATCACAACCACTTCGCCGAGTTCGCGAACACGGTCGACGGTGGGCAGGCTTACGACGTGCTCCTCGGGCTGCTCGACCCCCGCGTGGTCGTGGAACTCGACGCGTACTGGGCACGGATGGGCGGTGCCGACCCGGCAGAGGTGCTTGCGCGTCTCGGCGACCGCGCGCGGTTCATCCACATCAAGGACGGCCCGGCCGAAAGCTACGAAGACGACCTCATGGTGCCGATCGGCGAGGGCGCGATGGACTGGGCCGGCATTCTGACCGCCCCATCCGGCCTCGCCTGGCACATCGTGGAACTCGAAAGACTGAGCGTCGACACCTTCGGCGCTCTCGCAACCAGCTACCGCCACCTCGTCGGCGGCGGGCTGTCCGAGGGAAGGACCCCATGACCACACGAATCCTGTTCCTGGGCGGGGCCGGCATGATCGGGTCGGCCGCCGCGCGAGAGGCAGTCGCCCAGGGGGCGGAGGTGACGATCGTCACGCGCACCGAACCGCGGCGGCCCGTCGCCGACGGTGTGCGACAGCTGCGCGGCGATGTGCGCGACCGGGAGCAGCTGGCCGCGCTCGTCGGAGGCGAGAACTGGGACTCCGTGGTCAACTGGGTCGGCTTCACGCCGGGCGATCTCGACGGACATGTCGAGCTCTTCCGCGACACGACCTCGCAATACGTCTTCATCAGCACCTGCTCGGTGTTCGCCCGACCGGTGCCGACCCTCCCCATCACCGAGTCCAGCCCGCGCCGGCAACCCGTCTTCGGGTATGCGCGCGACAAGGTGGAGTGCGAGCTGACCCTCGAAGACGCGTACCGCAGCCACGACTTCCCGCTGACAATCGTGCGGCCGTTCCACACCTACGACCGCACCACGCTGCCGATCCTCTCGGGCTGGACGGCCATCGAGCGGATGCGCGCCGGCGAAGGCGTCGTCGTCCACGGTGACGGCACCTCGCTCTGGACGCTGATGCACTCCACCGATTTCGCGCGCGCATTCGTGCCGCTGCTCGGCAACCAGCACGCGGTCGGCGAGAGCGTGAACGTGGTGAGCGGCGACATCCTCACCTGGGACCAGATCCACCTCACGCTCGCCGCCGCGGCCGGGGTGCGCTCGCCGCGGCTCGTGCACCGGTCGAGCGAGTCGATCGCCACGGAGATCCCGGGCTGGGGCGAGGTGCTGGAACACGACTTCCGGCACACGATGCTGTTCGACACGACGAAACTGCAGCGGCTGGTGCCCGGATTCGCTCCGCGGGTGAGTCTTTCGCAGGGCGCGCGCGAGATCATCGAGCACTACGAGGCCACTCCAGCCGCCCGCGAACCGGATGCGGAGCTCAGCGCCGCCTTCGACCGTCTGATAGCGCGACCCTGACCCCGGCCCGACGAGAAGTGCGCGGGATATCGGAATATTCCGTGGCGTGGCGGCCTCAGCTGGGGTCGACAAAGGTAACAAGTGGTATGAATGAGGCGTGCGATGGGACAGTGGAGGGTGTCGCCGGTGAGCGAAGAGACGAGCGGTGGGGCTGGGATCGACACGGCCACCGCCATCCGGCCCGACTACCCGGAGCCGCTGTGGATACAGGCGGTCAACCTGATCAACCGCGAGATCGCGAGCGGGGTGCTCAAACCGGGCATGCGCCTCCCGCCCGAACGCGAGCTCTGCCTGCAACTGAACATCTCACGCGTCACCCTGCGGAAAGCGCTCAACAAGCTGGTCGAAGACGGCGTGCTCAGCGCCTCACACGGGCGCGGCTGGTATGTGGCGCAGGCGCCCGGAGTCGGCAAGGAGTGGCCCAACAGTCTCGAATCGTTCACCGAGACGGCCGCCAGAATGGGTCTCGTCGCCGGCTCCCGGGTGCTGCGCGCCGAAACGAAACCGGCCAGCCTCGACGAAGCGGAAGAGCTCTCCATCGCACCGGGCACGCCGCTCTTCCACCTGGAGCGCGTCCGCCTGCTCAACGATGTGCCGATCGCGCTCGACGTGACACGCATTCCGGCGACTCTCGCACCCGCGCTCGCCGAAGCCGACTTCACCGTCGACTCGCTCTATGAGCGCCTCGCGGAGGCCGGGATCGAACCGCTCCGTGCCGACGCCACGATCGAAGCCCGCGAAGCCGATCCTTCGGCCGCGGAGCACCTCGACCTCGCGGTCGGCAAGCCCGTGCTCGTGATGCGCCAGCTTGCCGTCGACCGCGCCGAGCATCCCCTCTTCGTCTCCACCATCACCTACGCCGGCGATCGCTACCGCTTGCGCACCTTCTTCGCCCGCTCCCGCTAGCACTCGCGTCCGCCGGCGTCCGCGCGTGCGCGGGGAAGTGACGGCAGGGCAAGCGGAGCGGGTCAGGCGGTGGCCGGGGTCAGGGAGGCCAGGAGCGTGGCAACGGCGGGGTCGTCGGACCAGGCACGGGCCCAATGCGAGCCGTCGGCGGTCGGGCCCGGGTCCGCCTCGCTGATGGCGACGTCGGGGGAGGCGAGGTAGCGGTCCGGGTCGACGACGAACGGCTCCGACTTGGGGTCAGGCGCGGCCCTCACGAGCAGCTGGGTGTACGGATGCACGGGGTTCAGGATGACCTCGCTCGAACCGCCCCGCTCGACCACGCGTCCGTTCCGCATCACGACGATCTGCGACGAGAAGTGGCGTGCCGTGGCGAGGTCGTGCGTGATGTAGAGCACCGCCAGGTTGCGCTGCCTTTTGAGGTCGTCGAGCAGCTGCAGGATCTCGAGACGGATGGAGACGTCCAGCATCGAGACCGGCTCGTCGGCGATCAGCACCTCCGGGCGCGGCGCGAGGGCGCGGGCGATGGCGATGCGTTGCCGCTGACCGCCCGACAGCTCGTGCGGGTATTTGGCCAGCATCTCGTCGGCCGGCCCCAGGTTCACCGAGTCGAGCAGACGGCGCAGCTCCCGCTCCTCCTCGGCCCGGTTCTTGACGATGCCGTGGATCCGCAGCGGCCTGGCCAGCTGGTGCCGGATGGGCAGTGACGGGTTCAACGACGAGAACGGGTCCTGGAAGACCATCTGCACGCGCGAGCGGTACGCCTTGGTGGCGCGGCGCCCGCGCCCGATGGGGGCACCGTCGAGGGTGATGTCGCCGCCGGTCGGTTCGACCAGACGGATGAGCATCTTGGCGATGGTTGATTTGCCGCTGCCGCTCTCGCCGACCAGCGCGACCGACTCGCCCGGCCGCACGACGATCGAGACGTCGTCGACCGCGCGCAGGGTCTTGTTGCGCAGCCCGGTGCCCCGGATCTCGTAGTTCTTGCGCAGGTGGAGCGCTTCGAGTGTCGTCATGCGGTGACCTCTTCCTCACTGTCGACGGTCGTGTCGACGTAGCGGGTTCCGGTGAGCGGCACGTCGCCGCGCAGGCTCGGGAACGACCGCAGCAGGTGCCGGGTGTATTCGTGCGCCGGGTTCTCCAGCAGCACGTCGGGCGTGTTCTCCTCGACCAGTCGGCCGGAGAGCATGATGCCCACGCGGTCGCTGATCTCGAGCAGCAGCCCGAGGTCGTGGGTGATGAACAGCACGGCGAAACCGAACTCGTGGCGCAGCCGGTTGATCTCTTCGAGGATGTTGCGTTGCACCACGACGTCGAGCGCGGTGGTCGGCTCGTCCATGATGATGAGGCGGGGGCGCAAGGCCAGGGCCATCGCGATCATGACGCGCTGGCGCATCCCGCCCGAGAGTTCGTGCGGGTAGCTGCGCAGGCGGTCTTCGGGGATTCCGACGGTGCGCAGCAGCTCGGCCGCGCGTTCCCGCCGCTGGCGACGGTTCAGGCCGGATCTGTGGTCGATGAAGATGTCTTCGATCTGCGATCCGATGCGGTGCACCGGGTTGAGCGCGTTCATGGCGCCCTGGAAGACCATCGAGATCTCCTGCCAGCGGAAGGCGCGCAGATCCGGACCGTCGAGGGTGAGGATGTCGGTGCGTCCGCCGTCCTCCCTGGCCCAGTCGATGGAGCCCCCGGTGATCTCGGCGGGTGCCTGCAGCAGACGGGTGATCGTGTAGGCCAGTGTCGACTTGCCGCAGCCGGATTCGCCGGCCAACCCGACGATCTCGCCGGGGTGGATGTCGAGCGACACCTTGTTGACCGCGCGCACAGGCGAGGCCGTCTGGTAGTCGACCGTGAGGTTCTGGATGCTCAGGAGCGGTGAGCTCGCCGGTCTCGTCATCAGTGGGCGCCCTTCAGCTTGCGGGACTGCTTGAGGATGGCGGCCGTGCGAAGCCGCGGGTTGATCCGCTCGTCGATGCTGAAGTTGATGAGACCGAGGGCGGCGCCGAGGATGGCGATGCAGAGGCCGGGCGGTACGAACCACCACCAGGCCCCGAGCGAGATGGCCTGGGCGTTCTGGGCGAAGAACAGGATGCTGCCCCAGGACTTTCCGCCGGGTGCGCCGAGGCCGAGGAACGAGAGTCCAGCCTCGGCGAGGATCGCTCCGAGAGCGCCGAAGACGAACTGCGAGGCGATGATGGGCATCAGGTTGGGCAGGATCTCCCGCAGCATGATGCGCCAATTGGATTCGCTGGCGACGCGGGCGGCGTCGACGTAGTCGCGGGAGCGCACCGAGAGGGTCTGCGCCCGGAGGACGCGCGCGGCGCCGGCCCAGGAGACGAGCGCGATCACCACGGAGATCACGATGATGTCGCGCGACTCCACGTAGTCGGTCACGATGATCAGCAGCGGCAGGCCCGGGATGACCAGGAAGACGTTGCTCACGAGCGAGGAGAGGTTGTCCCAGATGCCGCCGAGGAACGCTCCTCCCACGCCGAAGATCATCGAGAGGATGACGGTGATCGCTCCGGCGACGACGCCGATGACCACGGAGCCGGTGGTGCCGGCGACGACCTGGCCGAGCACATCCTGTCCGATGTTGGTGGTGCCGAAGAGGTGGTCGGCCGACGGGGGCTGAAGGCCGATGGGGCTCGACTGGTTGGGGTTCGGCACGAGGAACGGTCCGAGGATCGCCAGCAGGGCGAAGAAGGCGCAGACGCTGATCCCCACCCAGAACTTCCAGCCGCGGGCGGAGCGACGGCGGGAGGTTGAGCGTCCGGCGGCGCGGAAGAATCCGGTGCGGGGTGCGCCGCCGTCGGGGTCGGGTTCGGAGCCGGAGAGGTCCGGGTCGGCGAGTTCTTGTTGCGTGAAGCTCATGGGGCTCTCCTAGTTCGCCAGGCGCGTTCGGGGGTCGATGAAGCCGTAGATCAGGTCCACGACCAGGTTGGCGCCGAGGACGGCGAGGGTGATCACGAGGAACAGCGCCTGCATCAGCGGGTAGTCGTTGTTCTGCACGGCGGTCAGCAGGGTGAATCCCACGCCGGGGTAGCCGAAGACGCTCTCGGTGACGACGGAGCCGTTCACGATGAAGCCGAGTGACATGGCGAACCCGGCCACCGAGGGCAGCAGGGCGTTGCGCATGGCGTACGAGCCGAACACCCGGCGGGGGCGGAGTCCCTTTGCCCGGGCGGTGACCACGTAGTCCTCGGCCATCGTCGAGACCATCATGTTGCGGGTGCCGAGCAGCTGGCCGGAGACCGAGGCCAGCACGATCGTGATGGCCGGCAGCGCGCCGTAGAGCAGCACCGAACCGATGAACTCGGGAGTGAAGCCGGGGGTGATGTTGAAGTCGTAGCCGCCGCTCACGGGGAACCAGTGCAGGATCGACCCGAAGATGTAGACGAGCACGAGGGCGAGCCAGAAGTACGGGATGGCGGAGAAGAAGGTGGAGGCGGGCAGGATCGAGTCGGTCCAGGTGCCGCGGCGCCAGCCGAGCCAGGAGCCGAACAGGATGCCGACAACGTAGCTGATGATGGTGGCGAGACCCACGAGGCCGACGGTCCAGGGCAGCGCCTGCATGACCACGTCGATGGCCGGGGTGGGGTAGAAGCTCACCGAGAGGCCGAAGTTGCCGGTGAAGAGGTTGCCGAGGTAGTGGAAGTACTGCACGATCAGCGGATCGTGCGAGACGCCGAACTGCAATTCGAGTGCGTGCCGTGCTTCGGGCGGCATGGGGGCGACGCCCTGGGTCTTGGCCAGGATGACGTCGACCGGGCTGCCTTTGACCAGTCGGGGCAGCAGGAAGTTGAGGGTGATCGCGATCCAGCCGGCGATCAGGTAGAAGCCGAGCTTGCTGAGGTAATAGCGCATGGGGGTGCTTTCCGCCGAGGGCGGGCGGCGACCGGATGTTCCGGTCGCCGCCCGCGCGCGAGTTACTTGACTGGTTTCAGCTGCTTGGCGATGTAGCCGATGTTGCCCGACAGCCAGTTGGACGGGGTGGCCCAGAGGTTGTCGGTGGTGGGCATCCCGGTGAAGAACTGGGTGCGGTACGTGGTGACCGCGCCGTTCTGGCTGAGGATGATGTACGGCTGGTTCTCGGCGAAGTAGGTGCCGAGGGCCTGGTAGGCGGAGGTGAGCTTGGCCGGGTCGTTGGTGCTGCCCGCTTCGGCGATCAGCTTGTCGACGGCCGGGTCGCTGAACCGCACGAAGTTGGCGTTGGCCGGCTTGCCGACGGGCGCCGACTTGGCCGAGTCGAGGCTGTCGCTGAACTGCTGGAACGGGTTCGGTCCGGTGGGGATGCGGTCGTCGAGCAGGTCGAACGTGCCGTTCTGGCGTGCAGTGGAGTACGCGCCGAGCGAGAGCTCCTCGGGTGTGGCCTGCACACCGATCTTGGAGAAGTCCTGAACCAGCAGCTGGTCGGCCGTGATCGTGTCGGTGTAGCCGGTCACGGTCGTGATCTTGAACCTGATCGGCTGGCCGTCTTTGCCGAGCAGGTTTCCCGAGCCGTCGTACTTGTAGCCGGCGTCGGTCAGGATCTTCTTGGCCTGGTCGATGTTCTGGTCGAGCGTCTTGCCTTTGTACGCTGCGGGGATGTATGCCTCGTCGCGCGGCTGGAGCAGGCTGGTGGGGTTGCCCGGGGTGTCAGTGCCGCCGAACGCCTGCTTGATGATCGTGTTGCGGTCGATCGAGAGGCTGAGCGCCTGACGGAAGGCGACGTCGTTGAACGGCGCCTTGGAGAGGTTGGGCAGCAGCGCCTTGATGTCGGCAGGGATCGATGTGTACTTGTTGTACTTCGGGTCCTTGTCGACGAACGACTTCTGCACGTCCTGGAGGGCGATGCCGGCCCAGTCGATCTGGCCGGCGTTCAGCGAGTTGAGTGCGGCGGCGTTGCCGGTCGAGGTGACGAGACGGATGCCGGGGACGGCGGGCTCGCCCTTCTGGTAGTAGCTCTTGTTGGCCACGAGGGTGACCGACTGCGGGGTGAAGGTGCCGAACGAGAACGCACCGGTGCCGATGGGCTTGGTGTTCGTCGTCTTCGACGGGTCGGGGATCGACTTCCAGATGTGCTCGGGAACGATGAAGGTGAGGCCGAGCAGGCGGTACTCGTTGGGGAAGTCGGGCTGGGTCAGCGTGATGGTGACGTGCGTGTCGTCGACGGCTTTCGCATCCGCGATCTTGAGGCCGTAGAGATTGATCGCCGGATTCGCCTTGATGAGGTTGTAGGTGTAAGCCACGTCGGCGGCGGTGAACGGCTTTCCGTCCTGCCATTTGACGCCGTCACGCAGCGTGACGCTGTAGGTGAGGCCGTCCGGGCTGACCGTGTATTCGGTGCCGAGCCATGACTGCGGCTTCTCGTTCTTCGCCGAGTTGAAGTAGAACAGCGGTTCGTAGAGCGCGCCGAGGACGGCTCCGTTCGCTCCGTAGGCCACGTCGCTCACGAAGGGGTTGAAGTTGTCGGTCAGGTTGCCGGGGTTTCCGGAGAAGACGTTCACATAACGGGTGGCGCCGGAGGAGCTTCCGCCCGAGCTCGAACATCCGGTGATGATGAGCGTTGCCGCGGCCACGGTTGCGATCGCCGCAGCGAGTCGCATCCTCTTCGATTTGCGTGGTTGCACTTCACTTCTCCTCAGTAGATCGTGCTGTGGGTGAGTTCGGGTGGCCGACAGTGACGATGCGCCAGTGCAGACCGTGTGTTTACGAGAGCATACATAGTGGAGCCCTGAGGTATCAAGAGGTATTTATTTCCGGAAGATTAACTCTCTTCATGTAGACCAATGGCGTACCACATGGCTACTATATGGAACACGCTTCTGAAGGAGGAAATGTGATTCGTGTCGGTCTGCTCGGTTCCGGGTTCATCAGTGACACCTATGCGGATGCGCTGCAGGATGTGCGGAACGCCGAGATCGTCGCCAACTACTCGCGCGACCTCCGGCGCGCGAAAGACTTCGCCGAGAAGTGGGGCCGATCCCCAGGCAATACGACTCGATGGAGGCCCTGTGCGCCGACCCCGAAGTCGACCTCGTCGTCATCGCGCTGCCCAACGAGGCGCATGTGGAGGCGGTGCGCATTGTGGCCGCGGCCGGCAAGGGCGTCGTCTGCACCAAGCCGCTCGCCCGCACCGGGGCCGAGGCCGCCGAGATTCTGAAGATCGTCACCGACGCGGGCGTATGGCACGGCTATGCCGAGAGCTCGGTCTTCTCACCCAACATCGCCAAAGCCCACCAGATGGTGGCCGCCGGCGCGATCGGGGATGTGCTCACCATGCGGGCGCGCGAAGCGCACTCCGGCCCGCACGCCCCGCACTTCTGGGATGCGGAGACCGCGGGCGGCGGCGCCCTGCTCGACATGGGCTGCCACACCGTGGAGTCGGCCCGCCACTTCTTCGGCAAAGACAACCCCGTGACCGAGGTCTTCTCCTGGGGCGCCACGATGGTGCACGGCGACAAGACCACGGGCGAGGACACCGCCATCGCGCTGCTCAAGTTCGCCGGCGGCCAGCTCGCGCAGATCGAGTCGTCGTGGATCGAGAAGGGCGGCATGCAGCTGCGGCACGAGCTGGTCGGCACCGCCGGCCGCATCGTCACCGACACCTCGCAGACCCCGGTGTGGGGGTTCATCGAGAACCCCGCCGGCTACCTCGTCGAGAAGGCTGACGCCGACACCGGCTGGGTGTACCCGGTTCCCGAGGAGGCACGCGCCTACGGTTTCAGCCAGGAGATGCGGCACTTCGTCGACCGGTTCGCCGCGGGGGAGCCCCCGGTGGAGACGTTCGGCGACGGCTTCATCGTCAACTGCATCCTGGACGCCTGCTACGCCTCGATGAAGAGCGGCGTCTGGGAGACGGTGAGCTTCGACAGATGAGCGCCAATATGTCGCTGGGATCCGGGGATCTCGGCATCCGCACCGACTACCCGGATCCGCTCTGGGTTCAGGCGGCGGATGCGATCCGCGCCCAGGTTGCGGCCGGCTCGATGCGTGCCGGCTCGCGTCTTCCCCCGGAGCGTGAACTCTGCCAGAAGCTCGGCATCAGTCGGGTCACCCTGCGCAAGGCTCTGCAGGCTCTGGTCGACGACGGCGCCATCACCCCCTCGCACGGCCGGGGCTGGTACATCGCCGGGGGCGGCTCCGAGGAGCGCAACGAGTGGCCGAACAGTCTGGAGTCGTTCAGCGAGACGGCCGAACGGATGGGTCTCGTCGCCTCCTCCCGCGTGCTGCGGGCCGAAAAGACGGCCGCCACGATCGACGAGGCCGAGAAACTCGGGATCGCGCCGGGCACGCCGCTGTTCCGGCTCGGCCGGGTGCGCCTGCTCAACGAGGTGGCCATCGCCGTTGACCTCTCGCTGGTGCCGGCCGCGCTCATCCCGGACGTGGAGGCGTACGACTTCCGCACCCAGTCCCTCTACGAGGTGCTCACGGAGTCCGGCCACGACCTCGCCAATGCGGAGACCACGATCGAGGCCCGCGAGGCCAGCACCGAGATCGCCGGCCAGCTCGACGTCGAGGTCGGGACCCCCACCCTCGTCATGCACCAGCTGGTGAGCGGCCGGGCGGACCGCCCTGTGCTCGCCTCGACCATTCAGTACGCCGGCGACCGCTACCGCCTGCGCACGTATTTCGCCCGCCACAACCGAACGGAGCTCCTGTGACCACCACCGCTGTGACCGAGACGACCGGGGTCGCCGCTGCGCTGACGTCGATGAAGTCGCACGAGATCGTCGCGGCGCGCGCCCTCTTGGTGCGCGAGGGGCTGCTCGGCGAGAACACGCACGTCTCCTACTTCGGTCTGCTCGAGCAGGACAAGCGCACTCTGCTGGCACCGGGAGCAGTTCCGGATGCGCGCCGCTTCCGTGCGATGCTCGTCGACTTCGGCACCGGCGCCTCCCACGATGTCGTGGTCTGCCCCGCCGAAGATCGCGTCGTCTCCGCCCGCGAACTCGATCCGGCCGAGGGTCAGGTGCCGGTCGTCCTCGCGGAGTTCGGCCTGGTCGAAGAGGTCGTGCATCAAGACGAACGCTGGCTGGCTGCGATGGCCAAGCGCGGCCTCACCGACATCAGCACCCTGCGGGTCAACCCGCTCTCTGCGGGCGTGCTCGCCCCCGACGAGCAGGGCCGCCGTATCCAGCGCTGCTTCACGTTCGTGCAGAAGACCCCGCACGACCTCGGCTGGGCGCATCCCGTCGACGGCGTGACCGTGATGGTCGACGTCATCACCCGCGAGGTGCTCGACGTGATCGACTACGTCGAGTTCCCGGTGCCGCAGGAGGACGGCAACTTCCACCTGCCCGAGTGGGTCGGTCAGAAGCCGCGCCAGGGTCTGAAGCCCATCGAGATCAGGCAGCCCGAAGGTCCGAGCTTCACCGTGGACGACGACGGCGTGCTCTCCTGGGCCGGCTGGAACCTGCAGGTCTCCTTCGACCAGCGCGAAGGCCTGGTGTTCCACAACATCTCGATCGACGACGACGGCGTTCAGCGCCCGGTCGTCTACCGCGCCTCCATCGCCGAGATGATGGTGCCGTACGGCGACCCGAGCCCGCAGCGCTGGTTCCAGAACTTCTTCGACTGCGGCGAGTACCTGCTCGGCGGTTTCGCCAACTCGCTCGAGCTCGGGTGCGACTGCGTGGGCGACATCACCTACCTGGATGCGACGCTCGCCGACAACGCCGGGAACGTGCGCGTCATCCCGCAGGCCATCTGCATCCACGAGGAGGACACCGGCATCCTCTGGAAGCACTATGACAACTGGAACGGTTCCAGCGACTCGCGCCGCAATCGCCGCCTCGTGGTCTCGTTCTTCGTCACCGTCGGCAACTACGACTACGGCTTCTACTGGTACTTCTCGCTCGACGGCAATATCGAGCTGGAGGTGAAGGCCACCGGCGTCGTGTTCACCTCGGCCTACCCGGGGGAGGGCTACGCTTACGCGTCCGAGCTCGCGCCCGGGCTCGGCGCGCCCTACCACCAGCACCTGTTCAGTGCCCGCCTCGACATGATGGTCGACGGACACGACAACGCGGTGGACGAGCTGGAGGCCGTGCTCGTGCCGCGCGGCGACACGAACCCCACGGGGACGGGGATCACGCAGACCGTCACACGGCTGCGCACCGAGTCGGAGGCGCAACGCCTGGCCGACAACGCCCGCGGACGCGTCTGGCTGGTGTCGAACCCGGCCGTCAAGAACCGGCTCGGCGGCAGCGTCGGCTATGTGCTGTTCCCCGAGGGCAAGCCGGCCCTCCTCGCCGACGAGCAGTCGGACATCTACGCCAGGGCTACCTACGCCGCCAAGCATCTCTGGGTCACCGCCTACGAGCCGGACGAGCTCTACCCGGCGGGCGACTTCGTCAACATGCACCCGGGCTGGGCGGGGCTCCCCGCCTGGACGGGGGCCGACCGACCCGTCGACGACACCGACATCGTGCTCTGGCACACCTTCGGCCTCACCCACTTCCCGCGGATCGAGGATTGGCCGATCATGCCCGTCGACTCGGCCGGCTTCGTGTTGAAGCCGCACGGCTTCTTCGGCCGCAATCCCACCCTCGACATCCCCGAATCGACCGGCGACCACTGCGCGCCGGGCGCGTCGCACCATCACGAGCACGAAGGACACCACTGATGACCAGCCCCCTGGGCGTGCAGCTCTACAGCGTGCGCGACGAGATCGGCCCGGATGCGCTCCGCGCCTCCCTGACCCGTCTCGCAGCGCTCGGCTTCACGCACGCCGAGCCCTACGACATCCTGAGCGACACCGAAGGGCTCGCTGCGGCACTGGCCGCTTCGGGGCTGCGCGCCACCACCGCGCACTCGAAGATCACCGAGCTCGACCGGGATGCGGTGGTCACCGCCGCGACCCGTCTCGGCATCGAGACCATCATCGTTCCCTGGGTGCGCCCGGACTCGATCGCCGACCGTGCGGGAGTGACGGCGCTCGCCGCGGCAATCAACGAGGCGGCCGCGTTCGCTGCCGGCTACGGCATCCGCGTCGGCTACCACAACCACGACTTCGAGTTCGCCCAGAAGGTCGACGGCGTTCCGGCCTACGAGCTTCTCGTCTCGCTGCTCGACCCGGCAGTCGTGCTCGAACTCGACACGTACTGGGCCGCTGTCGGCGGGGCCGACGTGACCGAGCTCATCCCGCGCCTCGGCGACCGCGTGCGCATGCTTCATGTGAAGCACGACGGGCAGAACCCGTTCGACATCGCCGATGTGCTGCCGCTCGCCACGAGCCTGGAACTGCCGGTCGTCGAGGTCGTCGTGCACGAGGGCGATGTGTGGCCGCTGCTCGAAGAGAACGCCGCATACTTCGGAAAGCTGGTGAACGCGTGACCGGCCAGGCCGCCTCCGGTGTCGTCGGCGTCGGTATCATCGGCGCGGGGAACATCTCTGACGAGTACCTTCGCTCGCTCACCACCTACCCGGATGTGCGCGTCGTCGGGATCGCCGACCTCGACCTCGACCGGGCGCGGGCGCAGGCGGCCGAGTACGGCATCCCGTTCTCGGGCGGTGTCGACGAGCTGCTTGCGCTGGACGAGGTGGAGATCGTCGTCAACCTCACGATCCCGGCGGCGCATGCCGAAGTCGGGCTGAAGGCTGTCGCGGCCGGGAAGCATGTGTGGGGCGAGAAGCCGCTGACGCTCGACCTGCCCAGTGCGCGGGCGTTGCTCGACGCCGCCGAAGCGCGTGGCGTGGTCGTGGCAAACGCTCCCGACACGATTCTCGGCGAAGGCATCCAGAACGCGCACACACTGCTCACGGACGGCGCGATCGGAACGCCGCAGACCCTCCTCACCCTGATGCAGGGCCCCGGACCGGACTCGTGGCACCCGCGCCCCCAGTTCCTCTTCGCTCGTGGCGCCGGGCCGCTGTTCGACATCGGACCGTATTACGTGAGCACGATGGTGCAGCTGCTCGGTCCGGTCGAATCGGTCGAGGCCGTCGGGCAGCGCCCGCGAGCAGAACGCGTGATCGGCTCCGGGCCGGACGCGGGGCAGAGCTTCCCGGTCGAGGTGAGCACCCATGTGAGCGTGCTGACGCGGTTCCGTTCCGGTGCGGTCGGCACCTCCGTCTACAGCTTCGACTCGGCGCTCCGCCGCCAGACATTCGAGATCACCGGCTCCGCCGGCGTCATCGAGGTGCCGGTGAGCGGGTTCGATGGGACGACCCGCGTGCTCGCGGGCGACGATAAGACCACCGAGTGGGTCGACATCCCCCCGCCCGGCGCGCACCGCGAACGCGGTGCCGGCGTGCTCGAGATGGCCAGGGCCATCCGGGCGGGCCGCACGCCGCGCGCCAGCGGTGAGCTCGCCTACCATGCGCTCGAGGTCATGCTCGCGATCGAGGAATCGATCGAGAGCGGGCAGCCGGTAGACATCCGGAGCACGGCTCCGACGGTCGAGCCGCTGCCGGTCGACTGGGATCCGTTGAGCAGCACCCTCGGCGACACCAGCGCCGAGCAGGCGCCCGACACCACCAGCGCGGCGCTGAGCGCCGCCGAAACACCGAGGGGACAACGATGAACGGGTACATCACATTCGCGGGGGCCCGCGCCACCCAGGCCGACGAGCTCGGCCAGGCCATCCCGCGCATCGCCGCGCAGATCGCGGAGCGTCAGGCGGCGGGCGAATTGGAGGGGGCCGGCCCCGTCTTCGTCGGAATCGGCGCCAGCCTGGCTGCGGCCTGCCCCGCCGTGTGGGCGCTGCGAACGCGCGGCATCCACTCCTGGCGGCTGGGAGCGGGCGATCTGCCCCTGCCGTTCCCTGCGAGCGTGCACCCCATCGTCGGCATCTCGCAGAGCGGGCGCAGCGCTGAGACGCTCGCCGTTCTCGAGTCGGTGGCGCCCGAGCTCCGCCTGGCAGTCGTCAACACGGAGCCGTCGCCCATCTCGCAGATCGCCTCCAGTATCGCGCTCGGCAACCTCGACGACAGCTACGCCTCCACCCTCGGTTACACCGCGACCGTAGCGGCGCTCGGGATGCTGGCAGACGCCTGGGACGGGGGCGAGGTCGACCCGGCCTGGTTCACCCTGCACGAGACCTTCGCACAGGTCGAGGCCGAGCTCACCGAGCGCGTCACGGCGCTCGCGCCGTTGTTCCGCACGGTCGCGTCCAGCGACTTCGTCGGGGCCGGCCCGGCGGTGGGTTCGGCCGAGGCCGGTGCTCTGCTCTTCCGCGAGGTCGCGCGCATCCCGGCCACCGGCATGAGCACGCGCCAGTACTTGCACGGCTCGATGGAGTCGGCCGGCGACGGCGTGCACGTGGTCTTCGGCGACAGCCGCGAGCTCGACCTTGCCACGACGCTCTCTGAGGCGGGCCACCATGTGATCCTCATCTCGGCCGAGCCGGTCGACACCACGGACACGCTGCACCTGGTGCAACTGCCGAAGCTGCCCACCGCGCAGCGCGCCGTGCTCGAAGCGCTGGTCATGCAGATCCTCGTCGGGGCCGTCGCCGATGTGCGCGGTGTCGAGATCGAGGAGTTCGTGTTCCACAACGCGGACACGAAGGTTCCGGTCGACGCGGGCGGTGCCGCATGACCGATGTGATCGTGGGCTTGGATGCCGGTGGCACCAAGCTCGGCGTGCGGGTCGCCGCTCTCGACGGCTCGCTCATCGCCGACGTCTCCCTGCCGGCCGAGGACTGGAGCGCCTCGCCGGCGGGGGACGCCGCTCGCTGGCTGATCCGTCGCCTCAATCGTGTGGTGCCGGAGGGCGACCGTGTCGTGGCCGTCGGTGTGGGCGCGCAAGGCTGCGACACCGTCGAGCACTGCGGTGAGCTCGCGCATGAACTCGGCGCGCTCGGCTATCCGGCATCGGTCGTGAACGACGCGGCCCTCCTGGTGCCCGCCGCCGGGCTGACGACCGGCATCGGAGTGATCGCCGGAACCGGCTCCATCGCTGTCGGCGGTGACGCGACCGGCGAGACGCTCTTCGCCGGAGGCTGGGGCTGGGTGATCGGAGACGACGGCGGCGCACCCGCCGTCGTGAGGGAGGCGACCATCGCCGCCCTCGCCGCGAACGACGACGGCGAGCCGGACGACGGTCTGCTCCGCGCCCTGCTGCTCGCCTTCGGCGTCGACTCTGCGCCCGCACTGGCCCGTGCCGTCAACGACACACCGACGCCCGAGAACTGGGGGCCCCGTGCGATCGCCGTCTTCGCGGCCGCGGATGCCGGTTCGGCTCTCGCCGTCGGCGTCGTCGAACGCGCTGCGGACCACCTCGCGCACCTCGTCGACCAGCTCGTCCGTCGCGGTGCGGTCGGCGAGACCGTCGTCACCGCCGGCAGTGTCATCGCCAACCAGCCGCGTCTTTCCGCCGCACTGTCGGAGCGGATCGCGGCCGCGCATCCCTCGATCAGCATCGTGCCACTCGCCGACGCCCCCGTCGCCGGCGGAATCGAGCTGGCCCGCCGCCTCACCGCCCCCTAACCCCACCCCACCCTCCCCCTCCCAGCAGCCGAGTCCGCACTTTATCCGCCCAAAACCACCGAGTCCGCTGAAAATCCGTGGACTCGAGTGCTTTGACGCCAACCGCAGAACAAAGGAGTCAGCATGGCCATCGCCACCATCAACCCGTCAACGGGTGAGACGCTCAAGACCTTCGAACCGCACACTGCGGAGCAGATCGAGGCCATCGTCGCCCGCGCGCACGACACCTACCGCGACCTCGCCGCGACGAGCTTCGCCGAACGGGCCCGCTGGATGCACGCCGCCGCCGACCTGCTCGACGCCGAACTCGACGAGGTCGCCTCCCTGGTCTCCACCGAGATGGGCAAGACCATCGGCACCGCCAAGTACGAGGTGTCGAAGTCGGCCCGCGGCATGCGCTGGTACGCCGACCACGCCGAGGAGTACCTGGCCGACGAGCACCCGGTCGAGCCCGGCGACGTCGGCGCCTCGGCCGTGAGCGTGCGCTACCAGCCGATCGGCACCGTGCTGGCCGTGATGCCGTGGAACTACCCGTTCTGGCAGGTCGTCCGCTTCGCCGCCCCCGCCCTGATGGCCGGCAACACGGGAATCCTCAAGCACGCTTCCAGTGTTCCGCAGAGCGCCCTCTACCTGGGCACTCTGTTCGCCAGGGCAGGCTTCCCCGAGGGGGCCTTCCAGACTCTGCTCGTGGAGGGTGGCGCGGTGACTTCGTTGCTGGACGACCCGCGCATCCGCGCCGTCACCCTCACCGGTTCGGTGGGCGCCGGCTCGGCCGTGGCCGAGGCCGCCGGACGCAACATCAAGAAGTCGGTGCTCGAGCTGGGAGGAACGGACGTCTTCGTCGTCATGCCCTCGGCCGATGTCGCCGCGGCCGCGACGGCCGGCGTGAACGCGCGCGTGCAGAACTCGGGCCAGAGCTGCATCGCCGCCAAGCGCTACTACGTGCACGCCGACGTCTACGACGAGTTCGAGCAGGCCTTCGTCGCCGGGATGCGCGCCCAGAAGCCGGGCGACCCGTTCGACCCCGAGACCTCGTTCGGTCCGCTCGCCACCGAGCAGGGCCGCCGCGACGCGCACGCGCTGGTCGAGGATGCGCGAGCCAAGGGCGCCACGGTGCTCGCGGGCGGCGACGTGCCGGAGGGTCCGGGCTGGTTCTACCCGGCCACCGTCCTCACCGACGTCACCCCCGAAATGCGCATCTTCCGTGAGGAGTGCTTCGGCCCGGTCGCCTGCCTCTACAAGGTGTCGAGTGCGGCCGAGGCCATCGAGCGCTCCAACGACTCGGAGTTCGGTTTGAGCTCCAGCGTCTGGACCAATGACGACACCGAGGCCGAGCTGTTCCAGAACGGCATCGAGGCCGGAGGCGTGTTCGTGAACGGCCTCACCGCTTCGTTCCCGCAGCTGCCCTTCGGAGGGGTGAAGGATTCCGGCTACGGCCGCGAGCTCTCGGCTCTCGGCATCCGCGAGTTCACCAACATCAAGACCGTCTGGCGCGCGTGACCACCGCGCGAGAGGTGCGAGACGTCCACTTCCGCACCCCGGATGCGACGTTCTTGCACCTCTCGCGCGCCCTCGCACACGAGGCATTGCCCGCCGGGGTGATGGTGTGGGCGATCGCCGCCGGCAACAGCGCCGCGGCGACCACGGCCGCCGCCCTCACGCTGGCGCTCCTCTCCTTCGCCTACGCCCCGCTCGCCCGCACGCGGCACTGGGCGCGCGAGCACCTCGCCGACCTCTGGGCGATGCTTCTCCTGATGGCGGTCATGGCCGTCTCGTCTCCGAGCGCAAGCGATGCCGGCTCCACCGGGTCGAGCGAAGGCATGAGCGGCCACAGAATGGGGATGGGCGCACTTTCGGCAGGCATCAGCATGGCGGCGGCCTTCGCCGTTGTGGCTGTGTGGGTGCTGGCGCGCGTGCTGCTCGCCCGGCGACTGTGGCGCTTCCACTCGCTCGCCTCCGCAGCGGTCTGCGGCGCCGGTCTCCTCTGGATGCTCGCTCTCTGATACCAACCGTGCTCTGCTGTGCCATCAACAGGAGCCATGTGTGAACGTCTCCGGATAGCTGCTCAGCCATGACCATCGGTCTAGCGGCCACGAGCTGACGAATGCCCGGCCTGCGACCGTGTCGATCGGCCGGCCGGGGATGCGCATTCCCGGGGGCCCACGGGTTCGGTAGGCTGGGGCCGTGAGCGAGACTCAGAGCGACGCGGCGCCGCGCCGACCGGTGACGCTCGACGACGTCGCCCTCAAGGCCGGGGTGTCGCAGCCGACGGCCTCCCGGGTGCTGAACGGCAGCGATCGCAAGGTGGCCGAGAGCTACCGCGAACGTGTGCTGGCCGCCGCTCGCGAGCTCGGCTACACGCCCAACCTCGCCGCCCAGGTGATCGCCCGGGGCAGCTCCCGCACAGTCGCGCTGGTGATCAGCGGCATCTCCGACCCCTACTTCTCGGCGATGGCCGCCGCCATCATGCGGCAGGCCGAGTCGGTGGACTTGCGCGTGTCGATCGCGGTGACCGATCGGCGACCGGATCGGGAACTCGACCTCGTGCGCGAGCTGCGCGGGCAGCAGCCCCGCGCCATCATCCTCGCCGGAACCGGCTATGTCGACCCGCCCACCGGCGGCGAGCTGGAGGCGGAACTGCGCCGCTACGAAGAGACCGGCGGCCGGGTCGTGCTGATCAGCCGCAGCGACCTGCCCTTCGAGACCGTCACCTTCGACAACCACGACGGCGCCCGTCAGCTGGCCGCCGACCTCGCCACCCTCGGCTACCGGCGGGCGCTGGTGCTCGGCAGCGCCACGCCGCTGCTCTCGATGCAGCTGCGGGTCGAAGGGTTCGTCGCCGGCCTCACCGAGTCTGGCGCGAGTGGCGTCGAGACGGTCGTGCGGCATCCGGAGTTCAGCTGGGAGGGCGCGCGCGATGAGATCCTCGCCCTCGGCGACGACGAGCTGCGGCGGCTCCAACTCGTGTTCGCCATCACCGACGACATGGCGCTCGGGGCGATCGCCGGGCTGCGCGCTCGCGGCCGGCGCATCCCCGAGGACATCGCGGTGGCCGGGTTCGACGACATCACGACGCTGCGGGATGTCGTGCCCGCGCTCACGACGGTGCATGTCGCCCTCGACGCCGTCGCCGAGGAGGCCATCGCACGTGCCCTCACGCCGGACGGCGACGTGCGCACCGTGCCCGCGTATCCGGTGATCCGGGCCAGCACGCCTCCGCTGGCCGCGCTCCCGGCTCGATAGGGTGGGCCTGTGACCGAGACCGCCGCCACCCTGTCGCAGGTCGCCGCGCACGCCGGGGTCTCGCTGGCCACCGCATCCCGTGCCCTCAACGGCAGCGCGCGCAAGGTGAATGCGGAGCTGCAGGCTCGGGTGCTCGCCTCCGCCGTCGAACTCGGCTACAGCCCGAACGTGCAGGCGCAGGCGGTCGCGCGGGGCACGAGCAACACGGTCGCCATCGTGGTCGGCGACATCGCCGACCCCTACTTCTCGAGCATCGCTTCCGGCGTCATCCGGGTCGCGGACGAGCGTGGGCTCATGGTCACCATCACTGCGACCGGAACCGCCACCGCCGAAGGCACGGACGCCTCCCGCGAGGCGGCAACCCTCGCCGCGCTCCGCGGCCAACGACCGCGCGTCGTCATCCTCGCGGGAAGTCGCACGGTGGACGCGCGCCCCAGCCACGACGACGGCCTCGCCCAGCTGTCGGCGATCGTGCGCGGCGGGGCGAGCGTCGCGCTCATCGGCCCGAACGTGCCCGGCGTGCGCTCGGTGACGGTGCTGAACCGTGAGGGGGCGACTGCCCTCGCGGTGGCGCTGCAGCAGCGCGGGTACAGCGACTTCACGATCCTCGCCGGGCCGGAGAACCTCCTCACGGCGCGCGACCGAACGTCGGGCTTCCTCGATGCCGCCCCGGATGCGCGGGTCGTTCCCGGCCCGTTTTCGCGCGAGGGCGGGTACGAGACGATGGCGGCGCTTCTGGCCGCCGGCGACCGCCCCGGATGCGTCTTCGCGGTCACCGACGTCATGGCGGTCGGCGCGATGGTGGCCATGCGCGACGCGGGACTCACCCCCGGCACCGAGATCGCCGTGGCGGGCTTCGACGATATCCCCCTGGTGCAGGACATCACCCCCGCGCTGACCACCGTCGCGCTTCCGCTGGCCGATATCGGGGCGCGCGCCCTCGAACTCGCGCTCGCCGAAAGCCCGGACGCTGCGCTGACAACACCGTTCGCCGGGGTGGTGCGCCTCCGATCCTCGACCCCCTGACCCGATCAGGTCGGGTGGTGCGGGGACACGCCACGGGAGGAGGATTGACACCGTCGCATTGAGTGGGCAGGTAGTCTCGGGGCCGACCACTTGGAGGAGAAACCATGCCGTATCTCACGAGCCTGCCGATGGGCGATCTCATCGGCCAGTCCGACGCCTTCGCGCCCGTATCGTCGTTCGTCGGCGGTCTGATCGGCTACATCCTCGTTGTCCTGGCGCTCTGGCCGGTCTTCCGCAAGGCGGGCAAGCCGGGCTGGGGCTCCCTCATCCCGATCTACAACACCTACCTGCTGGTGAAGATCGCCGGCTACCACGGTGCACTGGTCATCCTCTACTTCATCCCGATCGTCAACATCGTCGTCGCGATCATCGTGGCCTTCGGCGTGGGTCGCGCTTTCGGCCGGGGCGGGGCGTTCAGCTTCTTCCTGCTCTGGCTGCTCGCGATCATCGGCTACTTCATCGTCGGCTACGGCAACTCCCGGTACGTGGGCCCGGGCGGCCGCCGCGAGGCCACGACCGCCTAGCCGCTCGCGCTCGAGCCGCTCGCTCCCGCGTCAGCCGAGCAGCGGTAGGATGCGCTCGAACAGACGCGCGGGCACATCCGGGTCGTCGCCCGTGCCGTTCATGACCATGGCCACGCTCATCCCCGTCTTCGGGTCGTACATCGCGAGGCACTGGTAGCCGATCCCGACGCCGGTGTGCCCGATCCAGCCGCGGATCACGCCGACGCCCAGGCCGTAGGAGTCGTAGAGCGGCCCTTTCGGATCGGTCGACGCCTTCGAGAGCTGTGCGGTGCGCTCGGCGAACGTCGCCGCCTTCAGGGTCTTGCCGGTGCCGAGCGCCCGCGCCCACCCGTCCAGGTCGCCGACCGTCCCGGTGAGACCGCCGGCCGCTGAGAACAGGGCGAACGACACGGCCGGCAGCGCCTCAGGCGCCGCACCCCGGCCCCCGACCTGGTAGGGCGCGGCGGCCGGCGACGCCATCGCTCCGTTCCCGGGGTACGAGATCGAGCCCAGCCCCAGCGGTGTCGTCAGCCGGGCGGCCACCTCCTGAGCCCACGGATGCCCGGTCACGGCCTCGATCACGCGCCCCAGCAGAACAGTGTTCGTGTTCGAGTACTCGTATGCCGTGCCCGGCGCGAAGTCGAGCGGCTGCGCGAACGCCGCGGCGAGGAGCTCGTCGTCCGTCCACGCGCGGGTCGGATCCGCCTGCAGTCCGCTCTGCACGGACGGAGTGGCCGAATAGTTCACGAGGCCCGAGCGCATCCCCGCGAGCTCGCGGATCGTGATCTCGTTCCCCGACGGAACGCCCGGCACGAAACGCGAGATCGGATCGTCGAGGCCGACCTTCTTCTCATCGACGAGCTGGAGGACGACCGTCACGGTGAACGACTTGGTGATGCTGCGATAGGCGAACCGGTCGTCGGCCTTCACTGCTCGTTTCGGGTCCAGCACGGCGTCGCCGGTCGCGTGCACCCAGGGAACGGCGCCCTCTGCACGCGTGATCCGCACAGCGGCGCCGGGGATGCCCGCGGCGGCGATCGTGTCATCCACCGCGGCAGCGATCCGCGCCGTCGGCAAGGACGTGGCGGTCGGACCAGCGGAAGCCGGAACTGCGGAGTGCGGACCACCCGACCCCGCGCATCCGCTCAGCAGAGCGAGCCCGAGCCCCCCGGCGGCGGCGACGACGATGAAAGACCTCCGACGATTCCCCACGCCGCCATCCTAGGAGGGCGGCGACAGGGCGGCTAGGCCCCCCTGCCGGCCCACCCCCATCCCGTTCGGGGCTTCTTCGCTACCCGAGCCGCCCGCTACGGTGGGGCGCGCCGGATCTCCGACCCGGCACTCACGCCCCGTTCGATGAAAGGACACGAACACCGATGACGCAGAGACCCCCTCGCCGCCGGGCTCGAGTTCTGCTCGCCCTGGGCCTCAGCGCTCTCCTCTCCTGAGCGGCGCTCGCCGCGGCCGCTCCGGCGACCGCCGCGCCGGCTTCTCCGCACGACGGTGGTTCGGTCTACGTCGGGGATCGGCAGGGGTACGGCGGCACCGGGGTCTTCCCGATCTATGCCGAGGCACCTGCCGATCCCGCCGATCCGGGGGAGCCCGCGCTGTGGGGGTACTGCATCGAGCACGATGTTCATGCCCTGACGCACATCGGGGGCGTCGTCGGCGATCCGACGACGTATCCGGGGGTGAACCACTTCACCGATCCGGCCGTTCAGAGCACGGTGTTCTGGGTTCTCGCGCACAGTTACCCTGCGCTCGGTCTGGCGGAGTTCGGAGCCGCGGCGGGCGTGCCCGGGATCCAGCGGAACGACGCGATCGAGGCGACGCAGTACGCGATCTGGCGGTACACGGAACTCGACTACGACGCTGCCTGGGCTTTCGAGACGCCGGAATCTGAGGCTGCGTACTACCACCTCCTCGCCGGGGCGAACGCGAGCGGGGGCACATCGGCGGACACCGCGACGATCGCGATCTCCGCGCCATCGGCCGCTCAGACGGGCCGGTCCCTCGTCGGTCCGTTCACGGTGACCACGAACCGGACGGCTGTCCAGGTCTCCACGGCTCCGTCCGTCACGGTGACGGATGCCGGTGGCGCTCCGATCGACACGGGCGCGGTCGTCGACGGTCAGGCCCTCTATCTCGACCTTCGGAAAAGTGCCGCGGCCGGCAGCGCGACGATCACCGGCACCGTCTCGGGTTCCGCTGTGAACGGGCATGTCGTCTCGGTGCCGACGACGCCGGGGGGAGCGCCCACGGGCGCGGATCACGCTCAGTCGATCATTCTCGTCGCAGCGGCGACGGCGACGACCAGTGCCGACGCCGCCGCCGTCTGGCGAGCCGCGGTCGACGCTCCCGCTGCGACGCAGGCGCCGACCTCGGCGGGCGGGTCGGCCGATGAGCTCGCCGCCACCGGTTCCGCCTTCGACGGCGGAGTCGTCGCGGTGGCGGTCATCGCCATCCTCGCGGGCGTCGCTGTCGCCCTGGGCCGCCGCATCCGCTCGGGGGGCTAGATCTTGACGCCGCCCGAGATCAGGTCGATCTTCCAGTAGCGCTGCAGCGAGAGGAAGAGGATGGCCAGCGGCACGATCGATACGAGCACACCGGCGATCACGATCGAGTATTGGGCCGCCTGCCCGCCGGTGATGATCATCAACCCGTACAGGCCGAGGGTCAGCGGGTAGAGCTGGTCATTGTTGATCATCACGAAGGGCAGCAGGAAGTTGTTCCAGATGCCGATGAACTGCAGCAGGAACACGGTCACGAGCGCCGGCATCATCAGCCGGGAGCCGACGGACCAGAAGATGCGCCACTCGCTGCCGCCGTCGATGCGGGCCGCCTCCATGATCTCGTCGGGTACCGAGGCCTCAGCGTAGATTTTGCACAGGTAGATCGCGAACGGGCTGACCAGCTGGGGGAGGATGACCGAGGCATAGTTGTTGGTCATGCCGAACTTCGCCAGCAGCAGGAACTGCGGGATGGCGAGCATGATCTGCGGCAGCAGAACCGCGCCGACGATGAGACGGAAGATCCACTTCGATCCGGTGAACCGGTACTTGCCGAGAGCGTAGCCGGCCGCCCCGGCGATGAGGGTCGAGAGGATGCCGCCGCCGATCGCGTAGATCACCGAGTTGAGCGCCCACCGGCCGAAGATGCCGTTGTTGTAGGTGAACAGGGCTTGCATATTTGTCCAGAAGCCGCCGTGGAACACCGGGAGGAACGCGGGGGTCGAGAAGAGCTCGTCGTTCGTCTTGGTGGAGGCGATCACGATCCAGAGCACCGGGAGCACACAGTAGAGCGCTCCGATGATGAGGATGATCGTCGGCACGAGGTGCAACCCTGTGCGGGTGCGCAGCGGGCCGGGCTCCTTCGCCGTCGCCCGAGCGGCCGTGGTCGTGAGCGTGGTCATTTGGTCTCCCTCCGCGAGAAGCGCCGGCCGATGACGTTGACCAGCACGGTTGCCGTGACGGTCATGATGATGAGGATGAACGAGGTGGCGGCGCCCTCGTAGATGCTGTTGTTCACGAACGCGTCTGTGTAGACCCGCATCAGGGGAACCCAGGTGGACGAGATGGCGTTGGCCAGGGGTTTGAGGGTGGTCGGCTCGTTGAAGAGCTGAAGGGCGCCGATCACCGAGAAGAGGGCCACCATCGTGATGGCCGGGGCGATCAGCGGCAGTTTCACCCGCAAGGCGATCTGCAGCTCGGACGCCCCGTCGAGCTCCGCAGCCTCGAAGAGGTCTTTCGGGAGGCTGCGCACGGCCGTGTAGAGGATCACCATGTTGAAGCCGACGACTCCCCAGACGGCCACATTCGCCACCGAGAAAAAGATCCCGGTCGTGCCGAAGTAGTTGATGATCTGGCCGCCGATCGGGCTGGTGGCCGGGAGGTACATGAAGCCCCAGAGTAGGGAGGCGACGACACCGGGAACGGCATACGGCAAGAAGATCGCGAGGCGGGTGACCCCGACCAGACGGGCCTTCTTCGCGTCAAGGCACAGGGCGAACAGTGTGGCGAGGACGATCGTGAGCGGCACGCCGATGAGCGCGATCAGCAGCATCCGGCCGAGGCTGGCCCAGAACTCGGGGTCGCCCAGCGTGCTGATGTAGTTGGCGAACCCGGCGAACACTTCAGTGGTGCCGCCGGCGCCCAGCAGACCGCTGCCCACCTTCAGCTGCAGAAAGCTGAGCGCGACGGCGTAGACGGCCGGGGCGATGGTGAACAGGATCAGCAGGATGACGGCGGGCGCAACGAGCACGATCGGCAGGATGCTCCTCTTGCGGCGTGGCCGGCGCTCGCCCGGCGCCGTGGCGAGCCGGGTGGCCGGCCGGCGGGATGCGGCTCCGCGCGCCGGTTTCGACGCGGTGCTGTCTCCGATGACGGCCATGACGTGTTCTCCTCGGGAAAACGGGGGATGCGGGAGGTGGGGTGGCGGACGGGGCGGGAGGCGGAGACAAGGGTCGCTCTCCCGCCCCATCCAGCAGGGGCGTCAGCCGGTGACCTTGAAGCCGATCTTCTTCATGTCGGTGACGGTGTCAGTCTGCATCGTGTCGAGCGCGGCGGATAGCTGCGTCTTGTTCTGAAGGGCCGCGGCGAACGAGTTCGAGTACGAGTCGAACGTGACGTTGGCGTTCGGTCCCCAGATGTCGAAGGTGCGCACGCCCTTCGCAACGGTGGCCATCAGCGTGTTGTAGTCCGGCTGGTTCGACATGAACGGTGGCGGGGTCTGCAGCACGGGCAGCGTCTGGTTGGAGATGCTCGCGGGGAAGACCTGCACGTTCTTGATCAGCGAGGTGACGCCCTCCTTGGAGGAGTTCATCCACTTCACGAACTTCGCGGCCTCGGCCGGGTGCTTGGAGTTCGCGGTCACGGCCTCGGTCTCACCGCCCCAGATGCCGACAGTGTTGTCGCCGGCGGTCCAGGCGGGCAACGGTGCGGCCTCCCACTTGCCGGCGGTGTCCTTCGCGATCGACGGGAGCTGGTTGGGAGCCCACTGCGCACCGACCCAGCCGACGAGCGAGCCGTTGTTCATATCGGTGTTCCACTGCGCCGACCAGTTCGGCTCGGGGCTCACGAGCCCCTTGTTCACCAGGTCGCCCCAGTAGTCGGCCACCTTCTTGCTGGGGGCGTCGTTGATGGCGACGGTCCAGTTGTCTTTGCCGGAGGTGGTCCACCAATTGGCGCCCGCCTGCTGTGCGAGCCCGGCGAACCAGCCAGGGTCGGCCGCGGTGAAGTTTCCGATGTACTTCTTGGGGTCGGCCGCGTGGATGGTCGCGGCGTCGGCCGCATATTCCGCCCAGGTGGTCGGGGCCTTCAAACCGAGCGAATCCCAGATGTCCTTGCGGTAGAAGAACACCATCGGGCACACGTTCTGGGGAACGCCGTAGGTCTTGCCCTCGAACTGCACCTGGGCCAGCGTCGACTTCGAGAAGTCGCTCGAGAGGTCGCCCACATACTTGTCGATGGGGATGACCACGTTGTTCGCGATGAGTGCGGGGAGCGCCTGGTACTCGACCTCGGTCACGTCCGGGTTGGTTCCGGCCTTGTTGTTCGTGATGAGCTTGTTGTAGAGGGTGTAGCCGGTGCCCGAGGGTTTCGTCAGCTTCACCTGGATGTTCGGGTTCGCCTTGTTCCACTCGTCGACGACGGCCTGCATGCCGCCGTCCCAGTTCACGTAGTTCAGGGTCACCTTGCCGCCCGAACTGGAGGCGTCCGTGCCGCCCGAGCTCGAGCATCCGGTCAGCACCGTCGCCGCCGCGGCGAGCACGCCGACCGTGGCGCCGATGGTCCTCAGCGTTGTCTTTCTCACTGTGTACATCTCCTTTGATGGATGGTGGTGCGGGTTGCCGTTCAGGCGGTGGCCCAGGCGGGGTACGACGTCGGGGTGGTCTGGATGCCGATCCACTGCCGATGGGTGAAGCCGGCGAGCTGCCCCTCGCCCCCGTGACGGGCATAGCCGTCGTTCACATGCACCTCGTTGCTCGTGACCTGTTCCGCGAAGGCGAGCCCGCGCATCGGGTCTCCGGTGAAGACCGAGTTCATGAGCGTGCGGTGCCGATTGACGAGGGCGAGCGCCTCGGCTTCGGTGTCGACCACGGTGATCGGCATCACCGGGCCGAAGATCTCTTCGGTGAAGACCGGCATCTCGGGGGTGACCCCGGTGAGCACGGTCGGTCGGTAGAACAGGCCGTCGTGGGTTCCGCCCACGGCGACGCGGGCGCCGACGGCGATCGACGGCCGCACCAGGCCGTGGTCGAATCGTCGCAGCTGGGTCTCGGTGATGATCGGGCCGAGGTCGACATCGTCGGTGAGCGGGTTGCCGACCCGCAGCGCACGCACCCGCTCGACGACGGCCTCGGTGAACGCGTCGGCGACGGCGGCGTGCACGATGTGCCGGCCGGCGGTGATGCATGTCTGCCCCTGGTACCAGAGGGCAGACCACACGGCGCAACTCGCCGCCTGGTCGATGTCCGCGTCGTCGAGCACGACGAAGGCATTGTCGCCGCCGAGTTCGGTCGCAACCGGTTTGAAGGAGCGCGCCGCGAAGTTCGCGATCTGGTGGCCCACCTCGAACGACCCGGTGAAGTGCACGAGGTCGAGATCCGGATGCTCGGAGAGCGTGCGTCCGGTCGTGGCGCCGTCGCCGGGCACCACGTTGAAGACGCCGTCGGGGAGTCCGGCGGCCTGAGCGGCCTCGGCCAAGATCTGTCCGCCCGCGATCGGCGTCAGCTCGGCCGGTTTCAGCACCACCGCGTTGCCGTAGGCGAGACCCGGCGCGAGGGCGCGCATGGCGAGGCTCATCGGGTAGTTCCAGGGCACGATCAGGCCGATGACACCGAGTGGAACGGCGCGGGAGAGCGAGATCTTGCCGCGCTTGTACGGCGGCAGAATCGAGCCGGCGTTCTCGGTGAGCTGAGTCGCCGAGTTGTTGAGCTGCGTCACCGCCTGGCCGAGCTCCTCTTCGGCCTTCTCCGCCGTTCCGCCGGTCTCGCGGATGATCAGGGTGATCAGCTCGTCGTGACGGCGCTCGAGCTCGCGGCCGAACGCCCGCACGATCTCGCTTCGGCGGTTGGCATCCACAGCGGCCCAGTCGGGCTGGGCGGCCTTCGCCACCCGCACCGCCCGGTCCACCTGGGCGGCCGATGCGTTCCCGTATGTGCCGAGCGGCGTCCCCGCCGCCTTGTCGAGCACAGGGATGCCGTCGCCGGCTTCCGGGCGCTCGAACCGGCCGTCGATGAAGACGTGGGCCTCGTAGTCGCGGATCTCGTGCATTCGTGCCTCCTGGCGCGGTGATGAAAGCGTTCGGTTCACAGTCTCGGTCAGGTTCTCAGGCAACGGCGATCAGAGCTTCTTTCGTGACCGGATGCTCGGCCGGCTCCCCGGCGACGAACAGCTCCACCTCGCGCCGGGCGCACTCGCCCAACCTGCGCAGCTCGGTTCCGAGTGCGCCGGCCACATGCGGGGTGAGCACGACACCGTCGAGCGCCCGAAGCGGATGGTCCACGGGAAGCGGCTCCGGATCGGTGACGTCGAGCACGGCGCGGAGGCCCCGTTCGCGCACGGCGGTGGTCAGCGCATCCTGGTCGACGATGGGCGCGCGCGCCGTGTTGATGACCGTGGCGCCGTCGGGCAGCAGTGCGAGCTGCGCTCGACCCACCATTCCCACCGTCTCCGGCAGAAGCGGGGCGTGAACACTCACGATGGTGGAGGCCGCGAACAGTTCGTCGAGCTCGACGCGCGTCGCCGAGGCGAGAACGGGATCGTCGGCGTCCAGATAGGGGTCGTAGAGCAGCACATCCAGGTCGAAGGGCCGCAGCAGCTCGATCACCCGACGGCCCACCCGCGACGCGCCCACGATGCCGACGGTGCGGTGGAAGTTCCCGATGGCCGGGTCGGCCGACTCGTCGTAGACCCGCGGGTCGATCGCGTAGCCGCGGATGTAGTCGGGAACCCGCTTGCCGGCCAGCAGGATCATCGCCAGGGTGTACTCGGCGACCGGGTAGGCGTTGGCGCTCGCGGCACTGGTGACGCGGATGCCGCGATCCCACGCCTGATCGTGCAGGTGACCCTTCACCGTGCCGGCGGCGTGGATCACGGCGGCCAGTCGTGGCATCGCCCTCAGCTCGGCCTCGCCGATGTGGGGGGACCCCCAGCCGGTGATGAGCACATCGATCTCGGCGAGACGGTCGATGCCGACGGCGGCGAAATCTTCGACCGTCGTCGCGGTGTCGAGATCGAGCACCTCCGACAGCACGGCGAGGTCGTCGGCGGAGAACAGGAGGGCCGGCAAATCGGGTCGCATGGCGAACGCGGCGACGGGTTTGCGTCGGTGTGTCACGAGCGGCTCCTCAAGCTCCGATGGTTGGGATTGCGCATTCCGAGAATGCGCATTCCTCATGATGAGTCTTCCGCCCGAATTCGTCAAGCCCCAACTTTCGGGCGCGAGCCATCGACGTCAGCAGCGTCGGTCGAGGCAGGCTCTCGGGGCGGATGGGTCGCGGCCGGAGGCTGCGCAGGCACCTTCGACCGATACGTCGGTGAGGGTTCCGTCACGACGGATGGATCGTGCTCGGGAGCGGTCCGTCCGACGTGCGGGCCGGAGGGTCAGCCGGCCGTGCCGTCGGGCAGTTGACCGGGGCAAGTGCCCGACGGGTCGGCGGCGAGGCTAGAAAGCGCTTACCATGCCGTTGTCGCGTCCGCGACCGAGCCGACCTTCGGCCGCTTCCGAGAGGACCCCATGACTCACGCCGCCGCCGCTGCCGCCGACCGCTCCGATCCCGGCTCGCTCGGCGAGCCCGCTCCGGACGGTGACGCGGCAGTTCCCCACCCGCGAGCGCTCATCCTCAGCGGCGCCGGGCGCTATGCCGATCCCTGGCACCCGTTCGCCGAGACATCCGCCCAGCTCGCCGCGGTGCTGCGGGAGGGGGGCTTCGAGGTCGAGATCTCCGAAGACGTTGATGCGCGGATGGCGTCGCTGACGCATCCGGACACCCCTGACCTCCTGGTGGTCAACTTCGGCGACCCGGCGATCCTCGAACCGGCCCGGCCGGACCCGGAGGCTGAGCGCCGCGGGCGGGACGGCCTGCTCGACTACCTCGCCGGCGGGCATCCGCTGCTCGCACTGCATGTCACGTCCACGTCGTTGCGCGGAGTCCCGGAGTGGGAGGGCATTCTCGGTGCCGTGTGGGTGCGGGGAACGACGATGCACCCGGACCACTCGCGGGCGCACATCCGGGTCTACCCGACCGGCACCCGATCGTCGCCGGGCTGGGCGACTTCGAGGTCGACGATGAGCGATACACCTACCTGCGGACAGCGCCCGACCTCGTGCCGCTCGCCACCCACGAGCATGAGGGTGTCGAGTATCCGCTGCTGTGGGCGCGCACCTACGGGGATGCGCGGATCGTCTATGACGCACTCGGCCACGATGCCGCCTCCTTCGCCTCGCCGACGCATCGCACGATCATCGCCCGCGCCGCCCACTGGCTCACCGACTAGCCCGGGCGCGACCATGCGGACGTTGCGGAGGTGCCAGCAGTATGGGAGAGTGGTCGGGTAAGCGCTTTCCCGCAGCACTAAGGAGTTCTCGTGTCAGAGTCGACCATCGGCATCATCATGAACGGCGTCTCGGGGCGCATGGGGTACCGCCAGCACCTGCTGCGCTCGATCCTCGCCATTCGCGATCAGGGCGGTGTGCTGCTCGCCGACGGGCGCCGGGTTCAGGTCGAGCCGATCCTGGTGGGGCGCAGCGAGGCCAAGCTGGCCGAACTCGCCGCAAAGCACGGCATCGAGAACTACACGACCGACCTGGATGCGGCACTCGCCGACGACCGCTGGCAGATCTACTCCGACTTCCTGGTCACCAAGGCCCGGGCAAGCGCGATCAAAAAAGCGATCGCCGCCGGCAAGGCCATCTACACCGAGAAGCCGACCGCCGAGAGCTTCGACGAGGCGCTCGAACTCGCCCGCCTCGCGCAGGCCGCCGGCATCAAGAACGGCGTGGTGCACGACAAGCTCTACCTGCCCGGCCTGCGCAAGCTCAAGCGGCTCATCGACTCGGGCTTCTTCGGCCGCATCCTCTCGGTGCGCGGCGAGTTCGGCTACTGGGTGTTCGAGGGCGACTGGCAGGCGGCTCAGCGCCCCAGCTGGAACTACCGCGCCGAAGACGGCGGCGGCATCGTGGTCGACATGTTCCCGCACTGGAGTTACGTGCTCGAGAACCTGTTCGGCCGGGTCGAGTCGGTGTACGCCCGCGCGGTCACCGAGATCCCTTCGCGCGTCGACGAGAACGGTGCCGAATACGCGGCGACCGCGGATGACGCGGCCTACGCCATCTTCGAGTTGGAGGGCGGCATCACGGCCCAGCTCAACTCGTCGTGGACTACGCGGGTCAACCGGGACGAGCTCGTCGAGTTCCAGGTGGACGGCACGCTGGGCAGCGCGGTCGTCGGTCTCTTCGGCTGCAAGATCCAGCCGCGCAATGCCACGCCGAAGCCCGTCTGGAACCCGGACATCGCCGACGGCCACGACTACGACGGCGACTGGATCGAGGCTCCTGCGAACGACGTGTTCGAGAACGGATTCAAGACCCAGTGGGAGGAGTTCATCCGCCACGTCGTCGACGACGCTCCCAACCCCTACGACTTCCTCGCCGGGGCACGCGGGGTGCTGCTGGCCGAGCTCGGGCTCGTCTCCTCGCGCGAAGGACGCCGGGTCGACCTTCCCGAAGTGAGCGTGTGATGACTGACCTGGTCTTGCTCTCCGCCGACGGGGGCACCGCATCCGTGACGCTCGAAGGCGCGCCCGCCTACGCCAAGCCGTCGGGCGCGCTCACCTCGCGCACCGCCTACGCCGCCGCGCACGTCGTGCCGAAGCCGTGGGCCGAGAACGTTCCAGGGGCGCCGGCCGACATCGACTGGGATGCGACGCTCGCCTTCCGCCACCACGTCTGGTCGTGGGGGCTGGGCGTCGCCGATGCGATGGACACTGCCCAGCGCAATATGGGCCTGGATGCGCGCGCAACACGGGAGCTCATCGCCCGCAGCGCTGCGGAGGCGCGTTCGGTGGGCGGCGCGATCGTGGTCGGGGTGAACACCGACCATGTCGATGAGGAGGTCATCTCGCTCGACGCCGTGATCGACGCGTACAAGGAACAGCTGCATTTCACCGAGGACGCGGGCGCCGGCGTCGTGCTGATGGCCAGCCGCCATCTTGCGCGGGCCGCGATCTCGGCCGCCGACTACGAGCGCGTGTACCGGGCGGTGCTGGAGGCGGCGAGCACGCCGGTCGTCCTGCACTGGCTGGGCGCCGCGTTCGACCCCGCGCTCGGCGGATACTTCGGCTCCACCGATTCTGCGGTGGCTAGCGAGACCGTGCTGCGGATCATCGGTGACAACGCGGGCCGTGTCAGCGGCATCAAGATGAGTCTGCTCGACGCGCGGGCCGAGGTCGCCCTTCGGGCTCGACTGCCGAAGACGGCCGCCATGTTCACCGGCGACGACTTCAACTATGTCGGGCTCATCGCCGGCGCCGACGGCGTGCACTCGGATGCTCTGCTCGGCGCTTTCGCGGCTCTCGCGCCCAGCGCATCCGCGGCGATCCAGGCGCTGGACGCCGGGGATGATGGCCGGTATCTCGGCATCCTCGGACCAACCGAAACGCTGTCCCGCCAGATCTTCGCCGCACCGACCTTCTACTACAAGACGGGCGTCGCCTTCCTGGCCTGGTTGAACGGCCACCAGCAGTCGTTCAGCATGATCGGCGGCCTCCATGCCGCGCGCAGCCTGCCGCATCTCTCTGAGATCGTGCGGCTCGCGAACGCCTGCGGCGCGCTCGAACGGCCCGCGCTCGCCGCCGAACGCTGGCATTCCCTCCTCACCCTGAATGGACTTCGCCCATGACCACGCCCCCGACGAACGGTCTGAACACCGCTCCGCAGCAGCCGAGCACGCGGTTGTCGGTCAATCAGGCGACGATCAAGTACGCCGGGCTGGGGGAGGCCCTGCGCGTGGTTCGGGATACGGGAGTCCAGAGCATCGGACTGTGGCGGGAGCCCGTTGCCGAGGTCGGGTTGCCGGAGGCCGCACGGCTGGTCACCGATTCGGGACTGCGCGTGTCCAGCCTCTGCCGCGGCGGCTTCTTCACCGCGGTGGAGGGGCCGACCAGGCGCGCCTCGCTCGACGACAACCGCCGGGCCATCGACGAGACCGCGACGCTCGCGGCGGCCGGCGCACCCGGATCGGCCGCTGTACTCGTACTGGTGGCCGGCGGTCTGCCCGACGGCTCAACCGACCTGACGGGCGCCCGAGCCCGGATGCGCGACGCCGTCGCCGAACTGGAACCGGAGGCCCGCGCGACCGGCGTCACTCTGGCGCTCGAGCCCCTGCACCCGATGTACGCCGCCGACCGCGCCGTGCTCTCGACGCTGGGGCAGGCGCTCGACATCGCCGAGCAGTTCCCCGCCGAGGCGGTGGGTGTCGTCGTCGACACCTTCCACATCTGGTGGGACCCGGCCGTGGCGGAGCAGATCGCGCGGGCCGGCGCATCCGGTCGCATCGCAAGCTACCAGGTGTGCGACTGGGTCACGCCGTTGCCGGCCGATGTGCTGCTCGCCCGCGGGATGATGGGTGATGGCCACATCGACTTCGCCACCCTCACCCGCGCGGTGACGGCGGCCGGCTACACCGGCGATGTCGAGGTGGAGATCTTCAACCAGAAGATCTGGGATTCCGACCCCGCCGCCGTCGTGGAACGGACCGTGCGGGCGTTCGCCGAAACCGTGCCACTGTAGCCGTATGCCCTACAGTGTCGTCTTCGCCCCCGACTCGTTCAAGGGTTCGGCCAGCGCGGCTTCGGTCGCCGCAGCGCTTGCGGAGGGATGGTCGTCGGTGCGCCCCGGCGATCGTGTTCTGCTCGCGCCGATGGCCGACGGCGGTGAGGGCACGCTCGACGCTTTCGAGTTGGCCGTTCCCGGTTCCGTGCGCCGCCCGATTCGCGTGACCGGCCCCGTGGGTGTCGAAGTCGACGCATCCTGGTTGCTGCTGCCGGACGGCACGGCCCTGGTCGAGCTGGCCGAGACGAGCGGGCTCGGTCTCCTGACAGCATTCGAGCCGCTCGACGCGACGACGGCCGGGTTCGGCCAGGCCATCGCGGAGGCGCTGGCGGCAGGGGCCACCCGCCTGCTGCTCGCGATCGGTGGGAGCTCTTCCACCGATGGCGGTGCCGGCGCGCTCGTCGCGCTGGGTGCCCGACTGCTGGATGCGGAGGGACGGCCGATATGCGCGGGGGGTCGCGGTCTCGCCGACCTGGTGACGGCCGATCTGACCGGCCTGCCGCCGCTGCCGCCGCGCGGGGTGCGCATCCTGAGCGATGTGACCAACCCGCTTCTCGGATCTCTCGGTGCAGCGGCTGTGTTCGGCCCGCAGAAGGGGGCGGATGCCGGGCAGGTCGCCGTTCTCGAAGCAGCGCTGACGCGTTTCGCCGCGGTGCTCGGTCGGCCGTCCGATGCTGTCGGCTCAGGGGCGGCGGGCGGAACCGGCTACGGCCTCCTGGCCTGGGGTGCCGTGCTGGCGCCGGGGGCCGAGGCCGTCGGCGATGCTCTCGGTCTTCCGAGGCTCGTCACTTCGGCGGATGCGGTCGTCACCGGCGAGGGACGCTTCGACTCCCAATCGGCGGCGGGCAAGGTGCCCGACTACGTGAGCGGCCTGGCCCGCGCGGCCGGCCTTCCCGCCTACCTCGCCGCCGGCTCGATCGAAGCACCGACCGACTCGTTCGCGGCGGCGGCGTCGCTGAGTGCGCTCGCCGGCGGGTCGGCGGCCGCGATCGCGGACGCGACGCGTTGGGCTCGCGTCGCCGGCGCGGAGCTCGCCGCGACCGTGGTTTAACGCAGGCCGTTTCGCCGAAACGACGCGGACGCATCCATCGTGACGGACTCTTCTGCTTGCGTGTGAGGAGTCTTCCTGCGTTGCGACCTCTGGCCGAGGGTTCACGCCGTGTGTTGCCTCCTGTTTTCAGGACAATCCGCGCCGTGCGCGCCCATCCGTTCTGTTCTCAGGAGCCAACGGTCGGGCCGACGCAAGGTGCCCTGAAAAAAGGGACGGGGGGTCTTATTGCGCGCGGTGGTGGTCTATGCCGTGGCGGTGCGGTACTGCTCGCGGATGACCGGTCGATAGTCGGGCGACAGCTCGGCGTTCAGCGACACCGGCCAGCGGGGCCGGGTTCCTGTCAACGCCCAGCCGGCCTGCACCGCCGCACCGTCGGCCACATACTCGCCGGGGGCGGGCACCACCACCGGGGCGTCGAACACCTGGGCGGCGATGGTGGCGACGGCCGGGTTGAGCGCGGCTCCGCCGATGAGGAGGATGCGCTTCTCGCTCACCCCGACGGCGCGCACGGCGTCGAGTCCGGCGGCGAGCCCGCACAGCATCCCCTCGATGGCAGCCCGGGCCAGGTTGGCCGGTGTCGTCGAGGCGATCGTCAGACCGTGCACGCTCGCCGTCGCGTCGGGGAGGTTGGGGGTTCGCTCGCCCTCGAAGTAGGGCACGAGCACGATCCCGGCCGCGCCGGGCTCGGCCTCGAGTGCGAGCCCCGCGAGTCCGTCGTGGTCGACCGAGAGCAAGGAAGCGATCGATGAGAGCACGCGGGCCGCGTTGAGAGTGGCCACGAGCGGAAGGCTGAGGCCGCTCGCGTCGGCGAACCCGGCCACGGCGCCCGACTCGTCGCCGACGGGGGAGTCGGTGACGGCGAAGACCGTTCCGCTGGTACCGATGGAGACGATGACGTCGCCGTCAGCGGCGCCCAGACCGAGCGCGGCGCCGGCGTTGTCTCCGGCGCCAGGGCCGACGAGCGCACCGCTCGGCGTGCGACCGGCGGCGTCTGCGGGGCCGAGGACCCGGGGCAGCACCACCGCTGCGGGGTCGCCCGCCGTGCCGGCTTCGCGCCCCGGGCGTCCGAACGCGCGCTCGAACAGGTCGAGGTCGTATGACCCGGAGGCGGCGCTCCAATATGCGGTTCCGCTCGCATCCGATCGGTCGGTCGTGAGGTCCTCCAGCACGGGACCGAGCTCGCTCTCGTCGGTGGGGCCGTACCCGCGCAGGCGCCAGGTGAGCCAGTCGTGGGGGAGGGCGACGGCGGCGACGCGTGACGCATGGGCGGGCTCAGCGTCGCGCAACCAGCGCAGCTTGGTCGCTGTGAAGGAGGCGACGGGCACCACGCCGACCCGTTGTGCGTAGGCGGTGGCCCCGACCTCCGAGATCAGGTCTTCGGCCGCTTCGGCGGAACGGGTGTCGTTCCAGAGCAGGGCGTCGCGGATGACACGGCCCTCCGCATCCAGCACGACCATTCCGTGCTGTTGCCCGGCCACCGAGATCGCTTCGACGTCTGCGAGGCCGCCCGCCTCGAACACAGCCGCTTGCAGAGCCTGCCACCACGCGCCGGGGTCCACCTCGGTTCCGTCGGGGTGGGATGCCCGCCCCGAGCGCACGAGTGCCCCGGTCTCGAGGTCGCGCACCACGACCTTGCAACTCTGTGTCGATGAATCGACCCCCGCCACCAACCTCACCACGCCCTGCTCACTCTCTCTCACTCGTTCTCTCTCCCTCGTTCTCTCTCCCTCACCCTCGCCGGGGTGTCTTCCGTGTCAGCGGGCGTTGAGGAGGTGCTCGAGGGCGAGCTGCTGAAGGCGGACGAAGCCGAAGCCTTTGCCGCCGAAGTACGCGTCGGCGTCGAAGTCATCGTAGGCCGAGCGGTCGGCGAGCAGGTCGTCGTAGCTCTCGCCGGCGGCGAGGGTCGTCGTCGACAGCTCGGGGACACGGGATTCCGCCAGCGCCTCCTGCACCTCGGGGTCGGCGCGGAACGCGGCGGCCCGTTCCTTGAGCAGCAGGTAGGTGCGCATATTGGCGGCGGCCGAGTCCCAGACGCCGGTGATGTCTTCGGTGCGAGACGGCTTGTAGTCGAAATGGCGCGGGCCTTCGTACGACGGGCCGCCGTTGGGGCCGCCGTTCTCGAGCAGGTCGACGAGTGCGAACGCGTTCTGCAGGTCGCCGTGGCCGAAGACGAGGTCCTGGTCGTACTTGATGCCGCGCTGGCCGTTCAGGTCGATGTGGAACAGCTTGCCCTGGTAGAGGGCCTGGGCGATGCCGGCGGCGAAGTTGAGGCCGGCCATCTGCTCGTGCCCGACCTCGGGGTTCACGCCGACGAGCTCGGGGCGTTCGAGCGTCTCGATGAAGGCGAGCGCGTGGCCGACCGTCGGCAGCAGGATGTCGCCGCGCGGCTCGTTCGGCTTCGGTTCGATGGCGAACGTGATGTCGTAGCCCTTGTCGGTCACATACTGGCCGAGCAGGTTCACGGCCTCCCGATAGCGCTCGAGCGCCGAACGGATGTCTTTGGCCGCGTCGTATTCCGCGCCCTCGCGGCCGCCCCACATCACGAATGTCTTCGCGCCGAGTTCGGCGGCGAGGTCGAGGTTGCGCAGCACCTTGCGCAGTGCGAACCGTCGCACAGCGCGGTCGTTGGAGGTGAAGCCGCCGTCTTTGAAGACCGGTGCGCTGAACAGGTTGGTGGTGACCATCGGTACGATCACGCCGGTGTCGGCGAGAACCTGCTTGAGGCGGTCGATCTGGGTCTGCCGCTCGGAGTCGGTGGAGCCGAACGCGAAGAGGTCGTCGTCGTGGAAGGTGAGGCCGTATGCGCCGAGCTCGCTCAAGCGGGTGACGGCTTCGACGACGTCGAGCTGGGGGCGGGTCGGCCCGCCGAACGGGTCGGTGCCGTTGTAACCGATGGTCCAGAGGCCGAACGAGAATTTGTCTGCGCGAGTGGGGGTGAGAGTCATGGTGGTCCTTCAGCGACGTTGGTGATTTGTTGTGTCATTCAACTTATCAGCTGAGTGCCGGGATCGGAAGACCCGATCGTCGTCGCCCCTGAATGGAGTGACTCCATGCGCGCCGAACCGAATCCGACGTCCGGGCGGCCGACGCTCGCGCGGATCGCCCGGCAGGCGGCCGTCTCGGTGTCGACCGTCTCGAAAGTCTCAACGGGCGCCCCGGCGTCTCGTCGCCGACCCGTGAAGCCGTCGAGTCGCTCCTGGCCGATTCGGGCTATTCACGGCGCGGCGTCGACATCGAGCGGGGAGCGCTCGTCGAACTCGTCATCGAGTCGTTGGACAGCGAGTGGTCGCTCGAGATCATCCGGGGTGTCGAACGGGTCGTGCGCGAAGCGGGGATGACGCTCGCCCTCACCGCCCGCGGCCCCCGGAACGCGCCCGGCCCAGACTGGGTCTCCGGCGTGCGCGACACCGGCGAACGGGAGGCGTCGCGTCTTCTCGGCCTGTCCGATCGGCCGACCGCCATCGTCGCCGGCAATGATCTGCAGGCGCTCGGCGTATACGACGCGGCGGCGGCTCTCGGCCTCACGATGTGTATCCGGTCAGGGGTTCGGACGCCCGCCTGGTCGGGGTTCGCCACGAGGTCAGCGCCCGTCTTCCGGTGTGAGGCGCGGACCCCGCACTCGGCCGGCGCCCGTGATGATGGCGATAGGGTGCCTGTGAGATGAAGAACGCGAGCGGGGTCGGAGCCGGGACCAATCTGGATGCGGTCCGCCGCCACAATCTGGCGACCGTCCTCGGCATGGTCCACCGGGGCGGGCCCGGACCGCGATCCGCGCTCACGCAGGCGACCGGGCTCAACCGTTCCACCGTCGGGGCGCTCGTCGGTGAGCTCGTCGACCTCGGGCTCGTGGTGGAGCTCGATCCGGAGACGAGCAACCGGGTCGGCCGGCCGAGTCCGGTCGTCGTCGCCGACGGTCGCGTCGTGGCGCTCGCCGTGAACCCTGAGATCGACGCGGTGACGGTCGGTGTCGTCGGTCTCGACGGTTCTCTTCACCGGCTCGTGCGGCGCCCGACGGGGAATGTGCCGTCGGCGGTGGAGGCCGTGACGATCGCGGCGGCCGTCATCGACGGGCTTCGCCCCGAACTCGAGGCCGCCACCCGTATCGTCGGCATCGGTGTCGCCCTGCCCGGTCTGGTGCGGGAGAGCGACGGCGTCGTGCGGCTGGCACCGCATTTGGAATGGGTCGACGAACCGTTCGCGGCGCAACTCGCCGAGGCGACGGGTTTCCCGGTGCACGCGGCCAACGACGCCCGGTCGGGCGCGAACGCGGAGCGGCTCTTCGGCGCCGGTCGCGGAGCCGGCCATCTCGTATACCTGAACGGTGGCGCCTCGGGCATCGGCGCCGGTGTGATCGTCGACGGCGTCCCGCTCACCGGGGTCTCCGGATACGCGGGGGAGCTGGGCCACACCCTCGTGAACTCGGCCGGCATCCGGTGCCATTGCGGGGCGATCGGCTGTCTGGAGACCGAGGTGAGTCAGCGGGCGCTGCTGCGTGTTCTCGGGTTGCCCTCCGCCGCGCCCGACGAGCTCGACCGGGCGCTCGCGTCGGCAGTCGAGACCGGCGACGCATCGGTGGTGGCCGAGATCGAGCGCCAGCTCGGATTTCTCGCGACCGCCCTCCGCACGGCCACCAATGTGTTCAACCCGGAGCTGATCGTGCTCGGCGGTTTCCTCGGCTCCCTCGATGCGGCGCTGCCCGATCGGCTCTCCGGCCTGGTCGCCGAGCAGGCTCTCGGCGCCTCGGCCGAGCATCTGGCGATCGTGCGAGCCGAGCTGGGTTCGCGCATCCTCATGATCGGTGCCGCGGAGCTCGCGTTCGCGCCCCTGTTGGCCGCTCCGGCCGCCTGACCCGACGGCTGGCGGGTGTCGCCAGAACAGGGGATGTGCGCGGTAACATCTGCATGCCGATTTCCGATAGGATAAACAGATTCGTTGCTCGAATCGATTCGATTCGGCGGCGAACATGTTCCGCCGAACAGGCACCATCCCTACACTCGCACCGCGGCCACCACCGCGGTTTTCGTTTTCTCCCTGCAAGGACCTTTGTGACTACCGTCGTGCACCCCGGTGACTCGCTCTCCGGCCGGCAACGCCTCGCCTACATCCTCGTGCTCGGGGCGCTGACAGCGCTCGGGCCGTTCACGATCGACACCTACCTTCCGGCGCTGCCGACGCTGGAGAAGGAGTTTGACGTCTCCACGGCCGTCATCCAGCTCACCCTCACCGCCACGACCATCGGGTTCGGCGTCGGGCAGCTCGTGGTCGGGCCGTGGAGCGACAAGGTCGGTCGCCGGCTACCGCTCATCCTGGCGACGATCGTGCACATCCTCTCCTGCGTGGCGGCGGCGCTCGCGCCGAACGTCGAGCTGCTCGCGGTCGCGCGCGCCTTTCAGGGCATCGGCGCCGCGGCCGGCGGCGTGGTTGCCATGGCGATGGTGCGCGACCTGTTCGGTGGTCGGCCCCTGGTGCGGATGCTCAGCCGGCTCGCGCTGGTCAACGGGCTCGCCCCGGTGCTGGCGCCGGTGCTCGGTTCGCAGCTGTTGCTCGTGATGCCGTGGCGCGGGATCTTCGTCGTCCTGGCGCTCTACGGCCTGTTCGTCGTGCTCTGCGTCTCGCTCTGGATCGTGGAGACACTGCCGAAAGCGCGCCGTCAAGACGCCGGCCACTCCACGGTGCGCCAGCGCTACAAGTCGGTTCTGAGCGACCGGATCTTCGTCGGCATCGCCATCGTCGGCGCGATGAACTTCACCGGGCTCTTCTCCTATCTGTCGTCGAGCTCCTTCGTCTTCCAAGACATCTACCATTTCGACGCCCAGCAATACGGTCTTCTTTTCGCGGTCAATTCCATCGGCGTGATCATCGGTGTGCAGTCGGCCTCGCGGCTGACAAAGTACGTCGGGCCGCAGTGGATCCTCGCCGTCTCGACGATCGTGATGTTCGTGTCGGCGGTCACCATCGTCGTGCTCGACCAGGCTCACACCGGCTTGTGGGGAACGGTCATTCCGCTCTGGTTCTTCATCGCGGCCTGCGGATTCGGCTTCCCCTGCGTGCAGGTGCTCGCCCTCAATGCGCACGGGCACGAAGCGGGAACGGCGGCCTCGCTGCTCGGCGCCCTCAACTTCGGCATCGCCGGAATCATCTCGCCGATCGTCGGGATCCTCGGTGTCGGAAGCGCGGCGCCCATGGGGCTGGTGATGGCCGTGTGCGCCGCCGTGAGCATCGCCGCGCTCTGGCTGATCGTCCGTCCGCGCACGGTCCCGGCGCTCGCGCACTGACCGCCGCGCGCATCCGTTGCGGTGGATGCGCAGACGGGTTGGCTACGGTGGGCGTCATGGGTCAACCGGATGAGATCGAGCGGGCGGCGAAGACCAGCCGGCGCTGGCCGCTCATCTCCGCCTCGGTCGCCGTCGCCCTGGTGGTCGTCCTCGGTGTGGTCATCGCGTTCCGGCCGACCGAGCCGTTCGCGATCGACCTGGGCTGGATGGACGAGATCGCCGAACACCGTTCGCCCTTCTGGACGGTGCCGGCGCTGTTCTTCAACTCGGTGGGCGGGGGCATCGTGGGGTCGGTCGCGATCCCGCTGCTCATCTTCCTGGCGCT
This sequence comes from Leifsonia poae, assembly GCF_020009625.1. Lineage (NCBI taxonomy): Bacteria > Bacillati > Actinomycetota > Actinomycetes > Micrococcales > Microbacteriaceae > Leifsonia > Leifsonia poae. Next base: position 3,221,290 of record NZ_JAIHLP010000002.1, read on the forward strand.
TCTGGCGTTCCGACGCCCGTGGGGCGCCACCTTCTTCGCTGTGGCGAGCCTCGTCTCGGCTCTGTGCGTACAACTCCTCAAAGTGTCGGTGGGCCGCGCACGCCCGACGGATATCCTGGTGACCTCGGACGCCGGATCGTTCCCGTCGGGGCACACCGCCAACGCGGCGACGATGGTCGTCGTACTGGCGATCCTGTTCCCCCGGGTATGGGTGTGGATCGCCGGGGCGGCATGGGCCCTGCTCATGGCAGTGAGCCGCACCTACCTGGGTGCGCACTGGCTGAGCGACACGGTCGGCGGGTTGCTGCTCGGTGCCGGTATCGCCGTGATGGTCTGGGCTCCGCTGGCCCTGCGGTTGGCGCACGAGCGGGCGCTTCCGCATCCATTCCTCCGCGCGAGGTAGGAGCGGGCGCCGCCTCTCCGTCAATTGGGGCGCGAGCCCAGTTACTGTCGTCGCAGAATTTAATGCTGACGGAGCGGCGGTCGAACGCACCCGAGGCCATAAGATGACGGGATGAGCGAGCCTGTTGCGCCGGAAGCAGCCTCCGCGGCGGCGGGCGAGACCTCACCGGCGCCCGGAAGCGCGCCCGGTAGCGTCACCCGGGTGATGCTCGAAATCCTGATCCACGGTCCGCTCTCGCGAGTTGAACTGGCACAGCGGCTGGGGCTCTCCGGGCCGAGCCTCACGCGGATCACCAAACCGCTCATCGCCTCCGGTCGCCTGTTCGAAGGAGCCCCCCAGGTGCGTGCGGCCGGCCGGCCACTGCAGCCGCTCGACCTCGACCCCTCCTCGGAGTACTTCGCGGGGGTGAAGCTCACTGGGAACGCCGTCTACAGCGTGATGGCCGATCTGCGCGGCGCCGTGCGCGCCCAGCACGAAGAGCCGCTCGCCGGGCGCGATCCGGAGACCGTCGCCGACGCCGTGGCGCGCAGCGTCCGAGCCTTCGGTTCGGCGTTCCGCCCCCTCGGCGGTGTCGGCATCAGCCTGGGCGGGAACAGCGCCGACGGTCGGTTCGTCGACGAGTCGCATTTCCTGGAATGGCGCGATGTGCCTCTGGCCGACCTCGTCGAGCAGCGCCTCGGGCTGCCTGTCGTCGTCGCGAACGACGTGAACGCCCTCACCCAGGCCCAGCGTTGGTTCGGCGGCGGGCGAGGGCTGGACACCTTCGTCGTCGTCACCATCGGCGCGGGGGTCGGGATGGGGCTCGTCGCCGGCGGTGAGCTGGTCGCCGGCGCCACCGGGGCGGTCGGCAGCATCGGGCATCAACTTCTCGCGTGGTCCGAGGCGGTGTGCTGGCGCGGGCACCACGGCTGCGCCAGTGCGCTCCTGGCGACGGATGCGGTGGAGCGCGCAGCGGCTCGCGCCTCCGGTCTCCCCGTCGGTGACGTCGTGTTCGACGATGTGCTGCGCGGTGCGGAACGCGGCGACCCCGAGCTGCGCGCAGTCGTGGACGAGGCCGGAACCGCCCTCGGCCTGCTGCTCGCGAACGTCGCGAACACCCTCGATCCGCAGAAGATCGTGCTCGCGGGCGAAGGTGCGCGTCTCGGTGTCGTCGGGGAGCATGCGATGCTCACGGCGTTCGCCGAGGGACGTGTCTGGAGAAGCGTCTCCACCCCCGTCGACGTGCAGCCGTTCGAATTCTCGGAGTGGGCGCGCGGCGCGGCCGCCATGGCCATCCGCGCCCGCATGCTTCACGACGTCCCCGCCCGGCCCGCGTCGGATTAGTCAGCCGATCCATTCGGGTATTCCGTCGAAGCGGACCGTTCGGCAGCGTGTCGCGCGAGCCCTCCGATGCTAGACCGCGGTCAGCTCGATCAGCCAGGCCTGCTCCGGGTACGACATCGGCGTCTGCAGGCCGGCCGTCGCAAGGGCGCGGCCGCTCAGCACGGTTCCCGCTGGGACGGTGCCCTTCGGAATGGCGCGGGACAGCGGCGTCACCCCGTTCGAAGCACGAGCGCTCTCGGCACCGGCCAGCCCGAACCACGGCGGAACGTGGTACCCGTGCGACGGGTCGCCGATCGGCAGCGGCCGCACGCGGTAGCGTCGGTCCGGGTCGAGACCGCGCAGGGTGAACCTACCGAGCGGCGCGGCATCGGAGCGGCCGAGGAAGGTCAGCGAGAACAGGGCGGATGAGCGGTCCTGAGCGACGACGCCGTTCACCCAGAACGTCGGGTCGACTTCGTCCATGCGAACGATGTCGCCGGTGTGCAGAAGATCGCGGCGCTCGCGGTAGAGGGCGATCCAGGCGGTCAACTGTTCGAGGTCGGCCGGGGACGCCTCGGTGAGGTTCCATTCGATCCCGAGATGCCCGAACACGGCGGTCGCGGCGCGGAAGCCGAGGTCGTGCACGCGGCGGGTGGAGTGGGAGCGGGCCGACGCGATGTGGGAGCCGAGCAGCTCGGGTGGGAGCAGCTGGTGGGTCCAGCGGTTCATCTGCTGGCGGTCGAGTGGGTCGATGTTGTCGGAGACCCAGACCCGGTCGGTGTGCTCGATCACGCCCAGGTCGACGCGGGCGCCGCCGGAGGAGCACGACTCGATCTCCAGGCCGGGGAAGCGCGTCTTGAGTTCGGCCATCAGCCGGTAGGTCGCCAGCGTCTGCGCGTGCACACCCGGTTCGCCGCGGGGCGCGGTGCCCGCGTCGACGAGGTCGCGGTTGTGGTCCCACTTGATGTATGCGATGTCGTTGGTGGAAAGGATGTTGCACATCCGGTCGCGCACATACTCGTACGCCTCCGGGATGCCGAGGTTCAGTACCTGCTGATGACGTGACGGCACCGGGATGCGCCCGCCGGTCTGCATCACCCACTCCGGATGCGCCCGCGCGAGGTCTGAGTCGAGGTTCACCATCTCGGGCTCGAACCACAGACCGAATTGCATGCCGAGCCCGCGCACCCGCTCGATCAGGGGCGTGAGGCCGCCCGGCCACACCTCTTCGTCCACATACCAATCGCCCAGACCGGCACGGTCGTTGCGCCGGTGCCGGAACCAGCCGTCGTCGAGGACGAACCGTTCGACTCCCACCTCGGCGGCACGGTCGGCGAGGGCAAGCAGCCGGTCGAGGCTGTGGTCGAAGTAGATCGCTTCCCACACATTCAGTGTCACCGGTCGCGGGGTGCGGGGATGCTGCGGCCGGGCACGCAGGTGCCGGTGCAGGCGCCGGGCCTGGTCGTCGAGACCGTCGCCGTACACGCCGTAGACCCAGGGCGAGCGGTAGCGCTCGCCACGCGCGAGGACGATTTCGCCCGGAAGGAGCAGTTCCCCGCCGCCGATGACCTGTTCGCCGCTGGAGAGCCGTTCCGCATAGTGCCGGTGGTTGCCGCTGAAGCCGACGTGAACGCCCCACACCTCGCCGCCGGCGAAGCCGAATCCGGGTTCGCCGACGCTGAGAAGCGTGGCCGCATCGGGTCCGGTTCGGCCACGTCGACCTTCGCGCAGGTGGATGCCCACCCCGAGTTCGCGGCGCTGCGGTGTGCGCTCCTTTCCCCAGCGCCCGGCGAAGTCCAGGATCTCGCGGCCCCGGGCGGGCACGGGGAAGGCGGGCGCCAGATCGTCCAAGCGGTAGGTGTCGCCGCGGTTCTGCAGTTCAACGGAGATCCGCAGCACTCCGGCGGGGGAGAGCTCGAGGTGGATCGTCACGGCGAGCTCGGCTTCCGGGTCGAATGCGGTGACCCGGATGCGGCCGCCTCCGTCGATCGTGCTGAGTCGCGCATCCGGTTCGCCGGAGGTATCGGTGACGGTTCCGCTGTCGGCGTGCAGCCACAGTTCGGTGGTTCGGAACCGGGGCGCCCAGGCGCGTCCGTCGCGACTGCCGCTGAGCCCGGGGCGACCTGTCCAACCGGTGTGCGATTCGGGCAGAACGGCCAGCCGGATGGGCTCGTCGGCCGTGTTGTTGGCCCAGGCGCGGGTGTCGCCCACGGCCAGGGCGACGGCGTCGCCGGCCGTGAAGTCGCCGAGGTCGGCGCCCCAGTGCACGATGGCGGGGAGCAGGGATCCGCGCAGGTCGAGCAGCGCACCGACCCCGGCAGAGCGCAGGTATACGAACCGATCGGCGGCGCGCGTCCCGTCCTCCGTGACGCTGACGACGTTTGCGGGTTCAGGGTATTCAGCGGGCATCGGTGCTCCTGATCGACTTAGTTTCTTGACAGAAGTATTGCACGCCCTGGCTGTCGTCGGCGGGGAGCGATAGCGTGTCCGGCATGAGAATCCTCCTGGTCGGCGCTGGCGGAGTGGGCGACGCCATCGCCAAGATCGCTGCACGACGCTCGTTCTACGAAACCATCGTGGTGAGCGACTACGACCTCAGCCGCGCCGAACGCACGATCGCCTGGATCGAGGCTCGCCACGGCGCCGATGTCGCCGGACGGTTCACCGCCGCGGCGATCGACGCCTCCGACCCGGATGCGGTCGCGGCCGTCGCCCGTCAGCACGGCGTCACCCATGTGATGAACGCCGTGGAGCCGAAGTTCGTCCCCACGATCTTCGCGGGAGCCCTGGCGGCCGGCGCCGACTACCTCGATATGGCGATGAGCCTCTCGGAGCCGCACCCGACCGACCCGTACGCGAAGACCGGGGTCAAATTGGGTGACGACCAGTTCGCCCAGCGCGGCGACTGGGAGACCGCCGGCCGGCTCGCGCTCGTCGGCATGGGGGTCGAGCCCGGGCTCAGTGATGTGTTCGCCCGTTACGCGGCCGACAAGCTGTTCTCGCAGATCGACGAGCTCGGCACCCGTGACGGCGCCAACCTCGTCGTGCGCGACTCCGACGGAAACGAGATCTTCGCGCCGTCGTTCAGCATCTGGACGACCATCGAGGAATGCCTCAACCCGCCGGTCGTGTTCGAGAAGGACGCGGGCTGGTTCACCACCCCGCCGTTCAGCGAGCCCGAGACCTTCGACTTCCCCGACGGCATCGGCCCCGTCGAATGCGTGAACGTCGAACACGAGGAAGTGCTGCTCATGCCGCGCTGGATCGATGCGAAACGGGTCACGTTCAAATACGGTCTCGGCGAAGAGTTCATCGGCATCCTGCGCACCCTGCATCAGCTGGGTCTCGATTCCACGACACCGGTGCGCGTTCGTAGCCAGGACGGGCCGGTCGAGGTCGCGCCCCGGGATGTGGTGGCCGCTGCTCTGCCGGACCCCGCGACCATCGGCCCTCGGATGACGGGCAAGACCTGCGCCGGAGTCTGGGTGACCGGTCAGGGTCTGGACGGTGCGCCGCGCGAGGTCTACCTCTACCATGTGAGCGACAACGAGTGGACGATGCGTGAGTACGAGGCCCAGTGCGTCGTGTGGCAGACCGCGCTCAACCCGGTGATCGCGCTCGAACTCCTCGCCACTGGCGTATGGAGCGGCACCGGTGTGCTCGGCCCGGAAGCGTTCGACGCCGAACCGTATCTCACCCTGATGGCCCTCCCCGTCGACGAGGGCGGCTACGGCCAGTCGTGGGGTCTCCGCGAATCCTGACGGGGATCCGGATGCATTGTTCGAAATGAACAATGACAGATTGTGACATATTACGCAGCAACCCGTATGTTCACTGAAACGAGAACGGCTGAGGGCGGCTTCGAGGGGGAGCCCGATTCGAAAGCCCGGCCGGGTGGGCAGCGGGAGGTCGCGTGAAGCTTCGTGTTTCGGTGGTCGAGTTCACCGACGATGTCAGCACGCGGCTTCGCGATGTCGTGCTGACCGTCGACGCGACATCGACCATCGGAGAGGTCGCGCGCGCCCTCGTGCGCGGAGGTGCGGGGCACCCGCGACTTCTGCCATTCGCCGTCCGGCGCCAGGCACCGCTGACCGTGCGGGTGACCTATCCCGACGGCACGGTTCTCATTCTCGACGCCGGCGATACCGTTGCCGGTTCGGGGCTGGTCGCGGGCACGGAGGTCGAGCCGGTGTTCGAGGCGTTTCCGGGCCCAGGCGATCGGGCACGATCGCCGATCGCCACGCTCACCGTGCTGAGCGGAGAGCAGGAGGGGGTGCAGTTCCTCGCCGTCGGTGCCGAGACCACGGTCGGGCGCGGCCGAGGCAACCGGATCGAACTGCAGGATTCCGGAGTGTCCCGTCGGCACGCGGTGCTTCGACGCGTCGGCAATCTGGTGGAGATCGAGGATCTTGGGTCGGCGAACGGTACGGCCGCCATCGATGAGGCCGGGAACCGGGTGGAGAACACTGGTTCGCCGATCCGTGTCGGGGCACGGGCTCTGGTCGAAATCGGCACCGTTCTGATCCAGGTCGACGTCGGTCCGCCTCCTGTGCCCGATCCTGAGGTCGCGGGGAGCGTTTTGCATCTGCAATCGCCGCGGGTCGACCCTGTGTTCGCGCCCGAACCGATCGAACTACCCGTCCCGCCAGAGCCTCCGGAACCCACCCGATTCCCCCTCATCGCCATGGTGGCGCCCCTGATGATGGGGGCCGTGCTCTTCGCCACGACGAAGTCGCTGCTGAGCCTCCTCTTCGTCGGCCTCTCGCCGCTGATCATGCTCGGCTCCTGGTTCGACACCAGGCTCACGCGACGGAAGACGACACGGGCGAAGCAGCGCGTGTTCGACGAAAGCCTCACAGCGGTGGAAAACGAATTGGCCGCGAACCTCCGCCGCGAGCAGACGGCTCGGGATGCCGAAACGCCGACTGCTGTCGAGCTCGCGGCGTACCCGGGGGCCGGCGATCTGAGGCTCTGGTCACGCCGGCCCGAGCATCGCGCGTTCCTGGAGCTTCGCCTCGGCACAGCTACCCTGCCAAGCCGCCGGGCGATCCGCCTTCCGCCGCGGGGGACGATCCCCGCCGACCGATGGCAGGACCTCTCCCGGTTGCATGATCGCTTCTCGGCGATCCCCGATGTGCCTCTTCTGGAGCGCCTGGACCGCAGCGGTTCGCTCGGTATCGCGGGACCGGAGTTCTGGGCGTCGTCAGTGACCCGCGCGCTGCTCGTGCAGCTTCTCGCCCTGCACTCGCCGGCCGACCTCGTCTTCACCGCGTTCGCCAATCCGGAGCAGTCCGAGGACGAGTGGTCGTGGTTGAAGTGGCTGCCGCATGTCGACTCGGTCTACAGCCCGATCGCGGCACCGCATCTTGCCGCCGATGGACGCAGCGCGAGCATCCTCCTTGCTGCCCTCGAGGGTCTGATCACCGCACGCGCGGCCACCGCGGGTGCGGGGTCGGTGCGGTCGCGGATGGCAGGTGACGCAGCGAATGCGGAGGAACGTCTTGCGCCGGCGGAGGCGAGACACCCCGGCCCGGCCGTGATCGTGCTCGTGCTCGCGGATCCGGTCACCGACCGCAGTCGTCTGGTCGGCCTCGCCGAAGCCGGTGCCGATGTCGGGGTGCATGTGCTCTGGGTCGCCTCCGGAATGAAGGGGATACCGGCCGCGTGCCGAACAGTGGTCGAAGCGCACGCCGACGACTGGCGCGTGCACTTCGTTCGCCAGGGCGAGGTCGTGCCCCTCACCGCGGTGAATGACATCGGACGGACAGCCGCGAGCACGTTCGCCCGCGAGCTCGCGCCGATCATCGACGTCGGCGCCCGCGCACTGGATGAGAGCGATCTGCCGAGCAGTGTCGGCCTCGCACAGGTCGTTCCCGGTGACGTCCTCGGCTCCGGCGACTCCATCGTGAAGAACTGGCGGCGCACCGACAGCCTGCTCTCCGGGTGGACGGTGGGAACGGAACGAGAATCCGGGGGGCTGGCGGCGATCGTCGGCCAGGGCAGTGGCGGTCCGGTCGAGATCGATCTGCGCACGCACGGTCCGCACGCCCTGGTCGGCGGAACGACCGGGGCCGGCAAATCCGAGTTCCTTCAATCGTGGATGCTTTCGCTCGCGTCGAACCATGCTCCCGATCGCCTCACCTTTCTCCTGGTCGACTACAAGGGCGGCGCGGCCTTCGCCGACTGCGTCGATCTTCCACACACCGTCGGCCTCGTCACCGACCTCGACACCCATCTCGTAAGACGGGCGCTGACGTCGTTGCGGGCCGAACTCCGCTACCGCGAGGAGCTGCTCGCCGAGAAGAGCGCGAAAGATCTGGCCGCCCTCGAACGACGTGCCGACCTCGACGCGCCGCCGTCGCTGGTGATCGTGATCGACGAATTCGCCGCGCTGGTGAAGGAGATTCCCGAGTTCGTCGACGGTGTGATCGACGTCGCCCAGCGTGGCCGATCGCTCGGACTCCACCTGGTGATGGCAACGCAACGGCCCGCCGGAGTGATCACAGACAACCTTCGTGCGAACACCAATCTGCGTGTCGCGCTGCGAATGGCCGACCTCGCCGACAGCACCGATGTGATCGGTGTCGCCGATGCGGCAGAGTTCTCTCCGGCGATTCCCGGCCGGGCCGCAGTGAAGGTCGGAGCAGGTCGGCTCACCCACCTGCAGACCGGCTATCTCGGCGGGCGCTCCGACTCCGAACACCGGGAGTCTGTGGAGATCCGAGATCTCGGGTTCGGCGAACAGACCCCGTGGATTCTCCACCCTGAGATTCAGCCCATCCCGACTCGCGTTCGGAAAGGTCCGCGCGACATCGAGGTTCTCACAGCGAACATCCGCCGCGCAGCGACGACAGCGGGCACACGACGACCTCGAAGACCGTGGGTCGATCCGTTGCCCGAAGTGTTGCCGCTCTCATCGGAGCTGCTCGCCGGCACAACAGCCTCCTCGGCGTCGGCCCGCTCGAATGGCACCATCGTCGGGCTGATCGATGAACCCCACCGGCAGCGGCAATCGCCCTATAGAGTCGCCTTGTCCGAGGTCGGGAACGTCGCGATCCATGGTGCCGCCGGCACCGGCAAGACCACGGCGCTCATCACACTGGCGGTCGCCGCGATCGCTGCTGAACCGAACACCCGCATCTACGGCGTCGACAGCAGTGGTGGACGTTTGGGTGCCCTGACGATCCTCCCGAACACCGGTGACATCGTGCCCGGCGACGATCGCGACCGCATCGTTCGTCTCCTCGGACTCGTGAAGCGCGTGATCTCCGAACGATCGGTGACCGGCGCGACCGAACCCCCTGTCCTCCTTCTCGTGGACGGCCTGGCCTCCTTCCGCGACACCTACGAGCACCGCGGAGGCGGGTCCGATCCATTCGGCGATCTCGTGGAGATCGCCGCCGGCGGACGCACGGTCGGCGTGCATCTTCTCCTGACGGCGGAGCGCTCCAACGCGATGCCCACCTCGCTCGCATCGAGCGTGCCGGAACGTCTCGCCTTCCGCCTCACAGCAGAGACCGACTACCAGACCCTCCGCGTCTCGGTCGATGTGCTGGGCAGGGCCGGTCCTGGTCGTGCTGTGAGGATCGGGACCGAGGAGGAAGTCCAGTTGGCGCTTCCGGGTGTCGGCGCCGAGGCGGCCGACACCGACCTCGCGCTCGAGGAGCTTGCGGAGGCACAACGCCGGCGACGGGTCGCCGCCCCGGTCGCCGTCCCGGCCGTTCCACAAGCGATCCCACGATCTGCCATTGCACACACGCCAGGCGCACCGGAGCCGTTCGCCATCGACACGGTCCACATGGCGCCGGTGGCGGCCCCATCCCGAGGCCTGCTTCTGGTGACTGGGCCGGCCGGCTCCGGGCGAACCACCGCGATCCGATCGATCCTCGAATCCCTTCGTATGCGGAGCGAGGCCGAATCGTCTCCGATCGATGCGGTCCTGATCGCACCTCATCGATCCGCCCTTCGCGACGTGCGCCTCTGGAGCGACGTCGCCGACGCCACCGTTGCGCGCGACGAGACGATCTCCAGCCTCATCCGCGCGCTCGGTGGCAGAGCGGGGCCGACGGCTGTGCTCCCGCCGATGCCTCTCATCGGAACCGCGCCGGCCGCCGAGGGAGAGCAACCCGCTCCAGAGTCCGGGAGCTTCCCGTCGCCGGGCGCGCGGGGGATCGTCGTGATCGAAGACATCGGCGGATTCGAGGGAACCGGTGCTGAGCACAACCTCGCCATTCTGCTGAAACTTCTGCGGCGCAGCGACCTCACCACCATCGTCGAAGCAGAGAACGCCACCCTCGGAACCGTCTGGGAACTCGCGACCCCGCTCCGCGGTGCACGATGGGCACTAGCGCTTCAACCCGATGCCAACGACACCCCGACTGTCTTCACCACCCCGTTCACGCACGCCCGACGTGCCGAATATCCTCCCGGGCGTGGGTTCCTGGTAGAGAACGGAAACCTCCGAGGTGTGCACATCGGCCTGCCCGATTCTGCCGGTTCCGATCGGTCGCCCGGAAACGGCCGGGAAGGCGAACCCGGACGAGCGCACCCCGAGCCCTATCGGAGGGTCGGCGGCGTGGATAGAGTGAGCGCATGAGCGACGTCGACGCCCTTGCGAAAGCCCAGGCCGAGGCGGCAGCAGCCGCCGAAAGCGCCGCCAGACTGCAGGCCGAGGCCGCCGAGGCGCTGAAACGGGCGCAGGATGCGGCGGCCGCGGCACAAGCGCAGGCGGAGGCCGCCCAGGAGGCTGTCGCGGCGGCGCAGGCCCAAGCCGACGCGCAGGCCCAAGCCGACGCGCAGGCCCAAGCCGACGCGCCGGCTCCGCAGCCTCCAGTGGCCGAAGTGCCTCCGGCCGACCCCGGCCCGGCCGCTCCGGCCGCCCCGGCGCCGGCCGCCCCCGCCACCCCGGGTGCGCCCCTCAGCGCCGACCAGGTCGCCGTGATCCGGGACGGCTACGCGTTCGCCGGCGCCGCGCTCGAGATGGGGGCGCTCGTGAACGGCGACGCTCAGCCCGATGTGCCCATCCGCATCCCGTTGGCGATGACGAACCGGCACGGACTCGTGGCCGGTGCCACCGGAACGGGCAAGACCAAGACGTTGCAGGTGCTCGCCGAACAGCTGGCCGCGCAGGGCGTTCCGGTGTTCGCTGCCGACATCAAGGGAGACCTCTCCGGCATCGCGACCCCGGGGGAGTCGAACGAGAAGCTCCTGGAACGCACGAAGGGGATCGGCCAGGACTGGTCGCCGCACGCTGCGGTCACCGAGTATTTCTCGCTCGGGGGTGTCGGCAAGGGCATCCCGATCCGGGCCACGGTCGCCGGGTTCGGCCCCCTGCTGCTGTCGAAAGTGCTCGGGCTCAACAACACCCAGGAGTCGAGTCTCGGTCTGGTGTTCCACTATGCAGACAAGGCCGGGCTGCCCCTGCTCGACCTGAGCGACCTGCGGGCCGTTCTCACCCATCTGAACAGTGCTGACGGCAAGGCCGAGCTCACCGACCTGGGCGGCCTGTCCAGTGCGACAGTGGGTGTCATCCTGCGCGAGCTGATCACATTCGCCGATCAGGGGGCCGACACGTTTTTCGGCGAACCCGAGATCGACACGAGCGAGTTCCTGAAGCTCGCCCCCGACGGCACCGGCGTAGTCAGTCTGCTGGAGGTGCCCGGCGTGCAGGACAAGCCGGCCCTGTTCTCGACCTTCTTGATGTGGTTGCTCGCCGATCTGTTCAACGACCTGCCCGAGGTGGGCGACCTCGACAAGCCGAAGCTCGTGTTCTTCTTCGACGAGGCTCACCTGCTGTTCAAGGACGCGTCGAAGGATTTCCTCGCCTCGATCACCCAGACCGTGCGCCTCATCCGGTCGAAGGGTGTCGGCATCTTCTTCGTGACCCAGACCCCGAAAGACGTGCCCTCGGATGTGCTCGCCCAGCTGGGATCGCGGGTGCAGCACCAGCTGCGCGCGTTCACGCCCGACGATGCCAAGGCGTTGAAAGCCACCGTCTCCACCTATCCCAAGTCGGGTTACGATCTGGCCGAGGTGCTGCAGTCCCTCGGCACCGGCGAGGCGATCGTCACGGTGATGAACGAGAAGGGTGCACCGAGCCCGGTGGCCTGGACCCGGTTGCGCGCGCCGCAGGGGTCGATGTCGCCGACGCCGGACGCTCAGATCGACGCGACCGTCGCGGCGTCGCCGCTGCTCGCCAAATACGGCACCGCCATCGACCGCGACTCGGCCCGTGAGATGCTCGGTCGCAAGCTGGATGCCGCTGCGGCCGCTGCCGAGGAGCAGGAGCGGGTGCTCGAGCAGGCGAAGGCCGCGGTCGACGCGCAGAAGGAGGCCGAGAAGGCCGCCGCGGCTCAGGCGAAGGCGCAGAAGGCGGCGGACGCCGAGTACAACCGTCTGCTCAAGGCGACCGGCCCGACGACCGGGGCCAGGCGCACCACGTCGAAGCCTCAGCCGAATCTGCTGGACCAGGTGCTCGGATCCAAAGCCACCTCATCGATCCTCACCGGCGTCGTGGAGGGCATCTTCGGCACCCGCCGCCGCCGCTGACGCCGCTCCCGCAGCTTTCGCGGGGTCAGAGCAGGCGTTCGGCGAGACGAGCGATGCGGAGCGAGGGCGAATCGGAAGCGGGATCAGAGGGGGACGCGGAGGGACCCCAGCACGACGAGAGGGCACCCCAGGCGACCGTCCAGCGCAGCATGCGGTGAGGGTCGATCCCGGTCGAATCGGCGATCACCTCCACCTGCCGCTTCAGGCGGCCCGGCGCGAGAGCGAGCGAGGCGGACGGGTTGCAGAGGATATTCGCGTAGTCGAAACCGCTGTCGCCGATGAGGTGCTTCGGGTCGATCGCAAGCCAGCCGTCGCGTCCGAAGTCGAGCACATTGCCGTGGTGCAGGTCACCGTGGAGCACGACCTCATCGACAGGGTCCGCCAACAGCGCGACCGCGATCGCGGCGGCCCGCTTCAGGATGCCGCCACGGGCGTCCGGATGCTCGCGCGCCCGATCGAACAGGTCGCGGAACCAGATCGGCAGCGTGACCAGACCCTCCGGCAGCGGCCGATCCGTCACAGCGTGGAGTCGCCGGGCCGCCCGGCACAGGATGCGTGTCGCCTCGTCGTCTCCCTCCGCGCCGCTCCTCGAGAGCCCCGCCAGTTCTCGGAGACCGGTGGCGCGGGCCAAGACCAGCGCATCCCCGTCGACGGCGAGCACAGCGGCGGCGCCGCGACCGGCCCACCAGCGCATCACCCGACCGCCGGCGGCCTCTTCGGCGACAGTGGCGACCTTGAGGAACGCGGGACGGCCGGCGAGGCGCACCGGTTGCAGCACGCTGCTCGGGGTAGTGAAGGCCTCGCCGTCCTCGGTGAGGCCGAACGAGGCGCGGTACGGATCGAGGTCGATCATCCGGACGCGGCCGCCTGGGCGAGGTAGGCACCGGGTGTCGACCCGATCACGGTCTTGAACTCGTGACCGAAGTGGGCCTGATCGACGTAACCGAGTTCGGCAGCCAGCCCGGCCAGCGGGGGAGCGTTGCCGGAGCGCAGCGCGGCGGCGGCCTCCTGCAGTCGGTAGCGCTGGATGAGCCATTTGGGGCCGAAGCCGATGTGTCCGGCGACGAGGCGTTGCAGGTGCCGCACGCCCAGGCCGAACCGGTCTGCGAGTTGTTCGACACGCACGAGCTCCCGATCGTTCTCGACGGCTTCGACGATCGCGTTGACGAGCACCGCATCCGCGCCCGGTGGCGACAGGTCGACCGCCGCCCACCGCTCGAAGGCGGCAACCGCTCCCCGATCGTCGCCTGCGGACATCGCGACCCGGATGCGCCGGATCGCGCCGTCGAGGCCTCCAGGCTCGAGCCGGTCGATCGGCACCGCGGGCGGAGCGGTGCGCAGGCTCGCACCGACCAGGGCTCGCGCCGAACCGGGGTGGAACAATACGCCGAAGGCCCAGCCTGTGCCGGTCAGCACCGTGTCGGACCGCCCCCGCTTCGCCCGGTGCAGCGCAGCATCCCCGGCCTCGACCACCAGGTTGCTCGCCGGGTATTCGAGAACCTGCTGCCGGACCGTGACGCCGGCGGGCAGGCTCCAGCGGGGCAGCCAGTAGTGCCGCACGAGGGTTCTCATGGCCTCACCCGGCCAGAGGCGCGCGATCTCGACCGGTCCGACGCCCGGTGTCAGCAGACCTTTGCTGCGCGGCGCGGCCGAGGTGGCGGGAAAGGGCGCGGTCACGCTGCAATACTTTCACGGTGAGTGAGATCCGTCCCTATCGTTCCAGCGACCGTGAGGCGGTCGGTCAGATCTGTGTGCGCACCGGCGCGAGCGGGCAGGATGCGACCGGTCTTTTCAGCGACGACCTGCTGCTGCCCGATATCTTCGCCTTCCCGTACCTCGCCTTTCAGCCTGACCTCGCTTTCGTGGTTGACACCGGCGAGAGCGTCGCAGGGTACGTGATCGGCGTGGCCGACAGTCTCGCCTACGTCGACTGGTACCGCCGGGAGTGGCTGCCGGGCTTCCGGGGGCGTCACCCGGTCGGTGCCGGGATGCCGGATCGCGATCGCGAGATGATCGAATACGGGCTCGAGATCGGCGGGAGCGTCGTTGCGGAGGTGGCCGAGTTCCCTGCCCATCTGCACATCGACCTCGTGCCGGAGCTGCAGGGCCAGGGATTCGGGCGGGCACTCATCCGTCGTCTGCTCGCCGAGCTGAGGGCGCGAGGAGTGCCAGGGGTGTACCTCACCATGTCGTCGTCGAACCGTTCGGCGCGGGCGTTCTACGACCGGCTCGGCTTCTGGGAGCTCCCGTCGAGCACGCCAGACTCGCCGGCCCTCGCGCTCCGCACCGACGCCGACGTTTAGCGGTCACCGACCGAATCGGGGGAACCGCTCGAACCAGTAGAGGAGTTCGGGCGAGGTGCGGCGCAGCTCGTTCAGCGTTACCGATTCCGGACGCTTGGTGAGCGGCACGTCGAGCTCCTCGGCCACGCGTTCCATGTCTTCGAGCGCCCAGAACTGGCCGCGCATCCGAATGAGCACCCGCCCGTTCTGTCCTGTCACGAAAAGCTGCGGCAGCGTGTCGAGGGTGCTTCCCTCGTAGAGGTCGATGAGCACGGCGGCCCCCGCCGTTCTCGCGGGGATGTCGACCGTCCGCCCGAAGAAGCCGCGCTCGCGGACGCCGTCGGGGCCGAGCTGGATCGTGGTGCTGAAGAAGGCGAGCACGGCCAGGGTGGTCGCGACCACGACGAGGATGTGGATGCCGAGCACTAGCGGCCAGGCGCCATCCGGGATGGTCAGCCAGTAGAGCACCGCGAAGACGGGCGTGGTGAGGGCGAGGATCGCGACGATCCCCCGGGTGAACAGGTGGGCGTGCGGGCGCAGCACCGTGGTTCGCGGTGTCAACGCTCTCTCTTGCTCAATCGAGATCCCCTCCATGTCTTCGAGCCTCGCGCATCGAAACCGGCACCGGTAGCGGCATTTTGGGGGACACCAGCACCCCAGATCGGGTGCCAGCCGACCGTCAGCATACGTCGCTCGGCCGGGCGTATGGTGACAGTCATGGCCCGTGGAAGAGGAACGGTCGAACCGTCAGACGATCTCGGCATCCCGTGGGGGATGCGGGTCGCGGCCGGGTGGTCGTGGCGCCTGCTCGCGGTGTTCGCCGTGGCCGCTGTCGTGATCTATCTCGTTGCGGTGTTCGAGCAGATCGTGGTGCCCTTGCTCGTCGCTCTGCTGATCTCCGCGCTGCTCACCCCGACCGTCATCGCGCTGGCGAAGCGTGGTTGGCCGCGCTGGCTGGCGATCGTCGTCGCGCTCGTGGCGTTCACCGCGGTGGTCGCCGCGCTGGTGGTGCTGATCGTGTGGCAGGTGCGGGCAGGGCTTCCCCAGCTGGAACGCGAATCCGTCGCCGCATACGACCGCGCCCGCGACATCCTGAGCGACCCGCCCTGGAACGTCTCCGACAAACAGTTCGCCTCGTGGATCGCCAGCGCGGGCGCGTTGGCGCAGAAGGACAGCGGCGTCCTGATCGGCGGCGCGGTGAAGGTGGGGAGCACTGTCGGCCATGTGCTCGCCGGCGCTCTCATCGCCCTCTTCGCGACGATCTTCATGCTCATCGACGGCCGCGGAATCTGGAACTGGATCGTGCGCCTGTTCCCCCGGGCCGCGCGTTCCGCCGTCTCGGCCGCCGGCGACTCCGGCTGGTTCACGCTCACCCGCTTCGTGCGAGTGCAGATCGTCGTCGCTGTCGTGAACGCGATCGGCATCGGTGCCGTTGCGTTCTTCCTCGGGCTGCCGCTTGCCGTGCCGATCGGGGTGGTCGTGCTGTTCGCATCGTTCATCCCGGTGATCGGCGCGATCGTCAGTGGCGTGATCGCCGTGCTGATCGCCCTCGTCTACGCCGGACCGGTGCAGGCGATCATCATGCTGGCCGGCGTGCTGCTCGTGCACCTGCTGGAGGCGCACGTACTGCAGCCGCTGCTCGTCGGGGGAGCGGTGAAGGTGCACCCGCTCGCCGTCGTGATCGGTGTCGCGGCGGGGACCGGCATCGCCGGGGTGCCGGGTGCACTGTTCGCTGTTCCGCTGATCGCCACGGTCAATGCGATGGTGACGACGATCGCCGCAGGAAAGTGGAGGATTCAGGAAATCGAACCCGACGAGGCGCCCCGATAGGCGCATCCCCCTCACACGCCCGCAAAATTATCGCAGCATGCTGCGAGACCCCTGCAAGCCGTGCCCGGAAACGTTCAGACTCGGGTGGCGACCGGCTTCGGGAACGGCCACCGGTCTCGACCTCTCAGAGGAGCGCGGCATAGACGTGCTCCGTCAGGAGCGGTGCGAGAACCAGGCCGGGTTCGAAGGCTCCGGGCGTGACCCAGCGGAGCTCCTCGATCTCGTTACCGACCGCCGGGGTTCCGGTGAGCGGGGCGGTGAAGACGTGGCCGAGCACATCCGTGTCGGCCTCGTTGGCGGCCGCCGCACGCCACGTGCCGAGCGGAACGAGCTCAGCAGGGTCGATGGTCAGCCCGACTTCTTCCGAGATCTCGCGGATCGCGGCCTCGGCGGGCGTCTCCGCGGGTTCGAGCTTTCCGCCCGGGAGCATGAACGCGTGGGTCCCCGCCTTGCGCACGGTCAGGATGCGCCCCTCCCCATCGCGGAAACACACCGCGGACACCGTCAGTGTGGTTCGTGCGGTCATCGGATGCTCCTCGTCTGGTCTTTCTCGCCGGCGCAATGCTCCTGCCACCCTGTCACAAGAGAACCGCATCCGATTGACATGTCACGGCTGTTTGACCCGCCCCGCGCGAAACACGTACGTCGACGACGGCGGCTACTCAACATGCGGTGCGGGACTACTGCATGTCACCTCCGTTCGAACCGGGTGCCCCGCCGATGCATAGGCTGGCTAGCGATCGACTTGTCCTGAAGTACCAACACAGCCTTCTGGTCTGTTAGTGCGACAGCGGCCGACCAAGGTCGCTTCTGCTTCGCGTGGACGGGTTGCCCGGAGCAGAAGCCCGACGAGTTGATCCGACGCGGGGGCGGTAGGCATCGGGTAGCGTGCCGTCCCCGTGATCCTCCGTCGTGGTCAGCCCGGCCGTCATCACTCACAGACCGGAGACGTGTGTTGGTGCTCCAGGACGCGTCGATCGCGTCTCGAGCGTAGACCGCGCTGCGCAGCGATTATGGGTCGCTGACGGCTGGGGCTACCGTGTGCAGAGGGGGTCTCGGTGAGCAAGAAGAAGCCCAGGATGATCGGGCGTGAGGCATCATTGGCGATGGCGATCGCGTTGATTCAGGCTGGATCGAGCGTCGATGTCGTAGGAAGTCGCGGCAGCGGGCGGAGCGCGTTTCTGCACGAACTGAAGCGTCGCCTGGAGAGCAAAGACTGGACAGTCTTAGTGGTGCGCGGGGTCGCGTCGTTGAAGTCGAATCCTCTCGTCGCGATGCAGCTCGCAGGAATCGGTGAACCGGCCGACTCTCGGCATCCGGTCACCATTCAGCGAATGGCTGAGGCGTTGACTCAGCGGATCCGACCGCCGAAGACCGTCCTGTTCCTCGACGACTGGGATGACCTCGATGAAGCGTCGTGGGGTGTTGCGGAGTCGGTTCGCCGCTGGGAGGGCCTGCCGATCGTGTTGTCCCGGCTACAGGGACTTCGGGCCCGCCACACACCGAGCGGGCTCGAGGCATCGACGATGGAGCCGTCATACGTGATCGACATGGCTCCCGTGAAGTTCGAGGAGCTCGAAGAGGTCGTCTCGGAACACCTCGGGGGCCCGATCGATCCCGGCGCGATCAGCCGCGTGTATGCGAAGTCTGGTGGGGTTGTCGGGTTGGCGATCAACCTGGTCGACGCTGCCGTGCGGGAAGGGCGGGTGCGGCTCGACGCCGGTCTATGGATCGCGACCCGGGATCTGTGGAGCCCTGGTCTGCGCGGGGTGGTCGAAGCGTATCTGGAGGCGTTGGACAATGACGCTAGGGATGCGCTGGAGATCATCGCCCTGATCGGAGTGAGCGACACCGAGACCGTGCGGCGGCTCGTCGATTGGGAGACGCTGGAGCGGCTGGAGGAGCGGGCGATGATCCAGCTGTATGCCTCGGGGTCGCGCCAGTTGGTGACGGTCGTCCCTCCGTTGCTCGTCGAGTTCTTCCGTCACGAGCCTCGCGCGGCCCGGCGCATCCGTTTGACCGAGCACATCATCGACAGCTTGGGCTCCTCGGGGTCCGCCGATGCGATCGTGGTGGACCAGATTCCGGAGGGTGCATCGGTCGCAGACTCTGATGCCCTCTTCGTCCGGTTGGTTCAGGAGGGTGCACGCACGAGGCGCCTGGTCACTCACGCCGAATGGGTTCGGTCGCCGAATCCGTCAACCGCTGTGCCGTACTTGAAGGCGTTGCTCGCTGTCCAGCAGCCGGCCGGCCGAGTCGACCACGTGCTGGACCACACCATCGATGGCGACGGCGATGAGAGAGCGCACACCGAGTTCGCGGTCATACGGGCGCAATGGCGAGCTTACGTACACCGGGATGTCGATGGGGCTCTCGCCGAGCTGGCGGCGGTCGCACCTGTGCACGCGTTCGGGCGCATGGCTGACGCGGCCGCCGTGACGATAGAGACGAACCTTCGAGGAGTTCCAGACGATTTCGCCGACCGGCTCGAGGTGACGGATGATCTGCCGGAGTCGATCCGCATCACCTTGTGGGAGGCGCAGATGGCAGTGCTTCTCGCACAGGGTCGGTTCGACGGCGCCCGACGGGTCTTCCAGAACATCCGCGACAGCGACAAGAGCGCTGTCGGCTTCCTGCCCAGCGTGCTCTTCGGCCTGGTGCTGCTGGGCGAGGGAGACCACTCAGCAGCTCTCGCCTGGGCTCAGCGCGGCTACGACGAAGCCCACGGGTATTTGGATGTCGACGGAATGCGAGCGCATGCCTACGTCGCGTGCCTGTGCCTGACCGTCCAAGGCGCTTACTCCCGTGCGGAAGAGATGATCGGGACCGTCTTCGCCATCGGCGACCCGCCCCCGTTCCCACGTTCGAGCCAATTGGCGCTCCTGAACATCGCATCCGTCATCGCGGTTCGACGAGGGCGCAGTGCGTTGGCAGAGCGGTACGCGAATGAACTCGACGCGCTTCCCGTGCCCGACGGGCCGATGCCCGGGCAATCTCGGTTCTGGTCGCATGCACAACTCCTGGTCTTCGCCGGTCGGCATTCGGAGGCCGCCACCGTCGTGTGGGAGGGGTCCGACACGTTGTGGGACCGTGGTGCGCGCTTCTCTGCGGTGATGGGTTATCTGACCTGCCTGGAGGTCGAGCGGTCGCCAGAACGACTCCAGGTCGCAGTCGGACGGGCACGAGAACTCGGTGGGGAGTTCCTTCTCGCTCACGCCGACTACGTCCAAGCCTTCGCCGACGAAGATGTCGATGCTTTGCTCGCCCTGGTTCCGCGCTTGGCTGCCACCGGTCGTCTGGGACACGCGGTATCGGCATTCAGCCACGCCGTGGACATTCTCACCGATCGAGGAGAAACGGCAGGCGCCACGGCTGTCGCGGCCGAGCGTCAGACGTTTCTGGAGTCGCTCGGCTCGAACGACTACGACGTGACTCGCTTCATGACCCGAGCCGTCACCTTGACGCAGCGCGAGCTGGAGATCGTCGAGTACGTCGAAAAGGGACTGTCGAACGGGCAGATCGCTGCGCACCTCGTTCTGAGCGTGCGCACGGTTGAGAGTCACCTGCATCGGATCAGCAGAAAGGTCGGAGCCCGCAACCGCAAGGAACTCGCAGAGCTCGTCAGCGGTATCCAGCCGTAGTCAGCTCTGGCCGACACGAATTGACTGCAGATTGGTCAGGTGGCGGAGAGTGGGGGATTCGAGGCCGGGTGAGTGCTGCGCGTGCACCCGCGACGCGTCGTGGATGATTGGCGGAGAGTGGGGGATTCGAGGCCGGGTGAGTGCTGCGCGTGCACCCGCGACGCGTCGTGGATGATTGGCGGAGAGTGGGGGATTCGAGGCCGGGTGAGTGCTGCGCGTGCACCCGCGACGCGTCGTGGATGATTGGCGGAGAGTGGGGGATTCGAGGCCGGGTGAGCGCTGCGCGTGCACCCGCGACGCGTCGTGGATGATTGGCGGAGAGTGGGGGATTCGAGGCCGGGTGAGCGCTGCGCGTGCACCCGCGACGCGTCGTGGATGATTGGCGGAGAATGGGGGATTCGAACCCCCGAGGGCTTGCACCCAACACGCTTTCCAAGCGTGCGCCATAGGCCACTAGGCGAATTCTCCTGACGGGCGAGGTTCCCGGTCCGGAACAACGCCAGAAAGCATCCTACCGGTTTTCGGCGGCGCTCTCGTGCCATGGGCGCCCAGGATGACCCGCTACACTGGTTCAGGCTCCTCACGTGGCGCCATCCAGGCCAACTCCCCCAGGGCGGAAACGCAGCAAGGGTAACCGGGCTCTGGCGGGTGCGTGGGGGGTCTTTTTCTTTCTCCAGCGCATTCCCCGGGGTTGCTGTGGATGTCGGCCGCCGCCGCAGTTGCGCGGGTACATTTGTGGGGACGATCGCCGTGATCCGAGGGCCATCGCGCATGACGACGGAGGTTCGACCACCACCATGAGCAGCACCGTTCGCCCGACGTTCGCCCGGGTCGTCTGAGCCGTGGCCAGCTCGATCTACATCACGTCCGCCGAGGGTCACACCGGCAAATCGACTGTCGCGCTCGGCGTCTTGGAGGCGCTGCGGCATTCGGTGGGCCGGGTCGGGGTGTTCCGGCCGATCGCCCGTTCGACGGTGGAGCGCGACTACGTGCTGGAGCTGCTGCTGGAGCGGGTGACCACGCCGCTGGAGTACGAGCAGTGCATCGGGGTCACTTACGACGATGTGCACGCGGATGCGGAGGCTGCCCTTTCGGAGATCGTGCACCGGTTCCGCGCGGTCGAGGCGCTGTGCGACACCGTGGTGATCCTCGGATCGGACTATACGGATGTCGGCAGCCCCACCGAACTCGGCTTCAACGCCAGGATCGCCGCGAACCTGGGAGCGCCGGTGCTGCTGGTGCTCGGTGGCCGGGTGGGCCAGGGGCTCGGCGAGCGGCTGGGGCAGGCGGATGCGCGCACCGGCGACGATCTGCGGCAGCTCACTGACATGGCGATGGCCGAGTTGCGCGACGAACATGCGGCGCTCCTGGCCGTGATCGCGAACCGGTCCGATCCGGCAGCGCTCGACGCCATCGTCGCGGCGGTGGGCGCTTCGGTCGCGGCGTCGCCGGTCGGCGACGCGGTTCCGGTGTGGGCCATCCCGGAGGATCCGTTTCTCGTCGCCCCGAGCATCCGCTCGATCATGGAGACCACCGGGGCCACCCTGCTCGCGGGGGATGAGGCCCTGCTCGCACGGGAGGCGCTCGGCGTCGTGGTCGCCGCCATGTCGATGGACAATGTGCTCCCGCGCCTGATCGAGGGCTCGGTCGTGGTTGTTCCGGGTGACCGCACCGAGGTGCTGCTCGCCGTGCTCATGGCGAACGCCTCCGGCACCTTCCCCTCGATCGCCGGCATCGTGCTGAACGGCGGGTTCGATCTGCCCGAGCCGATCGAGCGCCTGATCTCGGGCCTCCGCTCGACGTTGCCGATCATCAAAACCGATCTCGGCACCTATGACACCGTCGTGCGCATCACGCACGCGCGGGGTCGTCTTGCCGCCGACTCCCAGCGCAAATACGACACGGCGCTCGCACTGTTCGAACGTTTCGTCGACGCGGATGCGCTCCTTGCGCGCCTCGACGTGAGCCGGCGGGATGTGGTCACCCCGCTCATGTTCGAGTACGACCTGCTGGAGCGTGCCCGTGCCGCGAACAAGCACATCGTTCTTCCTGAGGGCGAGGACGATCGCATCCTGCGCGCCGCCGCCACGCTGCTGTCGCGCGGCGTCGCCCGGCTCACGATACTCGGCGAGCCGTTCGAGGTGCGATCGCGGGCGGTGGAGCTCGGCCTCGACCTCTCGCAGGCCGAGGTGCTCAGCCCGTTCGACGATGTGCTGCGGCTGCGTTTCGCCCAGGAGTACGCGCGGCTGCGGGCGCACAAGGGCATCACGCTCGACCAGGCTTCGGATACGGTCACCGACCCGTCGTATTTCGGCACGATGATGGTGCAGCTGGGGCTCGCCGACGGCATGGTGTCGGGGGCATCGCACACGACGGCCCACACAATCCGCCCGGCGTTCGAGATCATCAAGACACGGCCGGAGGTCGCTGTGGTCTCCAGCGTGTTCCTCATGGCGCTCGCCGATCGGGTGCTCGTATACGGAGATTGCGCCGTCATCCCCGATCCGACGGCCGAACAGCTCGCCGATATCGCGATTTCGTCGGCCGAGACCGCGGTGCAGTTCGGCATCGAGCCTCGGGTCGCCATGCTGTCGTACTCAACGGGCGAGTCGGGGTCGGGCATCGATGTCGACAAGGTCCGCGCGGCGACGGCCCTGGTGCGGGAACGTGCGCCGCATCTGCCGGTGGACGGTCCGCTGCAATACGATGCGGCGGCGGATGCGGCGGTCGGCGCGGCCAAGCTTCCCGGCTCGGCGGTGGCCGGGCGGGCGACGGTGTTCATCTTCCCCGACCTGAACACGGGCAACAACACCTACAAGGCGGTGCAGCGCAGTGCTGGGGCCGTGGCGATCGGACCGGTGCTGCAGGGCCTGCGCAAGCCGATCAACGACCTGTCGCGGGGTGCGCTGGTGGACGACATCGTCAACACGGTCGCCATCACGGCGATTCAGGCGGCGCTCTCGTGAGCGCCGTGCTCGTCATCAACAGCGGCTCTTCGTCGTTCAAGTATCAGCTGATCGACATGGAGAACGAGAGGCCGCTCGCCAGCGGCCTGGTGGAACGGATCGGTGAGGACTCCGGACACACCACGCATCACGGTCCGGGGGGAACGAGCGAGCGCACGCTGGCGATCCCGGATCACACGGCCGGCTTCCGAGCGATGCTCGACGCATTCGACCTCCACGGCCCCGGCCTGGAAGAGTTCCCGCCGGTCGCGGTGGGGCATCGGGTGGTGCACGGCGGCAAGCGGTTCTTCGAGCCGACGGTGGTGACGCCGTTGGTCGAGATCAACATCGAAGATCTCGCCGACCTGGCGCCGCTGCACAATCCGGCCAATCTGCAGGGCATCCGTGCGGCCGAGAAGGCGTTCCCGGATGTTCCGCACGTCGCGGTCTTCGACACGGCCTTCCATCAGACGCTCGCGCCCGAGGCGTACACGTATGCGATCGACGCGGCTCTCGCCGAGAAGCACCGGGTGCGGCGATACGGGTTCCACGGAACCTCGCACAAGTACGTGTCAGAGGAGGCGGCGAAGTTCCTCGGCCGTCCGCTCGGCGAGCTGAAACAGATCGTGCTGCACCTCGGTAACGGGGCCTCGGCCTGCGCCATCGACGGCGGCCGCTCGGTCGACACCTCGATGGGGATGACGCCGCTGGAGGGTCTCGTGATGGGCACGCGCTCGGGTGACATCGACCCGGCCGTCCTCGTGCACCTCTCGCGTCGGGCGAACCTCGACACGGATGCGCTCGACGACCTGCTGAACCGCCGCAGCGGGCTGCTCGGTCTCTCGGGCCGAGGCGATATGCGGGATGTGTTGAACGCGGCAGACCGCGGCGAGCCGGCCGCGCGCGTGGCGCTCGACACCTATCTGCACCGGCTGAAGCACTACATCGGCGCCTATCTCGCCATCCTCGGCGGACTCGATGTGCTCACTTTCACCGCCGGTGTCGGCGAGAACGCGGCGGCTGTGCGGGCCGGCGCGCTCGACGGTCTGGCGGGCATCGGCATCCGACTGGATCAGGAACGGAATGCGGCGCGGTCTTCCGTCGCGCGGATCATCTCGACCGACGACTCGCCGGTGACGGTGCTCGTCGTTCCGACCGACGAAGAGCTGGAGATCGCGCGGCAGACGCTCGTGGCGGTCGGCCTCCGGGGGTCGACGACCGGGTGACCCCCGGCCGGCGAGGGTGACGGCGCAGTCATGCGGGTGCGGCTCTGTCGGAAGCGGACGGTGCTCGGCGCCGCCGGCGCGCTGGTTGTCGTCGCACTCGCGCTGAGCGGGTGCACCGCCGGAACGGGAACCGGAGTCGAGGTGGGGCCGCGGTTCGTGTCACCGCCGTTCCTGCGCTATTCATCCGTGCTCTGGCCCTCCCCGCTGGAGCTGGTGGGCGCTGAGCCCGGCAGCCGGCTGCGGTTGGTGGCCACACTGCCCACGCCGCGCGGAGTCTGGTCGTCGTCGGCGACGTACACGGTTCCACCGTCGGGCACGGTCGACCTGGCGGCGGAGCACCCTCAGTTCGCACCGTTCGCCGTGCCCGATTCGGCGGGACTGTTCTGGTCGCTGCGCGGGCCCCGTCTCGGCCAGGCCGAATCGGTGGAGCTGTGGATGCGGTCTGCTGCCGTCGTGACGGTGAACGCGTTCGCGGAGGGGCGTCGCATCGCTCATCGGGTGTTCGTGCTCGACGGTCTCGCCGAGAATCTGCGCCAGAACACCGTCACCGTGAACGATCTGGGGGCCGCCGTCGGAGGGGGAGCGGCGGCACCGCATCCCGGGGCCGATCCGCCGGAGACGCACGCAGACGGGCCGGTCGGCACCTTCTACGGGGCGACCCCCTCGAACGGCCCCCGCTCTCCGGCTGTGGTCGTGTTCGACGATGCCGCCGACGGCGCCTCTGCCGACTATGTCGCCCCCGTGCTCGTGGCGTTCGGCGCGTCGGTGTTTGTGCTCCCGGTGGCACGTGACGCGGGAGGGGTCCGTGTCGACGGTTCTGTCGACTCGTCGACGTTCGGGGCGGTGCTCGACTGGCTCGCCGCCCGACCAGACATCGATCCGCGGCAGGTCTTCACCTACGGCACCGCGCAGTCGGAGCAGCTCGCACTGTGGGCGGCCGCCCGGTTCGCGCCTCGGGTGAGGGGAGTGTTCGCTGCCGGGGGCTCGACGGCACTGCTCTGCCGTGCGGGCGGTCGGGTGTCTCCGGCGTTCGACGGAGGCGTGGGCGAATCGTGTCAGCGGGGCGAGGCGTTGACCGGAACGTCCGCCGTCCTGTCGTTGGCCGCTGTGCCCGGCCCGGTCGTGCTCGCCTGCGGGGGCGCGGATGCGGTGCTCGTCGACGCCTGCGCCTGGCAGCACGCCGCAGAGCAGCTGCGCGGTCCCCGCGTCGGTGACGTACTGATCCGCTCGGACGCGGCTTCACACGCGGTGTCCGTTCCCCCGGGGCTGCCTCTCGCGTTGCCGCCGATGGGGGCGCAGCAGACCGAGATGGCGAGGGTCGCGTTCTGGAATGCGATCGCGGAGACGCTCGTGACGGCGGAGCGATCATGAGGCGTGTCGTGGTGGCCGGGCTCGCCGTGCTGGCGGTGGTGACGGCTCTCTCCGGTTGCGCGGTCGGCCCGGGTCAGGAGGTCGGGCCGCGTTTCGCGCTGAGTCAGAATCCCAGCGCGGTGGGGTCACGCATCGGTATCCGGGTGCTGGCGCTCCCGCCCGGCCAGTTCGTCACGGTGAGCGCGACGGTGACCGCCGGCGATGTCTGGTCATCGCAGGCGGAGTACACCGTTCCGCCCGATGGCGAAGTCGACCTCGCGACGGAGGCGCCGCTCGACGCCCCCTTCCGCGGTGCCGACGGCATGGGGCTGTTCTGGTCGCTCGCAAACGCCGAAGGCACACCGGCCACATCCGACGAGACCTGGGGCGGGGCCACGCAGACCGTCGATCTCGCGGCCACCGTCGACGGTCGTGTCGTGGCGCGCACCGCCGTGCAGCGGATCGGCTACGCCACCATGGCACCCTCGAGGGCGGTGTTCGACGACGGGATCACCGGCGACTACTTCCGGCCCACCCGGGGATCGGTGGGTGTGCGCCCGGCCGTCATCGTGTTCGACGGCACCGACAGCGGCGTGCCGGCCGGCGTGCTCGAGGCGTCGCAGTTGGCGGCGATGGGGTACCCCGCCCTCGCCCTCTCCACCTTCGGATCTGCCGGCCAGTCGAATCCGAGCCAGACCTTCCCCGCGGAGCGGTTCGTCTCGGCGCTCGACTGGCTGCGCTCGCAACCGGGCGTCGACGCTCAGCACATCTTCACGTTCGGTTCGTCGCGCGGCGCGCAGCTCGCCCTCTGGAGCGCCGCGCAATACGCCGGCGACGTCTACGGCGCCATCGCGCCCGGTGGGACCACCGGTCTCATCTGCAACTCGCCGGTGACGAGTCCGTCGGTGACGGTCGACGGTGTTTGGGTGCCCTGCAGCACCACGACGCTCGATGTCAGCCCAGAGGCGGTGCTGCCGCTGAGCGTCATCCCGGGGCCGATCGTGCTCGGCTGCGCGGGCCACGACGAACAGCTCGGCAATGGATGCGCCTGGATGACGGCGGGCGAGAAGGCCCGCGGTCAGCGCTCCGGCGATGAGTTCGTCGACGCCCCGGATGCAACCCACCTCTTCTATCTCCCTCCATACACCCCGCTCGACCTCCCGGCGGAGCCGTACACGCAGGCGACGGAGAGCGCGAGAGTCGCGTTCTGGGCGGCGGTCGCGGCCGCACTATCGGCGCCGTCGACCATCCCCGGCCGATAGCGACCTCCAGCCACCGCACTGTCAGCGGCGCCAACTACGATGAGGGGGTGGTTACCGCACTGTATCGCCGCTATCGGCCAGACACCTTCGCCGAGATGATCGGGCAGTCGCAGGTGACGGAGCCGCTCATGACGGCGCTCCGCACCAATCGGGTGAACCACGCCTATCTGTTCAGCGGCCCGCGCGGCTGCGGCAAGACCACATCGGCGCGCATTCTGGCCCGCTGCCTGAATTGCGCCGAAGGCCCGACCGACACCCCGTGCGGCAAATGCTCCAGCTGCATCGAGCTAAGCCGCGACGGCGGAGGATCGCTCGACGTGGTGGAGATCGACGCCGCCAGCCACAACGGTGTCGACGATGCCCGCGACATCCGCGAGCGGGCGATCTTCGCTCCGGCCCGCGACCGCTACAAGATCTTCATCCTCGACGAGGCGCATATGGTCACGCCGCAGGGCTTCAACGCGCTGCTCAAGATCGTCGAGGAGCCGCCGGAGCACGTGAAGTTCATCTTCGCGACGACCGAGCCCGAGAAGGTCATCGGCACCATCCGGTCACGCACCCACCACTATCCGTTCCGGCTGGTGCCGCCCGCGCAGATGCTCGAATACGTGCAGTCCCTCTGCGACAGCGAAGGCGTCACGGTGGCGCCGGGCGTTCTGCCGCTGGTCGTGCGCGCGGGCGGCGGTTCCCCCCGCGACACCCTCTCGCTGCTCGACCAGCTCATGGCCGGCTCCGACGGCGCGACCGTCGACTACGAGCGGGCCGTCGCGCTGCTCGGCTACACCCACGCCGCCCTGCTCGACGAGGTCGTCGACACGATCGCCGCCCGCGACGCCGCCGGCGCCTTCGCCGCCGTCGACCGCATCGTGCAGACCGGGCAAGATCCCCGACGGTTCGTCGAAGACTTGCTCGAACGCCTGCGCGACCTCATCGTCGTCGCGGCGACGAGCGCCGAGGGCGCAGCCGCCGTGCTGCGCGGCATCCCGCAAGACGAGCTCGACCATATGAGCGTTCAGGCCCACAAGTTCGGCGCTGCCGAACTGTCGCGTTCGGCCGATATCGTCAACGCCGCCCTCACCGAGATGACCGGCGCAACGTCGCCGCGCCTGCACCTCGAGCTCATGATCGCCCGTGTCCTCGTGCCGTCGAGTGACGAGTCGGAGCGCGGCGCGCTCGCTCGTGTCGAACGGCTCGAACGTCGTGTCGGCGTGAGCGATGCGGTCACGGGCGCGTCGTCGGCCGCCCCGGCTGCGCGGCCCGAGCGGGCCGCGGTCGCGACGCCCGCCGCCCGCGTGACCGGTTCCGCGCCGGTTGCGACCCCCGCACCGGTTGCGACCCCCGCGCCGGCCCCGGCTTCGCCCGTTTCGGCGCAGCCTGCGCCGACGGAACCTGCGCGGCCCGCCGCGGCGTCGACCGAGACTGCCGCTGCGGAGCCCGTGTCGGTGTCTGCAGCGGCCGCGCCTGCTGCATCCGAGCCTGCTGCGGCCGCGCCTGCTGCATCCGAGCCTGCTGCATCCGAGCCTGCTGCATCCGAGCCCGCTGCATCCGGGCCGGTCGCGCCCGAATCCGTCGCTCCCGCATCCCCTCCCGCGGCGCCGGCGCCCATCGGGCCGGTCACGACCCAGCAGGTGAAAGATGCCTGGCCCCAGATCCTCGACGCCGTGCAACGCGCCAAACGGAGTGCGTGGATGGTCGTCTTCACCGCGCAGGTCCGTTCGCTCAACGACGACGTGCTCTCGCTCTCCTTCCCGAGCGATAACGATGTGGCGAGCTTCCGCCAGCAACAGTCCGGAGGCGCGCTCGGGGTCAGCGAGTATCTGCGCCAGGCGATTGTCGACCTTCTCGGCATCCGGGTGAAGTTCATCGCCAAGACCGACGGATCCGGCGGTCCGTCCGGAGGTTCCGGCGGCTCGTCGACCGGTCCTGTCGCTCCGAAAAGTCCGTCGAGCGGCCGGAGCGCGTCAGACGCGCCCGCCGCGGCCCCCGCGCAGGTTCCCTCCTCGGCATCGGACGTTCCCCGCTCGCCGACCAAGGAAACGTCTGCCGCTGCCGAGCCCGCGGCGGTCACCACGGAATGGGCCGTCGCCACGATCCCCGGTGGGTCGGCGGAGACGCCCGTGGCGTCCGTTGCCGCGCCTGTCCCGTCCGCTACTGCGCCCGTTGCACCCGCTGCCGCGCCGACGGCGGTCGCCTCACAGAGCGCGGTCGCCACCCGCGAACGCGCGCCCGAGATCCCGTACGACGATGTGCCGCCCCCCGAGAGCGAGCCGCCGTATGAGCCGCCGCTCCCCGACGAGCCCGACGACGGCTGGGCGGTGGAGACCGGCCCGGGCGTCCCCGCCAGAACGATTGATCCTGCGCCGTCCGCGCAGCGCCAGTCGACCCCGTCGGAATCGGCCCGCGCGACCGCCGCGCCCGCCCGATCCACCGCGGCTTCGGCCGCGGGTGCCCGCACCCCCACCTTCCAGGCGCCGCAGCGGTACGGCGAAGCGGTCGTCCGCGAGATCCTCGGAGCGACGTTCATCGAAGAGCAGGCGGCCCCGCCCGCCGGACTGAGGTAACGCGTGTACGAAGGTATCGTTCAAGAGCTCATCGACGAATTGGGCCGGCTGCCCGGCATCGGGCCGAAGTCGGCGCAGCGCATCGCGTTCCACATCCTGCAGACAAAGACGTTCGACGTCACGCGTCTGGCCGAAGTGCTGCTCGAAGTGCGCGACAAGGTGCGGTTCTGCGAGATCTGCGGCAACGTCTCCGAGCAGGAGACGTGCTCCATCTGCCGCGACCCGCGCCGCAACCCGGAGCTGATCTGCGTCGTCGAGGAAGCCAAAGATGTGGTCGCCATCGAACGCACCCGCGAATTCCGCGGGCTGTACCACGTGCTCGGCGGCGCCATCAGCCCCATTGACGGCGTTGGACCGGACGACCTGAGCATCCGCCAGCTGATGCAGCGCCTCGCCGATGGCACGGTTCAGGAGGTCATCATCGCGACCGACCCGAACCTCGAAGGCGAGGCGACCGCCACGTACCTCAGCCGCCTGCTGACCACCCTGGAGATCCGCGTCACCCGGCTCGCCTCCGGGCTACCTGTGGGCGGCGACCTCGAGTACGCCGACGAAGTGACCCTCGGCCGCGCCTTCGAAGGCCGCCGCCTCGTCACGTAACCCCTACCTCCGTCCTGCCCCGCCCTTCTCAGTGCCCGTCCTTCTCAGCGCCGCCCTTCTCAGCGCCGCCCTTCTCCGGGCCCGTCCCTCTCAGCGAAGGGGGCAGAGGGGGCGGTGTCATATGCCGGAGGGGGCAAGTGCGGGCGGATAGAATAGGGGCTCCGGCTTGACAGCCTCTAATCCCAGGAGTGTTCGTGGCCCTTATCGTGCAAAAGTACGGCGGATCGTCCGTCGCCGACGCCGAAAGCATCAAGCGCGTCGCGAAACGCATCGTCGAGACCCGCAAAGCGGGCAACGAAGTCGTCGTGGCCGTCTCTGCCATGGGTGACTCGACGGACGAGCTGCTCGACCTCGCGCACGACGTCACGCCCATCCCGGCACCGAGGGAGCTCGACATGCTGCTGACTGCCGGTGAGCGCATCTCGATGGCGCTTCTCGCCATGGCGATCCGAAGCATGGGCTACGACGCACGCTCGTTCACTGGAAGCCAGGCGGGCATGATCACGGATGCACAGCACGGCGCCGCGCGCATCGTCGACGTGACCCCCGGTCGCATCCGTGACGCCCTCGATGAGGGGGCCATCGCGATCGTCGCCGGGTTCCAGGGCTTCAACCGGGACACCAAAGACATCACGACGCTCGGCCGTGGCGGTTCCGACACCACCGCCGTCGCCCTCGCCGCCGCCCTCGGTGCCGAGGTCTGCGAGATCTACACCGATGTCGATGGCGTGTTCACCTCCGACCCGCGCGTGGTTCCCGCCGCGCGAAAGATCGACCGGATCACCAGCGAAGAGATGCTCGAACTCGCCGCAGCCGGGGCCAAGGTGCTGTATATCCGCGCCGTGGAATATGCCCGACGACACAACGTGACCCTGCATGTGCGTTCCTCGTTCAACAACACCGAGGGAACGCTCGTTCTCAACGAAGCAGCGGCGGAGGCCGCGAATCAGAAGGATGGTAGCCACGTGGAAGAGCCCATCATCGCCGGTATCGCCACCGATCTGAGCGAAGCGAAGATCACAGTCGTCGGCGTGCCGGATGTTCCCGGAAAGGCCGCCCAGATCTTCAAGATCGTCGCGAAGACCGAGGCCAACGTCGACATGATCGTGCAGAACGTGTCGGCCGCTGCCACCGGTCTCACCGACATCTCGTTCACTTTGCCGAAGTCGGAGGGGCAGCGGGTGCTCACGGCGCTCAACGCCGAACAGCAAGATGTGGGTTTCCAGACCCTGCAGTACGACGACCAGATCGGCAAACTCGCCCTGGTGGGTGCCGGAATGCGCACGAACACCGGCGTCTCGGCCAAACTTTTTGCCGCGCTCTACGAAGCCGGCATCAACATCGAGATGATCTCCACCAGTGAGATCCGCATCTCGGTCGTCACCCGGGCCGACAGCGTCAACGAGGCGGCCCGCGTCGTGCACACGGCCTTCGGCCTCGACGGCGACACGCAGGCAATCGTCTACGCGGGCACCGGCCGCTAGCCCGCACCCGTGCGGAGTGGCGCGTTCCCGTGGGAATGGCGACCGCATCCGCATCGTTCGACTTTTCAACACATCGACCCGAAGGGCTTCATCGTGAGCGAGACCACAGGATTGACCGTCGCCGTCGTCGGCGCCACCGGCCAGGTGGGCAGCGTGATGCGCCGTCTGCTCGACGAGCGCGCGTTCCCGGTCGGGCGCATCCGCTTCTTCGCCTCTGCTCGGTCTGCGGGTACAACGCTGCCGTTCCGCGGAGAAGAGATCGTCGTCGAAGACGCGGCAACCGCGGATGTCGCCGGTATCGACATCGCGCTCTTCTCGGCCGGCGCCACCGGTTCGAAGGCTCAGGCCCCGCGGTTCGCCGCGGCCGGCGCGATCGTCATCGACAACTCGAGCGGCTGGCGCATGGACCCGGATGTTCCGCTCGTCGTCAGCGAGGTGAACCCCGAGGCGATCGCCGAGGCGCGCAAGGGCATCATCGCCAACCCCAACTGCACGACGATGGCAGCCATGCCCGTGCTCAAGGTGCTGCACGACGAGGCCGGCCTGGAACGCCTGATCGTGAGCACCTACCAGGCCGTGTCCGGATCCGGTCTCGCCGGAGCCGAGGAGCTCGCCGGACAGATCCGCACCGCTGTCGCCGATGAGAACCTGCTGCAGCTCGTGCACGACGGCTCGTCGGTGCCGATGCCCGAGCCCGTGAAGTATGTGCGTCCGATCGCCTTCGATGTGATCCCGCTCGCCGGTTCGATCGTCGACGACGGCGACAACGAGACCGACGAGGAGAAGAAGCTGCGCAATGAGAGCCGCAAGATCCTCGGTCTGCCCGACCTGCTCGTGAGTGGAACCTGCGTGCGTGTTCCGGTGTTCACCGGCCACTCGCTGTCGATCAACGCCGAGTTCTCGAGGCCGATCTCGCCGGCTCGGGCCGAGGAGCTGCTCGCGGCTGCGCCGGGCGTCGAGCTCACAGACGTTCCGACCCCGCTGGAGGCCGCCGGAAAAGACCCGAGTTTCGTGGGCCGCATCCGTCAGGATGAGGGTGCTCCCGCCGGTCGTGGGCTCGCGCTCTTCATCAGCAACGACAATCTGCGCAAGGGCGCCGCGCTCAACGCGGTTCAGATCGCCGAGCTGGTGGCGGCTCGTCTCGCCGCTGAGCCCGTCTCCGCCTGACCGGCGCCGGTCGTTCTGCGCCGTGCGCGGCGCTGAACGGCGGGCTCGGTCACGACTGCGCGTTCGCCTCCGGTGGTCTTCGGGCGAGCAGGCGTGCGGCGATGTCCTGGTGGGCGAGCCGGCGCATCGCGGCCACCACCGGGTCATACAGCGCGGTGCCGAGTACGGCGTATTCGAGCGCGGCCGCCGGGTCGTCCGGCGGCATCCGGCTCAGGTCGAACTCGGAGATCGCGTACAGGTGTTCGGCGTAGACCGCGCGCCGTTCCGGCGTCATCGGGATGCCGACGGTCTCCACCGCTTCGAGCGCGCGTTCGAGTTGCGCCACCGCGGCGAACGTCGGGTCGTAGATCTGGCCGACGGCCTGGAGTAGCTCCTGCGCGAGCGGGTACGGCGGTTCGGCATCGTCGAGTACGGGGGGAAGGGCGGCGACCGCGGCTCCGAGCGTGTCGTAGAGCGAGTCGGTCGGATGCCCGATCAGCTCGAGCACTGTCTTCACCTTCTGCAGCGGGAGCCCGGCGATCTCGGAGAGCGCCCGGATCAGCCGCACGCGTCGCACATGCTCTTCGCCGTAGCTCGCCTGGGTGGCGCTCATCGCTTCGCCGGGCATGAGCATGCCTTCGCGCAGGTAGTACTTGATCGTGGCCAGGGGGACTCCCGTCTGCGCCACCAGTTCTGATACCCGCATAGGGCTCCTTCCGATCTCTCGACGTCTTGACAATGGATAGTAGCACTATCTAAAGTATGGATACTGTCACTATCCAATTGGAGGAGATCATGTTGCAACCGGCCAGCGCCATCACCGCGGGAGCCGTCGTCCTCGCCGTCATCACCATCGCCTTCGGCGGCACCTTCGTGCTGCGTGTCGTCACTGGAAAACAGAAGGCGAACGCCCTGCAGAAGGGGTTCTTCCGTGCCGGGCACGCCCACGCCGGCGTGCTCGTCATCCTCGGGCTCGTCGTTCTGCTGCTGCTCGACTCCTCCGGTGTTACCGGGTGGATGCATCTGGGTGCCGATGGCGTGCTGGTGTCGGCCATCCTCATCCCGGCCGGCTTCTTCCTGTCTGTGCTGGGCCGCGATCCGCAGAAGCCATCCGGCGTGATCGCGCTGGTCTGGACCGGTTTCGGACTGCTCACCGTCAGCCTCCTTGTCGCCGGCATCGCCCTCATCGTCGCCGGAGCCGCCGCGCTCTGAGCCCAGCCCCGCCTTCTCTGCTTCCCTTCCGGAGCGGGGGTGGCGACCATCCCGATAGCTGTGATCGACGTGACCGGTATCCGGCGCTTCAGTTCTGGTTGGCGCGGTACTCGGCGGCGTTGGTGCGCCATTGCTCGGCCGCTTCATCGAAGTCGGGGATGCTGTCGAGGTCGGGGCCACCGACGGCGTAGTGCTCGGCGATGGCGTCGTTGGCTGCTTTTCCCATCGCTGCCCCGCGCGGAACCATGCGTTCTTCATAGGCGCGCACGGCGTCATCGATGGCCGTTCCAGTGCGGACGGCGCTGACAATGCCACGAGCGAGTTCGGCGCCGTCGAGGAGGGCAAGATTGACGCCGTTGCCACCGAAAGGGGACATGACGTGGGCGGCGTCACCAAGCAGGGTGATGCCGGACTGGTGTGCCCATGTCGTGGGGGTCGGCAGTGCGAAGATCGGTCGGTTCGGGAGGGTTCCTTCTGTGTCATCGATCACGCGAAGGAGTTCCGGTGAGAATTCGGCGAAACGCCTTCTGAGAGCAGCCCTCACCTGTTCGGTGTCGGTTGCGATCGTGCCGCTGGGGTCGAGGACGCCGCCGCGTCCGGCGGCGGCGCCGAGGCCGGCTTCCGCGAGCCAGTCGAGCTCGGCGCGGAAAGAAATGTATCCGCGGACGACGTCGCCGCTGTTTCGTTGGAGGACGAGTGTCTTCCCGTCGCCGTTGGCCCACATGTGGCCGTCGCCGACCAGGGCGGCGACCTCAGGGTGCCGCCGGGTGACATTCGTGAAGAGCGCCTCGACGAACGTGACCCCGGTGTACGTCGGAGCGGCATCTGTCAGGGCCGCCCGTACGCGTGACCACGCCCCGTCGGCCCCGATCACCAGGTCGACCGTCTCGACGCCGCCGTCCTCGAACGTGAGGGTTCCCTGGTGTGCGCTCACCAGCCGGCGCCACCACCGGATCGTGCCGGGAATCAGCGACTCCGCGAGCATGCCGCGCAGCTGGGCACGGTCGACCTCTGGTGCGGCGGTCTCGCCGGGGGCAGGGGTTTGCTCGACCAGTACCGTGCCCTGCGGGTCGAGCAGGCGGTGGGCCTGGCCTTCGGGTCTGGCCACGGCGGCGAACTCCGCCGTGAGATTGGCGTCTTCGAGAGCGATCTGACCGGAGTCTGCATGAAGGTCGAGGGTTCCGCCCTGGTCTCGGGATCCACATGACGCATCGGCGTCATACACGGTCACGTCGACTCCGCCGAGCTGAAGCACGCGGGCGGCCAACAGCCCACCGGGTCCGGCCCCGATGACGGCGATTGACGGTCTTGAAAGGTCTGTCATGGTGTTTCTCCTCCACCCTGCTTGCCGAACGATCGTTCGACGATTGGAACGATACTTACTGAACGCTCGTTCGTCAACTACGATGATGCGTATGGATGAGAAGTCGACGAGACGACCGGGCAGCGAGACGAGGGCGGAGATCTTGCGGGTGTCGTTGGAGCTGTTCACGGAACGCGGCTTCGAAGGCACGTCCATTCGGGATATCGCCGAAGCGCTCGGGGTCACGAAGTCGTCGCTGTACTACCACTTCCCGAGCAAGGAGGCGATCATCCGCGCGCTTCTCGACGGTCGCCGGCGCGAGATCGACGAACTCCTTGCCTGGGTCGAAGAGCAACCCGCTGGGCCGGATCTTCTTCGACGCACCGCATTGAGGTGGGTGGAATCCACCGGCAAAGAGCGCGTTCAGGGCATGCGATTCGCGCACGCCAACCGGGCGATCATGCAGAAACTCGCCGAGGAGGGGAGCGATCGGCGAACCTGGTTCGACGCCGTGGTAGACCGTGTACTTGCGGACGATGCTCCGACGGTCACCAGACTCCGGGCGCAGATGGCGTTCGACACCGTCAGTGCTGCCCTCTTCGCCGCGCAAGGCACCGCCGCGTCAGACGACGAGGTCTTGACGGCGGCCCGCGAAGCAACGATCTTGCTCACCTGACGCACGTCAGCGGCTCACGGCATCCGCCCGTCCAACTCCCCGTAGGATTGCGGGGTGAGCAATTCTTCCCTCGACGTTGTCTTGATCGGCGGCGGCATCATGAGCGCCACACTCGGAGCACTCATCCAGCGCGTGCAGCCCGATTGGACGATCCGTCTTTACGAGAACCTGGGCGAGGTCGCCCAAGAGAGCTCGAACCCGTGGAACAACGCCGGAACAGGTCACGCGGCCCTCTGTGAGCTGAACTACATGCCGGAGGCGGCCGACGGATCCGTCGACCCGGCCAAGGCCATCAGCATCAACGAGCAGTTCCAGCTGAGTCGGCAGTTCTGGTCGAGCCTGGTCGACTCCGGAGACCTGCCGGCACCCTCCACGTTCATCAATACGGCGCCGCATATGACGTTCGTGCACGGTCGCGACAACGTGACGTATCTGCGTAAGCGCTACGAAGCGCTGAAAGACCAGCCGCTGTTCCAGGGCATGGAGTACACGGAAGACCCGGCCGTGCTCGCCGAGTGGACTCCGCTGCTCACCAAGAAGCGCAACCCGCGGCAGCGTGTCGCCGCCACCCGCGTTCCGGCTGGCACCGATGTCGACTTCGGCTCGCTCACCCGCTCGCTCATCGACGACCTCCAGCGCCGTGGCGCCGAGATCGCGCTCAACCACAAGGTGCGCGGCATCAAACGCACCAAGGACGGTCTCTGGCGTATCAAGGTGCGTCACCAGGTCGGCCACACCCCGCACGAAGTCACCGCTCGTTTCGTCTTCGTGGGCGCGGGCGGCGGTGCGTTGCATCTGCTGCAGAAGTCGGGCATCCCCGAGATCAAGGGCTTCGGCGGCTTCCCGATCTCCGGGCAGTTCCTGCGCACCAGCGACCCGAAGATCGTGGCGCAAC
Source organism: Leifsonia poae (assembly GCF_020009625.1). Lineage (NCBI taxonomy): Bacteria > Bacillati > Actinomycetota > Actinomycetes > Micrococcales > Microbacteriaceae > Leifsonia > Leifsonia poae. The sequence goes on from NZ_JAIHLP010000002.1 coordinate 3,257,956, forward strand.
ACCAGGCGAAGGTCTACGGCAAGGCCGCCGTCGGCGCCCCGCCGATGTCGGTGCCGCACCTCGACACCCGCGTCGTCGACGGCGAGACCTCGCTGCTGTTCGGCCCGTATGCCGGGTTCAGCCCCAAGTTCCTGAAGTCGGGCTCCTGGTGGGATCTGCCCGGTTCCGTGCGTGCCGGCAACCTCGTGCCGATGCTTGCCGTGGCCAAAGACAACTTCGACCTGATCAAGTACCTCGCGGGCGAGCTGATGGCCAACCGTGCGAAGAAGGTCAAGGCGTTGCAGGAGTTCATGCCGACCGCGAAGAGCGAGGATTGGGAGCTGATCACCGCCGGCCAGCGCGTTCAGGTCATGAAGAAGGATGCAAAGAAGGGCGGCGTGCTGCAGTTCGGCACCGAGGTCATCGCCTCCGCCGACGGGTCGATCGCCGGCCTGCTCGGGGCCTCCCCGGGCGCCTCCACCGCCGTGCCGATCATGCTCGACGTGCTCGAACGCTGCTTCCCGGAGCAGTATCAGGGGTGGCTGCCGACACTCGAGGGCCTCATCCCCACGATCGGAACGACCCTCAACGACCGTCCGGCCGAGGCCGAGCGGGTGATGGCGTCAACGGCGAAGACGCTGAACATCTCACTCTGACGCTGGACGTCACCGCGTGACGGCTGTTATGGTCGTCAACGCTATGAAGTAGGAATCTCCTTTCGTCCCGCGTCCGAGGCTCAGTGCGCTCGTCGACGCCGTCGACATGGCAGTTCGGGTGCTCCGATGCTTCGGTCGACGGGTGTGCCCGCGCGGGAACCGGCTCTTCGGAGCGCTCGAAAGGCGGTTCTCTTGACCAACGCATTCGCACGAAACGATTCCTTCGCCACTGTCGCCGACCACCTCAAGGTCGACGGCGTCTCGCAGAGCTACGGCGACCACCGCGTTCTCACCGATGTCTCCCTCGCTGTCGCCCCGGGCGCACGGCTCGGGTTGATCGGCGAGAACGGTGTGGGCAAGTCGACGCTCCTGCGCATCCTGGCGGGTGCCGAGTCACCAGACAGCGGCATGCTCAGCCGTCCGGCGAGAACCGGCATGCTCTGGCAGGAGGTGCGGGCGGACCCCTCGGATACCCTCGCCTCTCTGCTCGAGGACGCCCTCGACGAGGTGCGCACCATCGAGCACGCGCTGGAGCTCTCGGCCGCGGCCCTGTCCGATGACGATCCGGATGCGGCCGTGCGCTACCAGCTGGCGCTCGACGCGGCCGAACGGGCCGAGGTGTGGAGCATCGACGCCCGTCGCGATGAACTTCTCGACGGTCTCGGCGTGGGCGGCATCCCGCTGGATCGCCGTCTCTCTGAGGTGTCGGGCGGCCAGCGCAGCCGGTTCGCCCTGGCGGCGCTGCTGCTGGAACGGCCGGATGCGCTCCTGCTCGACGAACCGACGAATCACCTCGACGACGCCGCGGCCGCCTTCCTCGAGCGGCAACTCGCCGCCTGGCGGGGGCCGGTGGTCTTCGCCAGCCACGACCGTGCGTTCCTCGATGCTGTCGCAACCAGTCTGCTCGACCTCGACCCCGCACGGTCGGGCACGACCGTCTTCGGCGGCAACTACAGCGCTTCGCTCGTGGCCAAGGCCGGCGAGCGCGCCCGCTGGGAGAAGCAGTTCGCCGATGAGCAGGATGAGCTGAAAGCCCTGAGGTTCGCCGTCGATGTGACGGCGCGCGGCATCGCCTGGTCTGGAAAGGTGCGTGACAACGACAAGTTCGCGAAGGCGTTCAAGGGGAACGCCCTCGACCGTCAGATCAGTCGTCGCATCAAGAACTCGACGGGGCGTCTCGAGGAGCTGAAGGAGAACCAGGTGCGCAAGCCGCCGGCCCTTCTCAGTTTCGCCGGAATCCCCAGCGGGTCCCAGGCGCTCGGGGTGGAGACCGGTCTGCTGCTGCAGGCGAAGGATGCGCGCATCGCCGACCGCATCGAGGTCTCGTCGTTCCTGGTGGAGCCGCAGTCGCGCATCCTGATCACCGGTCACAACGGTGCCGGAAAGTCGACGCTGCTCGCGGCGTTGGCCGGAGTGCTCGCGCTCGACGGGGGAGTGATCACCCGGCGCAAAGGTCTACGGGTGGGGCTGCTGGAGCAGGATGTGCGGTTCGCCGACCCGGAGGCGAGCCCCCGCCGCATCTACGAGCAGACCCTGGGGGAGCGGCGGGCGGAGAGTGTCCCGCTCACCGGGCTCGGCCTCGTGGCCCCGAGGGACGTCGATCGCCCGGTCGGCCGCCTCTCGATCGGTCAGCAGCGGCGTCTGGCGTTGGCGTTGATCCTCGCCAGGCCACCGCATGTGTTTCTGCTGGACGAACCGACGAACCACCTCTCGCTGTCGCTCGCGACCGAATTGGAGGCGGCTCTCGGCGGGTATCCGGGCGCCGTGGTCGTAGCCAGCCACGACCGCTGGCTCCGCACCGAATGGACCGGGGCGCGCGTAGCGATGGTGGGCGGCCGGCTTGTGGGGTGAGTGGGCGTGGAGGTGAGCGAGACCGCCGATGTCAGGCGGCGGCGGTCTCGTCGGCGCAGGATCCGAGATCGATGACCGTCGACCCGATCAGGTGCAGTCCCGCGGTATCGAAGAGCAGGTGGGAGTTGGTGGGGTCGGAGAGCAGGACGTAGCCTTCGGCCGTAGTGGGAAGGGTGACAGTGTTCATGGTGATTCTCCTTGTGGATCGTGGTTCCAGCCTCTCCCGGCTGCGGTCGCGGCGAATCGTCCGTGCGTATGAAATGGGCCTGCTCCCGGAGGGTGACACGTCGTCCTCCGGTATGAGACCGTCGGATGAGGTCGGCGCTCCGCTTGACGCATATTCGAACATATGTTCGAATGGGGGCATGAGATGGAGCGGGCAGGAACTCACCACAGAAGAGCCGTCGACGCTGCCGGGGCTGGCCCGTCTCAACAACCTCGTGCGCTCGGTGCGCACACCGGAGTTCGCGGGAATCACCTTCCATGAAGTGCTGGCGAAGTCGGCGCTGAACAAGATTCCCGGGGGCGGAGGGCCGATGCCCTTCGGCTGGACCATCAACCCGTATCGCGGCTGCTCTCATGCCTGCGTCTACTGCTTCGCCCGGCCCACCCACTCATACCTCGACCTCGACGGCGGCAAAGACTTCGACAACGAGATCATCGTCAAGGTCAATGTGGCCGAGGTGCTGCGCAAAGAACTGAGAAAGCCGAGCTGGGCGCGCCATCCGGTCGCACTCGGAACCAACACCGACCCGTACCAGCGGGCTGAAGGGCGGTATGCGCTGATGCCCGGCATCATCGACGCCCTCGCCGACACCGGAACGCCGTTCAGCATCCTCACCAAAGGGTCGCTGCTGAGACGGGATCTCGACCTGATCGCGGAGGCGGCCACCCGGGTGCCGGTCGACCTCGCCCTCTCCATCGCGGTCTACGACGACGAACTCCAGCAGTCGGTCGAACCAGGAACACCGACCACCAAAGCTCGGCTGGCCACAGTGACGGCGGTGCGCGAACACGGACTCGCCTGCGCGGTCTTCCTGATGCCGATCCTGCCGTACCTCACCGACAGTAGGGCACACCTCGACGAGGCCCTGCGGCAGGCGAAGGCCGCGGGAGCGAGCTCGGTGCTCTACACGGCCCTGCACCTCAAGCCCGGGGTGAAAGAGTGGTACTACCTCTGGCTCGAGCGTGAGCATCCCCAGCTCCTCCCGGTCTATCGGCGCATGTACGGGGGCGGGGCTGGAGCCCCGAAAGGCTACCGGCAGTGGCTGGCGGCCAAGATCAAGCCGCTCATCCGTGCGCACGGGCTCGAACGTGGCGAAGAAGATCCGCTCACCGGGGGTGTGCGCTCGACGGCGCTCGGGATGCTCCGCGACGGGGAGGGTGAACGACAGATCCGAGCGGGGGCGGGCATCGCCGTCGGGAACGCGGGTGGCGGCCGTCTCCTCGAGGAAGAGGTGCCGGCCGAAGCGATCGGGGTCGCTCTGAGCGGAGCACAGCCGACACTGTTCTGAAGCGTCGGCAAGCAGCGCGCCGCCCGAAATCGGCGGGGTACACATCCCCCGGGTTGGGGTACACGCGAGAGCTCGTTCGGTGGCATAATCCCGGGAGAGCATTGCACGGCCCGAGTGCGATGTGCGAACGACCCGAGAACGCGACCGCCGACGGGGGTGAGAATGTCCCTGGGTCTCCCCAGCCATCTTTCCCGCGCCGCCAACTCGCGGGCGCTGGCCACCGCGGCGCGGTGGGCGGCACTCGTCTGCCTGGCCTCGGCGCTCCTCAACGTCGCGATCTCCAGCGTGGGCTCAACCGAGACATTCACCTGGGTGACACTGATCGCGCTCGTGCCGATGATCGGACTTCTGCTCCTGCTCTCGCGACGCCGAACGGCGCTGCTGACCGTCGCGTATCTCGTGATCGGCACGGTCTCGACCTACTGCTATGTCGTGACCCTGCTCACCGAGAACGCGAGCTACCACGACACCAACCTCTTCGTGATCGCGCTGCCCATCGTCGCCATGACCCTGGTCGGCGGCACGGGAACAGGAGCCCTGGCCGGCGTGCTGTGGGCGACGCTCGGGTTCGCGCTCGCCGAGGCCGCCGTCGTGTTGGCAAGCGTCACCGCCGGGCGAGAATTCCGAACGGACGCGATCTCACTCGGCGCCTACCTGCTGCTGGTCGGCGTGCTCAGCTTCGACGGGCTCACCCGAGGGTCGCGAAGTCGCTCCCAATCCGCGATCCACCGATCGATCCGGGATGCGCGCCTCAACGACCTGCGACGCGACCTCAGCGCCGAATCCGCGGCCGAACTCCACGACACCGTGCTGAGCGAGCTGATCGCGATCGCCGCCGCCGGCCCTGGGCCGCTCGCCCCACGCCTCCGCGACCGAGTCGAAGCCGACCTCCGCCGACTCGGGAAGGACCCGAGCGCCGGCGACGAGCCCGCCCCGGATCGGAGCCGTCACGGGCATCCGCCCGAATCGCAGCCCGGAGAGATCTGGTTCGGCAGCGAACTCCACCATGCCATTGAGCTCGCCCGCGACGAGGGACTCTCGGTCGACCTGTCGGGAGATCGGGATGCGCTGGCGCTGCTCGGGGCGGAACGCCGACGAGCGGTCGGACTTGCGGCGCGGCAGTGTCTGGTCAACGTGCTGCGGCACTCGGGGAGCGCCACAGCGGAGGTCGCGATCTCGGCGTCCAGCGAGTCCGTCTCGGTGATGGTCGTCGACGGGGGGCGCGGGTTCGCGCCGGCCTCCACTGCATCCGACCGGCTCGGACTGCGGCAGTCGGTGCACGACCGCATCGAGCGGGTCGGGGGCGCCGTCACCATCTACTCGAGCCCCGATGTGGGCACGACGGTGATGATCGTCGTGCCGATCGGCGAGCCGGAGGAGGCGATCGCCTCATGACCGACGCTGACGAGGTCGCCGTCGCCCGCTTCCGCGCGGCGCCGTTCGAGCGCACACCGCAGCGGCTCGACCCGCTCGGCGTGCAGTCGGCCTGGGCGCTGGTGCCTGCGCTGGGCGCTGTCGCGGCGGGCTATGCGCTCTACTCCACCTTGTTGCATCTGGGCACAGGTCAAGTGCGGATCGTCTGGCTCGCGTGGGTCGCCCTGGCACTGGTGGTTCCGGCCGGGGTGATCTTCGCGATCCGTGCGCGCCCGGGCCTGGCTCCGCTCGGACGCTGGTCCCATCTGATGGTGCTCGGAATGGTGGTGGTGGCGGCGTGCATGTTCACCGTCTCGGTGTGGGGCGCCAACCAGCGCATCCAAGACGATTGGAGTCAGATCGTCGTGGCGCTCTTCCTCACGGCGATGCCGCTGTTCCGGCCGATCTCCGAGGTCGTGGGTGCTGCGGTGGGCGCCGCGCTCGTGCTGGGGACCGTCGCCGCCTTCGAAGCCCCGTTCCTGTCGATCGCGACGAGTCCGCTGGTCTATACAACCGTCGCCGCGACTCCGATCATCGCGCTCGCCTGCGGGGGCTCCGGGTACGCCTGGACGATGACCGGTGAGACCCTCGCCTGGCGTGAGGTCGCGCGAGCGGGGCAGGCGAGGCTCGACCCGGAGCTGCGGGAGACCGCGCGTCGCATGGTGCACCAGGAACGGATCACCACCCTCGACGAAGCGACCCTGCCGTTCCTCGCCGATCTTCTGCGTCGCGGCGAGGTGACCGAAGACGATGCGCGCCGCGCCGCTCAGCTCGCCGACACGCTGCGCGCCGATTCGGTGGCCGCCGTGAACAGTACCTGGCTCGGCGAGACGCTGACGCGCGCGTTGACGAGTAGGGGCGAGGAGACCCGAGTGGCCGACATCACCAGCCGCGTCTCCGATCCGGACCGGCTGGAGCGGGCGCTCGGCGACGAGCGGAAAGCCATCGTCGGCGCCATCATCGCCACCGTCGCGAAACTTCCCGCCCTTGACCCGGGGTCTGTGCACATAACGGCCACAGACCCGACGCGCCCGACGTTTGAAATCACCTGCCGCACGACCGACAGCCATCGGCTGGTGCGCCGCGAGATCCTGCCGTTCGTGAGCGCCTTGCGCTCGGGTGGCATGGAGGCGACGATGCGCACCGCCGGAGGCGAACTCAGCGTTCGCTTCGCCTACCCTGGAGACGACCACCGATGACCACACGTTCCGCCGATACGACCAATCCGGCAGCCGCGTCGTCGCCGGTGCCGATTCGACTTGCCCTGCTCGACGATCACGAACTGCTCCTCGACAGTCTCGCGAGCTGGATCGAGAAGCACGCGCCCGAGTTCGACCTCGTGGTGCGCGCGAGCACCTGGCTCGAACTCGTGCACAGCGAGGCCTTTCCGACCGACCTGGTGATCATGGACCTGCAGCTGCGCGAGTCGGTGTCGATCGGCGCCCGCGTTCGCACCTGCCGTGCCGCCGGTGCGCGCGTGATCGTGCTGAGCGCGGTCGGCAGCCAGGAAGACCGGGATGCTGCGGTCGCCGCGGGCGCGGTCGCGTACCTGTCGAAGACCCAACCGATGGTCGAGGTGATCGATGTCGCCCTGGCCGCCATGGGGCGGGGTGCCGGCGCCGAGCCGGGGGAGGCAGCGGCAGGCGCCGCGTGGCGTCCGAGGCCGGGTGCGGCGGCGGCCGTCAAACCACATCTCAGTGACGGCGAACGCCAGGCGCTCACCCTCTATGCCGACGGGCGCACGACCACCGAGGTGGCGCGGGCGATGAACGTGCAGTACGAGACCGCGAAGACCTACCTCCGCCGTGTGCGCGAGAAGTACGGCAAAGTCGGGCGGCCGACGAGTTCGCGTGCCGACCTCATCCGGCGTGCGGCCGAAGACGGCTACCTCACCTGACACGCAGCCTCGACCGAATAGGATCGGTGCGTGGCGAAACTGTATTTCCGATACGGAGCGATGAACAGCGGCAAAAGCACCGCGATGCTCCAAGCGGCCTACAACTATGAGGAACGCGGGCACCGAGTGCTGCTCGCCAAGCCGGCGATCGACACCAAGGGCGACATGGGCATCCTGTCGCGTCTCGGTGTCACGCGCGAGGTCGACTTCCTCATCGCACCGGAGACGGATGCGTACGGCAAATTCCAGCAGCACCGCGAGCGCACCGTCAAACGGTTCGACCGCGACGTGAGCTGCCTGCTCGTCGACGAGGCACAGTTCCTCTCTGAGGCCCAGGTGGACGATCTGCTGCGGATCGCCATCCTCGAGAACATTCCCGTGCTGGCATACGGCATCCGCACCGATTTCCAGACGGTGGCGTTCCCGGGCAGCCGGCGGCTCCTTGAGGTTGCGCACTCGCTGGAGGAGCTGAAGACGATCTGCCGGTGCGGGCGCAAGGCCATCTTCAACGCCCGCAAGATCGACGACGTGTTCGTCTTCGACGGCGACCAGGTGGCCATCGACGGCGCCTCTGTGAGCTACGAATCGTTGTGCGGCGCCTGCTATCTGCAGGAAAGCCAGGGGGTGCTCAACAGTGGGCGAAGGCGCTGGCCGCTGGATTCGGCCGCCTATGTCAGCGAACCGGACGCCGACTTCACCTGACCTTTTGCGCGCTGCTGTCGCGGCGCATCGACGGGAGTACCACCTTGAAGATCTCTGTTATCGGCTGCGGCTACCTGGGGGCGGTCCACGCCACCGCGATGGCCGATCTGGGTCACGACGTGGTCGGCATCGATGTCGACGCGAAGAAGATCGAGCTGCTCGCAGCCGGTCGTGCGCCGTTCTTCGAACCAGGACTGCCGGAGATCCTCGCCTCGTCGGTGTCGGCCGGTCGGCTGCGGTTCACGACCGATTTCGCGGCGGCGGCGGGGGCCGATGTGCATTTCGTCGCGGTCGGAACGCCGCAGGCGGCTGACGGCGACTCGGCCGATATGCGTTTCGTCGATGCGGCCTTCACCTCCCTCCTCGCGCATGTGAAAGACGGCGACCTTCTGGTCGGGAAGAGCACGGTTCCGGTCGGCACCGCCGCCCGGTTGGCCGAGCAGGTCGCCCGGTCGGGCGTGGACGCGACACTGGTCTGGAACCCGGAGTTCCTGCGCGAGGGATACGCCGTGCAAGACACCGTTCGGCCCGACCGATTGGTGTATGGCGTTCCCGCGGATGCTGCGGGCGAGCGGGCGGCGCGCATCCTCGACGAGGTGTACGCCAGTGCCGTTGCCGCCGGCACTCCCGTGATCGTGACGGACTATGCGACCGCCGAGCTCGTGAAAGTGTCGGCCAATGCTTTCCTCGCCACGAAGATCTCGTTCATCAACGCAATGGCCGAGATCGCCGAGGTCACCGGCGCCGATGTCACGAAGCTGGCGGATGCGATCGGCTACGACAACCGCATCGGCCGTCGGTTCCTCAACGCCGGGGTCGGTTTCGGCGGCGGCTGCCTGCCCAAGGACATCCGGGCCTTCAGCGCTCGTGCGCGGGAGCTGGGCAAGGGGGAGGCTCTGGCCTTCCTCGACGAGGTGGACAAGATCAACCTCCGCCGTCGCGCACGCGTGGTGGAGCTCGTGGCGGAGGCGCTCGGCGGCGAGGTCGAGGGCAAGCGCGTGGCCCTGCTCGGGCTGGCCTTCAAACCGCACTCGGATGACGTTCGCGATTCTCCGGCGCTCGATGTGGCATTGCGTCTCGATGAGCTCGGCGCCGTGGTGGTGGCCACTGACCCGCAGGCGATCGAGACGACGCGTCGGCGGGCGCCGCAGTTGCGCTTCGAAGAGTCGGTCGAGGACGCCGTGCGCGACGCCGAGGTCGTGGTGCTGCTCACGGAGTGGCCCGAGTTCGTCGGGCTCGATCCGGTGGTGGTGGGCGGTCTCGTGGCGGGACGCACGGTGATCGACGGCCGCAACAGCCTCGATCCAGCCGCGTGGCGCGCCGCGGGGTGGATCTATCGCGGTTTGGGTCGCTGAGGCGCGCACCGCATCCCGTTCTTCGCACCGAAGTCTGTCCCCGGTTTCGGGGGTACGGCAGTGGTCGGCAAAAAAGTGAGGAATTGTTAGATTAGTCGCATGGCGGCTCCTGGCGTTCCCGAATCGACCGCGACGTCACCGTCGCCGTCTCCGCGTCGACGCCGCACCCGGCGAGTGGTCGGCTGGAGTGTCGCGGGCGTCGTGCTCGTGCTCCTCATCGCGGCCGGCTGGGTCGGCATCCGTGGTCTGCTGGCGAAGAACGAGCTCGAAAGTGCCCTGCCGTACGCGAAGGCGGTGCAGTCATCGATCGTCTCCGGAGATCTGTCGGCGGCGACGAACGCGGCGGCGGAGCTGCGCAAGCACGCCGAACGTGCCGCCTCGCTCACGAGCGATCCGGTGTGGCGCGCCGCCGAGATCGTGCCGGGAGTAGGGCCGAACCTCGCCGCCGTGCGCACGGCCGCCGCCGCCACGGACAGCATCGCCTCGCGCGTGATCGCCCCGCTGGTCGCTGTCGCCCAGACGGCGGACCCCTCCCGGCTCAAACCGGTCGGCGGGGCCGTCGACCTGACGCCGCTCCGTGAGGCTCAGCCGGTGGTGACTCGAGCGCAGCTCGCCTTCCATCGCGCTGCGGCTTCGGTCGCGGCGATCGACGAATCGGCCACGGTCGGGCCGGTTCGCGGAGCGGTCGACCAACTGCGCTCGCTCCTGGCCACCGCGACCCCGTCAGTCGACGCGCTGGGCAACAGCGCAAAACTCCTTCCCGCGATGCTGGGTGGCGACTCCCAGCGCACCTACCTGCTGCTGGTGCAGAACCCGGCCGAGCTGCGGGCGACGGGCGGTCTCGTCGGCGCCCTCGCGGTCATCGGGGTCGAACATGGCAAGATCTCCCTGCTCGCCCAGGCTTCGGGCACCAGCATCGGGCCGTTCGCCCAGCCGGTCGCCGATATCCCCGCCGCGACGCAAGGGCTGTACGGGCCGCTTCTCGGTCGGTACATGCAGGATGTCAACCTCACCCCCGATTTCCCGCTTGCCGCGGCCACGGCCACGGCCATGTGGAAAGCGCACGGCGGCGGCACCGTGGATGGGGTGGTCACGATCGACCCCGTCGCCCTGTCCTATCTGCTCACGGCGACGGGCCCGGTCGCTCTGGCGACCGGGGACAGCCTCTCCGCCGAGAACGCGGTTCCTCTGCTGCTCAGCCAGGCGTATGCGCGCTGGTCCGACCCTGCGCAGCAGGATGCGTTCTTCGCTGCGGCCGCGAGTGCGGTCTTCGGGAAGGTGGCCTCCGGATCGGCCGACGGTACGGCCCTCGTCAAGGCGCTCGTGCGGGCGGGGGATGAGCGGCGGATGCTCATTTGGAGCGCGCATCCCTCGGAGCAGAAGGTGCTCGCTTCGACGACATTGGCGGGACTCCTTCCGGCATCGACATCGTCGACCGCTGGCATCGGGGTGTACTTCAACGACGCCACCGGTTCAAAGATGGACTACTACCTCACTACGCACGTCGAAGCGGGAACGGCTGTCTGCCGGGCCGATGGCACGCCGAGCACGCGGGTCACGGTGACGCTCACCAACACCGCGCCGGCGGATGCCGGGACCGCTCTTCCGGCGTATGTGACCGGTGACGGTACGTACGGTGTCGAGCCGGGCACCATCCGCACCCGCGTTGCGGTGTACGGGGCGGAGGGTGGGCTCCTCGTCGCGACGACGAGCGGCAGTGCGGCCTATCCGACGATCGCGGGCACGGATCAGGGACGCCCTGTGAGCCTGTTCACGGTCGATCTTGCACCGGGCCAGTCGAAGACCGTGTCGGTCGATCTTCTCGATGTGCAACAGAAGACGCCGGGGATGTCCGTCACCGTCACTCCGACACTTCCTGCACGCGGAACGACCCCCGATGTGGGGGCGTCGGGTGGCGCGTCGATCATTGCCCTGGACTGCACCACGGCGGTAAACTGAGAAATAATCACATTACCGCCCCGGGGAACTCGTGCCGGGTCCGTCGAAAGGCTTCCCGAATGGCCAAGAAAGTCCTGGCGGCGCTGATCGTCGGCGCCGCTCTCGCCCTGGCGGTGCCCGCCGCCGCCAACGCCACGCCCTACACCGCCGGCGGTGCCTGCAGCATCAGTCCGACGGTCGTCTCCGCGGGGCAGACTGCCACGCTCACCTGCGACCCCGGAACGTTCAAACCCTCCGAGGACGTCGCCTACACCGTGTCCGGACAGAACGGTGCCACCGCATCCCTCGCCTCGTACCGCACGAGCGTGAGCAGCGCGCACGCCGTGAAGGCCGCCTCCAGTGACGGGAGCGCCATCCTCACGGTGACGGTTCCCCAGAACGCCGACGGCGCATACACCATCACCGGCACCGGCGAGGTCAGCAAAGCCGCCTCGGCGGCGACCGTCACCGTGCTCCCGGCCGACGCGCCAGCCGCCAAGACGGCCGGAACGACCCCGTCGAGCACCGGCATCGCCTCCACCGGCTCCGTCATCGGCTGGTACATCGCCTGGATCGGGGGCGCGCTCGTCGTCGCCGGACTGATCGTGCTCGGCCTGCTGGCCGCACGCCGTCGTCGCACCGCTCCCTGAGCATCCTGAACTGAGCATCCCGGCCTGATGGCTCCATCCCGAGGAGTCGACCGGAATCGAGAGCGGCCCGCGGAATCTTCCGCGGGCCGTCTTGGTTGCCCCTGAGGTGAGTACTGAGCACCGCATTCCTCTGAACGTTCTCGACCTGGCCAGCCGCCCGCACGACGGCACGAACGCGGATGCGGTGGCGGGCACCCTGCGCCTCGCGCAGGCCGCCGAATCTCTCGGCTATGAGCGCTTCTGGGTGGCCGAGCACCACGGCATGCCGGCGATCGCGTCGAGCGCGCCCGCCGTGCTCATCGCCGGCATCGCCGCGGCGACCTCCCGCATCCGTGTGGGCAGCGGCGGTGTCATGCTGCCGAACCATGCACCGCTCGTCGTGGCGGAGCAGTTCGGCACTCTGCGGGCGCTTTACGGCGACCGCATCGACCTCGGCATCGGCCGGGCACCGGGCACCGACGGCGCGACCGCGCTCGCCCTGCGCCGCAGCAAGGAGGGGCTCGGCGTCGACGACTTCCCTCAGCAACTGCTCGACCTGATCGGGTTCTTTCACGGCGGGATGAGCGACGCCAACCCGTTGCACACGATCACCGCCGTGCCGGGTCTCGGCGATGCGCCGCAGTTGTGGCTGCTCGGTTCCAGCGGGTACAGTGCCCAGGTCGCCGCGGCACTGGGGTTGCCGTTCGCTTTCGCGCACCACTTCGCAGGCGATAACACCGAGGCGGCGCTCGACCTCTACCGGAGTCGCTTCGAGCCGAGCGAGACGCTGAGCGAGCCGCATTCGATGATCGCGGTCAACGTGATCTCCGACGAAGATCCGGAGCGCGTGCGGGCGCTCTCCCTACCCGGACAGCTCTCGTTCCTGCGGATGCGTCAGGGCGCCAAGCCGCAGCCGGTCAGCATCGAGGAAGCCCTCGCATACCCCTTCTCGCAGCTCGAGGAGGACTTCATCGCTGCCCGCAACGCCCGTCAGGCCATCGGAACGCCCGCAGAGGTCAGAGACCGGCTGGAGTCGCTGCTCGCCTCCACGAAGGTCGACGAATTGATGATCTCGTCGGGTGCTGCAACGATCGACGGCCGGGTGCGGTCGCTGGAGATCGTGGCCGAGGCGCTCGGCTAGCAAACCCGGCGTCGCGGCAGCAGTGAACCGGTGGAACACGAAAGGCCGGAGCATTCGATGCTCCGGCCTTCATAGTGTCGGGGTGACAGGATTTGAACCTGCGACCTCTTCGTCCCGAACGAAGCGCGCTACCAAGCTGCGCCACACCCCGAGTGGCCCGTAAGCCTCAATAAGAATACACGTTCCGGGAGGGGGCCGGTGACCACTCTCAGGGGGAGGAGGTGAGCGTGACCAGCGTCGCCTCCGGGCGGCAGGCGAAACGCACCGGAGCGTAGATCGAGGTGCCGAGCCCGGCCGAGACATTGAGGAACGCCGAACGGAAGGCGTGCCGCCACAGGCTGAGGCCTTTCACCTGTTTGCGCGGGATGTCGCAATTGGTCACGAGCGCCCCGAATCCGGGAACGCAGACCTGGCCGCCGTGGGTGTGCCCCGCGAAGATCATGGCGGCACCGTAGGTGACGAAAGCGTCGAGCACGCGCCGGTAGGGGGAATGGGTGACACCGATGGTCACGGTGGGCCGCTCGACGTGGGGCGCGTCTTCCGGCCAGGTGGCGTCGTCGGAGAACGGATCGTTCTCGCGCAGCTCGTCGAGGGCGCCGGGGATGGCCTCCACCCGGTCATACCGGATGTGCGGGTCGTTCACCCCGAACAGCTCCAGATGTGTGCCGTTGATGTTCACGGAACCGGCCGCGTTGTTCAGATCGATCCAGCCGAGGCTGTCGAAATAGGCGGTGAGGGCGGCGTTGTCGAGGCGGGGAGCGGTCGAGGCGTTCTTCTTGGACGGGCCGGCGAAATACTTCAACGGGTTCTTCGCCTGCGGGCCGAAGTAGTCGTTCGACCCGTGCACGAAGACCCCGGGGATGCCGCGGAAGCGTTCGAAAGCACGCTCGATACCGGTCTGGCCCTGCTCGTGACCCAGGTTGTCGCCGGTGTCGACGATGAGATCGGGTTTCAGATCGGCGAGCGCGCGCACCCACTCCTGCTTGTCCCGCTGCCACGGTGCCATGTGCAGATCGGAGAGGTGCAGCACCCGGATGGGCTCCGAACCGCGAGGAAGCACCGGAACGGTGACCCGGCGCAGCGTGTAGAGCTTGCGTTCGACGAGGGAGCCCCAGGCGAACGCGCCCGCGCCAGCCGCGGCGAGCACCGCCAATGCGGTGCCCGCCGCGCGCAGGCCGGACGTGGTCGCCACTAGTTTCCTGGACCGGGTGTCGACGGTGGGGACGCTGCCTTGAGCGCCAGGGTGACGCTGGAGCCGGGTTTCACCGCTGTTCCGGCGCCGGGGTTCATCGAGTCCACAACGCTGTCGGGGCTGCCTCCGCCCCCCGAAGCCGACACCGAGAACGCGTTCAGAGCGCTCTGCGCGTCGGAGAGCTTCATTCCGACCACGTTCGGCAGTGCGACGAGTGTGCCGTTGCTGGTGTAGACCGTGATCTCCGAGCCCTTGCCGACGCTCGCACCCGCGGCGGGGTTGCTCGACGAGACCGTGCCGGCCGGCTGAACGCCGTCTTGTGCTCCGCCGTCCGTGTAGCTCAGGCCGAGCCCGTCGAGGATGGACTTCGCGTCGGCCGCGGACTTACCGCTCAGGTCGGGAACGGTGACCTGAACCCCCTGCAGCAGCTTCTGCGAAGGGCTCGCGAAGTCGTCTCCGCCGTACTTGCCGACCGCTGTGGCCATCATGGCTCTCATGACCGCTGTGCGGGCGAGCGCCGGCGTTGTGCCGTGCGTCGGATAAATCTGGCGCATGTTCTGGTGGCCGTCGATATTGCCGACCCAATATGCGCCCGCCACCTTGGTCGTCGCGGCCACGAGCCAGAGCTGCTCGTTGTTGTCGGTGGTTCCGGTCTTGGCGAGCATGTCTTTGCCGGTGTTGTTCACGCCCGATGCGGTGCCACCGCCCATCGTGACGCGCTTCAGCGCGTACGCCATGGTCGCCGCAATCTGCGGGTCGACCGCTTGGGAGCACTTCGACGCGGGAGCCGCCACCTCTTTGCCGCTGCCGTCGATGATCTTGTCGATCGCGATCGGAGTGCAGACCTGACCACCGTTCGCGATGCCGGCGAATGCCGTGGCCATGGTGAGCGGAGCGATCGTGTTGGTGCCGAGTACGCTCGCCGGGTTGGTGTCGAGCGGCACACCGGTTGCGGTGTGCACGTCGAACGCCTCGGCGTTCTTGCGGATGTCGCACAGGTCGAGCTGCGACGCCATCGAGACGTACGCCGTGTTGATCGACTGCACCGTCGCCTGCAGAGCGCTACGCCGTCCCTCTTCGCCGTACGAGTCATTGGTCGGCCAGCGGTTCGGCGTGGCGCCGTACACGCCGCCGGGAATGCAGCTTGCCTTGAACGTGCCGGAGGGATACGTGCGGATGTTCGCGTTCACGGTCTCGTTGAGGGAGTGCCCGTTCTCCAGCCAATCCGCCAGGGTGAAGACCTTGTAGGTCGATCCGACCTGGAAGCCGGAGGAGCCGCCGTAGTCCTGGTCCGTATTGAAGTTCACCGAGGAGTACTTCGGGCTCGAAGCGAGCACATCCGGATCTTGGGAGTACTCCTTGTTCTGCGCCATGTAGAGCACACGACCGGTTCCCGGCTGAACGCCAACGAGTGCGCCGCCCAGGTTGGCCCTGTCGTAGGTCTGAGGCACGTAGCTCGCGAGCGTCCCCTCAGCGGTCGCCTGCAGGTCGAGGTCGAGCGAGGTGTAGATCTTGTAGCCGCCGCGGTTGAGGTTCGAAGCGCGGGTGTCCTCGTCTTTTCCGAACGACGGATCGTTCAGGAACACGCGCTGCACGTAGTCGCAGAAGTACGCGGACCCGCCCGCGGTCTGGCAGCCGCGGGTGGACGGGGTGATCACCGGGGTGATCGGCGTCTTGACGGCCGCCTCGTACTGGGCCTTGGTGAGCTTCTTGTACTGGTACATCTTCTGCAGGATGTAGTCGCGGCGGTCCTTGTTGGCCGCGTAGCCGTTGGCCGCGCCGTTCGTCTTGCTCGACGGGTTGTCCAGCTTGAGGCTGGTCGGTTCGTTCACGATCGCGACGAGGCTCGCAGCCTGGGCCGGCGACAGCGCGGCGGCCGTGACGTTGTAGTAATAGCGCGCGGCCGCTTCGATACCGTAGATGGAGCCGCCGAACCCGGCGATATTGAGGTACTCCGTGAGGATCTGGTCCTTCGAGTACTTCTTCTCCAGGCCGATCGCGTACTTCATCTCCTTGATCTTGCGATCCGGGGTGACACCGGTGGAGTCGTCGACGCACTGCTGGTATGCCTTCAGCTCCGCCTTCGTCTTCTGCGGCTTCGCCTCGCACTTCTGCAGGAGCACGTTCTTGACGTACTGCTGGGTGATGGACGAGCCGCCCTGGGTGTCATGACCGACGACAGTCGACAGGGCGCCGCGGATGGTGCCCTGGATGTCGACGCCGCCGTGACTGTAGAAGCGCGGGTCCTCGCCGGCGACCGCCGCATCTTTCACGGCCTGCGAGATCTGGTTGAACGCGACCGGCAGACGGTTCTGCGAGTAGAACGTGGCGAGGACGACGTTGCTGTCGCCCTTCTTGGCGTAAATGGTGGTGGGCTGGGCGAGCTGGTCGATGGTGAGGTACTCGGGAAGGCCCTCGAAGACGCCGATGCTGTCGTTGGCGGCCATGCCCGTCACCGCGATGGCGGGGGTGACGGCGGCCGTGACCAGAAGGCCGGCGACGGCGCTCATGCCGATGAACGCGCCGAGTGCGCCGAGCGCACCTCTAGCCTGGGGTTTTTTGGCAGACATAAGATCAAGGGTAGGTGAGAAACCTGATAAACCCCCCGAACGCAAGGAGCACAATGCCGCGCTGGGAATACCTCACGACGCCACTCATGATCCACAACACCGCTGCGATCCTCAACAATTGGGGTTCGGAAGGCTGGGAGCTGGTGCAGGTCGTCACCGGCCCGGAGGGCGGTCTCGTCGCCTATCTGAAGCGCCCGATCCTCGACGAGGTGGACGCCTGATGGCCGCGGTCGAGGCCCGTCTGGCCGAGCTCGGCATCCAGCTCCCCGATGTGGTGCCCCCGGTCGCCGCTTACACCCCAGCGGTGGTCGACGGGAACCATGTCTACACCTCGGGTCAGCTCCCGATGGTCTCCGGGGCCCTCCCCGCCACGGGCAAGGTCGGCGACGGGCACGGCCTGATCCCGGCCGCCGACGCCAAGGAGTACGCCCGCATCAGCGCCCTCAACGCCCTGGCGGCCGCGAAGAGCGTGATCGGCTCGCTCGATCGCGTGACCCGCATCGTCAAGGTGGTCGGCTTCGTCGCCTCCGACCCGTCGTTCACCGGTCAGCCCGGCGTGATCAACGGCGCCTCCGAAGTGCTCGGCGAGATCTTCGGAGACGCCGGGGTGCACGCGCGTTCCGCCGTCGGCGTCGCAGTGCTCCCGCTGGACTCGCCCGTCGAGGTGGAGCTCGTCCTCGCCTTCGACTAGCAGACACGCGAGAGAAGGGCCCGGCTTCGCACGAAGCCGGGCCCTTTTCGCGTGTCTCGCTAGGAGAGCTTGCTCTGGATGGACGTCATCACTGCGGTGTCGGCCAGCGTGGTCGTGTCGCCGACCTCGCGACCTTCCGCCACGTCCTTCAAGAGGCGGCGCATGATTTTGCCCGAGCGGGTCTTGGGCAGTTCGGTGACCACGAAGATCTCCCGCGGGCGCGCGATGGCACCGATCTGCTCGGCGACATGCTTACGCAGCTCGGCTACCACATCCGTCGACGCGGCGAGCTCGAGCTGGCTCTGCTTGATGATCACGAAGGCGACGACGGCCTGACCGGTTGTCTCGTCTGCAGCACCCACCACGGCGGCTTCCGCGGTCAGCGGATGCGCGACGAGAGCAGACTCGATCTCTGCGGTCGACAAGCGGTGGCCTGACACGTTCATCACGTCGTCCACCCGGCCCATGAGCCAGATGTCGCCGTCTTTGTCGTAGCGCGCGCCGTCGCCGGCGAAATACTTGTCGCCGAACTTCTCCCAGTAGGTCTCTTTGAACCGCTCCGGATCGCCCCAGATTCCGCGAAGCATCGACGGCCAAGGCTCGGTCGCCACGAGGAGGCCGCCCTGGTCTTTGCCGACCGGCACGCCGGCGTCGTCGAGGATGTCCATCGAGACGCCGGGCAGTGGAACCTGCGCCGAACCCGGCTTCAACGTGGTGATCCCGGGGAGCGCGGAGACCATGATGGCGCCGGTCTCGGTCTGCCACCAGGTGTCGACGATCGGAGCCTTGTTGCCGCCGATCACCTCGCGGTACCAGATCCACGCCTCGGGGTTGATGGGCTCACCCACCGAACCGAGCACCCGGATGCTGGAAAGGTCGAACTTCTGCGGGATCTGCCGGCCGAGCTTCATGAACGAGCGAATGGCGGTCGGCGCGGTGTAGAAGATCGAGACCTTGTACTTCTCGATGATCTCCCACCAGCGGCCCTGGTGCGGGGTCTCGGGTGTTCCCTCGTAGAGCACCTGGGTGGCACCGTTCGCGAGCGGCCCGTAAACGACATAGCTGTGGCCAGTGATCCAGCCGACGTCGGCGCTGCACCAGTAGACGTCGGTCTCCGGGTGCAGGTCGAACACGTTCTTGTGGGTGAAGGCGGCCTGCGTCAGATAGCCGCCCGATGTGTGCAGGATGCCCTTCGGCTTCCCCGTCGTGCCACTGGTATAGAGGATGAACAGGGGCTGCTCGGCCTCGAAGGCTTTGGCGACGTGGTCGGCGTCGACCTGTGCGATCTCGTCGTGCCACCACAGGTCGCGGCCCTCGGTCCACTCCACGTCGTTCTCGCCGCGCTTGACGACGAGCACATGCTCCACGGTCGAGTCGCCCGAGGCGATCGCCGCATCCACCGCGTTCTTGAGCGGGAAGACCTTGCCCTTGCGCCAGCCGCCGTCGGCGGTGATGACGAGCTTGGCCTCGGCGTCGTCGATGCGCGAGCGCAGGCTCTCGGCACTGAACCCGCCGAAGACAACCGAGTGCACCGCACCGAGGCGGGCAACGGCGAGCATCGCGATGACGGCCTCGGGAATCATCGGCAGGTAGATCGCCACGCGATCGCCGGCTTTGACGCCGAGACTGGTCAGCAGGTTGGCGGCCTTCTTGACCTCGGAGGTCAGCTCGGCGTAGGTGATGCTGCGGCTGTCGCCGGGCTCACCCTCCCAGTGGATGGCGACCCGGTCGCCGTTTCCGGCCAGCACGTGCCGGTCGAGGCAGTTGTACGCCACGTTCAGCTCGCCGTCGTCGAACCACTTGGCGAACGGTGGATTCGTCCAGTCGAGCGTGCGGGTGAACGGCTTGTGCCAGTGGATCAACTCGCGGGCCTGGTCGGCCCAGAAGCCGAGCCGGTCCTCACGGGCGCGTTCGTAGAGAGCGGGAGACGCGACCGAAGTGGCGGCGAACTCCTCACTCGGGGCGAAGCGTCGCCCTTCGTGCAGCAGGTTGTCGATGGTGTTGCTCATGGGGAGGCTGTTCGCTCCTTTGCGATCTGGTGTTCTGGTCGTGGCGCGACACTGCCCGACTCTACAACGTGCCGGTGACGTGCTCCGATAAGACTTGCGTTTGCATCGATTCTGCGTAAACTGGTCAGCGGCCGAATATTAATTCTGGCGTGCGGCGCAAACGATTCCCCCCAATCATGCGCCGTAGTGGCCGCACCTGTTCCCCCCAATAGGTGCGGCCCCCCTCTTTTTAACCGGCAGCTGCGCTCCGCGGTGTGGAGCGCTTCCTCCACAGTGTCGTCAGCCGGACGCTTCTCCACCGGTTACTGTCGACCTCTCGGCCGCGTGTCTTCGCTCCGTACCGTCGGAGCATGGACATTGAGCAGACCACTCCTTTTGTTCCGAGACTGCGTTCGGTACCGCCGCCTTCGCTCGTGCCGTCTCCTTCGGCGCCGCCTCCGGTTCCGGCGCCTCCTCCGGTTCCGGCGCCTCTTTCGGCGCCGCCTCCGGTTCCGCCGCCGATCGCTCCCGCGGAACTCGCGACGCCATGGCAGACTTTCGGACCGCTCGCCCCCTACTTCCTCCGGGGCGACATCACCGACCTCTTCATCAACGGCGAGGGGGAGCTCTGGACAGACGGCGGTCGGCAGGGCCTGCGACGCATCGACGGCTGGCAGGCCGACGAGCGTGCCACTCGCGAACTCGCCGTGCGCCTCATCGCCCGGGGCGGCCGGCACATCGACGAGTCGACGCCCTTCATGGATGTGCGCCTCGACGGCGGAGTCAGGGTTCACGCTGTGCTTCCGCCGATCTCGACCGGCGGAACGCTGCTGTCCATCCGCATCCCGAGCCCGAGCCCGTTGCGCTTGCCAGATCTGGTCGCCGCCGGGTCGGTCACGCCCGCGCAGAATGACACCCTGCGAGCGGCGATCGCGGCGCGCACGAACCTGCTCGTCACCGGCGCGGGCGGAGCGGGAAAGACGACCCTGCTCGCCGCGCTCCTCTCCCACGCGCCGCCAGACGAACGACTCGTCGTGATCGAAGACGTGGCGGAGTTGCGCATCGACCACTCGCACGTCGTCGGTCTGCAGACGCGGCAACCCAACCTGGAGGGGGCGGGCGCCGTCGATCTGCGTCGGCTCGTGCGCGAGGCGTTGCGGATGCGGCCAGACAGACTCGTGCTCGGCGAATGCCGTGGAGCCGAGGTGAGCGATCTGCTGAGCGCGCTCAACACCGGTCACGACGGCGGAGCGGGAACGCTGCACGCCAACTCGTTGGCCGACGTGCCGGCCCGACTGGAGGCGCTCGGCGCGCTCGCCGGAATGGGAGACCGTGCGTTGGCCAGACAGGCGGTGAGCGCGATCGGGCTCGTCGTGCACGTGGAACGCGCTGGGGGAAGACGTCGCGTGGCAGGTTTTGCCCGGCTCGAGGTGCTCGACGACGGGCGCCTGGGTGTGGTCGAGCATGACCCGTCGCGCTGAGCCCCGAACACGTCGGGCCGGGGGAGAGAGCGAAGAAGCCGCGCAGATGGTCGAGCAACTGGCGACGCTGCTCGAGGCCGGTGTCGCCCCGGAGTCGGCTTGGTCGTATCTCGGGGAATTCTCGACGCATCCCGTTGTCTCGGTTGTCTCCCGGGCGATCGCATCCGGGTCGCGGGTGACGGATGCGCTCGCGGGAGCCGTCGCTCCATTCCGCTCGACGACGGCCTGGCGTGCTCTGGGGACGGCCTGGGCCGTAGCCGACGAGGCCGGGTCGCCGCTTGCGCCGAGCCTGCGCGAGCTCGGGGCGGTCCTCCGCGACCGGGCGGAGACGGAGCGCGAGATCGAGGTCGGGTTGGCCGGACCGCTCGCGACATCCCGCCTCGTCGGCTGGCTGCCGGTGCTCGGCCTCGCCCTCGGAGGGGCACTGGGCGTCGACATGGTGGGAACCCTGCTCGGCGGTGTCATCGGGTGGGTCGTGCTCGCGTCGGGCTGTGCTCTGCTCATCGGCGGGCGGCTCTGGACGCGATCGTTGGCACGACGGGCGGCTCCTCCCGTCGGCGCGCCAGGCTTCGCGTTCGACCTGGTCGCCGTCGCCCTGACCGGAGGGGTCTCGGTTCCGCTGGCCAAAGGGTGTGTGCGTGACGCGTCGGCCCGGTTCGATCTCGCACTCCGCGCCGAAAAGGACCTCGATCGCATCCTCGCCCTGGCCGAGCGGGCGGGTGCCCCGGCAGCCGATCTGCTGAGGAGTGCTGCGCGGCAGGCGAGACGGGATGCGCGGATCGACGGTAAACGGGCCGCGGCGACCCTGGCGGTGCGGCTGATGCTGCCGCTCGGGGTGTGCGTACTCCCGAGCTTCCTCCTGCTCGGGGTGGCGCCGGTCGTGCTCTCCATCGTCTCCTCCACAGTCAGCAGATTGTGAGTGTTGTCCACCGAATCGGTCGAACGACGCCGCGGAAACCCGAGGTCTCCGACGATGGAAAGAGATCGCGGAACCAACTGCGGCATCGGGGAGAGGACAGACGATGAGACAGACAACCGCACGGCACGACTACGTGAACGGGGCTTTGACGGCCCAATCACGAGTGTGCTGCCCCCTTCGACGCGACCATGCTCGGGGGTGGCGACAAACACTCGAGTTCGTGCGCGACGACAGGGGCTCAGCGACGGCCGAATACGCTGTGGCGACGATGGCGGCGGTCGGGTTCGCCGGGCTGCTCGTCGTGCTTCTGCGAGGCGACGAAGTGCGCAGCATCCTGACTGATCTGGTCAAACGTGCGTTGTCTGCCGCGGGGTGAGGCCGCCGATGATCGGGGGAGTGTGACGGCGGAGTTCGCCGTCGTCCTTCCGGCGGTGCTCATGTGTCTGGCGTTGTGCGTCGGCGCCATCCAGGCCGTCGCCCAACAGGTGCGACTCACTCAGGCGGCCGCGGTCGCAGCCCGGATGCTCGGGCGGGGAGACGACCCCGGCGCCGTCGTCACCGGTGCCGGAGCCGCAGGATACGAGAGCAGACAGGAAGGCAAGCTGATCTGCGTGCGAATCGCAGCGGCCAGCGGTGTGACCGGGCTCGGCGCGATCGGCGTCGTCGCTTCGGCGCAGGCCTGCGCAGCGAACGAGCGCTCCGAGGAAGACGAATGATCCGCTGCCTCACCTCGGGAACGCTGAAGCGGCGTAGCGGCGACGCGGAGAACCGGCAGAAGGGTGCGGAGAGCGGATCGGCGACCGTGCTCGCCGTCGGGATCATCGGGGCGCTCCTCGGGCTGGCCGCGGCAGGTATCGCCGTTGCAGGTGCAGCCGTCGCACAGCAGCGGGCAGCGAACGCAGCGGATGCGGCGGCGCTGACTGCAGCAGACGTCGCCTCGGGCCGCCTTCCGGGCGTCCCCTGTACCGAAGCCGACGACGTGGCCCAGGCCAACGGCTCGCGTGTCTCGTCGTGCCGATTGGACGGTCTGATCGTCACGATCGTGGTGGAGTCCGACTATCTGGGCTTCACGGTGACAGCCGAGGCGCGGGCGGGTCCCCCGGGCACAGCTCAGCCGAAGACGGCCTCCAGATAGCGGTACTCCACCGCGCTCGGGCGGTTGTCGGTCGGATCGTCCGCAGCGAACTCGAGAACGGACGAGCGGGCATACAGGTAGCGTTTCGTCCCCGAACCGGAGGGAATGTCGAGGCGGGGCCGAGGGTCACCGGAGTCCAGGAACTCGGTGGAGATCGTCTTACCCTCGAGAGGGCCGTCTGTCAGTTTGGCGGTATACGTCGTCGTTGATGTGGTTGCCATGCCCCCATCTTCCTCCCGCCCGCAACGTTCGCAAGGGCTCCGCCTCGGGCGAACACTGCGGCCGTCGATTAGGCAGACAGGCGGCTCAAGTGTGTATGGTGTGCCTGATGGGCCGCGAGGCTCACGCTCGCCGCAGGAATGCGGCGCTCGGGGGAGCGCGCTACCGGACGTCAAACTGTTTCAACACAGTGCGTACATATAAGAGGAGTCAGGTGTCTGGCACGAAGAAACTCGTCATCGTCGAGTCTCCGAACAAGGTGAAGTCGATTGCCCAGTACCTGGGCGACGGATACGAGGTCATGGCTTCGGTCGGTCACATCCGCGACCTCATCGAGCCCAAGAACCTGCCGCCGGAGCTGAAGAAGGGCTCGATCGGCAAATTCTCGGTCGATGTCGACAACGGTTTCGAACCCTACTACGTGGTGTCCGACCAGAAGAAGAAGACGGTCGCCGACCTCAAGCGAGCGCTCAAGAACGCTGACGAACTCCTGCTCGCGACAGATGAAGACCGTGAAGGCGAGGCCATCGCCTGGCACCTGATCGAGGTGCTGAAGCCGAAGGTCCCCGTCAAGCGGATGGTCTTCCACGAGATCACTCGCGAAGCGATCGAGAAGGCCCGCGACAACACCAGGGAGATCGACACCGCACTGGTCGACGCCCAGGAGACGCGGCGCATCCTCGACAGGCTCTACGGCTACGAGGTGTCGCCTGTGCTCTGGCGCAAGGTCGGCCCTGGGCTCTCAGCGGGTCGCGTGCAGTCCGCGGCGACCCGACTCGTCGTCGATCGCGAACGCGAACGCCTGGCCTTCGTTCCCGCGTCCTATTGGGGACTCACGGCGCGCTTCTCACCGGAGGCCGACGCTGCCGTCGCCCAGGCGCCGACCGGATTCGACGCCCGCCTGGCCCGAGTCTCCGGTGACCGGGTCGCCACGGGTCGCGACTTCGACGACCACGGCAAACTGACGTCGTCGGCGCGCACGCTCGACGAAGCAGCGGCGACCACGCTCGCCGAGTCGATCGCGCTGCCGAGCACGGTCGTCGCCGTCAGCAAGGTGGAGTCGAAACCCTACTCGCGTCGACCGGCCGCCCCCTTCACCACGTCGACCCTGCAGCAGGAGGCCGCCCGCAAGCTGCGGTTCTCGGCGAAGCAGACGATGAGCGTGGCCCAGGCTCTGTACGAGAACGGCTACATCACCTATATGCGCACCGACTCCGCGTCGCTGTCGCAGCAGGCCACCAACGCCGCACGCTCGCAGGCGGCCACACTGTACGGCCCGGAGACGGTGCCCGAGAAGCCGCGCACCTACGCCTCCAAGAGCAAGAACGCTCAAGAAGCCCACGAAGCGATCCGCCCCTCGGGCGAGACGTTCCGCACGCCGACCGAGGTCGAGTCCGTGCTGCGGGGGAACGAGTTCCGGCTCTACGACCTCATCTGGAAGCGAACCGTCGCATCGCAGATGGCCGACGCCAAAGGTCAGACCGCCTCGGTCACCGTCGAGGCGAAGATCGTCGACGGACCGGTCGAAGGAACGGTCGCCGAGTTCACGGCGAGTGGAACGGTGATCACCTTCCGCGGCTTCCTCAACGCCTATGAGGAGAGCAAAGACGAGGAGCGCAACGGTGCGGCCGAGCCGAGCGAAGCGAAGCTTCCGCCTCTGGAGCGCGGGCAGGCGCTCGACGTGCGCGACGTAGAGGCCGACGGCCACGAGACCACGCCGCCGCCGCGATACACCGAGGCGAGCCTGGTCAAGACGTTGGAAGAGCTCGGTGTCGGACGTCCCTCGACGTTCGCCAGCATCATGTCCACGATCGTCGACCGGGGATATGTGACCCCGCGCGGGCAGGCGCTCGTGCCGAGCTGGGTGGCGTTCTCAGTCGTCCGGCTTCTCGAAGACTACTTCGGCGACCTCGTGCAATACGACTTCACGGCCGAGATGGAAGACGACCTCGACCGCATCGCCGACGGCGAGGCCGAACGGGTCGACTGGCTCAACAGCTTCTATTTCGGCAGCGAGAAGCACAAGGGACTGCGCCGGGTCATCGACAACCTCGGCGAGATCGACGCGCGCAGCATCAACTCGATCGCGATCGACGACGGCGTCACTCTCCGCATCGGCAAGTACGGCCCCTACCTCGAAGTGACCGATGACAGTGCCGAGGAAGGCGCGCCGCCGCGCCGCGTCAACATCCCGCCGGAACTGGCACCCGACGAGCTGACGGCCGCGAAAGCGCACGAGCTGATCGACGCGCCCGTGCAGACTGATCGCGTGCTCGGCGTGAACCCGGAGAACGGCAAGAACATCGTCGCGAAAGACGGACGATTCGGGCCGTACGTGACCGAACTCGAGCCGGACGCTCCTGAAGCCGCGGATGCGACGGCCGGCACGAACGTCGACCCGGCCACCGGGGAAGTCAAAGACGCACCCAAGAAGAAGACCACGAAGAAGGCCGCAGCGGTCAAGCCTCGAACGGCCTCCCTGTTCAAGTCGATGGACCTTGCGACTCTCGACCTCGACACGGCCCTCAAACTGCTCGACCTGCCCCGCGTCGTCGGTGCCGACCCGGTCAGCGGCGAAGAGATCCAGGCGCAGAACGGTCGGTATGGTCCCTATCTGAAGAAGGGCGCCGACACCCGCTCGCTCACGAGCGAAGACGACATCTTCGGCATCGACCTCGCAGGCGCGCTCGAACTGTTCGCCCAGCCGAAATACGGTGCCCGACGCGCATCCAGCGCCCTGAAAGAGTTCGACGCCGACCCGGTCAGCGGCAAGCCGATCCGGGTCAAAGACGGACGTTTCGGTCCCTATGTGACCGACGGCGAGACCAACGCCACGATCCCCCGCGGTGAGACCGTGGAGGAGGTCGACTTCGCCCGCGCCGTGCAGCTGCTCGCCGACAAACGTGCCAAAGGCCCGGCGACCAAGAAAGCGCCGGCGAAGAAGCCCGCGGCCAAGAAGCCCGCCGCGAAGAAGCCCGCCGCGAAGACGACGGCGGCGAAGACGACGGCGGCCAAGAAGCCCGCCGCGAAGGCGACCGCCACCAGAACAGCGGCGAAGACCGCAGCGGCGAAGGATCCGGCAGGGGAGTGAGCGAGCAGGAAACGCGCGGCGCCGAGCGCAGCGGCCTCTTCATCACGCTCGAAGGCGGCGACGGCTCCGGCAAGTCGACGCAGGCGGCGCTCCTGGAGGGGTGGCTGACCGAGCAGGGGCGAACCGTGGTGCGCACCCGCGAACCCGGTGGAACACCGGCCGGTGTCGAGATCCGGGAGATCGTGCTGCACCACCGTGGCGACATCTCGCCCCGCGCTGAAGCCCTGCTCTACGCGGCCGACCGCGCCCACCACATCGAGGCTCTCGTGCGCCCGGCACTGGCGCGAGGCGAGGTCGTACTACAAGACCGCTACCTCGACTCGTCGGTCGCCTACCAAGGGGCAGGCCGCGTTCTCGACCCGGTCCAGATCCGAGACCTGTCACTCTGGGCCGCGGAGGGACTGCTCCCCGATCTCACGATCCTGCTCGACCTCGATGAGGCCGCCGCCCGCGCCCGGCTCGACACTTCGCGCACACGGTACGACCGCCTCGAGGCCGAGAAATCCGACTTCCACGCCCGCGTGCGCGCCGCCTATCTCGACCTCGCCGCGGCCGAACCCGACCGGTTCCTCGTCGTAGACGCCGCGCGTTCCGTC
The DNA here is from genome assembly GCF_020009625.1 of Leifsonia poae. Classification (NCBI taxonomy): domain Bacteria; kingdom Bacillati; phylum Actinomycetota; class Actinomycetes; order Micrococcales; family Microbacteriaceae; genus Leifsonia; species Leifsonia poae. Next base: position 3,284,913 of record NZ_JAIHLP010000002.1, read on the forward strand.
GACGAGATCGCCGCCGGCATCGTCGCAGGGCTCCGCCAGCGACTCGGCGCGCGCCTCTGACCGCTTCCGCCCGAATCGCATCGGACCGAATCGCACCCGAACCGCTCGAACGTCATCGCGGTCGGGAACTGTCCCTGGCGAACGCTAGCCTTGACGACATGGCAGTGTGGGACGACCTGACGGGTCAGGATGACGCCATTGCCATCTTCAAGGCGGCAGCGGCGGGCGGAAGCCGGAGCGACGCGGATGTGGCGGCAGACGCCGCCGTGCCCGGCGCGCAACCCGTGCGCGCCAGCTCGATGACCCATTCCTGGCTGATCACCGGTCCGCCCGGATCAGGGCGCTCCAACCTCGCCTTCGCTTTCGCCACGGCGCTGCTCAGCCCCGGAACGCCCGAAGGCGACGCCGCGACGCAGCGGCAGGTGGAGGCGCGAACGCATCCGGATCTCGCCGTGCTCAGCACTGAGCGTGTCATCATCTCGATCGAAGAAGTGCGGTCGCTGGTGTCGAGTTCCCAGTTCTCGCCCTCGGTGGGGCGTTACCGGGTGATGATCATCGAAGATGCCGACCGCATGAGCGAACGCACGTCGAACGTCTTGCTGAAGGCCCTCGAAGAGCCGCCGGAGCGCACCGTGTGGATCCTCTGCGCACCCAGCGATGCCGACCTCATCCCCACGATCCGTTCGCGCGTGCGCACCGTTCGGTTGCGCGTTCCGAGTGTGGCCGACGTCGCCGAGCTGATCGAGCGCCGTGACGGCGTCGACTCCGCCACCGCCGAACGCGCCGCGCGGCACGCTCAGAGTCATATCGGCATGGCGCACCGACTTGCCACGAACGAGGAGGCGCGCCGCCGCCGCGAGGACACTGTTCGTCTCGCCCTCGATGTGCGCTCGGTTTCGAGCGCCGTGCTCGCGGCAGCCACGATGCTGGAGATCGCGGGCGCCGACGCCAAAGCGATCACCGAGGAGCGGGATGCGGAGGAGCGGGAGCACGCGCTGCGCTCGCTCGGTGTCGAGCCCGGCGGCACGATTCCGCCCGCCCTCCGCGCCCAGCTGCGGCAGCTGGAAGAAGACCAGAAGCGCAGGGCGACGCGCAGCCTGCGCGACGGCATCGACCGCATCCTGGTCGACCTGCTCTCGGTCTACCGGGATGTCATGATGCTGCAGCTGGGCAGCGCGAGCGAGCTGGTCAACCGCGAACTGTGCGACCGCCTCGACGCTCTCAGCGCTCACACGACTCCCGCCGATACTCTCGCCGCAATGGATGCGGTCGCGACAGCGCGCCAGCGGATCGACTCGAACGTCGCACCGGCGCTCGCTCTGGAGGCGATGCTCACGAGCATCCTGCGCGGCGCCACTCGAAAGGGGACAGCACAGTGACCACCCGACCGGACGGCTCCCGGCCGACCCCACGAACCCGCGCGCGTCGCCGCACGACCCGTATCGCGCTGGTGGCCATGGCCGCGATCACCGCGCTGACCCTGAGCGGATGCGTCACCTGGTTCCTGCCGGCCAAGACCTCTCACACATCGTCGCCGGTGAGCGAGAATGTTCCCGCCGACCTGAAGCCGTTCTACGACCAGGTTCTGACGTGGACGAGCTGCTCCGGTGGCAAGCAGTGCACGACGGCCAAGACACCCCTGGACTGGGCGAATCCGTCGGCGGGAGAGATCGAGCTCGCGCTCATCCGCCAGCCGGCGAAGGGCACGAAACAGGGGTCGCTTCTTGTGAATCCCGGCGGCCCGGGCGGTTCGGGCTACGACTTCGTAGCGAACTCGGTGGACTACGCCACCGACTCCACGCTGCAGAACAGCTTCGACGTCGTCGGCTTCGACCCCCGTGGCGTCGGCCGTTCGACCGCCGTCAAGTGTTACGACGCGAAGGGGATGGATGCCTACCTCTACGACATCACCCCCGGTGTCCGCGGCTCCGACCAGTGGATCGCCGAGAACACCACCGCGGCGAAGGATTTCGGCTCGGCCTGTGCAAAGAACACCGGCGCCCTGCTCGACCACGTCGACACGGTGAGCGCCGCCCGTGACCTGGACCTGCTGCGGGCGACCCTCGGCGACAAGAAGCTGAACTACCTCGGCTACTCCTACGGCACCTACTTGGGCACCATCTATGCCGACCTCTTCCCGGGGAAGACCGGGCGATTGGTGCTCGACGGTGCGCTCGACCCCGCGGCGAGCAACTTCGATGTGACCGAGGTGCAGGCCAAGGGATTCGAGAGCGCCTTGCGCGCCTACCTCGCCGACTGTCTCAAACAGAAGGGGTGCCCGTTCAGCGGCACCGTCGAGCAGGGCATGGCGACGATCACCTCCCTCCTGGCCTCGGTGGAGAAGAGCCCGATCCGCAACTCTGACGGCCGCGAGTTGGGCGCGAACACGCTCGTCACAGCGATCATCTATCCGCTCTACGATGCGACGGCCTGGTCGTATCTGAGCGATATGTTCACTTCGGTGATGAAGGGCGACGCGTCTTACGCGTTCACCCTGGCCGACGCCTACAACAACCGGCAGGACGACGGAACCTACGGCGACAATTCCACCGAGGCGTTCACGGCGATCAACTGCCTCGACTACAGCTACGACGACAACCCCGCGACGATGCGCGAGCAGGCTGCCGAGTTGGCCAAAGCGGCCCCCGTGATCGGCCCGTACATGGCGTACGGCGACATCGGATGCGGCAACTGGCCGTACAAGACGACCTACGAGCGCGGTCCGATCGCGGCGAAGGGGTCGGCCCCGATCCTCGTGGTCGGAACCACCAACGACCCGGCGACCCCGTACGTGTGGGCGAAGAACCTCGCCGGCGAGCTGGAGAACGGACACCTCCTCACCTACAAGGGTGAGGGGCACACCGCTTACAACAAGTCGAACTCCTGTGTGAATGACGCGGTCGATGCGTTCCTCGTCAAGGGGACGATTCCGGCCGATGGCAAGACCTGCTGAGCTCGGTCCGCAGCGATGGCATCCCGAGGGAACCTGGTGTGGTGCAACTTTGCACAGAGTGAAATAATCGACGCATGAGTGTGGCTGAGGAAGAACTGGGTCTCCGCGAACGCAAACGTCTCGCGACGCGGCGCGCTATTCAGCTCGCCGCCGTCGAGTTGGCCAGCGAGCGGGGTTTCGACCGGGTGACGATCGACGAGATCAGCCATGTCGCCAATGTGTCGCCGCGCACGTTCTTCAACTATTTCCCGTCGAAGGAGTCCGCCATCATCGGCGAGCTCCCCGAACTGCCCGACGAGGAGCGCATCGAACGATTCGTCGGCGCCGGGCCGAAGGAGTCCATCCTCGACGGCATCAGCGACCTGCTCATCGCGGCGATCGACACCGGCGAGCTGGCCGGCGAGACCGGGGGTGACACCAGTGAAGTCGCCCGCGCCGTTCAAGAACTCCACGCCCGACGCCGCGCCCTGCTCAAAGACAACCCCGAACTGTTCGCGCTGCGCATGGCCAGCATGCACCAGTTCGAGGACGCGCTGAGCACCATCATTCAGCGCAGGCTCGCCCACGACGATCCTGCCTTGCTCGATGACGCGGAGACCCTGCACCAGCGCGCCCGTCTGGTCACCTATGTCTCGTTCGCCGGGATGCGGCACGCCTGGTCTTGCTGGGCCGACCACGGCGGCGTTGAGCCGCTCGCCGACCGCCTGCGCAGTTCCTTCGAGCAACTCCAGGCCCTCGGCAACCATGTGCGCTGAGTGGTCGGAACCACGCCCGCGAATCGGGTAAGCTTTATAGCTGTGCGTCGCGCTCGCGAGAGCAGACCCACGCCGCCCTAGCTCAGTCGGCAGAGCATCTCACTCGTAATGAGAAGGTCAAGGGTTCGATTCCCTTGGGCGGCTCCGTGTGATGAGTCGGGACATCGTTGATAGATGTGTCGAGACATCGTTGATATTAGGAAGAGCCCGGCCATCGGCCGGGCTCTTTTGTTTGGTCGCGCCAGTATTTTCTGTCGGGTTCGATGTGGTGGATGCTGAGGATCTCGCCGGTGTCGAGGTGAGTGACTGTGGCGCTGGTTTCGTCGACGAGGATGAGCACGGCTGTGCCGGCGTGGTTGTGGCCGATGCCGAGGTGGTGGAGGTTCCCGGCTCGGCGGAGGGTGAGTTTGCCGAATCGGTCGACGGTGTCGAAGCGGACGCGGTAGTGGGCGCTGAGGGTGTTCGGGTTCGGGTGGGCTTTGATGGTGGCGGCGTAGGCCTGGGCTGGGGTTAGCCGGTCGAGAGCGCGGTGCGGGCGGCGCTCGTTATAGATGACCCGGAACTGGTCGAGCTGAGTTTGCAGTTCGGCGATCGTCGCTGCCGGAGGCTGGCTGGCGAGCCAGCGTTTGAGGGTTTGGTGGAAACGTTCGATCTTGCCTTGGGTTTGCGGGTGATAAGGGTGCCCGTTCTTCTGCTGGATGCCGAGGGCGGCGAGGAGGTATTCGAATGCGTTCTTTCCGCCGGTGAAGCGGGCAGTGTAGACGGTGCCGTTGTCGGTCAGTGTGGAGGCGGGCAGCCCGTGGGTGTTCGTCGTGGCGGTGAAGGTGCTGACGACGTCGGGACCGGTGACCCGGTCGTGGGCGGTGCAGGACAGCAGCATGCGGGAGTGGTCGTCCAGCCAGTTCAGGATCTCGACATCGGTGCCGTCGGCGAGAGGCCAGTGGGTGAAGTCGGACTGCCAGGTCTCGTTGGGTTGGTGCGCTTCGAACCGGAGGTAGGAGGACTTCGGGCGCTTCTTCGGTTCCGGGGTGATCAACCCTGCAGTGTGGAGGATGCGGCGGATCGTGGAGGTGGAGGGGACCGGGAGATGTTCCTGGTCGAGGTGCCAGGCGATCGTGACCGGTCCGGCATCCAGCCCGTCCGTGGTCAGCTGCTGGCGCAGCGCGATGATCCGCGTCCGGACGTGCTCGGGCGTGCTCGTCGAGGAGGCGTGCGGGCGGCGGCTGCGCGGTTCGAGTGCGTCGAGCCCACCGGTCTCGTAGCGGGTGACGAGGGTGTGCACCCATTGCCAGGAGACGTCGAACTTGCGGGCGGCCTCAGCCTTGGTGAGCCCCTGGTGGACCACGGACAGGACGATCACGCGCGCCTTCGACATGCCTCATCGTCGACCGCGGACCACTATCAACGATGTCGCGACTCATCTATCAACGATGTCCTGAACCCCAACACCTTGGGCGGCTCCGAAGAAGGCACAGCCGTCATTCTGGTCGGCGTGCATGCATGAGGGTTGGCTGACCCCGCTCACCGGGTGAACGCGCGCGAGTTGGGCGGCGGTGCCCTGCTGGACCTCGGAATCTATCCGATCTCGTTCGCCGCGCACCTCTTCGGCACCCCCGAAACCATCCAGGCGAGTACTCGCTTTCAGGCCGGGGGAGCCGATGCTCAGGTGGCGACGATCTTCCAATACGCCGACGGACTCGACCCCCGGTGAGGTCAGCCGTGGTGCAAACTCCACGGGCCGCCGCCATACCGCATGATCACGTAGGGTTTGCCGTTGCCGGTGAAAAGGGGATCGATGGCAACCCGGACGTTCACGGGTGCCCCTTCCGACTTCCACTTTTCGATCATCGCGCTGGGGACGACGACACGACGGGTCTGCCGTGAGTCCAACGCGACCTCTTCGGCCCAGATGCGTTCTCCACCATCGCCGATCACCCCGACCGTAGCCGTTCCGGATGTGTGTGAGTGGTTCATCACCACGATCTGCAGTTCATCCAGCAGCGCAGTATCAAGGAGTCTCCACGACTGCCAAGGATGACGCTCGGGAGCGACCGTGGACATCATCTGGCGGAGCGGCCATACAGCGCCGAAAACTTTTCCACGATACGACTCGATGGAATGCACGTACATGTAATTGTCGTGTTCGTCGCGATACGACATCCAGAACGGAGTCTGCACGGTCAGACCCTGCAAGTTGGGAATGGACTTGAGCTGCTTGCGAATCGCCGCCGGAGGCTCCAGATCGATGAAGATCATGCCCTCAGTGTCGAGGTCGTGACCGACGATGTCTTCGACCTCGAGATACAACTGTCCGAATGGTGGAACGGTGAAGTCCTTCTTCGCGATGAGTATCCCGTCTTGCCCGTAGAGCCAGACGTGTGCGGTCGCATCGGTCAGTGATTCTGGGAAGAACGTCGAGTAGAAGTTCTGGAGGTGTGCGCGGCTACGAATACCTTCGGTGTTCATGAAATAGTGCGCGAACGCGCGGCGGGGCACGAACCCTGAAGCGAGAACCTTGCCGTATGCGCGCCGGACAGTGGCGGAATTGGATAGCGAACTAAGCACGTTCGAGGGCTCCTTCAGATGTCGGCAGCACTGTTGCTGCGGTTTCGAAGAATGTGCGGTGCAGAATCTCGTTCGTCTCGATCCGCTTCTGACCACCCCATGTCGTGAAGTAGTAGATCGGTGGAAGGGTGTGATCGCACGCGATTCCGCCGGAGACGAGATTGCGGGTCATCGAAAGCGGAACGAGTCCAGCGTCGCGCGAGAGGCCGAGGACCATTCCGAGTCCGCCTTGCGCGATGAAAGAGTCGAGCAGCCCATTGTCGACCAGGAGCTGTCGAACGCTGATGAACCGGAAGCCCCACGCCGGAACCTCGATGACTCCCTTAGCGATCTTCTTGCCGGACGGGTCGACGAGCCAGTACTCCATGTGCGCGGAGCCCGTGTAGTCGAAGGTCGTGCTCGCGTTGATCAGTGCGAAGAGCGTGTCGACAGTCGGGCTCACGATCGCTTTCGGCGCTTGCAGCAGCGTCGTCCGCGTCTTGTTGAAACGCGAATCGTTCTGCGGTCCCATCTGATAGGCGACGCCGGTGATGACTCCCCGGGGCTCTTGGCGAAATTCGATGAAATCGTCGGATGCCGAGACATGCGCCATGAGTTCTGCCCGATCGACGGTCACGAGTCCTTGCCCGCGAAACCGTTCGGGAACCAGATGGGCAACGCCGAGCGTGTTGCCGGCGACCGGGATCTGAAGCTCTTTGATGATGTCGCGAGTGTCGATCTTTCGAACCTCGCCGGGTTGGAGGGTCATGATGTTCTCGGCGACCCCGAGTCGTTCCCCGGCGTCGGAGAGGAACGAGATCGAGACATCGAGGTTCGTTGAGAATGGACTCCCGACCAAAGCGTTGTTGATCGTGATCGATGTACCGTAGCCAAGCTCACCGAGGATCGGGAAAATACACGGTCGGAAGAACAGCGGATCAAAGTCGGTTACAGGCGCAGCCGCCATGGCTCCTCCTCAGTTAGATGGTTGGTACCAACCCATTCGGGAGACCTCAAATATCCCCTATCGGGCCTCACACTAACACCGATTCTCGGTCATCCAGGGGTCGGGTTGGGGCACTCCTCACGGAATACTTGTAGCCTCCCTGACTATAAGCTGGTCCGCATGAGTACCGGAGTGGCCGGCCTGAGAACTGCGCCTTCAGGTGACTATGACGCTTCGCCGCGCTCGCTCTCGTATCGCCCCGATATCGATGGTCTTCGCGCGCTCGCCGTCGGCCTCGTACTGCTGTATCACGCATTCCCGTCATACCTGCGAGGCGGCTTCATCGGGGTCGATATCTTCTTCGTGATCTCTGGCTATCTGATAACGAGGGTGCTGCTGGAAAGCAGGTCTCGTGGACTCTCGGTCATCGCGTACGTCTCTACGTTCTACAAGCATCGCGTCCGTCGCATCTTTCCCGCGCTCATCGTCGTTCTGATCGCCTGTGCCGCCTACGGCTGGTTCAAGCTGTTCCCGGGTGATTACGAGTCGCTGACGAAATACATCGCAGGCGGAGCGGGCTTCGTGACAAACTTCGTCGCCTGGTCGGAGGCCGGATACTTCGACCAATCGGCCGATTCGAAACCGCTGCTCCATCTCTGGTCCTTGGCGATCGAAGAACAGTTCTACATCGTGTGGCCATTGCTGATTCTCTTCAGCGGTCGGTTCATCCGCGCAAAGTACTTCTCGTGGCTCCTCGGCGGACTTGCTGTGGCATCGCTGGCGTACTGCATCTACGTGACATCAGCCAATCCGACTCTGGCCTACTATTCCCCGCTCTCCCGGGGTTGGGAGCTGGCTGTCGGAGGCGTGCTCGCGAGCTTGCACGCACGTGGTATCTCAGCGCGGCGGGGCGTGTCCAGTAGCGTCATCTCGGTTGTTGCGCTCGCGTCGATTCCGATCGCGGCGTTGTTCGTCATCAATGAAGCGGGCTTTCCGGGTTGGCAGGCAGTGTTGCCCGTGGCCGCAACTGCGGCGGTCATCTGGTTCGGGACCGGCACTTGGGCGAATCGACGGATCCTGAGTTGGCAACCGATCGTCTACGTCGGGTTGATAAGCTATCCGCTCTATCTGTGGCACTGGGTGGTGTTGTCGTTCCTCCGAATCCAGAACCCGCAGCCTCCCGGTGTTCTCCTGCTTGTTGCCCTTGGGGCAAGCGTCGTGTTGGCGGCGGCCACCTACCATTTCGTAGAGCGCCCCGTGAAACGCATCCCGCTCGGCCGGGCGAGCATCGCAGTTGTAGCGGTCATGGCGGTCATTCTCGCTTTCGGGATCAGCGCCAACGCATTGCATCTTTCCGGGGTGAAGCTGACGACGACTCAAGCCGCGCTCTCGAAGGCCTACGATCCCGAGCCCGCCTATCGCTTTCAGAAGTGTTTTCTCGACTCCGCCACACAGACTTCCGTGGATTTTGCTTCGGAATGCGACCAATCGGCCAGTACTAGCAAACCCTCCCTTCTGCTGTGGGGAGACAGTCTCGCGGCACAGCTCTATCCGGGCTTCGCCGCTCGGGGCAGTGCGCTGGGTTATGTGATCGACCAGCGCACCGCGACCTCATGCCCTCCCGCGCTCGACAACTCGTACTCAGATCGCGGCAATTGCAACGAGATCAACGCTGCGACCCGCGCATACATCGAGAAACGGCGTCCGACATCCGTTCTTATCAACGGTCGGTGGCCCGTTGACGAGAAGGTCCGCAGCGCACAGATCACATCGATCGTGGCATTTCTGCGAGCCAACGGGGTGCAGTCCGTCGAACTGGTCGGACCGGCGCCGGACTGGGTGCCGACACTTCGCGGCAATCTCCAACAGATGCATTTCCCCGGGAACATTCTGCCTGACTATCTGACTCCGCCGGCGTCGACCTGGCCGACGACCACGGCCGTGGACGCCAGCTTGCGGAAGCTGGCGGGCGGCCTGGGGGCCGGGTATCTTTCGCTTGTCGACAAGCTCTGCAAGGCGAATGAGTGTCTGATTCGCGTTTCGAGCGACATTCCCAGTGGACTGGTGACAAGCGACCATGACCACCTCACCGCCCAGGCATCGACCCGTGTTCTCAAGTCGTTCGAATTGCCGGTGGCGACAGCGGAGCCTGGCGCCCAGACTGGTGGCTGATGCCCTCCCGGATTGCGGGAGGAGCACCTCAGAGCGAGATGGACGCTCTCAGAGTGGGCGGGCAACAGACTCGGATGCCTGAATCGGAACCGACCGGCCAGCCGGAACCGAAGCCTTCTGCTTCGCCGTTCGACGGCTTCCTCTTTATGGTGCGCAACCATCCGCGTGCTTGGATCTAGCAGCAAACGCGTTCGCGCATCCTTCGATCGAGCAGTTCTGGAGAAGCCGCTGCGGCGTCGTTCTCCTATCGTGGGATTTACACCGAACGGATTCCAGACAAGGACTGTGCCATGACGAATACGCAGGATGCCGAACGTTTCACCGATGAGGAACGCGCCGCCATGAAGGAGCGGGCGAAGGAGCTGAAGTCTCGCCGGACCAAGAAGCTCTCCCCGGCCGAAGCGGAGGGCGAGGTGCTCGAGAAGATCGCGGCGTTGTCCGACGAGGACAGGGCTGTCGCCGAGAGGGTGCACGCCATCGTGCGGGCCACCGCACCCGAGCTCACGCCGAAGCTCTGGTACGGGTTCCCGGCGTACGCGAAGAACGGCAAACTCGTCTGCTACGTGCAGTATTCGCAGAAGTTCAAGGCGCGGTACTCGATGCTCAGTTTCACCGACGCGGCGAACCTCGACGACGGCGGCATGTGGCCGACGTCGTATGCGGTGACCGAGCTGACCGACGAGGTCGAGGCGCGGATCGCGGCGCTGGTCAAGCAGGCGGCGAGCTGATCAGGCAGGGTCAGGCCAGGGGTCAGGCCGGGGTCAGGCCGGGGTGAGGGCGGCGACGGCGTCTTCGGCGTGGTGGCAGGCGACCTGGCGGGAATCGGGTCCGGGGCCTTCAAGCAGGCGCAGGGCCGGGATGGTCGTGCGGCACTCATCGGTCGCCATCCAGCAGCGCGGGTTGAAGCGGCAGCCGGCGGGCGGGTCGACCGGTGACGGCGGCTCCCCGCCCAGTACGCGGCGTTGGGAGAGGCGTCCGCGGTCGGCACGGCTCGCCGACGGCGTCGCGGAGAGCAGCGCTTGCGTGTACGGATGCGACGGGCTTTCGTAGAGCGTGTCCGTCGCGCCGAGCTCGGCGACGCGTCCGAGGTACATGACCGCGACACGGTCGGCGATGTGCCTCACGACCGAGAGGTCGTGGGCGATGAAGAGGATGGCGACTCCCAGACGCTTTTGGATATCGCCCAGCAGATTGATCACCTGGGCCTGCACAGAGACATCGAGCGCCGAGACGGGTTCGTCGCAGACGAGCACATCGGGATCGAGGGCGAGCGAGCGGGCGATGCCGATGCGCTGACGCTGGCCGCCGGAGAACTGGTGCGGGAACCGCCCCAGCATGTCGGCGTTCAGACCGACGAGTTCGAGTAGCTCGACCGCGCGGTCGCGCCGAGCGGCTCGACCCATCGTGTGGGCGGCAGCGATCGGCTCGGTGATGATGTCGAGAACCGTCATGCGGGGGTCCAGCGACGCGTACGGGTCTTGGAAGATCATCTGCACGCCCTCGCGAAGCCGGCGACGGTCGCTGAGTCGTCCGCGTGTGACGTCGTGGCCGCGGTAGCTGAGGGTGCCCGCGTCGGGGCGTTCGAGCCCGACGAGCATCCGGGCGAGCGTGGACTTGCCGCAGCCGGATTCGCCGACGATACCGAGCACTTCGCCGGCGTGCAGGCGCAGGCTGACGCCGTCGACGGCGGAGACGGTGGCCGGTTTCAGACGCGAGCCGGTGGCGAAGGAGCGCACGAGACCGTCGGCCTCGAGCACGACGGGGCGGGATGGTTCAGTGGACGAGTTCACCGATGAGCTCCTCGGATCGGAGGCAGGCGGCATGCCGGCCAGGGGCGACCTCCGTGAGGAGGGGGCGGGTCGTCGCGCACTCCGCGACGGCGAGGTGGCACCGGGGGTGGAACGAGCATCCGCGGGGCACGCGTGCGGGGCTGGGCGGCGACCCGGGGATGGTCAGCAGATCGGATCCGCGCATGGCGGCCTGAGGAACGGAGCGCAGCAGGGCCTCGGTGTACGGATGCGCGGGATGCTCCAGCACGGAGTCCGCGTCGCCGCTCTCCACGATGCGCCCGGCGTACATCACTGCGAGGGTGTCGGCGACCTCCATGACGACGCCGAGGTCGTGTGTGATGAGGAGGACGCCCATCCCGAGCTGGTCGCGCAGCGAGCCGAGCAGGTCGAGGATCTGCGCCTGCACGGTGACGTCGAGCGCGGTGGTCGGCTCGTCGGCGATGAGCAGGGAGGGTTCGAGGGCGATGGCCATGGCGATGAGGATGCGCTGGCGCATCCCGCCCGAGAACTGGTGGGGGTAGTCGTTCACGCGACGGGCGGGTGCGGGGATCCCGACGAGTCCGAGGAGCTCGGTCGCCCGCGCGCGCGCCTGTTTGCGGCTCGCGCCGCGGTGCACGCGGAACAGTTCGCCGATCTGGTCGCCGATGGTCATCACGGGGTTGAGGGAAGAGAGGGCGTCCTGCAGTACCAGGCTCATCCGGTCGCCGCGGATCCGCCGGTGCTGCTCTTCGCTGAGGGTGCGCAGGTCGACGTCGCCGAGGCGGAGCTCGTCGGCGGTGACGCGGGTGCCTTCGTCGGCGAGGCCCATGATCGCCCGCGCGGTGACCGATTTACCGGAGCCGGATTCGCCGAGCAGCGCCACGAACTCGCCCTGGCCGACGGTGAGGTCCACCTCGCGCACGGCGGGGATGTCCCGGTCGCCGCCGGTGAAGGTCACCGACAGGTTGCGCACCCGCAGCGCGCTGGCTGCGCTTGAAGTCTCTTTGCTGTCCACGGGGCCATCCTCGCACGAGAGTCGTTACCGGAATGTTTCAATCAGGAAACATTTGCGCCGAATTTTTATAGCACTGTTGACAATGTTGCCGGATATCGGCGAGATTGTCTCCTGTTGCGCCTGATTGCGCATCGCACTCACATCCGCAGGACGAAGGAGAAACGCGTGCTCGAACCAGCAGAGCGCTACCAGGGCTACACGGCCTACGACTACCTCGAAGCGGGAAAGGACTACCGTCCGTTCCAGTACGCGGCGCAGATCAACCGGGTGCCGGAGTACTCCGGCCTCGAGCTGAGCGAAGCGCAGGCTGAGCGCAGCGCCACCCTGCTCCGCGAGTCGACGGTGATCTCGCTGCACGACCACGTGCAGGTGTTCCCGGAAGACATGACCCAGCTGCGCGACCACATCCGTCAGGGCCGCGAACCAACCGGCTACCAGGGGCTCTCCCGCTCCGGCATCACCGCGGTGTTCGACAACGGGATGGACGGCACCTGCTGCATCTCCAGCGATGCGGGCTGGAAGTACCAGGATGTGCTCTTCGACCTCGGCGTACGCATGGCCGACCTCGCGCACCAGGACTACGTCATCAAAGGTGAGACGCTCAAAGACATCGAGTACGCGGCCGAGACCGGGCGCATCGCGCACATCTTCGCGCTCGAGGCCGCTACACCGATCGAGAACGAGGTCGACCGGCTCGACGTGCTCTACGGCTTCGGCGTGCGCCAGATGGGCATCGCATACTCCGAAGCGAACTACCTCGGGTCGGGGCTCAAGGAGCGCGGCGACGGCGGCCTCACCTACTTCGGTGAGCGGGCGATCGAGCGGATGAACAAGCTCGGCATCGCGATCGACGTCTCGCACTCGGGCGACCGCACCGCGGTGGATGCGATCAAAGCCTCCACCAAGCCCGTGTTCATCACCCACGCCGGCGCCCGCGGACTCTGGCCGACGAACCGGATGAAGACCGACGAGACGATCATCGAGTGCGCGAAGCGCGGCGGCGTGATCGGCATCGAGGCGGCGCCGCACACGACACTGTCACCGGCGCATCCCCGCCACTCGCTGGAATCGGTGATGGACCACTTCTCGTATTGCGTCGACCTCGTCGGTCTGGAGCATGTCAGCTTCGGTCCGGACACGCTGTTCGGCGACCACGTCGGACTGCACGACGCGTTCAGCTCCAACCTGTCCATCGGACAGGCGCACGGCCACGTCGACTACGAGAAGGTCGAGTACGTCGACGGTCTCGAGAATCCAGCCGAAGAGTTCTCCAACATCATCGGCTGGCTGGTGAAGCACAACTACTCCGACGATGAGATCCGCGCCGTCGTGGGTGGCAATACTCTGCGGGTCCTGAAGGAGGTATGGGTGTAATGCGATCTCGAAAACTCGTGCTGGCGGCGGCGACGCTCGCCGCGGCCGCTCTCACGCTCACCGCGTGCGCACCGAGCGCGCCACCGGCGGCCAGCACCGCTGGGGCCACCGCCGGGTCGCAGACCCTCACGGTCGCGACCACGACGGATGTGGTGAACTACAACCCGCTGGTCGGCAACAGCCGCAGCGACTACTGGATCACGAACCTGATGTATCCGCACCTGCTCGGCATCGCCAACGACGGTTCGAAGGAACCGCAGGTGGCGACCAAGTGGGGCTACGTGAATGACACGACCGGCTTCTACGACATCCGCAGCGATCTGAAGTGGAGCGACGGTCAGCCGCTCACGGCCGAGGATGTCGCCTGGACGATGAACGCCGTGAAGAAGGACAAGCCGTCTGGCACGTTTTACGGCCAGCTCGCCAACCTCGACACGGCGAAGGCCGTCTCGAAGACGCGCGTGGAGTTCACCCTCACGAAGCCGGACTCCTCGATCGTCGAGGAGATCGGGTTCTGGGGCAACGTGGTGCCGAAGCACGTGTTCGACAAGGCACCGTCGGTGGCGACGTTCGCGAACGACGGCAAAGACGGCGGCTGGGTCAGCGCCGGGCCGTATGTTCTGAGCAAGGTGCAGGTCGGGCAGAGCTACACGCTCGACCGGGTGGAAGACTACCCGCTCGTCGAGGGCGGCAAGCCCCTGTCTGCCAAGGTGGTCTACCGGGTGTTCCCCGACGTGAACACCGAGATCCTCGCCCTGCAGAGCGGTGAGGTGGATGTGATCGCCAACGCCCTCCCGCCGGCGCAGGTGGCGAAGCTCAAAGCAACCAGCGGCATCAAAGTCGAAGAGTCCGTCGGTCTGGGCTATGCGCACATGACCTACAACATTAAGCAGCCCGATCTGGCGAAGCTCGAGGTGCGGCAGGCGCTCGCGCAGTCCGTCGACTACGACGCCATCCGCAAGGTAGTGCTGCAGGGTCAGGCCGTCTCAACCGGGTCGAGCCCGCTCATGCCGGTGCTGAAGGACTACTACGACAAGTCGATCAAGGAGTACACGTTCGACACGGACGCGGCTCGCAAGCTGATGGAGAAGGCCGGATACACGGCCGGGGCCGATGGGATGTTCCCCGTCAAGTTCCGTCTCATCTACTCGCTGCAGGACAGCGTCACCAGTCAGTGGGCGACGCTCGTCAAAGACGGCGCGGCAAAGGCCGGCATCCCGATCGAGCTCCAGGGCACCGAGCGGAACACCTACCTGGCCATGACCGCCAAAGGCGACTTCGACATCTATGCGGGCAACTTCGCCATCATGGACGACCCGGTCACCAATATGACGCTCACCTACCTCCCGGGTGGGGTGATCAATTACAGCTACGTGGATGACGCGAAGCTGAACGACCTGATCACGCAAGGCACCGCGACGACAGACAAGAGCAAGAAGATCTCGCTGATGCAGGACGCGGCGAAGATCGTGCGGGACAACGTGTACGACAACGTCATGTACACGCAGAACCTGTACTTCGCACACAGCGACAAGTGGACCGGATTCGTGAGCAAGCCGAGCGAACTCCTCTCCATCGTCAACCCGGTGTCGCTCGCCAGCGCGCATCCGGTCAGCAGCAAGTAACGACGGAAAGGCAGGTACGCCCGCGTGTCACGGTTCATGTTCCTACTTCCCCGCCTGGGGAGGGGGCTCCTCACGATCTGGTTCGCCGTGACCGTGACCTTCCTCCTCCTCCGGCTCCTACCGGGGGACCCGGCGCTGGCCATCGCCAGCCCCAACATGACGGAGGACACGCGGGCGGCCCTGCTCAAGCAGTACGGCCTCGATCAGCCCCTGATCGTGCAGTACGGCCTCTATCTGTGGCAGCTCCTGCAGGGCAACCTGGGGGTGTCGTTCACGCAGTCGATTCCTGTGCTGGATGTTCTGATGCAACGACTCCCGTGGACGCTGCTGCTCACGGGCACCGCGCTCGTGGCAACGGTGGCCGTCGGCATCCCTCTCGGGGTGCTGGCGGCCTCCCACCGCGGAAAATTCCTGGACCGGGTGGTGCAGGTGATCGGGGTGACCGGGCAGTCGATCTTCGTTCCCAGCCTCGGGGTGCTCCTGCTGTTCGTGTTCGGCCTGATGCTGCACTGGCTGCCGATCGGCGGTGCGTACGACACGGATGCGTACGGCCTGGCCTGGTACGGCAGTGTCGCGACCCACCTCATCCTGCCCGCGCTCTCGCTGATGCTGATCCAGCTCGGCTCCTATGTTCTGACGATGCGGTCCACGCTGATCGACGCACTGGGTGAGGACTACACGACCCTCGCCCGGGCGAACGGCGTTCCGAACCGCCGCGTGCTCTGGAAGCACGCCCTCCGCAACGCCCTGCTCCCGACGACCACCCTCATCGGGCTGCAGCTCGGCTTCCTCGTCGGCGGCGCGGTGCTGACCGAGACGGTGTTCGCCTACCCGGGCATCGGCCGTGGCATCTACGAGGCCGTCACCCAACTCGACTTCCCGGTGTTGCAGGGCGCGTTCCTGATGCTCGCCGCCACCGTCGTCGTGGCCAACATGATCACGGACACCGTCTACGGTTTCCTCGACCCGAGAGTGAAGGTCTCATGACGACCGACCTGACCGTCGCCGCCGAGACCGGGCTCGAACTGGAGCCGGTCGCGACCGAGAACGGGCGGGCGGGCCTGCAGACCTGGCGTGCGTTCCGCCGCGAGCCGCTCGGCCTCATCTCCCTCGGCATCCTGGTGCTGCTCACCCTCGTCGCGATCTTCGCGCCGCTGATCGCGCCGTACCCGCCGAGCTACGGCGAGGTCGTGCTCGCGCCGCCGAGCCTCGACCACTGGTTCGGCACCGACAGCCTCGGCCGCGATGTGTTCGGCGAGGTGGTCTGGGGGTCGCAGCAGAGCATCCTGGTCGCCGTCGCCGCCTCGGCGATCGCCATCGTGATCGGAACCGTCGTTGCCGTGATCGGCGCATACTTCCGCCGCCTCGACGGGTTCGTCGGCGTGATCGTCGACCTCACCCTCTCGCTTCCGGTGCTGCCGCTGATGATCCTCATCGCGGCGCTCGTCGGCCCGAGCACGACGACGATCATCCTGGTGGTCGCGGCGTTCTCCTGGCCGGAGGTCACCCGGCTGGTGCGGTCGCAGGCGCTGACGGTGGTCGGGCTGCCCTACGTGGATGCGGCCCGGCTGATGACGACCTCCCCGGCCTGGATCATCGTGCGGCATGTCATCCCGGCGGTCACCCCGGTAATCGTGGTGTCGGTGGTCGTGACCTCGTCGCGCGCCGTGCTGTCGGCTGCGGGGCTCGCGTTCCTGGGGCTCGGTGACCCGAATGTGTGGTCGTGGGGTCGCATCCTGTACGAAGCCCAGCAGTCGGGCGCGATGTCGAGCGCCTGGTGGCTGACGCTGTTCCCGTCGATCGCCATCCTGCTGCTGGTGCTCTCGGCCACTCTGCTCTCCATCTCGTACAACGACGCGCGCAACCCCCGGTCGCGCCGCCGATGAGCGCCACGAAAGGACCCACCGTGTTCTCACCCCGTCTCACCGGTCCCGTTCTCGACCGCCTGCAGGAGCGTCTGCGCGCGAAGATGGCCGAGTACGGCCTGGATGCGGTGCTCACCGACTCGCCGGAGGACGTGGCGTACCTCACCGGTTTCTTCCACCACCCGTGCGAGCGACCGGTCGCCGTCTGGCTCGGTGTCGACGGCGAACGCGTGCTCCTCGTCCCCGAGCTGGAGCGGGAGAACGCCCAACGCCAGCAGGCGCGGGCCGAGCTGGTCTCCTATCCGGAGTTCCCGGGCACGGTCCCGCCGTTCCGGGCGCTCGCCGACCGCGTGACCGCGACCGGCCGCATCGGGTTCGGCACTGGCATGACCTGGGAACGACGGGCCGCGGCGCTCGCCGAGTTCCCCGGGGCGCGGTTCGAACCGACCGACGTCGTGACCCGCGCCCGCTACGTCAAGCTGCCGGAAGAGATCGACCTGCACGCCGAGGCGGCTCGCATCACCGACCGGATGCTCGAAGCCGGCATCGCCCTCCTCCGCGACGCGATCGCCGCCGATGGGGCGCTCCCCAGCGAGGCGGAGCTCGCCTCGTATGTCGGCGGCGTCGGGGTCTCGACCATGTATGCGGAGCACGACGATGTCGTCGTGGTCTCCCCGCTCGCCGGAGGGCTCGTCTACGCCGGCGCCAACTCTGCCTACCCCCACGGGTTGCCGTCGGGCTACCGGCTGAAGCGCGGCGACACGTTCATGCTCTCGCTCGGCTGTGCCGTCGGCGGCCGGTTCGTCGAGGGCGAGCGCACCTTCGTGCTCGGGGAGCCGACCCTCGAGCAGCGTCGTTACCACGACACCGTGCGCATCGCGCAGGAGGTCGGTGGCGACGCCATCCGCCCGGGCGCCGAATGCCGAACGGCCAACGCGACCTGCCTCCAGGTGATCACCGATGCCGGCCTCGGCCACTATCTGCGGCACCGGCAGGGCCACGGAATCGGTCTCGGCATGCACGAGCCGCCCTGGCTCGAGGCCGGCGATGCGACCGTGCTGGAGCCGGGCATGATCGTGTCGAACGAGCCGGGCATCTACATCCCGGCCACGCCGGATACCGCATCTCGGACAGCATGGTCGTCACCGAGACCGGCTCCCGGCCGCTGACGGCCTACCCGCGCGGGCTCGACGTGTGCGCGATCGAGTATTGAACCGCATCCCGTACCGCATCCCGAACCGATAGAAAGGACACGCCGTGACCGAGAAGAACGAGGTGTCGCCCGAATTCGCGGCCGCCACCACCACCGCCCAGTTCGTGGAGATCAACGGGAACCGCCTCGCCGTCGAGGTGCTGGGGCCGGAGGACGCGCCTGTGATCATCGCCCACCACGGGGCGCCCGGCCTCGGGTCTCGCGCAGAGCCGCGCGCGAGCTTCGGCCGCCTCGCCGACGAGTACCGGGTCGTGGTGTTCGATGCGCGTGGCTCGGGCGAGAGCGAAGGCTCGGGCGAGTTCAGCCACGAACAGTGGGCCGCCGACATCGACGCCCTGCGCGAATGGGCCGGCGCCGAGAGCATCATCATGGCGGGCGGATCCTATGGCGGGTTCATGGCGATGGAGTACGCCACCCGGTATCCGGAGAGGGTGCGGGCGCTCGTGCTGCGCGACACCGCGGCGGACAACACTCATGCGGAGCTCTCCCGCGCGAACGCTCTGGCCTCCGATCGGGTCGTCGTCGACATGGACAAGTTCGACCGCATCGACGATGGTCGGGTGCGCGACGACGATGACCTGCGCGACTGCTGGCGCGAGATCCTGCCCCTGTACGACTTCGTGTACGACCCCGCGGCGGTCGAGCGCAAGGTCGCGGCGACACCATACCGATATGAAGCGCACAATTACGCCTTCTCGAAGAACCTGCCGAACTATGATCTGAAGGGGGTTCTTCCTGGCATCACGGCGCCGACACTGGTGACCGTCGGCCGCACAGACTGGATCACGCCGGTGTCGTGCAGCGAGACGATCGCGGCGCTGATCCCGGATGCACGGCTCGCGGTGTTCGAGAAATCGGGTCACTCTCCCCAGATCGAGGAGGCGGAAGCATGGACGGCCACCGTTCGGACATTCCTGGCCGAGGTCGTTCCGACAGCGCCGAACGTGGCGACCCGGGAGTGAAGTCGCACAGCGAACTCGACGATCTCGACCGCAAGATCATCGTCGCCATGCAGCACGACGGCCGCGCGAGCTGGACGGCCATCGCCGACATGGTCGAGAGTTCGGCCGCCACCGTCGCCCGCCGCGGTCAGCAGTTGCTCGCCGACGGTGTCGTGCGGATCGCGGTGGTGCCCGCACTCGGCAGCACCGGCGAGGTCGACTCGTTCCTCGTGCGCCTGAATTGCCGCCCGGGAACCCAGCTCGAGGTGGCGGCGGCGCTCGTCGAGCACGAGGACGTGCGGTTCGTCACCCTGGTGACGGGCCAATACGACATCATGGCCGAGCTGGTCGTCCGCGGTGGTGCGACGCACTACCCGCAGCTGATCCAGCAGCTGCAGTCGATCGCCGGCATCAAGCGCTGGCGCAGCGATCTGATCATGCACGTCTACAAGGTCGGTCACGACTGGAGCCGGCAGTTGTTCGCCGAGACAATGCACTTGCCGTCAGACGAGCTGGGCTCGCTGACACTCGTCGACTCCGATCTGTGCGAGCCCGACCATCTCGATGAGGCAGATCTGAAGATCCTGTCCGCCGTACGTGACGACGGTCGCGTGACTTTTCAGGCCGTGGCCGATCAGGTGGGCATGAATGAGAGCAGCGTGCGCCGGCGCTTCGACCGGATGCGCAGCAACGGTTGCCTCGATGTGCTCACCCTGGTTCCCGCCCCCGCGCTCGGCATGGGCGCGGAGACTCTGCTGCTCGTGAAGGTGGACCCGGGACGACTGGATGCGGTGGCGCGGGCGCTGTCGCAGTACCCTGCCGTTCGCTATCTCGCGGCGACACTGGATGAGAACTCGTTGTTCTGCGAGCTGATCATGCCCTCGGCCCGTGACCTCTACGGGTTCGTCACCCAGGCGGTCGCGACGCTCGACGGGGTGCAGGGCTGGACGGCTTCGATGGAGCTGCTGTTCCTCAAGCGTGGCTTCGTGGAGACGCCGTGGTGGCGGTCTCAGGTCGGCTACCCGGGTGGCGCTCACAGTCAACGCGGGTAATATGCACGGATGCGCGAAACGGACCAGCCCGACCCTGGCCTGCCGAGCGGCACCGACCCCGACTCGGCGAGCACCCCCACCACCGGCGTTCCGACGACCCGTGCCGCCCGCAAGGCCGCCGACCACACGGGCACCCCGGCAGTGGAGAAAGGCTCCGGGCTGAGCGGCGTGCTCACCGCGATCCGCCGGCATCCGCGGGCCTGGATCATCGCCGCGGCATCCGCCGGGTTCGTCATCCTCGGCGCCGGGAGCGTAGCGGTCGGTGCGACGGTCGGGAGTGCGAACGCCTCCGGGGTCCCCTCGGCCCGCCCGAGCGCGACGGCGACGAAGACCCCGAAACCGACGGTCGCGCCGGCCCGGCCGGTTCCGGCCGACGCCCCAGCGGCGAGCCGGATGCGGACCTGTTCTGTGGCCGGGCTCTCACAGGACGGCCGGCTCGGCACTTTGTCCGCACAGGTCGTCAATGCCAAGACCGGTGAGGTGCTGTTCGACCGGAATGGCACGAAGCCGGGGCCGACCGCCAGCGTTCTGAAAACGCTGACGTCGGCGGCGGCGCTGCAGGTGCTCGGTCCCGACTACCGTGTCTCCACGACGGTGGTCAAGGGCAGCGCGCCCGGGCAGATCGTCCTCGTCGGTGGCGGCGATGTGACACTCTCCCGGCTGCCAGACGGCCAGAACTCGTTCTACACGGGCGCACCGAAGATCCAGGATCTCGCCACCCAGGTGAAGCAGGCGCTGGGAGGTCAGGCGATCACCTCGATCGTCGTCGACACCTCCCTCTTCGGCGGTCCGGTCTGGCAGCCCAGCTGGGACGAGCAGGAGGAGCGTGTGGTGGAGGGGTCCACCTCCTACATCACGGCTCTGCAGGTCGACGGCGACCGGAACGATCCCACCGCCATCGAGTCGCCGCGCAGCACCGATCCGGTCGGGCGCGCGGTGCAGTACTTCCAGCAGTACCTCGGCACGGACGTGCCGGTCAGTCAGGGCACGGCCCCGGCGGGCGCCCAACAGCTCGCCGCGGTGCAATCGCAGCCGGTCACCACGCTCATCGACCAGGCGATGAAGGTGTCGGACAACACGATCATGGAGGAGCTGGCGCGTCTCGTCGCCATCAAGACCGGGGCCGGCAACACCTTCGCCGCCGAGAACGCCGGCGTGATCGCCGCTCTCAAGCCGTACGGGATCGACACGACAGGCATCCACATCGCCGACGGGTCGGGGCTGAGCGCCGACAACGCGGTGCCGCCGTCGTATCTGACGCGACTGTTCGTCAAAGTGCTGAACCGCCAGAACGGGCTGGGCGTCGTCTACGACGGGCTGCCGGTCTCCGGCGAGTCCGGAACGCTCGGCCCGGGATACGCCCGGTTCACCGGCGCGAACGCAGTGGCACGCGGAGCGGTGCACGCCAAGACCGGTTGGATCGACAACGGCTACACCCTGTCGGGCATCGTCACGGCCGCCGACGGCACGCCGTTGACGTTCGCGGTCTTCGCCCTCGGTAACGTGAGTGACAACGCGAAACAGGCCATCGACACCCTCGTCACCGGCTTCTACAAGTGCGGTGACAATCTCTCCAACAACTGACGGAGGCGCCATGAGCAGGGCACTGTTCATCATCGATGTGCAGAACGATTTCACTGAGGGCGGGGCGCTCGGCGTGACGGGCGGTGCCGAGGTCGCGGCGCGGGTCACCCGATATCTGGAAGCTCACGCGGGGGAGTATCGGGCCATCTTCGCGAGTCGGGACTGGCACGATCCCGACAACGACAACGGCGGTCACTTCGCGCGGGATGCGGAGCCCGACTTCGTCCACACCTGGCCGGTGCACTGCGTGGCCGGCACGACCGGGGCCGACTACCACCCGGCGCTGAAGACCGGCAAAGTGACTTACCACATCCGCAAAGGGCAGGGTGTGCCCGCGTACTCGATCTTCGAGGGCGGACCGAAGCCGGCTCCACTGTGCACAACCTGCTCGACGAGCACGGGATCGACAGCGTGGACATCGTGGGCATCGCCACGGACTACTGCGTTCGCGCCTCTGCCCTGGATGCGCTTGCGCAGGGACAGCACGTCCGCGTGCTCACCGACCTGGTGGCCGGGGTGGCGCAGGCATCGTCCGAGGCAGCCCTGGCGGAGCTTGTGCACGCCGGTGCAGAGCTCGCAGTTTCTGCACAAGATGCATAGCAATCAGCCGGAAATGATGTCAGATATAGACAGCATGAGCAGTCAGCGTTGTGCTTGTTGCTCGGGGAGCACGCTGCTGCGAAAGTAGCCGCATGACCCTGACCACTTCCGACCGGAGCGCGCCTGGCGCGTTCGGCGACGACGAAGCGGCGTTGCTGCGCCGGCTGTACCGGACGATGGTGACGGTTCGTCGGCTCGACCTCGACGGAGTCGCGATGCAGCGGCAGGGGATCATTCCCGGCTACGCTCCGATGCGCGGGCAGGAGGCCGCCCAGGTGGGCAGCGCCGCCGCCCTCGATCTCGCCCTCGACTTCGCGTTCCCCACGTACCGGGAGCTCGGCGTCGCGGTCACCATGGGTGTCGACCCCGTCGCCTATCTGGCCTCGCATCAGGGCGCCTGGCACGGCGGGATGTGGAATGCGGCCGCCTCGCGCCTCGCGCCCATCAATGCGGTCGTCGGCGGCGCAGTGGCCCACGCGGTCGGCTGGGCGCTCGGCGCGAAGCTCGACCGCTCCGGCGGGTGCGCGATCGCCTACTTCGGCGACGGAGCCAGCTCGCAGGGCGATGTGCACGAAGCCATGAACACGGCGGGAGTCTCCCGGCTGCCGGTGGTCTTCTTCTGCCAGAACAACGGCTGGGCGATCTCCGTGCCCACAGACAAGCAGGTGGCCGGCGGCTCGGTCGCCGCGCGCGGCGCCGCATACGGGATGCCCGGGGTGCGTGTCGACGGAAACGATGTCCTCGCCGTGCACCGCGCCACCCGCGACGCCCTCGAACTCGCCCGCTCGGGCGGCGGCCCGACGGTGATCGAGGCGATGACGTACCGTTCCGGGCCGCATTCGACGTCGGACGACCCCGGCCGCTATCGCACTCTCGCGGAGGAGCAGAGCTGGCTGGCCCGCGACCCGCTCGTCCTCGCGGAGCACCTCCTGCGAGAGACCGACACCGTGGATGACGGCTTCTTCGCGGAGGTCTCCGACACCGCGAACGCCCTCACCGATCGTGTTCGGGCCGGCGTCGCCGCGCTGGGCGGCCGACCGGGTGAGGAGATGTTCGACTTCGTGTTCGCCGATCCGCCGGCCGCGCTTCTCGGTCAACGACGCGCCTGGAAGGAGAGCCGGCATGGCTGAGACCACGACGATGCAGCTCGCGCTCAACCGCGCACTCGACGACTCACTCGCCGCCGACGATCGCACGCTCGTGTTCGGCGAGGACGTCGGCCGGCTCGGCGGTGTCTTCCGGGTGACCGATGGGCTGAATGCGAAGTACGGCGATGATCGAGTGTTCGACACCACTCTCGCCGAGGCGGGCATCATGGGCATGGCGGTCGGCCTGGCGATGGCCGGCTGGCGGCCGGTGCCCGAGATCCAGTTCGACGGCTTCTCGTATCCGGCGATCGACCAGATCGTGAACCAGGTCGCCCGCATGCACTACCGCAGCCGCGGTGCCTTCACGATGCCGATCACGCTGCGACTGCCGAGCTTCGGCGGCATCCGGGCCCCCGAACACCACGGCGAGAGCCTGGAAGCGCTGTTCGCGCATGTACCCGGCCTCAAGGTGGTGGCGCCGTCGACCCCGGTGGAGGCTTACACCCTGCTGCGGCAGGCGATCGACGACCCCGATCCCGTCATTTTCCTGGAACCGAAGTCGCGCTACTGGAACAAGGTCGTCGTCGACGACGCCGACTGGGGGGAACGGCTTCCTGTCGGCACCTCCCGCATCGTGCGTCCGGGCAAACACGTCACCCTGATCGCCTGGGGCGCCATGGTCGCTCGGTGTCTTCAGGCGGCGGAACTCGGCGCCGAAGACGGCGTCGAGATCGAGGTGCTCGACCTGCGCTGGCTGAAGCCGATCGACGCCGACGGGCTCGCCGCATCCGTGGCCCGCACCCGCCGTGCCGTCGTCGTGCACGAGGCGCCGCTGACCGCCGGCCTCGGGGCCGAGGTGAGTTCACTCATCACCGAGCGCTGCTTCGGTGAGCTGCGCGCTCCGGTGCAGCGCGTCGCCGGGTGGGATGTGCCGTACCCGTCTCCCGTTTTGGAAGACGAGTACCTGCCCAGCATCGACCGCATCCTGCAGGCCGTTCAGAAGACATTGGAGTACCGCCGTGGCTGAGATCACGTTCACCCTGCCCGATCTGGGGGAGGGACTGCACGAGGCGACCGTGCTGGAATGGCTGGTGGCCGAAGGGGACTTCGTGGAGCGCAATGCGCCGCTCGTCGAAGTGGAGACCACCAAATCGGCGGTCGAACTTCCCTCGCCGCAGTCGGGCACCATCGCGCATGTCCACGTGGCCGAGGGCGAATCGCTCGACGTCGGAGCCGCGCTCATCACCTTCACGGTGAGCGACGACCAGGCGGGGATCGTCGGCACCGTCCCCACCGAGGAGTCGCCCGTGCGCCGGGTGCGGCTGCAACTGCCCGAGGACTGACGCGTGGACTTCGCGCTCACGACGGACGGGAACCGGATCGCATACGAACGGCATCCGGGCCGCGACCCCGTGCTGCTCGTGCACGGATTCGCCACCACCGGTGCGCTCACCTGGGAGGCGACCGGATGGGTGCGGGCGCTCGCCGAGGCCGGCCGCGGCGCCCTCGTCGTCGACCTGCGCGGGCACGGCGCCAGCTCGGCCCCACACTCGCCCGCCGACTATTCGCCCGCTCTGCTCGCGGGCGACCTGCTCGCCGTGCTCGACGCCGAAGCACTCGAGCGGGTCGACGCGATGGGCTACTCCATGGGCAGTTGGGTCGCACTCGCGCTCGTCGAGCTCGCGCCGGGGCGGGTGCGGCGTCTCGTCGTCGGCGGCGTGGGAACGGTCGAACAGTTCGGGCATTGGGGCGTCGACGCCGTGCGTTCTGCTCTCCTCGACGGCATCGGTGACGCTGCGCTGGCCCAGTCGCCGTTGGCGCCCTTGCTCGCTTCGCTCCGGCAGGCTCCCGGTGTGGACGCCCTCGCGCTCGCGGCGTGCGTCTCGGGTATGGCCGCGCATCCGCTGCTGCTCACATCGACAGTGCCGACCATGCTGGTGGTCGGTGACGCGGATCCCGTGACCGCGGGCCGGGAGGAGGCCGCGGACGCGCTGCATGCCGAGCTCGTCGTGCTTCCGAAACGGAACCACGTCACCACGTTGAGCGCCCGAGGGTTCAAACAGGCTGCGCTGCCCTTCTTGGAGGCCGCTGACAGCCTGTAGGCGTTGGGCGGGCGGCGACGTACGCTATGCAGGGACCGAAGGAGGCGCCGATGGCGATCGACAGACTGGATGCCGACCTCATCGCGCTCCTCACCGACGAGCCCCGGCTCGGGGTGTTCGAGGCTTCCCGGCGGCTGGGTGTCGCGCGCGGGACGGTGCAGGCGCGGCTCGATCGACTTCAGCGCTCCGGCGTCATCCGGGATTTCGCGCCGACGATCGACAGCGGTGCGCTCGGCTATCCGGTCACGGCGTTCGTGACGGCCGAGATCGCGCAGGGCGATCGCGATGTGACGGTGGTCGAGCACCTTCGCACGATCCCCGAGGTGCTCGAAGTGCATACCATCACCGGCTCCGGCGATCTGATGATCCGCGCCGTCGCCCGGTCGAACGCCGATCTGCAGCGGGTGATCGACCGGATCGTCGGCGACCCGAACATCACCCGAACATCCACCGTCATCGCGCTGTCGACGAAGATCGACCACCGGTCGGTGCCCCTCGTCGCCGCCTCGGTCGAGTCGTGAACAAGAAGAGGAACAGGAACCATGGATGAGAACGCTCTGCTCGCGGCCGTGCCCGACCGGCTGTTCATCGGCGGCCGTTGGGTGCCGGGGAGTGCCGGCCTGCTGACCGTGAGCGATCCGGCGACGGGTCGAGAGATCAAGTCCATCGCGAACGCTTCGGTCGAGGACGGTGCCGCCGCCCTCGACGCAGCGGTGGCGGCTGCGGATGCGTGGGCGGCGACGGCGCCGCGGGCCCGGGGGGAGATCCTGCGGCGGGCGTTCGACCTCGTGCAGCAGAGGCGGGATGAGTTCGCATTGCTGATGACGCTGGAGATGGGGAAGCCCCTGGCGGAGGCCAACGGCGAGGTCACCTACGGCGGCGAGTTCCTGCGCTGGTTCGGCGAGGAGGCGGTGCGCATCTCGGGTCGGTACGGGACGAACCCGGAGGGCACCGGGCGCATGATCGTGTCTCAGCATCCGGTCGGTCCGTGCTTTCTGATCACGCCGTGGAACTTCCCGTTGGCCATGGCGACGAGGAAGATCGCGCCGGCGCTGGCGGCCGGGTGCACCGTCGTCGTGAAGCCGGCGGAACTGACGCCGCTCACCACCCTGTACTTCGCGAAACTGCTCGAGGATGCCGGACTCCCCGCCGGCGTGCTGAACGTGATCACGACGTCGACCTCCGGACGGGTGTCGGCTCCGATCATCGCCGATCCGCGTCTGCGCAAGCTCTCGTTCACCGGTTCCACCGAGGTCGGCCGCCGACTGCTGCAGCAGGCCTCCGAGAACGTCTTGCGCACCTCGATGGAGCTCGGCGGCAATGCTCCGTTCATCGTCTTCGACGACGCCGACCTCGACAAAGCCGTCGAGGGAGCGCTGTTGGCCAAATTCCGTAACATCGGCGAGGCCTGCACCGCGGCCAACCGATTCATCGTGCACGAGTCGGTGGCCGACGAGTTCGCGGCCCGAGTCGCCGAGCGGGTCAAGGGGATGCGCCTCGGCCGGGGAACGGACGACGGCGTGACCATCGGACCGCTCATCAACCAGGAGGCCGTGGACAAGGTCGCCGCACTGTTGGACGACGCGGTCGCCCGGGGCGCATCCGTGCTCACCGGCGGTTCGCGGGTTCACCGGGCCGGAACCTTCTTCGAGCCGACCGTCGTCACGGATGTGCGGCCGGGCAGCGACATCCTGCGGGAGGAGATCTTCGGCCCGGTGCTCTCGATCGTGCGGTTCGCCGACGAGGACGAGGCGGTGCGGGTGGCGAACGACACGGAGTTCGGCCTCGTCAGCTACGTCTTCACACGCGACCTGGCGCGCGGGCAGCGGATGATCGACCGCCTGCAGACCGGGATGATGGGCCTCAATGTTGGTGTCGTCTCCAATGCGGCAGCGCCCTTCGGCGGGGTCAAACAGTCCGGCCTCGGTCGCGAGGGCGGGTTGGAGGGCATCCACGAGTACCTCTCCACGAAGTACACCCTCACGCCAGACCCGTTCGGAGTCTGAGCGTGCCCGGGGATGCGATCGACGCGGTCATCGTCGACGTCATCCGCACCCCATCGGGGCGCGGCAAGCCGGGCGGCGCGCTCGCCGCCATCCACCCCGCTGACCTGCTGGCGGGCGTGCTGCAGGAGCTGCTGCGACGCTCCGACCTCGATCCCGCGCTCGTCGACGACGTCATCGGCGGATGTGTGACCCAATCCGGCGAGCAGGCCGGCAACATCACCCGCACCGCCGTGCTCAGTGCGGGGTTTCCCGACAGTGTTCCCGCGGTGACGGTCGACCGCCAGTGCGGTTCCAGTCAGCAGGCGGCGGCGTTCGCCGCCCAGGGGGTCATGGCGGGGGCGTACGACGTCGTGATCGCCTGCGGTGTCGAGTCGATGAGCCGGGTTCCGCTCGGCTCGAACCTCGGCGAGGATTCGCTCGGGGGTGCGCTATTACACAAGCGCTATCCGGAGGGGCTGGTCGATCAGGGTGTCTCGGCCGAACTCATCGCCCAGCGCTGGGGGCTCGACCGTGACGACCTCGACGCCTTCGCCGCCCGCTCGCACACCCTCGCCGTCGAGGCCACCTCCCGCGGCGTCTTCGCGGACGAGCTCGTCGCCGTTCCGACGGCGGATGGCGCTGTGACCGCAGACGAGACGATCCGTGCCACGACGACCACGGCCGGACTCGCCGGACTGGCGCCGTCGTTCCGAACCGACCGGCTCGCCGAGCGCTTCCCCGAACTCGACTGGCGCATCACGGCCGGCAACTCTTCGCCCCTCACCGACGGCGCCTCCGCCGCGCTGATCATGAGCGCCGCGACCGCCGACCGGCTCGGCCTGCGCCCGCGCGCCCGCTTCCACACCTTCGCCGTCGCCGGCAGCGACCCGCTGCTGATGCTCACCGGCATTCTGCCGGCCACCCGCCGACTGCTCGACCGTTCCGGCGTGCGCCTCGGTGACATCGACGCCTACGAGGTGAATGAGGCCTTCGCGCCCATCCCTTTGCTGTGGCAGCGCGAGTTCGACGCCGACCCGAGCCGGTTGAACCCGCGCGGCGGAGCCATCGCGCTCGGTCACGCGCTCGGCTCCTCCGGCACCCGGTTGCTCGCCACCCTGGTGAACGAGCTGGAGTCTTCGGGCGGCCGGTATGGGCTGCAGACCATGTGCGAGGGTGGCGGCACCGCCAACGCCACGCTCATCGAGATCCTTCGCTGACCCCGAGTACGCCCCTTTCGGAAAGGAACCCCATGAACATCGAAGGATGCTCCGCCATCGTCACCGGCGCGGCCAGCGGTCTCGGCAACGCCACCGCCCGGGCACTCACGGAGGCGGGCGCGCGCGTGATCGTGCTCGACCTGCCCAGCTCGGAGGGTGAGAAGGCGGCGACCGCTCTCGGCCCGACCGCCCGATTCGTCGCGGCGGATGTCGCGAACGAAGACCAGGTGCGCACGGCCGTCGAGCGGGCGAGCGAACTCGGCCCGCTGCGGGTTGTGGTCAATTGCGCCGGCATCGCCACGCCCGGCAAAGTGCTCGGACGTGACGGCGTCCTCCCACTCGAGCAATTCGAGCGGGTGATCCGAGTGAACCTGATCGGCACGTTCAACGTGATCCGGCTGGCGGCGGACGCGATGGTGCAGACCGAGCCGACGGGCGAGGAGCGGGGCGTGATCGTGAACACCGCATCCGTCGCCGCGTTCGACGGTCAGATCGGCCAACCGGCGTATTCGGCGTCCAAAGGCGGGGTCGCCGCGATGACCCTTCCGCTCGCGCGGGAGTTCGCCCGCGCCCTCATCCGCGTCGTCACCATCGCGCCCGGCATCTTCGAGACCCCGATGATGGCGGGGCTGCCCCAGGCGGCGCAAGACTCTCTCGCCGCCCAGGTGCCGCATCCGTCCCGCCTGGGCAAACCGGCCGAGTACGCGTCGCTGGTGCGCCACATCGTCGACAATCCGATGCTCAACGGCGAGGTCATCCGGCTCGACGGCGCCATCCGGATGCAGCCGAAGTAGCCGGGCCGGCGGGCAGCCGTCGTCTCGCTTGGCGGGCAGCCGTCGCCTCACTCGGCGGAGTGGGCCTCCAGGAAGCTGTAGACCTCGGTGTCGTCGACGCCCGGGAACGATCCCGACGGCAGCGGCGAGAGGATGTGTGCGTGCAGTCGGGCGCTCGGCCAGGCCTGACCGGCCCAGCGCCTTTCGAGCACGGTGGCCGGTCGTTTGCAGCAGGACTCGTCGGGGCAGCGCGAGACCGCCCGGGCCGTCGTCTCGCGTCCACGGAACCATTTCGCCTGGGCGAACGGCACCCCGACGCTGATGGAGAACCCGCCGGCCGAGGTGGTTCCGGTCTGGGTGGCGCACCAATACGTTCCAGCCGGGGTGTCGGTGTACTGGTACATCTCGGTGGTGCGATTCGTGTGGGTGAACGCGCTCCGGGCCCCCCAATTGCGGCAGACCACCTGACCCTCGATGGAGCCGGTGACATCGGTGGGGAGGGGCAGCCCGTCGTTCTCGTAACCCTTGTACAGGGCGCCGTCGTCGCCGACCCGCAGGAAGTGCAGGGTCATGTCCAGGTGGGTGGTGGCGAGGTTGGTGAGCCGCAGCGCGGCGGCCTCGTGGGTCACACCGAACGCGTCGCGGAAATCCTCGACGGCGAGATCGCGTTCGTGCTTCGCCTCCCGCAGAAAGTCGACGGCGGCGTCGCGCGGCATCAGGCAACTGGCCGCGAAGTAGTTGATCTCGAGCCGCTGCCGCAGGAAGTCGGCGTAGCTGCCCGGCCGTTCGTGGCCGAGGAGCCGGTGGGCCATCGCCTGCAACGCCATCGAGCGCAGCCCGTGGCCGCCCGGGATGCTGGCCGGCGGCAGGTAGATGCGCCCGCTTGCGAGGTCGGTGATGGAGCGCGCGGAATGCGGCAGATCGTTGACGTAGATGAGGTCGAAACCGAGCTGCTCGGCCATCACGCTCACTTCGCGGTGGGTGAGCGCCCCGTGGGTGTGCCCGGAGGCGCGCACGCGTTCCTCGGCCAATTGCTCGATCTCGGGGATGTAGTTGTTCTTGGTGCGCATCCGCTCGCGCA
This sequence comes from Leifsonia poae, assembly GCF_020009625.1. Classification (NCBI taxonomy): domain Bacteria; kingdom Bacillati; phylum Actinomycetota; class Actinomycetes; order Micrococcales; family Microbacteriaceae; genus Leifsonia; species Leifsonia poae. The sequence continues at coordinate 3,315,567 of NZ_JAIHLP010000002.1, forward strand.
ACTCGGTGTTCGCCCGCCGCGCCTCCTCGGGAGTGGCGATGGCCTCTGTCGCCCGGCGGCCAAGCTCCCGGTGCAGACCGACCAGGGCTTCCAGGGTCTCCGTCGGCGTGCCCTTCGTGGGTTTCACGGCCGGGAGCCCGAGGGAGGCGTAGAGCGACCCGCGCTGCGCCCGCGTGAGCTCGATCTCGAGCGCGGCCCGTGCATCCGGCGGCTCGGCGGAGAGCAGGTCGGCGAGCTGCACGTCGAGGGAGGCGGCGAGCGAGGTCAGCAGGGAGAGTCGCGGCTCCCGTTTCCCGTTCTCGATCAGGGAGAGCTGGCTGGCGGCGACCCCGGCCGCGGCCCCGAGTTCGTCGAGGGTGAGCCCGCGGCGCGTGCGGAAATGGCGGATGCGGTGGCCGAGGGTCGCGATATCGGTGCTGGACGACTCCATCCCTTCACAATAGCTAAAGATTCGGGATTCTTTCCACCATCTTTGGGGATTGATGTTCGAAATAGGCTCGCATGCTGGATTCATACCAATTCTTTCAACGGAGAGGAACCGGAATGTCCATTGCCGAGCTGCCGCTCACCAGCCCCGCCTCCGCGGGCATCGATGCGTTGCGCGACTGGGTCGACGAGATCGCCTCCCTCGCTGAACCGGCCGAGGTCGTCTGGTGCGACGGTTCCTTGGCCGAGACCGACCGGCTGACCAAAGAGCTCGTCGCCGAAGGCAAACTCATCCGGCTCAACCCGGAATGGCGACCCAACAGCTTTCTGGCGCGCACCGACCCGGGCGACGTCGCCCGCGTCGAGGATCGCACCTTCATCTGCTCGCTCGACGAGGACGATGCAGGCCCGACGAACAACTGGCGAGCCCCCGCCGAGATGCGGTCCGAGCTCCGGGAGGTGTTCGCCGGCAGCATGCGCGGGCGCACCATGTACGTCGTCCCGTTCTCGATGGGCCCGGTCGGCGGACCCATCTCGCAAGTAGGGGTGCAGCTCACAGACTCTGCCTACGTCGCCATCAGCCTCGGCACGATGACGCGGGTCACCAGCGCGGTGCTCGACCTGATCGAGGCGGGACAGCCCTGGGTGGCGACCGTCCACAGCGTCGGTGCGCCCCTGATCGACGAGCGCGGCATCCGACACGACGACGTCGCCTGGCCGTGCAATGAGACGAAGTACATCGTGCAGTTCCCCGAGACGCGCGAGGTCTGGTCGTACGGGTCGGGATACGGCGGCAACGCCATCCTCGCCAAGAAGTGCTTCGCCCTCCGCATCGCCTCGGTGATGGCGCGCGACGAAGGCTGGCTCGCCGAGCACATGCTCATCGTCAAGATCACCTCCCCCGAGGGACGGGCCTACCATGTGGCGGCCGCCTTCCCCTCGGCCTGCGGCAAGACGAATCTCGCGATGCTACGGCCGAGCATCCCGGGGTGGCGGGTCGAGACGATCGGCGACGACATCGCCTGGCTGCGACCGGGACCGGATGGCCGTCTGCGCGCGATCAACCCGGAGGCGGGCTTCTTCGGTGTCGCACCGGGAACGGGCATGAACACCAACGCCACCGCGGTCGACACGCTGTGGGGGAACACGATCTTCACGAACGTCGCCCTGCGCGACGACGGCGACGTGTGGTGGGAGGGGCTCACCGATCAGGCTCCGGCGCACCTCATCGACTGGCAGGGTGAGGACTGGACGCCCGAGTCCGGCCGGCCGGCCGCGCACCCGAACTCCCGCTTCACGGTGTCGGCGGCCCAATGCCCGTCGATCGCCGACGACTGGGATGCGTTCGACGGCGTTCCGATCGACGCCATCCTCTTCGGCGGGCGTCGCGCGACGAACGTCCCGCTCGTCGCACAGGCCCGCGATTGGAAGCACGGCGTCTTCCTCGGCGCCACCATCTCGTCGGAGAAGACCGCCGCCGCCGAAGGCACCGTTGGCGAACTGCGGCGCGACCCGTTCGCCATGCTGCCGTTCTGCGGCTACAACATGGCCGACTACTGGGGCCACTGGCTCGGGATGGGGGAGCGGCTCGGCGAGAAGGCTCCCGCCGTCTTCCAGGTCAACTGGTTCCGCAAGGGAGACGACGGCTCGTTCCTCTGGCCCGGTTTCGGCGAGAACGCCCGTGTGCTTGAGTGGATCGTGCGCCGCATCGAAGGGTCGGCCGGCGCCGTCGACGCCCCCATCGGTCTGCTGCCCGTGCCCGAGGAGCTCGACCTGGCCGGGCTCGATCTTCCCGGCGACCACGTCGAGGCGCTGTTCCACGTCGACCGCGACTCCTGGCTCGCCGAATGCGACCTCACCGACGAGTTCTTCGACCGATTCGGGTCACGCGTGCCTGCCGCTCTGCGCGCCGAACTCGCGTCGCTCCGCTACCACCTCCGCGCCTGACCGCGGCGGTTCCGTCGGATCGCGCCTGACCGCGGCCCGACACCAGCGAGTCCGCACCTCGTCGCCGGATCTTCCGATCCGTGCGGCGGAGTGCGGACTCGCTGTCTTCTGCCCGCCGTGTTCTCGTGGCTGTATTCCGGGGAGCGACTCAGACGAGCAGCTGGTGCTTCGCGAGGTCGCGGTACAGCGGTGTCGAGACCACCAGTTCGGAGTGCGTGCCGGTGCCGATGACCTCGCCGTGGTCGAGCACGACGATCTGGTCGGAGTCGACGACGGTGGAGAGCCGGTGTGCGATCACGATCAGCGTGCGATCGACCGCTACGGCATCGATGGCCTCGCGCATGAGCTGCTCATTGCGGCCGTCGAGGCTCGAGGTGGACTCGTCGAGTAGCAGCACCGGCGGCGCGGCGAGCAGAGCGCGGGCGATGGCGAGGCGCTGGCGCTCGCCGCCGGAGAGCATGATGCCGTCCTCCCCGACGGGTGCGCTCAGGCCGAGTTCGTTGCGTTCCAGCACCTCGGTGAGATTGACGGCGTGCAGCACATCGGTGCATTCGGCGTCCGTCGCATCCGGGGCAGCGAGGGTGAGGTTGTCGCGCAGCGATCCGGCCAGCACCGGGGCATCCTGCTCGACGTAGCCGATCTGGCCGCGCAGGGCGGTGCGGTCGAGGGTACGGATGTCCAGGCCGCCGAAGCGCACCTCGCCGGCCGTCGGGTCGTAGAACCGCTCGATGAGGGCGAGGATCGTTGACTTGCCGGCACCCGACGGTCCCACCAGGGCGGTGCGCTTGCCGCGAAGCGCTTCGAAGGTCACGCCGTGCAGCACACCGTTCGGGCGCGATGCCTTCTCCGTCTCGGTTCCGAGCCCGGCGGCGGCCTCGGCCTCGGCCACCACATCCGCCCCGCGAATGCTTCGACGACGCTGCGCTCGGTGGTCTGGGGGGCGCGGGGGTCGGGCGAGGTCTCCTGCTTGACCGTGCTGTCGGGGTAGGCGAAGTGCACGTCGGCGAACTCGATCGCCGGCGCCTCCGGGGCGAGCCCCTCGTTCGCAGCACCGACGGTCATGCCGAGCGGCGCGATCTCCCGATCGAATTGATCCTCGGTGGGCAGGTCGATGATCTCCTGGATGCGCCCGAGTGCGCCCAGCGCCGAGTTCACCGCGGTCACGGCGCCGAATGCCTGACCGAGCGGGAGGATCATCATGAACAGGAACAGGATGAACGCCACGAGGTTCGCCACGGTGATCGCGCCGCTGGCCACCCGGAAGCCGCCGACGCCGAGGACGACCAGAAACGACACCTGCATGGCGATGCCCGCGACCGGAACCACGAGCGCGGAGATCTTGGCGACTTTGATGCCCATCTTCCACGCGCCGACGGCGTTCTCGTCGACCGCCGCGATCTCGCGGTCGGTGGCGTTGGAGGCTCGGATGGTGCGCACCGAGCTGATCGCCCGCTCCACGGCGGCGGCCAGGTCGCCGACCTTGTTCTGCGCCTGCTGGCTGGCGACCCGGATGCGCCCGGAGAGCAGCGTGACCGCAACGATGGAGGCGGCGATCACAAGCACAGTGAGTCCGAGCAGCACCGGGTCGATGATGAGCATGGCGATGAGGGCGCCGAGGAAGGTGAGTGCGCCGCCGATCGCTTCGACCAGCCCCTGGGTGAGCACGGCGCGCAGCAGCGTCGTGTCGGAGCCGACCCGCGAGACCAGGTCGCCGGTGCGACGGGTGTCGAACTCGCTGATCGGCAGCCGCAGCATCCGGCCGACGAGCCGTCGGCGGGAGGAGAGCACGACACCTTCCCCGGTGCGCTGCAGCAGGTAGTGCTGGTAACCGCTGATGAGACCGGAGACCACGACGAGGATCACCAGACCCCAGACGAGTGCGCCCAGCGGTTGCTTCTTGCCGACCACGTCGATGACCTGGCTGACGAGCAGCGGCTGCGCGAGGCTCGCCGCGGCGCCGAGCACGCTCAACACCACGACGATGCTGAGCACGCCGCGGTGTTCGAGCAGGTAGGGCAGCAGCTGGCTGAACCGGGCGCGCGGCCCCTCCTCGCCGGGCTTGCTCGGTCGGCCGAAACGGCGGCGCGCGGGTGCGGACTGTTCGGAGCTCATGGGATCTTCGTTCCTCGTGGGGAGTGTAGGGGTGTCGCGGTTTGCGTCACCTTCGACCGTACTTCGTCTGGACTGCATGTTCGCTCACGAGCGTGTGAATGCTGGCGTGACGGGGCGGGACACGATACGTTCTCGTCAACCGGTCGAGAGGGGACCCGACGTGAATGGTGTCATCGGCGAGATTCTGCCCAGTGCGCTCGGCATTGCCGTCAGCCCCATCCCGATCATCGCCGCGATCCTGATGCTGCTCTCGCCAAAGGCCCGGGGCACCAGTGTCGGGTTCTTGATCGGCTGGATCCTCGGTATCGTCGTCGCCGTCGTCGTGTTCACCCTGCTGTCGGCCATCATCCCGGCGGCCGATCCGACGGCGTCGAAGCCGATCGCCGGAGTCATCAAGATCATCCTCGGTCTCGGCCTGCTGCTGCTGGCCTGGAACCAGTGGCGCAAGCGACCCGCACGCGGCGAGACGGCGGCGGCTCCCAAGTGGATGGCGGCGATCGACACGATGAAACCGGCCGGCGCACTCGGCCTCGCCTTCGTGCTCGCGGCGATCAACCCCAAGAACCTGCTCATGGCGGTGGCGGGCGGACTCGCCATCGGCGGCTCCGGTCTCGTTGTCTGGCAGGAGATCGTGGCTATCGTGATCTTCGTGGTGATCGCCGCCTGCACGGTCCTGATCCCCGTGGTGGCCTATCTGGTGGCGGCCCAGCGCATTGCCGGTCCGCTCGATGCTCTGCGGGGCTGGCTCCTGAGCAACAACGCGACGATCATGACCGTGCTGCTCCTCGTGATCGGCGTCGTCATCATCGGCAAAGGCATCGCGAGCTTCTGACACCGCGAAACCGGGGGCCGGCACAGCCGGCATCGTGCGTGTCGGCGGTGCGGGCTACAGTGCAGAACTATGCCGACGCCCGTCATCACCGCCAACAACCTCGTCAAGAAGTACAAGACGTTCGCCGCCGTCGACGGGATCTCGTTCGAGGTCGCGCCGGGGGAGTCATTCGGTCTGCTCGGGCCGAACGGCGCCGGCAAATCCACCACCATGCGAATGGTGGGCGCGGTCTCCACCCGCACGGAGGGCGAGCTGAGCATTCTGGGCCTCGACCCCGATCGGTACGGGCCGGAGATCCGCTCCCAGCTGGGTGTCGTTCCGCAATCCGACAACCTCGACACGGAACTGCGGGTGCGGGACAACCTGATCGTCTACGGTCGCTACTTCGGTCTGCCGATAGCGCGGGTCAGACGACGCGCTGACGAGTTGCTCGCCTTCGCGCAGTTGGAAGACAAGGCGAAGGCCAAGGTCGACGATCTCTCCGGCGGCATGAAACGCCGCCTCACGATCGCGCGGGCGCTCATCAACGACCCGCGCATCCTGCTGCTCGACGAGCCGACCACCGGTCTCGACCCGCAGGCCAGGCACATCCTCTGGGACAGGCTGTTCCGGCTGAAGGAACAGGGCACCACACTCGTGCTGACCACGCACTACATGGACGAGGCCGAGCAGCTCTGCGATCGACTGGTGGTGGTCGACAAGGGCAGGATCATGGCCGAAGGGTCGCCCGCGGCGCTCATCCGGCAATACTCGTCGCGCGAGGTGCTGGAGGTGAGGTTCGGTTCCGAACGCAACGCCGAGGTGGCCGGCTTGCTCGACGGTATCGGTGAGCGGGTGGAAGTGCTGCCGGACCGCATCCTGGTCTACGGCGACAGCGGCGAGAGCGAGCTGGTGCGGATCACGGAACGCGGTCTGCGTCCTCTGACCAGCCTGGTGCGGCGATCGAGCCTCGAAGATGTGTTCCTGCGCCTCACCGGGCGGAGTCTCATCGAATGAGCGACATGATGACGGTGGCCGGCGAGAGTCGCGCGGCGCTCGCCGCCGCGGTGCGACCACGCAGATTCGGTGCGTGGTACGTGGCGGAGCACAGGTTCCGCGTGATGCGCTCCTACCTGCAGACCCTGCTGGTGACCGCGTTCGGCTATCCGCTGCTCTACCTGCTCGCGATGGGCGTGGGCCTCGGCAGCCTGGTTGACCACACGCAGGGGCAGCAGGGCGTCGGGGGTGTCGACTACCTCACCTTCGTCGCTCCGGCTCTGCTGTGCACGGCCGCCGTGACAGTGGCGAGCGAAGAGTTCACCTATCCGGTGATGCTCGGCTTCAAATGGAATCCCACCTTCTTCGGCATGAACGCCGCCCCCATCGCCCCTGGTCAGATCATCGACGGCATCGTGATCTCGGTCACGGCGCGGCTGCTCGTGGCCGGGGGGCTGTACTTCGCCATCATGGTGCTGTTCGGCGCGGTTCCCTCGGCGCTCGGGGCCGTCTCGATCCTGGTCGGCACCCTTGGCGGCCTCGCGTTCGGTACGCCTGTGATGGCGTTCGTGGCCACCCTGGAGCAGGACACCGGGCAGATCGCGATGCTGATGCGGTTCGTGCTGCTGCCGATGACGCTCTTCTCCGGAACCTTCTTCCCCCTCTCGTCGATGCCGTGGTTCCTGCAGTGGATCGGCTGGATCTCGCCGCTCTGGCATTCGACCGAGCTCGCCCGCGTCTTCACTTTCGGGGCCGTCGAGCCCCTGTGGCTGACGATCGTGCACGTGCTCTACCTCGGTGCTCTGTTCATCTCGTTCTGGCTGTGGGCTCGACGCATCGCAGGACGGAGGCTGAACAAGTGACCTCGACCGACGAACAGTTCATCGCGACCGTGGCGCACACCCGGCCGCTGCGCGCCCTCTACGCGGGAAACGCATCCTCCGTGATGCAACGCGGATGGCTGGCCACGCGGAGCACCAACTGGCTCGTCGTCGTGAGCGGCTTCTTCGAGCCGATCTTCTACCTGCTCTCGCTCGGTGTCGGGCTCGGCTCCCTGGTCGGGAATGTCACGACCAGCGGCGGTCAGCCGGTGGCGTATGCCGCATTCATCGCGCCGGCGCTGCTGGCCACCTCGGCGATGAACGGTGCGGTGTACGACTCCACCTGGAACGTCTTCTTCAAGATGCACTTCGCCAAGCTCTATGAGGGGATGCTCTCCACCTCGCTCGGCCCGCTCGACGTGGCTCTTGGGGAGATCCTGCTGGCGCTGCTTCGAGGCGCGCTCTATGCGATCGGATTCATGCTCGTGATGCAGGCGCTCGGGCTGAACCTCTCCTGGTGGGCCGTCCTCGCGTTGCCGGCCGTGCTGCTCATCGCCTTCGGGTTCGCCAGCTTCGGGATGGGCATCACCAGCTACATGAAGACCTTCCAGCAGATGGACTGGATCAACTTCGTCATGCTGCCGATGTTCCTGCTCTCGGCCACGTTCTACCCGATCACGGTCTATCCGCAGTGGATCCAGTGGATCATCCAGGCGCTGCCGCTCTGGCATGGCGTCGAGCTCGTCCGCGACCTGACCACCGGCGCCGTCGGGTTCGGCCTCCTCTGGCATGTGCTGTACTTCGCCGTCATGGTCGTGCTCGGTCTCGTGCTCACCACGCGCAGGCTGCGAGCCCTCTTCCTCGACTGACGGCGATCGGTCGGAGCGCCGAGTGCAGCAGCCGCGACAGGTGTGCCGAGTGCGTGAGGAACGTGGAGGCTACGCTGGGGGCATGGATACCCTGTTCGATGTTCTGCACGTGGTCTCGGCCGTCTTCATCGTCGGCCCGATGGCGATCCTGCCCATGACGGCCATGCGCGCCGTTCGGGCGGGCAACGCCTCTCAGGTCGCGGTTCTTGCGAAGTCCACGAACCTCTTCTCGCTGCTCTCCCTGCTGGTCGTGGTCTTTGGCTTCGGCGTGATGGGGATGTCCGACAAGAAGTACGACCTCTCCGTGACGACTCCGTGGATCCTCTGGTCGATCATCGCCTACGTCGTCGCCCTCGCCTTGACGCTCTTCGTCGTCGTGCCGACGATGCGCAGGGCGGCCGAGGCGCTCGAGGCGAGTGCCGCATCCCCGGCCGGAGCCACGGCGTCGGCGCCGAGCTATCCCGCGATCGCCGCAGGCTCGGGCGTTGCCAGTCTGCTGCTCGTGCTCGTCGTCGTCCTCATGGTCTGGAAGCCCTGACCCCTCTGCGCCCGGCGTCCGACGAGGACGCCCGACAACGCACGTACGCCGCCGAGACCACGGAGAAATCGTGGACTCGGCGGCGTACTGGCGTTTCTGGCGGTCAGAGGGAGCGGAGGAGGAGGCCGGTGCTGAGGGCGGCGTGCGCTGCCTCAGCGCCCTTGTCTTCGCGGGAGCCGGGGAGGCCGGCGCGATCCAGACCCTGGGCTTCATCATCGAGCGTGAGCACGCCGAACCCGACCGGCTTGCCGGTGTCGAGCGCGACCCGGGTGAGCCCGTCGGTGGCCGCGGAGGACACATACTCGAAGTGCGGCGTGCCACCACGGATGATCACACCGAGCGCGACGACCGCATCCGCGCCCGCCTCCAGCGCGCCCTTGCTCACGACCGGGAGCTCGAAGCTGCCCGGCACGCGCACGACGGAGTAGCTCGCGCCCGCCTCCGCCAGGGTGCGCTCGGCGCCGGCGATGAGCCCGTCGGTGATCTGCTCGTGCCAGGTTCCGGCGACGATCACGACGGTGAGGCCGCTCCCGTCGATCCTCTCCTGCGTCTCCGGGGCTCCTGCTCCGCTCATCGTGCTGTCCTTTCCGCTGTGATCTCTGTCGAGGCGATGACATGACCCATCCGGTCACGCTTGGTTTCGAGGTATCCCTCGTTGTATGCGCCGACACCGACCACGAGCGGAACCCGCTCGCTGACCTCGATGCCGTGCTCCTGAAGTTGGCGCACCTTCTCCGGGTTGTTGGTCAGCAGCCGCACCGATTCGATGCCGAGGTCTTGCAGGATGGCCGTGGCCGCCCCGTAGTCCCGGGCATCGATGGGCAGGCCGAGGGCCAGGTTCGCATCGAGGGTATCCAGTCCCTCTTCCTGCAGCTTGTATGCCCGCAGCTTGTTGATCAGGCCGATCCCGCGGCCCTCGTGCCCGCGCAGGTAGACGACGACGCCGCCCTCGCGCTGGATCGTGTCGAGAGCTGTGTCGAGCTGCGGTCCGCACTCGCATTTGAGCGAGCCGAACGCCTCGCCGGTCAGGCATTCCGAATGCACGCGGATGAGGGTTCCGGAGGCGCCCGGCGTTCCGGAGACGATGGCTACATGGTCTGCTCCCGTCATGCGATCGCGGTAGGCGCGCATCCGGAACGGACCGTGCACGGTGGGAACCGTGGTCTCCACCTCGAAGATGACGCGTGAGGTCTCAGGAACGGGGGCCACGCTCTCGAGCGGCTCGTCGCAGTGGAACTCCTGCAGGTACGCGATGAGCGCCTCGATCGTGATGACGAGCACGCCTTCCCGCTCGCCGAGCTCGATCAACCCGGGCAGGCGCATCATCTCGCCGTCGTCGGCGACGATCTCGGCGATCGCCGCGACCGGTGTGAGGCCGGCCAGTTTGAGCAGGTCGACGGCTGCTTCGGTGTGACCGTCGCGCTCCCGCACGCCGCCGTCCACCGCGCGCAGCGGCAGGATGTGGCCCGGCCGGTGCAGACTGGCCGGCGTCGAGTGCAGGTCGGCGAGCACGCGCAGCGTGTGGGCTCGGTCGGCCGCGCTGATGCCCGTGCTGAGGCGGTTGGCCGCGTCGACGCTCACTGTGTAGTTGGTGCCACGCGAGTCTTCGTTCGTGGCGACCATCACGGGGAGGTCGAGACGGTCGGCGATCTCGTTGGTCATCGGGGCGCAGATGAACCCGGACGAGTTCTTCACCGTCCAGGCGATCCACTCCTGGCTGGCCAGTTCGGCGGCGATGATCACGTCGCCCTCGTTCTCGCGGCTCTCGTTGTCGGCGACGATCACCGGCTTGCCGGCTCGCAGATCGGTGAGGGCCTGGGGGATGGTGGCGAGACTCATAGCGTGCTCCGTTCGATGGAAGGGTCGATGACGGACGGTGGCAGAACCGTCTCCCGGGTGGCGTAGCCGAGTCCGAGCATTCGTTCGACGTGACGCGCGAGAATGTCGGTCTCGATGTTCACCCGGTCGCCGACCACCCGGTCGCCGAGGGTGGTGGCGGTGAGGGTCTCGGGGATGAGCGATACCTCGAACCAGCCGTCGTCCGGGCCGCCGCCGACGGCACTGACGGTGAGTGAGACCCCGTCGACCGCAATGGAGCCTTTGCGGGCGACCAGCGGCGCATGTTCGGGATCGAGGCTCAGCCGTACGACCCGCCAGGCGCTGCCGTCGGTGATCGCCAGCACGGTCGCGGTGCCGTCGATGTGCCCCTGCACGATGTGACCGCCGAGACGGTCGCCCACCTGAGCGGCTCGTTCCAGGTTCACGCGCCGACCGGGGCGGACCCCGTCGAGCGTGCTCATGGCGAGTGTCTCGGCCATCACGTCCGCTGTGAAGGTCTCGGCGTCCTGGTCGATCACGGTCAGGCACACGCCGCTCACCGAGATCGAGTCGCCGTGTTTCGCGTCGCCGACCGCGATCGGTCCGCGCACGGTCAGGCGTGCGGCATCGTCCGCCCAGTCGACGGCGGTGATCTCGCCGAGCTCTTCGATGATTCCGGTGAACATTCAGTCTCCTTCTGGTGTCACATGCTCGGGTACGGCGCTGACGAACAGGTCGACGCCCAGGTTCTCGACCGATCGGATGCGCAACCGGCGCTGCTCGCCGATGGTTCCGACGCCGATGTCGCCGAGCGCGAGCCGGCTACCGCCGAGCAGGGTCGGCGCCAGGTAGATCGCGTATTCGTCCACGAGGCCGGCGGCGATGAACGCGCTGGCCAGGGTGGGGCCGCCCTCGACGTACACGCGTCGGAACCCACGCGCGTGCAGGTCGCGCACCACCTCGGCCACGTCGTGGGTGCCCTCGAAGAGCACCGGATGCGGGTGCCGGAACACGGCCGCGTCTTTCGGGATCGCGCGCATCCCGACCACTACCGGGGTGGGCTGGGTGGCGAGCAGTTCGCCGGCGTCGCCGCGGGCGGTGAGGCTGGGGTCGTCGGCGAGCACGGTGCCCGTGCCGACGACAATGGCATCGGAAGCCTTGCGTTGCTCGTGCACCCGTTGCCGCGCGGCGGCGCCGGTGATCCAGCGGCTGGTGCCGTCGGCCGCGGCCGCGCGCCCGTCGAGGCTGCTCGCCCACTTCACGGTGATGCGTGGTCTCCCGAGCCGTGCTGCGGTGAGCCAGTCTTCGAGGAAATCTTCGACCTCGTCGGCCTGCACGCCGTCGATCACCTCCACGCCGGCCGCGCGCAGGCGCGCCGCCCCACCGCCGGAGGCGTGACCCGGATCGCTCACGGCGTAGACGACGCGCGTGACGCCGGCCGCGATGAGCGCCTCGGAGCAGGGGCCGGTGTGCCCGGTGTGGTTGCAGGGCTCCAGCGTGACCACGGCGGTCGCACCGCGCGCGCCGGACTCGGCCAGCTTGCTGAGCGCGTCGACCTCAGCGTGCGCGGTCCCGACGCCGCGGTGCCAGCCTTCGGCGATCACTGTGCCGTCCGGGTCGAGGATCACACACCCGACGCGCGGGTTAACGCCGCCGGCGGGGCCGTTGTGCGCCAACTCGATGGCGGTGCGCATCGCCGCATCCCACGTCATCCCGGTTCGTCCTGTCTCTCGGTCGAGACGTCTTCCGGGGTCGCGTGACAGATGTCACCCGTGCAGCGGGCGTCGTGCGTCCGCTGCCGTGCTGCCTCCCATCCGGACTGAGCGGCCAGGCTGTCGCCTGACCCCATTACCGTCGGTGCCGGAATTCCACCGGCTCAGCAGTCGGGTGTCGAGACACCGTTCCGCTCGCGGACTATCACCGCCGGTTCGGACTTTCACCGACCCCGGAGCACGTTTTCTGTTTCTGAGTGTAGTCAACGCGCCCACCGTTCGCGTATTCCCGTCGAACTGTTACGGCTCCCGGTGCACGATCCATCCGGCCGTCACGCCCTGAACAGCGGAACCGTCGAGGTCGGAGAGCTTCACGCCGACGAATCCGCGGGCCGCGTCGGATGTCTGCACGCGGGCGGCGGGATGCTCCTCCGCGAGCACCTGGACGATCACCTCGGCGACACCCTCCGGTGTCTGTGCGCTCTCGGGCGAGAAGGCTCCGGCGACCCGGGCGAGGTAGGCGTCGAACAGCGGGCGGTAGGGCGAGTCGTCCGCGGGGGCCGAGGAGCCTGCCCCGACATTGGCGACGAACTCGGTCGAGACGGCGCCCGGCTCGATCACGGTCACCCGCACGCCGAGCGCGGCCGCCACCGGTGTGAGCGACTCCAGAAAGCCCTCCACCGCGAACTTGGCCGCGCAGTATGCCTCATTGAACGGCTGGCCGACCACGCCGCCGACGCTCGACACGGTCAGCAGCCGGCCGCCGCTCTCTCGCAGCAGGGGGAGCGCAGCCCGGGTGACGGCCACGACGCCGAAGAAGTTGACCTCCATGACATCGCGGACGGTTTGCAGCCCGTCGGTCTCGACGGTGCCGACGTGACCGGCCCCGGCGTTGTTGAGGAGCGCATCCAACCGCCCGTGGGTCGAACGGATGTGCGCGAAGCAGGCATCGATCGAGGCGGGGTCGGTGACCTCGAGCGGCTGCACGTCGAGCCGCACACCGGCATCCCGTGCCGCATCGTCGAGGGGGCCGCGCTTGGCGAGGTCGCGCATGGTGGCGACGACCGTGTGACCGGCGCGAGCGGCGGCGACGGCGGTGGCACGCCCGATCCCCGTCGATGTTCCGGTGATGAGGAGAACGGAGGCTGTCATGCGCTCAGTCTGACAGCGCTACCAGTGCGCGCGCCGTGCCTTCGTCGACGATGAGGTCAGTGATGAGCTCGGCGGTCAGTGCGCCGCGCAGGCTGTGCACTTTCGACGGCCCGGAGACGACGCACACCCGGCGGGGCACCCGCTTGATCAGGTCGATATCGGGGCCGCTCGCGCGCTCATTCAACAGGATGCCGTGGTGGCTGCCGTCCTCGCGGAAGAACACCGTGGCCACATCGCCGACCACACCGGATTCGTCGAGCGACGCGTAGTCGCGTGGCTCCAGGTATCCGCCGGCGTAGACATGCGAGCGCACCTCCGAGAACGGGGAGCCGAGCCCGAAGATGGCCGCGTCCATCCTCTCCTGGATGTCGAGGATGCGGCGGGTGCTGCGCTCGCGCCACATCGCCGTCTTGGTCTGCGCATCATCGAAGAGGGCGGGCACGGGGAACTCCTGGATCGTGCCCGAGAACGTGTCTCCGAAGCGGCGGAGGATCTCGCTCGCATAGAGCACGCCGGTCGTATACGTGTTGCCGGCGCCGTTCAGCTGCACGAACTCCACATTGTGGAGGTCTTTGGGGATGAGGTGGCGGCTGAGCGCGCTCATCGTGGAGCCCCAGGCGAGCCCGACCGTCATGTTCGAGTCGATGAAACGGTCGAGAATCCGTGCAGCCGAGATCGCGACGCGCTCCAGCCTGTCCACATCGCTGATGGCGCTCGGCATCGGAACGATGTGCGCGGCGATACCGTAACGCTCATGGATCTCCTGCTGGATGCGCGTCGCCCCCTCGTGCGGCGTGGCGATCTGGATCGTGACGAGCCCGGACGCCCGCGCGTAGCTGAGCAGCCGCGAGACGCTGGACCGCGAGGTGTGCATCTCGTGGGCGATGGCCTCCATGGTGAGGTCTTGCATGTAGTAGAGGTGTCCCGCCTTCAGCGCGTCGCGCATCTTCTCGGGCAGGTTCTCGGTCTCGGGTGAAACCATCTCAGGCCTTTCCGACGGCTCTCGAAGCTCTGCACGTATGTGCAGTCAGCTTGAACAAAGTGTCCGTCTCTCGAAAACTATAGCTGTCCCACAAACGCACCGACAGAACTTCAGGAGATACCCGTGACGACGAAGTCGAACGCATCCGCTGCCCGCAGCGAGGTCGAACGCCTCCGCGAGCGCCCGAAAGCCCAGGTCCTCGTGATCGGCGGCGGCATCAATGGGATCGGGACGTTCCGCGATCTCGCCCTGCAGGGCATCGACGTGGTGCTCGTCGAACGCAACGACTTCATCTCCGGGGCGTCGGCCGCGTCGAGCCACATGATCCACGGCGGCGTGCGCTACCTCGAGAACGGCGAGTTCCGGCTCGTGAAGGAATCGGTCACCGAGCGCAACGGCCTGCTGAAGATCGCGCCGCACTACGTGAAGCCGCTGCAGACCACGATTCCGATCTTCTCGACATTCTCGGGCATACTCTCCGCCCCGCTGCGATTCCTCACGCACAAGCAGGGCAAACCGAAGGAGCGCGGTGCGTTCCTCATCAAGACCGGTCTCACGATCTACGACTCGTTCTCCCGCGACGGCGGAACGGTTCCCCGCCACGCGTTCCGCGGGCGCACCGCCTCGCTGGCCGAGCAACCGCACCTGAACCCCGGCGTCAAATACACGGCGACCTACTTCGACGCCTCCGTGCACGATCCGGAACGCCTCGCACTCGACGTGCTGGCAGACGGCCTCGCCGCCGGCCCGAACGCCCGTGCCGCGAACTATGTGGAGGCCGTCGCGGTGAAAGACGGCGGTGTGCTCGTGCGCGACCGCGAGACCGGCGCCGAGTTCACGATCGTCGCGGATGTGGTGGTAAATGCATCCGGGCCGTGGACCGACCTGACGAACCAGGCGCTCGGCCGGGCGACCGAGTACATGGGCGGCACCAAGGGCTCGCACATCGTGCTCGACAACCCCGAGCTGCTCGAAGCGTGCAAGGGCCGCGAGATGTTCTTCGAGAACAACGACGGCCGGATCGTCCTCATCTACCCACTCAAGGGGCGCGTGATGGTCGGCACCACCGACCTCGAGGCCGACATGTCGGAGCGCGCGGTGTGCACCGAAGACGAGATCGACTACTTCATCGAATTGGTCTCGCACGTTTTCCCACGCATCCCGGTCGCACGCTCGCAGATCGTCTACACGTTCTCGGGCGTGCGTCCGCTGCCGCACCACGACGACACCCAGCCCGGATTCGTCTCTCGTGACTACCGCATCGTGCCCGGCACCCTTCCGGGGCTCGGCAGCACGACCGTGCTCAGCCTGGTCGGCGGCAAATGGACGACGTTCCGCGCGCTCAGCGAGCATCTCGCCAACGAGACCCTGACCGCTCTAGGCGCCCCGCGCGTCGTCTCGACGGCCGGCCTGGCGATCGGTGGCGGTGTCGGATTCCCGGCGACGCCCGTCGCCGAGCGCGACTGGACGGCGCGCTACGGCGCCGACGTCGGAAACGACCGCGCCACCCAGCTGCTGCGCCGGTACGGCACCAAAGCCACCGCGGTGATCGACGCGATCGGCGCGGTCGAAGGTGACGACCCCGCGCTGGCGTTCGCCGCCGACTTCTCCCGGGCCGAGATCGAGTACCTGGTGCGCACCGAACACGTCGTGCACCTCGACGATGTCTTCCTGCGCCGCACCAGCCTCGCGTTCACCGGATCGCTGTCGCTCGGACTGGTCAAAGAGGTCGGGGAAATCGTCGCCGGAGTTCTCGGATGGTCGCCAAATCGGCGGTCGGAGGAGGAAGATGCTGTCATAGCGGACCTTGCCGACGCCCACCGGGTGCACCTCGAATCGGAGGACGGCGGCGAAGCCCGTGCTCTTCCGATAATGCACGAACGTGCATAGCACGGTTCTTGTCCCGGCGGGCTGAGCGCGAATAGCGTTCAACTGCCCACCCTGATGAGAACCATCGATAAACGCACAACAGGGTGCGGCTCTAGCGAACAACTGGAAGGTCAACGTGGACAATATCGGTGTAGATTTCCTGTCGGAGATGGTGGGCACGGCAATGCTCGTCCTCCTCGGTACCGGCGTCGTGGCGAACGTCGCTCTCATCAAGAACAAAGGCTTCAACGGCGGGTTCCTGATGGTGAACATCGGCTGGGGCCTCGCGGTCTTCTCCGGTGTGACCGTCGCGTACAACTCCGGCGCCCACTTGAACCCGGCCGTCACCCTCGGCCTCGTCGCGAACGGGGCGAAGACGTTCGGCAACGCGGCGTTGCACACCCTGGTCGTGGTGAATCCCGGGACGGTGCTGCTGTACATCCTCGCCCAGATGATCGGTGCCTTCATCGGCGCCGTGTTCACCTGGCTCGCATACAAGCAGCACTTCGACGCGGAGCCCGAGCCCGCCAACAAGCTCGGTGTCTTCTCGACCGGCCCGGCCATCCGCAGCTACGCGTGGAACCTCGTGACGGAGATCATCGGCACCTTCGTGCTGGTGTTCGTCGTCATCGCGTTCGGCCATCAGCCGGGAGTCTCCGGTCTCGCTGCGCTCGGCGCCCTCCCCGTGGCACTGCTCGTTATCGTCATCGGTACCTCGCTCGGTGGTCCTACCGGGTACGCCATCAACCCCGCCCGTGACCTCGGCCCGCGCATCGCGCACTTCGTGCTCCCGATCAAGGGTAAGGGTTCGAGCGACTGGTCGTACGCCTGGGTGCCGGTCGTCGGCCCGATCCTCGGCGGTGTGCTCGCCGGCTGGGCCGCGCTCGCCTGGCTGCCCCTCCTCAAGTAACAGAACACTCCGGGGCCGGCCCCGACCGGGCCGGCTCCCCAGCCCCACCCCAAAACAAAGGAGTTACCTATGGCCGACTATGTGGTTGCCATCGACCAGGGCACGACGAGTACCCGAGCGATCATCTTCGACAAGTCCGGGTCGATCGTCTCGTCCGGTCAGTTGGAGCATGAGCAGATCTTCCCGAAGGCGGGCTGGGTGGAACACAACCCGGTCGAGATCTGGAACAACACCCGCGAGGTGATCGGCCAGGCCCTGTCCAAGGCCGACCTCACCCGTCACGACATCGCGGCCGTCGGAATCACCAACCAGCGCGAGACCGCGGTGGTCTGGGACAAGAACACCGGCGAGCCCGTCTACAACGCCATCGTCTGGCAGGACACCCGCACACAGGACATCGTCGACCGCTTCGCTGCGGACGGCGGCGTCGAGCGCTTCAAACCGATCGTGGGTCTGCCGCTGGCGACCTACTTCTCCGGCACGAAGATCGTCTGGATCCTCGAGAACGTCGAGGGTGCCCGCGAGCGCGCCGAGCGTGGTGACCTGCTGTTCGGCAACACGGACAGCTGGGTGCTCTGGAACCTGACCGGCGGCCCGGATGGCGGTGTTCACGCCACCGATGTGACGAACGCCTCCCGCACGCTCTTCATGGATCTCGAGACGCTCACCTGGCGCGACGACATCCTCGAGGTGTTCGGGGTCCCGAAGTCGATGCTGCCCGAGATCAGGAGCTCGTCCGAGGTCTACGGCGAGGTCGAATCGTCCAGTCTGCTGCGCGAGGTCCCGGTTGCGGGCATCCTCGGCGACCAGCAGGCCGCCACCTTCGGTCAGGCCGCATTCGATCCGGGCGAGTCCAAGAACACCTACGGCACCGGCAACTTCCTCATCTTCAACACGGGAGAGGAGATCGTCCACTCCAAGAACGGGCTGCTGACCACGCTGGGCTACAAGATCGGCGACGCGAAGCCGCATTACGCGCTCGAAGGCTCGATCGCCGTGACCGGTTCGCTGGTGCAGTGGTTGCGCGACAACCTCGGTCTGATCAGCAGCGCCGACGAGATCGAGGCGTTGGCGAAGACGGTCGACGACAACGGCGGCGCGTATTTCGTGCCGGCGTTCTCCGGCCTGTTCGCTCCGTACTGGCGATCGGATGCGCGTGGCGCCCTGGTGGGCCTCACCCGTTACGTGAACAAGGGGCACATCGCCCGCGCCGTGCTGGAGGCGACTGCATTCCAGACCCGCGAGGTGCTGGACGCCGTCAACGCCGACTCCGGTGTCGACCTGCAGGAGCTGAAGGTGGACGGCGGCATGATCGCCAACAACACGCTCATGCAGTTCCAGGCCGACATCCTCGGCGTGCCGGTCGTGCGGCCCGTCGTGGCGGAGACCACTGCCCTGGGTGCCGCCTACGCGGCCGGCCTCGCCGTCGGCTTCTGGGAGAACCTGGACGACCTCCGCAAGAACTGGCAAGAGGACAGCCGCTGGAACCCCGAGATGGACCCGGGCGAGCGCGACCGTCAGCTGCGACTCTGGAAGAAGGCCGTCACGAAGACCTTCGACTGGGTCGACGACGACGTGCGCAACGCCTGATCCGTTTCACCGAAAGGCGCCGTCCGGCCTGTGCCGGGCGGCGCTTTCGTCTGCCCGGCGCCGGTCGGGCCGTCGCCGGTCTGGCCGGGACCGGGCTGCTCGGCATCGATCTGCTCGGCACCGGTGTACGACCGACTCGGCCTGCTGCGCCGCGCGCGACCCCTGGAAGAACTGGTCGAGCATCCGGGCCCGCAAGCGGACGACCACTCCGAAGGCCGTGCGGAATGAGACACATTCGGCAGCTCTCGCGAGGCTATGGGGCCAGGAGGGGCGGGAGCTCGGCGAGGGACGTGAGCGTGTGGACGCCGACGGTGGCGGCGTCGAGGGCGTCGACAGGGTCAGGGGCGAGGCCTGTGCGGTTCAGCCAGACACCGGTGAGGCCGGCCGAGGCCGCGCCGATCGCATCCGTGCGCAGACGGTCGCCCACGTAGACGGCTTCATCCGGGCGAACGCCGAACGCCCCGCAGGCGTGCCGGAAGATGGTGGGATCGGGTTTGACAGCACCGACCTCTCCGGAGGCGATCACATGCTCCAGGCGGGAATCCAAACCGACCGCGACGATCTTGCGGGTCTGAAAAGCAAGGTCGCCGTTCGTGATGAGGCCGAACCGCACGCCGGGCAGCCGCCGGGACAGGGCGTCGAGACAGTCCAACGCATCCTCGTGAAGTGTCCAGGCCTCCACATAGCGCTCGAAGTAGGTGGCGAACCAGACGCTCGCCTCCCAGTCGTCGAGGGCGACACCGTGGCGCGCGGCGAAGTCGCGGGCACGAGCTTGCCGCTGACCCTCGAAGTCGAGGCGGCCGGCCAGATAGGAGTGATAGTGCGTCTCTTCCAGGTCGTGCCAGAACGAGACGACGGATGCGGTGTCGAGCGCCCCATACGGCCCGCCGAGCGAGGCGATATGGGCCGCGATGCCTCGGGCGACGGCCTCCCGGTGGGCGAACAGTGTGTCGTCGAGGTCGAAGAGCACGACGGTGGGCGCGGTCACCCTTCGACCGGCTCTCGCTGAACGAACGTCTGCTCCGGCCAGCCGGAGGCGGGGGTGCGCGGATCGTCGCGCAGCAGGGAGGCCTGCCAGTCGTCGAGTCGCCGGCCGCGCTGGGAGCCGCCGAGGCGATGCTCGCCCTCGAACCGGAATCCGGCCCGGCGGGCGACGGCGGCAGAGGCTGCATTGCCGGTGAACGCGTGCCAGACGAGGCGCTCCAGGCCGAGGCCGGAAGCGGCGCGCACGGCCAGGCCCGAGGGGGCGAAGGCGTAGTCGGCCACGAGCGAGACGGCCTCGCTCATCACGCCCCGGCCGCGCGCATCCGGCGCGAGCCAGAAGCCCACCTCCGCCTCGCCGTCTTTGATCCCGTCGAGACCGATCATTCCGACGAGAGGACCGTCGGGCTCGAGCCGGATCGCCCAGGTGCACCCGGTGCCGTGAGCCCAACCGCTGGTGACGAAACCGAACACGAACCCTTCGGCGTCGGCGCGGACATACGGAACAGGCACGGTCGTCCAGGCGGCGATCGCTGCATCCCGGCAGAGTTCCGTGATGCGGTCGATGTCGTGACCGGTCGGAATGGAGAGGACCGCACGGGAGCCCGTCAGCACGACGGGCTCCCGCGGGGGAACCGAGGTCATCGCGCGCGGCGCAGCAGGCCGAGTCGGTCGTACACCTTGCCGAGCGTGACCTCGGCCACTTCGTCGGCGCGTTCGGCGTTGCGGGCCAGGATGCGGTCGAGCTCGCCCGGGTCGGCCAGCAGCTCGAGCGCGCGCTCGCGGATCGGCGTGAAGGTCTCCACGACCACCTCGGCGAGGCCCTTCTTGAAGTCGCCGTAGCCTCGACCGTCGTATTCGAGCTCGATCGACTCGACGTCGCGCCCGGTCAGGGAGGAGTAGATGCTGAGCAGATTGGAGATGCCCGGCTTGCCCTCGCGGTCGAACGAGACGACGCCGTCGGTGTCGGTGACGGCCCGCATGATCTTCTTCGCGCTCACCGACGGCTCTTCGAGAAGCTGGATGAGCCCGGCCGGCGACTCGGCGGATTTCGACATCTTCGCCGTGGGGTTCTGCAGGTCGTAGATGCGAGCGGTGTCTTTGAGGATCATGGCCTGCGGAATCACGAACGTTTCGCCGAACCGCGAGTTGAATCGGTTGGCCAGGTCGCGCGTGAGCTCCACATGCTGGCGCTGGTCGTCGCCGACCGGAACCACCTCGGCGTCATACAGCAGGATGTCGGCGGCCATCAGCACCGGGTAGGCGAACAGGCCGACCGATGCCGCATCCGTGCCCTGCTTGGCCGACTTGTCTTTGAACTGGGTCATCCGCGACGCCTCACCGAAACCGGTGATCGTGTTGAGGATCCAGGCCAGCTGGGCGTGCGCCGGAACGTGCGATTGCACATAGAGGGTGGATGCCGATGGATCGATCCCCGCGGCGATGTACTGCGCGGCCGTGCGGCGGGTCTTCTCGCGCAGCTCGGAGGGGTCTTGGGGAACGGTGATGGCGTGCAGATCGACGACGGAGAAGAACGCGTCGTGGTCGGACTGCAGCTCCTTCCACTGCAGCAGGGCGCCGATGTAGTTGCCCAGGTGCAGGGAGTCGGACGACGGTTGCATGCCCGAATACAGGCGGGGGAGTTGTGTCATGGTTCTACCTCGAGAAAGTGTGAAGGAAAATGGGGGCTCAGACGGCGTAGTCGACGACCACGGGGGTGTGATCGGACCATCGCTCGTCGTAGGCCGCGGCCCGGTCGACCGCGTACTTCTTCACCGTGGCCGCGAGGGCCGGGGTGGCGAGCTGGTAGTCGATGCGCCAACCGGTGTCGTTGTCGAACGCCTGGCCGCGCCACGACCACCAGGTGTACGGGCCGTCGACGTCGCCGGAGAACCGGCGGCCGACATCGACCCAGCCGAGTCCGCCGCCGGCGTTGTAGTCGGGGTCGTCTTCGGCGCCGAGGATGCGGTCGAAGTACGCGCGCTCCTCCGGGAGGAAGCCGGCACGCTTCACGTTTCCACGCCAGTTCTTGATGTCGAGCTTGCGGTGGCCGACGTTGAGGTCGCCCAGCACGACTGCGTAGTCGCTGTGTTTCTGCAGCTCGGGCAGGCGCTCGAGCATCGCATCCAGGAACTTGTACTTCTCGACCTGTTTGGGCGAGTCGGCCTCGCCGGAGTGCACATAGGTGCTGACCACCGTGACGATCTTGCCGTTGACCTCGTAGTCGGCCTCCAGCCAGCGGCCGGCGCTGTCGAAGTCGTCGGGGCCGAGCACGACCCGGTGGATCGACGCTGCGCGGCGGCTGGCGATCGCGACGCCCGCGCGGCCCTTCGCAGAGGCGGGGTCGTGCAGGATGTCCCAATCGGCGCCGAGCAGCCCCTGAACGTCTTCGGTGCTCGCCCGCACTTCCTGAATGGCGAGGATGTCGACACCCCTCGCATCGAGCCAGGCGCCCATGCCCTTGCGGTAAGCGGCCCGAATGCCGTTCGTGTTGATCGAGGCGATGCGCAGGGGCTGGGAAGGCATGCGATAAGCCTACCGGGGACGACTGACGGCGCCCTCGTCGAGGATGTCGTTGAGCTGGTGCTGAGCGCGCTCGACCGCCCGCTGTGCGCGCAGCCTGCCGAGCCAGCGGGCCTTCCCGAGCTCGGATTTCGCCCGCTCGAGCTCTGCCCGGGCGACGACCAGACGGGCGTTGTGCTCGGTCGCCGCCTTCTCGGCCGCAGCCTGTTCCGGAGTGACGATGCGCGGGGAGATCCCCTTGTCGAACATCCCGACGGCGATCCACGAGGCCGAGAGCAGCATGACCCGTGAGACGAGGTTGAACCAGAGCAGCAGACCGATGAAGACCGTGAACGTTGCAAGCAGCGGGTTCTTGGTGGCGCCCCCGAGGAGCAGGCCGCCGAGGGTGCTCAACCCGGCCAGTGCGATGGCGCCGAGCAGCGCGCCGAAGAACAGATTGCGCCACGGGATGGCGACGCGGGCGAGGACACGGAACATCGCGCCCAGCGTGAAGATGTTGAGAACCACCGAGATCAGGAGTCCCGACGTGCGCCCGAGCGCGGCGGACCAGAACGTCTCGCCGCTCAGACCGATCAGCTGCAGCAGGAACTCGATCGCCTGTGTGCTGAGGATGGTGAGCACGGCGGAGACGAGGAGCACGAGCCCGAAGGCGAGCGCGAGGCCCAGATCGCGGATCTTCTGGAGCACGTAGTTCGTGGTGTCCCGGCTGAGACCGAACACGGCCCGCACGGCCTGGCGTGTGTAGTACAGCCAGCCGATAGCGGTCCAGAGCAGGCTGATCGCGGCGACGACGCCCGTCCAGCCGAACGACGTCGCCGACTCCAGCTGGCTCGAATCGATGACGCCCGCGCTCCCGTCAACGGCGATCAGTCCAGGAACCGAACGGTTGATGATGTCGACGAGTGCGTTGTAGATCCCCGGGTTCGCTGTCAGCCAGACGCCGGCGACCGAGAAGCCGAGCCAGATCCCTGCGAAGATCGCGAAAAGCGACTGGAAGCCCATGCCGGCGGCGCGCAGATTGCCGTCGCTGTAGGAGAAGTTCGTCCACACACGCCAGGGCCGCAGCGACTGCGCCCACTTGGCCCAGCGGGTGACCCGCGCCACCGGCCGCTCCAGGCGCTCCCGGATGGGTTCGGCCGCCTCGGCCAGACGCTCACGCAGCGACTCTTCCGTGTCGACAGTGCCCTCGGCGCGTTGGAGCGAGTGGTCGGGATGGGCGGGCGCCACATCCCTCTTCGTCTTCGTCCGGGCCACGCGCCTAGCCTAGCGAGCATCCGGTATTCAGGGCTTTCGGTGCAACGACGACCGCCCGCCCCTGAGAACAGGAACGGGCGGTCGTCGGAGGCTGAAATGGCCTGAAAGAAGGAGGTGTCAGCGCTTTCCGCGCATGATGGCCTGCTTGACCTCGGCGATGGCCTGTGTCACCTGGATGCCGCGGGGGCAGGCGTCGGTGCAGTTGAACGTGGTGCGGCAGCGCCAGACGCCCTCTTTGTCGTTGAGGATGTCGAGGCGCACCTGCGAGTTGTCGTCGCGCGAATCGAAGATGAAGCGGTGAGCGTTCACGATCGCCGCCGGGCCGAAGTACTGGCCGTCGGTCCAGAACACCGGGCAGGACGATGTGCAGGCGGCGCAGAGGATGCACTTCGTCGTGTCGTCGAAGCGGGCGCGGTCGGCGACCGACTGGATGCGCTCTTTGTCTTTCGGCGGCGTCGAGTTGGCGACGAGGAACGGCTGCACTTCGCGGAAGGAGGCGAAGAACGGCTCCATGTCGACGATGAGGTCCTTCTCCAGCGGCAAGCCCTTGATGGCCTCCACGTAGATGGGCTTCGAGATGTCGAGGTCTTTGATCAGCGTCTTGCAGGCCAGGCGGTTGCGGCCGTTGATGCGCATCGCATCCGAGCCGCAGACGCCGTGGGCGCACGACCGGCGGAAGGTGAGTGAGCCGTCTTGCTCCCACTTGATCTTGTGCAGGGCGTCGAGGATGCGGTCGGTCGGGAACATCTCGACGTCGAAGTCCTGCCAGCGCGGCTCGCTGTCCACATCCGGGTCGAATCGGCGGATGATCAGGGTGACGGTGAACGGCTGGATTGGCGCCTCGGCGGCCGGGGGAGTCTCGAGCACGGCGTTCGACATCAGTACTTCCTCTCCATCGGCTGGTAGCGGGTCACGACGACCGGTTTCCAGTCGAGACGAATGTGGTCGGCCGCGTCGGACGAGTGCGGGTCGCCCGAGAGGTAGGCCATGGTGTGCTTCATGTAGTTCTCGTCGTCGCGCTTGGGGAAGTCGTCGCGCATGTGGCCGCCGCGGCTCTCCTTGCGGTTGCGGGCCGAGTAGACGACGACCTCGGCGAGGTCGAGGAGGAAGCCGAGCTCGACGGCTTCGAGCAGGTCGGTGTTGAACCGCTTGCCCTTGTCTTGCACGACGATGTTCTTGTAGCGCTCGCGGAGGCCGTGGATGGTCTGTGTGACTTCGGCGAGGGACTCGTCGGTTCGGAACACCTGGGCGTTCTTGTCCATCTCGTCTTGCAGCTCTTTGCGGATCGCCGCGATCCGCTCGGTTCCGGTGCCGCTGCGGAGATCGGCGATCAGCCCGCGCACGAACGCGGCCGGGTCTTCCGGAAGCGGAACAGCAGTCGCGGTCTTCACATACTCGACCGCGTTGTTTCCGGCGCGCTTGCCGAACACATTGATGTCGAGGAGCGAGTTGGTGCCCAGGCGGTTGGAGCCGTGCACCGAGACGCAGGCGCACTCGCCGGCGGCGTAGAGGCCGGGAACGACGGTGTCGTTGTCGCGCAGCACTTCGGCGGCGACGTTGGTGGGGATGCCGCCCATCGCGTAGTGCGCTGTCGGCATGACGGGCACCGGTTCGACGACCGGGTCGACACCGAGGTAGGTACGCGCGAACTCGGTGATGTCGGGCAGTTTGGTCTCCAGCACCTCCGCGCCCAGGTGCGTGCAGTCGAGCAGCACATAGTCCTTGTGCGGGCCGGCGCCACGCCCCTCCGCGACCTCCTGGACCATGCAGCGGGCGACGATGTCGCGGGGCGCGAGGTCTTTGATGGTGGGCGCGTAGCGTTCCATGAACCGCTCACCGCTGGCGTTGCGCAGGATCGCACCCTCGCCGCGGGCGCCCTCCGTGAGGAGGATGCCGAGTCCGGCCAGGCCGGTCGGGTGGAACTGGAAGAACTCCATGTCTTCCAGCGGGAGCTTCTTGCGCCAGATGATGCCGACACCGTCACCGGTGAGGGTGTGCGCGTTCGAGGTCGTCTTGAAGATCTTGCCGAAACCGCCGGTGGCGAAGATGATCGCCTTCGAGTGGAACACGTGCAGTTCGCCGGTGGCCAGCTCGTAGGCGACGACGCCGGCGGGCTGGTCGACGCCGTCGACCTCGTTCATGATCACGTCGAGCACGTAGTACTCGTTGAAGAAGTTGATGCCGAGCTTCACGCAGTTCTGGAACAGGGTCTGCAGGATCATGTGGCCGGTGCGGTCGGCCGCGTAGCAGGCCCGGCGCACCGGGGCTTTACCGTGGTCGCGCGTGTGGCCGCCGAAGCGGCGCTGATCGATCTTGCCCTCGGGCGTGCGGTTGAACGGCAGACCCATGTTCTCCAGGTCGATGACCGCGTCGATGGCCTCTTTCGCGAGGATCTCCGCCGCATCCTGGTCGACCAGGTAGTCGCCGCCCTTGACCGTGTCGAAGGTGTGCCACTCCCAGTTGTCCTCCTCCACATTGGCGAGCGCGGCGGCCATGCCGCCCTGCGCCGCGCCGGTGTGGGAGCGGGTGGGGTAGAGCTTGGAGATCACCGCCGTCTTCGCGTGGGGGCCGGCCTCGATCGCCGCGCGCATGCCGGCGCCGCCGGCGCCGACGATGACGATGTCGAACTCGTGGTAGTGGACGCCGTCGATGACGGTGGATTCAGAAGGTTCAGTTGTCACAGCTTTTTCCGTAGTCGTTGGCTGCTAAGCGTTGCGGGGACGGTTCGGGGCTACTTGACCGGGCAGAACGACGGCAGAAGGTCTGCCGGGGCGCCTGCGGGGCACGGTTCGAAGGTGAAGATCACGAGCGTGCCGAGCACGACCAGCACGACGACCGCAACGAGGATGGCGCCCTTGAGGATGCGGTTGACCACCCGGTTGTACGAGTAGTCGTTGACGAGGGTGCGCATCCCGTTGCCGCCGTGGATGAGAGCGAGCCAGAGCATGAGCAGATCCCAGATCTGCCAGAACGGCGTGGCGTACTTGCCGCCGATGAAGGCGAAGTCGATCTGTTTGACGCCCTGGCCCATCACCAGGTTCACGAACAGGTGGCCGAAGATGAGGATGATCAGCAGCACGCCGGAGGCGCGCATGTAGATCCAGCCCCATTTCTCCCAGTTGGTGCCTTTGCGGCGGGCGGGGCGGGCGGGGGTGCGGGGAGCGTCGATGGTGGTCATGGTCAGCTGGCCTCCCCGAAGACGTGGATGAGTTGCACGGGTACGAATCCGGCCATCAGAACGACCCAGATCGCGATGACGATCCAGAACATGACCTTCTGATATTTGACGCCCTTGCTCCAGAAGTCGATGAGGATGATGCGCAGCCCGTTGAACGCGTGGAAGGTGATCGCACCGACGAGGGCGATCTCGCCGAGCCCCATGATCGGGTTCTTGTAGGTGCCGATCACCGCGTTGTAGGCCTCAGGGCTGACTCGGATGAGCGAGGTGTCGAGGATGTGCACGAGAAGGAAGAAGAAGATGGCGACGCCGGTGATGCGGTGCAGCACCCATGACCACATTCCTTCTCGACCCCGGTACAGTGTGCCGCCGGGCCGGTGCTTGGTCGGCTGCAGGGTTCCTGCCGCTTGATCTGGCACGAACAACCCTCCCTGGTTGTGATCGCAAAAGACGCGCGAAAGCGCCCCACCAGTGTATGCCGCCCCGGGCGAAACCGCTGGTTAGGGTGACCTCAGTTATCTCGACGTCGAGATAATCGGGGGTGTCACGGCGTCGCGGGCGGGGCGAGCCCGAGAACCGGGAAGAGCACATCGAACCCCGCGTCCATGCCGGAGACGAAGGCCGCCTGATCGTGCTTTCCGTTCGCGACCGCGTGGAGCTCGACGGACATCCCCGCGTCGTTCGCGTCGTGGGCGATCGTCTGGGCGGCCGCCCAATAGACCGGATCGTCCGACCCTGCCGTGAAGACGGCATTCACCCCGGGGTACTGGTTGCGGGCCAGGTACGTCGCAGGCTTGGTGCGGTCGTAGGCGGCCTGGTCGCCGTGGAAGACATTCTGCAGCGCGATGGCCGGATTGTCCGAGCCCCCGTATTCCTCGCCGGAGACATCGATGAGATTCCCGAACAGACCGGGATGCCTCACGATGAGCGAGAGCCCGCATTCGCCGCCGTTGGAGTATCCGGCGACCGTCCAGTATCGGTGGTCCCTGATGATGTGGAGGTGCTTCTGCGCCCAGGCCGGGAGATCGTTCGTGAGGAAGGTCTCCGCGTTCCCATACTCGGGCGTGTCCAGGCAGAGCGGGTCGTGATAGGGGTCGCCGAGCTGATCGGCGACGATCACGATCGGGGCCAGTCCGCGGTGGGTGCGCGCAAAAGGGTCGAGCACCCGGGCCGCGAACGCGGGCGTCGGGCTCCCCGGTTGGCCGAGCATCATCACCACGAGCGGCAACGGCGGAGGATTCGCCACCAGCGCGGCGGGCGGAAGGTAGATCCCCGCCGGCCGCGAAGGGAAACCGGACACGGGGTGCGGGATCTCCTGCATGTGCACCTCGCCGGTCTGCAGCATGTCCGCCGGCGGCTTCCACGTTCGCCAGAGGTCGGCGCCCGGGGCCGGGAAGCCGGTCGTCCCCGCCGCCAACCGGATCGGCTGGGTTGTCGGGAGCGCCAGAAGATCGCCGATCGTCCGGCTCCGGCCGTCGTTCGCGTTGATGGCGACCGCACCGGCGACCACGAACACGGGGATGCACAGCACGGCGATCGCTTTGCGCCACCAGCGGGACCGCCGCAGGCTCACGATCGCGAGGCAGATCGCACAGAGCGTCGCCGCGGCGAGCAGATAGTTCCCGAGGCCGAGCGATCTGCCGAAGAGGTTGAGCATCCGGACCGTCACGAACCAGGCGGCGACGGCGGAAGCCAGCCCGACACCGATGGCGACGGCCACGGTCGCGATCCACACCCGGGTCGGCCGCCTCAGGAGGAGGAACGCCGCTCCAGCGACGGCGAGCCCCACCACTGACACGAACACCGGACCGCCGACGATCTCTGTGCGCAGGAGTGCGTCGAACACGGGTTCCTCCGTTCGGTCCGGATGCGGTCGTCCTCCGTCGTGGCTGACCGTCGTCAGCTCGGGGCGGCGAGACCCAGAATCGGGTAGAGCACGCGGAAGCCCTCGTTCATCCCGCCGGCCGCAGCCAGCTCGCCGTGCCCGCCGTTCGGCACGGCGTGGAAGTCGACGTTCATGCCGCAGGCGCGGGCCGCCGCGCTCATCTTCTTCGCGGTCGCCAGATAGACGAGGTCGTTCGACCCCGCCGTGAAGATCGCAGTGGTGTTCGGATACTGGTTGCGCGTCATGTACGTCAGCGGCTTCACCGCGTCGTACGCCAGCTGGTCTCCGTGGAAGGTGTTGTGGAGCACGGTCGGCGCATCTTCGGAGCCCGGGAACTCCTCGCCCGAGACGTCGATGATGTTCGCGAAGAGCCTCGGGAATTTGACTCCGAACGACAGAGCGCACTGGCCGCCGTTGGAATAGCCCGCCGCTGTCCAGAAGCGGTGGTCGTGGGTGATGTTGAGGTGGGAGTCCGCCCAATTGACGACGTCCTTGATGAGGAAGGTCTGGGCCTTGCCGAACTCGGTCGTGTCGAGACAGAGCGGATCCCGCATCGGGTCGCCCAACTGGTCGGCCACGACGACGATCGGCGCGAGGCCGTGGTGTTTGGCCGCGAAAGCGTCGAGGATCTGCGCCGCGAAAGCGGGGGTGGGGTTGCCCGGCTGGCCGAGCATCATCATCACGAACGGCAGCTTCGGCGGATGCTTGACGAGAGCCGCCGGGGGAGGTAGATGCCCGCAGGGCGCGAGGTGAAGCCCGAGAGCGTGTTCGGGATGACCTGGGTTCCGATGGTGCCTTTCTCCGGCATCCCGGCCGGGGCGTGCCAGTGCTTCCACAGCTGCGAGTCGAATCCGTCGTCGGCCGTCGGCGGGGTCAGGCGGATCGGCTCGTCCGTCGAGATGTTGAGCAGATCGCCGAGGGTGACGTTGATCCCGTAGTTCGCGTTGATCGCCAGGGTCCCGGTGAGGACGAACAGCGGAATGCAGACGGCGGCGACGACTTTGCGCCACCACCTCGACCGGCGAAAGCTCACGATCGCCAGCGCGATTCCGCAGAAAGTAGCGGCGATCCAGAGGTAGTTCGTCAGGCCGAGCGATGTGCCGAAGAGGTTGAGCATCCGGATCGTCACGAACCAGACCGCGACGGCGAGGGCGAGGCCTGCTGCGACCGCAATGATCACCGTCACGATCCAGCGGCGGCTCGGCTTGCGAGCGAGGAGGAAACCGACGGCGACGGCTGCAAGCGCGGTCACGATGAAAATCGCAGGACCGGTCACGATGTCCGTCATCAGGATCCCACGGATCACGTCTTCCCCCTGCTGCTCGGATGTCGGGCGCCTGGTGCGGCGCACGGTGCGAATGGCACCGTATCCCATCAGCGGCGGGGCTCGCCGAACGTCCGTCGTACGAGCGTGAAGGAACTCTCAGCGAGAGGTCAGAGCACGTCGCTCGAGCCCGTGAGCTTCAGGGCGTCCACCACGGCTTTCACCCGCTGGGCGTTCTCGCTCGTGGTGACGAGCAGAGCGTCGGGGGTGTCGACGACCACGATGTCTTTCACGCCGATCAGGCTGATCACGCGGCCGGACTGGCTGACGACGATTCCGCTCGAAGCGTCGGAGAGCACGCGCGCATTCTCGCCCAGAATGGCCAGATCGGATTTGCGGCCGCCCGAGTTGAGCTTGGCGAGCGAGGCGAAGTCGCCGATGTCGTCCCAGTCGAAGTAACCGGGGATCACGGCCAGTTTGCCGGCCGCGGCCGCCGGCTCGGCCACCGAGTAGTCGATCGCGATCTTCTCGAGGCCCGGCCAGATGCGGTCGACAGCCGGCCCGCGCGTGAGCGGGTCGTCCCAGGCTTCGGCGAGTTCGAGGAGACCGGCGAGGAGGTCGGGCTTCGAGCGGCCGATCTCTTCGAGGAGGCGGTCGGCGCGGGCGATGAACATCCCCGCGTTCCAGAGGTAGGAGCCGCCGGCGACGTAGCTTTCGGCGGTGGCGAGGTCCGGTTTCTCGACGAACTCGGTGACCGCGAGCGCGCTCGGCGCCCCGGGGGTGTCGATGCCGGCGCCGCAGTGGATGTAGCCGAACCCGACGGCGGGCTCGGTGGGGTGGATGCCGATGGTCGTGATGAAGCCCGCGTCGGCGGCGGCGACCGCCTCTTTCACCGCGGAGACGAACAGACGCTGGTTCTTGATGACGTGGTCGGCGGCGAACGACCCGATGATCACTCCGGGCTCCCGCCGCTCGAGGATGGCCGCCGCCAGGCCGATCGCGGCGGTGGAGTCGCGCGGCTCCGACTCGAGCACCACGTTCGGGTCGGTCAGGTTCGGCAGCTGCGCCTCGACCGCCGCCCGGTGCGCCCGCCC
Source organism: Leifsonia poae (assembly GCF_020009625.1). Classification (NCBI taxonomy): domain Bacteria; kingdom Bacillati; phylum Actinomycetota; class Actinomycetes; order Micrococcales; family Microbacteriaceae; genus Leifsonia; species Leifsonia poae. Next base: position 3,346,299 of record NZ_JAIHLP010000002.1, read on the forward strand.
GGTGACCACCATGATCCGCTGCTCGCCCGAGAGCGGCGCGAGCCTGTCCCAGGTGTCGCGCAGCAGGGTCTGGCCGGAGCCGGTGAGGTCGTGGAGGAATTTCGGTGCATCGGCGCGCGAGAGCGGCCAGAGCCGCGAACCGATGCCGCCTGCGGGGATGACGCTGTAAAAGCGGTCGATCGCGCTGTGTGCGTGAGCCATGTCGACAGGATACCGAGCCACCTCGGTCACCGGCTGTTCACGGTTCGGCCACCGGGCCGCCCTAGCGTCGAATCATGCGGATCGCGGTCATCAGCGAGAGCTTCCTCCCCACCGTCAACGGGGTCACGAACAGTGTCTGCCGGGTGCTCGACCATCTGGCGCAGGCGGGGCACGAAGCCATCGTGATCTGCCCGGATGCTGGGGCGCCGGCGGAGTATGCCGGGTTCCGCGTGCACCAGGTTCCCTCGTTCGCGTACCGGCAGTTCCCTGTCGGGCTGCCGAGCCCGCAGGTGCAGCGCATCCTCTCCCGATTCGAACCGGATGTGCTGCACGCGGCATCGCCGTTTCTGCTTGGGGCGCAGGGGATCGCGGCGGCGAACCGTATCGGCGCTCCGTCGGTGGCGGTGTACCAGACCGACGTCGCCGGCTTCGCCCGGCGCAACGGGCTCGGGATGACCTCGGCCATCGCGTGGAAGTTCGTGCGGTGGGTGCACGACGGCGCCGACCTCACCCTGGTGCCGTCGGCGGCCTCGGAGTTCGACCTGCGTTCGGCGGGCGTGCGACGGCTGGCCCGCTGGGGCCGCGGTGTCGACCTGGAGCGGTACCACCCCAACAACAGGCGCACCCCGGCGGCCAAGGAACTGCGCGAGCGGCTCTCGCCGGACGGCGAGCTCGTCGTCGGCTATGTCGGACGCGTCGCCCCCGAGAAGCAGGTGGAGCTTCTGGGATCGCTTCGCGGGGTTCCCGGTGTCAACGTCGCGATCGTCGGCGACGGCCCGGCCCGGGCGGCCGTGGCCCACGAACTGCGCGGGATGCCCGTCAGCTGGCTCGGTCGGCTGGGAGGCACCGACCTCGCCGCGGCATATGCAGCGTTCGACATCTTCGTGCACACCGGGTCGGAGGAGACTTTCGGCCAGACGGTGCAGGAGGCCCACGCCTCCGGGCTGCCCGTCGTCGCTCCGCGTGCGGGAGGGCCCATCGACCTGATCGACCACGGCATCGACGGGCTGCTCTTCCCATCCGGCGACGCGGCGGCCCTGCAGGCGGGGGTCGGGATGATCGCGGCCGACGGTCCGCTCCGGCGCAGGATGGGGGAGGCCGGCCGGCGACGGGTGCTCGGCCGCTCCTGGGCGGTCGTCTGCGACGACCTGCTGCGCCACTACGAACAGGTCATCGTGGATCGGGTCGAGCACGTGCACCGTGTCGGCAGGCAGCGCGCGTACAGTTGAGTGGCCCTCTGCGGAGGGCACGCCCCGACACCCGCGATCACCGGAGGTGACTCATGGCCGCCAACACCAACCGACGTAGCATTTCGATGCCCTTCGTCTCCCGAGCGCGCCGGGTGGACCCTCCGTCAGCCGACCCGGACAGGCAGACGACTCCGCGCGGACCGCGCCCGAGCATGGTGGACAGCGCCATCTACGCGCAGGGCCGTCGCGTCGCGTCGCCGCGCTCGCTGGCCGAGACCTACCGCGCCCTCGATGACACCCCGGATGGCGTCGCCTGGATCGGGCTATACCGGCCGAGCGAGCAGGAGCTCATGTCGCTCGCCGAAGAATTCGGGCTGCACCAGCTGGCCATCGAAGACGCCATCGTCGCGCACCAGCGGCCAAAACTGGAACGGTACGACGGCGTGCTCTTCGTCGTGCTCAAAGCGGCCAACTACCTCGATGTGCCCGAGGAGGTCGACTTCGGCGAACTGCACCTCTTCGTCGGCCCCAACTTCGTCATCACGGTGCGACACAGCGAATCGCCCGACCTCTCGCATGTCCGTCAGCGGATGGAGCACGAGCCGGAGTTGCTCGCCCTCGGCACCCAGGCCATCCTGTATGCCATCATCGACGCGGTCGTCGATGCGTACAGCCCGGTCGTCGCCGGTCTCGCCAACGACATCGACGAGATCGAGACCCAGGTGTTCGGCGGGGATGCGCTGGTCTCCCGCCGCATCTATGAGCTGTCGCGTGAGGTGATCGACTTCCAGCGGGCGACGCATCCGCTGACCTCGGTGATGATCGCGCTGGAGCACGGCTCGGAGAAATACGGCGTGACTCAGGAGCTGCAGCGCGGCCTGCGCGACGTCTCGGACCACCTCATCCAGGTGAACGAGCGCGTGGACGGGTTCCGACAGCTGCTGCGGGACATCCTCACGGTGAACTCGACTCTCGTCTCAGAGCGGCAGAACGAGGAGATGACCAGGCTGGCGCATTCCACGCATCGGCAGGGCGAGGAGGTGAAGAAGATCTCCTCCTGGGCGGCGATCCTCTTCGCACCGTCGCTCGTGGCGGGCGTCTACGGCATGAACTTCACGCATATGCCCGAGCTCGCCTGGCCGCTCGGCTACCCGCTCGCGGTCGTCGCGATGCTCGGTCTGAGCACCGTTCTCTACCTGGTGTTCCGTAGGCGCGGCTGGTTGTGACCGCTCGCGGCTGAGGCCGTCCCGTTCACTTGCTCAAATGAGCAGGTGCCAAACAGGCGCGCATTTGTAACGCTTACATGAAGAAGCCGAAGAAGCGAACGGAGCCGTTCGTCACATTCGGTAACGTGAACAGCAAACGGCCTCACCCGCAGGCCAGCATCTTGGAGGACACCACCTTGACAATCACAGCCCGTAAGGCCGCGTTCGCCGGTCTTGCCGCTGCCGGTATCGTCGCGCTTCTCGCGGCGTGCGGCTCGGCCCCCAGCAGCACCAGCAGCGACGGCGCCAAATCGAAGTACCTGCCGTGCATCGTCTCCGACCAGGGCGGCTTCAACGACCGCTCCTTCAACCAGCTCGGCCTCGAAGGCGTGCAGGAAGCGGCGAAGAAGCTCGGAACCAGCTACAAGCAGGTCCAGTCGAAGAGCGCCAACGACTACGGCCCCAACATCAAGAGCCTCATCGCTCAGGGCTGCAACATCATCGTCGCCTCCGGCTTCAACCTCGTCGCCCCCGTCAAGGACGCGGCTGCTGCCAACCCGAAGGTCAACTTCGTGATGGTCGACGACAACAGCATCAAGGCCGACAACGTGAAGCCCGTCGTCTTCAACACCGACGAGGCCGGCTTCCTCGCCGGTTACGCGTCGGCCAGCTACTCGAAGACCGGCGTCATCGGCACCTACGGCGGCCAGAAGCTCCCGTCGGTCACCATCTTCATGGACGGCATCGTCGATGGCGTGAAGTACTACAACACGCAGAAGAGCACCGACAAGAAGGTCATCGGCTGGGATGTCGCGACGCAGGACGGCCAGTTCGTCAACAGCTTCGTCGACCTGAACACGTCGAAGACCATCGCGCAGACCATGCTCGGACAGAACGCCGACATCCTCGCCCCGATCGGTGGCCCGATCTACCAGGGCGCCGCCGCCGCGATCAAGGACTCCGGCAAGCCCGTCGCCCTCATCGGTAACGACGCCGACGTGTTCCAGACCGACCAGAACGGCTTCAGCAGCCTGTTCCTGACCTCGATCATGAAGAACATCAAGCCGACGGTGGCCACCATCGTCGAGCAGGCCGCGTCGGGCTCCAAGTTCGACAACAGCCAGTACGTCGGAACCCTGAAGAACGATGGCGTCGGCATCGCGCCGTTCCACGACTTCGAGTCGAAGGTCGCGCCGAGCCTGCAGGGCGAACTCGACAAGATCAAGGCCGGCATCGTCGACGGCTCGATCAAGGTCGAATCGCCGTCTTCCTTCAAGTAGGAACCAGCACCAACCTCGGGGGAGGCCAGCCTTGCGCCGGCCTCCCCCACCCTTTTTCGCGAACCCGATGTGACCCGCCCTTTCGCGCGCCACAGAAACTAGATTGAGTCGTATGAAGCTCGAACTTCGGGGCATCACGAAGCGATTCGGAGCCCTGGTCGCAAACGACCACATTGACTTGACCGTCGAACCCGGCGAGATCCATTGCCTTCTCGGAGAGAACGGCGCCGGCAAGTCCACCCTGATGAATGTCCTCTACGGCCTCTACCAGGCCGAAGAAGGAGAGATCCTCCTCGACGACGAGGTGCAGCATTTCTCCGGACCGGGCGACGCCATGAAGGCCGGCATCGGCATGGTCCACCAGCACTTCATGCTGATCCCGGTCTTCACCGTGGCGGAGAACGTGATGCTCGGACACGAGCAGACGAAGTTCGGCGGTCGACTCGACCTGCCCGCCGCCCGGCAGCGCGTGCGTGAGATCTCGGCCCAGTTCGGGTTCGACCTCGACCCGGATGCGCTGGTCGAAGACCTGCCCGTCGGTGTGCAGCAGCGCGTGGAGATCATCAAGGCGCTCTCCCGCGACGCGAAGGTCCTCGTCTTCGACGAACCGACCGCCGTGCTCACCCCGCAGGAGACCGACGAGCTCATGATCATCATGAAGCAGCTCGCCGCGCAGGGCACCGCCATCGTGTTCATCACCCACAAACTGCGCGAGGTGCGCGAGGTCGCCACCCGCATCACGGTCGTGCGTCTCGGAAAGGTGGTCGGCGAGGCCGACCCCCGCGCCTCCAACGCCGAACTCGCCTCCCTCATGGTGGGTCGCCCCGTCGAACTGAGCGTGCACAAAGAGGCGCCACGCGCCGGTGCGACGGCCCTCTCCGTGGAAGGCCTCACCGTCATCGACCCCGGCGGAACGGTCGTCGTCGACAACATCTCGTTCCAGGTCGCGGCGGGCGAAGTCCTCGCCATCGCCGGCGTGCAGGGCAACGGGCAGACCGAGGTCACCGAAGCCCTCCTCGGATTGCAGCCGAAGGTCACCGGTTCGATCGAGCTCGACGGCAAGCAGATCCTCGGCCGCTCGGTGCGCCAGGTGCTCGACGCCGGTGTCGGTTTCGTGCCGGAGGACCGGAACGTCGACGGTCTCGTCGCCGAGTTCACCATCGCCGAGAACCTGATGCTCGACCGGTCGAGCGGCGTGCCCTTCGTGAAGGCCGCCAATCTGCAGCTCAAGTTCCGTGACGAGTTCGCGGAGCAGAAGGTGCACGAGTTCGATGTGCGCGCCCAGGGCATCACGACCCACGTCGGCCGGCTCTCCGGCGGCAACCAGCAGAAGGTCGTGCTCGCCCGTGAGCTCAGCCGTGACCTGCGCCTGTTCGTCGCGGCGCAGCCCACCCGCGGGCTCGACGTCGGTTCGATCGAGTTCGTGCACGAACAGATCATCGCGGCCCGGGATGCGGGGGTCCCCGTGATCGTCGTCTCCACCGAGCTCGACGAAATCGTCTCCCTCGGCGACCGGATCGCCGTCATGTACCGCGGCGGCATCGTGGGAATCGTTCCCGCAACGACGTCCCGCGACATCCTCGGCCTGATGATGGCCGGCGAGCTGCCGCCCGAGGCGGAGCTCATCGAGCCCCAAGGAGTTTCCGCATGAGCGACGCCCCCCACACCGATCCGGAGGACCCTGGCGCTCTGCCCGACGCCGCCCTGCCCTCCGCACTGGACGAAGCGGCCGGCGGCCCGGATGCGGTCGCCGCCTCCACGACGCTTGCGGCCGACCAGATCCCCGCCGAACAGCGGGACGACCACGCCGTGGAGCCGGAGTCCCGGTCCCACCGGTTCTTCCGTGAACTCGGCTCCGGAAGCTTCCTGCTCTCCGTGCTCGCCATCCTGCTCGCGCTGATCGTCGGCGGCATCTTCATCGCCGCGACGAACGCGCAAGTGCAGGAGGCGGCGGGGTATTTCTTCGCCCGCCCCGGTGACACGATCGCCGCGATCTGGAACGCTGTCGCCGGAGCGTACTCCGCGCTGTTCCAGGGCGCTGTGTTCAACTTCAACTCGCCTGACTTCGGCACGGGCATCCAGTCGCTCGGCAGCACACTGTCGTTCGCGACCCCGCTGATCGCCGCCGGTCTCGGCGTCGCCCTCAGCTTCCGGGTCGGGATGTTCAACATCGGTGGCCAGGGGCAGATGCTGATCGCGGCGGCCGCAGCAGGGCTCGTCGCCTTCGACCTGCACCTGCCGTGGGGAATCCACATCGTGGTCGCTGTGCTCGCCGCCCTCGCCGGCGGCGCGCTCTGGGCCGGCATCGCCGGTTTCCTCAAAGCGAGGACGGGCGCTCACGAGGTGATCGTGACGATCATGCTCAACTACATCGCGTTCAACCTGTTGAACTATTTCCTTAACACACCTGTCCTCCGTGCCCCCGGCTCGAACGACCCGCGCACTCCGGCGTCGCTGCCGACCGCGGTGTTCCCGTCGCTGTTCGGCTCGGCGTATTCGGTCGACCTCGGGCTCATCCTGGTGATCATCGCGACGATCGTCGTCTGGTGGCTGCTCGAGCGGTCCAGCCTCGGCTTCAAGTTCCGCGCGGTCGGTGAGAACCCGAATGCGGCCCGCGTGGCCGGCATCTCGGTCAAGTCGGTGTACATCTGGGCGATGGTCATCTCGGGGTCGCTCGTCGGACTCGCGGCGGCATCACAGGTGCTCGGACGGATCACGACCGGATTCGGCAGCGACATCGACGCCGGCATCGGCTTCTCCGCGATCACCGTCGCGCTGCTCGGCCGCTCGCGGCCGTTCGGCGTGCTCGTGGCCGGCATCCTGATCGGCGCGTTCCAGGCCGGCGGCTTCGCCATGCAGGCCGCAGACGGCGTTCCGGTCGAGGTCATCGCGATCATCCAGTCGGTGACCGTGCTCTTCATCGCCGCGCCCCCGCTGGTGCGCGCCATCTTCCGTCTGCCGTCCCCCGAGGCCGTGCGGCGAACGCCGAAGACCTCGACTCGAAAGGGTGTGGTCGCCAAATGACCGCCGTGACTCCTCCCCAGGGCTCGCCCATCAGCGTCGCCGGCCTCAAAGCGCTGAACGCCGCGACCCGCAGCTGGCGCCTGCCGATCATCTTCGCGATCTTCGCCGTGATCAGCGTCGTGCTGTTCGTCTTCCTCAAGCGCGAGGGGACATCGACGTTCTCCTTCGCAACCCCGGGCGACGTCGTGAAGCTCCCGTCGTGGTCGGTCTCGGCCGGCCCGGCCGGAATCGTCGTCGCGATCATCGCCGTGCTCGCCACGATCGCGAGCTTCGTGCTGGTGTCGCAGGGCCGCACGGTTCCGCGCTGGCTCGGCGCGGTGTTCGCGCTTGTGCTGCTGTTCGGGTTCATCTCCTGGTCGGTCGTGGGCGGCACGATCCCGATCGCCGGCCTCCTCGCGGCGGCCTTGGCGCTGAGCGTCCCGCTGATCTTCGGCGCGATGGGCGGCGTGCTCTCCGAGCGTGTCGGCGTCGTGAACGTGGCGATCGAGGGCCAGCTGCTCGGCGGTGCGTTCTCCTCCGCGTTGATCGCCACCATCACGCACTCGGTGGTCGCGGGGCTCGTGGCCGCCGCCGTCGCCGGCATGGTGGTGTCGCTCATCCTCGCCGCGTTCTCGATCAAGTACCTCGTCGACCAGGTGATCGTCGGAATTGTACTGAACGTGCTGGTCTCCGGCGTCACGGGCTTCTTCTACACCTCGCTCATGGCGAACAACACGGCGGCGTTCAACCTGCCGCCGACGCTTCCGACGCTTCCCATCCCCGGCCTCAGCGCCATCCCGGTCATCGGCCCGGTGCTGTTCAAGCAGACGCTGATCGTGTACCTGATGTACATCGCGGTCGCAGCCGTCTACTACACCCTGTTCCACACGCGGTGGGGTCTGCGCGTGCGGTCGGTCGGCGAGCACCCGAAGGCGGCCGACACGGTGGGCATCAACGTCAACCGCACGCGTCTCTGGACGGTCGTCCTCGCCGGCGCGATCGCCGGCTTCGGCGGTGCCTACTTCACCATCGGCGGCGTCGGGGGCTTCGTCAAAGACATGACGAGCGGTCTCGGGTACATCGCCCTCGCCGCCGTCATCTTCGGACGTTGGGATCCGATCCGGGCCACGCTCGCCGCGCTGCTGTTCGGCTTCGCGAACGCGCTGCAGAGCGTTCTCAGCCTGCTGAACGCCCCCATCCCGAGCGAGTTCCTGAAGATGCTGCCCTACCTGGTGACCATCTTCGCGGTGGCCGGCCTGGTCGGTCAGTCCCGTGGACCGGCCGCCTCCGGAAAGCCATACATCAAATGAGCGCCGACACCGTCGCCGATGCCGTCGACTGGCACGCGTTGCGCGACGCCGCCCGGGAGGCGATGACGCACGCCTACGTGCCATACTCGCACTTCCCGGTGGGCGTCGCAGCGCTCGTCGACGACGGTCGTATCGTCAGCGGCTGCAACGTGGAGAACGCCAGCTACGGCGTCACCCTCTGCGCCGAGTGCGGCCTCGTCTCGGCGCTGCACCTCTCCGGCGGCGGACGTCTCGTCGCCTTCACCTGCGTCGACGGCAACGGCGGCATCCTCATGCCGTGCGGACGCTGCCGCCAGCTGCTCTACGAGCACTCCGCCGAGGGGATGCTGCTCGAAACCGTCTCGGGCATTCGCACCATCGACGAGGTCCTGCCGGATGCGTTCGGCCCGCGCCAGCTCGTCGACTATGCCGACACCACACAGAACACCCCCTAAGGACACACCGTGACCAGCACCACCGGCGCGGTCGAGGCGTTCGACGCCGTCGACCTCATCCACTCCAAGCGCGACCGCGGCGAGCTCTCGACCGCGGAGATCGACTGGCTCATCGACGCGTACACCCGCGGCTACGTCGGCGACGAGCAGATGGCCGCCATGACCATGGCGATCTTCCTCAACGGCATGTCCCGGCGCGAGATCAAAGATCTCACGATGGCCATGATCGCCTCCGGAGAGCGGATGAGCTTCGAGGGCCTCGGTAAACCGACCACCGACAAGCACTCGACCGGTGGTGTCGGCGACAAGATCACCCTGCCGCTGATGCCGCTCGTCGCGACGTTCGGCGTCGCCGTTCCGCAGCTCTCGGGCCGGGGGCTCGGACACACCGGTGGCACCCTCGACAAGCTGGAGAGCATCCCGGGCTGGCGCGCCAACCTCACCAACCAGGAGATGTTCGACCAGCTGCGCGACCACGGCGGGGTCATCTGCGCCGCCGGCTCCGGGCTCGCCCCGGCCGACGGCAAGCTGTACGCCCTGCGCGACATCACCGGAACGGTCGAGGCGATCCCGCTCATCGCCTCGTCGATCATGAGCAAGAAGATCGCCGAAGGCACCGGTGCGCTGGTGCTCGATGTGAAGTTCGGCTCCGGAGCGTTCCTGAAAGACATCGAGAAGTCGCGCGAGCTCGCTCGCACCATGGTCGACCTCGGCAAGGACGCTGGGGTCGCCACCTCCGCCCTCCTCACCAATATGAACGTGCCGCTCGGCTTCGCCATCGGCAATGCCAACGAGGTGCGCGAATCGGTCGAGGTGCTCGCCGGCGGCGGCCCGGCCGATGTGGTGGAACTCACCGTCGCGCTCGCGCGCGAAATGCTGGCCCTCGCCGGCAAGACAGACGTCGACGTCGAGGCCGCGCTGAAGGACGGCCGTGCCATGGACAAATGGCGCGACGTCATCCGCGCCCAGGGAGGCGACCCTGAGGCGCGGCTTCCCGTCGCCAAGGAGACGCACACGGTCGCCGCCGAGCGCGACGGCATCCTGGTGGAACAGCAGGCCCTGCCCTTCGGCATCGGCGCCTGGCGGCTGGGTGCCGGCCGCGCCCGCAAGCAGGACCCGGTGCAGCATGCGGCCGGTATCGATCTGCACGCCAAACCGGGCGACGCCGTTCGCGCCGGCCAGCCTCTGTTCACCCTCTCCGCCGACGAGCCTGCCCGGTTCGAGCGCGCCCTGGAGGCCGTCGCCGGCGCCTACCGCATCGGCGACCCGGGCGACGAAGTACTCACCGGCGGCCCCCTCATCGCCGACCGCCTCTCCTGAGGTCCCGGCTGAGCGATATCTGCCGAGAACACGAGCCGATAGATTGAAGATATGAGCGAACAGAACGAGAACCCCACACTGAGCGACGGCACCGACATCGCGGCGCTGCCCAAGGTTTCGCTGCACGACCACCTGGACGGCGGCCTGCGGCCCGCCACCGTGGTCGAGCTCGGCGCCGAGATCGGTCTCGAGCTTCCGGCGACAGAATCGGACGAGCTCGGCGACTGGTTCGCCGCCAAGTCCAACTCGGGTTCGCTCGTCGAATACCTCAAGACCTTCGACCTGACCACGGCTGTGATGCAGACCCGTGAGGGCTTGACCCGCGTGGCCCGCGAGTTCGTGCAAGACCTGGGCGCCGACGGCGTCGTCTACGGCGAGATCCGATGGGCGCCCGAACAGCACCTCTCCCGCGGTCTCAGCCTCGACGAGACCGTCGAAGCCGTTCAGGCGGGCATCGAGCAGGGCCTCGACGATGTCACGGCCACCGGTCACCCGCTGCGGGTCGGCCAGCTCGTCACCGCCATGCGGCATAACGACCGCGGTCTGGAGATCGCCGAGCTCGCCGTGCGCCACCGTGACCGCGGCGTCGTCGGCTTCGACATCGCCGGCCCCGAGGCCGGGTTCCTGCCCTCGAAGCATCGGGCGGCGTTCGACTACCTCGCTGCGCAGTTCTTCCCGGCCACCGTGCACGCCGGCGAGGCCGACGGGCTGGAGAGCATCCGCAGTGCGCTGCTCGACGGCCGGGCGCTGCGCCTCGGCCACGGTGTGCGCATCGCCGAAGACATCGTGATCGAGCGCCAGGACGACGAGAACACCTATGTGACCCTCGGCACCGTTGCACAGTGGGTCAAAGATCGCGAGATCGCGTTGGAGACCAGCCCGACCTCCAATCTGCAGACCGGTGCGATCGCCGCCTGGGGCGACGACATCCTCGACCACCCCTTCGACCTGCTCTACCAGCTGGGATTCCGGGTGACGGTCAACACCGACAACCGTCTGATGAGCGGCACCACGCTCACGCGTGAGCTCTCCATCCTCGCCGAGGCGTTCCAGTACGACCGAACCGACCTCGAAGTCTTCCAGCTGAACGCGGCCGCCGCCTCCTTCCTCCCGCTGGAGGAACGCGAAGAGTTGGCCGACATCATCACAGCGGGTTTCGAGGGTTCCTAGGACAGCGACCGATACGCTTAGGGGTATGCCACTTCCTCCCCTCCCCGATTCCGCTGTGAACGTCGGCGCGCACGCCGCCGACTGGCGGGAAGCGGTGGAACTGGCGGGAGCGGCCCTCGCACGTTCGGGGGCGACCGAGCCGGGATACGCGGCCCGCATGATCCAGGTGATCGACGAGTACGGCGCCTACATCGTGATCGCACCCGGCCTGGCTCTCGCGCACGCACGCCCGGGGCCGGATGTGCTCACCGCAGGCCTCTCGGTGGTCACCCTGGCCGAACCCGTCGTCTTCGGGCACCCGCACAACGACCCCGTGAACGTGGTCATCGGCCTCGCCGTCGCCACGCCGGACGCCCATGTGACCTCGGTGGCCGAGCTCGCCAACATCTTCAACGACCCCGGTGCCATCCCGGCGCTGGCGGCCGCTGAGGATGTGGCCGAGGTGCAGCGCATCATGGCCGCCAGCGAAGAAGGGGCCGGGCGATGAAGATCGTCGCCATCTGCGGTGCCGGCGTCGGCACCTCCGGCATCCTCAAAGTCAACGCCGAGCGCGTGCTCGAGCGGCTCGACATCGAGGCCGAGGTCACCGCATCCGATGTCGCCCACGTCGCGGCGGCGGCGGCCGACGCCCAGGTCATTCTGACGTCTCCCGAGCTGGTCGAGGCGATCGGCGCGACGAATGCCGACATCGTCGTGGTCGAGAACTACTTCGACCTCGACGAACTCGAACGCAAGCTCGATATCGCGCTGGGCTGACGCGCCGGCGTTCTGCGCCTACTGCGTCGACCGCCTGCCGCGTCGACCGCCTGCTGCGTCGGCCGCCTGCCGCGTCGACCGCCTGCTGCGTCGACCGCCTGCTGCGTCGACCGCCTGCCGCGTCGAAGAGGGCCCCACAGCGCCGTCCGCCTTCCCGGCGAGGTGGGACCCCTCGACGGCTCGCTACCGGGTGAGTTCCCGCATCGCGATGGCGAGCGCCGCCACCCGGGCCTCGGCTGTCGCCGTGCGCTGTGCCACGGTGCCCTGATCGCTCGACGCGTCGATGTAGATCTTCAGTTTGGGCTCGGTTCCGCTCGGCCGCACCATCACGCGTGAACCGTCGTCGAGCAGGATGCGCAGCACATCGCTCGGGGGGAGCGAACCGAATCCGTCGCGCAGGTCTTCGATGCGTGAGACCGCGACCGTGCCGAGAGCCGCGGGCGGTGTCGCCCGCAACGAGGCCATGATCCGCGCGATGTCGCCGAGGTCGGTGACACGGATCGAGATCTGGTCGGAGGCGAAATACCCGAACTTCTCGGCGAACGCATCGAGGTGTTCAGCGACGGTGCGGCCATTCGCCGCGAGCTCGGCGGCCAGATCGAGGAAAGCGGTGGCGGCCGAGATGCCGTCTTTGTCGCGGATCGTCTCGGGGTTGACGAGATACCCGAGCGCCTCCTCGAACCCGAAGATCAGGCCCGGGGCGCGGGAGACCCATTTGAACCCGGTGAGCGTGTCTTCGAAGTCGAGGGCATACGCCTCCGCCACGGCCGCGAGGGCGGGCGACGAGACGACCGAGCAGGCGAGAGCACCGAAGGCGGCCTCGTCCGGCCCGGCCGACGCTTCGGCGAGCCGGGCGGCCCGCCACCCGAGAAGGGCGCCCACCTCATTGCCGCTGAGGCGCCGGTAGCCGTCGGGGTTCGACGGATCGGGGATGGCGACGGCGAGACGATCGGCGTCGGGGTCGTTGGCGATCACCAGGTCGGCCCCGGCGGCGCGGGCGGTGGCGAAGGAGAGGTCCATCGCGCCCGGCTCCTCCGGGTTGGGGAACGCGACCGTCGGAAAGGCGGGATCGGGGTCGATCTGCTCAGCGACCACGATCGGCTCGGCGAATCCGGCAGCGGAGAACACCTGCCGGGCGGTGCGCCATCCGACACCGTGCATCGCCGTGTAGGCGAAGGCGACCGTGTCTCGTTTCACGCTCGAGCGGGCGACAGCGACGGTGGCGGCGACGTACGCCTGCTCCACCGACTCGGGTGCCACCTCGTAGCTCTCCGCGCGCGGAAGGTCGGCCACGCTGCCGCGGGCGACATCGAGGATGTGCGCGGCGATCTCGGCGTCGACCGGCGAGACGATCTGCGAGCCGTGGTCCTCGCCGCCCAGGTAGACCTTGTAGCCGTTGTCGTTCGGCGGGTTGTGGCTGGCGGTGACCATCACGCCGGCGCTCGCATCCAGATGGCGCACGGCGAAAGCGAGCACCGGGGTGGGGAGCAGGCGGGGGAGCAGGATGGCGCGCACGCCCGCGCCGGCCATGAGCTCGGCGGTGTCGCGGGCGAACACATCAGAGTTCTTGCGGCCGTCGAAACCGATCACGACCGAGGGCGTTACGCCGGCGGCATGCTCGAGGAGGTAGCGGGCGAACCCGGCGGCGGCCTGCGCCACCAGGACCCGGTTCATCCGGTTGGGCCCGGCCGCGATCTCGCCACGCAGTCCGGCCGTGCCGAACTCCAGACGGGTGTCGAAGCGCGCGTGCAGCTCGTCGACCGCCTCGGCCGAGTCGGCCTCCGCCGCGACGACGAGCGACTGCAGCTCGTCCCGGGTCTCCGGATCGGGGTCCTGTGCGATCCAGGCGCGGGCCTGCTCGATCAGCTCGGCCGCCGACGCCCCGGTCACAGGGCCCCCACGATCTTGGCGAGCAGCGCACTGATCACCGGCTCGGCCTCGCGGCCCGCCTCGATGACCTCCTGGTGGCTCAGTGGGGTCTTCTGGATGCCGGCGGCCAGATTGGTGATGAGGGACATCCCCAGGATCTCCATGCCGGCCTGCCGGGCCGCGATCGCTTCCAGCGCTGTGGACATGCCCACGATGTGGCCGCCGATCGTCTTCGCCATCTGCACCTCGGCCGGGGTCTCGTAGTGCGGGCCACGGAACTGCGTGTACACGCCCTGGTCGAGCGTGGGCTCGATGCTCCGCGCGAGGTCGCGCAGACGCGAGGAGTACAGGTCGGTGAGGTCGATGAAGGTGGCGCCCTCCAGCGGGGAGTCGGCCGTCAGATTGAGGTGGTCGCTGATCAGGACGGGCGTCCCGGGCTTCCAATGCTCTTTGATGCCCCCGGCACCGTTGGTCAGGATCATCGTGGTGGCGCCGGCGGCAGCGGCGGTGCGCACGCTGTGCACGACCCGACGCACGCCGTGGCCTTCGTAGTAGTGGGTGCGGGCGCCGATGACGAGAGCGCGTTTGCCGTTCGGCAGCAGCACAGAGCGCAGCGTTCCTACATGGCCGGCGAGTGCGGGCGCCCCGAAACCGACGATCTCGGTGGCGGGAACGGTGGCGGTCGTCTCACCGATGAGATCGGCCGCCTTCCCCCAACCGCTGCCCAGGGTGAGGGCGATGTCGTGATGAGCGACGCCGGTCTTCTCGGCGAGCTGGTCGGCGGCCTGCCGGGCGACCTCGAACGGGTCGGTTGCGGGGTCATCGAGCGGGTTCGTGAAGGTATCAGGCATGGACCAACTCTATTCCGGGCTGTCGAGGTCGTGCTTCGGCGGGCACGTGCGCATCGGTGCACCAACGTGCGAGAGAATAGGGGCATGGCCTATGAATTCGAGCGCAAGCAGAGGATCGCTGTACTCGGGGGTGGGCCAGGCGGGTACGAAGCGGCCCTCGCCGGCGCCCAGCTCGGCGCAGAGGTCACGCTCGTCGAACGCACCGGTGTCGGCGGCTCGGCCGTACTCACCGATGTCGTGCCGTCGAAGAGCCTGATCGCAACAGCAGAGGCCACCAACGCCATCGCCGAGGCGGCCGACCTGGGTGTGCAGTTCTTCACCCGCGGCGACCACGGCAAACCGGTGCGCCCGGACATCGCTGTCAACCTCGCCGCCGTCAACAAACGGCTCCTCGGTCTCGCCCGGCAACAGTCGGAAGACATGAGGGCGGAACTCGTCCGCGCGGGCGTGCGCATCGTCAGCGGCGAGGGTCGCCTCGACGGTTCCAGCGCCATCATCGTCTCCACGGCGCGCGGCGACTCCGGCACCGACTTCGACCGGATCGAAGCGGAGACGTTCGTCGTCTCGGTCGGCGCGAGCCCGCGCATCCTGCCCTCCGCGGCACCCGACGGGGAGCGCATTCTCACCTGGACCCAGCTCTACGACCTCGGTCACATCCCGGAGCACCTCATCGTGGTCGGATCGGGTGTCACCGGCGCCGAGTTCGCCTCCGCGTACACCGCGCTCGGCTCCAAGGTCACCCTGATCTCCAGCCGCGACCAGGTGCTGCCGGGCGAAGACGCCGACGCCGCCCGCGTGATCGAGAACGTGTTCAAACGCAACGGGATGCAGGTGCTCGCCAAGTCCCGCGCCGAATCCGTCGTGCGGACCGAGACCGGTGTCGTCGCCACTCTCTCGGACGGCCGCACCGTCGAGGGGAGCCACTGCCTCATGGCGGTCGGTTCCGTTCCCAACACCCGGGGCATCGGCCTGGAGGAGGCCGGTGTGCAGCTCACCGACTCGGGCCACATCCGGGTCAACCGTGTCGCCCGCACCTCCATCCCGAACATCTATGCCGCGGGCGACTGCTCCGATCTGCTCCCGCTCGCCTCCGTGGCCTCGATGCAGGGGCGCACCGCCGTCTTCCACGCGATGGGGGATGCGGTCTACCCGTTCGAACTGCGCAACGTCACCTCCAACATCTTCACCCAGCCCGAGATCGCCACCGTCGGCTGGAACCAGAAGCAGATCGAGGAGGGCATCGCGCAGGGCGATATCTACAAACTGCCGCTCAAGTCGAATCCGCGCGCCAAGATGCTCGGCATCAAGGACGGTTTCGTGAAACTGTTCGCCCGCACCGGCTCCGGCACCGTCATCGGCGGTGTGATCGTCGCCCCTCGCGCCTCCGAACTGATCTTTCCGCTCGCACTCGCGGTGGAACACCGTCTCACCGTCGACCAGGTCGCCCGGGCTTTCACCGTCTACCCCTCCCTCTCGGGCTCCATCTCCGACGCCGCCCGAGCCATGCATATCGTCCTGTAGCCCGCCTCTGCTCCGGTGACGCCTGCTCACGCCTTCCTCCGCAGATCTCCCCCTCCTGTTTTCAGGCGATATCTCGCAAAGCCGGCCGTTGACGCCTGAGAAGCGGGCTCAGCGGCTTCTCGGCCCTGCTTTCTCCTGAGAACAGTCCTCGTCCACAGGTGGACAATCAGACGTGTTCTCCACGGATTGGAACTCGGGTTGCCGGGCCGGAGGCTTCCATCTCGACGATGGAGTCATGAAGAAGGCGACACAGGTACTCAACGAGTTCGGCGGAGTGGCCACACGTGATCAGCTCGTCGGATCGGGGATCAGACCGGCGCTGCTCGGGCGAGGCGTCTCATCAGGGGACATCATCCGTGTGAGGCGAGCTCACTATGCGCTGCCCAGCGCAGACGAAGCAGCTGTTCGCGCGGTGCGGGTCGGAGGGCGTCTGAGCTGTGTTTCGGCCGCGCAAACGTATGGGCTCTGGGCAGGGGCGAACAAGACACTTCATGTGCGGGTGCCGGCGAACGCCTGTCGGCTACGACTGCCTTCGAATAGTGACGATGTCGATATCCACTGGAGCGATGGCCGGCTTTCGCCCTGGTGTTGGCGAGACGGAATCGAGGACACACTCCGAAGCGCCGTCCGCTGCGTCGACAGCGAGACGGCCATCGCCGTGCTCGACACAGCGTTGAGTGCCAACCTCGTGATCGTCGGCCAGCTTGCTCAGATCTTCAGTGCAGAACCACGGCGGTCGAAGCGTATCGCTCGCCTGGCGCGGTTCGGGTCAGAGTCGGGTGTCGAGTCACTTGCCCGCCAGCGTTTGGAACGGAGGGGATTCCGGGTCGAGCAGCAGGTGTCGGTTCCCGGCGTCGGACGCGTGGACATGTGCATCAACGGCCGGTTGCTCGTCGAGATCGACGGCTTTCAGTTCCATTCGTCGCGGGAGGCCTTCGAACGGGATCGGGGCCGGGACCGAGCGGCCGTGCGTGCTGGACTGGCGAGTGTCCGCTTTGCTGCGCGCCAAGTGATCGATGAGTGGTCGGAGGTCGAGAAGGCCATTGCGGAGATCCTGAATTCAGGAACATCCGCGCCGGTCTGGCGGCCTCGTCCGGATTTCAGGAGCGAGCGGTCTCCGTCACCGGGTTTCTCCTGAGTTCGGGATCCGGCCGGGGGCGATGCGCAGGGCGATGCGCAGGGCGCGGGACGGGGCTAGACGATGTTGAGGAGGAGGCGGCCTGAGGAGACGGTTTCGCCGACGGTGGTGTTGAGGCCGGTGATGGTGCCGTCTTTGTGGGCGGTGAGAGGCTGCTCCATTTTCATGGCCTCCAGCACGAGCACGAGGTCGCCTTTGACGACTTCGTCGCCGTCCGCAACGGCGAGCTTCACGACGGTGGCCTGCATGGGGGCGGTGACGGAGTCGCCGGTCGCCGTGTCGACGGCGTGCGATCCGCTGCGTCGGCGCGGGGCGGCGGCGGCGGATGCGTCGGCGGGGCCGCCGGAGAGCAGCCGCCCGGGCAAGGAGACTTCGATGCGCTTCCCCTCGACCTCGATGACAACATTCGTGCGACGCTCGGCCGGGGCGACGTCGGAGAGGGATCCCGACCACGGCTCGATGCCGTTGACGAACTCGGTCTCGATCCAGCGCGTGTACACCGAGAACGGCTCGCCGTCCTGGGGTGCGAATGCGGGATCGCGCACGATGGCGCGGTGGAACGGGAGAACGGTCGGCAGGCCGGCGACCTCGAACTCGTCGAGGGCACGGCGCGAGCGCTCCAGGGCCTCGTCGCGGGTGGCTCCGGTGACGATCAGCTTGGCGAGCATCGAGTCGAACGATCCGCTGATCTCGTCGCCGGCCTGGATGCCGCTGTCGACCCGCACGCCGGGGCCGCCGGAGGGCTTGAAGACGTGTACGGGGCCGGGGGAGGGGATGAAGCCGCGGCCCGCATCCTCGCCGTTGATACGGAACTCGAAGGAGTGTCCGCGGGGCGCCGGGTCGGTGTAGTCGAGTGTGCCGCCCTCGGCGAGACGGAACTGCTCCCGCACGAGGTCGATGCCGGTGACCTCTTCGGAGACCGGGTGCTCCACCTGCAGTCGGGTGTTCACTTCGAGGAAGGAGACGGTGCCGTCTTTGCCGATGAGGAACTCGCAGGTTCCAGCACCCTGGTATCCGACCTCTTTGAGGATGGCCTTCGACGAGGTGTAGAGCTTCTCGGTCTGCTCGGCCGTGAGGAACGGCGCGGGAGCCTCCTCGACGAGTTTCTGGTGCCGGCGCTGCAGGGAGCAGTCGCGGGTCGAGATCACGACGACGTTGCCGTACGCGTCGGCGAGGCACTGGGTCTCGACGTGGCGCGGCTGGTCGAGGTACTTCTCGACGAAGCACTCGCCACGGCCGAAGGCGGCGATGGCCTCGCGCGTGGCCGATTCGAACAGCTCGGGGACCTCGTCGCGGGTGCGGGCGACTTTGAGGCCGCGGCCACCGCCCCCGAAGGCCGCCTTGATGGCGACCGGGAGGCCGTGCACATCCACGAAGTCGAGAACCTCGCCGGCGTCGGCGACCGGGTTCAGGGTTCCGGGGGCGAGGGGTGCGCCCACCTTCTCGGCCACGTGCCGGGCCGAGACCTTGTCGCCGAGGCGTTCGATGGCGTCGGGCGACGGGCCGATCCAGGTGAGGCCGGCGCCGATCACAGCGCGAGCGAAGTCCGCATTCTCGGCGAGGAAGCCGTAGCCGGGATGCACGGCGTCGGCACCGGAGCGGCGGGCGATCGACAGCAGCTTGTCGATCACCAGGTAGGTCTCAGCGCTGGTGGTGCCGTCGAGCGCGTACGCTTCGTCGGCGAGCTTCACATGGAGCGCATCCCTGTCCTGGTCGGCGTAAACGGCGACGGAGGTGATCCCGCTGTCCTTCGCGGCGCGGATGACCCGGACGGCGATCTCGCCCCGGTTGGCGATGAGGACTTTGGTGATTCGTGGCACAGTTCTTTAGCCTATTCGTCGGTTCGGGCGACCTTTTGGGTGAACCCCACAAAAATGGGTGCAGCTGGACTCGGGATGCCTACAAAGCGCGGGTCCACAGTGTCGGCCAGTCGACACCCAACTCCCGGACAAGTTCACGCAGCGTTGCGAGCGACAACCCTACGACAGTACTCGGGTCGCCCTCCACTCGGGTGATGAACGGGCCGCCGAGGCTGTCGATCGTGAACGCGCCGGCCACCTCCAGCGGTTCGCCCGTGGTGACGTAGGCCTCGATCTCGTCATCGGTCACGTCGGCGAAAGTGACAGAGGCGACCGCCGCGCGGCCGACCGCGCGGTTCTCGACGCCGCCGCGGTGGTCGATCACCCAGTGCCCGGAGTGCAGTCGACCGGTGCGTCCACGCTGTGCGAGCCAGCGGGCGCGGGCGATGTCGCTGGTGTGCGGTTTGCCGTGGATGCCGCCGTCGAGCTCGAAGGCCGAGTCGCCGCCGAAGATGAGTCCGTCGATGGGCTCGCCGTGCAGGGTGCCGCGCACCGCCTCGGCCTTGAGTCGGGCGAGCAACTGCACCATCGCCTCGGCCGGGAGCGGGCCGTGCTCCGCTTCGGCGGCGGCGACCGCGGCGGGCTCGTCGACATGCGAGGGCACGACGATCGGTTCGATTCCGGCGGCCCGCAGGAGGGCGAGGCGGGCCGGCGAGGTGGAGGCGAGGTAGAGGCGCATGATTTCCTGTGGGATGCTCGACGGATGCCCCAGACAGATGAGGTCGACCTCGACATTACCAACGTCGCCCACGGCGGCGTCTTCGTCGCCCGTACCGAGGGCCGCGTGGTCTTCGTGCCCGACACGATGCCGGGGGAGCGCATCCGGGCCCGGATCACCGATCGCAAGCACGACAGTTTCTGGCGGGCCGAGACCCTTGAGGTGCTCGATGCCGCCCCGGAGCGCCGGCCGCATGTGTGGTCGGCCGCCTCGGTCGACCGCGCACCGGAGGAAAGGGCCGGTGGTGCCGAGTTCGGGCACATCCGGCTCGAGCACCAGCGGGAGCTCAAGCGCCGCGTGCTGGCTGACGCCCTGCACCGCATGGCGAAGCTGGAGTCCGATATCGTCGTGGAACCTGTGGCCGACGAGACCGCCGACGGCACCGGCTGGCGCACCCGCGTGCGTCTGCAGGTGGCCGGTGACGGCGCCTTCGGACCCTACGCCGCCCGGTCGCATCGAGTCGTGCCGGTCACCGATCTTCCGCTCGCGACGGCTCTCGTCGAAGAGTCGACGCCGTTCGGGCAGTCGTTCCCCGGGGCCGAGTCGGTGGATGTGGTCGTGACGGGCACCGGCGCATCCCATGTTCTGGTCAACGAGCCGGGGGTGAAACGCGGCCGGCGCACGGTGCGACCGCGGCAACGGCCCATGCCGATCCGGGAGGTCGTGGGGGAGCGCGAGTTCCGGCTGGATGTGCGCGGCTTCTGGCAGGTGCATCGCCGGGCGGCGGCCACCCTCACCGAGGCCGTGCAGTCGGCTGTCGATGAGGCCCTCTTCGACCCGCGGGCGGCGAACCTGGACCTCTACGGCGGTGTCGGGCTTCTCGCCGCGGCGCTCGGCGAGCGGTTCGGCAGCACATTGCGGATCACCTCGGTGGAGAGCGACGAGCTGGCCACAGACAATGCAGCGGAGAACCTGGCCGACTGGCTCGGCGCATCCGTGGTCACCGACCGGGTGGAACAGTTCGTGCGCCGACTCGCCGCCGACTCTTCGGCGACCGAGCGCGCACGGTTGCGCGCGGCGACTGTCGTGCTCGACCCGCCGCGGTCCGGTGCCGGAAAGGATGTCGTGGAGGCCATCGCGTCGCTGGCTCCCGCCCAGATCGTGTATGTCGCCTGCGATCCGGTCGCTCTGGCACGGGATGTGGCGCTCTTCGCCGAGCGCGGCTACCCGCTGAAGACACTGCGGGCCTTCGACCTCTTTCCGAACACTCACCACGTCGAGGCCGTCGCCACGCTGGCGCCGTGAGCGCGCTGGAATACTTGCGTCCCACTACGATGGGGAACATGGTGCGGGTGGCAATCGTCGACGATCACGAGTCGGTACGTCTGGGGCTGAAGATGGCCTGTCAGGACGCCGGCTACGAGGTGCTCGTCACCGCGGCCACCGTCGACGAGTTCGTGACCCAGCTCGGGGCCCGGGAGTGCGATGTCGTGGTGCTCGACCTGTCTCTGGGAGACGGCTCCCGTGTCACCGACAACGTCAAGCGCGCCCAGGCCACCGGAGCCGCGGTTCTGGTGCACAGCATCGCCGACCGGGTGGCGAGCGTGCGTGAGGCCGTCGCGGCCGGCGCCGCCGGGGTGATCCCGAAGTCGTCGCCGACGACGACCGTGATGAACGCCATCAAGACGGTGGCAAGCGGCGATGTGCTCAACAATCTCGAATGGGCGACCGCGATCGACGCCGACAGCGACTTCGCGAAAGCGCAGCTCGGTCGACGCGAGCGCGACGTTCTGCACCTCTACGCTTCCGGGCTGCCCCTGAAAGCGGTCGCCGCCCAGCTCGGGATCGCCAACTCGACCGCGCGCGAATACCTCGACCGCATCCGTGTCAAGTACGTCGAGGTCGGGCGTCCCGCGCCCACCAAGGTCGACCTGCTGCGTCGAGCTGTGGAAGACGGCATCCTGCCGGGGCTCGATCCCGACACGGGCAATGACCGCACCTAGCGCAGGCGTGCGGTCCCCTCTCGGGGCCGTTCAACCTCGCAACCCGATCAGTCGGGAACGGTTCGAGCGCATCGCCGGCCGGAGCGTCTCCGCGTTCGGGCTCGTGTTCGGGCTCCAGACCCTCCCCTCCGCGCTCGGCCAGCTGCCCAGCGTGAAAGAGCCGTGGGGCGCCATCGTGGTGATCGTGGTGTTCGCCGGGCTGGCGATCATCCCGGTGCTCGCCATCGTGCAGCATTTCGTGAAGATCGCCATGGGTGCGCTCTCGGTGATCTTCCTTCTCGCCATCATCACCTGGCCGCTTCTGGCGCTCGATCCGGATGCGCTTGGCCAGAAGCCGTGGGTGTGGTTCCTCTGTTCGGTGTTCACGGCGTTCGCGGCGGTCGCGTTCCCCCTCTGGCTTGCCACGGCGTACACGTTCATCACCCCGATCGCGTACGGGTTCATCCGAGCGCTTCCGTCCGGCGGCGGGGTGGGAGCCGAGATCGCGGGGCTCGACGCGCTCTACGCGATCATCCTCGGCGGCGTCATCCTGGTGATCATCGCCATGCTGCGGCAGGCGGCGTCGGCGGTGGACACGGCCCAGAGCCAGGCGCTCGCCAAATACGCGAACGCGGTGAGGCAGCACGCGACCGAGGTCGAGCGTGTGCAGGTGGATGCGATCGTGCACGACAGTGTGCTCACGACCCTGCTCTCCGCCGCGAGCGCCCGCACACCGGATGCGAAGGAACTGGCCGCGCGCATGGCATCCGATGCCATCGGTCACCTGCACGCGGCCGAGGCTTCGAGCCCGGAGGACCAGTCGCTGGTCGGCCTCGACCGGCTGAGCGATCGCATCACCACAGCGGCCGCCGCCTTCTCGTCGCCATTCGACCTCGAGGTGCACGACCTCGAGGTGCACACCCTGCCCGTGAACGTCGCCGAGGCCGTCTACTCGGCCACCGTGCAGGCCATGGTGAACAGCATGCAGCACGCCGGCGGCGGGGATGTTCGCCGCGCGCTCTCGATCCGGGGCGGCAGCCCGCAGGCCACGGTGCACATCGTGGTCACCGACACCGGCCGCGGGTTCGAAGCCCGCGACGTGCCGGCGGAGCGGCTGGGGCTGCGTGTGAGCATCCGGGAGCGCCTCTCGAAGGTCGGCGGGTATGCGCGCATCGACTCCGCCCCCGGCGAGGGCACGACCGTGACGATCCTGTGGCCGTCCTCCGATGTCGACCCGGAGTTCGCCCCCGACGTCGATGCCGAGGTGACGCCGTGATCACCCTTCCACGGTTCCTGTTCCTCGGTCTCGGGGCGCTGTTCTCGGCCTACCACCTGTTCCTGGGGCTCTCATCGCTCTCCATCCCCGACAGTCCCGGCCCGGCGATCGCGGCGATGCTGCTCTACGCGGTCGCCACGGTCGTCAGCCTGTGGCCGACCAGCCCGACGAAGATGCCGCTGTGGCTCGCCGCTTTCGATCTCGCTGTCTGCGTGGCCATCCCCATCCTCGTCACGAGCCAGCTGGACCCGGCGAAGGACAACGGGTACGCCACCTGGTACGTCGCCGCTGTCGGCACCCTCATGACGATCGTCGCCGTGCGCCGGCAGCAGCTGGCCGGCTGGCTGGGGGTCGGCTACCTCTCTGTGCAGACCGTCGTGTGGGCGGGCATCCCCGCACTCGCCGGCTTGGGCGTGATCGGGTCGGTCGTGTGGGTGGGGGTGGCCGTGGTCATCTCCGGCTCGCTCGCCAAGGCGGGCCGGGACGCCCTGCAGTTCGCCCGGGCCGAGCGCGAGGCCACCGAGTGGCAGGCGGCCCAAGAGGCGCACGTGATGGAGCGGC
Organism: Leifsonia poae; assembly: GCF_020009625.1. NCBI lineage: Bacteria > Bacillati > Actinomycetota > Actinomycetes > Micrococcales > Microbacteriaceae > Leifsonia > Leifsonia poae. The sequence continues at coordinate 3,369,883 of NZ_JAIHLP010000002.1, forward strand.
AGATGCGGCTGCGCCAGACCTACCGGGTGGCCGCGCCGATGCTCGCCGAGATCGTGCGCCGCGGAGGCGACCTCACCGAGGCGGAGCGGCGCGAATGCCGTTATCTGGAGGGCGCCATCCGTGACGAGATCCGTGGCCGCCGGCTGCTCAACGACGACGTGCGCCGTCAGGTGATGGATGCGCGCCGTCGCGGCGTCGTCGTCAGCCTGCTCGACGAGGGCGGCATCGACGACCTCGACGAGCGGTCGCTCGCGGCCGTGCTGAAACGGCTGGCCGACGCCATTCGGGGAACGACGACCGACAAGCTCATCGTGCGAACGGTTCCGCGCTCCTCGAAGACCGCCGTCACCGTCGTCGGTCTGAGAATGTCGGACGACGGCAACGCGAACGCGCTCGGAGCCGACACCGAAGACGACGAAGTCGACCTCTGGCTCGAGATCCCCCGCCCGCTCGCCGAACCCTGACGCGCTGCCGCTGCGCTGCCGCTGCGCTGCCACGCGCCGCGACGACATTTGCGCCAAATGCGGCGTTCGCGCGCGCTGGGGTCGACATTTGTGGCAAATGTTCGCGGGGGGAGGAGCGCCCAGACAGGGAGAAAGGGGCCGGCACCCGAATGGCCGACCCCTTTTCTAAACCCCGAGTCAGGGCGACAACCCGAATATCGCCCTGACTCGCCCCCAAAGCACTCGCCCGCTTACCCTAGTCGGCGAGTGATTGGCGATGTAACTCACGAGGAGAGACACCTAGCAATAACCATATTGACGGCATTCACAGAAATTACAAAGTCGTCATTTTGGAGGACACGCGGGGGACAATTCTGTGGACGCCTCCCGTGACGGTCCCGAGAATCCGGCTACCCCGCAGACGAGGGGCGTTCGGCCGGGGTACATCGGGTCTGCTCAGGCCGAGAAGGAGCGCCACTCGCCGGCGCCGGGATGCAGGGGTCGGCGCAGCGTGCGTTGGCTGCGGGCCCACGCATCCGGGCCCGTCGGGGTGCGACCCGTCTTCGCCGCCGCGGACTGTTCGGCCGCGGCCGCGGTGAGCACGGCCGTGACGGCGGCGATCTCCTCCGGGGTCACGCCGCGCGTGACGAACCGGATCTGTTCGGCCTCCAGCCCGGTCACAGCGGAATGTTCCCGTGCTTCTTGGGGGGCATCGACGAGCGCTTGGTGCGCAGCGCGCGCAGGGCCTTGATCACCGAGACGCGGGTGGCGGCCGGTTCGATCACGCCGTCCAGCTCGCCGCGCTCGGCGGCGAGGAACGGGCTCGCGACGTTGTACGTGTACTCGTTCGCGAGCTTCGTGCGCACGGCCGCGACATCCTCCCCGGCCTCCTCGGCACGCTTGATCTCGCCGCGGTAGAGGATGTTCACAGCCCCCTGACCGCCCATGACCGCGATCTCGGCGGTCGGCCAGGCGAGGTTGATGTCGGCCCCGAGCTGCTTGGAGCCCATCACGATGTAGGCGCCGCCGTAGGCCTTGCGGGTGATGATCGTGACCAGCGGCACGGTCGCTTCGGCGTAGGCGTAGAGCAGCTTGGCGCCTCGGCGGATGACGCCAGTCCACTCCTGATCGGTTCCGGGCAGATAGCCGGGCACGTCGACGAGGGTGAGGATCGGGATGCTGAACGCGTCGCAGAACCGCACGAACCGCGACGCCTTCTCCCCGGCGTCGATGTTCAGTGTTCCGGCCATGGCGTTCGGCTGGTTGGCGACGATGCCGACCGAGCGCCCTTCGACGCGGGCGAAGCCGATCACGATGTTCGGGGCGAACAGGGGCTGCACCTCGAGGAACTCGCCGTCGTCGACGATGCCTTCGATGATCGTTTTGACGTCGTACGGCTGGTTGGGGGAATCCGGGATGATCGTGTTGAGCTTGCGGTCCGCATCCGTGGTCTCGAGCTCGGGCTCCGCGTCGAAGACCGGGAGCTCGGCGAGATTGTTCTGCGGCAGGTAGCTGAGGAGCGTGCGCGCGTAGTCGAGCGCATCCTCTTCGTCACTGGCGAGGTAGTGCGAGACGCCGGAGATCTTGTTGTGCGTGAGGGCGCCGCCGAGCTCCTCGAAACCGACGTCTTCGCCGGTGACGGTCTTGATCACGTCGGGGCCGGTGACGAACATGTGGCTCGACTTGTCGACCATGATCACAAAGTCGGTGAGGGCTGGCGAGTAGACGGCTCCGCCGGCGGCCGGGCCCATCACGATGGAGATCTGCGGGATGACGCCGGAGGCGGCGGTGTTGCGGCGGAAGATCTCACCGTATTTGCCGAGGGCGACAACGCCCTCCTGAATTCGTGCGCCGCCGGAGTCGAGGATGCCGATCATCGGAACGCCGGTTTTCAGGGCGTGGTCCATGACCTTGATGATCTTCTCGCCGGCCACCTCGCCGAGCGATCCGCCGAAGATGGTGAAATCCTGGCTGAACACGGCGACGTTCCGCCCGTGGATGGTGCCGACGCCGGTGACCACCGCATCGCCGTACGGCCGCTTGTTCTCCATGCCGAAGGCGTGGGTGCGGTGGCGCACGAATTCGTCGAACTCCACGAACGACCCCTGGTCGAGCAGGAGGTCGATGCGTTCGCGGGCCGTGAGCTTGCCTTTGGCGTGCTGCTTCTCGATGGCGGCCTGCCCGCTCGCGGTCACAGCCTCGTGGAACCTGTCTTTGAGGTCGGCGAGTTTGCCGGCGGTCGTGTGCAGTTCGGGGGCCTGGCGCGGTTCTGTGTCGGTCACGCCGTTCACTCTACCGGCCAGCTGTCGGGGCGTGCCGTTGACGATTTCCCACAAAAACCACCGGCGCCGCTGGCAGACTGAGGCAATGGAGTTCCGTCGCAGCCGAACCGTCGTGCCCGTTCTGGAGTATCTGGAGGAGGCCGGCTCGACCAATGATGTGCTCGTCGCCCGCGCGTCCGCGTTGCCCGACCTATCGGTGCTGGTCACGGCGAATCAGACGGGCGGGCGCGGCCGACTCGGCCGGGTGTGGGTCTCCCCGCCCGGCAAGGCCCTCGCCGTCTCGATCCTGCTGAAGCCGGTCGGCCTGTCGTTGGAGAGCTACGGCTGGTTCCCGCTGCTGGCCGGGTTGGCGATGAGCCGTGCGGTGGCCGGGTTCGTTCCGGCCGCGGTGGCGGTCAAATGGCCGAACGATGTGCTCGTCGACGGCGCGAAGGTGAGCGGGACGCTCTCGGAGCTGCTGCCGGATCTGTCGGGCCTGGTGATCGGCGCCGGCGTGAACCTCTCCCTCGATCGGGACGAGCTGCCCACCGAGACCGCGACTTCGCTGGTGCTGGCAGGCGCCCCCGCCGACCTCGACCCGGACGCGGTGCTCGCCGCCTACCTGACCGCCTTCACCGGCCTCTATCGCGAGTTCCTCACCGCCGGTGGCGACGCTGTCGCCTCCTCGCTGCGCGACGAGGTGGTCGAAGGCTGTCACACGGTCGGCCGCGCTGTGCGGGTCGAGCTTCCGGGCGGGGCGGATCTGCTGGGAACGGCGGTCGGGATCGACGGCAGCGGGCGCCTGATCGTGGAGTCGGATGCCGGGCGCACGGCTGTCGCGGCCGGCGACGTGACCCACCTGCGGTATTAATAGGGCATGAGCAACACCCCCGAGTCCGCGACGCAGCCTCCGGAGCGCGTCGTGGCGCGGCTGCGCCCGAATGCGCGCGCCCTCTTCTGGCCGAGTCTCGTGCTGATCGCGGCCTGCGGGACGCTGGGATATCTGGCCGGGCGGTTCGACGAGGTGTGGGAGAACGTGCTGCTCTGGTCGTCGGCCGCCGCGGTCGTGCTGCTGCTGTTCCTGCTCCCGCTCGCGTTCTGGCTGGGCAAGCGGTACACGATCACGACACGCCGCGTCATCCTGCGCCACGGGTTCTTCGTGCGGGTGCGCCAGGAGTTGCTCCACAGCCGCGGCTATGACGTCAGTGTGAAGCGCAACTGGCTGCAGAGTGCGTTCCGTTCCGGTGATGTGCGCATCAACTCCGGCCTGGAGCGCCCGGTGGTGCTCAAAGACGTGCCGAAGGCCGACGCCGTGCAGCGCGCGTTGAACGACCTGATGGAGCACTCGCAGACCGTCGTCGCCGTCCGCCGGCAGCAGAGCGAGTCAGCGTCCGACGAGACCACTGTCTGGGGCAGCCGGTAGCGACGCCGTGGGCAGCGACGCCGTGGGCAGTGTCGTCGTCGGCACGACGCCGACGGGTTCGGCCGCGGCCTCGCCGGCCGGGGTGCGGTGGGCACGCTTGGGGGAGAACACCCACCACCGGTAGAACGAGAACCGGAACAGGGTTCCGAGCACCAGCCCGACGCCGTTGTTCGCGATGTTGTCGGCGAGGCGGCTGTCGTAGCCGAGCACGACGCGGGAGACGTACACGCAGATCACCGGGATGACCATGCCGGCCACGCTGATGATGAAGAACTCGAGGCCCTCGCGGGTGGCCTTCTCTTGGCGCTGAGCGGCGAAGGCCCAGTATCGGTTGCCGATGTAGTTGGTGGTGATGGCCACGGCCGAGGCGATCACCGTGGCGATGATGGCGCCCCAGTGGTTCTTCGACAGCGGGGTGAGCAGAAGACCGTTGAAGACGACGAGGTTGACGACGAACCCGACAGCGCCCACGGCGCCGAACTTCACCAGCTGCGGCAGCAGCCGTGAACGGTGCACGGGAGGAGTCTCGATGCTCATGCTTCCAACCGGATCGAATGCGCGAAGATAGTAAATGCGGTGCGAGCCTACGCGACAACGGGGGCTGCAGTCTGGGAGTTGCCCCCGCACCGGCTGAAGAGTATCGAGGAGTAGAGCGCATATGACGAAGAACACGGTCGGCGTGATCGGCGGCGGCCAGCTGGCGCGCATGATGATCCCCCCGGCGATCGAGCTCGGTGTCGAGATCCGGGTGCTCGAGGAGGCTCCGGGGATGAGCGCCGAGCTGGCGGCGACCGGCGTCGGCGACTACCGCGACCTTGACACCGTCCTGGCGTTCGCCGAGACCGTCGACGTGATCACGTTCGACCATGAGCATGTTCCGCCCGCGATCCTGCGGGAGCTCGTCGCTCGCGGCTTCGAGGTGCATCCCGGGCCGGATGCGCTGCTCTACGCACAGGACAAACTGCAGATGCGGGCCAAGCTGGCCGAGCTGGGACTGCCCGTGCCCGATTGGGCCGCGATCGAATCGGCCGACGAACTCGGAGCCTTCCTCGCCGACCACGGCGGACGAGCCGTGGTCAAGACCGCGCGTGGCGGCTACGACGGCAAAGGCGTGCGGGTCGTCTCCGAGTCTTCTGGGGCCGACGATTGGTTCCTGGCGCTCGCCGAAGACGGGCACGGTGGAGCGCTCCTGGTCGAGGAGCTCGTGTCGTTCCGACGCGAACTCGCCCAATTGGTTGCCCGCCGTCCCTCGGGCGGCACGGCCGTCTGGCCGGTCGTCGAGACCGTGCAGCGCGACGGCGTCTGCGCCGAGGTGATCGCGCCCGCCCCCGGCACCGGCGGCAAGCTCGCCTCCGTTGCGGCCGAGATCGCCGAACGGATCGCCGATGGACTCGGGGTCACGGGAGTGCTCGCGGTCGAGATGTTCGAGACGACAGACGGACGGCTGCTGGTCAATGAACTCGCCATGCGCCCGCACAACAGTGGCCACTGGTCCATCGAGGGCGCAGTGACGAGCCAGTTCGAGCAGCACCTGCGGGCGGTGCTCGATCTGCCGCTCGGGTCGGCGGAGCCGCGTTCGGGCTGGTCGGTGATGGTGAACATCCTGGGCGGTCCCGCCGAAGGGTCGCTGCAAGACAGGTACCCGGCCGCGCTCGCCGCGCATCCGGCCGCCAAGTTCCACGGGTACGGCAAGGAGCCACGCCCCGGTCGCAAGGTCGGGCACGTGACGGTGTGCGGCGACGATCTCGACGACGCCGTGTATGTGGCGCGGAGCGCGGCGGCTTTCTTCGAGGGGTGATCCTCGTCAGAGGCGTGCCGCACCCGGGATGCGGGGTCGGCGCCCCCTAGCATTGTCCGCATGACCGCCCCCTCTTCCGCCCCGATCGTCGCCGTCGTGATGGGGTCGGACTCGGATTGGTCGGTGATGCAGGACGCATCGCAGATCCTCACCGAGTTCGGCGTCGCCCATGAGGTGGAGGTCGTTTCGGCGCACCGCACGCCCGAAAAGATGATCGATTTCGGCAAGCATGCGGCCGACCGCGGCATCAAAGTGATCATCGCGGGCGCCGGGGGTGCGGCGCACCTGCCGGGCATGCTCGCCGCGGTCACCACGCTGCCGGTGGTTGGAGTCCCCGTGCCGCTGTCGCGGCTGGACGGGCTCGACTCGCTGCTCTCCATCGTGCAGATGCCGGCCGGCGTCCCGGTGGCGACCGTGTCGATCGGTGGCGCGAAGAATGCCGGCCTCATCGCGGTGAAGATCCTGGCGACCGCGGATGAGCGGCTCACGGCGGCGCTCGCGCAGTATGCCGCCGACCTCGAAGCATCGGTCGAAGAGAAGAACCGGGCGCTCAAAGCACGCCTATGACAGTGGCCAGCCCGCTCCGCTACCCGGACACCGCCTCCGCGCACACCATGACGAAGCGGGGCTGGTGGCTGGTCGCCCTGAACATCCTGTTGCCCGGTTCCGCGCAGCTCCTCGCGGGCGACCGGCGTCTCGGCCGGGTGGGGATTCTCGCCACACTGTCGCTCTGGGCGCTGGGGATCGTGCTGCTCACGATCGCCCTGCTCTGGCCGACGGTCGTCTACGAACTGTTCACCCAGGCCGGCAGCCTGTGGGCGCTGCAGATCGTGCTGCTCGCCTACGCGGTGCTCTGGGTCGTGCTGACGCTGGACACCCTGCGTCTGGTGAGGCTCGTCAAGGCCCGGCCGAACGCACGCGGCTGGATCGCGGCCTTCGCTGTGCTCGTGCTCGTGGGGGTGACGGGCACGGCCGGATACGCCTCATTCGTCGCGGCGTCGGCGCGCGGCGCCCTCGGCGACATCTTCTCCGACGGTCCGACCCTGCCGCCGGTGAACGGCCGGTACAACATCATGCTGCTCGGCGGCGACGCCGGTGCGGATCGGGAGGGTCTGCGGCCCGACAGCATGTCGGTCGTCAGCATCGACGCGACCACCGGGCAGGCCGTGACGATCGGTCTCCCGCGCGACCTCGACCCTGTTCCTTTCTCGTCGGATTCTCCGATGCACACGCTTTACCCTGACGGCTACGGTTACCAGGACCACTGCGACGTCGATGTGTGCCAGCTCAACTCCATCTACACCGAGGCCGAGCTCTACAAGTCCGATCTCTACCCGACCGCGACCAAGAACAACAGCGAACCCGGTATCGAGGCGATGCGGGATGCTCTGGAGGGCGCGACCGGCCTGACCATCCAGTTCTATGTGCTCATCGACATGCAGGGGTTCGCCGACCTCGTCGACGCTCTCGGTGGGGTGGACATCACTGTCGCCAAGAAGCTGCCGATCGGCGGAGACGAGGACCTCAACGGTGTCGTGGCCTGGATCGAGCCCGGCAAGCAGCACATGAACGGCTACACGGCCCAGTGGTACGCCCGATCGCGACACGGCGTCGGCAACAGCGACTACGACCGCATGGCGCGGCAGCGTCAGCTGCAGGACGCGATCCTCAAACAGGTGAACCCGGTCAACGTCGTCGCCAAGTTCCAGGACATCGCCCACGCCGGAGCGCAGGTGATGAAGACCGATATCCCGCAGCCGATGCTCGGCTACTTCGTCGACCTCGGGATGAAGACCCGCACGCTCCCGGTGAAGCAGCTGGAGCTCGTGCCGCCGCTCATCCAGCCCGACGATCCGGACTATACACAGATCCACCAATTGGTGAAGCAGGCGCTCGCGCCCGCGACGCCCGCATCCAGCGGCAAGTAGCCGCGCCTCACAGCCGACCCCTGAATGGGGCACAGGAACCGTTGAGGCGCGAGGGGTATTTTGGCACGCCTATGTCGCGTACTGGTGTGAATGTGAAGACGAAACCGAATGGACGGCTGGCCGCCCTGGACGGCCTGCGTGGGCTGGCGGCCCTGATCGTCGTCGCCCACCACTCCCTGTATACGAACCCCGATTTCCCCGGGACGCCCGGCGCCGGCTCCGTGCAGACGGGCTCGGCGATGTGGTGGATCAGCTATACCCCGCTCAAGCTGGCGACGGCCGGTTGGGAGTCGGTGATCCTGTTCTTCGTGCTCTCGGGTCTCGTGGTCACGCTGCCGGTCGCCCGGCGGCGCGGATTCGACTGGGTGGCGTACTTTCCCCGTCGGATCGTCCGACTGGGCGTGCCTGTGATGGGCGCCGCGCTCATCGCTGCGGCGTTCGTGGTCGCCATCCCGCAGCGCTCGACCCAGGCGACGGGCACGTGGCTGAGTAGTTCCTCCACGCCGAACTTCAGCTGGGAGGACATCGTCAAGGCCTGGGATCTCCTGGGCGGGGACGGACAGATCGACAACCCTCTCTGGTCGCTGCGCTGGGAGCTGATCTTCTCCCTCGCCCTCCCGGTGTTCGCCATCGCGGCGATCGCCGTGCGCAAATTGTGGATCGGCGGACTCGCCCTGGCTGTGGTGCTCACCTGGCTGGGTGTGCGCACGGGTTCCGGAGCGTTCAGCTACCTCCCGGCCTTCTTCGTCGGTGCGGTCGTCGCTGTTCGGCTCGAGGCGGTGCGGCAGTTCGCCGACCGGATGAACACGCGGCGTTGGCGGCATGCTCTCTGGTTCCTGCTGGCGGCGGGAGCCCCGCTGCTGCTGATCGCTCCGTGGCTGCTCGGGTCGAACGTCGACGGCGACTCGGAGCTCGTCTACGCCCTGAAGGGTCTCGCGCCGCTCGCTGCGGCCGCGATCGTGGTGACGGCCATCGGCTGGAAGCCGCTGCGCTCGCTGTTCGAGTCGAAGCCTCTGCAGTTCGTGGGCACCATCTCGTTCAGTCTGTACCTGGTGCACGTGCCGATCCTGATCTTCAGCACCTATCTCTTCGCCGGCCAACCGTGGTTCGTGCCGTTGCTGTTCGGCATCCCGCTCGCCTTCGTCGTGGCGATCGCTTTCACCTGGCTGGTGGAGAAGCGCAGTCACGGCTGGTCGCGGGCGGCCGGTGAGTGGGCGTCGGCGCGCTACAGCGCCTGGTTCGGCCGGGATGAGGTCACGGAGCTCGAGGCTGCTCCCGCCCCGGCGGCGGTCGACGAGGAGCGGCGGACCGTCTCGGCACGCTGATCCGCCCCGGTCCGACTAAAGGTCGGCGTGCAACTGCCAGACGCGCTCCGCGGAGTCACGCCAGCTGAAGGCGCGGGCCCGGTCGGCGGAGAGCACGCTCAGCCGTGCACGGAACTCGTCGTCGCCGAGCACCCGTCCGATGGCCGCGGCGAGACGTTCGGAATACCCGGCGTCGTCGTCGGGGGTGGCCGGTCTCTCGACGACGAGCCCGGCGCCGGCGGCGACCTCGACCAGCGCGGGATCGTCCGAGTGGATGACGGGGGTGCCGAATTTGAAGGCCTCGACGATCGGCAGGCCGAACCCCTCCGCGAGGCTGGGGAAGACGAAGACGGTCGCCCGATCGAGCGCAACCGCGAGGTCGGCGTCGTCGAGGAAGCCGAGCGCCCGCACCCGGTCCTCCGGGAGGCCGGCCGCGGCGGAGACACCGGTCGCCGATCCGTCGCCGAACCGGTCGGGCCCGGCGATCAGCAGGGGGATGCCCTGCACTTCCGGCCGTGCCACCGCGCGGATGAGCGGGGCGATGCCTTTGCGCGGCATGATCGACCCGAGGGTGAGCGCGTAGCGTTCCGGAAGGCCGAGCCGCTCGGCCCGTTCATCGGCGTCGGGCGGCAGGCGCAATGCGGTCGCGGGGGCGCCGCCGATCACACGCACGCGGTCGCCGAGGTCGACGAATTCGGCGAGCTGCGAGGCGACGGCGTGGGTGGGAACGACGATGGCGTCGGCGTGCTTGCGCATCCGTTTCGCCATCGCCTTGTGCCAGAGCACGCTCGTGGTCGGCAGCGACTCCGGAAACGTCCACGGCAGCACGTCGTGCACCGTGACGGTGATCTGCTCGCCGGCATCGAGGCGATCGTGTTTGCGCAGCGGGGCGAGCAGGCTGGGGGCGTGGATCATCCCGCGCGCCCCAGGGAGCGCGAGCCCCGACTGCCAGGCCATGGTGAGCTCGCGGCGGGCCAGCGGGAGCCGGGTGATGCGGGCGATCCCGGGCAGGCGGGCGGTGAGTTCGTCGATGGTCTCCGGTGGGACGTTGGAGACGATGCCCTCGACCTCGCAGCCGGCGGGCGCCGTGGCCACGATCTGGCGGGTCAGCTCCTCCGCGTAGCGGCGGGCGCCGCCGGGAGCATCACCGAGAAGCTCGTCAACGACCACTCTCAGTGTTGTCATGCTGCTCCAAGACTCCATGCCCGGCCGCGTCGGCCAGTGCTTCCTTCCACGCCCGCATCGGCGGGAGCCCGGCGGACTGCCAGGCCGAGTGACCGAGAACCGAGTACGACGGTCGAGGAGCGGGCCGCACGAACTGGGCGCTGTCGGTCGGTGTGACCCTATCAGGGTTCAAACCGGCGAGTCTGAACACTTCCCTGGCGAAGTCGAACCAGGTCGCCTCGCCTGAATTCGTGCCGTGGTAGATGCCGGCCGGCGCCCCGGAATCGACCAGAGCGACGATGCGCTCGGCGAGGTCGACCGTCCAGGTCGGCTGCCCCAGCTGATCGGCGACGACGCTCACCGTCTCATGGCTCGCGGCGAGTCTGACCATGGTCTTCGCGAAGTTGGGGCCGTCGGCTCCATACAGCCAGGCCGTGCGGACGATGCTGGTGCCGTCGGGATGCGCGGCGATCGCCAGCTCCTCGCCGGCGGCCTTCGTGCGGCCGTAGGCGTTGAGCGGGTCGCGCGGGGCGTCCTCGGCGTACGGCGACGTCCCTTGGCCGTCGAACACATAGTCGGTGGACACGGTGACCAGCTTCACGCCGTGCTCCCGGGCGGCGAGCGCGAGGTTCTCGACACCGGTCGCGTTGATCGCGTAGGCCTCGCCCTCGTGGGTCTCGGCATCGTCGACCTTGGTGTACGCGGCCGCGTTGACGATCACATCGTGGCCGGCGACGGCGGCGAGCACTGCATCCCTGTCGGTCACGTCGAGGTCTGCCCGGCGGAGCGCGGTGACGTCGCGACCGCTCAGGGCTCGCTGCAGGTCTTGGCCGAGCATCCCGGCTGCGCCGGTGATCAGGTAACGGGTCATCGACGGGTTCACGCGTCGAGGGCGGCGCGGGCCTTCAGCGGCTCCCACCACGAACGGTTGTCGCGGTACCACTGCACCACATCGGCCAGCCCCTGCTGGAACGGGACGAGCGGCTCGTAGCCGAGCTCGGAGCGGATCTTCGAGATGTCGACCGAATAGCGCAGGTCGTGGCCGAGCCTGTCGGCCACGCGGTCGACGTACGACCAGTCCTTGCCGGTGGCGTCGAGGAGCAGCTGCGTGAGCTCCTTGTTGGTGAGCTCGGTGCCGCCGCCGATGTTGTAGATCTCGCCGGCGCGGCCGTTCACCAGCACCATCGCGATGCCACGGGTGTGGTCGTCGACGTGCAGCCAGTCGCGGATGTTGTTGCCTTCACCGTAAAGCGGCACATGCTTATCGTCGATCAGGTTCGTGACGAACAGCGGGATGACCTTCTCGGGGAAGTGGTACGGCCCGTAGTTGTTCGAGCAGCGCGTGATCGAGACGTTGAGGCCGTGTGTGCGGTGGTAGCTGCGAGCGAGGAGGTCGCTGCCGGCCTTCGACGCGGAATAGGGGGAGTTCGGCTCCAGCGGGCGATCCTCGGCCCACGACCCCTCGGCGATGGAGCCGTAGACCTCGTCGGTGGAGACGTGCACGAAGCGCTTCAGCTCGTTGCGGAGGGCCGCATCCAGCAGTTGCTGCGTGCCGAGCACGTTCGTCTCGACGAAGATCGAGGCGTCGCGCACCGAGCGGTCGACATGCGACTCCGCGGCGAAGTGCACGACGGCATCGACGCCGGGGAACAGCTCGTCGAGCAGTGCGCCGTCGCGGATGTCGCCCTTGATGAACGTGAAGCGGGGGGAGTCGGCGATCGGCGCCAGGTTCTCCAGGTTGCCCGAGTAGGTCAGCGCGTCGAGCACGACGACGTCGGCGCCTTCCAGGCCGGGGTAAGCGTCCTGCAGAGTGCGGCGAACGAAGTTGGAGCCGATGAATCCGGCGCCGCCGGTGACGAGAATCTTCATGGGGAACCTGTTCCTTGTGTTCTGGTGTGCCCGGCGATTCTACCGGGTGGGCTCTCGGTGAACGGTGAGTGCGGGCGCCGTGCGACGACGCGGCGGGCGGTCAGGCGCCCATTGGTAGACTCGGGGCCGTGCAGATCCGAGAACTCTCCATTCCCGACGCTTTCGAGGTCACTCCGCAGGTTCGCACGGACGACCGCGGCCAGTTCCTGGAGTGGTACCGGTTCGACCGGCTGGAAGAGACCGTCGGGCACCGGCTCGACCTCCGCCAGGGCAACCTGTCGGTCTCGAAGCGTGGCGCGGTTCGCGGAATCCATTTCGCCGACATCCCGCCGAGCCAGGCCAAGTATGTGACCGCGCCGTACGGTGCCGTTCTCGACTTCGTGATCGACATCCGGGTCGGGTCGCCGACCTTCGGCCAGTGGGATTCCGTTCTGCTCGACGACGTGGATCGCCGCGCCATCTACGTGGCCGAGGGGCTCGGGCACTGCTTCGTCGCCTTGACGGAGAACGCGACCGTCAGCTACCTGGTCACTGATGTGTACACTCCGGCACGCGAGCACGGCATCAATCCGCTCGACCCGGATATCGCGTTGATCTTCCCCGCCGAGGCGGGCGAGCCGCTTCTCTCTGACAAGGACACCGCGGCTCCCGGCCTGCACGAGGCGGCGGAGGCCGGACTGCTCCCGACCTGGGAGGCCGCCAGAGCCTTCTACCAGACCCTGAACTACGGAGAAAAGTAAGACATGCGCGGCATCATCCTCGCCGGCGGTTCCGGCACGCGGCTCTGGCCCATCACCAAGGGCATTTCCAAGCAGCTCATGCCGATCTACGACAAGCCGATGGTCTATTACCCGTTGTCGACGCTCATGATGGCCGGGGTCGACGAAGTCCTGATCATTACGACGCCCGAGTACAACGACCAGTTCAGAGCGCTTTTCGGCGACGGCTCCGAGTTGGGCATCCGGATCGAGTACGCCGTGCAGCCCTCGCCCGACGGTCTCGCCCAGGCGTTCATCATCGGCGAAGAGTTCATCGGTGAAGAGAGCGTCGCGCTGGTCCTCGGCGACAACATCTTCCACGGAGCGGGACTGGGCTCCTCGCTCCGCAATCACAGCGATATCGACGGCGCCCTCATCTTCGCCTACCACGTGAGCAACCCGACGGCGTACGGTGTCGTCGATTTCGACGAAACGTTCACAGCGGTCTCGATCGAGGAGAAGCCGGCGGTTCCCAAGAGCAATTACGCGGTTCCCGGGCTGTATTTCTACGACAATTCGGTGGTCGAGATCGCGAAGAGCATCACGCCCAGCGAGCGCGGAGAGCTTGAGATCTCGACGGTGAACGAGCGGTACCTGCACGCCGGGAAGCTGCAGGTGCAGGTGCTCGACCGCGGGACCGCCTGGCTCGACACGGGAACCTTCGAATCGATGATGCAGGCATCGGAGTACGTTCGCGTCATCGAAGACCGGCAGGGGTTCAAGGTCGGCTGCATCGAGGAGATCGCCTGGCGCGCTGGATGGATCGACGACGAGCAGCTCGCGAAGCTCGCGGCGCCGCTGGCGAAGAGCGGGTACGGCGTGTACTTGCAGAAACTGCTCGCCGACAACTAGAGTTGAGCAATCCTCGTAACGAGGAGTGAGCCGTCTTGGACACGCCAGGATTCCGGCTTGATCTGTGCTGCCTGTAGGGTCATAGGCATGCTCCGCTCCGTTTCGCCGCGCCGCTCGCTCCTCGCAGTCTTCTGCACACTAGCCATCGTCGCCGGTGGATTGGCCGCCACGGAGGAGCGCGCCGAGGCCATCACGGTCGGGCAGTTGGCCGCCTTCGACGCCGGCTACATCATCAGCGACAACAACTTCTACAACGCGCAGGCGGCCGATCAGGCCACCGTGCAGGCCTTCCTCAACTCAAAAGTCTCGACCTGCAGCGCGGGCTATGTCTGTCTGAAGAGTTACACCCAGACCACCCCGTCCCGCGCGGCCGACGCGATGTGCGGCGCGTATGCGGGCGCGGCCAACGAACTCGCCTCCCAGATCATCACGAAGGTCGGCCGGGCCTGCGGGATCAGCCAGAAGGTCCTCCTCGTGCTGTTGCAGAAGGAGCAGTCTCTCGTCACCGACACATCGCCGAGCGCATCCCAGTACCGCATCGCCACCGGCTACGCCTGCCCGGACACCTCCGCATGCGACTCCCAGTACTACGGTTTCGCCAACCAGGTCTACCAGGCGGCGTGGCAGTTCAAGCGTTACGGGAACCCTCCGGGCACGAGCAACTACTTCAGCTGGCTGCCGGTCGGCTCGCCCTCGGCGATCCGATACCACCCGAACGCCGCGTGCGGCACGAAGACCGTGACCATTCGCAACAAGGCGACCGCGGCGCTGTACTACTACACGCCCTACACTCCGAACGCGTCGGCGCTCGCCCACCCGTACGGCACCGGTGACAGCTGCTCCTCGTACGGCAACCGCAACTTCTTCAGCTTCTACACCGACTGGTTCGGCTCGCCGGTGAGCACCTCGCCTCCGTTCGGTGCCTACGATTCGGTGGCCTTCAGCGGGGGCAAGGTCACTGTGAGCGGCTGGGCCATCGATCCCGCCGCCGCGGCCACCTCGATCTCGGTTCGTGTCGATGTGACGGATCCGGCCGGAACCCGCATCTCGCAGACGGTGCTCGCGAACGGCAACCGACCCGATGTCGGCGCGGTCTACACCGTGATCGGAGCCGGACCCGCTCACGGATTCTCGGTCTCCACCCCCATCACCGGAGCCGGGGGACAGTTCTCTGCCTGCATCACCATGATCGGCACCTCGTTCAATTCGGTCGGCAGCGCCAGTCTCGGCTGCCGCACGTTCTTCTCCTCCGTCGCAGGCGGCACCCCGTCCACGAGCAGGATCAGCGGAGCCGATCGCTATTCGACCGCGGCCCTGCTGTCGAAGTCGGCCTATCCGACGGCGGGCGTGCCGGTCGTCTACATCGCCACCGGAACGACGTTCACCGACGCGATGAGCGCGGCGCCGGCCGCGGCGGCGCAAAGCGGGCCCATCCTCCTCGTGGCCGCCGGCTCGGTGCCCGATCCGACGCTGACCGAACTCAAGCGTCTCGCCCCGAAACGCATCGTCGTCATCGGCGGAACCACCGTGATTCCTCCGGCGGTCTACAACACTCTGGCCGGCCTGACCCCGAGCATCAGCCGGATCGGCGGTGCGACGCGCTGGGAGACCTCGAGCCGGATCATGAACAGTGCGTTCCCCGGGGCGACCTCCCTCTACCTCGCGACCGGGACAGCCTTCCCCGACGCTCTCTCCGCCAGCGCGGCCGCGGGTGCCGCTGGCCGGCCGGTCCTCCTCGTCGACGGGGGCGCGTCGAGCATCGACTCGGCGACCCGGGCACTGTTCGCCAAGAACAAGGTCACCTCGGTGACGATCGTGGGCGGGCCCGTCGCCGTCTCGGCCGGCATCGCCGCCAGCATCGGGACGACCGGCGCCGCCGTGACGAGGATCGCCGGAGCCGACCGGTTCACCACGAGCAATGCGATCAACCAGGCCAGTTTCACAACGGCGGACTCCGTCTACCTCGCCACCGGTGTGACCTTCCCGGACGCTCTGGCCGGGGCCGCGATCGCGGGCGCCAAGAAGGTGCCGCTCCTGATCACACCGTCGGCGTGCCTGCCACGATTCCTCGGGCAGAACATCGCGAAGTTCGGAGCGAAGTCCGTCGTCGTGATCGGCGGCGAGGTCGCTCTCGCACCGGCGGTGAAGGCGCTCACCCCCTGCTGATCCGCCCGGCTACACCTGACCGTGGAGGAAAGCGTAGAACTCGTCCTTGAGCGGCAGGAGGGCGTGGTACTGGTTGTTCTCTTCGAGGTCCATCACCTGGTCGATGGCGACCTTGGCCTTGCGGACATCCCAGTTCCGTTTCGCGGCGACGTGGGTCATCCACTGGTCCTCGAGCATGAGGTAGCGCGGGTCGATGCCGAAGAAGGCGAGATCGTCGACGAGGTCGATGTCGATCACCGTGCCGCCCGTGCCGGCGTGATCGGCGGGCTCGTTCGGATCGATCTCCGAGCGATTCCAGTAGCTGCCGTGGTTGCGGAACGCCCACCAGGCCGCCACTCGTCGCGGGCTGTACGCGTCGGTCATCTCTCTCGTGAACTCGGCGGTCACATCCTGATCGTCGTCGAGCATGATGAACGGGCCGCGCACGCCGTCCTCCCAGAGGTAACGGGCGACGACGAAACGTCCGATGCCACCGATATTGTGCGGGCTGGCATAGAGCTCGACAGAGGCGAGCGAGCCGAGCGAATGCTCGGCGATGACCCGCTCATACAGCTCCTGATTCCGCGGGTCGTTGTTCCAGAGGATCAGCCGCACCGGCGTGGGGGAGCTCTGGCGGGAGAGCATGTCGAGAATCGCCTGGATGCGCTCGGGGCGGTTCCAGAGGCACATCATGATCGGAAGCGCGTCGTTCGAGACCTCACCGCGCACCAGGGCCGGGCTGATCCGGTCGGAGAGCAGCGAACGCATCCGGGTGAACCGTTCGTCGTCCCGCTGGCGCCGGCGCGCCTCCTCGGCCTCGGCGATCCTCCGGGCGGCGCGGGCGCCGACGGCCCGCCTGACACTCGCCGACGCGGCGGAGAGGGCGTCGGCAGTGCGGACGATGCGGCGTGCGGAGAACCGGTCGACGAGACCTTCGAGCGTCGCGACCTGTTCCCGCGCCTGTCGCAGCTGCTCCTCGAGCGCCTGTGTGCGGTCGAACACCTCGGTGCGACGCAGTAACTCGGTGAGCTCGGCGGCGTCTGCGCTCTCCTTCGCCGCGTAGGCGCGTGCGAAGGTGCGGTGCAGTTCATCGGCTTCGGCGGAGACGTCGAGAGGAACGTCGGGCACGGATTCGACGGTGGCGCCCATCCGCTCGTCGGCGACGAGGGTTCCGTTCGCGATCCCCTCGCGCAGCTCCGTGTCGGAGGGGTGACGGGCGACATAGAAGCTGAAGAGCACGCCGTTCCGTTCGCGAGCGTACTCGCGCATGCCGTGATGGTTGGGGCTCGGCGTGAGTTCCGGATTGCGGGCGTAGGCCGCTCCTGACGCGCGGACCTTGCGCTGGAACTGCTCCCACGATCGCCACGGGAAATGCAGGACCTCGATGCCCGCGCCCTCCGCCGGGCGGCCCTTCGATTCCAGGTTGACGAAGTGATTGCCCTGCGCGACGACGATGTCGTTCGTCCCGATGTGCACGGCATCGGGGGTCGCATGGTTGAGGATGCCGATCTCGTTCATCCGTTCGACCGGGCGCAGATCACGGTAGGCGAGCCGGTGAAGGCCGCTTCCCCGGAGCGCGGGCGGCCCGATCATGTCGGTCACCGTGACCGGGAAGGTCTGAAACTCTTGCGGGATGGCGGCGAACGCTTCGTGCAGGCTCTGGGACCGGTCGACGGCGAACCAGAACTCGTCGGCGTCGGCGTTGATCACCCAATCGGCCCCGTAGAGCTCGAACGCGTCGCGCGCCATCGCGGTGACGGTCGTGTGCTGCTGCTTCAGATGACGGGGGTCGTCGCGGACATCCAGCCGGTCGGCCCAGCGTTCGTCGGCGAGGATCTCACGGGTGCCGTCGACGGAGCCGTTATCGGTCACGATGATCCGGTCGACGCCCTGGGCGAGGTGGTGCTCGACCATCTGGCCGATCACATCGGCTTCGTCGCGGACCATGAGCGTCATTACGAGCGTCAATTCAGTGCATCTCCGGGTCGTGGTGATTCGTCATTCTGGCACAGGGCTGTCAGCGGCTGCGCCACCACACGCGTACGGCCAGAGCGAACCGGATCGCCAATCGGAGCGGGGCGAGATACCACCCGGTGTACTTGCGGGAGAGGAAGCGGTAGGCGCTCTCATGGTGCACTCTCTCCATCGCACCGGCATTCTGCGAGGTCGAATGCGCGCCCGTGTGGACAACGGAAGCCTGCGGGGCGTAGAGGTTGCGCCATCCGGCGCGGCCGAGCCTGGCGCCGAGATCGACATCCTCGAAGTACATGAAGAACGAGGGATCGAACCCGCCGATCTCGTTGTAGGCCTCGGATCGCACGAGGAGGCAGGCCCCGGAGAGCCAGCCCGCGTCGCGGAGGGTGTCGCCTGTGGAGTCCGACCGGCGGTAGCGCCGGGTCCACGGGTTGTTCGGCCACGCGCGCGAGAAGACGGCGTGGCCGATGCCGGTGCGGAGGGAAGGGAGGTTGCGCGCCGAGGGGTACACGGTGTCGTCGGGGTCGAGGATGCGCGGCCCGACCGAGCCGGCATCGGGGTACTGCTCGGCGATCTCGAGAAGGGTGTCGATCGAGTGCTCCGCGAAGTGCACATCCGGGTTGACGACCAGGATGTAGTCCGGCGATGGCCCGAAGGCATCGATGCCGGCGGTGATCCCGGCGCCATACCCGCCGTTCTCATCGAGCGCGATCAGCCGCGCATCCGTCGCCGACACGATCGCGCGGGTCGCTTCGACATCGGCCGAGGCGTTGTCGACGATGATCGTCGAGAACGGGGAGGAGACGGCCGTGGCCAAAGAAGAGAGGAACGAGCCGATGGCAGAACTGGAATTGTACGTGACCGTCA
Source organism: Leifsonia poae (assembly GCF_020009625.1). Classification (NCBI taxonomy): domain Bacteria; kingdom Bacillati; phylum Actinomycetota; class Actinomycetes; order Micrococcales; family Microbacteriaceae; genus Leifsonia; species Leifsonia poae. Next base: position 3,388,669 of record NZ_JAIHLP010000002.1, read on the forward strand.
CGACGAGCAATGACGGTGCCATAAGCCTTCCAGATGGTCGGTGTTCGAAAGGTGTCGCGGATTCCGCGCGTGCGTCGGATGGACGAGCATCCAGCATATCCGCACCCGCTGGGCGAACCCTGCGGTCACGCTCAGACGACGTGCGCGGTCGATTCGATCTCACCGAGATCGTCGAATGCGGGCTCGGCGTAGACCATCCCGACCGCGTACTCATAATAGGGAACGTCGAACGAGCAGGCCTGGGGCAGATCGTGGATGTGTCGGCCCGCGTTGTCCATGAGCGAGACGTTGACGAAGTATTTTCCGGTGCCGAAGCGCACGTCTTTCAGCGTCAGACGCAGAAGCCGTGTCTTGGTGAGCCGGGGCAGATGCATCTTGAGTCGCTTGGTGGTCGTGCCGTAGACGGGCTGACCGAGAGCGTTGTCGATCTGCACCGCGGCCATCCAATCGTCGAGCCCGTCGAAGTGCTCGACCGCCAACTCGATCGTCAGATCGCTCCCGGGGGTGACCGGGTCGCCGATCGATCCTCCGGACGGGAAGACGTCGGCGCTGTGGACGACGCCGTGTCCGTTGATCCTGTCCTGGGCCGCCGAGCCGTCGGCGATGCGGCGTTCCTCCAGGTTGTCGCGCAAGAGCGCGACCGCCTCGTTGGGCTCTCCCTTGTAGACCACGGTGCCCTTGTCGAGCAGGATCACGGTGTCGCACAATTCGGTGACCTGGCCGAGCGAGTGCGTCACCAGGATGATCGTGCGGCCCTGCTCCTGGAAGGAGCGGATCTTGTCGAGACATTTGCGCTGGAAGGCCTCGTCGCCGACCGCGAGGATCTCGTCGACGAGCAGGATGTCCGGGTCGGTGTGCACGGCGACGGCGAACGCCAGACGCACATACATCCCGGAGGAGTAGAACTTGACCTGCGTGTCGATGAAGTCAGCGATGCCGGAGAACAGGACGATCTCATCGAAACGCTCGTCGGTCTCTTTGCGGCTGAGGCCCAGGATGGAGGCGTTGAGGTAGACGTTCTCCCGGCCGGTCAGGTCGGGGTGGAACCCGGCGCCGAGCTCGAGAAGCGCGGCGATGCGACCGCGGCGGCGCACGGAGCCGCTCGACGGGTCGAGGATGCCGCCGATGACCTTGAGCAGGGTGCTCTTGCCGGAGCCGTTGTGGCCGATCAGCCCGACGGTGGTTCCGGCCTTGATCGTCGCCGACACATTGTTGAGCGCCCAGAAGTCCTCGCGGTGCTGCCGGCCGCGACCGAATGTGACGAGTCGCTCCTTGAGGGAGTTGTCTTTGCGGACGACGAATCGCTTCGAGACGTCGTCGATGACGATCACGTCGGGGCGCTCGGGTGTCCGAGTGCTCTCGGAGGTGTGTGCGTTCTGTGACATCAGATTCTCAGCCAGTCGTGAAGCGGATCAGAGTTCTTGAGCGAAGTTGCCCTGGAGCTTCGCGAAGACGCGCTGGAAGCTGAAGAGGAGGACGATTCCGATGACGATCGCGATCAGGAGGCGCGGCATCAGCCAGTCCGGGTAGACGGCGACGTGGGGTCCGCCGAGCCAGAGTGCCTTCTGGAATCCGAGGACGGCGAGGGTCAGCGGATTGTCGGTGTAGATCGTCAGCAGCGGACCGTTGCCGAGGTGGGTCTGCACGGTCGCCCAGGAGTAGACGATCGGCGAGGCCCACATGAGGATCATCAGCACGACCTCCACGAGGTACTGGATGTCGCGGAGGTACACATTGAGCGCGGAGAGGAGCAGCCCGAGCGCCGTGCCGTAGATCAGGATGACCAGGAACGCCGGAATGAAGTAGACCAGCTCGGGCGAGATCGGGAACTTGCCGAGCAGCAGCGTCGCGACCAGCAGGATCCCCAGCTGGATCATGAAGTTGAAGAGGGCGGAGCCGACGCTCGCGAGCGGGAAGATCTCTCGGGGGAGGTAGATCTTCTTGATCAGTCCGGCGTTGCCGACGATGGACGCCGTCGAACTGGAGACGATGTCGGAGAAGAAGGTGTATGCGGTCAGGCCGGTGAAGATGTAGATCGCGAAATCGTCGATCCCGCGGGAGGCGCCGAGGAACTGCCCGATCACAACGTAGTAGATGAGCAGCTGGGTGAGCGGACGGACGAGCGACCAGAGGAAGCCGAGGGCGCTGTCTTTGTAGCGCGCCTTCAGATCACGGCGCACGAGGAGATTGAGCATCTCGCGCTGGCCGAGGATCTCACGGATGGCGTTCCACGAGCCTCCCGCACCCGACTTCGACCCGACGGAGACCATGGGCACGTCAGCGAGCGCAACGAAGCGTGCGTCGCGCATTTCGTGGTCGGTGGGTTCGTCTGTAGGCATGAGCACAGATAAGCATAGCTCCCAGATTCCTGCGTCGATCCTGGGTGCGAGCGGCCGCGCAGGGCCGCACAGCCGGGGCCGGAGTTGGCTTGGTAGACTTCCAGCGCTTTGCAGGGCGAAGAGCGGATTGGGTGTATTACGTGGTGAAACGACGTGCGGGTGTTGTCTCTGTCGTGCTGGTCAACTTCCGGGGGGCCGACGACACGATCGAGTGCATCCGTGAGCTCAACGAACTCAATTGGCCTCGGGAACTGCTCGAGATCGTGGTGGTCGAGAACGGCTCGGGCGACGACAGCCGCGAGAAGCTGAAGGCGCTCGGCGACCAGATCACGCTCGTCGTCTCCGAGGAGAACCGCGGATTCACCGGTGGCTGCAATCTCGGTGTCTCCAAGTCGACAGGCGAGTTCGTCGCCTTCTTGAACAACGACGCGAAGCCGCACGCCGACTGGATCGCCACCGCGGTGGACACATTCGCCTCGGGCACGAACATCGGGGCGGTCGCGAGCAAGGTGCTCGACTGGGAGGGTGAGCGGGTCGACTACCTCGACGCTGCCATCACCTGGTACGGCATGGGGTACAAACCGCACGCCGGCGAGATGGACCGCGGTTCGTGGGACACCGAGAAAGACGTGCTGTTCGGCACCGGAGCGGCCATGTTCGTCCGCGCCGCCGTCTTCGAGGAGCTCGGCGGCTTCGACGACACCTACTTCATGTTCTACGAAGACGTCGACCTCGGCTGGCGGATGAACCTCCTCGGCTACCGTTTCCGCTTCCAACCCGCGTCGCTGGCCTATCACAAGCACCACGCGTCGATGAACAAGTTCGGCAGCTACCGCGAGACCTATCTGCTCGAGCGCAACGCCCTCTACACGCTGTACAAGAACCTCGACGACGAGTCACTGGCTCAGGTGTTCCCCGGCGCGCTTCTGCTCGCGACCCGACGGGCGGTCGCCCGCGGCGACCTCGACTCGACCTCGTTCGATCTGCGCAAATCCGACGATGACTCGCAGCCCGAGAAAGCGGTGAGCAAACAGACTCTCGCCGGGATCTTCGCCATCGACCAGTTCGTCGAACTCCTGCCCGAGACCACGGCGGCCCGGGCGCGAGTCCAGTCCACGCGGGTGCGGTCCGACCGCGAACTGACGGGACTGTTCGGGAACACCGACGAGCCGGCCTACCCGATCGAGTCGTACCTGCGGGGCTACGAGAAGATCGTCGACACCCTCGGCCAATTGCACACCGGCGGCCGCCGCCGCGTGCTGGTGATCACCGGTGACCCGGTGGGAGAGCGCATGGCCGGTCCCGCCATCCGTGCCTGGAACATCGCACGGCTCCTCGCGGACGAGCACGATGTCCGGCTGGTGAGCATGTCGAGCGCCATCCCGCTCGACGACCGGGTCGAGGTGGGTGTGATCTCCCACCACCGACCGTCCTCGGTCTCGGCTCACGAGGAGTGGGCCGACATCATCATCGTGCAGGGCCATGCCCTCGAACTCTTCCCGAGCCTGGAGAAATCGCGCAAGATCCTGGTGGTCGACGTCTACGACCCGCTGCACCTCGAACAGCTGGAACAGGGCAAAGGGCAATCGCTCAAAGCCTGGAACAAGCAGGTGAACGAGGCGACGGACGCGCTCAACCACCAGCTCCAGCTCGGCGACTTCTTCCTCTGCGCGAGTGAGCAGCAGCGTCACTTCTGGCTGGGCCAGCTGGCCGCACTCGGACGCATCAACGCCTATACCTACTCCCGCGACAACGACCTGGACTCGCTCATCGCCGTCGCGCCGTTCGGGGTGCCGAGCGAAGACCCGGTGCACGTCAAGCCCGTCATGCGCGGTGTCGTCCCGGGCATCTCGGAAGGCGACAAGGTCGTGGTCTGGGGTGGCGGCATCTACGACTGGTTCGACCCCGAGATCCTCATCCGCGCCATCGCGAAACTGGCTCAGAAGCATCCGGAGATCCGGCTGTTCTTCATGGGGGTCAAACACCCCAACCCAGCCGTTCCCGAGATGGAGGCCGTCGCACGCGCGCGGCTGCTGGCCGGCAGTCTCGGCGTGAACGGCAAGAATGTGTTCTTCAACGAGTCGTGGGTGCCGTACGAGGACAGGCAGAACTACCTCCTCGAAGCGGATCTGGGTGTGTCCACCCACTTCCAGCACGTGGAGACGACCTTCTCGTTCCGCACCAGAATCCTCGACTACCTGTGGGCGGGGCTCCCCATCGTCACGACGGGCGGGGATTCCTTCGGTCGTCTCGTCGCCGCGGAGTCGCTCGGCGCCTCCGTTCCGGAACGGGACCTCGACGCCCTCGCCGACGCCATCGAGAAGCTGCTCTTCAACGACAAGGCCATCGCGGCCGCCAGGAAGAACGTCGCCAGAGTGCGTCAGGAGTTCACCTGGGTGAAGACCCTCGCGCCGCTCCTGGAGTTCTGCCGCAACCCGATTCCGGCGGCCGACAAGGCCGTCGCCAGCGGCAAGAAGAACGCCGCCGGCGGCAAGGGTCGGCCGGGTGGGGCGACCTACCAGGCTCCGAAGCGCGTCACCGGTGTCCGCCGCGATCTTCAGCGCGTGGCCTACTACCTCAAAGAGGGCGGGCCCGGTGCCGTCGTCGAACGCGTCCGCGCCCGTCAGGACCGGAAGCGCGACGCCGCCGGCTGAGTGAGGATCCGTCACAGCCGCTAAGCTTTTGCGAACGCGACGGGGCGACCGTTGCGGCATCGAACCCAGCACGAACCAGGGGATACTTCCGTGTCAGAGGAATCAGACGACCTGCGGCGACTCCGAACGGAGCGAGACGAGCTTCTCGCGACCGTCCGCGACCTCGCCCACCTGCAGCTCATCGGCCGAGACATCGAGCTCGGCCTGCGCGCCGAGCTCATGCAGGCCAAGATCGACGCCGAAATTGCCCGGGCCGCGACGGCGGGAGAGGCGGCGAGGGTCATGAGCAGCAGTTCCTGGCGTGTGGGTCGCGCGGTGACCTGGCCGGTCCGGGTGCTCCGGCGGACGCCGTGAGCACGCCCGTCGAGGAACCGCGGTACTCGATCGTCACCCCCGTCTACAACCCGCCCGTGAGGGCACTGCAGGACATGATCGATTCTGTCCTGGGGCAAAGGGACGGACGATGGGAGCTCCTCCTCGTCGATGATGCGTCCCCCGATCCGCAGATCCGTGCGGTGCTGAGCGCGGCGGCCGCATCCGACCCCCGCATCCGGGTGATCGAGCGTACCGAGAACGGAGGGATCGTCGCGGCGTCGAACGACGCCGTCGATGCCGCACGAGGCGAGTACCTCGCGCTGCTCGACCACGACGACCTCCTCGCCCCGAACGCCCTGCAGCGGGTGTCGGAGACGATCGGATCGCATGACGACGTCGACTACCTCTACACCGACGAAGACAAAGTCGACGAGGCCGGAAACCCGTACGACCGCTTCGACAAGCCGGACTGGTCGCCGGAGCGTCTGCGCGGGCAGATGTACACCGGGCACCTGTCTGTGCTGCGAACCTCCCTCGTGCGCGAGGTCGGAGGGTTCGATCCGGAGTGCGAAGGGTCGCAAGACCACGACCTCGTGCTGCGGGTCACCGAGCGGGCGCGCCACATCCTTCACCTTCCCGAGGTGCTCTACCACTGGAGAGCCGTGCCCGGCTCCACGGCGGCGGCCGCCGACAACAAGACGTACGCGTGGGACGCCGGCGTCCGCGCGGTGCAGAACCACGTCGACCGGGTGGGGATCCGTGCTGAGGTCGGCCACGGACCGGTTCCGGGAACGTATGCGATCGATCGGGTCCCCGAGCTCGACCGGTCCGTCAGCGTGATCATTCCGACGCGGGGCTCCTCTGGCGAGGTGTTCGGGCACGAGCGCGTCTTCGTCGTCGAGGCGGTGCGCTCCCTCGTGGCGGGCACACAACACCGCGATCTCGAGATCGTGGTCGTCTACGACGCCGACACCCCTCCGGAGGTGATGGCTGAGCTGCATGAGATCGCCGGCGACCGGCTGACCCCGGTGCTCTTCGAACGGCCCTTCAATTTCAGTGCCAAGTGCAACGAAGGCTACTTCGCTTCGCGGGGCGAGATACTGCTCTTCCTCAATGACGATGTCGAGACCGTCAGCGAGGAGATGGTGGGCGACCTCATCGCCCCGCTCTCCGAACCCGATGTCGGCATGACCGGAGCGATGCTCTACTTCGAGGACGGAACCATCCAGCACGCGGGCCACCTCCACCACCAGGGTGCGTTCGGCCACGCCTACTTCGGCGAGAGCCCGGACGCCTACGGTTCGTTCTCCTCTCTCCTGATCAACCGCGAGGTCTCCGGTCTGACCGCCGCCTGCATCGCGATGCCGCGCGAGGTGTTCGAACTGGTTGGTGGCTTCTCCGAAGCGTTCCCCGGCAACTTCAACGACGTCGACCTGTCGATCAAGGTGCGGACGTTCGACTACCGGCTCGTCTGGCTGAAGGATGTGCGGCTGTACCATTTCGAGTCGCGCACGCGGAACCCGGTCATCTACTCGCACGAAGAGAGAGCGATCCTCAACCGGTGGGGCGCACCGCGTCGCGACAGGTACCTTTTCTGAGAAGCCGTCAGCGATGGAGAAGAAAAAGGCTGATTCGAGGCCGTTTTTGTTCGCCGGTATCGTCGGGTGGACCCTCAGCCGACGACCGATAGGCTACTGAAGTGACTCGTCCCGACACCGCAAAGCCGCTCCGCTCGCGGTTCAGAATCCTTCTGATCGGCCCTGTCTTCGCGCTCGCCGCACTCCTGTGCTGGTCGATCGCGTCGCCCGTCGGTTCGAGCCCGGACGACGACTACCACCTCTCCAGCATCTGGTGCGGGCTGGGGGAGCGTCCGGGGTTGTGCGAGGCCGTTCCGGGCGACCCGGGCGCACGCATGGTTCCGGCCGCTGCCGTGAAATCGATCTGTTTCGCACGCAAGCCGGTCGGTGCCGGCTGCCAGCTCCACCCGGGTGTCAGTGGCGGGGCGGACGCGAATCCGAGCACGCTTATCTACACGATGCGCGGCAATTTCAACGATCACGCGTACCCGCCCGTGTACTACGCGTTCATGAGCATCTTCGCCAGCCCGAATTTCGCGGTGTCGGTCGTCGTCATGCGAGCGGTCAACATTCTGCTGTTCCTGGCGATCTCGACGATCCTCTTCCTGCTCCTGCCGCGCCCCCGAAAATCGGCTCTCATCTGGACTTGGTCGATCACCATGGTCCCGCTCGGGATCTTCCTGGTGGCGTCGACCAACCCGAGTGCCTGGGCCATCATCTCGGCGGGCACCCTGTTCCCCGCGATGCTCGGCTACTTCGAATCATCGGGGAGGCGCAAGATCGCGCTGGGGGTGTTCTCAGCGCTCGCGCTCGCGATCGGCGCCGGAGCGCGAGCGGATGCGGCGGTGTACGGCATCATCGCGATGGGCGCGGCGCTCATCCTGCATGTCGCGCGCACACGGCGGTTCTGGCGCGATGCCATCCTGCCGTTCGCTCTGACCTTGCTCGCGGTCGGCGTCTACTTCTCCACCGGGCAGTCCACAATCGCCACGAGCGGGTTCGGCCACCACGAGCTCGCACCGCAAATGAGCACGTTCGACCTGTTCGTGACCAATCTGACCAACCTTCCCTCGCTGTGGGCGGGCGTGCTGGGAACCTGGGGGCTGGGATGGCTGGACACCGCCATGCCGGCCGGTGTCTGGGTGACGACCATAGCGATCTTCGGGGCGTTCGCCTTCGTCGGCCTGGCCTCGGCGAACGGACGCAAGCTGCTCACCCTCGCCCTGGTGTTCTTCGCGATGATCGCGCTGCCGAGCTGGTTCCTGCTGCAGAGCAAGACCACGGTCGGCTACGAGGTGCAGCCGCGATACATCTTCCCGCTCATCATCATCTTCGCGGCGGTCGCCCTGGTCTCTGTGCCCGGCCGGCGCATCCGCTTCACCCGCGTGCAGCTGGTGGTCGTCGCCGTCGCGCTGACAGTGGCGAACGCCTTCGCGATGAACGCGAACATGCGGCGCTACATCTCCGGCGTCGGGCAGACGGATTGGAACCTGAACCACTCCGTCGGATGGTGGTGGAACATCCCGGTCTCGCCGATGGTCGTCTGGGCTGCCGGGAGCCTCGCCTTCGGAATCGCGATCACGATCCTGCTGCTCGGGACCTCCCGGCTGACCCGGGAGGTCGCCCTCGCCGACGATGCGGCCGGCCAGCCGGCCATCGCCCCCGAGCTGTCGACCCGGTGATCCGATGAGCGGTGAGCTGAGGATCTCGGTCGCCCTGTGCACATACAACGGCGAGCGGTTCATCGAGGACCAGCTGACCAGTGTGCTGGAGCAGTCGCGAGCCCCGGTCGAGGTCGTGGTCTCCGACGACGGGTCGAGCGACCGGACGGTGGAACGGGTCCGGGCCGTCTCCGCGAGGTTCCTCGCCTCGCATCCGCTCTCCTCGACCACGGTGACCGTGCTCGAGAACGCGGCGCCTCTCGGCGTCACCGCGAACTTCGCGCAGGCGGTCGCGGCGACCACGGGTGAACTGATCGCCCTGTGCGATCAGGACGATGTGTGGGCTCCAGGGCGGCTGGAACGGTTGCACGCCGAGTTCGCGCGCCGACCCGAGCTCACCCTGCTGAACACCGACGCCCGGCTCGTCGACGAGCAGGGGGCGCCGTTCGGCTCCGGCCTGTTCCACGCCCTCGCGATCAGCGAGGAGGAGAAGGGCCTGATCCGCACGGGCGACGCTTTCGCTGCGTTCCTGCGGCGGAACCTCGTCACGGGTGCGACGACGATCTTCCGGCGCGACCTCCTCGCTGACGCCGCACCGTTTCCGTCATCGTGGGTGCACGACGAGTGGCTGGCCCTCGTGGCGGCGACGGTCGGCCGCGTGGACTTCCTCGACGATAAGACCATCGACTATCGTCAGCACGGCGCCAACCAGATCGGGGTCGACCGGTTGAACCTGCGTGGCAAACTGGCGCGGATCATCGAACCCGGTGCCGAGCGGAACCGACGGCTGCTCGCCCGGGCGGAGGCCTTCGCCGACTGGACCGGCTCGAAGGAGACCTCGCTTCCCGTGGCGGTCGTGGAGGCATCCCACGAGAAGCTTCGGCACGAGCAGGCGCGCTCAGCGCTCTCCGTGCATCGGGTGCTCCGTTTCGTGCCGGTTCTGCGCGAGTACCGCACCGGCCGATATTCGCGCTACGGACACGGCACGCGCGACGTCGCCCGTGACCTCGTGCAGCCGCTCGCTGAGCGTTCGCGCTAAGGCAGGTCGGACGGCGACCCGGCCGCGGCCTCGGATGAACCTGGTCCGGGATGCGGTTGGTCACGACCTTCGAGCTGGCGGAGCCGCAGATCGTACAGCGCGATCTTTTCGGCGAGCGCCCGGTTGTGGGCCTCGAGATCGGTCAACTCGGCGCTGTGCTGCAGGCAGACGAGGAAGAGGATGGCGAGGCTCACGAAGAACGCCAGGTTCGTCGGCACCTCGATCCCGACGAGGTCGGCGGCCCAGCGCAGCGTCTGCGGGAAGATCCCGATGATGAGGGCCATGAGCCCGGCGAACAGCCACCAGGCGGCGTGGCGCTCACGCAGCCTCCGGCGTCGCAGCATCTCGATCACGATGAAGAGCACGAGCATCGCGGCGACGATGCCGAAGACGTAACTGGCCACGCTCACGAGTCCACCTTGTCGGTCAGGGGCCGTCGTTCGTGCAGGATCACCTGGGGTCGGATGAAAGCGAAGACGACCGCCATGCCGACCCGGGCGAGGAAGACCGCCGACTTGATCGGATTGTGCGATGGCACGCCGCCGGCCCGGGGGCGCATCGATACCGGCACCTGCGCGATCACGCATTGGGCCCTGGCCGCGATGACGAGCGACTCGATCGTGTCGCCCAGGTACTCCGCGGGGTAGTGCTCCGCGAAGAGCCGCACGGCGCGGGGGCCGGAGGCGCGGAACCCGGAGGTCGTGTCGGTGAGCTTGACCCGGGCCGTCCGGCTCAGCAGACGGGCGAGCACGACCATCGCCCAGCGTCGCGGACCGCGCGCGGTGTACTGGCCCTGACCGGCGAACCGGGCCCCGAGCACCAGATCGGCGGAGTCGAGCCCGTTCAGGATCTTGGCGACCTCGACGGGATCGTGCTGGCCGTCGGCGTCGACCTGGACGACGTTGTGGAACCCGTTCTCCAATGCGTACTTGAAGCCTGTCCGCATGGCGCCCCCGACACCCAGGTTGAAGGGGAGCTGGGCGACCACGGCACCGGCCGAGCGGGCGAGCTCGGCGGTCGCATCCGTCGAACCGTCGTCGACGACGAGGCACGTCACCCCCGGCAGTGCCGTCAGGACTTCGCGCACCACGTGTTCGACCGATGCCTCTTCGTTGAATGCGGGCATGACGATCAACGTGTGTTTCAACGAAGCCGGCATGGACGAAATCCTAGCAAGCTGGTCTGAGTCACTTGGTACGAAGCGAGGCCAGATGGTCGAGATACCAGGCGTATGTCTGCTGCACGCCCTCGTCCAGAGGCACTGAGGCATGCCAGCCGAGCTCGGCGAGCCGGCTCACATCGAGGAGTTTGCGCGGTGTTCCATCGGGCTTCGACGTGTCCTGGGAGAGCTTCCCCTCGAAGCCGACCGTCGCGGCGACGAGTTCGGAGAGCTCGCGGATCGAGATGTCGCTGCCGACGCCCACGTTGATGGTGTCGGGCGAATCGTAGTTCTCGAGCAGGAACAGGCTGGCTGCCGCGAGATCGTCCACGTGCAAGAACTCCCGGCGCGGGGTTCCGCTGCCCCAGATGACGACCTCATCGGCGCCGGAGGCTGCGGCCTCGTGCAGGCGTCGCATCAGCGCGGGCAGCACATGAGAATGCTCCGGGTGGAAATTGTCGCCCGGTCCGTAGAGGTTGGTGGGCATCGCCGAGATCCACTTGCGGCCGTACTGACGGCGAACCGCCTGCACCTGCATGATGCCGGCGATCTTCGCGATGGCGTACGCGTCGTTGGTGGGTTCGAGCTCGCCGGTGAGCAGGGACGACTCCTTGATCGGCTGCGCGGCGAACTTCGGGTAGATGCACGACGAGCCGAGGAACAGCAGACGGTCGACATCCACCGCATTGGCCGCATCCATGAGGTTCACCTGGATCTGCAGGTTGTCGCTCAGGAACTCGGCCGGGTAGGTGTTGTTCGCGAGGATCCCGCCGACACGGGCGGCGGCGTCGATCACGACGTCGGGCTCGGTCTCACGGAGGAACTGGAACACCCGGTCGCGGTTGCGGAGGTCGACCTCCGCCGAGCTCGCGCCGACCAGGTCGGTGAATCCTTCCCTCTCCAGATGCCGCCAGATCGCGCCTCCGACGAGACCGCGATGCCCGGCGATGTACACGCGCGCCGAACGGTCGAGCGGAACGGGGGGGAGCTCGCTGGCTATACTCACTTGGACCTTACTCGGGCAGGGTACTGCTTCGAACGTGGGGAGCTAATCAGAGTGTCGCCGGGAAGTCAATTGGCCGGAGCCCGCGATCAACCCGGTAGAGAGAACACAATGCGAAGTTCAGATATTCTCGTCGTCCTTCCCACGCTCGGCGACCGGCTCGAAACCCTGCAGGAGACGCTCGACGCGGTCGAGGCACAACGGCAGGATGTGAGGGTCACGCTGGTGCTCGTCGCACCCGTCGGCGCCGTCGAGGCTCGGGAGCTGGGCGCGCGCTACGGCGCGGTGATCGTGGACGACCCGAAGACCGGCATCTCCGCCGCCATCAACCGCGGTCTCGACGCGCGCGACGGCGAGACCTACTATGCGTGGATCGGCGACGACGACCTGTTCCGCCCCGGCGGCCTCGCCCGCCTCAAAGCCATGCTGGACGCTGACTCGTCGGCGGTGCTGGCCTACGGCGGCTGCGAGTACATCGATCCGAGCGGCGCCGTGCTCGCGGTGAGCAACGCGGGCGCACTGGCCAAGGTGCTCCTTCCTTGGGGTCCCGACCTGATCCCTCACCCCGGAACCATGATCCGGCTGGATGCGCTGCAAGCGATCGGCGGCTTCGATGTCACGCTCAAATACGCCATGGACCTCGATGCGTTCCTGCGCCTTCGGCCCTCCGGCCGGTTCATCTGGACCAGGGAAGCCGTCTCCGCGTTCCGCTGGCACCCCGACTCGCTCACTGTGGCCAACCGACTCAACTCGAGCCGGGAATCCGAAGCCGTCAAACGGCGGCACCTCCCCGCGGTGCTGAAGCCGATCAGCCCCCTCTGGAACTACCCGGTGCGCTGGGCGTCGGCGTTCGCGGCGAAACGCGTGAGCGCTCAATCGCGCCCCCAAACGCTGCGCTAGGCTCAATTGGCCAAGATCAGCGGCGACTCGGCGGAGACCCGGGCGCCCGACGAAGAAATCGGCGGAACGAACACCATGACCGTGCCCCCCACTGTCTCGACGCCGGTTCCGGCCTCGAAACAAGCGTCGGGTTCGCGATTCCGCCTCATCTTCCTCGCTCCCGCGTTCGCCCTGATCGCCCTGCTCTGCTGGGCGCTGGCGTCGCCCATCGGTTCCAGCCCGGACGACGACTTCCACCTCGCCAGCATCTGGTGCGCGCAAGGCGATCGGCCAGGAGTGTGCGAGACGTCCGCCGATCCGACGGAACGACTGGTTCCGAGCGCCATCAAGGACGCCGCCACCTGCTATCGGGGCCAGCCGACCGTGAGCGCCGTCTGCCAGACGTCGTCGACCGCTCTGGTGCCGACCGACCGCGGAGACTTCCGGGGCGACTACCCGCCGTTGTACTACGCGACGATGAGCGTCCTGGTCTTCCCCGACGTGGCGACCTCGGTGCTGATCATGCGGCTGCTGAACGTCCTGATCCTCGTGGGGATCACCACGGCGCTCTACGCCCTGCTGCCGAACCGGCGGCGGAGCACCCTGCTGTGGGCGTGGTTGATCACGACGGTGCCGCTCGGGCTCTTCCTGATCGCATCGAACAACCCGAGTTCGTGGGCGATCATCGGGATCGGTTCCGCCTGGCTCGCCCTTCTCGGCTACTTCGAATCGCGGGGCCGGCGCAAAGGGGCACTCAGCGGCATCTTCGTGCTGAGCGGTCTCTTGGCCGCCGGGTCGCGAGGGGATTCGGCGATCTACCTCCTCGTGAGTATCGGCGTCGTGCTCGTCCTCACCGTCCGCCGCGACCGGGCGTACTGGCTGAGCGCGTGCCTCCCCTTCGCAATGGCTGTGGTCGGGATCATCTTCTATGCGACCTCCGCCCAGTCCGGGGTCGCGATCACCGGCCTCAACGATGGTCCGCGCGAATTGGTGCAGACGAACCCCTTCGCGGTGCTCCTGAGCAACCTGGTCAATGTCCCATCGCTCTGGGTGGGCGCATTCGGCACCTGGCCCTTGGGGTGGTTGGACACGACGATGCCGGCGATCGTGACCGCCGGAGGGGCGGCCTGCTTCGTCGCGGTCGCGTTCAGCGGCTTCGCCTCGCGGTCCCGGCGGAAGACCATCGTCGTCGTCGGACTCGGTCTCCTTCTCTGGCTTCTGCCCACCTTCGTGCTGCTGCGCAGCATGAACCTGGTCGGCACGCAGGTGCAGCCGCGATACCTGCTCCCGCTCATCATCGTCTTCGCCGGCGCGGCCCTCCTGACCGTCGGTCGTCGCCGCCTGGTGTTCAACCGCTTGCAGTCCCTGCTCATCGTCGCCGCGCTCGCCGCAGCGCAAGGTGCGGCGCTGTACTACAACATGCGTCGCTACATCACGGGCACGAGCGCGAAGAGCTGGAACCTGAACAGCGGAATCCAGTGGTGGTGGAACATCCCTGTCCCACCGATGGCGATCTGGATCAGCGGTTCCCTCGCGTTCGCGGTGCTCGTGGTGATCCTGGTGCGGGAGAACGCGAAGGCCCCCACTCCCTCCGTGCCGACCGGGGATGCCGACAGCGCGCGCGACCCCCACAGAAGACGCCCCGCCGCCCTGCGGTAGGCTCGCTTGGCAGAGAACGACGGTGGCCGGGGTCTTCGACCCGCCCCGTCTATGACATCACCGGTGGAGACGACACGAATGACCGAAACCCGCGCAAAGCGTGCCCTGATCACCGGTATCACCGGTCAGGACGGCAGCTACCTCGCCGAACTCCTGCTCAGCAAAGGTTATGAGGTCCACGGTCTGATCCGTCGCGCCTCCACGTTCAACACCGCGCGCATCGACCACCTGTACACCGACCCGCACGTCGCGGGAACGCGGCTGTTCCTCCACTACGGCGACCTGAGCGACGGATCCCGCCTGGCGACCCTGCTCGACTCCGTCAAGCCGGACGAGGTCTACAACCTGGCCGCGCAGTCGCATGTCCGGGTGAGCTTCGACGAACCCGAGTACACCGGCAATTCGACCGGTCTGGGCTCCATCCGTCTGCTCGAGGCCATCCGTATGGTCGGCCTCGACTGCCGCTACTACCAGGCGTCGAGCTCCGAGATGTTCGGCGCGACCCCGCCGCCGCAGAACGAGGAGACACCGTTCTATCCGCGTTCCCCGTACGGCGCAGCGAAGGTCTACTCCTACTGGGTGACCCGCAACTACCGCGAGGGCTACGGGATGTTCGCCGTCAACGGCATCCTCTTCAACCACGAGTCCCCCCGTCGCGGCGAGACCTTCGTGACACGCAAGATCACGCGCGCGGTCGCCCGCATCAAGGCCGGCCAGCAGAGCGAGCTGTTCATGGGGAACCTCGACGCCGTCCGCGACTGGGGATACGCACCCGAGTACGTCGAAGCCATGTGGCGCATGCTGCAGCACGACGAGCCCACCGACTATGTCGTCGCCACCGGAACGGACTACACGGTCAGGGACTTCCTGCAGTTCTCGTTCGAGCACGCCGGTCTCGACTGGGAGAAGTACGTCAGGTTCGATGAGCGCTACCTCCGCCCCACCGAGGTCGATGCGCTCGTCGGAGACGCAGGGAAGGCCGAGCGCCTGCTCGGCTGGGTGCCGACGGTGAAGACCCCGGAGCTCGCCCGCCTCATGGTCGACGCCGACATCGAAGCGCTCGACGCGGCCGGCCGCCCCTGGATCGACACGGTCACGGTCGGGCCGTGGGCGCCGGCCCCGCAGATCTAGTCCGCGCTCGACGCTCTCCGCGCACACATCGCCGCGGGTCGCATCCGAATAGCTAAGGTAGTCTTTCCCCATGTTTCACGCGGTCCGGTTGTCTCTGCGATTCATGACCCGGGCAGAGCGAACGAAGTATTTCGTGCTCGTCCTCGGCCGGACACTGTCCGGCATTCTCGACGTCGTCGGGGTGTTCCTGATCGGCATCATCGCGACCATCGGGACTTCGTCGCTGGGCGGTTCGTCCTCGTCGTCCTCATCGCCGGTCGAGTTCCTCGGTTTCACCCTCCCGCCGATCAACGGGACGTCGATCCTCTGGCTCGTGGTCATCGTGCTCGTCGTCTTCGTCGGCAAATCCGCGCTCGCCATCTTCCTCTCGCGCAGGCTCGCCTTCCACATCGCGACGGTCGAGGCGCGGAATGCGAAGGTGATCGCCGAGTTCCTGCTGCACGGCTCGCTCGACGACGCCAAACGGTTCTCCAAGGCGGAGTTCCAATTCGCCATCACCGGCTCGACCAGCTCGGCGTATAGCGGGCTCATGAACGCCTCCGCGACGATCGTCAGCGAGGGGTTCCTGCTCGTACTGGTCTCGGCGGCGTTCTTCTTCGTCGATCCGGTCGCCGCCCTCTTCGCGATCCTCTACTTCGTCGGAATCGCTCTGGTGATCCAGGTGCTCATCGGGCGCACCCTCCGTCGGGCCGGACGTGATGCCAGTGAAGGGACGATCGGCTCCACGAACGTGATCAGCGACAGCCTCGACACCTTCCGCGAGCTGTCGGTCATGGGCAAGCAGGATTTCTACATCGACCGGCTCGCCACCTCGCGCACGCGATTGGCGCGGAGCAGCGCGACGTTCGCGTTCATGGGCGGGATGCCGCGCTACGTGATCGAGACCGCGCTCATCGTCGGCGTCGTGGCCCTCGTCGCCCAGCAGTTCTTGACGAACGGTCTCGCCGGCGGCGTGGTCGTCCTCGGTGTCTTCCTCACGGGCGGGATGCGCATCATGGCCTCGCTGCTCCCGTTGCAGAACTCGTTCGCCCAGATCCGCATCTACCTGGAACAGGCGAAGATGGCGCACGCGCTCCTCGCCGAAGAGCAGGAACTGGTGAAGCCCGACCGGAACCGTGCCGCGGTCGATCTCGGCCATCACGATGTGAGCGGGCTCCCGGTCATCATCGACCGGGCGAGCTTCGCGTATCCCGGAGAGACCGGGAAGGCCCTCGATGACGTCTCGATCTCGGTCGAGCCCGGATCGTTCGCCGCGGTCATCGGCCCGTCCGGAGCGGGGAAGACCACGCTGGTCGACCTGCTGCTCGGGCTCGTCCTCCCCGATGATGGGACGGTCCTCATCGGCAGCGTCGACCCGCTCGAGGTGCGGTTCGCCGCCCCCGGCATGGTGTCGTACGTTCCGCAGAAACCGGGAATGGTTTCAGGCACCATCGCTGAGAACATCGCTCTCGGCTATGACGCGGGGGACATCGACAGAAAACGTCTCGCGCAGGTGATCGAGGCGGCCTACCTGACCGAGTTCATCGCAACGCTTCCCGAGGGCGCCGACACCTCGGTCGGAAAGCAGGTCAACTCGCTCAGCGGCGGGCAGATCCAGCGCATCGGACTGGCGAGGGCACTGTACTCGGATCCCCGCCTCCTCATCATGGACGAGGCGACGAGCGCTCTCGACGCCGGGTCCGAGGCCTTCATCAGCGAGAGCCTCAAGCGCCTGCACGGTCACGTGACCGTCATCGTGATCGCCCACCGGCTCTCGACCGTGCAGCACGCCGACAACGTCTACGTCATGGAGGCCGGCCGGGTCAGCGCCCAGGGCGACTTCAAGTCGCTCATCGCCGAGGTTCCCATGGTCGCCGAGTATGTCAAGCTCATGGCCATCGACGAGAGTTGATCGTGCGTGCCGACCGCGATTCGCACGGGGGCGAGATGTCCAGGTGGTGGAACGTCTGGATCTCTCCTAGGGTCGGTGGGGGAACCGGATCCGCTGCGCATGCAGCATCGCCCATCGTCGTAGTCAGAGAGATTGCGAGGCCTCGTGCCCGACACCGTTAGCCCTGTCCCCTTCAACGACCTCTCCCGGACCCCCGCGGCCCGCGCGGAGGAGATCGCGGCAGCGATCTCGGACGTTCTCGCCAGCGGCTGGTATGTGATGGGTCCGCAGCATGACCGGCTGCAGGTCGAGCTCGCCGAGTATCTGGGCGTCAGCGACGCCGTGCTCGTGGGGAACGGGACGGATGCGCTTGAGCTCGGACTCGCCGCGCTCGGGGTCGCACAGGGCGACCTCGTCCTGACCGCGGCCAACGCTGGAGCGTACACCTCGGTCGCCACTCGTCTGCTCGGAGCCACCCCGGTGTACGCGGACATCTCCGCGGAAACGATGCTTGTCACGCCGGAGACGCTCGAGGAGTCGCTCGCGAGGCTGGACCAGGCTCCGAAAGCATTCGTCATCACCCACCTGTACGGTGCGCTCGCCCGGGTGGAGGAACTCGTGGCCGTCGCCCATCGTCATGGCATCGCCGTGCTGGAAGACTGCGCCCAGTCCATCGGTGCTCGGTTCGGCGCCCGCGCGGGCGGCACGTTCGGCGACATCGCGACGACGAGCTTCTACCCGACCAAGAACCTCGGCGCCCTCGGCGACGGCGGAGCGGTCTTCACCGACCGGCCGGAACTCGCGGAGTCCGTTCGACGGATGCGCCAATACGGCTGGGACTCGAAGTACCACGTCGCGCACGATCACGGTCGCAACTCCCGGATGGACGAGATGCAGGCGGCGATCCTGCGTGTCAAGCTTCCCCACCTCGACGCCGCGAACGCGCGGCGCCGCGAGATCCACGCCGCCTATGAGACCGCCGGCGGGGCGGCCACACTCGTCAACTCGGCGTCCGGGTCGTTCAATGCGCATCTGGCGGTACTCACGAGCGAGAGCCGCGACCGGCACCGCTTGGCACTCCGGGAGCGCGGTATCGGCACCGATGTGCACTATCCGATCCCCGACCACCGGCAGTCGTTCCCCGGCGCCCCTGCGGCCCACCTGGAACTCCCAGTGACCGACTGGGCCGCCGGAGTGGTCTTCTCGGTTCCGATGTTCCCCGAGCTGACCGACGACGAGGTCTCGCGGGTGTGCGACGCGCTCGCGAGTCTGTGACGGAACCGTGGCGAACGAAGAGATGAGTGCGGCCGGTGCGGCCGGCCTGGTGGAGCTGCGCGAGGTCGTCGATGCACGGGGCTCCCTCATCGTCGCGGAGGTCCGTTCTCAGCTGCCGTTCGCCGCAGAGCGGATCTTCATCATCTCGGGCGTGCCCGAAGGCGAGCCGCGCGGCATCCACGCCCACCGGGAATGCCAGCAGTTCCTGATCTGCGTGAACGGTTCGGCGAAGGCGATGTTCGACGACGGGGATCGTCGTCGCGTCGTCACCTTGAACAGGGCGTCGCAGGGGCTTTACATGCCCGCCATGACGTGGGGGACACAGTACGACTACTCGCCGGATGCCGTCCTTGTGGTTCTGGCATCCCATCCGTACGATGCGGGGGACTACATCCACGACTACGATGAGTTCCTCGCGCTGAAGGAAGGCTAAGCATTCCCATGTCCGTCGTTTCGAGCTCATTGCGAATGGCCTCTCAAGTCGCCCCGAAACTGTCGAGCCGAATTCTGGCCTCCAGCGGATACACGCTCGACATCGACCGATTCGGTCCGGATGCGTTCTCGGTCTGGAACGAACGGACGGCGGCACGGCAGGACAAGGCCTGGCAGCCCCTTGTCGCGGCCGCGAAGGCCGGCAAGCCCCGGGAAGACGTCGCGGTCCTGGAACGGCTGCTGAGACCGATCCTGGCGGCTGCGCCGGAGTCCACGATTCTCGAGGTGGGTTGCGGGGGAGGATACATCTCCGAGATCCTTCGCACCTGGTTCCCGGACATCCACTACACCGGGGTCGACATCTCTGGTGCGATGGTCGAACTGGCGCGCAGGCACTACCCGTCAAGGGAGTTCCGGGTCGGGAGCGCCTATGAGCTGACAGATGCCGACGACAGCGTCGACATCGTGGTCGACGGTGTCGCCCTGCTGCACATGCCCGGATGGAAGACCTCGCTCGAGGAGTACACCCGGGTGGCCAGAACCTCCATCGTCCTGCACGGGCTGACCCTGACCGACGAGGCAGAGACGACCCGTTTCGCCAAGTACGCATACGGGCAGCCCTCACTCGAGCTGGTCTTCAACCGGGGCGAGCTGCTCGGCGAATGCGGGCGCCTCGGGCTCGAGGTCGTCGAGACGGGTTCCGGCCTCGACTATGACCTGGGGGAGTACATCGGCATCCCGTCGGTGTCCGAATCCTGGGTGCTGCGGGTCCCCGCGGCCTGAGCGGCCGGCTCCGGCGGCTATCGGCCGGAGTGCTCCAGCTCGCTCTCCGACACTGCGTTGCGCGTCGCGACGGAGACGCGATCGACGGCCGCCCGCTGGAGCCGGAAGACGGTTCCCCGCAGGCCGTTGCCGCGAGCGGACACCGCGGGCTTCGGCGCATGACCGCTGCCGGCGACGATCGTGTCGAAGGTGCTGAGCTTCGCGAGGTAGGGAACGTACACCGCTTCGCGCAGGATGCGTCCCAGCCGGCTCCCGTAGACGAGCTGGCTCGTGACGAACCAGTGACCGAACCGTCGGATGCCGTGGAAGTGGAAGAACACGAGCGGGTCTCTGCCGTCGACGATGACGCGCGGTCGAGCACCGGCCACCGACTGGACGGACAGGTCGTGCCGACCGGTGTTCCAGGGCGCAAGATTCAGCCCCCCGCCCTGCAGGGAGACGACGCCCCCGAAAAGCTTCTCGAACGAGTCCAGGTATCCCTGGTCGGCGTACTTGCCGTCGACGGGGGTGTCGTAGCACCAGTCCAGGCAGCTGTCCGCCCACCAGTCGAGGCAGGCCCGACCGTTCGCGTCGTCGCGGAAGCCGACCCATCCCACGTTGTAGCGCCCGTATTTGCTGAGACGGGACGCGAGACGCTTGGGGTAGCGATGCTCGATGATGCCGACGGATCCCTCCCCGAGCGCATCCAGCACCAGGGCCGGGTCGTCGAAGAAGAACAGGTCGGAGTCCAGATAGACGGTGACCGAGCCCGGCGTGTTCTGAGCGTCCATGACGTAGCGCATGAGGAGCGGGGTGCAGGTGAAGTAGTACTCCATCCGTGAACGGTCCGGTTTGACCTCCGCCAGCCCGGGGTTCACCGCTTCGAGGTCGGCCGCTGTCACCGTGTGGATCGTCGGGTCGCCGAGCTCGTCGAGGTACGCCTTCGCGGCGTCGTCGAGGCAGAGCACCCAGACGTCGGCGTCGTCGCCATGGCGGCGGAGCGAGTCGATCAGCGCCAGCCCGCGTGAGAGGTATCCGCTGTCGAAGTACGAACAGTAGCTGTGGCGGGTGGGCACGGGCATCTAGAGGCGCTCGACCGTCGGGCCGGAGAACTTGCCGGTCGCGTCGAGCACGGGTGCGCCCGCTCCGGTGATCGTCTCGGGCGCATCGCGGTAGGCGCGGTGCGCCTGAACGATGATGATCGCGTCGGCGTCGGCGCACGCCTGCTGCAGATCGACGGCTTCTGGAACGGCGACACCGTCGACGGCCCACCCGGCGACGTGCGGGTCGTTGTAGCTCAGCTCGCAGCCCATTGAGAGCAGCCGCTTGGCGAGGGGGACAGCGGGCGACTCCCGGCGATCCGAGATGTCGGCCTTGTACGTGACGCCGAGCAGCAGCACTTTCGATCCGCGGATCGCCTTGCTGCGGTCGTTGAGCATGTCCTGGACGCGCCGGCTGACGAACGTCGGCATGCTCTGGTTGATCTCTTCGGCCAGCTCGACGAACCGGAACGGTCGATCGAGTTCGGCGCGAACCTTGTACGCGAGATAGTTCGGGTCGATCGGGATGCAATGGCCGCCGACCCCCGCCGAGGGGGTGAAGGATTGGAAGCCGAACGGCTTGGTCTTGGCGGCGGCGATGACATCCCAGATGTCGATCCCCATCGCGTAGCAGAACTGGGCCATCTCGTTGACGAGCGCGATGTTGACGTGACGGTAGGTGTTCTCGAGCAGCTTGGCCGTCTCGGCCTCGCGCGGGCCTTTGGCGGTCACCACCTGTTCGATGAACCGACTGTAGAACGCGACGGTCTTCTCGGTGCATTCCGGGGTGACGCCACCGACCACCTTGGGAGTGTTGGTGATCGTGAAATGCGCGTTACCAGGATCGATCCGCTCCGGGGAGAACGCGAGGTGGAAGTCCTCACCGACGACGCGGCCGCCTTTCTCCAGGATCGGCTTGAGGATCTCTTCGGTGGTTCCCGGGTATGTCGTCGATTCGAGGACGACGGTCGTGCCCGTGCCCAGGTGGGCGGCGATGGTGGTCGCGGATCCGATGACCGCTGTGAGGTCGGGGCGGCCGTCCGAGTCGAGCGGGGTCGGCACGCAGATCACGACGACGTCGGCGTCGGTGATGACCGTGGGATCGGAGGTCGCTCGGAACCCGGCATCGAGCATCGCGACGATCTCGCCGTCGGACAGATCGTCGATGTGGCTTCGTCCGGCGCTCAAACCATCGACGGTACGCTGGTTCAGATCGAGCCCGACGACCTCGATTCCCGATGTCGACGCTGCCTGGGCGAGGGGGAGACCCACGTAGCCCAAGCCCACGATTACTGCTTTCACAGGCCGTATCCTTAGCTCGTCATACTTGTTGCGCCGCAAATGCGCGCATTCCGCATCGAATTAGCCTACCCAACCGAAGGAAGTCCTGTGCGCCAGACCCCTCTCCTCATCCTCGCGTACAACCGCCCGGACAAGGTGATCGGTCTCATCGACCGGCTGCGCGAGATCAGACCGGATCGGGTGATGGTCGCTGTCGACGGTCCGAAGCCCGGCCGGCCGGCCGATGAGCGCCGCGTCGCCGAGGTGCACGCCGCCTTGGAGAGGATCGATTGGACGAGCGATGTCGAGGTGCGGCTGCGCCCGGTGAACCTCGGGCTCCGTCGAGCGGTCGTCGACGCTGTCGACTGGGCGATCGGACTTCACGGGCAGGCCGTGATCATCGAAGAGGATGTTCTGCCCGGGCCGGACTTCCTCGACTACATGACGGGCATGCTCGACCGTTTCCGCGACGACGAGCGCGTCGCACACGTCTCCGGCTACAACGTCGTGCCGCAGGACATCCTGACGCACACGACCGGCAGCCGGTTCACGATCTACCCCGAGTCGATCGCGTGGGCGACCTGGGACCGTGCCTGGGCGACGTTCGACCCCGAGCTCACCTGGGCGCGTTCGTGCGGCCTGGACGAGCTGGCGGCGATCACCGGCAGCCGCACGGCGGCCCTGCGGTGGAAACAGAACTTCTCGGATGCGGCGAATGAGCGGATCTCGACGTGGGCGTACCGCTGGATCGCCAGCATGTGGTCGCAGCGCTCCTTGATCGTGTCCCCCAACCAGAACCTGGTGACCTACGCGGGCGCCGACGACGGCACCCACACGAACACCGAGCAGGCCTGGATCGAACAACCGGTGTTCACCGGAGACGTCGAGACGCTCCTGACCGGCGAGGTGGCGATCGATGAACGCGCCGAGGAGTGGCTCAGCCGTGAGGTGTTCCACGCGACCCCTGCCGGCATCGCCCGCGGGGTCGCCGTCTCCAGCGTGCTCGCCGCGCGCAAGCTCAAGCGGCGTCTGACCGCGTAGCTGCCCGCTGCGGCGCCGCGATTCCGAGGTGATCTCGGACGCGACCGGCGAGCGAGTTCGGGTCGCTCACATGCTTCCAGGTGTCCTGGCTGAGTGATGTCAGGTAGGCGTCGAGCAGGCGGGTCTCCTCCGCCAAGGGTACAACCGGCTCCGGCCAGAGCGGAGACTCGGCCAGGCTTCCCCTGTCGTGCTCGAGCACGTCGTAGAAGATGTCGCGGCTGGTCGGGGCGATGGAGCGGTTGCGGAGCGCGATCCGCTCGCGCACCAGCGGGCCGTACTGCAGCACGATCCAGACCATCTTGCGCCACATCCAGAGCCGGAACCCCGGTTTCTTGGGCCGGATGGCGATCGGCCGGGCGTGCACGGACTCGGAGAAGTCCACGGCGATGCGGGAGAAGAGGAATGAGAACCACCGGAACGCGCGTCGCATGTTCTCCACCGACCACCCCTCCGCCAGGGCGTCGTCGATCTGAGTGAAGTACTCGTCGATGGTCGTGCCGACGCGGTTGAGCTCCGTCGGATAGGTGAAGAAGTCGCGGTTCGCCGGGATGACGACGGGAATGCCGAGCGAGGCGAGCTCGGCACCGGCCGACGATCGGAAGTTCAGCAGGACGTCGACGATCTGCATGAGGTCGTACATGCTCACGTCGTCGGTCGGCAGATTGAGGGCGACGTTGGCCGGGGCGGCGTCGAAAAGCGCCATGAGCGATTCGACGATCGGCGAGACGACATTCTCGCGTTTGTTCGGGAACATCCGAGGATGCAACCGCACGATCAGGTGCAGTTCGGGGCGCCTCGCGGCGAAGTCGATCAGGGCGGTGAGCCACTCGAACTGGTCGGCGAAGAGCGAGACGGTCCCGGAGCGGTCGGGCAGCACATCCGCCAGCCGGGCGGCATTGACCTCGTCCTCGCTCGACAACGGCACCAGCAGCACTTTCGCGCCGTCGGGTACCGAGAAGCGTTTTCGCAGCTCGGCCGGATCGCTCCCCTCGAAGGCGCTCGAATACGCGAAGGCGCTGGACCCTTCGAGGAGGCCGGAGAAGTGCTCGCCGACGAGGTCGATCTCTTCGGCGCCCACCGGGCGGTCCCGGTAGCGCTGCCACGCTTCGGTGCGGAAGACGTCGTCGAGGGACTGGGTATCGCGGAACATCGTCATCGTCTCGCCCCGGCGCACGATGTGACCGCCACCCTGCAGGGTGTAGCTGGGTATGCCGAGGGTGCGGGCGGCCTCGCAGAACGCGTGATTGACCGAGTAGAGCCGGTTGTAGACGAGCACGTGGTCGGGACGCTGCTCGGCCAGGATGCGGCGGCCGGCGAGGAAGGTGAGCACGGTGTCGCGGAGGTGCCCGAGGTACTGGCCCCAGAACTCGTCCGGTATCCGGGTTCCGAGCAGCTTGTTGTCGAGCAGGAACTCGTAGGCGGCGTAGCGCCCGAGCGGTGAGCCGTCGACCTCGATCGTGGTCCAATTGTCGGTCGTGGCGCTCGCACACACCTCATCGGCGCGCTTGCGGTCGCCGGGACGCACCTGCCCGTCGAGGATGACAGACGGGAACGGGAGGGTCGTGCCGAGGAGATCCCGGCGCTTCACACACGCTGTGCACACCCGCTGGCGTGTTTTCAGCGGGCTCGTCGCGGTGACACCGGCAGCCGACATGGCGACGCAATGCGAGACGAGCATTCCGCCGCAGCGGACGGTGACGACTTCGGCTCCGCGATCGTTCAGGCCTTCGGCGACGAGGGACTCCGGAAAGGCGTGCTCCCAGATGTTGGAGTACGGGGAGAACACGACGGTCTTCACGGTGTACGAAAGTATCATGGGAACCCTATGATTACGATCCGGCCGGCGACGGCGAGCGACTCCCGTGACCTGTTCGACTGGCGGAACGACGAGGGAACCCGGAGCGTCTCCGGCTCGCGCGACGCGATCGGTTGGCCGGACCACCAGGCCTGGTTCGCGCGGGCGCTCGCGGCGCAGGACCGAACGATCTACATCGCCGAGGGCAGCCTCGATGAGGTCGGGTCGAACGACGGAGACCTGACATCGGACAAGCTCGGCATGTGCAGGTTCGACATCGAGACGGTCGACGGTTCCCGCCGGGCAGAGGTGAGCATCAATCTCAATCCTGTCGCCCGGGGAAGAGGACTCGCTGCGCGCATCCTCGACGGCGCGATCACCGCTTTCCTCGCAGAGAGCACCGACTTCATCCGGCTCACCGCGACGATCCGGCCGGCCAACACCGCAAGCGCTCGCGTCTTCGAGAAGGCCGGCTTCCTCCGGGTGGACGGAGATTCGGACTTCGACTATTACGAGCTTCCGGTCTAGCCGACGAACAGGTCCCAGTCCACCGCGGTTCCCATCGTGGCGTCACGGGCGAACCGCCGACCGATGATTCGGTCGAGTTCGACCGGCGCGAGCCCACCGCCGGGGCGGACCGAGCGGACGTTCTCGTGCGAGACGACATCTCCGGCGTGCACCTCGGAGGTCACGTAAAGCGAGGGGCGCAGCCGCAGGGACTCGTTCTCAGCCGACGTGGCCCACGTGCTCGCCGAGCCGAGCGCGCGCGACGCTGCATCGCATTCCGTGACCAGCTGCGCGAGCTCGTGCGGCTCGAGGGAGAAGGCGCTGTCCACGCCCCCGTCGGCGCGGGCGAGGGTGACGTGCTTCTCGATCACGCTGGCGCCGAGCGCGGTCGCGGCGACGGCGACGCCGATCCCGAGCGTGTGATCGGACAGGCCGACCTTAGTGCCGAACATCTCCGCCATCACGGGCATCCGGCGCAGGTGCGCGTCGTCGGGGATCGCCGGATAGGAACTCGTGCACGCGAGCAGTGTGATGTCGTGGCATCCGCCGGACCGTGCCGCCTCGACGGCGGCGGCGACCTCGCCGATGGAGGCCGTGCCGACGGAGAGGATCATCGGTTTGCCGGTCGCCGCTACTTGCCGGATGAGCGGGAGGTCGACGATCTCCAGCGAGGCGATCTTGTAGAGCGGCACATCGAACGACTCGAGGAACTCAACGGCGGTCTCATCGAACGGCGTGCTGAAGGCGAGCATTCCGAGGTCGTTCGCCAGGGAGAAGATCGGTTCGTGCCACTCCCACGGCGTGTGTGCCTCCTGGTAGAGGTCGTAGAGGGTGCGGGAGCCCCACAGCTCGTGGCCGTCACTGACCCGGAAGGCGGGGCTGTCGACGTTGAGCGTGATCGTGTCGGCGGTGTACGTCTGGATCTTGACAGCCTGCGCCCCGGCATCGGCGACCGCACGGACGATGTCGAGAGCGCGGGGGAGCGAGCCGTTGTGGTTTCCCGAGATCTCGGCGACGACCAGAGGGGCGGCATCGAGTCGGGCGGACGGAGTGGGGGAGGCCGACATGGCAGCTCGCTTTCTTTCGAGTGGGAGGATCGCCGCTAGGCGAGTGCCTGGCGCAGCACCTCGATGACACGGTCCTGGTCGGAACGACTCAGATCGGCGTACATCGGGAGCGAGATCTCTTCGCGGTAGAACTGTTCGGCGACGGGACACATTCCCCGGCGGTAACCGAGGTCTTCGAAGACAGGGTGCCAGTACACCGGGATGTAGTTGACCTGGACGAGCACCCCGTTGTCGCGCAGGTGGTCGAAGACCCGACGACGCTGCCCGTCGTGCACGCGGACCGGGAAGAGGTGCCACATCGGGTCGACGTCTTCACGTTTCGTCGGGAGGGTCAACCCGGGAACGTCGCTCAGTGAGGCGACATAGTGGTCGAAGATGGCGGTGCGGCGCTGCTTGAACTCGGCGATGCGCGCGATCTGGCTGACGCCGAGTGCGCACAGCACATCGGGGAGGCGGTAGTTGAGCCCCAGCGACTGCACTTCTTGATGCCACGGGCCCTCGTCGGGGTAGCGCAGTTGGCTGCGATCGCGCACCATCCCGTGCCCTTTGAACCGTCGCGCCCCGTCGATCAGTGCCGGGTCGGGCGAGACGACGGCGCCGCCCTCGGCCGTCGTCATGTTCTTGGTCGGGAAGAACGAGAAGGTCGTCAGATCGGAGATGCTGCCGACGACGCGTCCCCGATAGATCGAACCGATTGCGTGCGCCGCGTCTTCCAGGAGGAGCGCCCCGGCGTCGTGCGCGATCGTCGAGAGGTCGTCGAGATCGGCCGGATGCCCGGCGTAGTCGACGGCGGCGACGACCTTTGTGCGTTCGTTGATCTGCTCTGCCACGGCGGTCGGGTCGATGTTCCCGGTATCCGGCTGGATGTCTGCGAATCTGATCGTCGCGCCCTGGGCCATCGCAGTCGCGGCCGTGGCGACGAACGTCAGGGGTGTGGTGACGACTTCGTCGCCCCGGGTGATTCCGCTGGCTGCGTAGGCACTGTGCAGCGCGGACGTGCCGGAGTTGACGGCGACCGCATCGGGGGTCGATGCGACCTCCGCGATCGCCTTCTCGAAGGTGCCGACCATCGGTCCAATGGTGAGCCAGTCACCTCGCAAGACGTCGGCGACCGCCGCGATGTCGGCGTCGCTGATGGACTGCCGGCCGTAGGGGATTCCCATCGAAGTCCCCGACCCCTAGTCGAGCTGCTCGATCAGTGTGCGGATGTCGGCGGCCGTCAGCCACAGGTCGTTGGTGTTCGACCGATAGGCGACGCCCTCCTCGACCGGTTCCCCGGTCGGTGGCACGAATCCCCAGTGGGCGATCGTGGGAAGGACGACGTAGCGGTCGTCGAGGCGCAGGGTCCGGCGGCTGTCGTCCTCCGAGATCATCTCCTCGTGCAGCTTCTCGCCGGGACGGATGCCGATCTCGTAGGTCTCGGCCCCCGGGGAGAGTGCTTCGACCAGGTCGGTGATGTTCATGCTGGGAATGCGCGGCACGTACAGCTCGCCGCCGTTCATCAGGTCGAAGGAGTCGACCACGAACTGGACGGCTTGGGGGAGCGTGATCCAGAACCGGGTCATACGGGAGTCGGTGATCGGGAGCGGCTTGCCCTCGTCGATGAGTTTGCGGAAGAACGGGATCACCGATCCGCGGCTGCCCATGACGTTGCCGTAGCGGACGACGCTGAACCGCGTCTCGTACCCCGCGGCGTAGTGATTGGCCGACTGGAAGAGCTTGTCGGCGGCGAGCTTGGTTGCGCCGTACAGGTTGAGGGGGCTCGAAGCCTTGTCGGTCGAGAGGGCGACGACCTTGCGCACACCGGAGTCGATCGCGGCCTCGACCACGTTCTGTGAACCGACGATGTTGGTCTGCACGTACTCGAACGGGTTGTACTCAGCGGTGTCGACCTGCTTGAGCGCTGCGGCGTGCACGACGTATTCGACGCCGTGCATGGCGCGCTTCAGACGGTGCTGGTCGCGGATGTCACCGATGAACCAGCGCAGCCGGGGGTCGTCGTTGAACCGCAGGCGAGCCTCGTACTGCTTGAGCTCGTCGCGTGAGTAGATGACGATGCGCTTGGGATTCAGATTCTTCAGCGCGTAGTCGATGAACGCTTTGCCGAACGACCCGGTACCGCCGGTCACTAGAATGGACGATCCCTCTAGAATCGACATGTATTACCTCCGAGCCATGGACGTGCGTACGTGAGGCGTTTTGCCCTGAGCAAGCTTACCCAATCGAGAAAGTGTACGCCGACGCGTGAAAGTTCTATTCCGGGCAGACGGGAGCGCAGAGCAGGGGACGGGCCACGTGATGCGGTGTCTGACCCTGGCAGAGGCCGTGCGGGCGCGTGGCCACGAGGCACTGCTCATGATGGCGACGACCGATGTGGACTGGCTGGCTTCGGCCGTCCGGGACAGCGGACTGCCGGTGCATCCCTGCGCGGCAGACGAACTGCCGATCGAAGACATGCTCGCCCTCGAACCGGATTGGACGGTCGTGGATTCCTACCGGATCCCGGCCGCGTCGGTGTCAGACCTCGCCGGTTCGACGGCGGTGCTGGCGATCGTCGACGGCGAGACCCGCGGTATCGACGCGACGCTTTTCCTCGACCAGAATCTCGGCGCCGAGAGACGCCCGCCAGCCAGCGAACAGCCGCAGCGGTTCCTCGCCGGTTCTCGGTACGCTCTTGTCCGCGACGCGATCACCCGGGTGCGCCGGTCGCGCCCGTGGCTGTCCACGAACCGCCCGCCGACGGTGCTGTGCTTCATGGGAGGATCCGATCCGACATCAGCGTGCACGGCGGTCGCTATGGCACTGAGCAGATCTGACGCCGATATGGCCGTGACGTTCGTGGCGCCCGAGTCCCAGCACGGCGATCTGCACGCTATAGCCGGGGGGAGGTCCGGTTGGACGGTCACCGCTCCGACGTTGCGCCTCCCCGAGCTCTTCGCTGAGGCAGACATCGTCGTCTCGGCCGCGGGGACGAGCGCCTGGGACCTGTGCGCCCTCGGCATCCCGTCCGTTCTCGTGGCGGTCGTCGACAACCAGCAGGCCTCCCTGCGTGAGGTCGTGGCCGGGTCCCTCGCCCTCGGGATCGATGTCGTGGCCGGAGGGCCGGAGCGTTTCGCCCAGGTGCGTGACGCCGTCGAGTCCCTTCTCGCAGATGAGACGCTGCGGCGCGATCTGTCCGAATCCGCCCGCAAAGCGTTCGACGGCGACGGGGCGATGCGGGTAGCTGAGAGGATGGAATTCCGAAACACTCCCGGAGAACGGAGAGAAGGCCCCCATGCTGACCGGTGACATCATCACCCCACGTCTCACACTCGCCTGCCTGACCGAGGACGACGCGACGGAGGCTTATCGCGGGTGGCTGGCCGACCCGGAGGTGAGCCGCTACTTGGAGTCGCGATTCGCTGAGCCGACGATCGAGTCGACCCGAGCCTTCATCACGGCGATGCGGGAGTCTTCCCACTCCTATCTCTTCGGGCTCTTCGTCCGGGAGACAGGTCTCCACTGCGGCAACATCAAGCTTGGTCCCGTCGACACCAGGTATGCCACGGGAACCATCGGCCTGATGATCGGCGACAAGGGATCGTGGGGACAGGGATTCGCATCCGAGGCCATCGGGGCGATCACGCGGTGGGCCTTCGGATCCTTGCGCCTGGAGAAGCTCAACGCGGGAGCGTATGCGAGCAATATCGGCTCGGTGCGGGCTTTCCACAAGAACGGATTCCTCACCGAAGGGGTGCAGCGGAGCCAGGTGGTCTTAGACTCCGGAGCCCGGGAGGACGTCGTGCTCCTCGGCGCGACGCGAAGCGATTTCACCTCGGGGGACGAACAGGCGTGAGCGGGCTCATCCTGGGTACGGCCACGTTCGGGGCCGGGTACGGCATCATGAACACGACGGGACGCCTTTCCGACGACGGCGTCCGCGAGATCCTCCGGGTGGCGACGTCGGCGGGAGTCGATCTCATCGACACCGCTCCGGACTACGGCGACGCACAAGCGAGGCTCGGTGCGCTCTCCGGGAGCGGTGAGCGGCCAGACTATGTCTCGAAGTTCGGGTTGGCTGCCCACACCGACTTTTCCGAGAGCGACGCATTGTTCCGGGCCGGCCTCGATGACCTCCGCGTCTCGAACCTCTATGGGCTCCTATTCCACCGCGTGGCCGATCTCCGCGATCCCCGTGCCGGCGACGCCTGGGATTCGCTCCGCCGTGCGCGTGTCGATGGACTCGTGGAACGAATCGGCGCCAGCGTGTACGACGCCGACGATCTCGACGTCCTCGTGGAGCGATTTCCAGACATCTCTCTCCTGCAGATTCCGGGAAGCATCGTCGACCGGCGCCTGCTCGACCACCCCGCCCTCCGGCGGCTGCATGACGGAGGCACGGAGATTCATGTGCGGAGCGCCTATCTGCAGGGCCTGCTCCTCAGTCCGGTCGATGCGCTTCCCGTCGGCTTCGACGGCCTTGCCGCCGCCGTCCGCCGGATCGGGACCATTGCGGAGGAGACCGGTACCACTGCCGTCGGCGTCTGTCTCGGCTTCCTCGCTGCCCACCCGCTTGTCGACCGTGTGCTCGTCGGCGCGACCACAGCGGCGGAGCTGACCGGAACTGTCACGGCCTGGCGGGAAGCCCCCGACCTCGCCGGACTCGAGGTCCCTCCCGTCGACGAAGCGCTCCTCGACCCGCGGACCTGGCCACCACGAGAGGACAAGAGATGACCCTCGCCGTTCTGCAAGCCCGGCTGAGCTCCACCCGGCTGCCCGGAAAGGTCCTGGCCCCCGTGCTCGGCGTTCCGATGATCCTCCGGCAGATCGAGCGGCTGCGCCGCTCCACGACGATTGACACCCTCGTCGTGGCGACGAGTGTCGAGGCGTCGGACGATCCGCTCGCGAACCTCCTGGAGAAGGACGGTGTGCTGGTGCGCCGCGGCCCCCTTCAGGACGTCGCCGCCCGGTTCGCAGCCGTCGTGCAGGAGTTCCGGCCCTCGACCCTCGTGCGGCTCACGGCAGACTGTCCGCTCGCCGACCATGCGGTGATCGACCGCGTCGTCGAGGAGCACCTCGCATCCGGGGCGGATTACACCTCCAATGTGATCGACAGGACGTACCCGGACGGCCTCGATGTCGAGTGCATCGCCGTGCCGGCGTTCGAGCGAATGCTCGCGCTGCCGCTGACGCAGCCGGAGCGGGAGCATGTCACTCTCGCGATCTATTCGCGTCCGGAGTCATTCGTGCTCAAGTCCGTCGAGCAATCGCCCAGTCATGCGGGTCTACGGTGGACGGTGGACCTGCCCGCGGATCTGGAGTTCGTGCGGGCGGTCTACGAGCACTTGTACGACCGGAACCCCGACTTCGGGCAGGCCGACATCCTCGAACTCGTCGAACGAACGCCCGGACTCAACCGATCGGACGCCGACCTCGACACTGGCACCAACTGAACAGGAGACCTGGATGCAAACCGAGACGAGCCGCTACGCGAAGTCGCTGCAGCAGCTGATCAGGGCCGAACGGACGATCCCGCTCGGTGCCCAGACATACAGCAAGTCGCGCGGCACGTTTCCCCCCGGCATTGCACCGATCTACGGGAACCGCGCGCAGGGCTGCCGTATCTGGGATGTCGACGGGAACGAGTACGTCGACCTCGTCAACGCTCTCGCATCCGTCACCCTGGGCTACGCAGACCCGGAAATCAACGAGGCGATCGTCCGGCAGCTGTCGCAGGGCGTGACGATCAGCCTCACGCATCCGCTCGAGGCGACGGTCGCAGAGAAGATCGTGGATCTCGTGCCCTCGGCCGAGATGGTCCGCTTCGGAAAGAACGGAAGCGATGCCACGAGTGCCGCCGTCCGCGTCGCACGAGGCTTTACCGGTCGTGACCACGTCATCACCTGCGGCTACCACGGCTGGCACGACTGGACGATCGCGTCGATGGACTCCCGAAACCTCGGCGTTCCTGGAGCCGTGAAGGAGCTCGTCCACGCTGTCGCTTTCAACGATCTCGAGGCGGTGGAGGATCAGCTGCGCGCCAACCCCACGGCGGCGATCGTGCTCGAGCCGATGAACGTGGTCTGGCCGCTCCCGGGGTATCTCGAGGGGTTGCGCGGGCTCGCCGACAAGTACGGTGCTGTACTGGTCTTCGACGAGATGATCACTGGCTTCCGTTTCGCCAAGGGCGGGGCGCAAGAGTATTTCGGGGTCACCCCTGATCTGTCGACGTTCGGCAAAGGGCTCGCCAACGGGTTCCCGGTCTCCGCCGTCGCTGGTCGCCGCGACCTCATGATCCTGCTCGAGACGGTCTTCTTCTCCGGCACCTTCAGCGGCGAGCTGCTGTCGCTCACCGCGGCCGACGTCGTGCTCGACCGCATCGCCGCCACAGACGTCCTTGGGGACATCCGCCGAACGGGCGAGGTGATCCGTGACCGGGTACAGGCCGTCATCGACGAGCTCGGGATGGGATCGGCCGTCACCCTCTCGGGTCACCCGACCTGGATGTTCCTCGTCTGGAACGCCGAGCTCGGCGCGCAGCTCGACCTGCTGAAGGTGCTCTTCATGCAGGAGATGAGCCGGGCCGGCGTGCTCATGATCGCCACCCACAACGTTTCGGCCGCACACGACCCCGCCGCGGTCGACACCATCGCCGCCGCCTACCGGTCGGCGCTGACCCGTGTCGGCGAGGCGATTGAGAGCGGGGACGCGCGGCCGTTCCTTGACGCCGAAGTCGCGTCGCTGGCGAAGTCGGTCCGGTAGCGGCTACCTGCGGGCGCTAGCGGCGACGCAGCGCCCGCAGGTTCGCTTTCACGCTGCGGTGGCGGTAGACGTCGAAGAGGGATCCCACCGCGGCCGTCACTCCGGGCGTGCCGCCGCTGACGGCGATCGCAGCGAGCTTCGCGCCAAGTGGCGGCCTGGCCGGATCCCAGCTTGTC
The DNA here is from genome assembly GCF_020009625.1 of Leifsonia poae. Lineage (NCBI taxonomy): Bacteria > Bacillati > Actinomycetota > Actinomycetes > Micrococcales > Microbacteriaceae > Leifsonia > Leifsonia poae. The sequence continues at coordinate 3,422,072 of NZ_JAIHLP010000002.1, forward strand.
CAGCCGGCGCCGTCGGTGACGACGTTCTGATCCCGACGAACGAGATAGGCGATGAATCGCTTGGCCTGGTGGGCGTCCACCTCCCAGATCCCGGTTCCCACGGTGTCCAGGTCGGCGGGCGTGAGCAGTTCGCGGGTGTCCGCGATGAGTCCATAGCGCGCCGCGGCCGCAGCCCAGGTCGGCAGACCGCGGGCGCTCGCCTCCAAGCCGACCGTGGAATACCAGACGACGATGGTGTCGCTCGCGTCGAGGAGGGCGTATGTGTTCGCCTGATCGTCGTGCCAGATGACGACGAGATCAGGATGCCGCTCGGCCAGCCACCGCACTCCCGCCCGTTCACGGACGAAACAGTCGTGCGCCTTCGTCGCGAGGTTCGGGTGCACTCTCAGATAGCAGGCGACACCCGCGTTCTCCAGCGTCGTCATGATCTGGTCGAACGCCGAGAACTGATCGTCCCACTCGTGCAGATGCCATTCCGGTCCCAGGAACTGGAACTCGTCCTGCGATGACGTGAAAAAGCCGGCGATCGGCTTGCCGGAGCGCTTCAGCGCGGCGACGGCCGGCGGGAGTTCGTCGCCCCACAAGGCCGAAAACTGGTTCTGGGAGTCGGCGGCCGGTGCTCGTTTGGCGAGCCAGGCGTCGGCGATCTCGTCGATCTCGGCGGCGCTGAGGCCGTCGAGGACCGAATCGACACTCGCCTGCGATCGAAGTCTGTCCTGAGGCGCGTACTCCTGGACGTAGGCCCGCTGAGGGCCCTCGCCCTTCTCGACGTGCCTGGTGGTGATCCCCGCGTCGGCGAACGCCAACGTTGCGAGCTTCTGATGGGGGAATCGGCCGTTAGGGAGGTAAGCGACGGCGACGTCGTCGATCGTGTCGAGAAGCGCCCGAGTGGTGCGGTAGACCGTGCGGCCTTCGGTGCGGAGCCCGTCTGCCGTGCGCCCCACACCGCGCCGACTCCGATCCGGTCGGTCGGTGCGGTAATAGGTGATGAGCGCTGATTCGATCGCGATCTCGAGAAGCTCCTCCAGCCGGTCGTCGAGCCGCGTCGCGTCGCCGTGGCCCGGCAGCGTCTCGGCGCGAACGTACCGCGCGCCGATGCCTGTCATTCGCTGCTCGATGTCGTGACCGGGGTAGGCGATGCCGAAAGCCTTAAGGACTCCGCGATGGTAGCTGTCGACGGGAGTGGCGAGCAGCCGGGTGATGTCGAGGACGATAGGTGCCGTTCCGGCCGCGACCTCGGACCGCACGAGGTGCTCGAAGATCGTCAGGTATGTCGGGTCGTAGCCCGTCACGACGATCACAGCTGAAGGCATGCACTACTCCGAATCGGTTCCGGCGCCCGCGGTGAGCGTCGACTTACCAGGGTACTTCGTCCGCGTTCGGCTGACGAAATGGCCGTCGCCGGGTCACGATCGATCCGGGAGGGGGCGGGACTCCTTGCGGGGGAGCGCGTTTCGCCAGCTCATCCCCTGGGAGGCTTTGACCGCACAGATGACGAGCAGCAGCCATCCGGATTCGACGAGGATCGAGCTTTCGAAGACGCTCGTCACGATGAGGGCTACGAGCACCAGTGGGGCCCACGCATAGACGACGCTGCGCTTGTTCGAGGCGAGCAGCCAGGAGCGGCCGAATGCGAGGGCGAGGAGTGCGGCGAACAGGATCAGCCCGATGATCCCCACCTGGAAGTAGATGTCGAGATAGGCGTTCAGGCCGGTCGACTGGTAGGTGCCGGTGGCGGCCTGGATCGCGGTGAAGGGCGAGAGGTCGGTCGGCCAAGCGCCGACCCAGCCCCAGCCGGCGGTCTGGTTGAGGGGGATCAGCTCCCACATCTGGATCCAGAGCCGGTACCGAACCTGGAAGTCGGAGCGGGCGTTGAGGAGGTCGATCACCCGGGTGCGGTAGATGTACGCCCCGACGAGCGCTGCCACGGTGAGGACGGCGAGACCCCACTGGTAGAACACCCGGTGGCCGGCTTTCACCTGGCGGATGCCGTAGAGCGCGACTGTGGCGAGCCCGACGACGACGGAGACGGCAGCGATGACGGGGGAGTGGGCGAGCAGGATGCACAGCGCGGCCAGAGTGATCGAGGCGGCGGCGACCGCGGGCCGCACCGAGCGGGTGCGCAGTTCGACGAGGAACGTGACGAAGGCGATGAGCGCGACGATGCTCAGCTGGTTGCGCGTGCCGAACAGGCCCTGGATGGGGCCGCCGAGCGCGATGTTCCCCTGGATGGCGAGGAACTTGATCGGCATGTCGAGCAGGAGTCCGCTGAGCACCTCGAGCGCCAACGAAACGGTCAGCAGGAAGCGGAGAACGTCGCCCACCACGCGGACGATCTGGATCGCATCCCGCACCAGGGCGATGTAGACGGCGAGGAAAGCGAAGATCAGCTGGTAGACGACACCGCCGAGGGTCGCCCACTGGTAATCGCTCCAGAAGACGCTGATGGCGCACCAGCCGACGAATACGAGGATCGAGAGCGGCAGCAGGCCGTGCCATTCGATCATCTTGCGCTGGGCGATGAACGAGAGCACGGCCAGCAGGACGAGAACGCCGAGCGCCCCGATGAGGCCGGGCCAGCCGATGAGCGCCCGGATCACGTGGGTCGAGAATCCGACCCCGACGGCGACCATGGAGAGCACCGAGTTGAACCGCGCCGACCCCAGGAAGTCGGTCACCGCGACGGGGACCAGGGTTCGACGGGTCGCGGCCATGTACGCAATCCTACGGCGCGGTCTGCTTCGTCTTCACGGCGAGCACGACGAGCACGGTCCAGCCGGCCTCGATCAGGAGTCGGCTCTCGGCCACGCTCTGGGCGAGGTAGGCCGCGAGCAGGAGGAGCGGGAGCAGGTCGAGTGCCGTGTACCGGCCCGTGTCGGCGACACCGGTGCGCGGCCGGTCGACGGCGGCGAACCAGCTGCGTCCGAGTGTGGTGAGCACGAGCAGGATGAAGACGACGAGTCCGACGATGCCGATCTGCAGCCACACATCGAGCCACGCGTTGTGCGCCTGCAGATATTCGACTCCGCTGCGTTCGGCGAGATCTTTGAAGGGGGAGACCCACGGCGCCCAATAGCTGACCCAGCCCCAGCCGAAGGCCGGACGCTGCTGAGCGAGGTCGATGACCGAGTTCCAGATGCCGAGTCGCCCGGTGAGGTCTTCGCTCTTGCCGAGCAGGGTCGGGATGCGGGAGGAGAACACCGCCGCGAGCACGGCCACGACCACGACGAGCGCGCCCGCCGTGAGGTAGACCGGCCGTCGCCGGTCGGGGCTCACCCGACGGGTCCAGAGGGCGAAACCGAGCACGACGGCGGTGAAGAGGAGGGCGACGATGACCGTCGAGGAGCGGGTGAGCCCGAGAGCGAGAACCGCGACGACGATCCAGGCGATGCCGGTGCCGCGGCGCACGGTGCGGTCGGCCAGCTGGATGCCGAAGACGATGAGGGCGAGCAGGGCGGTCATCGCCAGCAGGTTGCTGTTGCCTTGGACCCCCTGGATCTGGCCGCCGTGGAACAGCAGGCCCCGGCTCCAGTAGAACGCCTGCGGGATCTTGCCATCCGCCGGCATCGTGAACATCGGGAACACCGGGATGACCCCGTGTCGCACGAACAGGGCAACGATGAGCTCGAACAGGAACGAGAGCCCGAGGATCCACCGGAACGCGTTCGCTAGCGCGCGGAGCAGCTGCGCCCAGTCCAGGCAGAGGGCGAGGAACACCGCGCCGGCGGTGGTGGCCCACTGGGCGAGGACGCCGAGAGCGCTCGCCCCCGGATAGTCCGACCAGGCGATCGAGACGGTGGCGATCAACAGGAAGAGGACGAGCATCCAGGGTGTGCGTCGCCGCAGGAAGGGCGGACGGATGCGCACGAGGAGAATGACACTCACGACGGCCACGGCGAACGCCAGGCCGAGGTAGCCGTACCAGCTGATCACGTTGCGCCAGAAGTCGCCGGCGAACAGTGTGAAGAACAGGAGCGTGGAGAAGGCGACGAGCCCGGCGCCGGTACCGACGGATCGGGCGCGGCTCGTGGGGCGCGGCGCGTGTGGTGCTGAGGTCACCGCCTCAGCATAGGTGCCGGGATTCGATGGATCCGATACCTGCGTTCACGAATTCGGGGTCGCGATGAACAGGGTGCCGGTGCCGGCGACGGTCAGCTCGCCCTCGTTCGGGGTGATGTAGACCGTCTCGCCGCGCGCGAGTTCGATCCGCCCGTTCCCACCGGACAGCGTGAGCGACCCCGCCGTGCAGAGGGCGATCGCTGCACCCGGGAGTGCCACGGCCGCCGTTCTGACGGCGTCACCGAGCTCGACGTGGTCGAGGGCGAAGTCGGGGACGTCCGGCCGGAAGACCTCGACACCCGGCGCGAGGCGTTCCGGCGCCAGCGGCTCGGGCGTGATGGGAGAGAAATCGAGGATGCTCACCAGCTCGGGAACGTCGATGCGTTTCGGCGTGAGTCCGCCGCGCAGCACGTTGTCGGAGGCGGCCATCAGCTCGATGCCCAGACCGTGCAGGTAGGCGTGGATGTTGCCGGCCGGCAGATACAGCGTCTGCCCGGACGTGAGCGTCACCCGGTTCAGCAGCAGCGCGAGCACGATCCCGGGGTCGCCGGGGAAGGAGGTCGCGAGGAGGCGGATGGTGTCGGCGGCCACGGCGAGGTCGTCGCCGGCCGGGTCGGGGTCGACGGCATCGCCGGCGGAGACCACGGCGGCGACCAGATCGGCGACGGCGGGTTCGCCGCCGAGCAGCCATTCGGTGGCGCGGCGCAGCGTCTGCGACGGCTCGCCGTGCAGGGTCGCTGCGAACGACTCGATCGCCGACCGCTCGGCGCCGGCGGCCGCGGTGGCGAGACGTTCGATCAGAGCGGCGCTGCCGTGCACGTCCCGGAACCCGCAGAGGGCGGCGAAGGTGTCGCTCAGCGCGAAGATCAGCTCGGGCTTGTGGGTGGCGTCCTTGTAGTTGCGGTCGGGTGAGTCGAGCGGAATGCCTGCCGCGTTCTCCCGCGCGAACCCGGCTTGCGCCTGCGCGGTCGACGGGTGGGCCTGCAACGAGAGCGGCCCTGCGGCGGCGAGCACCTTGAGCAGGTAGGGCAGCCGACCATCGGCCGCGCCGAGAGCATCGACGGGGTCTCGGTCGATCCACGCGGCGAGATCCTCGGCGCCACCGGTCTGCTCAGGGTCGAGGATGCGCGACGCCGAGCCCGGGTGCGCGCCGAGCCACAGCTCCGCCTCGGGATGCCCGGATGCCGGAGTGCCGAGCAGGCCGGCGATGGCGGTGGTGGAGCCCCAGGCGTAATCGCGGGGGGTGTTGCCGATGCGCACAAACATCCGTGACGGTCCCTTTCGAATCGTTAGACCAAACTACCAATTGCTTTGAGTCGCCCCGGTACGCTCCGTAGGCTGACGCTGTCGTCCCGCACGGCATCCGCATCCCGGCACGCAATGGAGCAGACATGGCTTTCGAGACCCTCGCCAGCGACTTCTACGGCTACGAGAACCTTCTCACCGATCGGGAGAAGAGCTTCCTCGCCGATCTGCGCGCGCACCTGGAGTCCGAGGTGAAACCGGTCGTGAACGAGTACTGGGAGAAGGCGGAGTTCCCGCATCAGATCCGTGAGGGGCTGCATCGCACCGGCGTGATCGGCCTCGGTTTCCCCGAGACGGCGGCTTTCGAGAACTCGGCAGTGTTCCGCGGCTGGGTGGCTCTCGAGCTGGCCAGGGTCGACGCCTCCGTCAGCACCTACGCCGGTGTGCAGAATGGCCTCGCCCTCGGAGCGATCGGCGTGACCGGCTCGGCCGAGCAGCGGGCGGAATGGCTGCCGAAACTCGCCTCCGGGGAGGTGCTCGGCGCCTTCGGTCTCACCGAGCCGCTCTCGGGCTCCGACTCGGCGCGCGGACTGCGGACGGTGGCGCGGCGCGACGGCGACACCTGGGTGCTGAACGGCTCCAAGCGCTGGATCGGCAACGCGACTTTCAGCGACATAACGATCATCTGGGCGAAGAGCGAGGACGACGGGCAGGTCAAGGGCTTCATCGTCCCCACCGCCACCCCGGGATACACGGCGACCAAGATCGAGGGCAAACAGTCGCTGCGCATGGTGCAGAACGCAGACATCACTCTCGAGAACGTCGTCGTGCCCGAGTCGCTGCGCCTGCAGAACGCGAACTCTTTCAAAGACACCGCGGCCGTATTGCGCCTCACCCGTGCTGAGGTGGCCTGGGCTGCCGTCGGCGTCGCGATCGGCGCCTACGAGGCGGCCGTGCGGTATTCGAAGGAGCGTGAGCAGTTCGGCAAGCCGCTCGGCGCCCACCAGCTCATCCAAGATCTGCTCGTCAAGTCGCTCGGGAACATCACCGCCTCGATCGGGCTCTGCACGCGCGTCTCCGAGATGCTGGACAGCGGCGAGCAGCGCGATGAGCACTCCGCCCTGGCCAAGGCGTTCGCCACGGCACGGATGCGCGAGACGGTCGCCTGGTGCCGCGAGATCCTGGGCGGAAACGGCATCGTGATCGACTACGACGTGGCCCGGTTCTTCGCCGACGCCGAGGCGCTCTACTCCTATGAGGGCACGCGCGAGATGAACACCCTCATCGTCGGCCGCTCGATCACCGGCCATGCGGCGTTCGTCTGACCCATCGCCCGCATCCGTGGTCGACCCCGCCTCGGAACCGGTCACCTCGTCGCGATAGTGTGACCCGTGGCCGGCAGCGCGCCGGCATGACTGGGAGGTGCGTCAGGTGGCGTGGTTGGTGACCGGAGGGGCCGGATACATCGGCTCGCACATCGTTCGGGCGTTCCGCGCCGAAGGGATCGACGTCGTCGTGGTGGACGATCTGTCGAGCGGCCATGAGGAGTTCGTCCCGGCCGGCGTTCCCTTCTATCGGGGCACCCTGCTCGACGGCGCCCTTCTCGAAAAGGTCTTCTCCGAGAACAGCGTGAGCGGTGTCGTGCATGTCGCCGGCTTCAAGTACGCCGGTGTCTCGGTGCAGCGCCCGCTGCACACCTATGAGCAGAACGTCACGGCGATGGCCGTGCTGCTGGCGGCGATGCAGGAGGCCGGCGTCGATGCCCTCGTGTTCTCGTCGTCCGCCGCGGTCTATGGAACGCCGGATGTGGATCTCGTCACGGAGAGCACGCCGAAGAGCCCGGAGTCGCCGTACGGCGAGTCGAAGCTGATCGGCGAGTGGCTGCTGCGCGACCAGGCCGTCGCCGCGGGGCTGCGTCACACATCGCTCCGCTACTTCAATGTCGTCGGCTCGGGCGATCCCGCACTGCGCGACACCAGCCCCCACAATCTCTTCCCCCTCGTCTTCGACGCTCTCGTCGCAGGCCGGGCTCCTCGGATCAATGGCGACGACTATCCGACCCCGGACGGCACCTGCGTGCGCGACTACATCCACGTCGCCGACCTCGCCGTCTCGCATGTGGCCGCGGCCAAGCGGCTCGATGCGGGTGAGGCGATCGAGCCCGTCTACAACCTGGGCAGTGGCGACGGGGTCTCGGTCGGCGAGATCATGTCGACCGTCGCCGCCGTGACGCAGATCCGGTTCACCCCAGAAGTGGGGCCGCGCCGGGCAGGGGATCCTGCGAGGATCGTCGCATCGGGTGAGCTGGCGGCCCGCGATCTCGACTGGAGAATGCGTCACACGCTCGACGACATGGTCCGCAGTGCCTGGGATGCACGCCAATCGGCCCGCTGATCGGTCGGTTTCGGGGGTAGAACGGGCGGGCGTGTCGTGATCGTTGTCGTGCGTCGGCGCGTCGTGAAGTCTCGACCCCGGGTTAAGGCTTTACGATTCGCGACTTGACGTGAGCGAATGACAACGGTGTAATTATGGCAACACGTTGTCTTACGTGGTTTGCAGTTAATGGGTGGGAGACCGATATGACAGTTCCTGAATATCGCTCCGGGGTACCCGACGACTGGTTCATCGATCCGGTCAAACTGGGGGTTCCGGGAGTTCGCGCGAATGTCGACGACGACAATCCGCTCGCCTGGCAGTCCGACTCGCTCTGTGCCCAGACCGACCCCGAAGCGTTCTTTCCCGAGAAGGGCGGTTCGACGCGCGACGCGAAACGCATCTGCTCCTCGTGCGAGGTCCGCTCGCAGTGCCTCGAATACGCACTGGCCAACGATGAGCGGTTCGGGATCTGGGGCGGACTCTCCGAGCGCGAGCGCCGCAAGCTGCGCAAGCGCGCCGGCTAGTCCCTGCCCGCGAATATTCGCCGCGCCGACCGGCTGACCGGCATCGGCCCGACCCCAACTTAGGCTGGCTCCCGATGTATCCGAGAGTCACTGCCATCGTCGTCGCCCAGAGCGGCGGACCCCACCTTCAGCGAACTCTCGACGCCCTCGCGGCCCAGACCAGGCAGCCGGATGTCGTGATCGCCGTTGATTGCGCCGCGACCGACGATGCCGCACAGCTGCTCGCCGCGGCCCGGCCCACCCACCTCCTCTCGGTTGCGGAGCGGCTCCCGTTCGGCGCGGCGGTCGCCACCGCCGTGCGCGTCACGGCACCGCCGACCTCCGACCACGAATGGCTCTGGCTCCTCGCGCAAGACACGGCCCCCGAGCCGGGAGCGCTCGAAGCGTTGCTCGACGCAGTGGAGGTCTCCCCATCGGTCGCGGCGGCCGGACCCAAGCTCGTGGACTGGGACGACCCCACGTTCATCCGTGAGTTCGGTGAGGCGATGACGACGTTCGGCGCGGCCGTCCCGCTCGTCGAGAACGAGATGGATCAGGCGCAGCACGACGGGCTGAGCGATGTGCTCGCCGTGTCGTCCGCCGGGCTCATCGTTCGGCAGACCCTCTGGGACTCCCTGGGCGGATTCGACCCGGGGTTGCCGACGGCCGACGACGGGCTCGACTTCTGCACGCGGGTGCGACTCGCCGGGTTCCGAGTGGTTCTGGTGGCCCCGGCCCGGGTCGCACTCGCCGGCGACGGGATCGCGGGCCCCAACCTCTCCAGCAAGTGGCGGGTTCGGCGGCGCCTCGCCAAGGAGCGACGGGCGGCGCAGCTCCACCGCCGGATGGTTTACGCACCGGGGGCGGCCGTTCCCCTCCATTGGCTCAGTCTCGTGCCGCTCGCCATCGTCCGATCGCTCGGTCGCATCCTGCGCAAGGAGCCGGGTGCCGTCGGCGGCGAACTCGCCGCCGCGTTCCGGGTCGCCTTCTCCGGAATGAAGGTGGGCAACGCGCGCCGCACACTGGCCACGAACAAGGCCGTCGGCTGGGCGGCGATCGCACCGCTGCGCATCCCGCTGCCCGAGGCCCGACGCGCCCGCGCCCTCAAACGGGAGGCCGCGCTGGTCGGTCAGCAGGGCGAGCGGCAGGAACTCGACTTCTTCGGCACCGGGGGAGGGTGGACCGTTCTCGCCGCCCTCGTGATCGGCCTCGTTCTGTTCTTCCCATTGCTCGGCAGCGGCACGGTCTCCGGCGGAGGAATCCTCCAGCTCTCGCCCTCGGTCGGCCAGCTGTGGGCGGAACTCGGCTACGGCTGGCGGGATGTCGGGCTCGGCTTCGTCGGCGCCGCCGACCCGTTCTCGGCCGTCCTGGCGGTGCTCGGTTCGATCACGTTCTGGAACCCCTCGTTCGCATTGGTCGCGCTGTACTTCGCGGCACTGCCGCTGGCCGCACTCGGCGCCTGGCTCGCCGCGGCCCGGCTCACCAACCGCACGCTGCTGCGCGTCTTCGCCGGGCTGGCGTATGCGATCGCTCCGACGCTCCTGGTGGCGCTGCAAGACGGCCGCCCGGCCGCCGTGCTCGCCCACATCGTGCTTCCCTGGCTGTTCTTCGCCGGTCTCGCCGCCCGTCGCTCCTGGGCGGCAAGCGCAGTGACCGCCCTCTTGGCGGCTGCGACGGCGGCGTGCGCTCCCATCCTCATCCCCGCACTTCTCGTGGCCTGGATCGCCGCCCTCGCGTTCGCGGGGCGGCGCGCAGCCCGCATCGCGTTCATCCCGTTGCCGGCGATCGTGCTGTATGCCCCACTCGTGTGGCAGCAGCTCAGCCGCGGCGCCTGGCTGTCGATCTTCGCCGATCCCGGCGTCGCCCAGGATGCTCGGCAGGCGCCGGCCTGGCAGCTCGCCCTCGGGTTCCCCGACGGGACGCTCGGAGGCTGGCACACGCTGGCGTCGCAGCTTCAGCTTTCGCTGGCCGCGCCGAACATCCTCGTGCCGATCCTGCTCGCGCCGCTCGGCGTGCTCGCGATTCTGGCGCTCTTCCTCCGCGGGTCGAGCCGGGCGATCGCGGCGCTCGTCGTGGCGCTCACCGGATTCCTCACCGCCGTCGCGGCGCTGCACCTGCAGGTGGCGACGGCCGGCTCCACGGTCGTGCCGATCTGGCCGGGGACCGGCGTCAGCCTCTATTGGTTGGGACTCGTCGGAGCCGCCGTGCTGGCGCTCTCCGCGATCCCGCGCGCTGCCGTCTTCCCCGCCTGGGTGGCCGTTGTCGCACTCGCCGTCGCGGCGGTGCCGGTGGCGATCGCCCTTCCGCACGGGGACGCGGCGATCTCGGCGGGGGAGGCCGCGCGATGCCCGCCGTCGTCACGGCGAAGGCCTCGACACAGCCGCGCATCGGCACGCTCCGGCTCACGCCCGAGCCTGATGGCGGTCTCGCGGCGGAACTCATCCGCGGCGCGGGCCAGACCCTCGACGCGCAGAGCACACTCAGCTCGACGGAACGGGAGCTGACACCGGCGCAACGACAGCTGGCGGCCCTCGCGGGAAACCTCGCTTCCCAAAGCGGATACGACGCGACGAGCCGGATGCGCGAGCTCGGCGTCGACTTCGTGCTCCTCGCCCCCGCAGTCACCTCGCTCGACGTGTCGACGACCGAGGAGACCGCGGTGAGTGGCCAGGCGAAGGCGACGGCAGCGCGCGCCTCGACGGCGCTCGACGCGAACCCTCTCCTGGTCGGCGTCGGCATCACCGCGAACGGACAGCTGTGGGCGTTCGATCGGGGCACCTCGGAGGTCCCGGCTGCCGCCGCGATCCCGGCGAACGCCGGGGGGATCTGGCGCATCCTCGTTCTCGTCGTACAGGGCGTGGTCGTCGGCCTCGCGCTACTCATGTCTCTTCCGACGCGACGCTCGGCCGACCGGGTGGCGGAGCTGAACGCCAGGCGGCCGAACCGGCGCGGTGGCCGCGGCGCTGCGAAGGCGGTCGAGCCGGAGCCCGTGGTCGAGCCGGAGGACGTGGTCGAAACCGCCGAGCCCGAGAGCCCCGCCAACGAGAGTCTTGCCGCTTACGAGGCGGAACCGGCCGATGAAGCCGCCGTCGAATCGGCCGCCGTCGAATCGGCCGCCGTCGAGACGATCGATGATCCCGCGACGTCCGCGGAAGAGCCGCCGCCCGCGGACATCAAGGAGCACGAGCAGGAGCAGGCCCCCGAGTCGCAGCCGACGCCGGAGCCCGGGCCGCATCCCGTGGCCGATCCCGACGATGGCGCCCTCGAAGCTGAGGCCGCCCCCGCCCCCGCTTTCGAGACCGACCCCGCTTCCCTCGAGCACACCACACCGCGCGAGACCCCCACCACCCTGGAGGAGGGCCTCGACGAGACGATCATCCGCCCCCGGCGCGGACCGGACGGAGGCGCCCATGGCTGACAAGCGCGGAATCGCCCGGGTGAGCATCCGGGCCCTCACCGGCGTGATCGGCGTCGGAGTGGCGGTGGTCGCGGTCGCCGGGGCGACCTTCCTGCCCCTGCCTTCGTTCCAGATCGCCGCCCCCGTCTCCACGGTGAAGCCGGTTCCGGCCGACCAGCAGCGGGTCTGCCCCGGTCCGCTCCTCGCACTCGGTGCCGATGCCGGTGACGCGAACGCGCCCAGCGCCTTCGCCGGCGCCGACACCACCGACGGTACCGACGGGCCCAGCGTTCAGACCCGGCGCCTGAAGTCGGACTCGACCGCAACCGACTCGTATTGGGCGCCGGAGGTGCTCACCGTTCCGACACCGTCCGGTGCGTCCACACCTCCGCTCGTCGCCGGCTCGCAGCTGCAGCTCGCCCAGACCCCCGACCTCGCCGGCCTCGCCGCGGCGTCCTGCGACGAGGCGAGCGCCGACAGCTGGTTGGTGGCGGGATCCACCTCTCTCGGCCAGACGAGCCTGGTGCTGCTCTCCAACCCCACGTCGGTGCAGGCCACCGTCACCCTCACCATCTATTCGGAGGCGGGCGCGGTCGACGCGCCCGGCGCGATCGGGATCGTGGTTCCCGCAGGCGCACAGAAAGTGATCCCGCTCGCCGGTCTCGCCCCGAGCGCCGCGGCCCCCGTCGTGCACGTGCAGAGCACCGGCGGTCAGGTTCTCGCCTCCCTTCAGCAGAGCTTCGAACAGGGGATCGATCCGCGCGGCGTCGAACTGACCGGCGCGACGGCGGCACCGGAACGTACGCAGGTGATCTCCGGGATGACGATCGCCACACTGGCAAAGGTCGAGGCCGGTCAATCCGGTGAGGGATACGGCACCGACCTTCCGGCCGTCCGGGTGTTCGTCCCCGGTGACCAGGATTCGAGCGTGACCGTCGGTGCGGTCGGGGAGAACGGCACGGCTGCCGGGAACGCCTACTCGGCGACGGTCAAAGCAGGCGTCGTCACCGAGATCCCGCTCGACGGGCTGAAAGACGGCAACTACACGGTCACGGTGCGTTCGACGCATCCGATCGTCGCCGCTGCGCGCACCTCGGTGATCGGAGCCAAAGCGCGCGACTTCGCTTGGTTCGTCTCTTCACCGCCGATGGCCGACGACTTCCTCGTGGCGGTCACGCCCGGGCCCGGCCCGCTCCTCCATTTCGCCAACACGGGCGAGAAGAACGTGAAGGTCACGCTCACCGATGAGAACGGGACGTCGTCGACGCTCGCGGTACCCGCCGAAGGCTCGGCCAACCGGTCCGTCGCCGCGGGAATCGTGACGGTGAGTGGCGCAGACGGCATGGTCGTCAGCGTGAGCTACGCCGCCGACGGTCGGAGCAGCTCGTTCGCCTTGAGCCCTCCCGGGCCGCTCGCGGCGCCGATCGAGGTCTACCCCCGCTGATCAGACCCGGCCGGCCTAGAAGTGGCGGAAGCGCTCCGGTGCCAGATCCCACGGGTCTTTGCCGAGAAGCTCGGCAACGGCACGGAAGACGCATCCTTCGACGTACATGCGGCGGTGGAGATCGTCGTTGCGGTGGAGTTTCGCGAGCCGCTGGATCGGCACCCGGTACAACAGCACTCGACGACGGGCGTGATCCACGTGCCAGCGGTCGACTCCGTCTTCGCCGGTGACCCCGATCGGCGTCGCGGCGACCTCGAAGTGGACATCGGCGAGTTCGCGCGGCCAGATTCCCTTCAGGTAGTCGGCCGTGGAGGCGACGGTCATGTCGAAGGCGTCGATGCGGTTGTCCAGCATCGGCAGATGTGGCCCGGTGACCGGGCCCCGTGCGCCGCGCCCGTGCCGGCTCCGCCAGCGGGTGGTCGCCGGCGGCTCGCTGCTGGGGACGCGGTTGCGGGGCATGTCGTCATCTTACGTCGCCGGCGCTCGGGTATTCTGAGGGCGATGTCGAGCCGCCCCTGTTCCCGTGTGGCGTGCCCACGCGACGCCGTGGCCACGCTCACGTATGTGTACTCGGATTCGATGGCCGTGCTCGGGCCGCTCAGCCTCAGTCACGAACCCCACACCTACGATCTGTGCGCCCAGCATGCCGAGCGGTTGAGCGCGCCGCAGGGCTGGCAGGTCGTGCGCCACGAAGTGTTCGGTGAAGTAGGTTATGGGGGATGAGCACCTCCTCCACCCCCGATCAGATCCGTACCGCGCTCGACACCGTCGTCAAGACCTATGACGTGCGCGGTCTCGTCGGAACGAACCTCACCGAGGAGGTCGTCTCCGCGATCGGCGCGGCCTTTGTCGACGAGGTCGGTGCTGCCGGTCAAGACGTGGTCATCGGGCACGACATGCGGGATTCGTCGCCTGCCTTCGCTGCTGCTTTCGCGGCGGGTGTGCGGGCGCGCGGGGGTGATGTCGTCTCGATCGGGCTCTGCTCGACCGACGAGTCGTACTACGCCTCGGGCTCGCTGAACGCGGCCGCGGCCATGTTCACCGCCAGCCACAATCCGGCCACCTACAACGGCATCAAGCTCTCCCGGGCCGGCGCCCAGGGGCTCAGCCGCGACACCGGCCTCGCCGCGGTGCGCGATCGCGCCGCGGTCTACCTGCACGACGGCATCGACGCCGTCGCGGAGACCGGTTCCCTTCGCGAGCAGGATGTGCTCGCCGATTACGCCGCGTACCTGCGCTCCCTGGTCGACCTCTCCAGCATCCGCCCGATCACTGTCGTCGTCGACGCGGGCAACGGGATGGGCGGGCTCACGGTGCCGGCCGTGCTCGGCGAGGCGGCCGGCCTGTCGTCACTGCCGATCACGATCGTGCCGATGTATTTCGAGCTCGACGGCTCGTTCCCGAACCACGAGGCGAACCCGCTGGAGCCGAAGAATCTCGTCGACCTGCAGCGCGCAGTCGTGGAGCACGGAGCCGACCTCGGCCTCGCCTTCGACGGCGACGCCGACCGTTGTTTCGTGGTCGACGAGAAGGGCGACGCAGTCACTCCTTCCGCCGTGGCCGCCGTCGTGGCGCTGCGCGAGATCGGCCGGGCGCGGGCCGCCGACCCCGAAGCCGAGATCACGGTGATCCACAACCTGATCACGTCGAACATCGTGCCCGAGACCATCGCCGCCGCCGGGGCGACCCCGCTGCGCACCCGCGTCGGGCACTCGCTCATCAAAGACGCGATGCGCGAATCCGGCGCCGTGTTCGGTGGGGAGCACTCGGCTCACTATTATTTCCGCGACTTCTGGAGCGCCGACAACGGCATGCTCGCCGCCATGCATCTGCTTGCTGAGTTCGGTGCGCAGGAGCGTCCGCTCTCCGCGATCTCGGCCGAGTTCACGCCGTACCCGATGTCGGCCGAGATCAATTCGACGGTCGCCGATGTGCCGGCCGCGTTCACGCGCGTCGTGGAGGCGTTCACCGGTCGCGCGGAGTTCGACGAGCTCGACGGTCTGACCGTCACCGGGATCACCGCTGGGAACGAGCCGTTCTGGTGGTTCTCCGTGCGGTCGTCGAACACCGAACCGCTGCTGCGCCTGAACGTGGAGGCGGGCGACGGTCGCACCATGGAGCGGGTGCGCGAGGAAGTGCTCTCCCTCATCCGGGGCTGAGGCGCCGACGCGTCTGCTCGTCATCGTCGAAAAGGATCGGCCGGCGGATGCGAGAATGGGGAGATGGTCACTCCCTCCGTCGCAGAAACCAGTACCGTGCTTCCGTTCAAGGTCGCCGACCTCTCCCTCGCCGAGGCAGGGCGCCACCAGATCCGCCTCGCCGAGAACGAGATGCCGGGGCTGATGTCGCTTCGCGCCGAGTTCGGCGCGAGCAAGCCGCTGGCCGGCGCCCGGATCGCCGGGTCGTTGCATATGACGGTGCAGACCGCGGTGCTGATCGAGACGCTCGTTGCGCTGGGCGCGCAGGTGCGCTGGGCGAGCTGCAACATATTCTCCACGCAGGACGATGCGGCCGCGGCGATCGCCGTCGGCCCGAACGGCACCCCTGAGGCACCCGCCGGTGTTCCGGTGTTCGCGTGGAAGGGCGAGACGCTCGAAGACTATTGGTGGTGCACCCAGCGGATCTTCGATTGGTCCGCTGAGGCAGCGGCCGCCGGCGCCGAGTGGACCGGCCCCTCCCTGATCCTCGACGACGGCGGGGACGCGACGCTGCTCGTCCACCGTGGTCGCGAGTTCGAGCTGGCGGGCACTGTGCCCGCCGACGCCGACGGCGACAGCCACGAGTACCGTGTGATCCTCGCCGCTCTGCGCGACTCGCTCGCCGAGTCGCCCGATCGCTGGACGAACGTCGCCGCCGACCTCATCGGCGTCACCGAGGAGACGACGACCGGCGTGCACCGCCTCTACGAGCTGGCGCGCGACGGCGAGCTGCTCTTCCCGGCCATCAATGTGAACGACTCGGTCACGAAGAGCAAGTTCGACAACAAGTACGGCATCCGGCACTCGCTGCCCGACGGGCTCAACCGGGCGACGGATGTGCTGATCGGCGGCAAGATCGTCTTCGTCGCCGGGTACGGCGATGTCGGCAAGGGCGCCGCCGAGGCGCTCCGCGGGCAGGGCGCGCGGGTGATCGTGAGCGAGGTGGACCCGATCAACGCCCTGCAGGCGGCCATGGACGGCTTCCAGGTGGCGCGCATCGAATCCGTCGTCGACCAGGTGGACATCTTCGTCACCGGAACCGGCAACCTGAACGTGATCACAGTCGACCACATCCTGGCCATGAAGCACCAGGCGATCGTCGCGAACGTCGGCCACTTCGACAACGAGATCGACATGGCCGCTCTCGAAGTGCTCCCGGGCGCCGAGAAGGTGGAGATCAAGCCGCAGGTGCACGAATGGCGGCTGCCCACAGGTCGCAGCGTGCTCGTGCTGTCGGAGGGCCGACTGATGAACCTGGGCAACGCCACCGGCCACCCCAGCTTCGTGATGAGCAACTCGTTCACCAACCAGGTGCTCGCGCAGTTGGAGCTCTTCGTCTCGCCCGAGAAATACCCGATCGGCGTCTACGTGCTGCCGAAGCACCTCGACGAGAAGGTGGCTCGCCTGCACCTCGCCGCCCTCGGGGTCGAGCTGACCACCCTCACCGACGAGCAGGCCGCCTACATCGGCGTCCCCGTGGAAGGCCCGTACAAGGTCGACCACTACCGGTACTGACGTGCTGCCGTTTTCCGACCGGGAGCTCCCCGGCGGTCTGGTTCTCCGCGTGCGCGCCGAGGAGGACGCTCCGGCGCTCGCCGCCGCCTACTCCCGCAACCGCGGGCATCTCGCCCAGTGGGATCCGAAGCGCGAGGACGACTTCTACACCGACATCCGCCAGCTCGCCCACACCCGTGAGCTTCTCGCCCTCCGCGACCAGGGAACGGCGCTCCCACTCGTCCTGGCCGACGGGGAGTCGATCGCGGGATTGGTCAATCTGAGCTCGATCGTGCGTGGGGCTTTCCAGAGCGCGACTGTCGGTTACTGGCTGGATCGCGACCACACCAAACGGGGTCTCGCCTCAGCCGCACTGCACGCCGTGATCGAGGTCGCGCGTGATGATTACGGTCTGCACCGCATCCAGGCCGCGACCCTGCTGCACAACCACGCGTCGCAGACCGTACTGACGCGCACCGGGTTCGAGCGGATCGGCGTCGCCCCGGCCTACCTGAAGATCGCAGGGCGCTGGCAGGACCACGTGCTGTTCCAACGGATCCTGCACGACTGATCGGCCGTCAGGACTTCAGCACAAGGGTTGCGAGCGAAACGGCCTGGTCCGTGGTCAGGTGGTAGGCCAATACCTGCACGTAGTCGCCGCTGGTGGTCTCGGCATCGAGGATGACCCCTCCGCCGGTCGAGACCGCGACCGCCTTCTTCGCGCCGGGTATGGTCACCGTGAGCGAGCCGTCTCCCATGTCGTCGATATTCGCTGCGCCGCCGACCGTGCTCGTCTTGGGGAACAGGGCGACCGTCACCACCGGTCCCGCCGGTCCCTTCCAGACACAGGAGCTCGCACCGCCGAGGTCGGTATTGGCCTTCGCCGCCGAGGCGCCGCCGTCGACCTGGACTCCGCTGATCGACTGGATCTGCGCCGATGTCAGCCGGGAGCATGCCGCCGAACCGCCACCCGAGCCTGCGACCGGGGCGGTCGTGGGTGCGGCGGCCTTCGTCGCAGAGGTCGTCGACGCCACCGTGGGAGCGGCCGGCGCACCTCCCGCGCTGCATCCGACAAGAAGGATCGGGAGCGCGAGGGCAGCGCACAGCGCACCGAGACGAGACCTGTTCATGAGGCGAGTCTGACTGCCGGGTCATCGGTCGCGCATCCGTGGGCACTACCGGGGTGTGATGCGCCGCTCGCCGGGTGCCGGAGCGAGTTCGGCCGCCAGCCGAGACGCGAGCTCCCCGCGGCTGCTCACGGCAAGCTTCCGATAGGCGTTGGCGAGGTGGTATTCGACAGTCCGCACTGACAGGAACAGCCGGGATGCGGTCTCCCGGTTGCTCAGACCGTCCGCGACGGCTTGGGCTACGGCCCACTCCTGCGGGGTGAGCGCATCGAGGATCCCGGGTGCCGCCGCTGTGGCGCGGCGTTCGCCGCAGGCGGCGAGTTCTGCGCGGGCCAGCGCGGCCCACGGGCCGGCGCCGAGCGCTTCGAACGTGGTGAGGGCGCGGTGCAGCGGCTCGCGTGCATCGCGTTTGCGTCGCACGCGGCGCAGCTTCTGTCCGTGGCTCAGCTCGGTTCGGGCCGTCTCGAAGGCGTTGGGGTCGACCGCGTGTTCGGCGAGGGATCTCGCGAAGAGGGCGTCGACATCGTCGGGGTCGGCTTCGAGTCCGCGGCACCGCAGCGCCACCGCCAGGGCGCTGTGGCGGTCCGTCGCCTCAGCGTGGTCGTGGAGCGTGTCGAGACGGTCGAGGAGTTCTGCGCCGCGACGAAGGCGCCAGAACGCCTCGAACAGGTCGCCGAACGAGTCGAAGAACCCCGGTTCGACCATCCCCAGCTCGCTCTGTGTATCGGCGGCCGCGAGGAGCAGGCTTGCCGCCTCCTCTGTGCTCCCGCTCGTCAGCGCGAGACGCCCCAGAATGCACAGTCGCGCGTAGCGGTGGATCGGTGTGGCCTCGGTCGGCGCGGGAACGGCACGGTCGACCAGGGCGCGGCAGGCATCTTCCTCGCCGCGGGCCGCAAGGAGTCCGGCGTGCTGCAGCTGGATGTAGGGGAGCGGTCCGGTGAAGTCCGTGTCGAGCAGGAGCCGTTCGACACGGTCGAAGCGGGCGAGCGCATCACCCCAGTCGCCGCGGAGCACAGGGAGCAGCACGCGCAGACCGTCGCAGAGCCCGAGCAGGCTGAGATAGCCGCCGCGCTCCAGGGCGTCGCGTTGCCGGGCGAGAATGCGGTCGACCACGATGGATCCGCCGGTCCAGACCAGGTGGTTCAGGATGAGCGGCAGCGGGACGGCCGGGTCGCACAGCTCGGCGTCGCTGAGGCCCCCGTCCCAGTCGGAGGTGAGAAGAGCGTCGGCGGCTTCCTCGCCGGAGAGGTCGTCGATTGTTTCGAGCACGAGCCGATCCGTCAGGCCGGACTCCGCGGTAGGGACCAGTGTCCGGGCGAGGTCGGCCAGCGCCTTGGCCGATCGCACCCGTCCCGCCGTCGTCTCGATGTAGGCGGAACTTGCGAGCAGATGGAACGCGGCTGACGGCGCCTCCGCAGCGACCGCCCGCGCCGCGACGACGACGACGGGCGTCGGCGTCGGCGTCGTGTGCGTGAACAGTTCGGCGACCAGTCGCTGCGTCAGGAACCGCGCCCGTTCGGCCGGGGTCGTCGCCTCGGCACTCAGCCGGTCGATCACCGCGATCGTCTCGGCGCCGGCACCGCAGCGGAGCAGGGGCGGGAGCGCGTCGCTCAACCTGGCATGAGCCCGCTCGGGCACGGGGGTGCGGGCAGCCGACGCCACCCACCAACGGGCGGACTCGGCATATGCGCCTCGCTGCCAGGCCTGTTCCGCCGCCTCCTGCAGCGCGCCCGCGACGACCTCGTCGGTGCCGGTCGTCACCGCGTCGAGGTGCGCGGCCTGGCGTCCCCGGTCGGAGGCCAGCGCCGCGATGACTCCGCGCAACGCGCGTTCGCGATCCGTTCGCGGCACGGCGGCCTCCACCGCGGGCAGCACGGTCGGATGTGCGGGCCGGATGCCCGCGGCGGTCTCGACGGCCAGCCCGCTGGCGAGTGCGCGGTCGAGGTCGGGGAGGGTGAGCCCGGCTTCCGCCAGGGCGCGGGCCAGCTCCGGTGTCGTCAGCGCATCCAGCGAGGTGATGAGCAGGGCGAGTCGACCCGCGCGGCCGAGGCGGCCGAGCCGTGCGGTGTAGAGCGAGCCGATCGAGGCGCCGAGCCGGTTCTCGGGCAGTGGCGCCGTTCCGGCGCGTTCGGCGGGGCTCAATTCGGCCGGAAGCTGCGCCAGCGCCAGGGGCAGTCCGTCTGCCCGTTCGAGCAGGCGGTGGGCGACGAGCGAACTCAACTCGGGGAATCGACGGCGAAGCAGGGCGCGCCCTTCGGCCGGGGTGAGCCGTTCCAGGTGGAGCGATTCGAAGCGCGCTCGCCCGAAGCCGCCATCGTCTCCGGCGGCGACCGACCGGGTGGCCGCGACGATGGTCACGGCATCCCGGTCGAGGCGCCGGGCGAGGAAGAGGAGGCTCGAACGCGTGGACTTGTCGAGCCAATCGGCGTCATCGACGACGATCACGACCGGCCGGCTGCGCGCCTCGTCCGTCACCAGGGTGAGGAGTCCGGCCGAGACGGCAAGCGCATCTTCGGGCTCACCGGGTTCACCGCCGATGGCCCGCCCCAGGGCCTGTTGTTGGGTCGGCGGGAGCGCGTCGAGCGGCAGGCCCGACACGAGCTCGTGCAGCCCCGCGAACGGCAGGCGCGTCTCGGCCGGATGCCCGGCACAGGTCAGCAGAAGAGTCTCGGCCGGCAGCCCGCGGACGAACCGGTCGAGCACCCAGGATTTGCCGGAGCCGGGGCCGCCCCGCAGGAGGAAGCGTCTCGCGGGGCCTCCGGCACGTGCGGCGGCCAGCAGCACTCCGGCCAGTTCGGCCTGCGGCCCGTCCGGTGCCTCGCCGGCCGGGGCGTCGTCTCCCAAGAGCATCATTTCGCTTCAGGGTAGCGCCGGGCCGTCGCCGGAAAGCACGGCACACGCCCGCGCTCGTCTCAGACTTCGGCGAACGCCCGAACCGGAAAGGTGCCGAACCCTTCGATCGCCGGGGGAACCGCCGTGAACCGGGCGCCATGCGCCGGAACGGCGCCCAGGCCGGTGAGGTGCTCGACGACGTGGATGCCCGCGGCGAGCAGCAGTGTGTGCGCGGGTCGGGCGCCCCCGCTCGCAGTCTCGGTGTCGTCGATGTTGAGCGAGTCGATCCCCACCAGAGCCACGCCCGCATCCACGAGATGTCGGGCGCCGGCCTCGGTGAGGAAGGGGGCCCCGGTAGCGTATGCGGGCGTTCCGAAGTGTTCATCCCACCCGGTGTGCAGCAGCACGGCGCTCCCGGCCACCGCACGGTCGGCGAAGACCTCGGCCGGGATCCCGCGATCGAGTGCATCGGTGATGTGGAAGACGTTCGCGGGCAGGCCGACCAGCGTGCCGAGGTCGAGGGAGGCGAGGTCGCCGCCGTCGGCATAGCGGTGGAACGGACTGTCGAGGTAGGTTCCGGTGTTGCCGACCAGCGTGATGATGTCCATCGCGAACTCAGTGCCGGGCGCGTACCGGTCGCGGGAGTCCGCGCGGGTCAGATGCGGCGTGATCACCGGCGACGGCAGCCCCGGGTAGGTGACGAGACCGGCCCGGATGCGGTGGCTGAGGTCAATGACGCGCCGTCGCCCGCCGACTGTGTCTGGTGTTTCGGCGACGATGCCGCGGCTGCCACGATGCTGCTCCTCGACGATCCGCAGATTCGTCAGGCGCGCCTCGCCAACGAGGGCGAGGCCGAGGTGGCGGACGAATAGCCGGCCGATCTCAGCCTCGTCCAGCGCATCCGACGGCAGGTCGAGTCGAAAGCCGTTCGCCTCCAGCCCGCCGCCGTTCGCGAACCGCACGCTTGCGTCGAAATGGGCACGGTAGTCGGTCATGGCGCTCCTGGGGCGGCTCAGCGGTCGGGGAAGTCGTGGGGGAGCCCGGAGAGCACAGGTTCCAGCCGCGCCAGACGGTCGTTCTCCAGGCGCAGTGCCTGGGCGTCTCGGTCGTGGCGCAGCACCGAGACGGCGAGCAGGAAGGTCTCGGCGTCCACCGGCGGCAACGGCGAGACGAACGCCGACGCCTCGTGCGCGAGCTCGCCGCTCAGCCCGGCCCTGGCCGCCGGTGTGAGCCCGGATGCCTGGCGCACGTACTGGGAGATGCGCCGGGACAGCCGGTCGGGCAGCTTGCCGACGTCAGCCGTCGCTGCCCAGCCGAGCAGGTGGGGCGGCAGCGCGTACCGCTGAGGAGCGACACGGGGGATCCGCTCCAGCTGGCTGTACGTGCCCGCCAGAAGGTCGCCCAGACGTTTGGAGCGCGCATTGAGCAGGCCGGCCAGGGCGGCGGTGCCGCCGACCGTCATGTAGATCTCCAACACACCCACGAGTGCGCGGATGAAGGAGTGACGGAATCCGATCGCCCCGCCATCGTCGCGAACGATGCGGGCGCCGACGGCGAGCTTGCCGAGCGAGCGGCCGCGGGTGGCGAGCTCGACGGTCATCGGCAGGATCACGGTTCCGAAGACGAGGATCAGCACGAGGAGAACGCGCTGGAGCGCAGAGTCGAGCCCCGCGCCGGTCGACACGAGCAGCAGCGCGGCAGCCAGCATCACCAGTATCGAGAGCAGCCAGTCGATGGCCGCACCCCCGGCCCGGAGGATGTAGCTCGCCGGCTTCACATCGAGGGCGACCGCCTCCCCGGTGACGAGTTCACGCTCGCCGGGAGTATCCAACGGTGGGGTGGCCGGTGCCATGACTATCATCTAAGCAGATGGATCTCGACGCATACACGGCAGCGCACAGCGCAGAGTGGGAGAGGCTTGCCTCCCTGGGCAAGCGTCGTCGTCTCAGCGGGCGCGAAGCGGACGAATTGATCGACCTCTACCAATCTGGTGCGACCGATCTGTCGGCCATCAAGACCCTGGCCGGCTCTACCGCGACGGGTGATCGACTGTCCCTCGCTCTGGCGACGGCGCGGCTGCGGTTCACGGGCGCGGGGGCGAACATCCTGTCTCAGCTCCCGCGGTTCTTCGTGCTGCAGCTCCCGGCTGCGTTGTACCGCATCCGTTGGCTGGTCCTCGCCATCGCAGTGGCGACCGTCATCGTCTCGACGCTGTATGCAGTGTGGATCGCCGGAAACCCGGATGTGCTGGCCAATCTCGGTCACGACGCGCAATTGCGCAAATACGTCGAGCACGACTTCATCGACTACTACTCGAACAACCCGGCGGCGTCGTTCTCCGGCCAGGTCTGGACGAACAACGCCTGGATTGCCGCGCAGTGCATCGCCTTCGGGATCACCGGAGTCTACGTTCCGTACGTCCTCATCCAGAACGCGATCGGCGTCGGCACGGCGGCCGGGGTGATGTTCGCCTACGGGCGCGGCGACGTGATGTTCTCCTACATCCTTCCCCACGGCATGCTCGAACTCACCAGCGTCTTCGTGGCGGCGGCCGCGGGCCTGCGCATCTTCTGGGCCTGGATCGCGCCGGGCGCGCGAACGCGGGCGCAAGCGCTCGCCGAGGACGGCCGCGCTCTGTTCACCGTTGCCATCGGATGCGCCATCACGCTCTTCGTCTCCGGCCTGATCGAAGGGTTCGTCACACCGTCGACGCTTCCGGTCTGGGTCAAGATCGCCATCGGTGCCCTCGCTCTTGCCGCCTTCCTCGCCTACATGCTCGTACTCGGCCGCCGTGCGGTGCGCGCCGGGGAGACGGGCGATCTCGCCGAGTTCGACGCTGGCGCCCGCCGCGTCGTCGCCGGCTGATCTGCTTCGGGCTGAGTGTCGCCCGGCAGCTGTCCCCTGCAGCAGCAGCCTTCCGGCGCGACGCAAAACGCAGAAGGGGCTTCCAGCCGGCCGTGCGTGAGTGCACCGCGGGCTGGAAGCCCCTCCGAGAGGAATCCGGGGTCAGTCGGCCTTGCGGGTTCCGTCGAAGATGAACTTGAATGTCACACCGGCGATCAGCGCGCCGACGATCGGGGCGACGATCGAGAGCCACAGCTGGCCGAGAGCGGTCGGGCCGCCGTAGATGGCGGTAGCGATCGAGCGGGCCGGGTTGAACGAGGCGTCGGAGACGGGGATCGCGATGAGGGCGATGATCGTCAGCGTGAGACCGATCGCGAGCGGGGCGAAGCCTGCGGCCGCGCGGGAGCTGGTGACGCCGAGGATGACCCAGACGAAGACCGCGGTCGTGATGATCTCGATGAGGAGGGCCGACACGAGCGGGAATCCGCCGGGGGAGAGCTCGCCCCAACCGGTGGAGACGAAGCCGCCCTTCTGTGCCTTCGAGAGGAAGCCGTCCGGGCCGCCGGCGGCGATCGCGACGAGAAGTGTCGACGCGATGATGCCGCCGACGATCTGGGCGACGATGTAGCTGACCACATCCTTCCAGGCGAAACGCCCGGCTACGGCGAGGCCGAGGGTGACGGCGGGGTTGAAGTGCCCACCGGAGACGGGGCCGAAAGCGTACGCACCGACGACGACGCTGAGCCCGAGGGCGAGCGCGACGCCGAGGAACCCGACGTTGAAGCCGCCCTCGCCGCCGGCGAATCCTGCGGCGAAGAGGGCGGTGCCGACGACGGAGAAGACGAGCACGAACGTGCCGATCACTTCTGCGCCGAGACGCGCTCCGAGGGTCGGGACGAGAACAGGGGACGGTGCGGGCGTTGCGGCAGAGTCGGCCATGGGTTTCTTCCTTGAGTTCGACAATAAGGAGCGAAGGGTAGAACGCTCACTCTGCAACCTATCGGAATGCATGCATTGAGCGACAGAGGTTCGACGCATTGTGTCGCACGACCGTGAAGTGCCCTACAGCTTGCCGGCGGCCTTCAAGGCGAGGTAGCGGTCGCTGAGCGCCGGGGGAAGGTCGGCGGGGGAACCGGTGACCACATCCGCCCCCGAGCGTTGGATCGCCGCCGTCACACGGGCGACGTCGAGCAGCGCGCGTTCGGCCGCTGCGGCCCGGTACACGCCCTCACGGTCGCGTCGTTCGCCGGCAGCACGCAGAGACTCCGGGTCGGTGACCGAAGCAACGACGACCGTGTGCTTCCTCGCCAGCTGCGGCAGCACCGCGAGCAGGCCCCGTGAGGCGCCGGGCGCCTCGATCGAGGTGAGGAGCACCACGAGCGAACGCTGGCTGGTGATCGCCGCCAGCTGTGTCGGAACGGCGCCCCAGTCCATCTCGATGAGAGCCGGTTCCACACCGGCGAAGACGTCGACCATCCGGGAGAGAAGCTCCGGCCCGGTGGCGCCTTGCACCCGGCCGCGCACGGCGCGATCGTAGGCGAGCACATCCACACGGTCGCCCGCGCGGCTGGCGAGCGCGCCGAGCAGCAGCGCGGATTCGAACGCCGTGTCGATGCGGGGCTCGTCGTCGATGCGGGCCGCCGACGTGCGGGCGGAGTCGATCAGGATGATCACCCGCCGGTCTCGCTCCGGTCGCCACGTCCGCACCATCACGCGCGCGCCGCTCCCGGCGGTCGGATCGTGCCGTCGTGCCGTCGCGCGCCAGTCGATCGAGCGCACATCGTCGCCGCGCACATACTCGCGAAGCGAATCGAATTCGGTCCCCTGACCGCGGAGCATCACGCTGGTCATCCCGTCGAGCTCGCGCAGCCGGGCGAGCCGCGACGGCAGGTGCTTGCGCGAGGCGAACGGGGGAAGCACCCGGATGCGGCCGGGCGCGCTCAGCGTCGCCTGCCGGCCCCACAGGTGCAGCGGCCCCCAGGCGCGCACCGTCACCTCGGCGACACGGCGCTCGCCGCGCCGCCACGGCCTGAGCGTCTCGTTGACCCGTCGACGTTCGCCCGGCGGCAGGGCGATCGGTGTGCGGGAGCGGACGAGTCCGGCCGACGGCTCCCATGCATCCCGCACCTGGCCGCGGATCGCGCCCCGCCCGGTGTTCGTCAGCAGAAGCTCGGCCGGCGCCTCGGCACCGAGCCGCACCCGGGCCGGCACCGTGCGTTCGACGATCACCCGACGCGGGGAGGCGGCGAGCAGCAGATCGAGCGTGCCGAGCAGGAGGGCCAGAACCAGCCAGGCGGCGAGGGTGAGGAAGGCGGCCTCTGCACGCGCGCCGAGCAGTACGACGGGCACCACCCCGAAGGCGAGAAGGGCGACGAATCGCCCGGAAACGGTCACGGGCGGGCCTAGATCGGAACCTGGACCTGCTGAACGATCGACCGCAGGATCGCGTCGACCCCCACCCCCTCGAGCTCGGCCTCCGGTCGCAGCTGCACGCGGTGGCGCCACACCGGCAGCAGCATCGCCTGGACATGGTCGGGCGTGATCGATCCGTAGCCGGACAGCCAGGCCCAGGCCTTCGCGGCCGCCAGCAGAGCTGTGGTGCCTCGAGGGCTCACGCCGAGCTTGACCGACGGACTGTGCCGGGTCGCCCTGGCGAGGTCGACGATGTAGGCGAGCACGTCGGCGGTGGCGCCGACCGAGGCGGCCGCGCCCCGCGCCGCCGCCAGATCGGCGGCGCTCAGCACCGGGGTCACACCGGCCCCCGCCAGGTCGCGCGGGTTGAAACCTGCGGCATGCCGCCGCAACATTTCGACCTCGGTCTCGCGTTCCGGGATGTCCAGGGTCAGCTTGAGCAGGAAGCGGTCGAGCTGGGCCTCGGGCAGCGAGTACGTCCCCTCGTACTCGACCGGGTTCTGCGTTGCTGCGACCAGGAACGGGTCGGGTAGCGGTCGGCTCACGCCGTCGACGCTCACCTGACGCTCCTCCATCGCCTCCAGCAGCGCCGACTGCGTCTTCGGGGGCGTGCGGTTGATCTCATCGGCGAGCAGGATGTTCGTGAACACCGGGCCTTCGCGGAACTCGAAACCGCCGGACGCTCCGTCGTAGACGAGCGAGCCGGTCACATCGCCCGGCATCAGGTCGGGGGTGAACTGGATGCGTTTCGTGTCCAGGCTGAGCGCCTGGCTGAGCGAGCGGACCAGCAGAGTCTTGGCCACGCCGGGCACCCCCTCGAGCAGCACATGGCCGCGTGCCAGCAGAGCGATGATGAGGCCGGTGACGGCGCCGTCCTGCCCGACGACGGCCTTCCCCACTTCGGTCCGGACCCGGCTGAGGGTCTGGCGCAGGACGGTGGAGTCCGCGGACGGCGCTCCTGCGGCGAGCGGAGCGGGCGCTCCCGTGCTGGATCCGGTGGTGACGTCGGTCATGCATCCATTCTTCCGGTCGGGCCCGGCGAATCCGGGGTGACGGCGGTCGCGGTGGCCCGTTCGAGCTCCGCGAGAGTATCGGACAGCGCCAGGAGGTCGGCGTCGGTGCGGGGGACGCTGTCGAGGAGGACTCCGCGCACGGCGTTCCTGTCGCGCCGGGTGAGCGCTGCAACCGCCTCCACGATCTCGGTGACAGGGGCGGATTGCGGAAGTCCGACGAGGCCGGCGAGTCGCCCGAGGGTGCCGATGCGCAGGGCGTCGGCGGCACGCAGTCTGGCGGAGGAGCGCTGGTACAGCCGGGCGCGGCCCTCGCGGGTCTCGCCGGCGCGGACGACGACCGGCAGGTTCTCCACGACGAGCGGACCGAAACGTCGGCCGCGCCAGAACGCCGCCGCCACGAAGACGAGGATGAGGAGCAGGACGACGGGCGTGACCCAGCCGGGCGTCAACGCCGACAGATCGGGCGGCCCCGTCACCGGGCGGTCGAGCAGGCTCGGCTGGTACCAGACGAGAGTACGGTGCTGACCGAGCAGCGTGAGGGCGAGGGCCGCATTCCCGGCGCGGCCGACACTGTCGTTCATCAGGATGGCGGCCGAACCCACCAAGGTGAGCGGGTTCCCGTCGGCGGTGGTCTGAACGAGAGAGAACAGGCCGGAATCGCTGGGGAAGCATCCGGTGGCGTCGCCGTCGCCGAGCCGGAACGAGCCGGGAACGGTCGTGCCCTCGGTGTTGCCGGTCGGATGCGGGTCGATGCGTTCGGCCGTGACGGCGGCAGGCACCGTGCAGTCGGCCGCGATGCTGCCGGTACCCGAGATCCGCCCGCCGGCGCTCACCCCGGGTGCCAGCTGCTGAAGGGCCGTGTAGTCCGGTTCCACGACGACGAGCGAGGCGGCGGTCGAAGCGAGGGAATCGTATCCGTTCGCGTCGAGGTTGCCGTCGGGATCGAAGACGAGCACGGTGGGGTCGTCGCCGACACGGTCGCGCACCTGCTGCATCGTGGTCACAGGAACGACGGTCACACCCTGCTGGCGCAGCACCTCGACGACGGCTTTCGCGCCGGCCGGAGCCGCGCCGGCCGGGTCGAGGGGAGCGCCGGAGACGGCTCCGCGCCCGGAGAGGAGGATGCCGAGTAGCGCCACCACCACGGCGATGACCGCGAGCACGATCCACGGGATGCTGCGCCGGCCCACCTGACGCAGCGACGGCGAGAGGGCTTCGGCTTCAGCGCCATGAGTCGTGTTGCTCGCGGTGGGGCGCTCCTCCTCGAGGGTCCCGCTCATCGGAGCGTCTCCGTCAGCCGTGCGGGGCGCGCATCGAGCAGGCTCGTGTCGAGTGCGACGAGCTGCTGGTAGTCGGCTTCCGTCGCCGGTCGGTCGAGGTAGCGCACTCCATCGAACACTCGGGCGACGGTGGCCAGACGCTCCCGCTCGGCCGTCACAGCCCGCCCCGCGATGGCGGCGAACTCGCTGGCGGTCGTGCCCGGCGACACCGTGACGATAGTGCGCTCGTGGAGGGACTGCGCGATCGCACGGAACTGCTCCTCGACCGCCGTCACCCAATCGTCCGAGCGGGCGGCCGAGGCAGCGGATGCGCGCAGCTCGGCGGCCGTTCGCCTGTCATCGGTGGCGAACAGCGCCCGGCCGGCCGCGCTTCGGCGGTCGAGCCGCGGGCGCCCGAAAATGAAGAACGCGGCGACGATCAGCCCGGCGACGATCAGGACGACCACGACGAGCAGCACGGGACCGGCGTCGCCGCCCGGTCCCTGGAACAGCGAATTGATCCAGTCGCCGACCGCCTTGGAGGCGATGTCGAACCAGGTGGGTTTCGCTGTCTGGTACTCGGGCTTGGCGAGCTCGCCGTCGATCCATCGTTGGGCTTCCGGCGAGCTCGGGTCGACGGGCAGGTCGCCGGCCGCCATTCCGGTCGTCGTCAGGATCATGCGGGCGGCGGGGGAGGGTATGAGCCCGACGGGTACTGGCCTGTGGGAGGGTAGGGGCCGGCGGGCGGGTACGGCGCGTTCTGCGGGTACGGCGCGCTCGGCCGGATGGGTGCGAGATACGGGTCGGGGATGTCTGTGCGCCCGGCCTGGCGCGCCTCGACGAAGCGGACGAGCTCCAGGTCGAGACCCTCCTTGCGCATCCGGAGGTCGATGTAGAGGAGTGCGATGGCGGAAGTCTGCACCACCGACATGATGGCGCCGACGATCGCTCCCACGATGCTGGCCAGCACGTTGATGCTCAGCTGGCTCACGATGAGCTGGGTGAACCCGGAGGGGTCGCCGTCGCTGGCCGAGGTGGGCGCGAAGATGCCGCCCACCATCGCGCCGATCACGGTGAACGGGATCGAGATGATCTGGACGACCATGTAGACGATGAGGCCGATGAGCAGGATCACGCCGAGGGTTTTCCAGAAGTATCCGCGCGTGAGCGTCCACGAGCGAACGACGGCAGAACGCAGCGTCGCACGCTCCAGAACGATCGCGCTCGGCACCATCACAAGTTTCGTGTTGAGCCAGATGGCGAGGGCTGTCAGCCCGAGGCCTCCGAAGATCACGACCGCGACACCGCCTCCGATGCCGGGACCGCCGCCGAGGGCGAACAGAGCGACCGCCACGAGGACGACGAGGGCGACCGGGAGGATCCAGGCGATCGTCAGCAGGAAGGACCAGCCGATGAGCGCGCCGATCCGGCCTTTCACCAGGCGCCACAGCGCGCGGAACGTGAGCTTCTCGCCCACCGTGCCCCGGGCGACCTCGCCCACGACGACGCCCTGCAGCAGTGCCCCCGAGATGGCCGAGATGACGACCGAGAGCAGACCGAGGACGATCGACCCGCCGATCGCTCCTGCGGCGAGAGTCGATTGATCGCCGCGATCGGCGTTGAATACCCGGCCGAGCAGCAGGGCGGCGCCGCCGAAGACGAGAAGCGTCACAACGAGGGAGGGGATCGCCTGGATGAGCAGAGCCGACCCCACCGTGATCTTCGGGTTGCGACGCAGAGTCTGGAACGGTGCGCCGATCAGCGTGCCGAAGCTGAGCGGGCGCAACGGGATGAGACCGGGCTTGGGCGGCGGGGTCCAGCCGGGTTGGGGGCCGTAACCGGGCTGCTGCGGGTATCCGAACCCGGGCGGCGGGCCGTAGCCGGGCTGCTGCGGGTAACCGTACCCGGGCGGGGGGCCGTAATCAGGCTGCGGAGCCGGAGCGGTCGGCGGGATCGGCGGCTGCGCCCCCGGAACCTGCCAGTTCTGTTCCTCGGTCACGCCGTGCCCCCTCTTCCGCGCTCGCGGCGCGTCGTCCCCACCCATGCTGGCACATCCGGTGCTGCGGCATTGTCCCACGCATAGGGGACCTTCGCCACGTTTTGACGGCGGGCGCAGGTGTCTCGACTACTCTTGTGCAAAGACTTCTGCGGCGACGGCCGTGAGAGAAGGGGTAGTGGGAAACGGGGACATGAACAGTCGCATCCTGGTGGTCGACGATGACACCGCGCTGGCCGAGATGATCGGCATCGTTCTTCGCACCGAAGGATTCGATCCTGTGTTCTGCGAAGACGGCGCGCTCGCCGTCGAAACCTTCCGGTCGGCCAAACCCGATCTGGTGCTCCTCGACCTCATGCTTCCAGGTCTCGACGGCATCGAGGTGTGCGCCCGCATCCGGGCAGAATCGGGGGTCCCGGTGATCATGCTGACGGCCAAATCCGATACGGCCGATGTGGTGAAGGGTCTCGAATCCGGCGCCGACGACTACATGGTCAAACCGTTCAACCCGAAAGAACTCGTCGCCCGCATCCGCACCCGTCTGCGCCCGGCCTCATCCACGCCCGCTGCCGAGCAGCTGCGCATCGGCGACCTCGTCGTCGACGTCGCGGGGCACGAAGTGCGGCGGGGGGATGCGCGCATCAACCTCACCCCGTTGGAGTTCGACCTGCTGCTCGCGCTCGCCTCGAAGCCACAGCAGGTGTTCACCCGCGAGATGCTGCTCGAGCAGGTCTGGGGGTACCACTACAAGGCTGACACCCGACTCGTCAACGTTCATGTGCAGCGGTTGCGGGCCAAGGTCGAACAAGACCCGGACAATCCCAAGATCGTCATGACCGTGCGCGGGGTCGGCTACCGCGCCGGCGCCGTCACCTGACAGTCGAGAGCCGCGGCGCTCGATGCGGTACCGATGGATGGACGGGCAGTGGTGAACCGTCTCGCACACCTTTGGCGAACGTCGCTGCAGGTGCGCACCGTCACGATCTCACTGCTGCTGACCGGTGCTGCCATCCTCATCACCGGCGTCTACATGTCGCTCAGCATCAGCAACGACCTCTACCAATCGAAGCTCGACCAGGCCCTCCGCGATTCGAGCCGTGCCACTACGTCCGCCCAGACAACGCTCAACGCCTCAGATGTGAGCACCGGCGACTCCGGCAAGAACCTCCTCGCCTCCGCGCTCACCATGGTGCAGGCCTCCACCTCCAGCCGACTCATCGCGGCCTACCGGGTGCCCGGTCAGGACGCGGCCGTCCCCGCTCCGCCCGACCGCTACAGCCCCGGCCTCAACACCGTCATCTCGCCGCAGCTGAGAAAAGAGGTGCAGAACGGGGGCACCAAGCAGTTCTACCAATCCGTCGCGCTGCCCGGCTCCGGCGGTTCGAGCGACCCGGGTATCGTCGTCGGCACCCAGCTCACCTTCCCGAGCTACGGGCACTATGAGCTCTACATCGGCTACAACCTCGCCGACGCCGAGAGCACCCTGTCGTTCGTGCAGGGCACGCTGGCGTTGGCCGGCCTCGCCCTCATCCTGCTGATCGGCGCGATCACCTGGGTGATCGTGAGGTTCGTCGTGCAGCCGATCCGGGTGGCGGCCGAGACGAGCGAGCGGCTCGCCTCCGGCGACCTCGCCGTGCGCATCCCGGAGCGCGGTGAGGATGTGTTCGCCTCGCTCGCGCGCTCGTTCAACGGCATGGCCGACAGCCTCCAGAGCCAGATCACCCAGCTCGCCACCCTGTCGCAGCTGCAGCAGCGCTTCGTCTCGGATGTGTCCCACGAGCTGCGAACGCCGCTCACCACGATCCGACTCGCCGGAGATGTGATCTACGACCAGCGCGAGACGTTCCCACCCGCGACGGAGCGCACCGCGGAACTGTTGCACACCCAGATCGATCGGTTCGATCGGCTGCTGTCCGACCTCCTCGAGATCAGCCGGTACGACGCGGGATCGGTCGCGCTCGAGGCGGAGCCGACCAACCTCGTGCGCTTGGCCGATGAGTCCGTGGACGAGATGCGCACCCTGGCCGACAAGAACGGTTCCGTACTTCGTCTGGATGCGCCGGGCGGGTACTTCGATGTGGGGATGGATCCGCGCCGCATCCGCCGGGTCGTGCGCAACTTGCTCGGCAACGCGATCGAGCACGGCGAAGGGAAACCTGTCATCGTCACGGTGGACAGCAACGAGAGCGCGGTCGCGCTCAGCGTGCGCGACTTCGGCCTCGGCATGAGCCAGCAGGAGGTGAGTCACGTCTTCGACCGCTTCTGGCGGGCCGACCCCTCGCGCAAGCGCACGATCGGTGGCACCGGTCTCGGACTCGCGATCTCTCTCGAAGATGTCACGCTGCACTCGGGGTGGCTGCAGGTCTGGTCGTCGCCGGGTCTCGGATCCTGCTTCCGCCTCACCCTTCCCCGGGTCGCCGGCCGGGAGATCACCTCGTCGCCGCTGCCGCTGCCTCCACTCGATGCGGACGCGAATGCCCGCGGCGCCGAGAGGGAGGCGCAGGCATGACGAGATCCGAGCACCGTTCACCAGTCACCGGGGCCCGGCGCCGGATGCGCGCGGCCGCAGTGGGGCTCGCCGCCGTGCTGCTCGTCGCGCTCGCCGCCTGTGCGAGCATCCCCGACTCCGGTCCGGTGCGGCAGGGCGCGCCCATCGCCCAGGTCAACGATCCGCTCGACCTGGACTTCAACCCGTCCCCGCCGGAAAACGGGGCCTCGCCTCAGCGCATCGTGCAGGGCTTCATCGACGCCGCATCGAGCCCGAAGAATGGATTCTCCATCGCACGGCAGTACCTCACCACGGCGATGTCAGCGTCGTGGAACCCCGACGAGTCCGTCACGGTGGACGACGGGCGCAACCGCGCCTTCGACAATGTCGGAAACCAGTGGACCGTACAGGTGAACCCGGTCGCCAACGTCGACAGCGGGGGGTCCTACCATCAGGTGGCCTCCGACGCCCCGGTCAGCCTCCGGTACGAGTTGACGAAGCAGAAAGATCAGTGGCGCATCGCGGTCGCGCCGAACGGTGTCGTGATCGATGACCCCACGTTCCACGCGGTGTACTCGCAGCAGACGCTCTACTTCTACAGCCCCAAGTTCGACTACCTGGTACCCGATGCGCGCTGGTTCCCCGCTCGTGTCGCCTCCGCGGCCACCCGGGCGACGAAAGCCGTTCTCGCCGGCCCCTCCAAATGGCTGGTGGGCGCAGTGACGAGCGCCTTCCCGCAGGGGACGCAGCTGGCGACGCCGGCCGTCACGACTTCCGGTGGCGCTGCGCGGGTGGATTTGAGCACCGAGGCGGGTCAGGCCGATCAGCTCGCCTTGCAGCGGATGCAGTTGCAGCTGCAGTCGAGCCTCGGCTCGCTCGCTCAGACCGTCCAGCTCTCCATCGAGGGCAGTTCGCAATCGATCCCGCCGCTGAGCGATGCAGAGACCCCGACGCAGGACCCGCCGGTCGACTCGCATCCCATCGTCTTCCGGTCGGGCGCGTTCGGCTTGCTGAACGGCACGACCATCACCGAGCTGAGCGGCCTGAGCGACAAGATCGTGTCGTTGCAGCCGACCGCGGTCGCGCTGTCGGCGGCAAGGGACCAGGCGGCGGTGCTGTCGCGCGGAGCGGTGTACGCCGTGCGCAAGTCGGCCGATCCGGTGAAAGTCGACGCGCGGCCGGGCTTGATCGCCCCCGCCATCGACGACAACGGCTGGATCTGGTCCGTTCCGGCGGCCTCACCCGGGCTGCTCGAGGTGTTCGGAACCGACGGCCAGCCGAAGGCGGTGAAGACCGAGTGGCCGAACGCATCCCGGATCGTCTCCTTCGCCCTGTCGCGCGACGGCACCCGACTCGTCGCGATCCTCGAGACCGGGGCCGCCACCTCGATCGTCGCCGCCGGCATTACGCGTGATGACAACGGCCAGCCGACGGCTGTCGGCGAGCCGCTCGAACTCGCCGTGGCGACAGGGACACCCCGGTCGATCGCCTGGACGGGTGAACTGACCGTGGCCGCGCTGAGCGGCACGACCGCCGACGCCACCTCGATCGCCGAGCAGACCATCGGCGGCCAGCTCACCACGACGGCCGGCCCGGGCGGTGGCGCGACGATCGTGGGCGCCGGGGGGCTCTACCGGTACCTCGTGCTGACCACGGCCGGTTCGCTGCAGGCGCCGACCGGCACCGGGTGGCAGGAGCAAGCCGACAAGGTCGGGGCTGTCGCCGTGCAGCTGGGCCAGCCCTAGCGAATAGTCACCCGCGTTCCTCCCCACCCGGCTCCCGGTCCGCTCTCTCCACAGTTGTTTCGGAGCGGGTGCGTGATCGGTGTTCTGCGCGCAGGCTCGAACCGTGACCGCGAACGTCCTCCTCCGACTGCTCCTCGTCGCCGCGCGCGAGGCCGCCCTCGACGCGCTGGCGATCCTGTCGCCGGTCGCCTGCAGCGGATGCGGCGCCCCCGACCGCTCGCTCTGCCCGGCCTGCCGGCACGCTCTTCGGCCCCGACCGCAGCCTGTCCTCGACGCGGCAATCGGTCCGCCGATCTGGGCGGCGCTCGACTACTCCGGGGTGGTTCGCGCGGTGGTGCCGGCCTTCAAAGACAAGGGGAGGACGGATGCGGTGGTCGTGCTCGCCCGAGCGCTCCGCTCGGCGGTTGCCGCCGCCGTGGCCGCCGCCGGGGCCGCGGGCGCTCCGGAGCCCGAAGCGGGGCCGGTCCTGCTCGTCACCATCCCGTCCACCAGGGCGGCCTTCCGCAAGCGGGGGTACCACCCGACGTCGTTCGCTCTCCGCCGCGCGGGGCTGAGGCCGGCGCGGCCGGGGTTGCGATTGACCAGGCAGGGCTCGGATCAGGCCGGGCTCTCCGCAGCCGAACGCGAAGGCAACCGCTCCGGGTCCATCGCAGCCTCGCCTGCGCTCGCCGGGCGCCGCTGTCTGATCGTCGACGACATCGTCACCACCGGGGCCACCGTGCGCGAGGCGACCCGTGCGATCGAGGCTGTCGGCGGCCGGGTGATCGGTGTCGCCGCCATCGCCCACACCGCATTGCGGCGACCTCACAGCCGGTCAGGGTGACCCCCCAGCATTCCCACGGCCGATCCTGGGGCTTTGCCTGTTCACTTCCGGGCAGGACGGCACTACGGTAGTCGAAAAGGCGTGGATGACCCGCCCTTCGTGATCGGGCGAGAGACACGTCAGATCAGGGAGGTCGCAATGGACATCAACATCATCGGACGAAACCTGGACATCACTGATCGCTTCCGTGAATACGCCACCGAGAAGGCCGCGAAGGTCTCTCATCTCGCCGAACGGGCCCTCTCGTTCGAGATCAAGGTGAGCCGTCACAGCGAGAAATTGGGAGCGCAGAGCGGCAACGACCGTGTCGAGCTCACCCTCGTCGGCCCCAAGGCCGTCGTGCGGGCTGAAGCGACAGGAACCGACAAGTACGCGGCGTTCGACGTCGCGATCGCAAAGCTGCTCGAACGGGTCCGTCGTGCGAAGGATCGGCGCAAGGTCCACCATGGCCAGCATCGACCGACCTCGCTCCGGGAGGCGAGCACGGACGGGTTCAGCACGGTCGGACTCGCGGCCGCCCCCGTCGCGGTGCTCGACCAGGTTCGAACGGGGAGCATCCCCGCTGTGTCCGATGAGGCCGGTGCCGGCCCCGATGCCGAAGACGACTACTGCCCCGTCGTCATCCGCAAGAAGGTCTTCGCCTCCGTGCCGATGACCGTCGATGACGCCCTCTACTACATGGAGTTGGTCGGCCACGACTTCTACCTGTTCATCGACAACGAGACCGAACGCCCCAGCGTCGTCTACCGCCGCAAAGGGTGGGACTACGGGGTCATCTCGCTCGACGACGAGGCCGACGAACTGCAGGAGGTGGCGACGGCGAGTCGCAAACTCGGTAGCTGAGCCCGCTCAGCCCCGTGAAGCCGCGCCGATGGATGCCGCCCAGGCGGCGGCGTCCATCGGCGTTCTGCCGTTCCAGCCTCCGCTTCCGGCCGATGACGGAGGCCGCGGACAGGACCGCTGCTCTCAGGAAAGCACCTGGCGAACCCACTAGCATTGGGAGAGTTTCGACACGGGCGATCGTCGCCTGATACAGAGCAAGTGGAGTGCATAGGTGGCCTCAGTACTGGAAAAGGTCCTCCGCGTCGGCGAGGGACGCATCCTCCG
Organism: Leifsonia poae; assembly: GCF_020009625.1. Lineage (NCBI taxonomy): Bacteria > Bacillati > Actinomycetota > Actinomycetes > Micrococcales > Microbacteriaceae > Leifsonia > Leifsonia poae. Next base: position 3,458,434 of record NZ_JAIHLP010000002.1, read on the forward strand.
CCGGCTGGAGGCGTATGCCAAAGCGGTGAACGCGCTCGAAGACGACTTCAGTGAACTCACCGATGACGAACTCCTCGCCGAGACCGTCGAACTGCGGGAGCGCTACAGCAACGGCGAGTCCCTCGACGATCTGCTGCCCGAGGCTTTCGCCGCGGTGCGCGAAGCGGCCAAGCGCACGCTGGGCATGCGCCACTTCGACGTTCAGATCATGGGCGGCGCCGCACTTCACCTCGGCAACATCGCCGAGATGAAGACCGGTGAGGGCAAGACGCTCGTCGCCACGACGGCGGCGTACCTCAATGCCATCGCGAGTCGCGGTGTGCACGTCATCACGGTCAACGACTACCTCGCGAGCTACCAATCCGAGCTGATGGGTCGCGTCTTCCGCGCGCTCGGGATGAGCACTGGCGTCATCCTCGCCGGCCAGACTCCCGAAGAGCGCCGCGAGCAGTACGCGGCCGACATCACCTACGGAACGAACAACGAGTTCGGCTTCGACTACCTGCGCGACAACATGGCCTGGCAGGCCAGCGACATGGTGCAGCGCGGCCACTTCTTCGCCATCGTCGACGAGGTCGACTCGATCCTCATCGACGAGGCGCGCACCCCGCTGATCATCTCCGGACCGTCCTCCGGCGAGGCGAACCGCTGGTTCAACGAGTTCGCCAGTCTGGCCAAGCGTCTTGAGCCCGACGTCGACTTCGAGGTCGACGAGAAGAAGCGCACCGTCGGTGTGCTCGAGCCCGGTATCGAAAAGGTCGAGGACTACCTCGGCATCGACAACCTCTACGAGTCGGCGAACACGCCGCTGATCTCCTTCCTCAACAACGCGATCAAGGCCAACGCCCTGTTCAAGCGCGACAAGGACTACGTCGTGATGAACGGTGAGGTGCTCATCGTCGATGAGCACACCGGCCGCATCCTGATGGGCCGCCGCTACAACGAGGGCATCCACCAGGCCATCGAGGCGAAGGAGGGCGTGGAGGTCAAGGCCGAGAACCAGACCCTGGCGACCGTCACGCTGCAGAACTACTTCCGCCTGTACAAGAAGCTCTCCGGCATGACCGGTACGGCCGAGACCGAAGCCGCCGAGTTCATGAGCACCTACAAGCTCGGTGTGGTCCCCATCCCCACGAACAAGCCGATGCAGCGTAAAGACCAGCCCGACCTCGTCTACAAGAACGAGCAGGCGAAGTTCGGCCAGGTCGTGGAAGACATCGTCAAGCGGCACGAAGCCGGTCAGCCCGTCCTCGTCGGTACGACGAGCGTCGAGAAGAGCGAATACCTCTCCCGTCTGCTCGCCAAGAAGGGTGTGCGGCACGAGGTGCTGAACGCCAAGAACCACGCTCGTGAGGCCGCGATCGTCGCGCAGGCCGGCCAGCTCGGCTCGGTGACCGTCGCCACGAACATGGCCGGTCGTGGAACCGACATCATGCTCGGCGGAAACGCCGAGTTCCTCGCCGTCGCCGAGATGAACTCCCGCGGGCTGTCGCCCGTCGACACGCCAGAGGAATACGAGGCCGCCTGGGACGATGTGTTCAACGCGGTCAAGGCCACGGTGCAGGAGGAGGCCGACAAGGTCGTCGATGCCGGCGGTCTCTATGTTCTCGGCACCGAGCGCCACGAGTCGCGTCGGATCGACAACCAGCTGCGCGGACGGTCCGGCCGTCAGGGAGACCCGGGCGAGAGCCGGTTCTACCTGTCGCTCACCGACGACCTCATGCGCCTGTTCAACGCCGGCGCGGCGGAGAGCCTGATGGGGCGCGGCAACGTTCCCGACGACCTGGCGATCGAATCCAAGGTCGTCAGCCGTGCCATCCGTAGTGCCCAGTCGCAGGTCGAGTCGCGCAACGCCGAGATCCGCAAGAACGTGCTCAAGTACGACGACGTCCTCAACCGCCAGCGCGAGGCCATCTACGGTGACCGTCGGCACATCCTCGAGGGCGACGACCTGCATGAGCGCACGCAGCAGTTCCTCACCGCCGTGATCGACGACATCCTCGACTCGCACACCAGCGATGGCAACGGCGACGATTGGGACTTCGACGCCCTGTGGAGCGAGCTGAAGACCCTCTACCCGGTCGGTGTCACCATCGACGAGGTCATCACCGAGGCCGGCAACAAGGGGAGGATCAACAAGGAGTTCATGCGCCGCGAGATCCTCTCGGATGCGCGGATCGCCTACCAGAAGCGCGAGGATTCCCTCGGCTCGCCCGCCATGCGCGAGCTCGAGCGTCGCGTCGTGCTGTCGGTCATCGACCGACGCTGGCGTGACCACCTCTACGAGATGGACTACCTGAAAGACGGTATCGGCTTGCGGGCGATGGCCCAGCGCGACCCTCTCGTGGAGTACCAGCGCGAAGGCTATGCGATGTTCCAGCAGATGATGGGCTCCATCCGCGAAGAGACCGTCGGCTTCCTGTTCAACCTCGAAGTGGAGGTCAACGACGCTCCCGGCGAGGTCGAGGCTCCGAACGTGGCGGCGAAGGGTCTGGGTCGCGGCGACTCCGAAGCCCGCCTCAGCTACTCCGCGCCGAGCGATGCCGGTGGTGTGGAGGTGCGCAACCAGCGCGGTCAGATCGAGCAGGCGGCCACCGCCCGTGCCCAGCGCGCCGCCCAGCAGCAGGCCGCCCCGGCTGCCGCGCCCGAGCAGGGTGCGACGCAGCGGGGCGCGTTCGGCCAGAAGATCAGCGGCGACGTCGCGCAGGCGCCGACGAACCGCGCCGAACGGCGCGCGCAGGACAAGAAGCGCTGATCCCCGCCTGATCCGTGTGGCCGTTCCTTCGGGGGCGGCCACACGGCGTTTCCGCGCCGATCGAACTTTCGGACGATGCCCGCCGACGGCGTGCTTGGGAGGCTGGAGGCATGAAAATGTCCTTCTCTGCTTCCCTCGTGTACCTGGTCCTTGGTGTCGGCTCCGGCCTGTTCTACCGTGAGTTCACGAAAGCGCACGACTTCACCGACGGCGCGAGCACGCAGCTCAGCGTCGTGCACACCCACCTGCTCACGCTGGGTTTCATCGTGTTCCTGATCGTCCTCATCCTGGACAAGCTCTTCGATCTGAGTTCGACTGGGCTCTTCTCGTGGTTCTTCTGGATCTACAACGCCGGCCTCGTGCTGACGGCCGGGATGATGACCGTGCACGGCTCGCTGACGGTGCTCGGCGAGAAGACCGTGTCTCCGGCGATCTCCGGTATCGCGGGGATGGGGCACATCCTGTTGACCATCGCTTTGATCGTGCTGATGGTGGCTCTCGGACGTCGTGTGCTCGCGCGCGCCCCGAAATCGGTCGACGCGGCCTAGCTGGATGCCGGCACCACCGAGGGCAACGTCGTCTGGACGGTGCCCTCACCTCGGACCAGGTCTCGGCCGTGGCGCACGAGCTCGCCCGGGCGCTCGAGGCCGACCACCCGGCCGAAGTGATCTCCTGCATGCAGAAAGCGCGCCGAGTCGGCACGGTATTCATCGACTGGTCGCGGAACAATGGTCTCGAGCACGTCGAGAATCTCTTCTGCGGTCGAGGTTCGGTTCAAGCCGAGCTCATTTAGATCCACGTCGGATCCAGAGACTGATGCTCGTAGCTACGTCCTCTACGCCGAGTTGCCCTGGGCCGGGGGAGAGCGGTTCCTCGCTCAGCTGGCCGGCGACGACCCAAACGCTCGCTAGCGTCGACCCCGGGCGAGGTCGACGCTAGCGAGAATTACAGCCTCGCTCCAATCCGATGTACACGAATGCGGACGCTGCGGCGCCGATGTGGAAGGGGAGCATCGGCGGGCTCCTTGGCCGGAGTGGGAGCCCCGGAAATATGCGCCCCTCGGTACACGCTGACCGCTACCTTCGCGAGGCACGTACCAGGTTCCCGAGGGGCCGGTGCAGGACACTCGTGTCTTGGCGATAACGCCCCCGTTACCGGTGGAGTAGTGCGGATTGCCAGTTTTGCCCTGACAGGTGTAGGTCGCGGCGGCCGCATATGAGAAGCGCTAGCACACTTTCGAACGAATCTCATTCGCCATCACCCGCGACCCCGAACGGATGGAGTCCGAACTTCTCGGTCTCGCCTATCCGGCATCGAAATCGGCTGTCTCGATGCTGATCTCGCAGTATGCGAAGGCATTGCCGGGCGTGAGGGTGAATGTGGTCGATCCCGGATACACGGCCACTGACCTCAATGGCCGGCGAGGCACGCAGACCGTCGGTGAGGGGGCCGAGGCGATCGTGCGGATGGCTGATCTCGGCGGTGCCACCGCGGACGGACCCACCGGAACTTTCACCGATCGCGCCGGCTCGGTTCCGTGGTGAGGCGAATCAGAGAACCGTGATCGCACTGGCGCGCCAGCGGCCGTGCATGCCCTCCAACCGGATGGCGACGGCGCGCGAGCGCATCGGCTGATGCGCCATGACCACGGCCTCCACCACGCCGCTGCACGGCTCGGTCACGCGGGGTTCGCCGACGGTCAGCCGAGGGCGTCTCGCCTGTTCACCGGTGACAGCCCGCGAGCGCGCCGCGATCGTGACCCGCCGGAGCAGGTTCAGGAAGACCCCGTCGTCGACCCACCGGGCGACCTGGTCAAGTTCTCGAACGCCCGCGAGGATCTCGATCACGCACCGGGTGAGGTTGACCAGGAGGGGCGCCGGATCGGGAAGGGAGGCGGTGTCGATGGCCGGTCTGGCGAAATCGGCGACCGGACGTGTCTTCGTCTTCGCACCGGACGGCGTCTCCGGCGTCGTGCGAAAGTCGTAGTCGAATGCTGTGTTCACGGTGGTTCCCCTCGGTGTGTCTGTCGCGGTCGCGACGGTTCGGCGCGGAGTCCGATGAGCCCCGCCCCGCTTCTGTCGGCCGCCGCGTGGATGTAACTCAATCAGGGGGTGAGCGGAGAGTCCAGGGCACCAACGCCGTGTGGATAACTTCCGTCATGCATTGTGAAATCTGCCTAGACTAGATGCCGTGTCGACGCTCAGTGATCTCGTGCTTGCCCAGGGCCTTTCTTCCGAAGCCGATGTCGAATGGCTCCACGGGCTCGTCGGGGATTGGCAGCTATTGGCCGACCTCGCCTTCGCCGACATCGTGCTCTGGGTCCCGACCGCCGACGACAGCTTCGTCGCCGTCGCGCACGCCCGTCCGTCGAGCGCAGCGACGCTCTTCTATCGAGACTTCGTCGGCCAGCGCATCAAGGCGGAGTGGCAGCGACAGGTCACCGAGGCGTACGAGACGAAGCAGATCATCGACACCTCCGCCCCGGATTGGTTCGAGGAGACGCCGACGCGGGTGCGCGCTGTGCCGGTCATCCGCCGCCTCGCGGTGAACTCCCCGCTGACCGCCGATCTGCCGGTCGCCGTGATCACACGCCACACCAATCTGAGCGAGGCGCGCACGCCGGGTCGCCAGGAGCTCACCTTCAACGATTGCGCCAACGATCTGTTCACCATGATCGCCTCCGGCGACTTCCCCGATCTCGGCGCACCCACGGGGCCGCGTCGGGGGGCGCCCAGGGCCTCAGACGGGCTGATCCGGCTCGATGTCGACGGGATCACCACCTTCGCCAGCCCCAACGCACTGTCGGCCTTCAATCGCATGGGGTTCACCGACGAGCTCGAGGGGGAGTCCCTTGCCTCGGTCACGACCCGTCTGCTCACCAGTCGGATGACCGTCGACGAGTCCTTGCCCCTCATCGTGACCGGCCGGGCCCCGTGGCGCACCGACATCGAGGCTCGCGGGGTGACGGTGTCTCTCCGGGCGATTCCCATCCGCAATCATGGCGAGCGGGTGGGCGCGATCGTCCTCTGCCGCGACGTGAGCGAGTTGCGGCACCAGGAACGCGAACTGATCACCAAAGACGCCACCATCCGCGAGATCCACCACCGGGTGAAGAACAACCTGCAGACGGTCGCTTCGCTGCTGCGCATCCAGGCCCGCCGCACCCATTCGGAGGAGGCCAGGGAGGCGCTCAGCCAGGCGATGCGGCGTGTGGCGGCGATCGCCGTCGTGCACGACACGCTCTCCACGGGGCTCGCGCAGATCGTCGACTTCGATGACGTCTTCGATCGCGTGCTCCTGCTCGTGGCCGAGGTGGCGTCCAGTCACAACACGACCGTCCACCCCAAGTCGTCCGGAAGCTTCGGCTCACTTCCGAGCGAGTACGCGACGCCCCTCGCCCTGGCTCTCACCGAGTTGGTCACGAACGCGGTCGAGCACGGTCTGGCGGGTCGCGAAGGTCAGGTGGAGATTATCGCCAATCGGTCGGCCGAGTCGCTCACCGTCAAGGTGGTGGACAACGGATCCGGGCTGCCGGAGGGCAAAGTCGGCAGCGGTCTCGGCACCCAGATCGTCCGCACCCTCATCCAGGGCGAACTCGGCGGAACGATCGACTGGCACACGATGATGGGCCAGGGCACCGAGGTGACCATCGAGATCCCGCTGCGGTATCTCACCAAAGAGTGAGCCGAACCGTCCCGTCGGGGCGACAGGAACCGGCCGTGGGCGCGCAAAACGTCCTCCGCCCTTCCTCATCCGCTAGGTGTGCGAGGAAGGGCGGAGGATACGGCGCTGGCGCCGGGGGTTATGCCGGCTAGGAAGCGCGGCGTGCGCGAGCGGCGCGACGCTTGAGGGCGCGACGCTCGTCTTCGGAGAGGCCTCCCCAGACACCGGAGTCCTGACCGGTCTCGAGGGCGTATTGCAGGCAGATCTCGGTAACGGTGCAACGAGCGCACACGGCCTTCGCCTTGTCGATCTGGTCGACGGCGGGCCCGGTGTTGCCGACAGGGAAGAACAGTTCGGGGTCCGCGGTGAGGCAGGCAGCTTTGTCGCGCCAGTCCATTGAGAGTGCTCCTTTAGTGCTGATTGCATGGCCGATCGGCCTAGAATGCGTGGTAAGCAGCCGAGTTACAGGGTGCAAAGATCCGTGGGGATGAACCTGCCCACGACCCTGTGAGCGCTAACTCGACCTCAAATATGCTCCCATAGGGCCTACGTCTAATCAATAGGTTTGTATGGGAAATTGCTCAGTGTTTTCCTGCGTTTTCCACTTTCGGTCTGTTCGTGTAACACCGCGGGAGTATGCTCCCGCCTTCGCAGCGGACGCGCACCCGGTTCACGGGCGTGCCCGGTATCGTGGTCTCCGCGCTCCTGCACAACGCTACGAACACGAGTCGACACCCATGAATGAATCCATTCCGCCCGCCGCTGGACCGGAAAGCCACCGCGAAGCGAACGCTCGGGTCCACCGCCCGCCACTGCTGATCGCCCTGGTCGTGGTGCTCTTCATCGAGGCTCTCGGCGTGATCGGCGTAACGGTCTGGCTGCTCGTCGAGCTCCTCACAGTGGAGCCGGTGTCGTATCCGGGCGCCGTCGCCATCGTCGTGCTCGTCGCGATCGCCGCCGCGTGGGTGGTCGCCACCGCGATCGGCGCACTGCAGGCAGGCAGCTGGGCGCGCGCGTCGACGGTGACCATCCAGATCCTCCTGATCGCAGTGGCCGTCGGCAGCTTCCAGGGGTTCTATGCGCGTCCCGACCTCGGTTGGGCACTGCTCGTGCCGGCGCTCGTCGGGATCGTCCTGGCACTGACTCCGCAGGTGATCAAGGCGACGTCCCGCAACACATCGCAACACGAATAGGGAGAATGCGGGAACAGGAACGAAACTCGGAGTGTTATGCCCGACATCGTGACTGATTCCTCCGCCCCCGCCGCCCCGTCCACCATCACCTCCGCTCTCGCCGGATATCCGGATTGGCGCGCGTGGCGCCTGTCGACCGTGGTGGGCCCCACCGGAAACCTGAGCCTTGTGGAGACGCGCTGGCTGCAGCCGGGCGATGAGACCACGGTCGATGATGCGCTCGTGGGCCGACCGGAGACGGTCACAGCCACAGAGCTGCGCCGCACCAACCTCGAGACGGGCGAGCCCGAACGGGGCCTGCGCCTCTGGGATGCGGACTCCCCGGCCATCCGGGCGTTCGAGACCGTCACGGCGTTCCCGTTCGACCCGGACTGGGTGATCGAGGCCCGGTTCACCCCGGTGGCCGACGATCGGGTTGTTTCGTTCGAGCACATCCGCGACAACGGGGGAACCCGTGACCTCGTCGTGCCGGGGGACATCACGTTCAGCCGCGACGGCGTCGATTATGTTCTGAGCGCGTTCGACGACGACGGCACCCTGCTTCTCGTCTTCGGCGACCCGACGAACGGCGCCGAGGGCGACGACGGAACGTACGCCTCGGGGCGGTTCCTCTTCGTGGCACGCGACGGTGACCGCGCCGTGCTCGACTTCAACCGCGCATTCGTGCCGCCGTGCGGCTTCTCCGACCAGTACAACTGTCCGCTGCCACCGCGGAACAACCGCTTCACCGTTCCGGTGACCGCCGGCGAGAAGCGGGTCGTCTACCGCGACGACACCGCCCACTGACACTCCTCCCCACCAGCCAACCCCCACCCACAGCACAGGAGAACTCTGTTGAGAAAGACCCCCCTCTTCGCATCGATCGCGATCGGACTCGCTTCGGCCCTCGTCCTCGCCGGGTGCGCGAGCGCCTCGTCGTCCTCCTCGTCCGGGGCGGACGCGAGCATCTCCGTCGGCTCCCAGAACGAGCCGGTGAACCTCGACAACACGGCCGGCAGCGGCAGCGGTGTGACCGAGGCGTTCAACGGCAACGTCTACGAGGGGCTGTTCAAGCTCACCGATGACGGCAAAGTCGAGCCGCTGCTTGCGACGAAGTACACGACGAGCGCCGATGGCCTCACCTACACCTTCACGCTGCGCAAGGGCGTGAAGTTCCACTCCGGTTCGGCGCTGACCAGCGCGAACGTCAAGTCGAGCATCGAGCGTGTGACGGCCGACGCCTCGCAGTCGGCCCGCAAGTCGCAGCTCGCGGTGATCTCCGGCATCGAGACCCCCGATGCGCAGACCGTGGTCATCACGCTGAAGAACCGTTCGATCTCCCTGCCGTACAACCTCAGCTACGTGTGGATCTACGGCCCCGGCGTCAAGAACTACAAGACCGCTGAAGACGGAACCGGCCCGTACAAGCTCGGCTCCTGGAAGCGGGGCAGCTCGCTCAGCATCGAGCGCTGGAGCGGGTACTGGGGACAGCAGGCGAAGAACAAAGAAGTGGTCTTCGACTACTTCACCGACGCCTCTGCCCTGTCGAACGCGCTGCTGACCAACCAGGTCGACATCGTCACGAACATCCAGAGCCCGGATGCGCTGGCCCAGCTCAAGAACAGCAAGGACTACACGATCAGCGACGGCAAGTCGACGGTCAAGGAGCTGCTCGCCTTCAATGACCGCGTCGCCCCCTTCGACAAGGTCGAGGTGCGCAAGGCCGTCTACTCGGCGATCGACACCAAGAAGCTGCTGAACTCCATCTGGGGCGACTACGGAACCCTCATCGGCTCGATGGTGCCGCCGAGCGACCCGTGGTACGAGAACCTCACCAAGGTCAACCCGTATGACGTCGATCTCGCGAAGAAGGAGCTCGCCGAGGCAGGCTACGCCAAGGGCTTCACCTTCACGCTGGACACCCCGACCTACGACCCGCATCCGGCGGTCGCCGAGTTCGTGAAGAGCGAGCTGGCGAAGGTGGGCATCACCGTGAACATCAACTCGATCTCTGCCGATGAGTGGTACTCGAAGGTGTTCAAGGAGCACAACTTCGCGGCGACTCTCCAGGAGCACGTGAACGACCGTGACGTCGTCTGGTACGGCAACCCGGACTTCTACTGGGGCTACAACAACCCGCAGGTGACGCAGTGGGTGAACGAGGCCGAGCAGGCGTCGACCACAGCCGAGCAGACGGCCAAACTGAAGCTCGTCAACGAGCAGATCGCCAAGGACGCCGCCAGCGTGTGGCTGTACCTCACCCCGCAGATCGTGGTCGCCTCCACCGACCTCTCCGGATACACGGTGAACGGCCTGAACTCCACGTTCTACACGTACGACATCGTCAAGAAGTAGCGCTCGGCGCGAGAACCCCCGAGACCGCCGGAGGAGCCCGACCGGGCTCCTCCGGCGTCTATTCTGAGAAGGTCATGGCTCCCTACCTCCTGCGTCGCACCGCGTTCCTCGTGGTGTCGCTGCTGCTCGCCATGGTCGTGCTCTTCTTCCTGCTCCGGGTGCTCCCGGGTGACCCGGCCAACGCCCTTCTGTCGGTCAACGCGACCCCGCAGCAGATCGCAGCGGCCCGGGAACAGGTCGGCAGCGATCGGCCGCTCCTCGAGCAGTTCTTCTCGTGGTTCGGCAGCCTCCTCACACTCGACCTCGGCAAATCCTTCATCACCTCGCTTCCGGTCGGCCCGGACATCGCGGCCAGGCTCGTCGTGACCGTGCCGCTCACGCTGCTCGCCTTCCTCCTCGCAGTGGTACTCGCCCTGCCGATCGGCTTCTTCGCCGCGTGGAAGGCGGACCGCTGGTACGGCATCCTCCTTTCTGCGTTCTCGCAGCTCGGGATCGCCGTCCCGGTCTTCTGGGTCGGCATCCTGCTGGTCAGCGCGTTCTCGATCAACCTGCGCTGGTTCCCCTCCGGCGGCTTCCCCCGCGACGACTGGGCCGACCCCGCCGCGGCGCTCGGGTCGCTCGCCCTGCCGGTCATCACCATCGCGATCGTGATGAGCGCATCCATCTCACGGTATGTGCGCAGCGCGACACTGGATGTGATCGGCAGTGACTATCTGCGCAATGCCCGGGCGCTGGGTTCCGGGTTCGGACGGGCCATGTGGCGGCACGGGTTGCGCAACGGCTCCGTTCCCGTGATCTCCATTCTGGGAATCGAGCTCGCCACGACCTTCCTCGGCGCCGTCGTCGTCGAGAGCGTGTTCACCCTGCCCGGCCTCGGCAGCATGCTGCTGCGTGCGATCAGCCAGCACGACTACCAGAGCATCCAGGGCATCCTGTTCGTCTCCACCTTCGCCGTGCTGCTCATCGGCTTCGCGGCCGACGTGGTTCAGCGTCTCATCGACCCGCGCCTGCGGCACAGCATCTCGGGGAACCGATGAGCACCGTGGCGCAGCAGGCGGCGCAGAGCGCGGCACCCGAACCGGGCGGCCGCGGCCGTTCGCGCCGTTCGATCACCCTCGCCATCGGGCTGGTGCTGGTGGGCATCGTGGTGCTCGTCGCGCTCCTCTCGCTGTTCTGGTTGCCGTACGCGCCCAGCGACACCTCGGGCGGCCGGTTGGAGCAGCCGGGCCCGGCGCACTGGCTCGGCACCGACCAGCTCGGCCGCGACCTCCTCTCCCAGCTCATGGTGGGCGCAAGGATCGCCCTCGCGGTCGGCTTCGGCGCCGTCTCCATCGGCGCGGTCATCGGCATCACGATCGGCCTGCTCGCCGCCTTCGCGACGACCTGGCTGGATGACTCCATCTCGGCCGTGCTCGACATCCTGATCGCGTTCCCCACCCTGCTCCTGGCCATGCTCATCGTGGCTGCCCAGGGCGCCTCGCTCGGCACTGCGATCCTCGCGATCGGGCTGGCCATGTCGGCCGTCGTCGCCCGGCTGACCCGCGTGCTCGCCAAACGTGTGCTCTCGCAGCAGTACGTCACGGCCGCCCGCACCTCCGGCACGGGCTGGGGCGGCGTCGTCGGCAAGCACATCCTGCCGAACATCTGGCCCACACTGCTCGTGAACCTGGCGCTGCAGTTCGGGATCGCGGTGCTCGCGGAGGCGAGTCTGTCTTACCTCGGCCTGGGGGCACCGCCGCCGAACGCATCGTGGGGGCGGCTGCTGCAGGAGGCTCAAGGCACCGTCGCCGTGGCTCCGGCCGGCGCGATCGCGCCGGGGGTGGCCCTGGTCGTGCTCGTGATCGGCGTCAACCTGGTGGCGGACGGTCTGCGCGACATCGCCGACCCGACGAGGAGGCGGACACGATGATCCTCGAAGTGCGGAATCTCACGGTCGCTGCGCGCGACGGCGCACCGCTGGTGCGCGACGTGTCGTTCGAGCTCGATACCGGTGAGCGCCTCAGCCTGATCGGCGAATCCGGTTCCGGAAAGTCACTGACATCGTTCGCCGTCACCGGGCTGCTGCCCGACGGGCTGAGCGCCGCCGGGAGCGTCCTCCTGGGGGTGTTCAGGTGATCGGAGCGAAGGAACGCGCCCTCGTGCCGCTGCGCGGGAAGACGGTCTCCTTCGTCTTCCAGGAGCCACTGACCGCCCTCGACCCGCTGATGCGGCTCGGCAAACAGGTGGCGGAGCCGCTGCACCGCCATCTCGGTCTGCGCGGGGAGGCACTGCGAGGCGCCGTGCTGGGCGCGCTGGAAGAGGTGCGACTGCCCGACCCGGAGCGGATCGCGCGGGCATATCCCCATGAGATCTCCGGCGGCCAACGACAGCGCGTCGCCATCGCTGCCGCGCTCGCCTGCCGGCCGCAGCTGCTCATCGCAGACGAGCCGACGACGGCGCTCGACGTCACGATCCAGGCGGACATCCTCGCCCTGCTCGACAGGCTGGTCGCCGAGCGCGGGATGGCGCTGCTCTTCGTCAGCCACGACCTCGCGGTCGTGTCACGGATGACGGACCAGGCCCTCGTGCTCCGCGCCGGACGAGTCGTCGAGCAGGGGAGCATCCGACGCCTGCTCACCGCGCCGGTCGATCCGTACACCATCGAACTGGTGCGCAGCGCGCGAGAGCTCGACGCCGCCCTGGAGGTGTCATGACCGCGATCCTGGAACTCCGCGACGTCGGCTACCGCTACCGCAGGGCGGCCGTTCCCGCTCTGGAGGGCGTCTCGTTCACCGTCGAGGCAGGTCGCAGCGTGGGGCTGGTCGGCGAATCGGGCGCGGGCAAGACGACGGTCCTGTCATTGCTGCTCGGGCTCGCCGGGCCCACCAGCGGGGAGGTGCTGTTCGACGGGGTGCCCCTCGACCGACGCGACCGGGTGCGGATGCGCGAATTCCGTCGCAGCGTTCAGACGGTCTTCCAAGACCCGTACTCGTCGCTGGACCCCCGCCAGAGCGTCGGCCGCATCGTGGGGGAGCCGTTGAGCTCTCTCCGCCTCGCCACGGGCGCCGAGGCGCGTGACCGGGTGGCTGAGGCGTTGGCAGCGGTCGCGCTGCCGGCGGATGCCGCGCGCCGTTACCCGCACGAGTTCTCGGGCGGGCAGCGCCAGCGCATCGCGATCGCCCGGGCGGTGGTCGCCCGACCGCGCATCCTGCTCGCAGACGAGCCGGTGAGTGCGCTCGACGTCACGACGCGCATTCAGATCATCGATCTGCTCGCCGAACTCGGCGAGCGTGAGGGGCTGACGGTCGTGATGGTCTCGCACGATCTCGGCGTCGTCGCCGCGCTCTGCCGGCAGACCGTCGTTCTCCGCGGCGGGCGCATCGTCGAACAGGGTGAGACCCGGCAGGTGCTCGGTTCGCCCGCCGACCCGTACACGCGTCGGCTCCTCGACTCGGTTCCTAGGCTGCCCGCGGCCACATAGAGCGCTTCAGGCGTCGAGGCCGAGCTTCTTGCGGAGACTGGCGACGTGGCCGGTCGCCCGCACGTTGTACAACGGGAGCCGGACGGTTCCGTCGGGGTCGATCACGAAGGTGGAGCGGATCACGCCGGTGACCGTCTTGCCGTAGAGCTTCTTCTCACCGTAAGCGCCGTAGGCCCGGTGAACGGCGAGGTCTTCGTCGGAGAGCAGCGGGAAGTTCAGGCCCTCGTGCTCCTGGAATTTCTTGTTCTTCGACGGCGCATCCTTCGAGATGCCGATCACTCGGTATCCGGCCGCTTTCAGCGAGTTGAGGTTGTCGCGGAAGTCACAGGCCTCCTTCGTGCAGCCGGGGGTCAGCGCGGCCGGGTAGAAGTACACGATTGCGTTCTCGCCGGCATAGTCGCCGAGCGACACCTGCTCGCCGTCCTGGTCGGTCAGAGCGAACCCGGGCGCCACACTGCCCACCTCAAGCTTCTTGTCATCCATACCCCCATTCTCCCGTACGCGCGCCGGTTCAACGAAGGGCCGCGTCAAACACGGGCGGCGTCAACCAAGGCGGGTCAGGGGGAGGGGGCGAAGGTGGCGAGGAGGCGCTGGAGGGAGTCGAGGCGGGCGCGGCCGATGTCGCCGAGGCGACCCGCCGCGACGGCCTCGATGATGGCGCAGTCGGGGGCATCCGGAAGGTGGGTGCAGCCGCGCGGGCAGTCCTCGGCCAGCTCGGCAAGATCGGTGAACGACTTCAGGATGCTGTCGGTGTTGATATGACCCAGCCCGAACGACCGCACCCCGGGGGTGTCGATGACCCAGCCCCGGCCCTCGCCGTTCTGCACCCGCAGTGAGACGGTCGACGACGAGGTGTGGCGGCCTCGCCCGGTGACGACGTTGACGTGACCGGTGGCGCGTTTCGCGCCCGGAACGATCTCGTTCACCAGTGTGGACTTGCCGACGCCCGAGTGGCCAACGACCACAGTGTCGTGCCCGATGAGGGCTGCCGTGATCTCGTCGACCGGGATGCTGTCCTCCCGGCTCGTGTACACGGGCAGGTCGAGCCCGGCGAAATTCTCCAGGAACGGCGCGGGGTCGGCGAGGTCGATCTTGGTCACGCACAGCATCGGGGCGATTCCCGCATCGTAGGCGGCCACGAGATAGCGGTCGACGAGGCGGGTGCGGGGCTCCGGATTCGCCGCCGCGACGACGATGAGCATCTGGTCGGCGTTCGCGACGATCACGCGCTCGACCTCATCGGTATCGTCGGCGCTGCGGCGCAGCAGCGTCGTGCGTGGTTCGATCCGGACGATGCGCGAGAGCGTGCCGTCGTCCCCGGTCGTGTCGCCCACCACCGCGACGCGATCGCCGGTCACGATCGCCTTCTTGCGGAGCTCGCTCGCCCGGGTCGAGGTCACCTGTCGTTCATCGGGTGTGTTCTCGTCGAGCATGACGGTGTAGCGGCCGCGGTCGACGCCGAGCACCCGCGCGATCTGCGCATCCGCGTGTTCGGGTCGCTGCTTGCTGCGGGGGCGGTTGCCTTTGGGGTTGGGGCGGGACCGGATGGTCGCCTCGTCGTATTGATCGAGCTCGTCCAGCTCGGCCGACTCGTCGTCGCCTTCAGCCCACCAGGACATCTATGCGGTGCCCTCGTCGACCATCCGCTGCCAGAGCTGGGTGAACTGCGGCAGGGTCTTGGCAGTGGTGGCGACGTTCTCGATCTCGACACCGGGCACGGCGAGCCCGATGATGGCGCCGGCCGTGGCCATGCGGTGGTCTTCGTAGCTGCGCCAGACGCCGCCGTGCAGGGGCTGAGGTTCGATGCGCAAGCCGTCGGGCAGTTCGGTCACCCGGCCGCCGAGGCCATTGATCTCGGCGGCGAGGGCCGCGAGACGATCGGTCTCGTGGTGGCGGATGTGGCCGATGCCGACGATCTCGCTCGGCCCGTCGGCGAGGGCGGCGATCGCGACGAGCGCGGGAGCCAGCTCACCACCGGTGCTGAGGTCGATGGTGACGCCCGGGATGCTTTCGCCTCCGGTAACCGTGAGGCGGTCGCCGTCGCGGGCGACGGTGGCGCCGAAGAGTGGAAGGAGGTCGGCGAGGTCGGCGCCCACCTGCGTGGTCGAGGCCGGCCATCCGGTGATGGTCACCGAGCCGCCGGTCACGACGGCCGCAGCGAGGAACGGCGCCGCGTTGGAGAGGTCGGGCTCGATGTCGACGTCGAGCGCCGCGATCGGGCCAGGCTGCACCACCCAGCGGCCGACGTCGGGCGAATCGACGACCACGCCGCGCGCCGCGAGGGTGACGATGGTCATCGCGATGTGGGGGAGGCTCGGCAGACGCTCGCCGACGTGGGTGAGGTCGAGGCCGTTTTCGAACCGCGACGCCGAGAGCAGCAGGGCGCTCACGAACTGGCTCGACGATGAGGCATCGATGGTGATAGCTCCGCCGGTGACCGAACCCGTGCCGTGCACCGTGAACGGGAGGGAACCCCGCCCGTCGTCGTTGATGTCTACACCGAGGTCGCGCAGTGACGACACGATCGACCCCATCGGACGCCTGCGCGCCGAATCATCGGCGTCGAAGAGGGTGGGGCCGAGGGCGAGGCCGGCCAGCGGCGGCACGAACCGCATCACCGTTCCCGCCTGACCGCAGTCGATCGTCGTGCTGCCGAGCAGTTCGTCGGCGGGCGTGACGAGCAGATCGGCGCCGAACTCGCCGCTCGCCGGCCGTTCTTCGATCGTGACACCGAGCGAGCGCAAGGCCTCGACCATGTTCACGGTGTCGCGCGAGTGCAGAGGCGAGCGCAGCAGCGAGGGGCCGTCGGCGAGGGCGGCGAGAACCAGCTCCCGTGCGGTCAAAGACTTGGAGCCCGGCAGGGAGACCGAGGCGTTCAGCGGGCCGGAGGCCACGGGCGCAGGCCACAGCGTGTTCGGCTCCTCGTGCGTGTTGTCGCCGTAAGGATCGAACTCGGGGGCGGAATATTTCGAGATCAGCATTGTTGTCCAGATTATCCGCGTTTTCGACCGAAGGAAGGACTGTCGTGGTATCCGTTGCCGCCGTTCTCGACTCTCCCCGTGTGGAAGCACGGGCAGAACTAGACTGGCCGGTGATGACCACCGATACCGACGACACCAACGCCGAGGTTGCAGCAACGGAAGACCTGGGCTCGCTTTTCGAGTCCCAAGCCCTGCCCTACATGGATCAGCTCTACGCGGCCGCCCTGCGGATGACGAGAAACCCGGCCGACGCGCAAGATCTCGTGCAAGAGACCTTCGTGAAGGCGTACGCGGCGTTCCGTCAGTTCCAGCAGGGCACGAACCTGAAGGCGTGGCTGTACCGCATCCTCACCAACACGTTCATCAACACCTATCGCAAGAAGCAGCGCGAGCCCTATCAGGGCACCATCGACGAGTTGGAAGACTGGCAGCTCGGCGGTGCGGAGTCGTTCACCTCGTCGACCACCCGGTCGGCCGAAGCCGAGGCGATCGACCATCTGCCCGACAGCGCCGTCAAAGACGCGCTGCAGGCCATCCCGGAGGACTTCCGCATGGCGGTGTACTTCGCCGATGTCGAAGGCTTCTCCTACCAGGAGATCGCCGACATCATGAAGACGCCGATCGGCACCGTGATGAGCCGTCTCCACCGCGGCCGCCGCCTGCTGCGGGAACTTCTCACCGACTACGCGCACGAGCGGGGGCTCTCTGCCGTCCGAACCCCTGCCGCGCAGACTCCCAGGAGCACGAAATGACCGACTGTGGCTGTGACAAAGCCAAACAAGACCTCGAGGAATACCTTCGCAATGAGCTCTGCAGCGAAGATGCTGCCGAGATCCGCGAACACCTCGCCGGTTGCGACGGATGCACGCACGAGGCGCACCTGAGCGTGGTCCTCACCGAGGTCGTGCAGCGCGCGTGCAAAGAGACTGCGCCGGAGACGTTGCGCGCCGAGGTGCTGCTGCGCATCCGCTCCATCCAGGCCGCACGCTAGGCGCGAACCGCGGTCACTCCGGCTGCACGTGGTGCAGGAGGAAGACGCCGCCTTGCGGGTCGGCCACCTCGGCGAATCGGCCGAACTCGCTGTCCCATGGGTGACGGATGACGTGGCCGCCCAGTTCGACGACGCGTGCGCAGGCCGCATCCGCGTCGGTGACGCCGAAGTACACGACCCACCCGCGCGGGGTGCCGGCGGACGGTTCGGCGCCGGTGTCGTACACACCCCCGGCCGGGCTGCCCTCGGCCCCGAAGGTGGCGTAGCGGAAATCATCGGTGTCACTGAGCGGCTGCGGGTGCCAGCCGAACACCGTGCAGTAGAAGTCGAGCTGACGGCCGTAGTCGGCGGCGTAGAGCTCGTGCCAGGCCGGTGCGCCGGCCTCGGCCGCCAACTCGAAGCCGGCGAACTGGTCGGGCTGCCACAGCCCGACCGCGGCGCCGCCTGGGTCGCCGACGACGGCCATGGTGCCCTGGGATCCGACGGTCATCGTCGGAGCGAACACCGTGGCACCGGCATCGACGGCGGCCTTCTCCGAGGCGGCGGCGTCGTCGACGAGAAGGTAGGTCGTCCACCCCGTCGCCTGCTGCTCGTTCATCACCGAGCCGAGGCCGGCCACGGCGTGCCCGTTCGAGCGGAACGTGATGTATCCGCCGTACTCCTCGGGGGCGGCGTCCGCCGTCCAGCCGAAGAGGGACGTGTAGAAGTCTCGGGATGCGGCGACATCCGAGCTCGCATAGTCGACCCAGCAGGGTTCGCCGAGTCGGTGGTTCGTCAAGACGCTCATACTGCGCATCGTAGGCTCACTGTCGCCGGAAACAAGGGCGTCGCGCCGATCCGGTCTTCGTGGGAAGACCCGATCGGCGCGACGAACGGCGGAGGGCCGCCTCAGAGGCTGAGCGCGCGCTGGATCAGCACCGACTGCTCCTGGGCGTGGCGCTTGGCCGAACCCGCGGCCGGGGAGGCCGACGGCGGACGCGAGATCACGCCGAGCGGGCGCGGGCCGAGCTTCGACGTCTCGAGGATCATGTACGGCCAGGCGCCCTGGTTCTCGGGCTCGTCCTGCACCCACACGAGCTCCGCGTTGGGGTACGACTCCACAGTGGCCTTGAGCTGAGCGGCGGGCAGCGGGTAGTACTGCTCGACGCGCACGAGGGCGATCTCGGGGTTCGGGTTCTTCTCCAGTTCGCCGAGCAGGTCGTAGTAGACCTTGCCGGCCATGAGCAGCACCCGCTTGACGGCGGCACGGTCGGTGACGCGCGCGTCGTCGATGACCGGCTCGAACTTGCCGTGGGTGAAGTCTTCGACCGGGCTCGTCGCCCCGCGTAGGCGCAGCATCGCCTTCGGAGTGAAGACGACGAGCGGCTTGCGTGGCCGGGCGTAGGCCTGGCGGCGCAGCAGATGGAAGTACGAGGCCGGCGTCGACGGGCGGGCGACCGTCATGTTGTTCTCGGCGCACAGCTGCAGGTAGCGCTCGATCCGGGCGCTGGAGTGGTCGGGGCCCTGACCCTCGTAGCCGTGCGGCAGCAGCAGCACGAGGGAGGAACGCTGGCCCCACTTCTGTTCGGCCGAGGAGACGAACTCGTCGATGATGGTCTGAGCGCCGTTGGCGAAATCGCCGAACTGGGCCTCCCAGAGAACCAGCGCATCGGCCCGCTCCACGGAGTAGCCGTATTCGAAGCCCATCGCGGCGTACTCGCTGAGCAGCGAGTCGTAGATCCAGAACCGCGCCTGGTTGTCGCTCAGATTGGCCAGCGGCAGCCATTCCTGCCCATTCGCGCGGTCGTGCAACACGGCGTGCCGCTGCACGAAGGTGCCACGGCGCGAATCCTGACCGGCCATGCGCACCGGGGTGCCCTCCAGCAGCACGGAACCGAGCGCGAGGAGCTCGCCGAACGCCCAGTCGATGCCGCCGTTGCGGCTCATGTCGCCGCGCTTGGTGAGCAACTGCTGCAACTTGGGGTGCACGGTGAAACCGACGGGCGGGTTATTGAATGCGTCGCCGATGAGGTGGATGACCTGCTCGGTCACGCCGGTCGACTCCGGCTCGCCCGAGCCGTCTTCCTGCTGTGAGACGGGGCGTTCGAGGTCGGCGACGGCGTTCGCATCAGCGGTGACCACAGGCATGGAGTTGGTCTGCGCGGCGTGCGTCTCCATGAAGGCGCGCTCGAGGCGTTCCTGGAAGTCGCGGTGGGCCTGCTCGAACTCGTCCTGGGTGATATCGCCGCGGCCGACGAGGGCCTCGGTGTAAAGGCGCCGCACCGAGCGCTTCGCCTCGATCAGGTTGTACATCAGCGGCTGGGTCATCGAGGGGTCGTCGCCCTCGTTGTGGCCTCGGCGGCGGTAGCAGACCAGGTCGATGACGACATCGCGCTTGAACTCCTGGCGGTAGTCGAAGGCGATCTGCGCCACCCGGACCACGGCCTCCGGGTCGTCGCCGTTCACGTGGAAGATCGGCGCCTGGATGGTCTTGGCCACATCCGTGGAGTAGACCGATGTGCGCGACTCGGTCGGGGAGGTGGTGAAGCCGACCTGGTTGTTGATGTTGACGTGGATGGTGCCACCCGTGCGGTACGCGCGCAGCTGCGACATCTGCAGGGTCTCGACGACCACGCCCTGACCGGCCATCGCGGCATCACCGTGGATGAGCACCGGCAGGGTGAGGAAGGTCATCGGCGGGCGCCTGTCCTGCTTGGCGCGCACGATGCCCTCGAGAACGCCATCGGCCGCCTCCAAGTGCGAGGGGTTGGCGGCCAGGTACACCGGGATCTCCTCGCCGTTGGCTCCCTTGAAGGTGCCCTCGGTGCCGAGGTGGTACTTGACGTCGCCCGAGCCCTGAACGGTGCGCGGGTCCTGTGTGCCCTCGAATTCGCGGAAGATCTGACCGTAGGTCTTTCCCGCGATGTTGGTGAGCACATTGAGCCGGCCGCGGTGTGCCATGCCGATGGCGACCTCGTCGAGGCTGGCCTCGGCCGCACCCTGCAGGATGGTGTCGAGCAGGGCGATCGTCGATTCGCCGCCCTCCAGGCTGAACCGCTTCTGGCCGACGTACTTGGTCTGCAGGAACGTCTCGAACGCTTCGGCCTCGTTGAGCTTGCCGAGGATGCGCAACTGCTCGTCGTGCGAGGGCTTCTCGTAGCCCCGCTCCAGCCTGTCCTGGAACCACTTGCGCTGGGCCGGGTCCTGGATGTGCATGTACTCGATGCCGATCGTGCGGCAGTACGAGTCGCGCAGCACCCCGAGGATGTCGCGCAGCTTCATCTGTCGCTTGTCGCCGCCGAATTGGCCGGTGACGAACTCGCGGTCGAGATCCCAGAATGTCAGCCCGTGGGTCGCGATGTCGAGGTCGGGGTGCGAACGCTGCACGTATTCGAGCGGGTCGATGTCGGCCATGAGGTGGCCGCGCACGCGGAACGCGTTGATGAGCTCCTGCACGCGGGCGGTCTTGTCGACGGCGCTGGCGAGGTCGACGCTGATGTCGGGGGCCCAGTGGATGGGGTCGTACGGGATGCGCAGCGCCGCGAAGATGTCGGAGTAGAAGCTGCGCTTGCCGGTGAGCATCTCATGCACGATCTTGAGGAACTCGCCGGAACCGGCGCCCTGGATGACGCGGTGATCGTAGGTGCTGGTGAGCGTGATCGTCTTGCCGATCGCCAGGCCGGCGAGAGTCTTCTCGCTGGAGCCCTGGAACTCGGCGGGGTATTCGAGGGCACCGGCGCCGATGATGCAGCCCTGGCCCTTCATCAGCCGCGGAACCGAGTGCACGGTGCCGATGCCGCCGGGGTTGGTGAGGGAGATCGTCGTGCCGGCGAAGTCGCCCGCGGTGAGCTTGTTGGCGCGGGCTTTGGCCACCAGGTCTTCGTAGGCGGCGAGGAACTCGCCGAAGCCCATCGTGTCGGCGCGCTTGATGCT
Organism: Leifsonia poae; assembly: GCF_020009625.1. NCBI lineage: Bacteria > Bacillati > Actinomycetota > Actinomycetes > Micrococcales > Microbacteriaceae > Leifsonia > Leifsonia poae. The sequence goes on from NZ_JAIHLP010000002.1 coordinate 3,479,723, forward strand.
CGGCACGAGCAACGCGCGGGTGCCGTCGGGCTTGGGGATGTCGATGGCGATGCCGAGGTTGACGTGGGCGGGAGCGACGACGGAGGGCTTGCCGTCCACCTCGTCGTAGAACACGTTCTGGCTCGGGAACTCTTTGAGTGCCTGCACGAGAGCCCAGCCGATGAGGTGGGTGAACGAGACCTTGCCGCCTCGAGCGCGCTTGAGGTGATTGTTGATGACGATGCGGTTGTCGATCATCAGTTTGGCGGGGATGGTGCGCACGCTGGTGGCGGTCGGAACCGTGAGGCTCGCATCCATGTTGCTGGCGAGCGTCTTGGCCATTCCGCGCAGGGGCGTGACTTTGTCTTGAGCCTCTTCGACGGCGGCGCCGTCGGCGGAGACCACCGGTTGCGGCGACGTGACCGGTGCGTCGGCCGGGACGGGCTGCGGCTTCGGCGCGAGCGAGGTGGTGCGCGCGACAGGCTGCGTGCCGATGACAGGCAGGGGAGCCGTCATGGGGTGCGCGTCGGCCGCGGGCGCTTCCGCTTCGACCACGGCGGCGGGCGCGACGACCTCGGGCACGGAAGCGGCAGGCACGGAAGCGGCAGGCACGGAAGCGGCGGGCGCAGAAGCTGCTGGTGCGGTGGGGGCCGGAACCTCGGCGGCGGGGGCCGGGACACCGGCGTCCTTCACCGTTGGCTGGTAGCTCTCGAGAATCGGCCACCAGGACTTGTCGACCGAGTTCTTGTCGGCGATGAACTGTTCGTACAGTTCATCGACAAGCCATTCGTTGGCTCCGAACTCGCCCGACGAACCGTCGTCGGTACCCACTCCGGTCACTTGGCTCGACACAGCCGTTCGCCCACTCTCTCCGTTGATTTCGTCTCGAACGGGTGGCTCGAAGCCGCCCGTTTTCATCCAATTCTCAAGCCTAATCCCATCGAGCGACGGGTGCGGGCGATCGGCCGGGAGGGATACCGTTATTCCCATGCAGTTCTATGGAACGTCCCCGCGACACGACCTCACATACTCGGACGTCTTCCTCGTCCCCTCCCGATCGTCGGTGACGAGCCGATTGGATGTGTCGCTCGCACCGGACGACGGCACGGGGGCGACCATCCCGATCGTGTCGGCGAACATGAACTCCGTGACCGGGAAGCGACTCGCGGCGACGCTCGCGCGCCGCGGCGGCCTCGGTGTTCTGCCCCAGGACATGCACCTGCAGGACCTCGACGACGCGATCCGCTGGGTGAAGGCGCAACCGGTGGCGTTCGACACCCCGTATGTGCTCGGTCCCGACCAGACTGTGGCGGACGCGCTGCGCCGTGTGCCCGCCGTCGAGGGGCACGGCATCGTCATCCACGACGAGACCGGGCGCTACCTCGGCTGTCTGGCCGCCTCCCAGCTGGGTTCCGCCCTCCCGGATGCGCGGCTCGGCGACTTGCTGCACGGCGCGCTCACCTCGCTCGATGCCGAGGACATCCCCGACGGCCGTGCGGCCTTCGACGTTATGGATGCGGCTGGCCTCGATTTCGCCCCGGTGCTCGATCACGGCAAGCTCGTCGGCACGCTGAGCAAGCGCAGCGCCCTGCGCTCCACCATCTACCGGCCAGCCGTCGACGCACACGGGCGCCTGCGGGTGGCCGCCGCCGTCGGAATCAACGGCGATGTGGCCGGCAAAGCCAAGGCGCTCGCCGCGGCCGGCGTCGACGTGCTCGTCATCGACACCGCACACGGCGACCAGGACGGCATGCTCGCCGCCATCCGAACGGTGAAAGAGCTCGCGCTCGGGCTCCCGATCGTGGCCGGCAACGTCGTGACCGATCGGGCCGTGCGCGACCTCGTGGACGCCGGCGCCGACATCCTCAAAGTGGGTGTCGGACCGGGCGCGATGTGCACGACGCGCATGATGACGGCCGTCGGACGGCCGCAGTTCTCCGCGGTGCTCGAGACCTCGGCCGCTGCGCGGGAGCTCGGCGCCCACGTCTGGGCGGACGGCGGAGTGCGTTACCCGCGTGACGTCGCGCTCGCGCTCGCCGCCGGCGGCGCCTCCGTGATGATCGGCTCCTGGTTCGCGGGCACGGTGGAGGCTCCCGGGCTGCTCGACACGGATGCGAACGGCGCGCTCTACAAAGAGAGCTGGGGAATGGCGAGCACCAAAGCGGTGAAGGGCCGTTTCGAACGGCTCGACGCCTACGAGCTCGCGCGCAAGACGCTCTTCGCTGAGGGCATCTCCAGTTCGCGCATCTACCTCGACCCGCTGCGCCCCTCGGTGGAGGATCTGCTCGACATGATCACCACCGGGCTGCGCAGCTCGTTCACCTATGCCGGTGCCCGCTCGGTGCCGGAGTTCCACGACAGGGCACTGGTCGGCATCCAATCGGCCGCCGGGTATGAGGAAGGCAAGGCGCTCCCCGTCTCCTGGTAGCGTGAACGCTGCCTCGGCAGGAACCTGTCGCGCGTCGGTCGGCATTCAGGGAGCACAGCGCGAGCGGGCGGTATAGTTGGCGGGGAAATGGACGACCCTCCTTCTGCTGCCAGCCCATTCCTTCGCGCTCTCGAGCACGCCACCCCTGAGGTCAGGGGTGATCGCCGTGGCCTTTGAGTGGATCATGCTCGGTGTCGGCCTGCTGCTGACGGTGGGCACGGGCCTCTTCGTTGCCAGTGAGTTCGCGCTCGTCAACCTCGATCGGGGCGACCTCGAGGCGCGCCGGGCGCGCGGCGAGACGCGGCTGACCATGACGATCGCCGCCCTGAAGATCACCTCGACGCACCTGTCGAGTGCACAGCTGGGCATCACCCTGACGACGCTGCTCACCGGGTACACGATGGAGCCGGCCATCAGCACGCTGCTCGCCGGCCCGCTCACTGCGCTCGGCATCCCGGACGGGGCGGTCGCGCCGATCGCAACGACCATCGCCATCGTGGTGGCGACGCTGCTGTCGATGATCCTCGGCGAGCTGGTTCCGAAGAACTTCGCCCTCGCCCTGCCGATCGCGACGGCCAAGCTCGTCATCCCGTTCCAGACCGCGTTCACGACGGTGTTCAAACCGTTCATCTCGCTGCTCAACGGCACCGCCAACGGCATCCTGCGGCTGGTCGGCATCGAGCCGAAGGAGGAGCTCTCCGGCGCCCGCACCGCGGAGGAGCTGTCGTCGCTGGTGCGACGCTCGGCCAGCGCCGGCGTGCTCGAAGCCGACACCGCCACGCTGCTGAGCCGCACCCTCGCGTTCTCGAACCACACCGCATCCGATGTCATGACCCCGCGGCCCCGCATCGCGAGTGTGCAGCGCGGCGAACCTGCACAGGCCGTTCTCGATCTCGCGCGCAGCACCGGTTATTCACGGTTCCCCGTCGTGGACGAGGACGTGGACGATGTGGTCGGTTTCGTGCATGTGAAGCAGGCCGTCGCGGTACCCCGGGCGCGCCGGGGTCGTGTTCCGGTGTCCGCACTGCAGACGGATGCGCTGCGCGTGCCCGAGACGATGCACCTCGACACGCTGCTCGGCGAGCTGCGTGGCCGCGGCTACCAGATGGCCGTCGTCGTTGACGAGTATGGGGGGACCTCCGGCCTCGCCACACTCGAAGACCTGGTGGAGGAGATCGTCGGTGAGGTGTCCGACGAACACGACCGCACCCGCGCCGGCGTCGTGCGCGGGCGCGACTCGCTCACCTTCCCCGGCATTCTGCGCCCCGACGAACTGCTCGAGCGAGCGGGGGTCACGGTGCCCGAGGAGGGCCCGTACGAGACCGTCGCCGGCTTCCTGATGAACGAACTCGGCCGCCTGCCCGTGGTGGGCGACGAGGTTCCGATCGAGGGGGGAACCCTGCGCGTCGAACGGCTGGACGGACGGCGGGTGGACCGCATCCGGTACACGCCGGACCCGGAGGTCGAGGGGATGGTCGACGATGAGTGACTGGGCGGGAATTCTCTGGCTGGTCGTGCTGCTCGTGATCAACGCCTTCTTCGTCGGCGCCGAGTTCGCCGTGATCTCCGCACGGCGCTCGCAGATCGAACCGCTGGCCGAGCGCGGCAAACGCAGCGCCAAGACCGCGCTGTACGCGATGGAGCACGCGACGCTCATGCTCGCGACGACCCAGCTCGGCATCACGGTGTGCTCGTTGCTGATCCTGAACGTCTCGGAGCCGGCCATCCACCACCTCCTCGAGGGCCCGCTCCACCTGACCGGGCTGCCCGAGGAGGCCACCGGCACGATCGCGTTCATCGTGACCCTGGTGCTGGTGTCGTTCCTGCACGTGGTGTTCGGCGAGATGGTCCCGAAGAACATCTCCTTCTCGATGCCGGACCGGGCGGCCCTGCTGCTCGCGCCGCCGCTGGTCGGCATCGGCCGGGCGGTGCGCCCGATCATCGTGGCGTTGAACGCCTCGGCGAACGCCGTGCTCCGGCTGTTCCGGGTCGAGCCGAAAGATGAGGCGGCCAGCACATTCACTCTGGACGAGGTAGCGAACATCGTGACCCAGTCCACGCGGGAGGGTGTGCTCACCGACCGGATCGGTGCGCTCACGGCGGCCTTCGAGTTCACCGAGAAGAAGGTGCACGACGTGGCCCTCGGCCTCGACGCGCTCATCGCGCTGCCCCCGGCGGCCACACCGGCCGATGTGGAACGCGCGGTGGCGAAGAACGGATTCTCGCGGTACGTCGTGCTCGACGATGCCGGCGAGCCGACGGGCTACCTGCACCTCAAAGACGTTCTCGACCTGGAGGAGACCGGGTTCGAGTTGCCGGTGCCGGCCAAGCGCATCCGGCGTCTCGTCACGGTCTTCGCGGGCAGCGACCTCGAAGACGCGCTGGCGACCATGCGGCGCTCCGGCGTGCACCTCGCCCGCGTCGTCGACGCGGAGGGCGAGACGACGGGTGTGCTGTTCCTTGAAGACATCATCGAGGAGCTGGTGGGAGAAGTGCAGGATGCGACGCGCCGGTCGTAGTTCGACGCAACGGTCGTAGTTCGACGCTGCCCGCGGCGCGACGATTCTGCGCGTCCGCCGGTCAGCGCCAGCGGGCGCGCCGGTACTGCGGCGGCCAGTAGTCCACCGGGACTCCGAGCTCGTGGGCGGCGCGGAGCGCGAAGTGCGGGTCGCGAAGCAGCTCGCGCGCCAGCATCACGGCATCCGCTTTGCCGCTCTCGACGATCTCGGCCGCCTGCTGCGGCGTGGTGATGAGCCCGACGGCGCTCACCTCCACCTCGGCGGAAGCGCGCACATGTGCGGCGAAAGGAACCTGGTAGCCCGGTTCGAGCGGGATGCGGATGCCGGCCTGGATTCCGCCGCTGGACACGTCGAAGAAGTCGGCGCCCGCATCCTGCGCCCACCCGGCCGCCGTCGCCGTCTGCTGCTCGTCCCAGCCGCCCGGGGTCCAGTCGCTGCCGGAGAACCGCACGAACAGAGCGAGCTCATCTCCGATCTCGTCGCGCACGGCGGCCACCACGCGCAGCAGCAGCCGGGCGCGGTTCTCGAGCGAGCCGCCGTACTCGTCGGTGCGGTGATTGGCGATGGGCGAGAGGAACTGGTGCAGCAGGTAACCGTGGGCCGCATGCAGCTCGATCACGCGGAAGCCGGCGTCGACCGAACGCCGCGCCGCGGAACGGAATTCGTCGACGATGCCGTCGATCCCCGCGAGATCGAGCGCGCGGGGCTCGGCCATCGCGCCGAACGCGATCGGTGAGGGGGCGACGGCAGCCCAGCCGCCCTCGGCCACCGGCACGGAGCCGTCTCCGCGGTCTTCGAACCCCCAGGCGGGCCAGCCGGAGGCCTTGCGCCCGGCATGGGCGAGTTGGATGCCCGGCACCGCTCCCTGGGACTCGATGAAGGCGACGACGGGCCTCCATGCGTCCCGTTGCTCGTCGGTGTAGATGCCGGTGTCGCGCGGGGAGATGCGGCCCTCGGCATTCACTGCGGTGGCCTCGGTGAAGACGAGGCCGCTGCCGCCGACGGCGAACGAGCCCAGGTGAACGAGCTGCCAGGTCTGCGGCACACCGGACTCGTCGAGCACGGAGTACTGGCACATCGGCGAGGTCCAGATGCGGTTGCGCAGGGTGACACCGCGGAGGGTGAGGGGATCGAAGAGGGTGGGCATGGGGGTTCCTGTGGTCTTTGTCGTGGCGGGGCCGCCTGCGGAGCGCGAACGCGATCCCTCATTCTCAAGCCGCGAGCGACTCCAGATATGCCCGCAGGTCGGCTGCGGTGGTGAAGACGTGCCCGGCGATGCCGAGATTCTCGGCACCGCGCACATTCACCTCTTTGTTGTCGATGAACACCATGCGCTCGGCGGGGATGCCCAGTTCGGCGAGCACGACTTCGAAGATGTCGGCGCTCGGCTTGACGATGCCGAGCTCGCCGCTGACGAAGACCTGCTCGAAGAGGTCGCCGAGCATGCCGTGCCGGAAGTAGGAGCCGAAGTCGCGGCCCGCGTTGGAGAGCAGAGCCATGCGGGTTCCGCCCTGCTGCAGGTCGATGAGCACGTCGAGGGTGTCGTGGTCGATGCTCAGCCAGCTGCGGAAGTCGGCGAGCCAGAGCCGATGCACTGTGGCGTCTCCCCACTGCTCACCCAGCTCCCGCTCGATGCGATGCCAGTAGTCCTGGATGCTCAAGGTGCCCTGGTCGAGCGCATCGCGGTGGCGCCAGTACGCCGGCCAGAAGACATCGGCCTCCCCGCCGGCGAGCTCGGCCAACTGCGCCCGGTCGGCCGAGCTCGGGGTGACCGAGATGACTTCGCCGTAGTCGAAGACGACAACCTTGCCGGGGATGCTGATGCCCATGCTTCCGACCTCTTTCCTTGCTTTTCAACCTATCGTGAATGCAGAGCGACAGAATCGGCGGAGCGGAGAAGCTGTGGAGAACTGGCAGAGATGGACGGCGGGGGACACGGCGCGCTGGATCGCGGTGCCCGGCGACGATGACGACAAGTATTCGCGGGGCGTGCTCGGGGTGGTCACCGGCTCTGAGCTCTACCCGGGGGCGGCCGTACTCGGGGTCGAGGCCGCCGCGCGCACCGGGCTCGGCATGGTGCGCTACCGCGGCGGCTCCCGGGCCGCGGACCTCGTGCTGCAGCGCCGGCCCGAGGTCGTCACTGCGGCCGGCCGGGTGCAGGCCTGGCTGATCGGGTCGGGCATGGACGCCGCCGCCCGTCCGCGGGAGGACACCGCCCGGCTCCGCGCCGCGCTGCGTGACGGCGTGCCCACCGCCATCGACGCCGGTGCTCTCGACCTCGTGCGCGCGGCGACAGGACCCGTCGTGATCACCCCGCACTTCCGTGAGCTGGCCGCTGTGCTCGCCGCCTCTGCCGACGACGACACGGATGCGGTGACCGCCGCCGAGATCGCTGCCGACCCGGGTGAGTGGGCGGCCCGGGCCAGTCGCAGTCTGAATGTGACTGTGCTTCTCAAAGGGCACACCACGTTCGTGGCGGGGGCAGACGGCTCCCGCTTCGCCGTGACCGCCGGTCCGGCGTGGCTCGCAACGGCCGGGAGCGGGGACATTCTCGGCGGCGTCCTCGGCGCGCTGCTTGCGACGCACGCGGACGCGATTGCCCGCGGGGACGCATCCGTGCTGCCGTCCCTGGCCGCCGCGGCCGCATTCGTGCACGGGCGGGCGGGGGATCGGGCCTCAGGTGGCGGACCGATCGCGGCACTCGACATCGCCGACGCCGTGCCCGGCGTCGTTCGCGAGCTCCTCGCCCACTGAGGCTCCGCACAATCGATGGCGGCATGAGCGGAAGGAACGCGGAGGCCCGACCGGTACGATGGGCGACTATGGGGAACGAACCGGCACCGCTCCCGGCGCCGGCGACCGCGAACGGTGCCCGCCGTCTCGCCGCCCATCCGCTCACCCTCTGGATCGCGTTCCTGCTCGTCCACCTCATCCTCGGGTGGCTCGCCCTCAACGCCAGCGGAATGCCTCTCGGCGACGTTTTCCTGGTGTACAAGCCGTGGGCGCAGCTGGCCGCGCAGGGCTCGGTCGTCGGCATCCAGACCGATTGGGTGTACCCGTTCGGTGCGTTGGTCCCGATCATGCTGCCGCTGCTGTTCGGCGCCGACAACTACACGGGCGGGTGGCTGACCCTGGTGCTGCTGCTCGACGCCGGCGCCTTCGCGGTAATGATCGTCGGCCGCGACCGGCGGCGGGTCGCTGCGGCGTGGTGGTGGCTCGCCTTCCTGCTGCTGCTCGGACCGATCGCCGTCGCGCGGTTGGACTCGGTCTCGACCGCGCTCGTGATCGTCGGGCTGCTGTGGCTGACCTACCACGAGAAGGTCGCGGTGACCGTTCTCGCAATCGCCACCTGGATCAAGGTCTGGCCGGCCGCCGTGATCGCGGCAGCCGTCGTCGTGTTCCGCACGCGCTGGCACATCGTCGCGGTCGCCGCCGTGACGAGTCTGGTACTCGTGATCGTCGCGCTCACTTTCGGTTCCGGGATGCACGTGTTCAGCTTCATCACGATGCAGACCGGGCGCGGGCTGCAGATCGAGGCGCCCGTGAGCACGATCTGGATGTGGCAGGCCGCGCTCGGAGTGCCGGGGGCGTTCGTCTACTACGACCGCGACATCCTCACATTCCAGGTGACCGGCGAGGGGAGTACGACCGCCGGGAGTCTGATGAACCCGCTGCTCGTCGTGAGCGTCGTCGTCGTGCTGCTGATCGGAATCCGCGCCGTTCACCGCGGCATCCCGGTGACCCGGTTGCTCCCGCAGCTCAGTCTTGCCCTCGTGACCGCGTTCATCGCGTTCAACAAAGTCGGGTCGCCGCAGTACGTGACCTGGCTCGCCGCGCCGGTCATCATCGGTCTCGTGTACCAGGGGCGCGGCTTTCGCACACCGGCCATCCTGGTCTCGGTGACGGCGGGGCTCACCCAGCTGATCTATCCCTACCTCTACGACTCGCTGTTGGCCGCGCAACCCGGAATGGTGGTCGTGCTGACCGTGCGCAACCTGCTGTTCTTCGTGATCCTCGGCTGGGCGGTGACCGCGCTGCTGCGCACGCCATCGCCGGCGGAAACGGCGACCGACTCCTTCCCGCTGAAAGTCTGGCCGTTCCGGGAACAGGCGGTCGAGCCCATCTCCGACGAACCGGAAGGTGTCGCGGCCGAGCGCTGACCGCTGAAAGGTGCGCGGAAGGTTCGCGCCTAGGCTGAGGGTGTTCGAAATCGAGGAGGAACGATGCTTGTAGCATTTTCGGTGGCGCCGAGCGGCGGGCAGAGCGCGGACGCATCCGTTCACGATGCGGTCGCCGCGGCCGTGAAGATCGTGCGCGATTCGGGTCTCCCGAACCGCACGACGTCGATGTTCACCGAACTCGAGGGCGAGTGGGACGAGGTCTTCGCCGTCATCAAGCAGGCGACGGATGCGGTGGGCGCGTACGGCACGCGGGTCTCGCTCGTGCTCAAGGCGGACATCCGGGCGGGCTACTCCGGTGAGCTCGACGCGAAGATCGAACGCCTCGAGAGCGCGATCGAGACCGGCCGCGAAGGCGGCGCGTAGACCGGTCGTGTCGGCGGGGTCGGCCTCATACCCGGCGACGAGTCGAAACGATTCGATATAGGCTGAGCGAATGATCCCCGTTCGTGACGGGCGCTATGTGGAGCGTCGCGTTGTCCTCTGAGTTTTCGCCGGCCCGCACTCGTCTTGCATTGCTCGCGCTCGCTCTCGGCGGTTTCGCGATCGGATCGACGGAGTTCGTCGCGATGGGGCTGTTGCCCAACATCGCGCACGACCTGCTCCCGAGCCTCTACGCGACCTCGCCGACCGATGCGAACGCCCAGGCAGGGTGGGCGATCTCCGCTTACGCGCTCGGTGTCGTGGTCGGCGCCCCCACGATCGCCGCGTTCGCGGCGCGACTGCCGCGCAAGAAGCTGCTGCTCTGGCTGCTCGTGGCGTTCACGCTCGGCACGGTCGCCTCGGCGCTCGCCCCGACCTTTCCGTTGGTATTGCTCGCGCGATTCATCAGCGCGCTGCCGCACGGGGCGTACTTCGGCATCGCCTCGCTCGTCGCCGCCTCACTGATGGGCCCGGGCAAGCGCGGTCAAGGGGTCGCGTTCGTGCTCTCCGGTCTGACGATCGCCAACGTCATCGGGGTTCCGCTGATCACCTGGCTCGGGCAGCTGCACGGCTGGCGGGCCGCGTACCTCGTGGTGGCGGGGATCTTCGCGCTGACCTTCGTCGCTGTCGCACTGCTCGTGCCCTGGCAGGCCGGCGATCCCCGGGCAACGATGGCCAACGAGCTGAAGGCGTTCGGGCGGCTCCAAGTGTGGTTGGCGCTGCTCATCGGGGCGATCGGCTTCGGCGGCTTCTTCGCGGTTTACACCTACATCTCACCGATCGTGACGACGGTAACGGGACTGAGCGAGTCGTCGGTGCCGTTGGTGCTCATCCTGATCGGGATCGGGATGACCGTCGGCAACCTCATCGGCGGCTGGCTGGCCGACCGCAGTATCGAACGCGGGATGCTGTTCTTCTTCGCACTTCTGCTGGTGGGTCTCGCCGCGCTCTTCTTCACCGCGGCGACCCTGCCAGGGCTGCTGGTGTCGGTCTTCGTGATCGCCGGATCCTGTTCCGCGCTCTCGCCCACCATCCAGACCCGTCTGATGGATGTGGCACACGACAGTCAGTCGATCGCCGCGGCCCTGAACCACTCGGCCCTCAACATCGCGAATGCGTCCGGCGCCTTCCTCGGCGGTCTGACGATCGCGGCCGGGTTCGGCTACCTCTCGCCGATCCTCGTCGGTATCGTGCTCTGCGTGGCCGGCATCGTATTGGCGGTCGTCTCGTTCAGCATCGACCGTTCCCGCATCCGCCGGGGTGTCGATACGGGAGTGGTGCACGCGCAGCACGCCCCGCCGGTGCCGATCGACTGAGGCCCATCCCTTATCGCGGTGCAGGTGCCTCTCGCTCATCCTGTTTTCAGGCGCACTCGCGCTGCACTGTTCTCAGGAGGAACCGCCCGCCGCCGACCGCTGGGTCCTGAATTCAGGCGCTCACGGCCGCCGAACGCAGGAGGCGCCTGAAAACAGGATGCGGACAGGGCGGGGGTAGAGCAGGGCGGGGACAGGGCAGAGCAGGGCAGGGCAGGGCAAGGCAGGAGCGGGGACGGGGCAGGAGCGGAGGCGCGGGGGAGGCGGCCGCGGTCAGTCGCCCTGGAGGAGGATGCCGTCCTGGATCGCGCGCTTGCGCAGGGCGACCTTCGTGCCGACGTCGTAGCCGGCGACACGATACTTCTCGCGGATGCGCTTGAGGTAGCTCTTCGCTGTCTCATCGGAGATGCCGAGCTGGAAAGCAACGGCCTTCACCGGCTCGCCGGCGCCGTAGAGCGCCATGACGCGACGTTCCTGCGCGCTCAGCTTGGGGGCGCCGCCGACCTCGCCGGCGTTGAGCGCGAGGTCCAGTTCGGCGGAGATGAAAGACTCGCCTTTGCTCGCGGCGCGGATCGCCTCGACGATCATCTCCGCATCCTCGCTCTTCACCAGGTAGCCGAGCGCCCCGGCGGCCAACGCCTCCCGCACCACGGCGGGTTCGGAGTAGGTGCTCATCAGCACGGTGCGAACGCCGGTGGTCTTCAGCGTCGACAGTTTGAGGGAGACCGGGATGTTGTCTTTGAGGTCGAGGTCGAGCAGCACGACATCCACCGGGAACTCCGGATGGGTGAGCAGTTCGGGCCAGGTGGTGACGGCGGCGACCATGGTGATGTCATCCGCAGCGTTGCGGATCCACTCGGTCAGAGCGCCGAGCAGCATTTTGTGGTCGTCGACGATGGCGATTCGGATGGGAGGTGCCTCGCTCACGGGGTGCCTTTCTCGCGGTTTCCGGGTGCCGACCGCTACGGCTGACGACTAGAAGTCGACGGGAGTGTGACTGACGCTGTCGATTTCGACCCGAAGGGTCGAATTCGAGAATGTCTCGACGTGTCTGCCGACTTTCCTGATAGCTTGCCATGCTGCGGGGTCTACCCCGTTTCGCGGCACACCTGTGGCGGAGATCACGATGGATATTCTGTCACCGGAACTGGGGTCACCCGTGGCGGACGCGCTGACCCGGTCGAGCTCGAGCTGCAGACTGCGGGTCTGGGCGGTGCCCTGGCGCACGGGATCGCTGATCAGCAGCCAGACGGCGGTGAGCAGTCCGTCGCGCTGGTCGCGGGTGAGGAGCCCGGCGAGGCCGTCCGCGTCGGTGAGAGTCACCGACGGTCCGAGCAGCGCCGATTCGGCGATTGCGTGATAGAGCCAGGTCTCGCGGCGGCCCTGGATGAGGTGCAGACGCAGTTCGGTCGCGATCGACGAGGCCGCCGAGGCGGTGGCGTCGTCGAGCGGTAGCGGGGTGCGGCCCGTCGACACCCCGTCGAGCAGGCGTTCCGCGGCGAGGTCGAGACTCGCGAGCTCCTCCGAGGCCATCATGCCCACCGTGAAACGGGGCGAACTCACTGTGCTCTGCACCTGCACGAGATCGAGTTCGAGCTGCACGAGCGTGCGCAGCGATCGCACGATCTGAACGCCGAGCAGGGACGGGGCGACCGCGAGGGCGACCGTGACGAACGCCGGGCCGAGGGCCGCCGCGTCGTGCTGGCCGCGCACGGCGAACTCGGCGGCCAGAGCCGCGCCGAGCACGACCGCCGCGATCGCGATGTCCCGGGGCGGGCGGACCGGAGCGCACAGCAGCAGCGCGGCGCCGACCGCGACGGCGGCCGTCGGCGGGGCGCCGCCGTCGCCGGGCCCCCACGTTCCAGCGAAGTCGAGCACCAGCACCAGCACCCAGACGCCGATGGCGGTGAGGAAGACCCAGTCGGGAAGGCGATCGGGCATCCGCGGATGCATGACGAGCCCGACCACGAGCGTCGCCACCAGCAGCGCCCAGGCCGCACAGCTGAGGGGGAGGGATGTGTACACCGTGAGATTGAGTGTCAGGACGACGAGCTGGTAGGCGACCAGCACGACCGCGGTCAAGTTGAAGCCGAGGTCGAGGCGGGCCCGGCCGAGAGCATCCCGTTCGCTGGAGGTCCCGGTGGGGCGGGGCAGGGTCTTCTCGGAGGGGCGGGTCATTTCGGCACCTCCAGCACGACCGTCGTTCCCGACCCGGGCGAGGAGAAGAGGCGGGCATTGCCCCCGACGTCGCGCAGCCGCGCGACGATCGACTCGGTGAAGCCCAGCCGGCCCTGCTCGATGTTGCCGACGTCGAACCCCTTTCCTGCGTCGGTGACCATCGCACGCACCGTCGTCTCGTCGTCGGTGATGGTGACGTGCGCTTCGCTCACACCCGAGTGCCTCCGCACGTTCTCCAGACATTCAGCCAGGGCGAGCAGGAACGCGTCGAGGACCTCGCTCGGCAGCAGCACCTGACCGGTGCCGTGCCAGTTGACCTCCAGCCCCATGCGGCGGAAGCGCTGCTTCACCGACTCCAGGGTGTTGCCGAGGGTCGACTCCTCCACCGGTTTGAGCTTGTAGTCGCCCGACGAGGTGGGGTCTGGGGTGAAGCCGAGCCGAAGCTGGCGCAGCAGGGCAGCATCCTCGGCCGCCTGCTCGCGCAGCGCGGAGACGCTCACCCCGACCCCCGAGTGGGCGAGCAGGGTGAGGGTGGCGAGAACCGTGTCGTGCAGCAGCCGCGCGCCTTGGCGTCGGCGGGCCTCGGTCTCGCTCGCCTGGCGTTCCACCCGGTAGGCGCTGCTCATCGTGGAGATCCGCTTGAGGGTGCGGGGAACCGTGCGAGCCAGCCAGACGCCGACCGCGGTCAGCGCCACCCACCCGGCCAGGGTGAACACCAGCGGCTCACCGAGACGCGACTTCGTGATGAGCAGGGTCGCGGTCAAACTGCCGAAGGTGACGACGAAGATGCCGGCCACGATGATCAGCCGCCGCGTCGAGGTGGACCACACGATCGCCACCGAGGCCACGGACGCCCCGGCGAGCATCCCGACCGCGCTCAGGGCGGCCGGGTCGAGGGACGACGCCGGCAGAAGGTGGACGAGGACGAGTGCCACACCGGCGACGACGATCGCCGCGATCCAGGCGCCCGGGTGCGGCGAGGTCAGCCGGAACTGCGCGAAGGCGAGGGCCGCGAGGAGTGCGAGCGAGGCGAGGTAGAGCGGGAGCGGGAGGGTTCCGGGGATGCTCAGGCAGAACAGCGCCGTGGCCGTCGCCGTGAGCCCGACATTGCGCGCGGTGACGGAGAGGAGGCGATCACGCTCCTTCTGGATGCGCGACATGCTCCTCCGTTTCCTGTCAGGCGGCGAACAGCCTTCGCAGCTGCTTGCTCACGGCGTCGTTCTCGATGAGGAAGCCGTCGTGCCCGAAGTCCGACTCTATTACGACCGGAACTCTCCCGTCGATCGTGTCGGGCAGGTGGCGGGCGATCGTGGCCTGGCCTTCGACAGGGAAGAGCCGGTCGCTGTCGATGCCGACGACGAGGGTGCGGGCGCTCACCTGGGCGAGCGCGGCTTCGACACCACCGCGGCCGCGACCGATATCGTGCGAGTTCATCGCCTGAACGAGTGTCAGGTAGCTGTTGGCATCGAAGCGTCGCGTGAACTTGTTGCCGTGGAAGTCGAGGTACGACTCGACGGCGAACCGCCCGCCATCGCCGAGTGGGCTGATCTCGCTCTGCCAGCTGCGCTCGAACCGCTCGTTCAGTTCGTGCGGGCTGCGGTAGTTGAGCAGGGCCATCCGGCGGGCGAGGGCGAGTCCCTGGTGCGGGCCGTCGCCGTCGCCGGCGTCGTAGTAGAGCCCGCCGCGGAAGGCGGGGTCGGTGCGCACCGCCTCGATCTGTACCGAGTTCAGGGCGATCTGGTCGGAGGTGGTCACCGGCGGCGCCGCGATCACGGCGAGGCGCTCCACCCGCTGCGGATGCGTCACCGCCCACTCGAGCGCCTGCATCCCACCCATCGAACCGCCGATGACTCCCGCCCAGCGGTCGACTCCGATGCTGTCGGCGAGGGCGGCCTGCGCCTCGACCTGGTCGCGGATGCTGGTGAACGGGAACCGAGGGCCCCACTCGGAGCCGTCGGGGGCGATCGACGCCGGCCCGGTCGTGCCCTGGCAGCCGCCGAGCATATTCGGCACGACGACGAAGTATTCGTTCGTGTCGATGGCTTTGCCCGGCCCGATGATCTGCTCCCACCAGCCGGGGGTGGGATGCCCGGGGCCGGCACTGCCGATGGCGTGGCTGTCACCGGTGAGTGCGTGGAGCACCAGAACGGCGTTGTCGCGGGCGGGGGAGAGTGTGCCCCACGTCTCGTAGGCGACGCGCACGAAAGGAAGGGTTTCGCCACTCTCGAAAGTGAAGGCGCCGATGCCGGCGAACAGACGCCCTCCGGCGGGGTCGCTCTCGCGCCAGGCGCCGCTGGCCGGGGGTTTACCCAGCAGCGAGCGGGCCTGAGCCTCCGTGATGAAACTCGACGGGGCCGTATCGGCGGATGTCTGCCACTCCATGGGTCAATTCTGGCCGAGTACGCGACAGGGCGTGACTGTGTTACAAGCGGGAGGGGAGCCGCACGCCTCAACCGTCGTGGTGCTCGTCGTCGTGGTGCTCCTCCTCGCGGCGTTCGCGCAGCTGGCGGGCCTGGTCGTTGAAGTAGGAGACGATCGTGGCGCTGGCGGTGCCCACGATGCCGACACCGCCGATCATGAGCACGACCGCGAACATCCGGCCGGGGACGGTGACCGGGTAGTAGTCGCCGTAGCCGACGGTCGCCATCGTGACGCAGGCCCACCACACCGAATCCCCGAAACTCGTGATGGAGGCGTGCGGGGCGTTGCGCTCGACCGAGTAGACGGCCAGCGAGATCACGTAGATGAACATCACGACGAACGACGCCGCCACGATGAGCACCCGACGCCGCAGATGCGTGCCCGAGTTCCCGCGCAGCACCGGGATGCGGCTCAGGTCTTTGAGCATGCGGAACGGCCTGGCCAGGGGCAGCAGCACGGAGGCGAGATCGATGAGGTTGTGGGAGACGAAAGCCCACTTGTTCTCGCTGAGCACGAGCCGTGTCACATAGTCGGCGGCGAACACGATCCAGACGATGCCGAGCACCGCGAGGAGCAGCGCAGAGAGCACGCGAGGCATCCCGGGGTCGAGGACGAGCCACGAGTACAGGATCAGGAACAGGAAGGATGCGCCGATGAGCGGCCAGGTCGTCGCACGCTCCCAGCGTCGGATCGTTTGCTCGCGCGTCGTCATGGTCAGTCGCCGCGCACGCTCAACTCGCCGCGATGGAACCGGTAGGGAGCCGCCTGGGCGACAGGTTTGATGACGATCAAGTCGAGGTCGACATGGCCGGGGCGTTCCAAAGCCCCCACGATCGTCTCGGCCACGTCGTCGGCCGTCAGCGGCTCGGGAACGTCTTCGTAGACCGCATCCCGTTTGGCCTGGTCGCCGCCGAACCGCACCAGCGAGAACTCCTCGGTGGCCACCATGCCGGGAGCCACCTCGACGACGCGGATGGGCTCGCCGTTCAGTTCCAGCCGCAGAACCTCCGTGAGGGCGTGCTGCGCGAACTTGGCCGCGTTGTAGCCACCCCCGCCGACATACGCGGTGTGGCCCGCGATGGAGGTGACGTTCAGGATGTCGGCGTGGCCGCCGTGCCCCGCGCCGGCGCGCAGCAGGGGGAGCAGAGCCGTGATCACACGTTTGGTGGCGATGACGTTGATCTCGTACATCCACACCCAGTCGTCCACGGTCGACCCCTCCACGGAGTCGAGCCCGTGGGCGCCGCCCGCGTTGTTGACGAGAGCGTGCACGGGGCCGGTCTTCGCGAGGTGGTCCCGCAGCGCATCCACGTCGGCCTGCTGCGTGAGGTCGGCGACGAACGTCTCGGCCCCGGTCTCGTCCGCCAGCGCGGCCAGTCGGTCGGCGCGCCGCGCCACCCCGACGACATCCCACCCGCGAGCCCGGAAACGGCGGACCGTCGCCGCCCCGATTCCTGAACTCGCACCCGTCACAACAACACGCCTGTCAGCCATGACCCCTATTCTGTCCCGACAGGGCACCGGTTACGTCTTGTTGCGCGCGCATTGCCCACGCGAATGCGCGAGCATAGCCTGTGCGGAGTACAACTTCTGCGCCGTGCGACGGCCCACCCCGCTCGCCCACCATCCACCCGAAGGAGAGACGCCATGACCGACGCCGCCGACTGGCAGTTCGAGACCAAACAGATCCACACGGGTGCCGCGCCCGACCCCGTCACGAACGCGCGCGCGACTCCGATCTACCAGACCACGTCGTATGTGTTCAACAACGCCGAGCACGCGAAGAACCTGTTCGCGCTCGCCGAGTTCGGCAACATCTACACGCGTATCCAGAACCCGACCCAGGCCGTCGTCGAGGAGCGCGTCGCCGCGCTCGAAGGGGGCACCGGCGCCCTTCTCGTCGCCTCCGGCCAGGCGGCGGAGACCTTCGCTGTGCTGAACATCGCGCAGGCCGGCGACCACATCGTCTCCTCCAGCTCGATCTACGGCGGAACGTACAACCTGTTCAAATACACCCTCGCCAAGCTCGGCATCGAGACCACCTTCGTCGAGAACCAGGACGACGCCGATGAGTGGCGCCGGGCCGTTCGCCCGAACACGAAGCTGTTCTTCGCCGAGACGATCGGCAACCCGAAGATCAACGTGCTCGACATCGCGCTCGTGGCCGATGTCGCCCACGCCGCCGGCGTTCCGCTGATCGTCGACAACACGATCGCCACGCCGTACCTCATCCGCCCGTTCGAGCACGGCGCCGACATCGTCGTGCACTCGGCCACCAAGTTCCTCGGCGGTCACGGCACCGTCATCGGCGGCATCATCGTCGACGGCGGCAAGTTCGAGTGGTCGAAGAACGTCGAGAAGTTCCCGGGCCTCACCGAGCCGGACCCGTCGTACCACGGCGCCAGCTATACCGCGGCTGTGGGCGACGCCCTCGCCTTCATCATCAAGGCGCGCGTGCAGCTGCTGCGCGACCTCGGTGCGGCCATCGCGCCGGCGAGCGCCTGGCAGCTCATCCAGGGCATCGAGACCCTGTCGCTGCGCATCGAGCGTCACGTGCAGAACGCTCAGGAGGTCGCGGAGTTCTTGGAGAACCACCCCGACATCGCCTCGGTCAACTACTCCGGGCTGCCCACCAGCCCGTGGTATGCGGCCGCGAACAAGTACGCCCCCAAAGGTGTCGGCGCCGTGCTCTCCTTCGAGCTCAAGGGCGGTGTGGATGCGGGTCGTGCGCTCGTCGACAACCTCTCGCTGTTCAGCCACCTCGCCAACATCGGCGATGTGCGCAGCCTGGTGATCCACCCCGCCTCGACCACGCACTCGCAGCTCACCCCCGAGCAGCAGCTGACCGGTGGCGTGACCCCCGGTCTGGTGCGTCTCTCGGTGGGCCTGGAGAACATCGACGACATCAAGGCCGACCTCGAGGCCGGCCTCGCCGCCGCGCGTTCGGTCGTCGAGGCCGCCCGCGCGTAGTCCGCGCACTGGTTGACAGAAGATGCCGCCATGTCTTCGGGGATGGCGGCATCTTCTGTCAACCGGCGGGTTCTGTCAGACGACGGGAGATTCGGCGGGGGTCTCTGCGTCGGCGAAGGCCAGCTTCGGCACGAAGAACAGCAGTACGGCCGCCACCAGGGCGCCGGCGCCGCAGATGGTCCACACGAGCATGTAGCCGAAGAGGCTCGCCGCGGTGGCTGTCACCGTGGCCGCGCCGGCGAGCAGCACCACGCCGAAGACGGCCGAGGCGAAGGACCCGCCGATGGTCTTCGTCGTGTTGGTGAGCGCGGTGGCGATCCCGGTCTGGCCTTGTGGCGCCGCGGCTGCGGCCGCGGCGGGAAGTGCCCCGACCAGCGCGCCGGAGCCGATGCCGGCGACGGCCATGTTCGTGAACACCTGCCAGGTCTCGAGGTGGAACGGCAGGAACAGCAGATAGCCGATCGCCACGAGGAACGAAGCGGCGATGAGGGCGACCCGTGGGCTCGTCCACGACGACACCAGGGGGAACAGCACCGCGCCGACGATCATCGAGATCAGGTACGCCCCGATCAGGATGCTGCGCTGACCGGCGCTGAGGCCGAGTCCGTACCCATTGGCGGGGTCGGTTCCGGCGTAGGTGCTGAGCGGTGCCTGCGCCCCGAGCAGGCTGATGCCGATGAGGCCGGCCGTGAGCTGAACCGGCCACATGTTCGGGCGGCGCAGCACCCGCAGGTCGATCGCGGGGTCGTCCTGCCTCAGCTCGTAGCGGCCGAACGGGATGAACGTCAGGACACCCACGATGATCAGCGCCCAGACCCACCACGTTCCGACCCCGTTGATGCGCAGGAACGTGAGACCTGAGGTAATCAGCAGCAGGGCGAGGGTGAGGATACTGAAACCCACCGCATCCAGGCGCCGGTTCGCGGTCGGCTCCGATTCCGGAACGCCGAACAGGATGGCGAAGAACACCAGGGTCACGGCGATGGCGGGCACGATGAGCGTGAGCGTGACGTTGCCGCCGAAGGCGCCGAAGAGCAGCCCCGCGCCGACCGCGCCGACGATCGCGCCGAGCTCGAGCGCGACGACGAGCAGACCGGCGGCCCGGCGGGTCTGCGAGGCCGCGGTGCCGGTGCGGCGGCCACGGTCGAAGATGAGCGCGACCTCCAGCGGCAGCCAGACCACGTAGAAGCCCTGCAGGGCGAACGCGATGAGGAACGTGACGAAGTTGTCCGAGAAGGCGAGCGCCCAGGTGGCGAGCGCGGTGAGCACCGTGGCGATGAGCAGGATGCGCTTATGGCCGAACATGTCGCCGAGCTTCGCCAGCACGGGCACCACCAGGGCCGAGAGCAGCAGCTGGGCGGCCTCGAACCAGTTGTAGTCGGCGTCATGGATGCCGAGGTGCTTGACCACATCCGAGATCAGGGGAACGTAATAGCCCTGCAGGATTCCGCTGGTCACCTCCACAAAGGCGAGCCAGCCGATGAGACCGGCGGTGACGCCGATGGTCACCGCGCCACGGCGGGATGTTCGGGTGGAGCCGTCGGGTGTGCTCGTCCTCTGTGACGTCATGCGTGGATGCTAACATCGGCGCGCTCCCGGTACGATCGAGGGATGGCCGGCGCACTCGACGATTCAGGATCATCCGTTCTCACGGAGACGGAACGGGAGGTGCTCGGCTGGCTGGAGTTCGGCGAGGCGGCTCGTCATCTCGCCGGCGAGGTCGTCGAGTCCGGCTTCGAACCGGATGTGGTCGTCGCGATCGCCCGGGGCGGCCTGCTGCTCGCCGGCGCCATCTCGTATGCGCTCGGCATCAAGTCGTGCGGCGCCCTCAACGTGGAGTTCTACACCGGAGTGGACGAGCGCCTTCCCGAACCGGTGCTGCTGCCCCCGATGCTCGATGAGGCCGCGCTGAAGGCCAAGCGGGTCCTGCTGGTCGATGACGTCTCCGACTCGGGTCGCACGCTCGCGATGGTGGTCGAGCTGATCCGCGCCTCCGGTGCCGAGGTTCGCACCGTCTGCCTCTACAGCAAGCCGCACACCGCGCTCGAACCCGATTTCGTCTGGCGCAAGACCGACCGCTGGATCACCTTCCCCTGGTCTGCGCTGCCGCCGGTGACCGCGGGCGAGTGAGCGCGGGGGAGTCTGTGCCGAAGTCACTGACCGAGCTCGTCTCCGATGGTTCGATGGATGCTGGCTGGGCGTCCGCGCTCGCACCCGTCGCCGACCGGATCGCCGATATGGGGTCGTTCCTGCGCGGCGAGGTCGCCGCGGGCCGCCGGTATCTTCCGGCCGGCGCGAATGTGCTGCGGGCTTTCGGGGCGCCGCTAGACGACGTCCGGGTGCTCATCGTCGGGCAGGATCCGTATCCGACGCCGGGGCATCCGATCGGTCTGTCGTTCGCCGTGGAGCGCGACGTACGCCCGCTGCCGCGCAGCCTGCAGAACATCTACCGGGAGCTGCACGACGATCTCGGCGTCGTGCCGCCGGCGCACGGCGATCTGAGCGCCTGGTCGCGCAACGGTGTGATGCTGCTCAACCGGGTGCTCACGGTCCGGCCGGGGGAGCCCGCTTCGCACCGCGGAAAAGGGTGGGAGCCGGTGACCGAGCACGCCATCCGCGCGCTCGTCGCCCGGCAGACGCCGTTCGTCGCGATCCTCTGGGGCCGCGACGCCTCGACGCTCAAGCCGCTGCTCGGCGACAACCCGGTGATCGAGTCGGCGCATCCGAGCCCGCTCTCGGCCTCGCGGGGCTTCTTCGGGTCGCGCCCGTTCTCGCGCACCAACGAGCTGCTGCAGGCCCGCGGGCTCGACCCGGTGGACTGGTCGCTCGACGCGTGACGGCCCGGCCGAGGCTTAACCTGGCCGAAACGAGCGGCGCGTAGGCTGGTGGCGTGCTTGAAGAGGAATACCAGACGCGTCGCACGCTGCCGCCGCACCTGCGCAAACCCGAACCCGCCGAGGCGCCGTTCGAGTACGAGATCCGGTACGCGGTGGCCGCCGATCTGCCCTGGGTGCGCGAGATCTACAACCACTATGTGGCGAACAGCACGGTGACATTCGACGAAGACGCGATGACGCTCCGCGAGTGGAAGTCGAAGTTCGCCTACCTGACGAAACTCGGCATGCCGTTCCTCGTCGCGGTGTCTCCGAACGGGCAGATCCTCGGGTATGCGCTCGTCTCGCCCTGGAAGCAGAAACGCGCATATCGTTTCACCGTTGAGAACTCGATCTACCTCGGCGCCGCCTCCACCGGCAAGGGTCTCGGCCCGGTGCTCATGCAGGCCCTCATCGACCGGTCGAAGGAGGCCGGCCTCAAAGAGATGATCGCGGTCATCGCCGACAAGGGCGCCGAGGCGTCCATCAAGATGCACGAGAACTTCGGTTTCACCGAGATCGGGCGGATGGGGCGGGTCGGCTACAAGTTCGACCGTTGGCTCGGCACGGTGCTGCTGCAGAAGTCGCTCAAATAGCGCGCCCGGCGTCGGCGCGCCGCTGGAATCACTAGGGTGTCCTCGTGACTACCGCGACTCCAGAGCAGCGCCCGGTCGCCTCCGCCGCCCCCGCGACGCCCGCGAACCTGCCGCTGCGCAAGCGACCCATCGATATCTTCTTCCTCTGCATCTTCTCGCTCTTCATCGTGACGTGCATCATCAGCGACTCGGTGGAGGGGCTCGGGCTCGACCAGGTGGCCGACTCGAAGAACATCCTGGTGCAGTGGAACTACACGTACTCATCCAACTTCGACCCGCTGTACCAATCGCATCCGCTCTGGCTGCGCTTTATCAGCGGCACCTCGGCATTCGTCTACGTGCTGTTCTACATCCTGCTGATCGTCGCGCTCGTGAAGGGTTTCAACTGGATCCAGCTCTACGCCGTGATCTACGCGACGATGATCATCTCGCTGACCGGCATCCCGATCTTCGGTGTGGAGTTCTTCGGCGCTGTGGGGGAGCGCACGCCGAATCCTGGGATGTTCCTGCTCTACAACGGACCGTATGTGCTCATTCCGTTGCTGCTGCTGATCCGGATGCGCAAACCGCTCCCATTCACCCGCAAGTTCTGAGGTCGGGCACGGCTCAGCTGTGCTTGCCGCCGAGCTCCAGCAGGCCGACACCGCCGATGACGAGGACGATGCCGGCGATCTGCACCCAGGTGAGCGACTCCTTGAAGAAGACCCAGGAGATCAGCACGATGGCCACGACGCCGACCGCCGACCAGATGGCGTAGGCGATGCCGAGCGGAACGCCGCGGGAGAGCGACTGGGAGAGTGCGACGAACGAGGCGACGTAGCCGACGATGACGATGGCGTATGCCCACCAGCGCGGGTTGTCGCCCGACGTGAACTTCAAGAAAGTCGTCGCGACCACTTCGGTGGCGATCGCGATGCCGAGGAAGAGATAACCGAACACGGCTGTTGCTCCTGTCAGCCGGTGGAAACCGGGCACGGGTCAACCGTAGCGATCGAGGAGGACGAGTATTGGATGACACAGCGAAGGTGCGACAGCTGCGCATCGTGGTGGAGGCGGAGGACTACGAGGAGGCCCTCGCCTTCTACCGCGATGTGCTGGGACTCGACGAGCAGGCGTCGTACAGCGGTGATGGGGGAGCGCGGGTCGCCATCCTCGATGCGGGTCGGGCGACACTCGAGATCGCGAACTCGGCCCAGAAGGCGATGATCGACGATGTCGAGGTGGGGCGACCCGTCGCGCCGCGCATCCGGCTGGCCTTCGAAGTGGCGGACAGTCGTGGTGTCACCGAACGGCTGGTGGAGGGCGGCGCCGAGTTGATCGCACCACCGACGGTGACGCCGTGGAATTCACTCAACTCGCGACTCGCGGGGCCCGCAGACCTGCAGCTCACCGTCTTCCAGGAGCTCGGGGATTCGGCGGGAGCGCACGAAGACTGAGGGTTGCCTATGCGCTGGTCCAGGATGTCCGGAGACTCTCCCGACTCCATCGCGGGCCGGCTCTAGAGTGAGACCGACGTCATCAATGAGCGGCTCGGTTGCGAGACAGAGCGGGCCGTCCGTGACGAGGCAGATGAACAATCGTGGCCGGGAATCCTGTGTTCCCGGCCACGTCCATGCGAGGGTGCCGGCCGCGCCGCTCAGCTCTTCGGTGTGGCGCGGAGCAGGACGAAGTACCCGGTGACGGCCGCGAGGGCCGTCGGGATGAGAAGCCACGCCGTGACCCCCAGCGTCCCCATCGCGATGAACCACGAGCCGACGGCCGGCCAGCCGCCGGTGACCGTGATGAGGGCAACGATCGCGATGAGAAGCAGGATCAGGATCGCGCCGGCGAGGAGCATTCCGTTGACCTTCCAGCGGAGGAAGATCGTCGCGCTGGTCGAGCCGACGAAGAGGAAGAAGAGCATGCCGACGAAGACGATGAACAGGTTTCCCCAGATTCCGAAGTCGCCGAAGTAGACCGTCGTGAACAGGTGGGCGCCGAGGCCCCAGCCGTTCGTCGCCTTCTCGACGATCCCGAGGACGGTGTAGCCGACGGCGTACCCGGCCGCGAGCATCACGAACGTCAGCGCGGAGCCGAGAGAGAAGTCACGGCGGGTGACGCTGTATCCGAGCGAGAACGGGAAGGTCTGGCTCACCACCTGGATTCCGAGCACGAGCATGTAGACGAAGATGTAGAGACCGCCGCCGCTCCACTCGGTGTTGTTCAGCGCATGCGCGCGGCCGTCCGGGCCGGCCGCAAACCAGATGATCCACCAGATCAGGTAGTTCACCAGCCAGATGAAGCCCATGATGATGATCGGCAGCCAGATCGTCGTCCATTTGTTGACGAGGTTCAGGCGAACGACCCGCCAGATGCGGTGGGCCGACGCGGGGGTGGTGCGGAGGATCGCGGCCTCCGGGGTGATGGCGGTCATGCGCTCTGCTCGAATTCTGTCGCTTGGACGTTCGTTCTGCGGACGATCAGTTGCTGGAGGGACACGGGGGAGAGCTCAAGTCCGGCGGCGACGGCCTCGGCCCGCTGGGCCGGGTTGAGGGTGCCGACGGTCACGGAGGCGAGCCCCCCGATGCCGTCGCGATGCAGCACATCGTGGCCGGCCACGAAGGCTTCCACCGCCGCGCGCTGGCCGACGACGGTGGTGGCGGAGCCACGCATCTCTTCTGCGTCCTCATCCATCAGGATGCGGCCCTGATCGACCACGAGAACGTGTTCGAGCAGGTTGGCCACCTCGTCGATCAGGTGGGTGGAGAGGATGACGGTGCGCGGATGCTCGGAGAAGTCTTCGAGCAGGCGATCGTAGAAGATCTGTCTGGCAACGGCGTCAAGGCCCAGATACGGTTCGTCGAAGAAGGTGAGTGGCGCGCGCGCGGCGAGCCCGACGATCACGCCGACGGCCGAAAGCTGGCCGCGGGAGAGCTTCTTGATGCGGCGGTCGACCGGCAGCCGGAAGTCGTCGATCAAGCGCTCGGCGAAGTCGGAATCCCAGTTCTCGAAGAACCACGGCGCGCTGCGGAAGACGTGCTTCGGACGGAAATCATCGGGGTAGCGCTGGCTCTCTTTGATGAAGCAGATGTTCTGCAGGATGCGGGCGTTCTCGACCGGCCGTTCGCCGAACACGCGCACTTCGCCCGCGGTGGCGAAGTCTTGCCCGGTGAGCAACTGCATGATTGTGGTCTTGCCGGCTCCGTTGCGGCCGAGCAGCCCGTAGATCTTGTTCGGCTTGACGGTGAAACTGATGTCGTCGACGGCGGTGAACGATCCGAAACGTTTGGTGAGCCCTTCGACGTGCACGGCCGGTGCGATCGAGGTCGGCGTGGCGGTGGCGGTCATGTGCTGATTCCTTCCGTGGTGATCATCTCGGTGAGTTGCCCAGGGTCGATCCCGAGCTTGGCGGCTTCGGCGAGCAGCGGCCGGAGGTATTCGGTGCGAAACGCGTCGCGCCGTTTCGCGATGAGGCGCTCGCGGGCGCCGTCGGCGACGAACATGCCGATTCCCCTCTTCTTGTAGAGAATCCCGTCGTCCACCAGCACGTTGACTCCTTTGCCGGCTGTGGCGGGGTTGATGCGATAGAACGCCGCGAACTCGTTGGTCGAGGGCACCTGGGTCTCGGTGGGGTAGGCGCCGTCGATGATGTCGTTCTCGATCTGTTCGGCGATCTGCACGAAGATCGGCTTTCCTTCTTCGATCATTCGCACCGCCTTCTCCCACTCGACTTCGTGGGTTAGTTACTGATGTAACTAACTAACCAGGCTGTGCCGATGCTGTCAAGCCCCAGTTGCAGCAACGGACGACGAGCCGAGCCGGGCCGGCGGCTCAGATGATATGGATGGTGACGTCGTCTACGAAGAGCAGCAACGCGATGAGCACGGCGAAAGAGCCCGTGGCGGCCAGGAGCCCGGGGTGGGCCAGCCCGACCACAAGCCGCGACGTGCGCGGGGAGTCGGCGAGGAAGGATTTCGGGATGCGCGTGCGCGTCGGCCGCGCCTGCCAGCCCCGCAGCCGCGAGAGGAACCAGGCGTAGCGGAAGATCAGCATCAGCCAGAGGAACAGGATGACCACGGGAACGACCTCGACGAGCAGCGAGAGCCCGAGGCCCAGTGTGTCGATCTCGTTGTTCTTTCCCTCGTTCTGCAACTGCACGGCGATGGCGGAACTCAGGACCACAGAGAGCGTCCACACGACGAAACCGAAGACGTAAGCGGCGAAGCGGCTGAAGAAGTGGCCGAGAACGGATTCGCTGCGCCTCAGGTGGGAGTGC
Organism: Leifsonia poae; assembly: GCF_020009625.1. Classification (NCBI taxonomy): domain Bacteria; kingdom Bacillati; phylum Actinomycetota; class Actinomycetes; order Micrococcales; family Microbacteriaceae; genus Leifsonia; species Leifsonia poae. The sequence goes on from NZ_JAIHLP010000002.1 coordinate 3,505,856, forward strand.
GGGGTCTGGCTCAGCACTACGACCGTCGCCCCGAATGTCGGCAGCACAGCGATGACCACGATGAGGATCCAGGCGAATGCGTGCCAGCTGAAGTGGTCGGCAGGAAGGAGGAGCAGAATCCAGAACAAGGCCCACACCCAGCCGACCGTCAGGGCGTGATCGACCAGCCAGTCGGGATGCCGCGATTCGAACCGTGCGGCTGCTTTGACGACCGAGCGGCTCGCGACGAGCTTCTCGACGGGTTGCTGGTCGTCCATGTGCTCATGGTAGTGCGGTGGTCGCTGCCGCTGCCGCTGCCGCTGCCGCGGATGCGGGGTTAGCCTCGATTCATGGCCGACCTTCATGAGCTGACCGCCCTCGCCCTCTGGCAGGAACTCCAGAGCGGACGGGTCTCGCCTCGCGAGCTCGCCGAGCACTACCTCGACCGGATCGAGCGGTCGAATCCCGAGCTCGGCGCATTCGTCACCGTCACGCGGGAGGCGGCGCTTGCCCGAGCGGACCGGGTGACCGCCGAGGTTCCCAGAACGGCGCCGCTCTGGGGCATGCCGTTCGGCGACAAAGATCTCTGGATGCGCGCCGGCGTTCCCACCGGCTTCGGCTCGCGCCTCATGGCGGGGTTCGTTCCCGACAGCTCCGACGAGATCGTCGAAACGCTCGACGCGGCCGGCGGGGTCAGCCTCGGAAAGACCAACGCGCCCGAGTTCGGCCTCCCCGCCTACACTGAGTCGCTCGCAGCGCCGCCGGCCCGAAACCCGTGGAACCCGGAACTCGGCGCCGGTGGGTCGAGTGGTGGCGCCGCGGTCGCCGTGGCGAGCGGGATGTTGCCCTTCGCGCCCGGGTCAGACGGCGGAGGGTCGATCCGTATTCCCGCCGCGGCATGCGGTCTCGTTGGGCTCAAGCCCTCCCGCGGGCTCGTGCCCGCCGGCAGCGGCATCGGCTCCCTCGCCGGTCTCGTCGTCGATGGCCCGATCGCCCGGACCACCGCCGACGCCGCGCTGCTGCTCGACGGGATGATCGCCAAACGCGACGGCCGCATCAACCACCACTACACGCTTCGTGCGCCCTACGACGACGACGGTCCCTTTCTCGGAACCGCGATCCGCGGCGAGGGCCGTTTCCGGCTGGGCGTGATGACGACCTCGGCCTGGGATGACGCCTACGAGATCGTCGTGTCGCCCGAGGCGCGCGCGGCCCTGGACGTCGCCGTGACGGCGTTCGCCGAACGTGGGCACGGCGTCGAGGAGACGGCTCTCGTTCCCGACCCGACGTATGCGCCCGCGTTCCGCACGATCTGGCAGGCGGGCGCGGCGAGCATCCCGGCCGAGGGCGACGCCGAGAACCTGCTCGAACCGCTCACCCGCTGGCTGATGCACCGTGGTCGAGCACTCTCCGCGCGCGAGCTGAGCGAGGCCCTCTCCGCCCTCAGCGCCTACGAACGCTCGATGATCGATCAGCTCTCCTCGTTCGACGCAGTACTGACCCCGGCTCTCGCGCTGACGCCGAGGCCGGTGGGCTGGTTCGACCAGGAGGACGGCGAACGCAACTTCGAGCAGCAGGTGCAATACACCCCCTTCACGTCGATGCTCAACGTCTCGGGGCTGCCGGCGATCGTGCTCCCGGTCGCGCAGACGATGGACGGGCTGCCGATGGGCGTGCAGCTGATCGGCCGGCCGGGCGGGGAGCGCACCCTGCTCTCGCTCGCCGCGCAGCTGGAGCGGCGCATCCGCTGGTCGCTGCGCTACCCGCCCACCTGGTGACGCAGGGTTGCGGGTGCTCTCGAGAGGCACGCATCCGTCACCAGTTCGCCCATCAGCACGGGCTCGATCGCCGCGAACTCCCCGCGGACGGCCGCCAGACGATCCGCGGACCGTTTCCCCTCACCCGGTCAGCGTAAAGACGCCTCGCCGATTCGCGCCCGGCCGCGGCTAGCGCCCGGCCGCGTATCCCTGCGCACCACGGGGGTTCGCCGCGGCGGTCAGCACGCCGCGGCGATGGTCGACGCCGACCGAGGAGAGACGACCGAGCGCCCAGTCTCCCGCGCGGGTGATGACATGCCCGCGCTCTTCCAGGTCGGCGATCACCGCGTCGCCGAGGCGATCCTCGACGACGGCGCCCGCCGGCTCCCAGGTGCGCGGCCAGAAAGAACCAGGGACGGACGTGCTATGCAGGGCCGGTGCGTCCACGGCCTGCTGGGGCGTGTATCCGCCGACGATGGTCCGCAACAGGTAGAGCAGCTGCCACTGGTCCTGCTGGTCGCCTCCGGGCGAGCCCAAGGCCACGACCGGACGGCCGTCCCTCACGACCAACGTCGGCGTGAGCGTCGTCCGGGGGCGTCGGCCCGGCGACAGCGTCGACGGCGACCCCTCCTCGAGCCAGGTCATCTGCAGACGAGATCCCAGACAGAATCCGAGCGCGGGAATCGTCGGCGACGACTGCAGCCAGCCGCCCGACGGGGTGGCCGAGACGATGTTGCCCCAGCGGTCGACGACATCGATGTGGCATGTGTCGCCCCGCGTCTCGCCGCTGGGCCGCACAGCCGGCTCACCGGCGATGCCTCGGGCGGAGGCCGCACTTCCGTCGTCGGGAAGGTCGTAGGCAGTGCGAAGCGGCGGCACGAACGGCGTCACCCCTTCGACGGAGCCCGGCCGGAACTCCGCCGAGGCGCGATCGCCGATGAGGGCGCGGCGCTCGGCGGCGTAGGCCGGAGAGAGCAAGGTGGCGAGAGGAACGTTGCCCTCGCCGTAGTATGCCTCGCGGTCGGCATATGCCAGCTTCTGCGCCTCCAGGATGGTGTGAGCGCCGACCGCTGTCGACGGATCGAGATGGTCGTCGTCGAAGCCGTCGAGGATCGCCAGGGTCTGCAGCAGGGCCGGCCCCTGCCCCCACGGGCCGGTCTTCGCGATCGTGTGACCGCGGAACTCCAGGGTCGCGGCCGGCTCGTAGGTGGCGCTGAACGCCGCGAAGTCGGCGGCTGTGATCACACCGGCATGATCGGTCCCTGTCGAGTGGCGGTGTGGGCGGGAGAGGAACGCGGCAGTCTCGGTGGCAACGGGACCGGTCTTCCATTCCGTGCGGGCGGCCTCGATCCTGGATGAGCGGTCTGCGGCTCCGGCGCCCGAGTCCACGAGCCGCTCCAACACCGCCGCGTACGCCGGGTTGGTGACGATCTCGCCGACCTCCGGCAGCCGCCCGTCCGGCAGCCAACGGTCGGCGGAGCTCGGCCAGTGCTCGGTGAACAGGCGCTCGACGGCGGCGATTGTCGCGCGGACCCGGCCGAGCAACGGGTGCCCGTCGCGGGCGTATCCGATCGCGTATGCGAGCACATCGCCCAGCTCCCACGTGCCGTGGTCGCGCAGGAGCAGCAGCCACGCGTCCACCGCGCCGGGAACCGCGGCAGCGAGCGCGCCCGATCCGGGAACGAGCTCCAGACCCTCGGCGAGGTAGTGCTCGCGTGTCGCTCCGGCCGGCGCCGGCCCCTGGCCGGCGAGCACGGTCGGGGTAGGGTCGTCTGCGGTCGCGAAAATGGCGGTCATGTCTCCGCCGGGCCCGTTCAGGTGCGGCTCCACGACGTGGAGGACGAACGCGGCCGCCGTGACAGCGTCGAACGCGTTGCCGCCCCGTTCGAGAACGGACTGGGAGCACGCGGTGGCGATCCAATGCGTGGATGCGGACATCCCGAAGGTGCCCTCGAGCGTGGGGCGGGTGGTGAACGGTGACGGCGGCGTGAAACCCATGCCCGTCAGGCTAGCGACCTGCCCCCGGGGGCAAGGCCAGCGGGGTCGGGCTAGTTGACCGGTCCGGTGTACTTCTCGCCGGGGCCTTTGCCGATCTCGTCGGGGAAAGGCGACGCCTCGCGGAAGGCGAGCTGCAGGGAGCGCAGCCCGTCGCGCAGGCTGCGGGCGTGTTGATCCCCGAGGTGGGCGGCGCTCGCGGTGACCAGGCCGGCGAGGGCGTCGATGAGTTTGCGCGCCTCGTCGAGATCGATCTGCGCGGCCGGATCATCGGCCAGCCCGCATTTGACGGCGGCGGCGCTCATCAGGTGCACGGCGGTGGTGGTGATGACCTCCACGGCAGGGACCTCGGCGATGTCTCGCGCCGCCGAATCGTACGCCTCTTCGGCGGTCTCGCTGTACACGTGCACCTCGGGTGTGTCGCTCACTGCATTCCTCTGTTAGAATCGTTCGGGCTCCGAAGCGTATGCTTCGGACGAAAGTGGAGATTCCTCCCACCCGCGTTTGACCGCTTCATTAGGTTACCGGGTTGTTGCACTCCGCCGCCGCGCCGCCAGCGTGGTGGTAGACAGGGTGTGGTACCAGTCCCGCGAAGAGATTCGCGGGAATGCGTTGGTGCGTGGAAAATCCTCTTTCGCCGTGACCGTCGACCGACGGGAGCGAGGCTCGAAAGCATCGCTAGATCAGAGGAGAAACGCATCAGCGATCCCCGTACCAATGACCGTATCCGCGTCCCGGAAGTTCGACTTGTCGGCCCTGGCGGAGAGCAGGTCGGCGTCGTCAAAATCGAGGTCGCCCTCCGTCTCGCGCAGGAAGCAGACCTGGATCTGGTTGAGGTTGCTCCCAACTCCAAGCCGCCTGTCGCGAAGATCATGGACTACGGCAAATTCAAGTACGAGGCTGCGCAGAAGGCGAAAGAGGCCCGGCGCAACCAGGCGAACACGATTCTCAAAGAGGTTCGTTTCCGCCTCAAAATCGATAAGCACGACTACGAGACCAAGCGCAAGCGCGCCGAAGGCTTCCTGAAGGCGGGCGACAAGGTCAAAGCCATGATCCTGTTCCGTGGTCGCGAGCAGTCGCGCCCCGACCAGGGCGTGCGCCTGCTGCAGCGATTCGCTGAAGATGTCGCCGAATTCGGCACCGTGGAATCCACCCCGACCATCGACGGTCGCAACATGGTCATGGTGATCGGCCCGCTGAAGAACAAGTCGGAGGCCAAAGCCGAGGCCAACGCACAACGTGCCGCCTCCAAGGCGCGGGCCCATGCCCCCGCCGACGAGCCGGTTGCTGCCGCAGACGACTCTGCGCAGAACGACGAGAGTTCGCCCGCCCAGGCGACGACCGAGGAGAAATAATGCCCAAGCAGAAGACCCACTCCGGGGCCAAGAAGCGCTTCAAGATCACCGGCAGCGGCAAGGTCATGAAGCAGCAGGCCGGCATGCGCCACAACCTGGAGGTCAAGTCCAGCGACCGCAAGCGCCGCCTGAACCAGGAACAGGTCGTTCCCGAGGTGGATGCCAAAGTCATCCGCCGCATGCTCGGCAAGTAACCCCACCCGACGTAAGGAAGATTGAGAAATGGCAAGAGTAAAAAGGGCGGTCAACGCCCACAAGAAGCGTCGGGTCATCCTTGAGCGTGCCGAGGGTTACCGCGGCCAGCGGTCGCGCCTGTACCGCAAGGCCAAGGAGCAGGTCACTCACTCGCTGGTCTACAGCTACCGTGACCGCCGTGCCCGCAAGGGTGACTTCCGTCGCCTGTGGATCCAGCGCATCAACGCCGCGAGCCGCGCGAACGGGCTCACCTACAACCGTCTGATCCAGGGTCTGGGTCTTGCCGGTGTCGAGGTCGACCGCCGCATCCTCGCCGAGCTGGCCGTCAACGAGCCCGCCACGTTCGCGGCGCTCGTCCAGACCGCCAAGAAGGCGCTGCCCGCCGACACCTCGGCCCCGAAGGCTGCTGCCTGAGCTCACTGAGCATGAGCACCACGAAGAGAACCCGGTCGCCCGTCGGCCGGGTTCTCTTCGTGTGCGGCCGCCGGCCGCCGCCAGCGCGAGGCGAGATCCGCGGAATCGCGCGGATGCGGCACTAGGCTGGGAGCATGCTCGATAATCCGCGTTCGCCCCGAGTTCGGGCCGTGGCCAAACTCGCCAAGCGCAGCGCCCGGTCGGAGACCGGGCTTTTTCTTTTGGAGGGTCCGCAGGCCGTCGCCGAGGCCCTGGCCTTCCGCCCGGAGCTGGTCGTGGAGCTCTATGCGACGCCGACTGCGCTCGAGCGCTACAGCGATATCGCCCAGACGGCGGTCGAGGCCGGCGTCGATGTCGAATTCGTCACCGAGCAGGTGCTGGAAGTGATGGCCGACACGGTCACACCCCAGGGGTTCGTCTCGGTCTGCCGTCAGTTCCCCACCTCCATCCGAGACATCTTCTCGGGTGAACCGCGCCTCGTCGCCGTTCTCGAGGAGGTGCGCGACCCCGGCAACGCTGGCACGATCATCCGGGCAGCCGACTCGGCGGGGGCGGATGCGGTGGTATTAACCGGCCGCACCGTCGACCTGTACAACCCCAAGGTGGTGCGCTCCACCACCGGTTCGCTGTTCCACGTTCCCGTCGCGGTCGGTGCCACCCTCGACGACGTTGTCGAGCGAGCGCATGCGGCCGGCCTGCAGATCCTCGCCGCCGACATCAAGGGCGAGGACCTTTTGGAGGCCCGCACCGACGGTCAGCTGGCGCGCCCGACCGCGTGGGTGTTCGGCAACGAAGCGCGCGGCCTCGCCGACGACATGCTGCAGCTGGTCGACCGTGTGGTCACGGTTCCCATCTACGGTCGGGCCGAGTCCATGAACCTGGCGACCGCCGCATCCGTCTGCCTTTACGAGTCGGCTTTCGCCCAGCGCTCCGCCCCCGCCTCGCCTCTCCCCGCCCTCTGACCGAACCAGCCGAGTCCACGAATGGTTCGTGTACTCGGCGGTTTTCGCGCGAGTTCGGGTGGACTCGCGGGGTACTTTTCGCGGGGTCGGGCGAGTGGGGTCGGGCGAGTGGGGTCGGGCGAGTGGGGTCGGGCGAGTGGGGCGGGCGCGCGAGAGAGGGTGCGGGTCGAGGGCGCGGGGCGAGTCAGGGGAGTTGGACGGCCAGGGCGACGGTGAAGCACACGAATGTCACGATCGCGGCCGAGGAGCGGAAGACGTCGATGGTCTGCCACCGGCGCACGACTGCTTTCCAGTCGGCGGGCGGGGCGTCGGCATCCCAGTCGTTGACCTTCATGTTGATCGGCACGGTTCCGAGGAACGAGAACAGAACGAATGCGACGAGGGCGGCCATGCCGGCCCAGCGCCAGAGCAGCCCGTCGCCCGTTCCAGCCGTGATCAGAGTGGCGGCGGCGGCCAGCACGGTCGGAACCATGATGATCGGCACCACGACTTTCAGTCGTTTGACGAGGGCTACGCGGGCGAGGATGTGCGCCCGATCTTCGAGCGCGGTGAGCGCGGGCTGCACGCCGTAGCGCACGATCAGCTCTTCGCCGGCGAGGAGGCCTGCGAGCACCAGAGCGACAGCTTCGATGATGACGATCCCCATGGGGTGTTCCTTTCCTGTCACCCGAGGTGACCGCCGGCCAGATCGCTAGCCTACCTAACGGTAGTTAGATTGTCGAATAGACTGGGTGGATGAATGAGACACGGCGGCGTACCGGCGCCGAGACCAAGGCCGAAGCCCAGATGGTTGCGCTGACACTCTTCGGCTCGCAGGGGTATGAGGCGACGTCGATGCGTCAGATCGCCGAAGCCCTGGGGATCAACAAGGCATCGCTCTACTACCACTTCGCGGGCAAGGAGGAGATCGTGCGCTCGGTCTTCGAGACGCGGGGGTCTGAGGTTCGCGACCTTCTCCACTGGGTCGAGGCGGAGCCGGACGCTCCCGACCTGCTGGAGCGTGCGGTGCTGCGGTGGATCGACTCCTTCTCGGTCGACAAGCTGCGTGGCATCCGGTTCGTCAATGCGAACCCGCGACTCCTCGGGGGCATCGACGGCGCATCCGGAGCCCGGATCGGGGAGGGGCTCGAGGGTGTGGCTGCCGTTCTGACGGTCAGGGAGAGCGACCCTCGACGGGTGCTCCTGGTGCGGATGGCCTTTCTCAGCATCAATGCCGCGGTTGCGGCGGCGGCCGGCACAGACATCCCCGATGAGGTCATCGTCGTGGCGGCGCGGGATGCGGCGCTGGCACTCATGGCGAGGCTCACCCAGGAACATTAATTAATCCTGGCGTTATATAACGTAGATCCGATATATTCGTGAGATGGATGCGTTGGAGTCGATCGGCGACCCGGTGCGACGCCGCTTCGTCGAGCTGCTCGCCCGGGGTGAGCTGCCCGCGGGGTCGCTCGCCGAACGCGCCGCGGTGGAATTCGGCATCAGCCAGCCGGCCGCATCCCGCCACCTGAGGGTGCTGCGCGAGACGGGTCTGGTCACCAGCAGAGTAGAGGGAAAACAGCGGATCTACTCGCTCGACCGCGACCGGATCGAGGCTGCGGCCGTGTGGTTCGACGAGGTGCGCGGATTCTGGTCGCAGCGCCTCGATGCTCTCGAGACCGAACTGGCCCGCGGCGTCAGGCGCGCGGCAGCGGCCGATGCGGTGGCAGTGGCAGAGACGACGACAGGCAGAGGACGGGAAGCATCGTGACGATCTGGGGAGAGATCGCGCTGGACGGCGCGCGACGGACGGTGACCGTGGAACGGGAGTTCGCCGCATCCGCGTCGGAGCTCTGGAGCGCGCTCACCGACCCGGAGCGGCTCGCCCGCTGGATCGGCCGATACGAAGCCTATGAGGGTGGATACCGGCTGAGGATGGGCGGCCCCGGCGTCGATGCGATCGTGCTCGGACGGGTGATCGACTGCGAGCCGGAGCGCCGCATCGTGATCGCCTGGCAGTTCAGCCGTTCGGGTGAGAACGAAGGGGAGACCGAAGTCGAGGTGAGTGTGAGTTCCGTCGGGGACGATCGTTCGCGTCTCACCCTGGTGCATCGCCGAGTTCAGGCGGTCACCGCCTCGGTGTACGGCGCCGGCTGGGAGGATGCGCTCACGCACCTCTCCCGCGAGGTCGGCGACGAGCGGTCGTCGGTCGGCGAGCTCGGCTACGTCGGTGGGGCCGCCGACCCCGCTGCTTTCGATGCCGCGCTCGACGAGTATCGTCGCGTCGAGGCGGCCCTCGTGCCGGCCTCGACAGTTCGGGTGGAAGCGGGCTCTGGCGTGCATCTGGAACGCCTGCTCGACGCGCCCATGGACGCGGTGTGGGATGTGCTGACGACGCCCGAACGGATCGGCCGCTGGCTGTGGCCCGTCGTGAGCTGGCCGGACGATCCGGTGCGGGAGAGGCCGCTCCGGATGGGTGACATGTTCCGACTGGGTGACGCGAACGTGCCCGACGGAGTGCATGACATGGAGGTTCTCGCGCTCGAGCCCGGGCGACTGATCTCGTTCGCCTGGGGCCCTGACCGGTCGGCCGTGACGATCCGGCTGTCGGAGACGGTGGAGGGCACACTCTTCGTGCTCGACCAGGAGGCGATCCCCGATGTCTTCGGGGCGGGCAGGATGCGGTCGGCGCCCGATTTCGCGGCCGGATGGCACTCCCTCGTCGATGGCTTGACCCTGTTGCTCAACGGACTGAGCGTGCCGGAGACCGCCGCACTCTGGGAGGCCGCATACGAGGTGTACGCGGAACACGACGCCGGAACGGGTTCCTCCACAAGCGACTGATCCGCCGAGTTCTCCACGACCGCAGGCGCCGCCGGTGCCGGCCGCGACGGCCCACTAAACTTGGGTCTCGTGTCAGATACCACCGAAATCTCCGAAGCATCGGTCGAAGCCGCCGTCGTGGCCGCACTCGCGGCCATCGACGCCGCGGCCGACTCGGCGGCGCTCAAGGTCGTGCGCGGTGAGCACACGGCCGAAGGGTCGCCGCTCGCCCGCCTGAACGCGAGCCTCCGTTCGCTGCCCAACGACCAGAAGGCCGCGGCGGGCAAACTCGTCGGCCAGGCGCGGGGCAGGGTCACGCAGGCTTTTGCGTCGAAGGAGAACGAGATCGAGGCGGCGGAGAACGCCGCACGTCTCGCGGCGGAGGCACTCGACGTCACGGCGTTGCCGTCGCGCTGGAGCGCGGGTGCACGGCATCCGCTCTCGTTGCTGCAGGAGCGCATCGCCGATGTCTTCGTCGGCATGGGGTGGGAACTCGCCGAGGGCCCAGAGCTCGAGAGCGAGTGGTACAACTTCGATGCGCTCAACTTCGACGAAGACCACCCGGCCCGCGCCATGCAAGACACATTCTTCGTCGAACCGACGAACGCCCATATGGTGCTGCGCACGCACACCTCCCCGGTGCAGCTGCGAGCCCTACTCGGAAACGATCTGCCCGTCTATCGGGTCGCCCCCGGTCGGGTGTTCCGCACCGACGAATTCGATGCGACCCACCTGCCCGTGTTCCACCAGACGGAGGGGATCGCCGTCGACAAGGGGCTGACCATGGCCCACCTGCGCGGAACGCTCGACCATTTCGTGAAGACGCTCTTCGGCGACGACGCCAAGGTGCGGCTGCGCCCCAACTACTTCCCGTTCACCGAACCGAGCGCCGAGCTCGACCTCTGGCACCCCACCTTCAAAGGCGGCGCGCGCTGGATCGAGTGGGGCGGCTGCGGCATGGTGAACCCGAATGTGCTGCGCTCGGCGGGCATCGACCCCGACGTCTACTCGGGCTTCGCGTTCGGTATGGGTGTCGAGCGGGCTCTGATGTTCCGCAACGACGTCAAAGACATGCGTGACATGGCCGAAGGCGATGTCCGGTTCTCCCAGCAGTTCGGAATGGTGGTCTGATGCGCGTCCCCCTGAGTTGGCTCGGCGAATACGTCGACCTGGAGCCGGGAACCACGGCCGACGAGGTGCACGCCGCCCTCGTCTCGGTCGGGCTGGAAGAAGAGGATGTACACACGTTCGAGATCTCCGGGCCCGTCGTGGTCGGTGAGGTGCTCGACTTCGTGGCGGAGCCGCAGTCGAACGGCAAGACCATCCGCTGGTGTCGTGTTCGTGTCGCCCCCGATGGTGAGACGGCCGCCGATGGCGGCGAGGCCGTGCACGGGATCGTCTGCGGCGCGAGCAACTTCTTCGTCGGCGACAAGGTCGTGGTGACACTGCCGGGGTCGGTGCTGCCCGGACCGTTCCCGATCGTGGCTCGCAAGACTTATGGACATGTCTCCGACGGGATGATCGCGTCCGCGCGCGAACTCGGTCTCGGCGACGAGCATGACGGCATTCTGCGCCTGGCGACCCTCGGCCTCGACGCCGAGGTCGGAACCGATGCGATCTCGCTGCTCGGGCTCGACGACACCGCCGTTGAGGTGAACGTCACTCCCGACCGAGGCTACGCGTTCTCGATCCGGGGCATCGCGCGCGAGTACTCGCACGCCACCGGCGCCGCGTTCCGTGATCCCGCTGCCGCCGCGGGCCTGCTGATCGACGGCGACCACGCCGCAGGCTTCAGCGTGACGGTCGACGATCGTGCGCCCATCCGAGGCCGCACCGGCGCGACGGTGTTCGTCACCCGCGTCGTGCGCGAGGTCGACGGCACCCGCCCGACACCGGCCTGGATGGTCGCCCGGCTCAAACTCGCCGGGATCCGCTCGATCTCGTTGATCGTCGACATCACCAACTACGTGATGCTCGAGCTCGGCCAGCCGATCCACGGCTACGACCTCGACAAGCTGCAGGGCGGCCTCGTCGTGCGTCGGGCGCACCCCGGCGAGAAGCTCGTCACGCTCGACGATCAGACACGCGTGCTCGACTCCGAAGATCTGCTGATCACCGACGACTCCGGGCCGATCGGGCTCGCCGGCGTGATGGGTGGCGCCTCTACCGAGATCACCGCGGAAACGCGAACGGTGCTGGTCGAGGCCGCCAACTTCGACCCCGTGTCGATCGCCCGAACCGCCCGTCGGCACAAGCTCCCCAGCGAGGCCTCGAAGCGGTTCGAACGGGGTGTCGACCCGCGGGTCGCCGTCGCCGCGGCCGCCCGGGTGGTGCAGCTCCTCGAGCAGCTCGCGGGAGGCCACGCGGATGCGCTCGGTTCGCTGCTCGACACGGCCGACGCCCCGAGCCCATCCGACTGCCGAACGGCTACATCGCTTCGCTGGTCGGTGTGGACTTCACCGACGAGGAGGTGCGCGGCGCTCTCGCCGAGATCGGCGGCGCGGTTGGCGAGACCGACGGTGCGCTGCAGATCGTGCCGCCGAGCTGGCGGCCAGATCTGCGTGACAAATCAGACCTCGCCGAAGAGGTGGCCCGCATCGTCGGCTACGACCGCATCCCCTCGGTGCTACCCGTCGCCCCGCCCGGGCGCGGATTGACCCGCGAGCAGAAGCTGCGTCGAGCCGTCGCGCAGACGCTGGCGGCCAACGGTGCCACCGAGGTGCTCGCGTTCCCCTTCGTCAGCGACGCGGCCAACGACCTGTTCGGCTCGCCCGAGCCCGGCACCGTTCCCGCCGTCAAGATCGCCAACGCGCTGGATGCGACCGCTCCCTACCTGCGCACCTCGCTGCTGCCCGGACTCGTCGACATCGCCAAGCGCAACCTCGCCCGTGGCTTGGTCGACCTCAGCGTCTACGAAATCGGCACGGTCTTCCGCCCGATCGGCGGCGCACCGTTCGGCGCCGAGACCCTTCCACCCGGAGCCGTGCTGCCGAGCGATGTCACCCTCGCCGGGCTCAACGCCGGCATCCCGCCGCAGCCGCGCCACCTGGCCGGCCTGGTGCTCGGCCACACGGTGCCGAAGCAGCCGGGACAGCCGGCGCTGGCGGCCGGGATCGCTGACGCGGTCACGATGGTCGCGCAGACCGCGGCGGCCCTGGGCCTGCGAGTCGAGCCGGTGCAGGGCGCACACAAGGCGCTGCACCCGGGTCGCACCGCGCAGCTGATCGCGCACTCCGGTGGCGAGGGGGAGGGCGTTCTCGTCGGCTACGCGGGCGAACTGCTCCCCGCACTCGCCGAAGAGTTCGACCTGCCCCGGGTCGTCGCCGTCTTCGAGCTCGACCTCGATGCCCTGATCGGCGTCGCGCCGGCCGACATCGTGGCGGGCACCATCTCCGGCTACCCGGCGGCCACACAAGACCTCTCCCTCGTCGTGGCCGACACCATTCCCGCGGGTGAGGTGGAGGGCGCCGTCGTGGAAGGTGCCGGCCCCCTGCTGGAGCACATCCGACTCGTCGACGACTACCGCGGAACGGGCCTGCCCGACGGAGCGAAGAGCCTCACCTTCGCACTGCGGTTCCGCGCCGACGACCGCACGCTCACCGCGGCAGAAGCCTCCGAAGCGAAACTCGCGGGGCCGCCGCCGCGCACGAACGCTTCGGGGCCGCCATCCGCGAGTAGGGCCGCCATCCGCGAGTAGCGCCATCGTCCGCGAGTAGCGCCATCGTCCCTCAGCGCCTGGCCGGTGCCGATTGGCGTAGGCCGGGCGAGGCGCGCTAGGGTTGCGACATGCTTTTCGCTCGGTGCATCACGGACACGCGCTCGGCTTCCGCCGCCCGCGCCATGCGCCGACGCCTGCGCGACCGCCGAATCTAGGCGGCGCTGGCGCGACCCTTCGTGAGGGTCGACGTGGGTGCCGCCGTCTTCAGGCCCCCTGTCGTCCACTCAATAAGGTAGAAGCATGACTTTCTCGGTAGCCGTCGCCGGAGCATCCGGATACGCCGGCGGAGAACTCCTCAGAATTCTGGCCGGTCATCCCGACTTCACGGTGAAAACCGTCACCGCCCACCAGAACGCCGGACAACCCCTCCTCGCCCACCAGCCGCACCTCCGCTCACTCAGCCACCTCACCCTCACCGAGACCAGCTCCGAGAATCTCGCGGACCATGACGTGGTGTTCCTCGCTCTGCCGCACGGCAAATCCGGCGAGATCGCGGCACAACTGCCCGCAGAGACCCTCGTCGTCGACTGCGGAGCCGACCACAGGCTCGAGAGCGTAGAAGCCTGGGCCGCCTTTTACGGCGGCGACCACCACGGCGCCTGGGCCTACGGGGTGCCCGAACTCCCGGTGGGCGACGGAAAGCAACGCCAGAACCTTGTCGGCGCGCGCCGCATCGCGGCCCCCGGATGCAACGCGAGCGCCGTCTCGTTGGCCCTCGCCCCGGGAATCGCGGCCGGCATCATCGACGAAGAGGACATCGTCGCGGTGCTCGCGGTCGGACCATCCGGCGCGGGGAAGAGCCTCAAGACGATGTACCTCGCCAGCGAGATCCTCGGCTCGGCCAACCCGTACGCCGTCGGTGGCACGCACCGGCACATCCCCGAGATCCAGCAGAACCTGCGCAAGGCCGGGGCGACGCATCCGACGGTCTCGTTCACGCCGGTGCTCGTGCCCATGTCGCGCGGCATCCTCGCGACCTCGACCGCGCGGCTCAAACCCGGCGTGACCCGCGAGCAGATCGAGAACGCATTCTCGGTCTACGACGGCGAACCGTTCGTGCAGGTTCTCCCGGCCGGCAGTGTTCCGCGCACCGCCGACGTTCTGGGCGCGAACACCGCGCTGATCGGGTGGGCGGTCGACGAGGCCACCGGTCGTCTCGTCACCGTGCTCGCCCTCGACAATCTGTACAAAGGGACGGCGGGTGCCGCCATCCAGTCGGCGAACATCGCCCTCGGCCTCGACGAGACCACCGGTCTGACCGTGAATGGAGTGGCACCGTGAGTGTGACAGCAGCAACAGGATTCGCCGCAGCCGGCGTCGTCGCCGGCCTCAAATCGACCGGCAAGCGCGATCTCGCCCTCGTGCGGAACCTCGGACCGCTCGCCGCGGCCGCGACCGTGTTCACCACCAATCGCTGCAAAGCCAACCCGGTGCTGTGGAGCGAGCAGGTCATCGCCGACGGCATCGTCTCGGCCATCGTGCTCAACTCGGGCGGCGCCAACTGTTACACCGGCGCCCAAGGCTTCCAGACCACCCACGCCACCGCCGAGGCCGTGGCCGAGCGTCTCGAGGTCAGCGCCGGCGATGTGCTCGTCTGCTCCACAGGGCTGATCGGCGATCAGCTCGACCTCGGCAAGCTGGTGACCGGCGTTCGGGAGGCGGCATTGGCGCTCTCCGCCGGCGATGCGGACTCCGCTGACGCCGGTCTCGCCGCCGCCGAGGCGATCATGACCACCGACACCCGGGCGAAGGAGGCCGCGCACACCTCGCCCGCCGGCTGGACGGTCGGTGGCATGGCGAAAGGCGCGGGGATGCTCGCGCCGGGTCTGGCGACGATGCTCGTCGTGATCACCACGGATGCGGTGCTCGATTCGGCGCAACTCGACAGTGCCCTGCGCCGCGCGACCCGCGTGACGTTCGACCGGCTCGACTCCGACGGCTGCATGTCTACGAACGACACCGTCGCGCTGCTCGGCTCCGGGGCGAGCGGCGTCGCGGCCGACCTCGACGAGTTCGCGGAGGCACTGACCGGGGTGTGCCGCAGTCTCGCCGAACAGTTGCAGGCCGATGCGGAGGGCGCCTCCCATGACATCGCCATCGAGGTGGTCAACGCGGCCGGCGAAGACGACGCCGTCGTGGTGGGGCGCGCGGTTTCGCGCAGCAACCTGTTCAAGGCGGCGATCTTCGGAAACGACCCCAACTGGGGCCGGGTGCTCGCGGCCGTCGGCACCACCGATGCCGTGTTCGACCCCTACGGGATCGATGTCGCCATCAACGGCGTTCAGGTGTGCACGGCGGGGGAGCCGGACCAGCCGCGCGATCTCGTCGACCTGAAGCCTCGGTCGGTGCATGTGCTGATCGACCTGCACACGGGGGCCGAGTCGGCGACGATTCTGACCAACGATCTCACGCACGACTACGTGCACGAGAACAGCGCGTACTCGAGCTGATGACGGTGACGACTCCTCACACGAGGGCCGACGACGCGGCCGATCAGCAGCTGGCCGCGGTGAAAGCGGCGACCCTGATCGAATCGCTGCCCTGGCTCAAGCGTTTCCACGAGCAGATCATCGTCGTGAAGTTCGGCGGCAACGCCATGGTGAACGAAGACTTGCAGCGCGCCTTCGCCGAAGACATGGTCTACCTGCGCTACGCGGGCATCCACCCGGTGGTCGTGCACGGGGGCGGCCCGCAGATCTCCGCGATGCTCGAACGTCTCGGCATCGAATCCGAGTTCCGCGGCGGCTACCGGGTGACGACACCCGAGGCGATGGAGGTCGTGCGCATGGTGCTGACCGGCCAGATCAACCGCGACCTCGTGAGCAACATCAACCAGCACGGTCCGCTCGCCGCCGGACTCTCCGGAGAGGATGCGGGGCTGTTCCAGGGCCGCAAGCGCGGTGTCGTCGTCGACGGCGAGGAGGTGGACCTCGGACTCGTCGGCGATGTGATCGGTGTGAACCCGGAGGCGGTGCACGCGCAGATCGCCGCTGGACGCATCCCGGTCGTCTCCTCGATCGCGCCCGATATCGACGTGCCGGGGCAGTCGCTGAACGTCAATGCGGATGCGGCTGCGGCCGCACTGGCTGTGGCGCTCGGCGCGGCGAAGCTCGTGATCCTCACCGATGTCGCCGGTCTCTACAGCGATTGGCCCAACCGGGATTCGCTCGTCTCGAAGATCGACGCCCCCGCGCTGCGTGGGCTGCTGCCGTCGCTCGAATCGGGGATGATCCCGAAGATGGCCGCCTGCCTGGCCGCGGTGGACGGTGGTGTCGCGAAGGCGGCGATCATCGACGGCCGCGTGCAGCACTCGATCCTTCTCGAAGTCTTCACGCAGAACGGGATCGGAACGGAGGTGGTGCCGGTATGAGCACCTCGACAGCACAGGAATGGACCGACCGGTTCGGCCACACGATGATGCGCACGCTCGCGACCCCGCACGTCATGCTCGCCCGGGGCGAGGGCTGCCGGGTGTGGGACGTCGACGGGAACGACTATCTCGACTTCCTCGCCGGCATCGCGGTGAACTCGCTCGGCCACGCGCATCCCGTGCTGGTGGATGCGGTCAGTCGCCAGATCGCCACCCTCGCGCACGTCTCGAACTATTTCGCCACGCCGCCCCAGCTCGAGCTGGCGGAGCGTCTCACCCGGCTGACCGGCGCCGGTGAGGAAGGCCGCGTCTACTTCGGCAACTCGGGAGCCGAAGCGAATGAGGCGGCGTTCAAGCTGGCGCGCCTGAACCGGGGCGACGGCCGTCGCACTCGGGTGCTCGCCCTCACCAACGCCTTCCACGGCCGCACGATGGGCTCGCTCGCCCTCACCGGCAAACCGCCGATGCGTGAGCCGTTCGAACCGCTGCCCTCCGGCGTCGAGCACATCGATTCGACGATCGAGGCGCTGGAGGCGGCGATCGACGATCGTGTCGCCGCGCTCTTCATCGAGCCGATCAAGGGAGAGGCCGGTGTTCTCGACCTTCCGCCCGGGTTCCTGCGCCGAGCTCGGGAGCTCACAGAGGAGCACGGTGTGCTGCTCATCCTGGACGAGATCCAGACCGGTGTCGGCCGCACAGGCCGTTGGTTCGCCTACGAGCACGCCGATGTCCTGCCCGATGCCGTGACCGTGGCGAAGGGGATGGCCGGAGGCGTTCCGATCGGAGCCCTCATCACCTTCGGCTGGGCGTCCGACCTGTTCACGCAGGGCCAACACGGCTCGACTTTCGGCGGCAACCCACTCGCAACCGCCGCCGCCAACGCGGTGCTCGGCGAGATCGAAAGCGCTGGCCTCGTGCAGAATGCGGCGCGCCGCGGAGAGGAGCTGCGGGCGATCATCCGGGGCTTCGACTCTCCGCTCATCGGCGAACTGCGCGGTGCCGGTCTCCTCGTCGGCATCGGGCTCACCGCGGGTGAAGCGCACCGACTCTCGGATGCGGCGCTCGCGAACGGCCTGATCATCAACGCCCCGAACGAATCCAGCATCAGGCTCGCCCCGCCCCTGATCGTCGGCGACGCCGAGCTCGCCGAGTTCCGCGAACGCTTCGGGCGAGCGTTGGCGGTCGTCGACGCTGCCTAGCGCGCCGCCCGCCCCGCCACCCCACGCATCCCCAACCGAAAGAAACTCATGACCAGGCATTTTCTTCGCGATGACGACATCACCCCCGCCGAACAGGCGGAGATCATCGAACTCGCCTCACGCCTCAAGAAGGACCGCTTCGGCACCAAGCCCCTGGCGGGGCCGCAGACCGTCGCCGTGATCTTCGACAAGTCGTCCACCCGCACCCGGGTATCGTTCGCCGTCGGTGTCGCCGACCTCGGTGGCAGCCCGCTCATCATCTCGACCGCGAACAGCCAGCTCGGCGGCAAGGAGACCCCCTCCGACACCGCCCGCGTGCTGGAGCGCATGGTCTCCGCGATCGTGTGGCGCACCTACGCGCAGTCCGGTCTGGAGGAGATGGCCCGCGGCACCGCCGTGCCGGTCGTCAACGCCCTCTCGGACGATTTCCACCCCTGCCAGCTGCTGGCCGATCTGCTCACCATCAAAGAGAAGCGGGGGACGCTCCAGGGTCTCACCCTGACGTTCCTCGGCGACGGCGCGAGCAATATGGGCCAGTCCTACGTTCTCGCGGGCGTGACGGCCGGGATGCACGTGCGCATCGCATCCCCGGCCGACTACGCCCCGTCTGCCGAGGTCGTGGCCGACGCCGACCGGATCGCGGAGAAGACGGGCGGATCGGTCACGCTGTTCACCGACCCGAACGAGTCCGTCGCCGGCGCGGATGTCGTGGTCACCGACACCTGGGTGTCGATGGGCAAAGAGGACGAGAAAGCCCAACGCATCGCCGTCTTCGGCGGCTATCGGGTCGACACCGACCTGATGGCGCTCGCGAAGCCCGATGCCCTCTTCTTGCACTGCCTGCCGGCTGACCGCGGCTACGAGGTGACCGCCGAGGTCATCGACGGTCCCCAGTCGGTCATCTGGGATGAGGCGGAGAACCGCCTGCACGCCCAGAAGGCCCTGCTCGTCTGGCTTCTGGCGCAGAACGCCGCGTAGTCGAAAACTCTAAACTCGTAATGAATCACAAGCTAAAAGGAGAATCATGGCGGAACGTGTTGTTCTCGCGTACTCGGGCGGTCTCGACACCTCGGTGGGGATCGGCTGGCTGAAGGACGCGACCGGCAAAGAGGTCGTAGCCCTCGCCGTCGACGTCGGCCAGGGCGGGGAAGACATGGAGGCGATCCGCCAGCGTGCCCTCGACTGCGGCGCCGTCGAATCCATCGTCGTCGACGCGAAGGACGAGTTCGCCGGCGACTACATCATGCCGGCGCTCAAGGCGAACGCGCTCTACCAGAAGCGCTACCCGCTGGTCTCGGCGCTCAGCCGCCCGGTGATCGCCAAGCACCTCGCCGCGACCGCCAAGGCGCTCGGCGCCGACAGCGTCGCCCACGGATGCACCGGCAAGGGCAACGACCAGGTGCGGTTCGAGGCCGCTGTCGCCGCGCTCGCGCCGGATCTGACCTCGCTCGCCCCGGTGCGCGACTTCGCCCTCACCCGCGACAAAGCGATCGTCTACGCTGCCGAGCACAACCTGCCGATCGTGCAGTCGAAGAAGTCGCCGTACTCGATCGACCAGAACGTCTGGGGCCGCGCGGTGGAGACCGGGTTCCTGGAGGACCCGTGGAACGCCCCGATCGAAGACCTCTACACCTACAGCGAGGACCCGTCGGTCACCCGTGAGCCGGTCGAGGTCGTCATCGCGTTCAGCGAGGGCATACCGGTGGCGATCGACGGCAAGCCGGTCAGCCCGCTCGAGGCCGTGCAGCTGATGAATACGGTCGCGGGCGGCCAGGGCGTCGGTCGCATCGACATCGTCGAGGACCGTCTGGTCGGCATCAAGAGCCGCGAGGTGTACGAGTCTCCGGCCGGTATCGCCCTGATCGCCGCCCACGAAGAGCTCGAGAACATGACCGTCGAGCGCGATGTGGCCCGCTACAAGCGCACGGTCGAGTCGAAGTGGGCCGAGTTGGTCTACGACGGTCTCTGGTTCTCCGGTCTCAAGCGCGCTCTCGACGTGTTCATCGACGAGACGCAGAAGCACGTCACCGGTGAGATCCGGCTGAAGCTGCACGCCGGCACTGCCGTCGTGACCGGGCGCCGCAGCGCGGAGAGCCTGTACGACTTCAACCTCGCCACCTATGACACCGGCGACACGTTCGACCAGTCGCTGGCCAAGGGCTTCATCGAGCTCTGGTCGCTGCCGAGCAAGATCTCGGCCCGTCGCGACCTGGGCGAGTAGGCAAAGGATGAGCGAGAACGGTCAGCACAGCGCTCGCGCCGGTGAGGCGGGCGCCCTCTGGGGCGGTCGCTTCGCCGGCGGGCCGTCCCCGGAGTTGGCGGCGCTGAGCAAGTCCACGCATTTCGACTGGCAGCTCGCCGCTTACGACATCGCCGGCTCCCGGGCGCACGCCCGCGCTCTCGCAGCGGCGGGGTACCTCAGCGCCGACGAGCTCGGGGGGATGCTCGGCGCGCTCGACCGGCTCGACGCGGATGTGGCCTCCGGGGCCTTCGCCGCACTCGAGAACGACGAAGATGTGCACTCCGCCCTGGAGCGCGGTCTCATCGAACGTGCCGGGGGCGACCTGGGCGGCAAGCTTCGTGCCGGCCGCAGCCGCAACGACCAGATCGCGACGCTCGTGCGCCTGTATCTGCGCGACCATGCCGGCGTCATCGCCGAGCGTCTGATCGCCCTGATCGACGCGATCGCCTCACAGGCGGAGGCGCATCCGTCTGCCGTGCTTCCGGGGCGCACCCACCTGCAGCACGCCCAGCCGGTGCTGTTGGCGCACCACCTGCTCGCGCACTGCTGGCCGCTCGTGCGCGACCTCGAGCGTCTCGCCGATTGGGACAAACGTGCGAACGTCTCGCCCTACGGTTCGGGGGCGCTCGCCGGTTCGACGCTCGGCCTCGACCCCGTGCTGGTCGCCCATGACCTCGGGTTCGGCCGCAGCTCCGAGAACTCGATCGACGGCACTGCCGCGCGGGATGTCGTGGCCGAGTTCGCGTTCATCGCCGCCCAGATCGGCGTCGACCTCTCGCGTTTCTCTGAAGAGATCATCCTCTGGAACACTCGCGAGTTCGGGTTCGTCACCCTCGACGACTCCTATTCGACCGGGTCGTCGATCATGCCGCAGAAGAAGAACCCGGACATCGCCGAGCTCACCCGCGGCAAGGCAGGTCGCCTGATCGGCAACCTCACCGGATTGCTGACGACGCTCAAGGGGCTGCCGCTGGCGTACAACCGCGACCTGCAGGAGGACAAGGAGCCGGTGTTCGACTCGGTGACCACGCTGGAGGTGGTGCTCCCCGCCTTCACCGGCATGGTCGCCACCCTCCGCTTCCACACCGACCGGATGGCCGAGCTGGCGCCGCAGGGCTTCTCGCTCGCCACCGATGTGGCCGAGTGGCTCGTGAAGCGGCACGTGCCGTTCCGCGACGCCCACGAGATCACGGGCTCTCTCGTCAGGTTCGCGGAGGAGCGCGGCCTCGAGCTGAGCGAGGTTGATGATGCGGGTCTGGCTTCCGTATCGCCGCTGCTCACGCCCGATGTGCGCACAGTGCTCACGGTCGAGGGATCGGTCTCCAGTCGGGACAACATCGGCGGCACAGCACCGGTCCGCGTGGCGGAGCAGCTCGCTGCGCTCACCGAGAGCGTGCGCGCTCTGACGACCTCCTTCGTGGCGGTCAGGCGGGATCTCTCCTGATGAGCACAGGCCGGCCCGACAAGCGATCGCCGCGCTCGCCGTGGGTGCTCCGCGTCATCGTGGTCGCGGCCGTGCTGGTGATCGTCATCGGCCTGATCGTGGCGGCGGTCAGCGGCGCCAGGATCTTCTGACGCCGTCCCGCATGCGATGACCTCGAGCGATGACGACGGGCTGTTCCGGCCCGACCGGGAGTTCTTCCTGGCGTCGTCGCTCGAGGTCGCGCCCCGGCTTCTCGGCGCTGTGCTGCGGCACGAGACCCCCGAGGGCGCGGTGGCTGTGCGCATCACCGAGGTCGAGGCGTACGTGGGTGATGGGGTCGACCCCGGTTCGCACGCGTTCCGCGGCCGAACCAGACGCAATGCGGCGATGTACGGCGAGCCCGGTCACCTCTACGCGTACTTCACCTATGGGATGCACGTGTGCGCGAACGTCGTCTGCTCGCCCGAGGGAGTGGCGACCGCCGTGCTGTTGCGGGCGGGGGAGGTGATCGAGGGTGCTGAACTGGCGCGCGCGCGTCGGTCGGCCAGGGGGCGCGGCGCCGACGATCCTTCGGCGAGTGACGTGCCGGCGCGCGTTGTCCAGGCGCGCGTTGTCCCGGCGCGCGTTGTCCCGGCACGCGATCTGGCCAGAGGGCCGGCCCGTCTCGTCGTCGCGACGGGCATCCGGCTGGAGCAGAACGGCGCCGACCTGTTGGCCTCGCCGTTCTCATTGCGGTTGCCGCGCATCCCGGCGGCATTCGAGGCGGGGCCGCGCACGGGCGTCTCCGGCGCCGGCGGTGGCGAATCGTTCCCGTGGCGGTTCACCCTGCCCGGGGATACCACCGTCTCACCGTACAAGCGTCACCCGAAGTCGCACTGACGAATTCGCGCCGACCGTAGCGCCGCTCAGGCGAAGGTGAGCCGGAAGACCGCCGCGCAGGCGCAGGCCCAGACGAGGCTGGTCAGGGTGCCGATGATGAAACGCTCCCTGGCTTCGGCAGCGTCGAGTTCGGTGAATCGCCCGACTCCTTTGATGGCGACGAGCACGGCGACGGCTTCGGGGAAGCCGGCCATGATCGCCCCGGTGGCGGCGAATCGCTCGAGGAATCCGATCGTCGTGCCGCCGCGCAGCACCTCGTGCGTCGGTCTCACACCGGCCACGATCTGTTCGGGCGTCGCCTTCTCGGGCACCACGATGCCGCCGTTCGCCCCGGCGACGACACTGCGTGAGGCGAGACCGAGCACGACCTGCGCGGCGGGTCCGCCGCCGGCGACGCTGAGGGCGAGCACCACCACACCGATCAGCACACGGAACAGTGCCGGTGCTTCCGGGCCGGGGATACTGACGAACACGATCGCGAGGGCGAGCAGCCCGGCCGCGGTGTACACGAGTGGACGCCGCGGAGTGCGCAGGGTGGCGATCACGCAGCAGAGGGAGGCGATCACGAGGATGAGCGCCGAGCACCACACCAGCACCGGGCCGATCGCGGCGAGGACGGGTGGGAGGTGCGCGATCATTCAGGCTCCTTGGTTCAGCTGGGCGTCGTCGAGGCTCTCCAACAGCCTAGTCAGCGGGCCGATGGCGGCCAGTTCCGTGCGCAGGCCGGCGGCCCGGGCCCGGTCGCTCGCCGATTGCGGGGTGATGCCCAGCCGGGCGCCCGCCTCGGCCTGTGTGAGACCGGTGGAGACGAGGTCGTAGAGCTCCCAGCCGGCGGGGGAGCGGCCTTCGCGCAGGGTGAGCAGCAGAGCGAGCACGGCTGCGGCGTCGTCGGCCGCACGCGGTGCGACGAGCGCGTGCGCCGCGAACCGGGTGGGTGCCCGTTTGGCCCGGGTGACGGCTTCGCGGGCGGCGATGAACGCGTCTCCGCTCGCTTCTCGTGTTTCGGCGGGGAGGGGTGTGCGGATGCTGCCGCAGCCGAGTCCGACGCTCCAGACGCCGTCGCGGGTGAGTTCCAGCACGAGGTCGAGGGCGGCGGCTGCGTCGGCGGTGAGGGCCTGGATCTCATCGCCGGCGTTGCGGTCCACCGGCAGTTCGAGCCGCGAACGGTAGCGCCGGTTGAGCGTGTCGAGGGCGGCCGCGACGATATCGGGACCCTTCCTGCTGCCGACCTGGTCGGCCGTGATGACGAACACGACGAATCGTCTCCTTTCGATCAGGGCTGTAACCCTGATCGATACTCTATCAGGTTCACAGCCCTGATGATAGTTTGATCAGGTCCTCATCCCTGACGGGAGGGGATCAGGGCTGGCGCTCTGTCGCTGATAACCTGAAACCGTGTCCGACTCCGAACTCCTCCAAGCACAGTCCAACGACCCGTCCTTCGACGACGTCTGGGACGAGCTGAAGTGGCGCGGGCTCATCCACGTCTCAACGGATGAAGCAGCGCTCAAACAGCTCCTCGCGGGCGAGCCGGTCACCTATTACTGCGGGTTCGACCCGACGGCCTCCAGCCTGCACCTCGGCAACCTCGTGCAGCTGCTCACCATGCGCCGTCTGCAGCTGGCCGGCCACAAGCCGCTCGGCCTCGTCGGCGGCTCCACCGGCCTCATCGGCGACCCCCGGCCGAGCGCCGAACGCACGCTGAACACCAAGGAGACCGTCTCTGAGTGGGTCGGTTACCTGCAGGCGCAGGTCTCCCGCTTCCTCAGCGCCGAGGGTGAGAACGCCGTGCGGCTCGTCAACAACCTCGACTGGACGGCGCCGCTGTCGGCCATCGACTTCCTCCGCGACATCGGCAAGCATTTCCGGGTCGGCACCATGCTCAAGAAGGATGCGGTGAGCGCGCGCCTCAACTCGGACGAAGGCATCAGCTACACCGAGTTCAGTTACCAGATCCTGCAGGGCATGGACTACCTGGAGCTCTACCGTCAATACGGCTGCGTGCTGCAGACCGGTGGAAGCGACCAGTGGGGCAACCTCACGAGCGGCACCGACCTCATCCGCCGGGTCGAGCGTGAAAGCGCGCACGCCATCGGCACGCCGTTGATCACCAACAGCGACGGCACCAAGTTCGGCAAGAGCGAGGGCAACGCGATCTGGCTGGATGCGAGCCTCACGAGCCCGTACGCCCTGTACCAGTTCTGGGTCAACACCGACGATGCCGATGTGATCGCCCGGCTCAAAGTGTTCACGTTCCTTTCGCGGGCCGAGATCGAGCGTCTCGACGGCGCCGTCGCGGCCGAGCCGTTCAAGCGCGAGGCGCAGCGTCGCCTGGCGTTCGAGGTCACGAGTCTGGTGCACGGGGTCGCGGCCACCGAAGCGGCCATCGCGGCGACGCAGGCGCTGTTCGGTCAGGGCGACCTCGCCGGCCTCGAGACGGCGACGCTGGAAGCCGCGCTGCGCGAGCTGCCCAACACCACCACGGCGCCGAGCGCCACAGTGACCCAGTCGCTCGTCGACACCGGGCTCACCGCCAGCCTGGGCGAGGCACGCCGTGCCATCGCACAGGGCGGTGTCTACCTCAACAACGTCAAGGTCGACGACGGCGAGCTGCCCGTCGGCGATGCCCTGCTGCCGGGAGGCATGGCCGTGCTGCGCCGCGGCAAGAAGACCCTCGCCGGCCTGTTCGTGGAGTAGCGGCCCTCGATTCGCGTAGCGTAGGGGGATGGATGGACAGCAGACGGAGGGCGCCGCAACGGCGGGCGCGGATGACGCGCTGGTACCCCGGCTCAATCTGATCGAAGATCAGCCGCTCGCCTCGCGGGCCGAGGCGTACGCCCAGGTGCACGACGAACTGCGCGACGAGCTCGAGGGCGGCGACGTGCAGCGGCATGGCTGAGGTCACCGACGAGAGCGGCGAGCCGACCGCGACGGTCGAACGGCGACTGGATGTGGCGCTCGCCGCCCGCGGTCTCGCCCGCTCGCGTTCGCACGCCGCCACGATCATCGCCGATGGCCTGGTGACGGTCGACGGCCGGGCGGCCCTCCGCGCCTCCCAGAAGGTGCGGGACGACCAGTCCGTCGACGTGATCGGCGGCGACCACTATGTGAGCCGCGGAGCGCACAAACTCATCGGCGCCCTCGACGCGTTCGCGGTGCCCGTCGCCGGACGCACCGCCCTCGATGCCGGCGCCTCGACCGGTGGCTTCTGCCAGGTGCTGCTGGAGCGCGGGGCGGCCGCGGTGATCGCGATCGATGTGGGGCACGGGCAGCTCTCACCGGTGCTCGCCGACGAGCCGAGACTCCGCTCCTTCGAGGGGGTGAACGCGCGCGAGCTGACCGCTGCCGCACTCGCCGGGTTGGTGGGCGAGCCCATCCGTCCCGACCTCGTGGTGGGCGATCTGTCGTTCATCTCTCTGGCGCAGGTGCTCCCTGCACTGGTGGCGTCGGCGGCTCCCGGTGCCGACTTCGTGCTGCTGGTGAAGCCTCAGTTCGAGGTGGGGCGCACCGGCATCAAAGAGGGGATCGTCCGCGATCCGGTGCTCCGCGCCGAGGCGGTGACGAACGTTCTGTGGGCGGCATACGACCTCGGGGTCGGAACCGCGGGTGTCGTCGCATCGCCGATCGCCGGAAGCCAGGGGAACCTCGAATACCTCGTCTGGCTGAGCGCCACCGCCGGGGGAAACCCGACGGAGTGGCTCGCGACCGTCACCGACCTGACGCAGCGCGGCTGAGCCGCTGCGGCAACGACGGAACCTCTCCACAAGGCCCGGTTCATCCACATGAGGCGGCTTCGTTCACCCACGAGTCCGTCGCATCAGACAGAATGGGTAGACCTCTCGACGCAGTGATTGGAGCGTGACGCGTATGGATGCACCCACGCGGTACATCCTCGTCGTCGCGCACACCGGTCGTTCTGATTCCCTCCTCGCGGGGGTGCAGGTCTGCGCGCAATTGATCGACGCCGGGGTCATCCCGGTGCTGAGTGAAGACGAACGGCGCGACGTGCTCGCGGCCGAGCCGAGTTTCAACGAGGTGGCCGTGCTCGGCGTCGATGTGCAGCCGAGCGAACTCGAACTGGTGATCGTGCTCGGCGGCGATGGCACCATCCTGCGCGCCGCCGAACTCGTGCGGGGACACTCGGCGCCGCTGCTCGGCATCAACCTCGGCCACGTCGGATTCCTGGCCGAGAGCGAACGCGACGACCTCAAGCTCGCAGTGGCCCGCGGCCTCGACAAAGACTACGAGGTGGAGGAGCGCATGACGCTCTCCGCACGCGTGAAGGTGGGCAAGGCGGTCGTCTACGAGAGCTGGGCGCTCAATGAGGCCACTGTCGAGAAGGCCAGCCGCGAGCGGATGCTCGAGGTCGTCATCGAGGTCGACGGCCGGCCGATGTCGAGCTTCGGATGCGACGGCGTCGTCATGTCAACGCCGACCGGCTCCACCGCATACTCGTTCTCTGCCGGAGGGCCGGTCGTCTGGCCCGGCGTCGCCGCTCTGCTGCTCGTGCCGCTGAGCGCGCACGCCCTGTTCGCGCGGCCGCTCGTCGTCAACGCCGACTCCTCGCTCGCCGTGGAGCTGCTCGACCGGGCCGACGGCGAGGGAATCCTCTGGTGCGATGGTCGCCGGGCCTACGACCTTCCGCCGGGCGCGCGCGTCGTGGTGAGGCGCTCGCCCATTCCGGTGCGACTGGCGCGGCTGCATCCCGGGCCTTTCACCGACCGGCTCGTGCACAAGTTCAATCTGCCCGTCACCGGGTGGAGGGGTCCGGCTGATCGTGACTGAGACACGCGGGGGCATCGAGGAGATCTCGATCAAAGACCTGGGCGTCATCGCCGACGCCTCGCTGCCACTCGGGCCCGGTTTCACCGCGCTCACCGGCGAGACCGGCGCCGGTAAGACGATGGTGGTTTCGGCGCTCGGCCTGCTGCTCGGCGAACGGGCCGACACCGGTGCCGTGCGCCTCGGCAGCCCGCAGGCCTGGGTGGAGGGCCGCTGGCGTGTGGCCGAAGCCGGCGAGGTCGTCGAACGCGTTCGGGATGCCGGCGGCGACGTCGACCCGCTCGGCTCGGGAAGCGCAGAGCTCGTACTGTCGCGCTCCGTCTCGGCCGAGGGCCGCTCCCGCGCGGTCGTGGGAGGGCGCAGCGCGCCGGTGAGCGTGCTCACCGAGCTGGGCGGTCAGCTCGTCGTCGTGCACGGTCAATCCGACCAGATCCGGCTGCGTTCGGCCGTGGCGCAGCGCGAGGCACTCGACCGCTACGCCGGAACGCCGCTCGCCTCGGCGATCGAGAACTATGCGCATGTCTTCCACCGTTGGCGCGATAACCGCTCCGAGCTCGACGAGCTGGTCGCCGACCAAGAGAGGCGCTCCCGCGAGGCGGAAGAGCTGCGCCTCGCGATGGCCGAGATCGAGGCGGTGGCGCCGCAGCCAGGAGAAGACGCCGACCTCACCGAACGCGCCGAGCGCCTGTCGAACCTCGAAGAGCTACGCCTGGCCGCGGCGACCGCGCGAGAGCTGCTCTCGGCCGAGGAATCCGACGGCGCCGATGCCCTCGGCCTGCTCGACACGGCCCGGCGGCACCTGGAGCGCGTCTCCGGTCACGATGCCGCCCTCGTCGGCGTGGCCGAAGCGGTGGCGAATGCCAACTACCTGGTGTCCGATGTCGCCGCGCAGCTCTCCACCTACCTCGCCACCCTCGACACCGAGGGGGCGCGCGAACTCGAGACGGTGCAGGAGCGGCGGGCCGAACTCGCCACCCTCATCCGCAAATACGGTCCGACCCTCGACGATGTCATCCACGCACTCGACAGTGGCAGCGCCCGCCTGTTCGAGCTCGACGGAGACTCCGAGCGCATCGACCAGCTGCGCGCCGACGTGGAGGCCGACCAGTCGCTCGTCGTCGAACTGGCCGATGGCCTCAGCGAGATGCGCCGCGAAGCGGCCACCCGGCTCGGCACGGCCGTCTCAGATGAGCTCACCGCGCTCGCCATGGCCGACGCCCGCGTCGTGGTCGAGGTGACCGAGCGCGAGGAGTTCACGGCCAACGGACGCGACCAGATCTCGATCCTGCTGCAACCCCACTCGGGCGCGGAGCCACGGCCGCTCGGCAAAGGCGCCTCGGGCGGCGAACTCTCGCGGGTGATGCTCGCGATCGAGGTCGTCATCGCCGGAACAGACCCGGTTCCCACCTTCATCTTCGATGAGATCGATGCCGGGGTCGGGGGCGCGTCCGCCATCGAGATCGGCCGGCGACTCGCCCGACTCGCCGAGAGCTCGCAGGTGATCGTCGTCACCCACCTCGCCCAGGTCGCCGCCTTCGCGACGAACCATCTCACGGTCGTCAAAGGCAGCGACGGCTCCGTCACCGAGTCGAGCGTGCGCCGGCTCACCGGCGACGAACGCATCGCCGAGATGGCCCGGCTGCTCTCCGGCCTGCCCGACTCCGAGAGCGGTCTCGCCCACGCGCGAGAGCTCGTCGAGATGGCCGCCGCGACCGCCGCATCCTGACCTCCGCCGTTTCCGATGACCGTGTCCGGTCGGGGGTGGCAGGAGGGGGTGATAGGATAAAAGCCCGTGGTGGATAAAACAGACGCGGACAAATCGAACGGCATTACCAAACACATTTTTGTGACCGGTGGTGTCGTTTCTTCGTTGGGCAAGGGCCTCACAGCGGCCAGCCTGGGCAACCTTCTGACGGCGCGCGGATTGCGCGTCGTGATGCAGAAGCTCGACCCCTACCTGAACGTGGACCCGGGAACCATGAACCCGTTCCAGCACGGTGAAGTCTTCGTCACCGACGACGGGGCGGAGACCGACCTCGACATCGGGCACTACGAGCGATTCCTCGACATCAACCTGACCCAGTCGGCGAATGTCACGACTGGGCAGATCTACTCGAACGTCATCGCCAAGGAGCGCCGCGGCGAGTACCTCGGCGACACTGTGCAGGTCATCCCGCACATCACCGACGAGATCAAGCGGCGGATGCGGCTGCAAGCGCAGGCCGGACCGAATGGCGAGCCCGCCCCCGATGTGATCATCACCGAGATCGGCGGAACGGTCGGCGACATCGAGTCGCAGCCGTTCATCGAGTCGGCGCGCCAGGTGCGTCACGAGCTCGGCCGCAAGAACTGCTTCTTCGTCCACGTCTCACTCGTGCCGTTCATGAACGCCTCCGGCGAGCAGAAGACCAAGCCCACCCAGCACTCGGTCGCCGCCCTGCGCTCCATCGGCATCCAGCCGGATGCGCTGGTGCTGCGCAGCGATCGCCCCGTCTCCGAACCCAACAAGCGCAAGATCGCGCTGATGTGCGACGTCGACGAGTCCGCCGTGGTGAACGCGATCGACGTGCCGAGCATCTACGACATCCCCACCATGCTGCACGACCAGGGCCTCGACGCGTACATCATCGACCAGCTCGGACTCGACGCGGGCGATGTGGACTGGGACGGCTGGAGCGAACTGCTGCACGCCGTGCACGACCCGAAGCACGAAGTCACCATCGGACTCGTCGGCAAGTACATCGACCTGCCCGACGCCTACCTCTCGGTGACCGAGGCGCTGCGCGCGGGCGGTTTCGCCCACGGTGCGAAGGTGACGCTGAAGTGGATCGCGTCCGACGAGTGCGGAACACCCGAGGGCGCCGCGCACCAGCTGTCCGACGTCGACGCGATCTGCGTTCCCGGCGGGTTCGGCGTTCGCGGCATCGAGGGAAAGCTCGGCGCGTTGCGTTTCGCTCGCGAGAACGGCATCCCCGCGCTCGGACTGTGCCTCGGCCTGCAGTGCATGGTGATCGAGTACGCCCGAAATGAGGCCGGCCTCGCCGGTGCCTCCTCGTCGGAGTTCGACCCCGACACCGAGTTCCCCGTGATCGCCACGATGGCGGAGCAGGTGGAGATCATCGCCGGTGGAGACCTCGGCGGCACGATGCGCCTCGGCCTGTACCCGGCGGCGCTTGCGGAGGGCTCGATCGTGTCTGAGCTCTACGGTGCCCCGGAGGCGAGCGAGCGTCACCGCCACCGCTACGAGGTGAACAACAACTACCGCGAGCAGATCGCCGAGGCCGGCCTCTGGTTCTCCGGAACCTCGCCCGACGGCCACCTCGTCGAATATGTGGAGCTTCCGCGCGACGTGCACCCGTTCTATGTGGGCACGCAGGCGCATCCCGAGTTGCGGTCGCGGCCGAACCGTGCGCACCCGCTGTTCCGCGGTCTCGTCGGCGCAGCCCTCGACCGCCAGAAGGCGAGTCGGCTGTTCGAAGTGGCCGCCGAGGCCTGATGACCGAGCAACCGGTCGCCGACGGAGCCTCGACCGAGGCGTTGAGCGACGACGCCGTATCGCCGCGGATCACCTCGAGCGAGACGGTGTTCGCCGGCCGAATCTGGGATGTTAAGCGGGAAACATTCCGGTACAACGACGCCGACATCACCCGGGAATACGTGGACCATACCGGCGCCGTCGCGATCCTCGCCCTGGACGACACCGACCGGGTGCTGCTGATCAAGCAGTACCGGCATCCCGTGCGGCATCGTGACTGGGAGATCCCGGCCGGGCTGCTCGACATCACCGGTGAGCCGCCCCTGACCGCGGCCAAGAGGGAGCTGGCCGAGGAGGCCGACCTCGTGGCCGACGAATGGAACGTGCTCGCCGAGTTCTACACGAGCCCCGGCGGCAGCGACGAGGCCATTCGCGTCTACCTGGCCCGTTCCGTGCGACCCACCGCCGACGCCTTCGACCGCGAAGACGAGGAGGCCGACATCGAGGTTCGCTGGGTGCCCCTCGACGAGGTGGTGGATGCGGTGCTCGCGCGCCGCGTGCAGAACCCGTCACTGATCGTGGGCGTGCTCGCGGCCCGTGCCGCCCGGGAGAGCGGCTGGGCGCAGCTCGGCCCCGCTGACGAGCCCTGGCCGAGGCACCCGAAGCTCGGTTGATCGTGACGAGGCTGCCATGAGCGCCGAGGTGGGGGAGCGTGCTCCGGCCGTCGAGGCGGCCGCCGACTCGTATCTCCGGCACGTCGCGATCGAGCGCGGGCTCTCGGCGAACACCGTCGCTGCCTATCGCCGCGATCTCGGCGTGTACTCGGCCTGGCTCGCCGCGAACGGTGTCGGCACCCTGCGCGGGGTGACGGCCGTGACCCTCTCGGAGTTCGCCATCCATCTCGGCTCGCGCGAGGTGTCGCCCCTGACCGCGTCGTCGCTGGCCCGGATGCTCTCCACCGTGCGCGGGTTCCACCGTTTCCTGCTCGACGAGGGTGTCGTCGACGAAGACGTCTCCCGCGACATCAAACCGCCGAAGCTCGCCAGCCGGCTGCCCAAGGCGATCACCATCGAGCAGGTGGGCGCGCTGCTGGCGGCCACCGACGGGGACGACCTCCAATCCTTGCGCGACAAAGCACTGCTCGAATTGCTCTACGCCACCGGCGCGCGGGTGAGCGAGGCCGTCGACCTCAACGTCGACGATGTGATCGACGACGAGATC
Source organism: Leifsonia poae (assembly GCF_020009625.1). Taxonomy (NCBI): domain Bacteria; kingdom Bacillati; phylum Actinomycetota; class Actinomycetes; order Micrococcales; family Microbacteriaceae; genus Leifsonia; species Leifsonia poae. The sequence goes on from NZ_JAIHLP010000002.1 coordinate 3,537,621, forward strand.
GTTCGCCTCACCGGCAAAGGCAACAAGCAGCGAATCGTGCCCCTCGGCAGCTACGCGCGCACCGCCATCGACGCCTACCTCGTGCGGGCGCGCCCTGCCCTGTCGGCACGCGGCAAGGCGACCCCGGCGCTGTTCCTCGGGATGCGCGGCGCACGGGTGTCGCGTCAGAACGCCTGGCTGATCATCCGGGCCGCCGCCGAACGAGCCCACCTGGGTGTGGAGATCTCGCCGCACACCCTCCGGCACTCCTTCGCCACACACTTGCTGGCCGGTGGCGCCGACGTGCGGGTCGTGCAAGAGCTGCTCGGCCACTCGTCCGTGGCGACGACGCAGATCTACACCCTGGTCACCGCCGACACCCTCCGCGACGTGTACACCTCCGCCCACCCCCGCGCCCGCTGACCCCGTCGGCCCGCCGATCCGGGCTGGCGCGCTGGTCCGGCTGGCGCGCTGGTCCGGCTGGCGCGCTGGTCCGGCTGGCGCGCTGGTCCGGCTGGTGCCCTGATCCGGCTTGAGCCGACGCCCCAGCGTCGGAGCAAACCGGCCGTGCGGCGGAAAAGCCCGTCCTGACAGACCCTTTTTGCGGCGGGTCGCCCGAAGTGTCCTTCGTTGCGGCGTCTGTCGGCGAATGCTCGGCGTTTCTCAGGAGAACGTAGTCCAGGGCGACCGCTGCATCCTGAATTCAGGCGATGGCAGTCGGCGGCAGGTGCTTCCTCCTGATCTTCGGTGGCCGGTGCCTCATCTCCGCTGGAGCGTGTCGCGTCTCCGGTGGCGGGTGTCGCATCTCCGCTGGTGCGCGTCGCGTCTCCGCTGGTGCGCGTCGCGTCTCCGGTGGCGGGTGTCGCATCTCCGCTGGTGCGCGTCGCATCTCCGGTGGCGGGTGCCGCGTCTCCGGTGGCCGGTGTCGCATCTCCGGTGGCCGGTGCCGCATCTCCGCTGGTGCGCGCCGCATCTCCGCTGGTGCGCGTCGCCGGCCGGCGCCGCCTGAGTTCGGCCCGGGGGAGCGGGGCACGGCGATGCGACCCGCGAACCGGGGACAGCGCCGATACACTGGACCTTTGAACGACCGCAAGGCGAGAGGGCTGGACACGTAGGTGACGCGCAACGACGAGGTACGGACTGAGCTCCCCGGCATGGATGACGCATCCCTCGCCGTCAGGCTCGGACCCACCGGGCGTCCCTTCCACAGTTTCGCCCAGCCCGCGCCGCTGAAGCAGCACGGGCCCGCGCGCATCATCGCCCTCTGCAACCAGAAGGGCGGAGTCGGCAAGACCACCACCAGCATCAGCCTGGGGGCGAGTCTGGCCGAGTACGGCCGGCGCGTGCTGGCCATCGACTTCGACCCGCAAGGCGCGCTCTCGGCCGGGCTCGGCGCCCAGACGCACGACGTCACCACGATCTACGATCTGCTCCTGTCGCGCAGCAAAGACCCGTTCGAGGCCATCCAGCACACGGGTACGCCCGGGCTCGACATCATCCCGGCCAACATCGACCTGTCGGCCGCCGAGGTGCACCTCGTCAACGAGGTCGCCCGTGAGCAGATCCTCGCCAGTGTGCTTCGCAAGGTGAGCGCCGACTACGACGTCGTGCTCATCGACTGCCAGCCCTCGCTGGGCATCCTCACGGTCAACGCGCTCACCGCGAGCCACGGTGTGCTCATCCCGCTGGAGTGCGAGTATTTCGCGCTACGCGGGGTCGCCCTGCTCATCGAGACGATCGACAAGGTGCGGGAGAGGCTGAACCCGGCGATCGAACTCGACGGCATCCTCGCTACGATGTACGACTCGCGCACACTCCACTCGCGCGAGGTGCTGGAGCGCGTCGTCGACGCATTCGGCGACAGCGTGCTAGAAACGGTCATCTCGCGCACGGTCAAATTTCCGGATGCGTCGGTCGCCGCCACCCCGATCACTCAGTTCGCGCCCGAGCACGCGGCCGCGGAGGCGTATCGCCAGTTGGCGAGGGAACTGATCTCGCGTGGCGCCGTCGCCTAGCCAGGCTGAGCGCGACGAGGCCGCCGGCGACACGGCGACGCCGATCGTCTCCGCCGACGCTGAGGCGACTCCCACTGAATCCCCGAGCTTCCGGGTCGCGCTCGGCGACTTCGAGGGTCCGTTCGATCTGCTCCTGTCGCTGATCACGAAACACGAGCTCGACATCACCGAGATCTCGCTCAGCCGGGTGACCGACGAGTTCATCAGCTACCTGCGTGCGCTCGACTCCGAGCACAGTCTCGACGAAGCGAGCGAGTTCCTGCTCGTGGCCGCCACGCTGCTCGATCTGAAGGTGGCCGGGTTGCTGCCGCAGGGCGAGCTCGTCGACGCCGAGGATGTGGCGCTTCTGGAGGCACGCGACCTTCTTTTCGCCCGGCTGCTGCAGTACCGGGCGTTCAAGGAGGCGTCGGCCTGGTTCCAGTCCGGGTTGGAGGCCGAGGCCACGCGTCACGCGCGCACCGTGAGACTCGAAGACAAGTACCGCCAGCGCACGCCAGAGCTGGTGTGGACCCTCGCCGCCGACGACTTCGCCGCGCTCGCGACGATCGCGCTCACGCCCCGGGAGATCCCGGTCGTCGGCCTCGACCACCTGCACGCGCCGCTCGTGAGCATCCGGGAGCAGGCCGCCCACGTCGTCGGGATGCTGCGCTCGGGCGAGAGCCTCACCTTCCGCCAGCTGATCGCCGGCGCCGACCAGAAAGGCGTCGTGATCGCCCGGTTCCTCGCGGTGCTCGAGCTCTACCGTCACGCCGCCATCGCCTTCGAGCAGCTGGAGCCGCTCGGCGAGCTGACCCTGCGCTGGACGGCCGAGCATTGGTCGCAAGAGAACCTATCGAACCTGGGAGCCGATTATGACGGTTGAGAATCAGCAAACGGTCGAGGGGGAGGTGCCGCCCGTTCTGCCGGAGGGTATCGACATCGAACGCTCCCTGGAGGCCATCCTGATGGTCGCCGACGAACCGATGAGTGTCATCACCCTCGCCTCCGCCGTCAGCGCCCCGGTGAAGCGTGTGCGCGCGGCAGTGGATGCGCTGGTCGCCGACTATGACGGCAGCGCTGGCGGCATTCGGCGCGGTTTCGAACTGCGGGAAGTCGGTGGCGGCTGGCGGCTCTACGTGCGGCCGGAGTTCGACCCCGTCGTCGCAGACTACGTGCTCGCCCAGAACCCGACCAAGCTCTCGCAGGCGGCGTTGGAGACTCTCGCCGTGATCGCGTACAAGCAGCCGATCAGTCGCGGCGCCATCGCCTCGATCCGTGCGGTGAACGTGGACTCCGTCGTGCGCACTCTGCTCGGCCGGGGCCTCATCACCGAAATGTTCACCGACAGCGAGACCGGCGCCATCAACTACGGCACCACCGATCTGCTGCTCACCCAACTCGGCGTCAACTCGATCGACGACCTGCCGAAGATCTCGCCGCTGCTCGCAGACGGCGCGGAAGGATTCGACGGCGATGTCCGCTAACCCCCGCACGACACCCCTGCCGTCTCTCCCGAGGGCGAGCGGCTGCAGAAAGTGATGGCCGCCGCCGGCGTCGCGTCGCGTCGCGTCTCCGAAGATCTCATCTCCGCCGGCCGGGTGACGGTGAACGGCGAGACCGTCACCGAGCTGGGCCGGCGCATCGACCCGTTGAACGACCTCGTTGCCGTGGACGGCAGCGCCGTGCAGCTCGACACCAGCCGACGCTATGTGATGCTCAACAAGCCGGTGGGTGTAGTGAGCTCGCTGCGCGACGAGCAGGGCCGCCCCGACCTCTCGCGGTTCACCGCCGGTTACGAGGAACGCCTGTTCAACGTCGGCCGGCTCGACGCCGAGACCTCGGGGCTGCTCATCCTCACGAACGACGGCGAGCTCGCGCATGTGCTCGCGCATCCCAGTTTCGGTGTGACGAAGACGTACATCGCGCGTGTGCGCGGCGTCGTCACCCCACAAACCATCGCCACGCTCACCCGCGGAGTCGAACTGGAGGACGGCCCGATCGTGGCCGACCGCGCCCGCCTGCTCGAACGCAGTTCCGCGAGCCGCGACAGCCTCGTCGAGCTCACCCTGCACTCGGGCCGCAACCGCATCGTGCGGCGCATGATGGCCGAGGTCGGGCACCCGGTGATCGAATTGGTGCGCCGCCAGTTCGGGCCCCTGCACCTGGGGACCCTGCGGGTGGGGCAGATGCGCGACCTGACTAAGGTGGAACTCGGTGAACTGCTGACCATCTCGCGTCGATCCGGCCCCCAACCGCAGAAGTGAGCGCCCTTCCGTGACAGTCCCCTCTTCCTCCCGGATCACCGGACCGGTGCGTGTCGTCGGCGCTGGTCTGCTCGGCGCCTCCGTCGGGCTCGGGTTGCGTGCCCGCGGCGTCGATGTGCTGCTCGATGACGCCTCCCCGGCCCACCTGAGCCTCGCCGTCGACTACGGCGCTGGCCGCCCAGACGATGGCTCCGTCGAACCGCAGCTGATCGTCGTCGCCGTGCCGCCCGACCTCGTGGCGCGGGTGGTGCTCGCCGAGCTCGCCGCGCATCCGGATGCCGTCGTCACCGATGTGGCCAGCGTCAAGATGGCGCCCCTCGCCGAATTGCAGGCCGCCGGCGCCGACCTCACCCGCTACATCGGATCGCATCCGCTCGCCGGGCGGGAGCGCGGAGGCCCGATCTCGGCCCGTGCGGACCTGTTCATCGGCCGACCCTGGGTGGTGTGCGGTCGACCCGGCACCGACCGGGCGAGCATCTCGCTGCTGGAGTCGCTCATCCTCGACCTCGGCGCCAGCCCCGTCGAGATGGCGACCGACGACCACGACGCCGCGGTCGCCCTCGTCTCGCACACGCCGCAGATCGTCGCAAGCCTGATGGCCCGGCGCCTCAGCGGCTCGACCGACGCGGCCCTCGGCCTGGCCGGGCAGGGCCTGCGAGACGTGACCCGCATCGCCGCGAGCGAGCCCGAACTCTGGGTGCAGATCCTCGGCGCGAATGCGCCCGCCGTCGTCGAGATTCTGCACGCCTACCGCGACGACCTCGACCGGGTGCTCGCCGCGCTCGGCGACGTCGATGCATCCGGTGCCCGGCGCGCCCTGGCGGAAGAGCTGGCCGGCGGCAACCTCGGCGTCTCCCGGTTGCCCGGCAAACACGGACAGGACCGTCGATACTCGCCGATCGTCGTGCTGGTGGATGACCGACCGGGCGAACTCGGCCGGCTGTTCACCGAGCTCGGCGAAATCGGGGTGAACCTGGAAGACCTGAGACTCGAGCACTCGCCGGGCGCCCAGGTCGGCCTCGCCGAGATCGCGGTGCTGCCCGAACACCTGCAGCGGACGATCGAAGAACTCAGTGCACGCGGATGGAGAATCGCAGGATGAGCACCACCACACCCGAAACCCCCACCGACTCCGGCGTTCCGACCGTCGTCGCCGTCGACGGACCGGCCGGCAGCGGCAAGTCGAGCGTCAGCAAGGCGAGCGCACGGCGGCTCGGCTTCGCCTACCTCGACACCGGCGCCGCTTACCGCGCGCTCAGTTGGTTCGTCGTGCAGCGACGCATCGACCCCACCGACTCGGCCGCCGTCGTCGACGCGCTCCCCGACTTCGACTACCGCATCGGCACCGACCCGGACGGCTACCATGTCTTCGTCGGCGAGCATGACGTGACCGAGGCCATCCGCGACCCGGAGGTGACCGCGGTCGTCAGCGCCGTCGCCCGGGTTCCGGAGGTGCGTGGACACCTCACCGGACTGTTCCGCACCATCATGCGGAACACCCCGAAACCGGGCATCGTGGTGGAAGGGCGGGACATCACGACGGTCGTGGCGCCGGACGCCCCTGTGCGCATCCTGCTCACTGCCAGCGAAGAGGCTAGAATAGCTAGGCGTTCCGCGGAGCTCGTCGGCCATTCGGCCGCCCATGTCGGTGAGCAACTCCAGCGGCGCGACCGGGCCGATTCCCGGGTCGTGGACTTCATGAACGCCGCCGACGGTGTTACCACCGTCGATTCAACCGAACTTGACTTCGATATGACCGTGGACGCGGTCATCGCGGTCGTGCAGAAGGAAACCCATGCCTGACAAGCCCGAACTGGATGAGATGCCGGAGGGCGCCGACGACCTCGTCGAACGCCTGACCGACCTGGATGAAGAGCTCGCCACCCAGCGTGCAGCGGCCCTCCGCTCCGGCCTCGACGACTATGAGCTCGACGAGGACGACCTCGGCATCCTCGAGACCGTCAGCGACGACCCGGATGCCATCACCTACCTCCCGGCTCTGCCGGTGCTGGCCATCGTCGGGCGCCCCAATGTGGGCAAGTCGGCGCTGGTCAACCGAATCCTGGGCCGCCGCGAAGCCGTCGTGGAGGACACGCCCGGGGTGACCCGCGACCGCGTCTCGTACCAGGCCGAGTGGAATGGGCGGAAGTTCACCCTCGTCGACACCGGCGGCTGGGAGCCGGACGCCAAAGGAATCGACGCCTCCGTCGCCGCGCAGGCCGAGGTCGCAATCGACCTGGCGGATGCGGTTCTCTTCGTCGTCGACGCCAACGTCGGCGCCACCTCCACCGACGAGCATGTCGTGCGTTTGCTGAGGAAGACCGACAAGCCGGTCTTCCTCGCCGCGAACAAGGTGGACGACCTCCGCCAGGAGCCCAACGCTTCGGCGCTGTGGTCGCTCGGCCTCGGTGAGCCCCTCCCGGTCTCGGCACTGCACGGGCGTGGGGTCGCCGACATGCTCGACATCGTCCTCCGCGCGCTTCCGGCGGTCTCCGCTGTGGCCAAGCAGGAGGTGGGCGGTCCCCGCCGCGTCGCCATCGTCGGGCGCCCGAATGTTGGCAAATCGTCCCTGCTGAACAAGGCGGCGGGGGAGGAGCGCGTGGTGGTCAACGAGCTCGCGGGCACCACTCGCGACCCTGTGGACGAGCAGGTCGAGCTGGGCGGCAAGGTGTGGCGCTTCGTCGACACCGCCGGCATCCGACGCCGGGTGCACCTGCAGCAGGGCGCCGACTTCTACGCCTCGCTGCGCACCAGCACCGCTCTCGAGAAAGCCGAAGTCGCCGTCGTCGTGCTCGATGTGAGTCAGCCGATCAGCGAGCAGGATGTGCGCATCATCGACCTGGTGCTCGAATCGGGTCGCGCCCTCGTGCTCGCTTTCAACAAGTGGGACCTACTCGACGACGACCGCCGCCGCTACCTGGAGCGCGAGATCGATCAAGACCTCGCCCACGTCTCCTGGGCGCCCCGCGTGAACATCTCCGCCCGCACGGGGCGTCACCTGGAGAAGCTGGTTCCGGCCCTGGAGCTGGCACTCGAGTCGTGGGACACCCGCATCCCCACCGGCAAGTTCAACGCCTTCCTCGCCGAGCTCACGGCGGCGCATCCGCACCCCGTGCGCGGTGGCAAGCAGCCGCGCGTGCTGTTCGGCACACAGGCGACCAGCCGGCCGCCGACCTTCGTGGTCTTCACGACCGGCTTCCTCGACCCCGGCTACCGGCGCTACATCGTGCGCCGGCTGCGCGAGATCTACGGGTTCGAGGGCACGCCCATCCAGCTCAACATGCGCGTGCGCGAGAAGCGCAAACGCTAGCGGCGGCGGCCGGGCTCGCCCGCTTGACCGCCGTGTGCCGAGCGAATCCGTGCTCAGGTCAGGCCTGAGCTCTGCCAGCAGATCGCTGTAGTTGAGCCTCTTCTCCGAACCGAACGTCCTGACCGCACCTCGCATCGGTTCCGGAATCCCAGCTTGGCGCTTCGCCGCACCGCGATTGTGCGGGGCCGACTCGCCGTTCTGGACTGGGCGTCCGACACGTCCTAGGCGAGTTCGGCGGCGTGATAGCGGCCGGCGACGACGGCGGCCTTCAACGCCTCGAAGTCGGCCAGGGATTGGTCGGCGTAGGCGAGCGACCAATCGACCACTGCATCTGTGAACGCCGTCCCCGCGCCGATGTAGCCGGAGACGAACGCACCGTTCGGGCTGCGGGAGTGGGCCCGGGCGAGGATGGTGGCGCACGACATCGCGTAGTCGTCGAACGTTTCGTCGGTCATCTCGGCGACCTCGAACGACACGTTGCGGTCGCGGAACTGGCGCACGTAGAAGCCGAAGCCGTCGAGCGTCACATAGCCGAGGAACGGGTCGGACACGGCCTGGAGTATGCGCTGGTTGGCCGTGACCCGGTAGCCGTGGTTGGCGGCCAGAGTCTCACCGTCGACGCCACTGACCGGCTGCACCGGTGCCAGCCCGAACTCATGCACCACCGACTCCGTCGCCTCCTTCACCTGAAGGATCAGCGGTTCGCCGCGCGGACCCGTGAGCACGACGATGAAGCACCGCGTTCCGACACTGCCGACACCGACCACCCGGCGCGCCACATCGGTGACGGTGTGTTGCGAGAGCAGCAGCGAGATGTCGGGCGAAACCGTGGCGCGGTAGAGATCCATCAGCTCGCCGACACGGCCCTCGATCTCGGGCCCCACGTGGGTGAGTCGCGGCGGACTCTCGACCAGGTGCAGGGAGCCGTCTTCGGCGAGCTCGGTGATGCGACCGATCAGGCGCGCGGAGGTGCGCTTCTCTGACGACTTGACCAGGTCTCGCACCACCTTGCGGGTGTCCTTGCCGAACCGGCGTCCGTCGTGCACGGCCGCGGCGCGGGAGAACCTCACCACCACCTCCTGCGACAGGGACTCGTGCAGTCCGTCGCGGTACGCCTCCGCCGCATGTTGCGCAGAACGCCGCACGTGCTCCTCGGAGGCCCCACGCCCTCGGGCCGCGATCACGACGCTCGCGACCAGCCGTTTCACATCCCACTCCCACGGGCCGTACGCGGCTTCGTCGAAATCGTTGAGGTCGAAGACCATCGCGCGTTCAGGGGAGGCGAACAGACCGAAGTTGTTGATGTGCGCGTCCCCACAGGTCACCACACCCACCCCGGTCGTGGGCGCCCCGGCGAGGTCGGCCGCCTGGATGGCCGCGGTTCCGCGGTAGAAGGCGAACGGGTCACGCAGCATGCGCGCGATGCGCAGGGGCACGAGATCGGGTAGTCGCGATCGGTGCTGGCGGTCGAGCACGCCGAGCGGGTCGCGCCCCGCAGCCGGTTCGTAGACCGCGTGGGCGGAACGGGGGAGGATCGCCCGGGCTGCGCGCCCCTGCTCGATGTTCTCGTCGTGGGTGACCACGTGGGCGTGGTCGAAACGCAGGCGTCCGGGAGCGCGGCTCATGTGCTCAGAGTAGTGCCCAGAAGCGCGGCGGACGCTTAGCTGAGTGTTCACCCGGCTCTCACCAGAATGGGGGGTTTGTACCCCGGTGTGTCCTCACTAATGTGGACATGCGAGAGCTTCCCGACCGCGCGACCCGAAAGCGCGGGCTCTCTAATCAAGGACGCATACCCGAAAATGAGTTCTACAAATTCATACTCCCCTGCCCGAAAACGCCAACTGGGCGCTGAGAAGCGCACCGAACCGCTCCCGACCGTGCATCCCCGACCCTCCGATCGCAAGGTCACCTGGAGTCGTGTCGCGATCGTTCTGACCGTCACCTTCTGGGCGATCTATGTCGTGACCACGATCATCCGCCAGTTCCTTGTTCTCGGAACGCAGGACTTCCGGTTCACGATGGAGGCCATCGGTTACCTCGTGGTGGTCACCTTCCTCACCTTCTCGGCGCTGATGTACCTGGTCGCCCGCCAGGGGGCGCTGCAGCGGTTCCAGAAGCATGTGCGGGTGCCCCGCGCCGAACTCGACCGTCACTTCGCGACCAACCAGCCGTCGATCACCGTGCTCGTGCCGTCGTATGCGGAGGAGCCGGAGGTCGTGAAGATGACTCTGCTGTCGGCCGCGCTTCAAGAGTTCCCGTCGATGCGGGTCGTGCTGCTGTTGGACGACAACCCGAACCCCACCGACCCCGCCGTCGCCGACCGGCTGAACGCCACCCGCGCTCTTGCCGCCGACATCACGGACCTGCTCGCCGAGCCGCGCAGCCGGTTCACGGATGCGGCGTTGCGGTTCGAGCTCGCCGACGCCGACGCGTTCGTCGCCCCGCACACCGCACTCGAGCTCGCGGCAGAGTACGCCTGGGCGGCGGCATGGCTGCACGCTCAGGCCGACGCGCACGGCATCGAGGATCACGTCGACCTGTTCTTCGCCGACCAGGTGCTGCGCGGCCTCGCCGACGAGTTGGCCCTCGTCGGACAGGCCGTGGAGGCCGCCGTCGGCGAGGGGGTCTCGCTCTCGGCCGAGCGGATCGCGCAGCTCTACCGCCGGCTCGCATGGACCTTCGATGCCGACCTCGCCGTGTTCGAGCGCAAGCAGTGGGCTTCCCTTTCGCACGAGGCCAACAAGGCGATGAACCTGAACGCCTACATCGGGCTCATGGGCGGCACGTACCGTGTCGAGGAGACTCCGCAGGGCCCCATCCTCACCCCGGTGGCCCCGCATCGCGCCGGTGACGTGGAGATCCCGGACAGCGACTTCCTGCTGACCCTGGATGCGGACTCGATCCTGCTTCGCGAGTACTGCCTGCGGCTGACGTACTTTCTGCAACAGCCGGACAACGCCCGCGTCGCCGTCACCCAGACCCCGTACTCCTCGTTCCGTGGCGCCGGCACCCGCATCGAGCGTCTCGCCGGCGCGACCACGGACATCCAGCACGTCTTGCACCAGGGCATGAGCCACTTCGGTGCAACGTTCTGGGTGGGAGCCAATGCAGTCATCCGCAAACGCGCCATCGAAGACATCGTCGAGACCGAGTTCGTCGGCGGTTTCGAAGTGCGTCGTTACGTGCAGGATCGCACCGTGATCGAGGACACGGAGTCGAGCATCGACCTCGGCACCCACGGGTGGACGCTCGCCAACTACCCGGAGCGCCTCAGCTATTCCGCGACCCCGCCCGACTTCGGTTCGCTGATCGTGCAGCGGCGGCGGTGGGCGAACGGCGGGCTGCTGATCCTGCCGAAGCTGTGGCGTCAGGTTCGTGAGCGCAAGCGTCGCGGTGAGATCGTCTCGCGCACGGAGTTGCTGCTGCGCATCAACTACATGGCCTCCATCGCTTGGGCCAGTTTCGGTCTGATCTTCTTGCTCGCGTACCCGTATGACGGCCGGCTGCTCAGCCCGGTGGTGCTGCTCGCCGCACTGCCGTACTTCATCGCCATGGCCAGCGACCTGCGCTATGCCGGCTACAAGGGCACGGATGTGTTCCGCATCTACGGGTTCAACCTGATCCTGCTCCCGGTGAACCTCGCCGGAGTGCTCAAGTCGATCCAGCAGTCGCTGACCGGCAAGAAGATCCCATTCGTGCGCACCCCGAAGGTGAAGAACCGCACCGCATCCCCGCTGCTGTACGTGCTGACGCCGTTCCTGATCGTCGCGTTCTCGCTGTTCACTTTGTGGCGTGACGTGAACGCGCAGAACTGGGGCAACGCTGCGTTCGCCGCTTTCAACGCGACCCTCGCCATCTGGGCGATCGTCTCCTACATCGGTGTCGGCAACGCGATCGTCGACATGTGGCTCGGCCTCACCCGGCCGCTCTACGTCGACAAGAGCCGCACGCGCACGACAGAGACCGTGCAGCCGGTCACCGAGTCGATCGACTGGCGTTCGGTGCTCTACCACGGGCACGCCGGCGGGGACGTGCCGCGCATCGAACAGGCGGCGCACCGCGCCGCCGGCGGGTCGGCCTCGTCGGCGGCCTCGTCGGGTTCGGCGGCCTCGTCGTCTTCGGCTGAGGTCGACGCCACCGAACGGCAGGCCGCCTGATGGCCCGCACACCGCGGGAGTCGAACGCTCCCGAACCGCGCGACGCCCAGGCGCCGGCCGCCGGCGCCGGTGACGGCCGCCGGCTCTCGCCCCTGCGCGTGCTGGGCGCCGCCCTCGTGGCCGTGATCGTGGTGTCCGGCGGTGTCGTCGGATTCCAGTGGTGGAGCGCCAAAGCCGCCGTCGACTCCAAGCCCTGGTTCGCGTCCTATGTCGACGTGACCGCCACCCCGCGGTTCGCGTTCGAGAACCTCGGCGCCACCTCGACCCGGGATGCGGTGCTCTCCTTCGTCGTGTCGTCCAAATCGAATGCATGCACCCCCACCTGGGGCGGTGCGTACACCCTCGACCAGGCGCGCGGCTCACTCGACCTCGACCGCCGCATCGCCCGCCTGCAGCAGCAGGGCGGCACTGTCGCGGTCTCGTTCGGCGGTCAGCTGAACGAGGAACTCGCGGTCGGGTGCACCGACCCGTCCGCGTTGAAGGCGGCGTACGCATCCGTCGTCGACCGGTACAAGGTCGGCACGATCGACCTCGACCTCGAGGGTGACGGCCTGGCGAACGCCGCCGCGAACGAGCGCCGGGCATCCGCCATCGCCGCCCTGCAGAAGCAACGCCGCGACGAGGGCAAGAGCCTCGCCGTCTGGGTGACGCTGCCCGTCGCGCCGAACGGAATGACCTCCGACGCCACCGACGCCATCGACGACCTGCTGAAGGCGAAGGTCGACATCGCCGGCGTGAACGTGATGACCATGGATTTCGGCAGCGCCAAACCTGCCGGGCAGTCCATGGCCGCCGCTGCTGAGAGCGCCGTCTCTGCCGCCCAACGTCAGCTCGGCATCCTCTACGACCGCAACAAGCTGCACCAGAGCGACCCGAGCCTGTGGGCGAAGATCGGCGCCACCCCCATGATCGGCCAGAACGATGTGCAGAAGGAGGTCTTCTCCCTCGCGGATGCGAAGATTTTCAACGCCTGGGCTGTCGGCAAAGGCATCGGCCGCATGTCGATGTGGTCTGCCAACCGCGACCAGACCTGCGGCTCCAACTATGTCGACACCTCCGTCGTCTCGGATGCGTGCAGCGGCGTCAAACAGGGCAAGACGACTTTCGCCTCCCTGCTCGCCCGCGGCTTCGCCGGCCACATCGCGCTGGGCGAGTCGGCCGTCACCACCGCCGAGCCCACCTCCACCGCTTCGGTGAAAGACGACCCCGCCACCTCGCCGTACGCTATCTGGGCGGCGAACAACTCCTACCTCAAAGGCACCAAAGTCGTCTGGCACCACAACGTCTACCAGGCCAAATGGTGGACGAAAGGCGATGTGCCCGACAACCCCGTGCTGAACTCGTGGGAGACACCGTGGGAGCTTGTCGGCCCGGTGCTGCCGGGCGAGACGCCCATCCCGCAGCCGACCGTCCCCGCCGGAACTTACCCCGCCTGGAGCGGCACCACCCCCTACGACAAGGGCACCCGTGTGCTCTTCGACGGAACCCCCTACGAGGCCAAATGGTGGACCCAGGGCGACAGTCCCGACGCCGCCAGCGCCAACCCCGACTCGTCGCCCTGGACCCCCCTCACTCAGGACGACGTCGACAAGATCCTTGGTGGTGCCGGCACCACCAACTGAGACCGGGCGGCGGGATGCTGCATCAGGCGTATCCCGTCGTCCCCTTCGACCGCGACATCCGCTGCGGGGCGGATGCGCGGGCGTGCGCCCACGGGCGAACGCCGTGTCGGCGGGCAACTTTTCGTGCCTTCGGGTGTTGCACGAACCACCCCCGCCGACACGCTAGACTGTTCAAGTTGCTTTGGGGCTCCACCCTCGAAGCGACATTCGGGCTGTGGCGCAGCTTGGTAGCGCACTTGACTGGGGGTCAAGGGGTCGCAGGTTCAAATCCTGTCAGCCCGACCAGAGGGCCGTTTACGTAACTGATTACGGAACCGGCCACAAAAGAATCGCCCCGGACGAAAGTCCGGGGCGATTCGTGTTTTGTGCGGCGAGAGCGCCAACACGATCAACGTGTCTGTCGAAAGTGCGCTCGCCGCTGGCACGACTTCTGGATCGTTGCCGATTTCGGGCACGCTGGCGCCTTCGGTGAGCTGGGTTTTTGCTCTCTCGAGCGGTGTCGCGAGTAGCGGAACGCTACTCTCGTAGGGGTGGTCCGCCCGTTCCGTCACCGTCATCGGGGCGCGCTTTCGCCGATGTGAGGGGCCTCACGCCCGGCGGGTAGGTGCCGGTGTATGGGTTGTAGTGCTCGCGGTCGCGTCGTCGCACCTTGGGGTCCTTCGATTCACCTTTGGCAGCTTCGTGCGCTCCATCGGAGATGAAGCTGACGATTTTGCGCATGTTGAACGCTGCGACGACGAGCGTCATCATGATCTGTGCTGCGGCGAACCCGCGGACGGGCCTGCGGGTGGAGTCATGCAGGTTGTGTCCGCCGCCGCTCTTGATCTGCGAGTTCAGAGACTCGATCGCGTTCCGAGCGTGCGTGTGAAAGTCCTCCCACTCCTGAGTGCCGTAAGGGAATGCCTGTGCCTCGCGACGGAGGTCCGCGGGGTCGAACGAGGCGCTGTGCTTCGAGCAGATCGTGTCACGGAGAGTGGCCGGAATGAGGTCCTCGGCGTCGATCGATGGACGGCGCTTCTTGGATGCCTTCTCGGCGAGTTCTCTCAGTGGGCAGGTGACAGTGGGAGCGTTCCCCAACGCGGGACAGGCCAGCATGACCTTGCCATTCGGCTTTGTCTCTTTCTTGTGCAGTTCGTATGCCGCGAGTTCCACCTTCCGGTCCCGGAAGGTCGCCTTGTCGATCTCGCCATCGTGGTACTGCTGCGTCGCGTACAGGTGCGTGGAGGGAGTGCTGGGGCAGTATGCCCGGCCTTCGAGGTATCGTGCACCGTGGGCACCGCCGGAAGGCTTCAGGCGATCGACTCGGTAGTCCGTCGATGGCGTGAAGCCGAGCATGAAGGCCGGCTCGTGAAGTCTCTTTGCCAGGCTGTTTGCCCAGTACTGCTTATCAGCGTCTGCCACGCCGGGGGTGAGCCCCAATCGCAGACTGTACGACATGAGCGATACCGCTTCTTCGGCGACCTCCATGTTGGGAAGGCTCATCGTCGCGGCGACGATGATCCCGGGAAATCGTCGATGCTTCGGGTTGTCGGAGTCGACGCGGACAGCGAAGTTGCTTTCCCATCCCCAGGCGAACGTTGCGTCTCCAGGACGCTTCGGCGAAGTCAGGTCCGTTTGCTTCTTCTGGTAGTCGGTCCGTTTCCCGCTTCGCACGTGGTACCCGGCGAAGACGTCGACAATGCCTGGCGGAAGCTCACGAGGATCACTAACCTTGCTCTGCTCGGTGACCTTGGCTTTGAGGTTTCCGCGAGAGTAGCCCTTGCGGTTCGGCGAGCTCATGTACGTCTGGTCGAACGAGATGTCGAGCTTGGACGAAATCCGCCGGATCCTGCGCGGCTGCAGCCGATAGGTCATTGCGACGAACGCGTTCGTGAAGTCATTGAGGCGCTGCCGCCGAATGGACTCCTTGTTGTGGTCGTGTTCGTCGAGGATGGCAGCTACTTCGGCAGCGCTCTTGTTGGTCCAGAGTTGCTGCGGGAACGGGTCCATCACGTCAACGATGCGGTGGAAGGCTCGTGCCGTGTTGGCGTACCAGCGCTTCTGCTGGTGGGTGATCGCGAGCATGTGGTCCATGCGTGGTTCGAGCTGCAGGACCTCGCGTGCGTTTGACGAAATGCGCCACAGGAACAGGTCAGTGAGCGCGGTGAGGTGCATCGCCTTGCGTTCGGTTGCAAGGATCAGCAGGCCGGTAAGAACGGCTTCGTCGCTGATCAGGGCCGGCCGGCCGCCGAGAAGGTACGGGTCTCGGTCTTCCGCTCGCCACGAGGCGAGAAGATCTAGCGCTCCGGAGTCGCGCACGCGCGCAAGAAGCTTGTCGACGGTCGCGTCGGGGACAGGCGCGCTGAGATCTCCACGTCGCGCCACCTCCTCGAGCGTGAGGGCCCCGAGTTCGGTGTCGACGTCAGTGAGCTGCTCGGCCCACTCCGGGAGCGGCTGAGAGGTGCTTCCAAGGTTGCGTGCGGCCATTAGAGCTCGGCCCCGAAGAAGAGATCCGCGCAGTCGTCAAGGCTCGGCTGATCGGCAAACCCCAGGTACTTTTCGAGCCCGCCTGCATGCGCAAGGCCGGCCGCCCGGACGAGCGCAGCGACGGGGACCCCGGCATTCAGATGGCGGACGATCCACGATGTGCGCAGACGGCTGACGGTCGGACGGACGCGTGCGGGGTGCTCGGAGAGGAAAGTCTGGATGGCGCGTGGAGGATACTCCTCGAGGCGGTATCCCTGGAACAGGAGGTCCCCGTTCGCGCGTTCGGCCACGGCCCGCTGCAGGACGGACTCCCACGGTGACAGGACCGGAACCCTTCGTGGGCTCTCGCCGCGCACTCGCACCCAGACGCCACTACTGGTCGTCTCGACATCACCTACCCGGGCTGCGGCGATCTCCGCGCTGCTCATCCCTGCCCCTGCGCCGAGGCTGACGATGGCGCAGGCGTTGCGGATCTTGAACTCGGTCGAGAGGGAGATCGCCCAGCTGTGTACCGCCGCCAGTTCGGTCTGTTTGAACGGGCGCGACGCCCCCGCTAGGTTCGGCGCCGGGTGGCGCTTCACTGCGTCACCGTTGATCCGCTCGGCGATCACACCGAGCTGACGGACGGTGCCCCAGCGATAGGACTCCGAGTGCTCGCTCAGTGTGCGTTCGACGTAGTACCAGATGTTCGCCTCAGTGAAGTACCGGTGCTGATCTGGGTCGATGCCCTTGACGCTCCAAATCCACGACGCGAATCTGCCGGTCATCGACATGAGACGCCGCGCCTGCTCCCACGTGGTCGGCCTTATATCGAGGGCAACGGTGATCACCATCCGCCGTACCGTCTCCCACTGGACGGCGGACTTCTGTGGGCGATAGCGCGAGATCACCCGCCATGCCCAATCGGGTGCGTCGGGGTAGGCGATACGGAGATCCGCGTGCTCGCGCGAGTAGCCGTCGAGGTTGTCGATGAGTCGGCGATTTTGGTTGTCGGTCATGTCGAGCGTGTGCGCGGCGCGATGTCGCGTTTTCCGTGCCCGACGGGGCCAAAAGAAGGACCTCACCGACTTTCCCTTGACAGAAAGTCCCGATCAGGGCGCGAATGCGGAGAGAAAGATCATCGATCTGCATCCCCTGTTTTGGGTACAAAACCGACTAAACGGTCGAGCGCTGCGAGCTGCTGCAGGCCGGAGATCCGCAACAAGTCAGCGGGTGGGGTCCCGTTGCTGAGATGTTCGACGAGCCACGTCGTCCGCATGCGCACGGGCCGGATGTCATGGTGCGTCCGCGCCCGAATGAGGAAGTCGGTGATCTGACCGTCCCGGGCACTGGTTCGGCCGGGTCGAAATGCCCAGGCGTCGCGGTGCAGGAAGTCGTACACGGTGCTGAGCCGTTCCGCCCAGACCGGCGAGATAGGAACGACTCGAGGGCGAGCTTCCCAGACTGAGACCAGCGACCCCGTTGGTCCGACGATGATGTCCCTTGTCCGGATGGATTGAAGCTCCTTTGAGGTGAGCCCGGCGCCGAGCCCGAGGACCAGCAGCATCATGGCGTCGAGCCGCCGACGTTCCGTCCCTTGGGAGATGGCCCAGCTGTGCAGCTGCGCTACCTCCGCTGCCGTATACGGCTGGGTCGGCTTGCGACGTGGGATTGGTCGGCCGGGCGAATCGGTCCTGTCCGTCTCGAGCGCCTGGATCACTCGGTAGAGCGCAGACCGATGTGTCGCGCGACTTCCGGTGAGATATCCGGGCATACCACGCTGTACGAAGTCATCCGCGACAGCCCGCCGCATGATCCGAGAGCGATCGAGTGGGAGGCCGCGAGTTCTCCAGCACCAGAGGACGAAAGGGACCACGGCCGGGTACACGTCGCGTCGAGTGCGCTGCTCGTGGGCGACGTCGTCGACTACCTGGTCGATGAATGCACCGATCTGGTCCCAGTACGGAAGGGCGTTTATCGGACGGTAGGTATATCCGCGCTCGGCGTCGTCCACTGTCGCCTCCTGCCGATCGTGTCGTCACCGTATTCCGCGCGCTCGGAGCGAAACCACCGACTCATCGACAAGGAGGTGTCCTCGGGTGCCGCGATGCCCTGTTGCCGCGCATAGACGGCCTGAACTCCCAAGCGAGGCGAGTTCAGAAAGGCGCAAGTGGTGCACCATCCATACGATCGGCGAGCGATCCATCTCGACGCGGTCACTTCGTGGACCGAAGACGGAGGCGACGATGCCGACGGCTCAATCAACTACGTGTCGGCTGAGGCCAGCGAGCTGGGACTTCCGACCATCGACGGCCGGCCTGGGTCGAGGGCCGCTTCGTGGGTCACCCGCCTTCACGCGTACGAGATGCATTGGCAAGCGGGAGGGCGAGCGCCCAGGGAGCACACCCGCGATCTCTCGACTCTGCCCGAGTGGGAACGACGACTGGGAGAGTGGGCTCGCTACCAACGCCGTTTCGAGCGAGACCTAACGGACTTCCAGAGGATCCGGCTCGACCGATCGCCGGCGTTCGACTGGGATCCCAATGAGGCTGGCTGGGACCGTGCACTCAATGAGGCGATCAGGTTCGTGGTCGGACAAGGGCGGCTCCCATTCCTCAACGGCTCCGATCCAGCGGAGTTCCGTTCTGCACGCTGGGTGGGTCGGCAGCTGAGACAACGCAAGCACGGTCGACTTTCGCCACGACGCGAGACCCTGATCGACGCGCTCCTCGCACTGGCGCGCGATTCGCGCTGACCGCGACACGTTGATGGAGCCGTCCGCACTTACCGCATCGATGCCAGTTCCGGTCCGGTGCCTGCTCAGTCGTCGTCGGTACCTGCGTAGTCCGCTTCCTCCCGCATCATGTTGCAAGACTTGTTGCGTAGATGTGATTGAGTCAACGCAACGTGATGGGCGTTGTCGTGCGTTCGCCTCCGACCGGGCCTGCCGCGTCAGGCGAAGACGTGCTTCAGGCGTTGGTCCGAAATGTCGAGGATGCGGGTAGCCAGTTCTTCGGCCGAGCAGCTCGGCTTCTCCGTGGAGAGCCAGTGGATGCAGGCGCCGAGAATGCCTCCTGAGGCGAAGGAAGCGCGGAACTCCACCTCATCGGGCGAGAGCGTGTCGTCCAGTTTGTGGAGCTCGAACGCGACCCCCCTAGCGGAGCGATCGAGAAGGGCGTGAAGGGTCTTCGAACTCCCTTTCGGACTCAGCGCCCACTGGTAGAGCCGCCAGTTCTCTTCGACGTGCTTGAGGTACCTGACGAAGATTGCCGTCGACTCGGGCAGCTGCAAACCGGAGCCCGTCGAAGTTGCCTCCCATTGCTGGTTGGCCTGATCGGCGAGGTCTGCAAGCGCGTCGGCCACCAGGTCATCGATGGAATCGAAATGCCGGTAGAAGGTCGCTCGGTCGATGCCGGTGCGCTCGCAGATCGCCGAGACCGTCAGCTTCTCGGGGTCCTCGTGAGCCAGCTCCAGGAAGGCAGCGCGCAGCTTCACTCGGGACCGCACATATCGTGGGTCGGTGTTCTCCAACTGACTCATACGTCGCCCATCCAGATCGCGGTCAGCTGGCGTCCGCCCTCACGACCGCTCGTTTACAGGTTCTTGCAGCAATCGTCGCATAGTTAGCGGCGGCTGATAGAGGGGAACAGGGGACGATCTTCGGACCAGTCCGCCGCGGTCCCGATTGTCTCGATCGTCTCGCTCAACCGAAGGTCTTCCGAGGATGAGCCGACGGAGAGATCGAGAGCACCCGAGTCGAAGACGAATTGATTGTCGCGACCGAGGTACGCGAGCTGGCCGGTCGAGAACGCGATCTCGATTGTTGCAACCTCGCCTGGTGCGAGGTCGACGCGCAGGAACCCGATCAGCTCCTGCGCCGGCCGGGTCACCAACTCGGCTCGATGGGAGGCGTAGAACTGGACGACTTCTGTCCCCGAGCGGTCTCCCGTGTTTGTGATCGTGACACTCGCGGTCACGGACCCGTTCGTGCTGATGATCGAGTCTGAGACCCGCAGGTCCGTGTAGTCGAAACTGGTGTAACTGAGCCCATGACCGAATGGGAACAGGGGTGTCGAGGGAGTGTCCGTGTAGCCCTTGTGCGCGTCGGCGTTGGTCCGGCGGTAGCCCGTTCCGAGGTGCTGCCCATGATGGAGCGGAACCTGCCCCGAGTGGCGCGGCAGGCTCAGGGGGAGCTTTCCGGACGGGTTCACGTCACCGAACAGCACCTCGGCGACGGCGCTCATGCCGGCCTGTCCGCCGTAGAACGGGTATATGAGGGTAGGAAGCACCTTGGCGATTCCAGCGAGAGCGAATGGGCGGCCGGTGAAAACGATGCCCACGGTGGGCTTCCCTGTGGCGGCGATCGCCTCAGCGAGGCTCACCTGAATGTGGGGAAGGTCGATGTCGGCGCGATCGCTCCCCTCTCCCTCGGTGACGCGGGTGCCGAACCAGCCCGGGCGGCCGCCGAGGGCGAGGATGACCAGATCGGCCGACTCCGCAACGGTGATCGCGGCATCGAGGTCGGCGGGTTCATCGTCGAGAACGCCGCATCCGTCGACGGAGATGACATCCGCGTCGGGGGCGGCCAGTCGGATGGCATCGGTGAGAGTCATGGCGCCATAAGTCTCACGTGCGAAGGCGTCGAGTCCTCGGGCCAGGATCGGCCCGAGTTGCGCACCGAGTGCGGCCATCGTGCCGGAGTTCAGGGCGGACTGACCGGCGTCCTCCGTCCCCGCCATGTTCGACTGCTCGCCCTGAGCAGCACCAGCCATCATCGCCAACGAGGCGAAATAGGTGTAGCCGGGGAAGCTCACATCGATGGTCTCTGCGTGGGGGCCGATCACGGCAATGCGCCGTGTCGCCTTCGACAGCGGCAGGAGGTTCTCATCGTTGCGGAGCAGAGTCACCGATTCTCTGGCGAGTTGGACGGCGAGGTCGGAGCCTTCGACGGCAACCGAAGCGATGACGCTCTCGTCCTCAGACACGTACGGGTCGTCGAACAACCCGAGCGCGAACTTGTCCCGCAATACTCGCAGCACCGACCGGTCCACGAGACCCTCGGGGACGAGGCCTTCGCGAACGGCTTGAACGAGCGTGGCGCCGTAGCCCTTCGCGTCCGGGAGCTCGACGTCCAACCCGGCTTCAAGCGCAAGTCGTCCCGCATCCTTGAGATCCTTGGCGACTCCCTGGCGGTCGAAGAGGTTGGCGATGGTTCCGTAGTCGGAGACGACGGTTCCTGTGAAGCCGAGCTCGTCTCGCAGCAGGTGGTCAAGGACCGGGCGATTCGCACCGACCGGGATGCCATCCACTGTGGAGTACGAGTTCATGATCGAGCCGAGGCCGGCCTCGCGGATCGCGGCCTCGAAAGGTCGCGCGTACACTTCCCGCACTTCGCGACCCCCGACGGTGGTCGATGCCATGTGCTGCCCGCCGTCGGTCATCCCGAACCCGAGGAAGTGCTTGCCGGTGGCGAGCGCCCCCGAGGTCAGATCGTCACCCTGGAGGCCACGCGTGTATGCGACCGAGAAGGCTGACACGAGATAGGGGTCTTCCCCATACGTTTCGTGCACACGCCCCCAACGAGGATCCCGTGCGACGTCCATCACGGGAGACAGCGCCTGCGCGTGTCCGACCGCGCGCATCTGCCGCGCGATCACCCGCGCCATCCGCTCCACTGCCTCGGGGTTCCAGGTCGCTGCGAGGCCGATTGCGGTCGGGAACGTGGTGAAACCGCGAGCGACCAAACCGTTGATCGCTTCGAGATGGATGATCGCGGGGATGCCGAGCCGGGTCTCCTCGACGAGGTACCGCTGGATGGTGTTCGCGGTATGAGCCAGCCCGGCCGGAGGCAGATGGCTGAACATCGCGAGCATGCTCACCTGGCCGATGCCGGTCTCGAGCTCGGAGCTCAGCTGCTCACGGCTGGGGCCGTCGACGTTCATGAGGCCGAACGGCATCACAGCCGTGAGCTGTTGCGCCTTCTCCTCGAGCGTCATTTCCTGCAGGAGCGCGGCGGCCCGCTGCTCGGGCGACTTCGTCATGTTGAATCCTCTTCCCACCTTTTGTCGTGTCGTGTCTGAGCGTGCTGCTAAGCAGTGACTGGAATCGCCGGCCGAGTGGCGCGCAGGTCATGGCGGCCAGGGCCAGCCGTCACGCGGTGCTCGCCCCAGACGAGCAGCGCTTCGCTGCCCCCGGGAACGACCACGGTGAGCACAGCCTCCTCGTCGCGGATGTACCAATCGATTTCAATCCGGCCCTGCGGACTGTCGAAGTGGCCGCTGACCCAGTCCATGCCGTTCAGCAGCACCGGCGCGACGATAAAGGAGTCCCAGGCGACTGAATCCGGTGCGTCCTGCAAGCCCAGCACATGAGAGTGCAGATACCGCACGACGGCCCCTTTGCTGTAGTGATTGAGGGAAGCGTGGGCATTGCCGTTGCGGTCAACACCCTCCCATTCCTCCCAGATCGTTGTTGCTCCGCGGTCGATCATCCCCAACCACGACGGCGTCGTGCGCTGCTGCAGGAGTCGGTGAGCGACGTCGACGTAGCCGTTATCAGCGAGTACGGGCAGAAGGTCAGCAGTGGACAGGAACCCCGTCCCGAGATGGCCGTCGGCTTCTTCGATCAGCTCAGTGAGTCGCTGCGCCGCCAACGGCCGTACGTCCTCGGGCGCAAGGCCGAACGCCAGCGCCCGGACGTAACTTGCCTGGGTGTCATTCGGCGTGCGCCCATCCGGGCCGATGAACTCGAGACGCCAGGCATCGCGGATCTTGTCAGCCAACTCGCCGAAATGCGCGGCTTCGGCAGTTTTGCCGAGTACGGCGGCGACTTTGGCCAGCGTCTCGACCGACCGATGGAGGTAGGCCGTGCCGACTTCTCCCTTGTCTGCCATCGCCCATGCGATCGGATCAGGGATGGTCGGGCCCGGCGTGCCATCGTCCGAGATCGGAGTCGGCTCAAGCCACTCTCCGAAGTGGAAGGTGCCGTCCCAGATGTACTTCTCGTGCGCGAGAGGCTCGGCGGAGCGTTCCACCCGGGACGGGTGACGGTTGCCGGCCGCAGCACGCAAGGCGTACGCGACCCAACGGTTCATCGCTTCCCAGCTGTCTGCAAGCACCGTCACATCTCCGTAGGTGCGGTACAGCTCCCACGGGACGATGGTGATCGCGTCGCCCCAGCCCGCTGAGCCGGTCGCGAAGTCGACCCCGGGGTCGGGGATCGCGCGAAGTCGCGAGTTGTCCGGCGAGATGTTGACGATCCGGCCGTCGTCCAGTTGATCGTCGCGAACAGATTGCAGCCATTTGCGGCTGAACCCGTCGACATCGTAGAGACGTTCGGCGGTGGGGAGGAAGATCTGCCAGTCGCCGGTCCAGCCCGCACGTTCGCGGGTAGGGCAGTCCGTCGGCACGTCGACCGCATTGCCGAGGAAGCTCCATCGAGCTACTTCCCAGAGCTGATTCAGGTTGTCGTCGGAGCAAGAGAACCCACCGGCGGTGCGAAAGTCGGTGTGCAGTACCTGCATCGAAATATCCGAGTCGGAGAGCTCGAGGTTGGCGCGGTGTACCTGGACATATCGGAAGCCGTGCACCGTATGGCGCGGCTCGAAAAGGGCCCGAGGGTCTCCGTTGGAGATCACTTCGTCCTGCTGCCTGAACGTGACCGAACCCCCATCTGGTGTCGGGGTGTCGAGGTGTGTCAGGGTCACCCGGCCTGCGGGGTCGACATGCTCGCCGTAGACCAGCGTCGTCGTGGCTCCGACCTCCCCGAGCGAGCTCAGGCGTACCCGCCCCGACGCATTCTGGCCGAAGTCCACGACCGCATCGTCGGGCCCCAATGGTGTGATCGATACGGGCCAGCGCTCGTCTGTGACTCGAACTGGGGGAGCCGGGGACCAGCTCACGCCGGGAATCTCCGATGTGCTCGCAACAGCCTCGCCGAGCGATCGCGGAGCACGCGTCAGATCAACGGACTGGCCGTCCATCAGGTCTGCGCGGACAACGTCGGTCTCTAAGACCTCCCACCCAGGCCTGGTGGCGGCCACAACTGTAGGGCCAGACTCGAGATCGAGGTGCAGTTCTGCTCGTATCGCCGTGTCCGCTCCCCAGGCGGCCTGCTGTCGGAAGGCGCCTGCTCGACCACGGAACCATCCGTCGGAGACGCGAAGGCGGAGGGTGTTCTCGCCTGTCTGTAAGGCGGAGGCGACGTCGAACGCCTGCGCGTAGAGGGTGCGGTCATAGGACTGTGATCCGGGCAGCAGCTCTGCGGACCCGACGCGGTGGCCGTTGACGAAGGCCTCGTAGACGCCGAGCGCCGCTGAGTACAGGCGAGCCGTGTCCGCCGTGCCATCGACCGTGAATCGTGTCTCGAAGTCATAGGCGGGTCGCTCGCCCACGGGATGCTCGGTAGCCCCGGCGGAGGTGATCCACTCCGCTTCCCAATCGGCTTCGAAGAGCCCTGCCTCGAGCGTCGCCCAAGCTGACCAGGCCGTCATGCCGCCCCGGTGGCGCACGCGCACCCGCCATGTGACGCGCTCCGTGCTTCGCAGATCTGGCCACGGCCACGCGACGAATCGATGCTGAGGACCTTCACCTGAGAACCGAACCCGGGCTGCTCCGATTGTGGCCTCGAGTTCGAAGCCGGCCTGCTGCAGCACATCGGTCGGCAACTTCCATGACAGTTCCGGTCGGGCTGGCGCTACAGGGAAGCCGTCGCCCCCGGTTTCCGCCGTGAGTTCGAACGGCGACGTGCTGCTGGCGTCATTCATGGATCGGGTCTCTCCTTTGAGTCTTCGGCGGTCACTGACCGCTTGCAACTATACAACAGATGGCGCATAGTGCAGCTTTGTGCAACTATTGCTGCGTTGCCACTATGCAGCAATCGTTGTATAGTCCCGAAAGCGCACTCCGCGTCACACACATCGGCTCGCACGACTGCGACAGTCAGAGCACGTTCAAGGAGGAACAGGTGTCAGAAATCATCCGCCCCGTAGCGGGCGCGGGGCTCCCTGAGGACCCGATCATCGAGCCCGAGCTCCCCGGCCCGGTGAAGCTCCGGGCACGTCTTGTCGTGGCCCTCTCGATCAGTCAGTTCGGTCTCGCCGTGCCAGCGGTATCGATGACCCTGGTCTCGTGGCCATACACCGTCGGTGCTCTCGAACCGGCGAACAAGGCAATCTTCCTCAGCATCCTCACCGGCCTGTTCGCCGTGGTCGGGATCATCGTGTCGCCGATCGCGGGCGTGCTCAGCGACCGTTGCACGTCGCGACTGGGCATGCGGCGGCCGTTCTTGCTCGTCGGAGGCGCGCTCGGTGTAGTCGGCATGGGAATCATGGGACTCGCGCCAAACATTACGGTGCTGATCCTCGGCGCGCTGGTCTACGCGGCCGCGGCTGGTATCTATACCGGCGGAAATGCTCCCCTCGTGCCCGATCAGATCCCCGAACGGCACCGAGGTCGTGTAATGGGACTGATTCAGGTGATGCTGGTGCTCTCCGGCCTTGTTTCATCGATCGTCCTGCCGATGTACCTCGGTCAGCAGTTCATCGTGTTCGCGATTCCCGGGGCGTGCTTCGGAGTTACAGCCCTCATCACCGTCCTGATGATCAAGGACCGTCGACTCAGCCGCGACGAGGTGGACGGCAGACTCTCGATCATCGGGGTATTCGCTCAGTTCAAGGTCAACCCGCGTGCCATCCCCGACTACTCCTGGGCGTGGCTCGGCAAGGCGATCACGACTCTCGGAACCGTCCTGACCACCGTCTACGGGTTCTACTACATCACCGACTATCTCCACGTCACGCCGGAGCAGCTGCCGGGCGTGATCTCCCTCACAGGCATTCTTGGCCTCGTCTGCGCCGTCGTCGGAGCGGCCCTGGGGTCTTGGATCAGTGACCGGTTCCGCATCCGTAAGAAGATGGTCCTCTACACCTCGACGATGATCGCGATCGGCGCCGTCATTGCGGCATTCGCCCCGAGCGTCGAGGTCTACCTGATCGCGCTCGTCATCATGGGGCTCGGCACAGGAGCGTACTTCCCGGTCGATGGCGCGGTCATGATCGACGTCCTTCCTGGCGAGGGTCGCGAGACTGGAAAGTACATGGGGCTGATGACCCTCGCCGACCAGACGCCTCGCTCGCTCGGGCCCTTCCTCGCAGCCGGAATCCTCGCCCTGGGCAACCTCATCCCCAACGGCGGATACCCGGCCGTCTTCATCAGCGGCGGCATCATCGCGATCATCGGTGCCCTGCTCATCCGCAAGGTCAAAGGCAGCCTCTGATCGCGACGCGGCTGGGTCGTCAGCCAGATCCGGCCGCGTCCACCACACGAAGGACACTGATTGCAATGCCGTTCGACCCCTATCTCGCCGGAAGACTGCACCTCATGGAGAATCTGGACTTTCACCAGATGGATGCCGACATGACGTCGCGCATGACAGCGTTCTACGAGGACCCCGAAGCGTGGTCGATGCCGGCGGGGGTCGGCGTCGAGGATGCTCAGCTGGATGGCCCCAACGGAGGTGTTCCCTACCGGGTCTACCGACCGGAAACGGCGAACGGGCGGGTTCTCGTGTGGGCGCACGGTGGAGGATTTGCCACCGGCGACCTCGACTCCCCGGAGGCGCACATTGTCGCGGCGGAGCTCGCCCATCGGTCCGGCGTGGTTGTCGTGAGCGTCGACTACCGGCTCGCCCGCGACGGAATCCACTACCCCGTACCCATCGACGACGTGCACGCCGTGGTCGCGTCGGTCCTCGCCGGCACAGCAGACGGGGTCGGCGCATCGAACTGGGTCGGCGTCGGAGGTGCGAGTGCGGGAGCGGCCCTTGCGATGGCAGCGACCCACCGCTTCCGGGATATCGCTGGGCCGTCCCCTGATGCGCTGCTCCTCGCCTACCCATTCGTGCACTTCCCTACACCTGGGCTTTCGCCCGAGGCGGCTGCGGAGCTTGCGATCCTCCCGCCCGCACTGCGCACTCCGCCGGGGAACATCGAATGGATAATCCGCAACTACGTCGGTCGAGTCACCGACCTCCCTGTGGACGTCGCACCGGGAGCGGCCCCTCTGGATCAGCTCCCAGCGACGCACATCGTCATCTCCGAATACGACGACCTCCGCTCGTCCGCTGAGCTCCTCATCACTCAGCTCACCGAGGTCGGCGTCCCGGTCCACTCCTACGTCGCCGCAGGCATGCCGCACGGGCACCTGAACCGCTCACCAAGCCTCGCGGAAGTGGATCGGTCGCTCGACTTCTTCGCTGGAGCCCTCCATGACTGAAATCGCTGCGACCGATCCGACACCCGCACTCGACCCCGAGCTGCTGGCACCGCTTGCTGCGTTGCACGCCGCTGTACCGGGCGGAACGCCATCGCTCGACGCGGCAATCCTTCCTTTCGTGCGTGCGGGATTCCCCGGCGTGCCCGAACCGGCGATCGAGCACTTCGCGCGCTCCGGACGGTTCCGCGTCGAGCACACGTTCGCACCCGGTCGCGAAAGCACTCCGGACGTTCCGCTTCTGGCGTGCACTCCGGCCGGCCGCGAGTCGAAGGGGTGCATCTTCTACATCCACGGCGGTGGAATGGTGCTCGGCAGCAACGTGAACGGTGTCGACGAGATGCTTGACTACGCCGAAGCCCTCGACCTCTCCGTCGTGTCGGTCGAATACCGACTCGCCCCAGAGAACCCCCACCCTGCGCCAGTGAACGACTGCTGGACCGCGCTGAGATGGACCATCGACAACGCCGACGATCTCGGCTTCCGTGGCGGTCCGGTCATCATCGCCGGCGAAAGCGCAGGCGGCGGGCTCGCTGCCGCGACGGCACTCGTCGCCCGTGACCACGGCGACTCGCGCTTGCGCGGACAACTGCTCATCGCGCCGATGCTCGACCACCGCAGCAGCACAAGGTCCATGCGATCGATCGGGGACGCAACCGTCTGGACGCGCGAGTCGAATGTGTTCGGGTGGTCGTCCCTCCTCGGGCAGATCCCGGCAGGCGAGATACCGCCGTACGCGTCGCCCACGCTGGCCGGGGAGCTCGCCGATCTGCCACCCACCTACATCGACGTCGGAGGCGCTGATGCGTTCCGCGACGAGTCGCTCGACTACGGATCGCGTATCGCTCAAGCGGGTGGTCTTGTCGACCTCCACGTGTGGGCGGGCGCATACCACGGGTTCGACGGAATGGCGCCGACTGCGCACGTCTCGCAAACCGCCCGCGCCACCCGGCAGGCCTGGCTCGCTCGCGTCCTAGCCACGCCCGCGAGTGCCTCATCACTAACCAGCGAACACCTCAAGGAGTAACCATGCCCACCTTCCCCGACCAGTTCCTCTGGGGTGCCGCCACGGCCGGCCACCAGATCGAAGGCAACAACCTCAACTCGGACATCTGGGCGATGGAGCACGTCGAGAGCGCCCCCTTCGTCGAACCCTCCGGCGATGCCTGCGACAGCTATCACCACTACGAGGACGACATCCGCCTGCTTGCGGAGTCCGGCCTCGACACATATCGGTTCAGCATCGAATGGTCCCGGATCGAGCCGGAGCCAGGGCAGTTCTCTCGCGCTGAGCTCGAGCACTACCGGCGCGTCATCCTCGAATGCCGTGCTCGCTCGATCACCCCCGTCGTGACGCTGAACCACTTCACCGTTCCGGCCTGGTTCGCCCGCGACGGAGCTTGGGCGCAGCCTGAGGCCGCAGATCTGTTCGTCCGCTACGTCCGCTACGTCGTCGAAGAGTTCCAGCAGCTCGTCGATTGGTGGATCACGTTCAACGAACCGAACGCGGGCGCTCTGCTCCTTGCAACCGGCTCGCTGCCGCTCGGAGCTGCAGCTGACGACCTCGCCGCTGCGCAGGCTGCCCTGATGGCTGAGTTCGCCGCCCGCGTCGGAGGGACGCCGGGTATCGCCGCGATGGCTATCCCGGTCCTCGCCCCGCAGGCAGTGGAGAACGTCTTCACCGCACACCGCAACGCGCGCGCCGCGATCAAGTCGATCGCCTCGAACGCTAGGGTCGGTTGGTCCATCGCCGTTCACGACTTCCAGGCGGAGCCGGGCGGCGAGGCCCGCCGCGACGACATCCTCGGCCAAGCGATCCACCCCTACTGGGCAGCCGCCCGAGAGGACGACTTCCTCGGCGTCCAGACCTACACACGCGAGGTCTACGGTCCCGAAGGGCGCATCCACACGCCTGAGGATGATGACACGTTCTTGACCGGCTGGGAGTACTACCCGGCCGCACTCGGGCACACCGTCGCACAGGCGTTCGCGTACACGGGTGTGCCTGTACTGATCACGGAGAACGGGATCGCCACGGCGGACGACGACGCGCGCATCCGCTACACGCGCGCAGCTCTCGAAGGCTTGGCCGAGACCATCGAAGCCGGCGCGGAGGTGCTCGGCTACATCCATTGGACCCTGATCGACAACTGGGAATGGCATTCCGGATTCGCGATGACATTTGGACTCATTGCGTTCGACCACGCCACGTTCGAACGTAGCCCGAAGCCAAGCCTCGGCTGGTTGGGCGATGTGGCACGGAGCAACGGAGCCAGCCTTCAAGTCGACACTCAGCTGGTTCTGGCTGCTCGCGAAAGCTGAGTCGCCGCGGTGGGGAGGGGACGTCGAAACATCACCCCTCCTCACCTCCGACCCTTGATCCTCGACGGCAGCAGCAGCGGCGGAAGAAGTAGATGACCCTTCGTATAGGCGTCCTCGGAGCGGCGCGGATTACCGAGGCTGGGCTTCTTCGCCCGGCACGACAGATGACCGGTGTCGAAGTCGTTGGAGTTGCAGCTCGTGATTACCAACGGGCCACGGCATTCGCCTCCCGACACCGGATTCCTCAGGTATTCGCCAGTTACAAATCGCTCCTCAAAAGTGACGCGATCGATGCCGTCTATATCCCGACACCACCAGCACTGCACGGGAGCTGGACGATAGCAGCGGTCAAGGCCGGAAAGCACGTTCTCGTGGAGAAGCCGTTCACCGCAAACGGAGCTGAAGCCGAGGCCGTCGCTCTCGCGTCAGAGCGAAGCAACGTCGTCGTCATGGAGGCCTTTCACACCCTGTTTCATCCGCTGATCGGACAGATTCGCGGGCTCCTCGACGCCAAAGCTATCGGCGACATCGTTCGCGCATCGGCCGAATTCTGTGCACCCATCCCGCCGGGCAAGGACATCCGCTGGAATCGCAGGCTAGGCGGCGGAGCCTTGATGGACCTCGGCTGCTACCCACTGAGAGTGCTGCAGACTCTCCTGGGCATTCCGGACGGGGTCGTTTCGGCTCATGCCCATACTCGACAGGGAGTTGATCGCGTCATGCGTGCGCGGTACAAAATGCCTGGTGAAGTCAGCGCTGAAATAATGTGCAGCCTCTGGTCACGGCGCATCTTCTCTCAGCGACTGCAGATCGTGGGAACATCAGGCAACCTTCGCGTCTCGTGGCCATTTCAACCTCAAGCCGGAGCGAAGATACGTCTTACGACCAACGAAGGTGCAACAGTTCACCCGGTGGATCGAACTGCGACTTATCGATATCAGCTTGGCGCGTTCCGTGATGCGATTTCGAGCGGCGAATCGTCGCCGGTCAGCCTTGCCGAGTCGGTCGCGATGATGCGGACGATCGACGAGACCTACATCGCAGCCGGAATGGAGCCGCGTCGTCCGTTCTCTGGATCAAACCGCACCTGAGCTGGCGGTTTGCGAGGTGCTCTGAGGCATCGCTTGCATCTGACTAGTTCTTCGAATCGTAAGGGTGAGCGCCATCACCCAAACGCAGATCAGCACAGATCCCCAGGGTCGGCTCGTGAGAGTCGCAGCGGTCGATCGCAATGCTCACGATGGGCCGAAAATCCCAATGCAACACATGCTGCAAAGTGCGGTGAATCATGGAATTCTGGCAGGGTGACGGACTCAGTGACGATGCCTTACCCTGTTCCCAAATCGGTGAGTCAGGAGGCCCAGGCCATCCTGGCGGCCCCGGTGGTGCGACCCACCTACCCTGCTCTTGGTGACACCGAAGATTGGCTAGCGCACATTCGCGCCGCTGACGAATCGATTCTGGCGGTCATCCCGCCCGTTTCTGAGGCGCTTAACGAAGACATTCGCGACGTTGGCGGGGTGCAAGTTTTCGTCCACCGATCGCCCTCCGTCCGTGAAGGCGGCCCGGTATGCCTGACCATGCATCCCGGTGGACTTATCAACATGGGCGGCGAGGTTTGCCGACGGCTCGGTGCTCTCAGCGCCTTATCGATGGAAATGGAGGTCTGGAGCGTCGACTACCGAATGCCTCCTCTCTATCCGTTCCCGGCGGGTTGGGATGACGCGGTCGCGGTATATCGACACTTGGTGGAGCGGCGTGATCCGAAGGACGTATTCGTGTCCGGCGTGTCGGCAGGTGGCAATCTTGCCGCCGCGACACTCCTTCGCGCCACAGACGAGAGCCTTCCTATGCCTGCGGCGCTGTACCTGGGAACGCCTCAACTCGATCTGACGGAGTCGGGCGACTCGTTTCAGGTCAACGCTCACGCGGACCGTGCCCTCGCAAGCCTGGAACAAGTGAATCTGCTTTACGCGGCGGGCCACGACCTAGCCCACCCCTATTTGTCGCCACTATTCGGCGACGTCGACGACTTCCCGCCGACCCTGCTGTCCACGGGGACACGCGACCTCTTCCTCTCCAACACGGTGCGTATGCATCGCAAGCTCCGCGAGAGTGGCGTGCGCGCAGAACTGCTGGTCTTCGAAGCAATGCCGCACGCAGGGTTCAGCGGTGCAACACCGGAAGACATTGAACTGAGCCTGGAGGTCATTCAGTTTGTCGCGGCGCACCGCAGCTGAGCGCAGCGCTCACCACGCTGACATCGACTGACGGTTGTACGAGTCATCACGGCCGACCTTCCCTCCGCCGGAGACATTGTCTCCTCACCGCTGCCACTCTCGCCGACGGTGGACTTGCATTCGACTGACCGAGCGATCAGGCCTAGCGAGATCGAGCATGTCCTAACGCGTCGAAGCTGGTGTCGATGATCTGGTTGCGCCATGCGGAGGCGACGTCCATGTGGCGGGCTTCAAGGGCGAGGACCCCCAGCGCGACGAGCGCACCGGTCACCCGGATGCGGCGGGACTCCTCCGGGGGCTGGTCGTCGAAGGCTTCATAGAGGAGGTCGCCGAGGGCGTCGAGGTCGGAGACGTTGTCGTCGCCCATCGGGACGATGGTGCTCAGCAGGAGACTGACGAGTCCGGGTCGGGCGAGGGAGAGGTCGACCAGGAGTTCGACCGCGCGGCGGTCCCTGACGGCGTCGACGGGCAGGCTGACGACACGGTCCCGCACCCGAGCCGTCTCGGCTGCGCATTCCGCGATGACGGCCTCGTACAGCGCGCGCTTGGTCGGGAAGTGGTGCAACAGGCCCGCCTTGGAGTACCCGGTCGCGTCCGCGACGGACTGCACCGCAGTCCGGTCGAAGCCGTGCCGGGCGAAGAGGGCGGCGGCGGCGTCGACGATGGCGGTGCTCGTCGGTGCGTTCATGGCCTGCTCCTCCTAGTGCCCGATCAGCGGTTCGGCGTCAGGGTCCCTTTCCACGATCCCCCGGCGGAACAAGGCGACCGCGACGATCGCTGCGAGCCCGTACAACGCTACCGCCACCCAGAGGGCGGCGCGGTAGCTCTCGACCGTCGCGGACGCCGTGATCGGAGCGGTGCTCGGAGAGGTCGCGAGAATCGCGGCAGCAGCGGTCGCCGCGACCGAGCTGATGAGGGCGGTTCCTGCGGCTCCGCCGACCTCCTGGCTGGCGTTGATCAGCGCCGAGGCCACACCGACATCCCGCGCTTCCGCCCGCGCCGTCGCGGCCTCCTGGAGCCGGCCGA
Organism: Leifsonia poae; assembly: GCF_020009625.1. Classification (NCBI taxonomy): domain Bacteria; kingdom Bacillati; phylum Actinomycetota; class Actinomycetes; order Micrococcales; family Microbacteriaceae; genus Leifsonia; species Leifsonia poae. The sequence continues at coordinate 3,570,250 of NZ_JAIHLP010000002.1, forward strand.
ACACGAGTCCCAGACCGAGGCCGTAGAGCACGAGGCCGGGCAGGAGGTCGCCGGCGAAGCTGCTGAACAGGCCCGCGCCGGTCTGCAAGGCGAGCCCGGCGCCGGCGACCGCGCACCCCGTCGCGACGACCGAGCGCGGCCCGAAACGCGCCAGCAGCCGCGACCCCGCAAGCGTGGACGTGGCGATGATCCCTGCGACGACCGGGAGGAAGCTCAGGCCCGTCTCGACCGGCGAGTATCCAAGCGCCTCGGTGAAGTAGTAGGTGCTGAATAGGAACACGCCGAAGAGGCCGCCGTTGACTAGCAGCCCCACGAGGTTCGCGGCGCCCCTGTCGCGGTCGAGGACCACGCGGAGGGGGAGGAGGGGATGGCTGGTGCGACGCTCGATGAGCACAAACGCGGCGAGCAGCCCGGCGCCGAGGGCAAGGGGCAGCACCGTCCAGAGGTTTCCCCACCCGCCGTGTTCCGCATTCGCCAAACCGAACACGAGGGCGACCATTCCGGCGACCGACGTGACTGCACCGGGGAGGTCGAGTGGGCTCCGCTCGCGGACCGGCTGCCGGGCGACCAAGCCGATCCCCGCGAGTGCCACGATCGCGATCGGCACGTTGACGAACATGCACCACCGCCAGGACAGGTACTCGGTGAGCAACCCGCCGAGGAACAGCCCCACGGCACCGCCCGCGGAGGACACGGCGCCGAAGATTGCGAACGCGCGGAGTCGGCCGGCGCGGTCCTCGAAGATCGTCGACAGCAGCGAGAGAGCGGCGGGCGCAAGGATGGCGCCGAACACTCCCTGCAGCACGCGCGCCGACAGAAGCGCGCCGAGACTGCTGGCGAACCCGCCGAGCACAGAGGCGAGCGCGAAACCGATCAGGCCGATCACCAGCATCCGGCGGCGACCGAAGAAGTCGCTGAGCCGTCCGCCGACCAGCAGCAGGCTCCCGAACGCCAGCGCGTACCCGGTGACGAGCCAGTGTCGCCCGTCGTCCGGGAACCCGAGCTCGGCCTGCGCCGACGGCAGAGCGATGTTCACGATGGTTACGTCGAGGACGACCATCAGCTGAGACAGGGTGAGGACGGCTAAGGCCAACCATCGTCGTCCGGACGGCTGCATTGGTCGTGCCATGTTGGATCCCCTCGTGCTTTTCCGTGTATGTGCAGGCGTCTGAATCTAGCGGACCAACCAACCAATTTGGCTGGGAAACCAACCAATATGGTCGGAAAATCCGTGATCGGCCCACGTTCCGGCTCGAAACAGACCATTTACAGACGCGACTCTGGCTCGACCCATCTGCCACCTAGCCTCGGAATGGTGGCGCCGATCCCCGCAGGCCCCAAGGCGTTACCGAAGGAAGTGATCGATCGATGTCAGATGAGCTCGCGGCGCGCATCAGGTCGATGCTGGAGACCGAAGGCTGGATGCCGGGCGAGCGTCTCGGCAGTGAGCGAGAGTTGGCCGTGACCTTGGGGGTGACCCGTTCTCGGTTGCGTGTCGCGCTCGATATCCTCCGGGGGGAACGGGTCGTCCGTGCTTTGATCGGCCGAGCAGGTGGAATCTACGTCGCTGACGCGCGATTGGAGCGCAACCTCGATGGAAGCCCGAGTCTGCCTGAGATCGCTCGGGTGCAAGGAGTTCAGCTAGCTACCCGGGTTCTCGACCTCGACCTCGTGCCTGCCACGCCACGAGACCGACGAGTTCTTCTGCTGCAGTCGGACGAGCGCGTGTACCGGCTCCGCCGGGTGCGCGAAGCAGGAGGTACTCCGTTGAGCATCGAGGAGAACCGGCTGCCTGAATTCCGGTTTCCACGATTGGCCCAACACGATGTCACCCAACTTGGTCGCGTCGCGCGAGAAGCATACGGATTTACGACAGGTCGGGTGGCCGAAGTGCTCGAGGTCATCCAGGCCGCACCAGCGATAGCAGCACTGCTTGGGCTCGATGCCGGGAGCGCAATCGTCCGGATCAGGCGAGTCTCGTACAACAGTGCCGAGGAGCCGACCGAGCTCGCATTCGAGTACTTCGACGGCTCTCGCATGCGCTTTCACCTTCGACCGTATGGCTTCGAGGGAAACGTTCACCGCACCCCGCCTCGGTGACTTCGCGGACTTCTCCAACCATTTACATACGTCGGCAGCGGCGACGCCGGCCCGAAACAAAGGGCTCATACGGTTCTTCACACCCGGCGTGCACAGCGCACGGCGGTAGGCACCAGGAGGAACCATGCCTGTTCACCCACCACTCACCCCCGCCAGTGCGCTAGCGGGCCTCAGCTCCACTGAGCGAGCTGCCTTGCTCTCGCGCTTCAACGGCTATTCCGGCGACTCTGAACTGGACGAGGCCACGCGAAACCTGATCGAACGGCGAGAGCAGACTCTGGCACCCAGCTACAACCTGTTCTATTCGCAGCCGGTCGAAGTCGCTTCGAGCGCAGGCGCGTATCTAGTTGGCCCAGACGGAACTCGATACCTTGACATGTACAACAACATTCCGGCTGTCGGTCACGCCAACCCGCGCGTTGCGAAAGCGGTCTATGACCAGATGCGGGTGCTGAACACGCATACCCGGTACCTTTACCCGTCCCTCGCTGACTTCGGGCAGCGCTTGTTGGGCACCATGCCGACGGAGTTGGACCGACTGTTTCTGACAAACAGTGGGTCGGAGGCGAATGATCTCGCGGTGAGGGTTGCCCGCGCGGCAACGTCTGCGCAGGGCGTCATCGTCACGGCCGCCGCGTACCACGGCAGTGCCGGCTACGCCGATGCGATCTCGCCGATCAGCCGAGTGGCCACGCCGGGAAACGACCCCGAATGGCTACGTGTCGTCCCCGCCCCGGACCCATATCGGGAGGGGCCAGAGGCCGCGGCACGATTCGCAGCTGACGTGGGCGCGGCGGCTCTCGATCTGGAGCGAGCGGGATATGGATTGGCTGCCTTTTTCGCCGACATGATCCTCTCAACTGACGGAGTGATCCCCTCACCGACCAGCTTGTTCTCGCAGGTCGCCGTAGTTGTGCACTCACACGGCGGTCTGTTCGTTGCAGACGAGGTTCAGTCGGGCTTTGGGCGGCTCGGCGATGGGCTGTGGGGCTTCACGCGACACGGTCTTACACCGGATCTCGTCACGATGGGCAAGCCGATGGGGAACGGCTTCCCGGTCGCGGGGCTGGCCGGGCGCCGTGAGGTGTTCGCCGCATTCGGGAAACGTGCCAGCTACTTCAACACATTCGGCGGGAGCCCCGTTGCCGTGGCGGCGGCGTCCGCGGTGCTCGACGAGATCGAAGACCGCGAGCTGATCAGCCGCAGCAAAACCCTGGGTGCGCGCTTGGAAGACGGTATCCGCCGGATCTCCGATGTTGATAGCTCGATCGGCGATGTTCGTGGAGCGGGCCTGTTCGTCGCGGTCGAATACGTCACTGACAAGGACGAGAAGACTCCGAATACCGCTCGCGCCCTCGAGGTCGTTGCACGCCACAGGGATCGGGGTGTCCTCATTTCCAACACCGGGGCCGCCAACAACTCCTTGAAGATCCGACCACCGCTCGTGATTGACGAAGCCGGCATCGACCACTTCCTTGAAGTGTTCGCTGAGATCAGCGCGGAACGCAAATGATGCAGGAAGCGCAAGTCGACGCCGATGCCGTACGTATCGCGCTCGTAGATCAATATGCTCTCGGATCCGGGATGCCGAGGCTGACTCCGTTGCACGTGGCGGAGAACGTGACGTTTGCAGTCACCTTTGGTGCCGAGCTGCATCCACGAGCGGTGGTCAGGGTCTATCGTCCCGGGCGTCACGCTCCTGTCAGGATCCACTCTGAGCTGGCATGGGTCGAAGCGCTCGCCGACGCAGAGGTTCGTACTGCCCGACCTCACCGGTCGCACGAGGGTGAACTCACCGGATGGTTGGACTTACCCGATGGGTCGCGAACGCCTTTCGCCCTGATGGAATACGTTCGAGCGGATGCCCGCGAACCCGAGCTCGAAGTATCCCTGGCCGCGCTCGGAACAGCCGCCGGAACTCTTCAGAGCCATGCTCGGAAGTGGAACGCGCCGGAGTACTTCGACCGGCCAACATGGGATGTGGAGTCGACCCTCACCGACGCGACGTCGTGGGGGCACTGGATGTCGGCGGAGCTCCCGTCGCAGACGACCGATATCCTTCGTGCCTCCCGCAGACGCATTCTCGCCGAGCTTCCTCCGGTTACGGGGGCGAACCGAGTCCTCCAGCACGCGGATCTCAAGATTGGCAACAGTATCTGGTCTGCCGGTGAACTGCATGTCATCGACTTCGACGACAGCGGCTACAGCTGGCCCCTGTTCGATCTCGCGGCTTCCCTGACCGGGCTCGAGAACCTTCCCGAGACGCCGCAACTCGTCGACGCGTGGCTTTCCGGATACGCATTGAACGCGGTGGTTACAGACGACGCGCTGGAGACCATCCCGGCGCTGCTGATGCAGCGTCGGCTGATGATCGTGGGGTGGCTGCTCGCTCACCCCGAAGGGCACCCCGCAATCAACCGCGCCGATGCGCTGGCCGACACTGCGGAAATGGCCCACCGCTACCTCAATGACGATCTTCTTGCCCGTTCCCATTCGTGACCGCCTAAGGAGCCTTACCGTGGCTATGACTGACACAGCAGCCCCCGCATACCAGCGCACCATGACCGGCTGGCACGTTGCGCTTTTGATGATCGCAGCCGCCGCACCTCTAAGTTCAATGCTCGGAAATGTGCCAGGTGGTCTGATCTTCGGCAACGGCGCAGGGCTTCCTGCCGCGTTTCTCGCGGCAGCCCTGTTGATGGCCATACTCCTGATCGTTTACCTCGAGCTGCACCGCTCTCTGCCCGGCGTCGCTGGATTCTCCAGTTACGTGAAGGCGGGCCTAGGGAGCGGAATGGGGGCGGGTGCGGCGTACACGACAATGTTGGGCTACATCGCCGCGACGATCTCATATGCCGTCGGCGTCGGCTACTTCGGAAGTCTGATCGCCGCGACGTATGGGATCACCATCCCGTGGTGGGCGCTCACCGGCTGCGCATTCCTGATCATCGGCCTTCTGGGCCGTCGAGGAGCCGAGGTGAGCGGTCGCGCCGTGATGGTCTTGGTCGGAGCCGAGTTCATTCTGCTTGTCGTGATGAACGTCCTCATCGTCGCCCACGACGGGCGATCCGCATTCCCCGCAGCAAGCTTCTCACCGACCACAATCTTCTCGGGCCAGCCTGGACTCGCGCTCATGACGGGCCTGACGTCATTCGTGGGGATCGAGGCTGGAATTCTCTACTCACGCGAAACCAAGAACGCGCGCCGCGCGATCCCGCGTGCTGTCTACGGCGCTCTGGCGGCGATAGCGCTGTTCTACGTGATCACGACGTGGATCATCATCGGCGGCCTGGGAGCGAACAACGCCGTGGCCGCGGCCCTCAAATTGCAGGGCGACGTCGTCTTCACGCTCGCCTATCAATTCGGTGGACCGTGGCTGCTCATTCCGATGCAGGTGCTCTTCTGCGGAAGCGTGCTTGCAAGCGCCATTGCCATGCACAATGCCGCAAGTCGCTACACGGCCGACCTTGCCAGAGATGGTCTGCTTCCTGCACGCCTCGGGGTGTTTCACAGGACGCGATCCGTCCCCGCCGCTGCAAGCAACGTCATCGCAACGCTCGGCCTTGTCATCGTCCTCGTCTTCGCCCTCGCGCAAGTCAACCCGTACATCGGGCTGGGAAGCAGTCTCGTCGGACTCCTGACGATCGCCCTTTTCGGCGTCCAGATCATCGTCGTCCTCGCAGCACTCCGCTATTTCGCCCGGTCCCGACAGCTCACCGGTGTCCTCATGAGTGCGTGCATCCTCGGTGGCTTCGGCCTCGTCATCGCCGTGAGCCTGATGATCGTGAACTATTCGGTACTAACGGGAACAGATTCACCGCTTGCGTCCGCGCCTTTGCTCCTCCTCGTCCTGGCGCTGATCGCTGGACCGATCGTGGTCGCCGCGAAAAGACGAACGAGCACGTCGACAATCCCGGACGAGCAACCGATGCAGGCGCCTCTGATGTGAGGCCAGATCCGCGTTGTCGTGCCACCTCATCACCGAACGGCCCGCTATAGATGGGTCGTGCGGCGGTGGGGGCGGACGACGAATACACCTCCTCGAGCGCGCTGCTGTCACGTGCTACTGAGGCGCGGCGACGCCGGACGGCTACTTGGCGCTTCGGCCGGGTAGCGCGAATCGGCCGTCCGCCGAGAAGAGGCGCACGAGCTGGCGGGTCAGCTGCTGGACGAACCCTCGGGGGGTGCGAAGTTCGATCTTGTGCACCTGGCTGATGGCGATGTTGGTCGTGTCTGTCATGATTACAGTCTTCCGAACGCGCGACAATACTTCCAATACCTACTTTCAGCAGTAACTATGACTTGGAGTCATGGATGTGAATACCCGAACGCTGCGGTGGTTTCAACAGGTTTGCGACGGCGCGACGATCACCGAGGTCGCCGAGATCGAACACGTCAGTCAGCCCGGGGTGTCGCGCGCTCTGGCGCGCTTGGAGTCGGAGGTAGGCGCGCCGCTGCTTCGTCGTACTGGCCGAACCATGCGTATGACAGCCGCCGGGTCGGCATTCAAGCAGCACGTGGATGAGATGCTGCATCGCCTCGACGACGGGATCGCCGCCGCACTGCAGGTCGTCGCGCCGGAAACCGGACTGGTGCGTTTGGGGTTTCAGCCTGCCCTCGCGAGCTGGCTCGTGCCCGCGTTGATCCGAAGCTTTCGCACCGTCCATCCAGGGGTGAAGTTCACTCTCGTCGAGGTCCACGACGACGCCACGTCAGACGTGCTGGATTCGGGGGAAGCCGACCTGCTGCTGTCCACCAGTCAGGATGGGCGCAGCCGCTCGCAGCGCCTGCGCCTGCTCGACCAGGTATTTCGCCTGGCTGTCTCTCGGGACAGCACCCTTGCAGAGCGGGGAAGGCTTCTGCTGAGCGACGCCGCTGACCAGACCTTCCTCATGCTCCGGGAAGGCACGTCGCTCGGTCGCTTCACTCGCGCGATGTGCCGCGAAGCGGGCTTCGAGCCGGACATCGGCTTCGAAGGCGACGATCTTCCTACTCTTCGCGGATTCGTGGCGGCCGGGCTCGGGGTCGCCATCCTGCCTGCCGCGGGTGACGAGGATCGAGGCGGCGAGAGCGGGGCGCTCCGCTATCTCGAGATCGAAGGAGTGCGCACCACCCAGGACATCGGCATGCTGTGGTCCAGCGAGCACCGCCTCCTCCCGTCCGCGGAACTGTTCAGGAAGCACGTGGCGAACGTGGTGGCATCCGGCAGCGAGATCCGTCCGGCGTCCTCCCATCTGCAGGTCTGACGCGATCGGACTGAGGTCACGTGGCTGGCGGAGGTGGCGTCGGCGTGCTCTCGCCCTGCACCACGCTGATTTGTCTCCGAACGATTTCGAACGGTTCAGTTGGAAGGGCGTCGGGACCATCGAGGAGCGCTCGCACAATTTCGTGACCGCTGAAAGTGAGGTCCAGGTCGACGGTGGTGATCGACGGCGTGGCGATCATCGCCACTGTCGAATTGTCGACGCCGATGACGCCGATGTCATCCGGGACGGGGCGGCCAGCGCGGGTCGCCGCGCCCAGCACGGCCAGAGCGACGTCATCGTTGTAGGCGGCCACCCCGAAGGATCGCGAATCAAGCAGGCGGGCAGCGAGCGCGGGACCGCCTCGCGTCATATCGAGGTGGAGTGTGGGCAGGTGTTCGATGCCGTGGTCTGCGCACCAGTTCAATGCACCGTCAACCCGGGCGTTCGCATAGGGCATCTCCCGCTGGTCCGTGGGCATCGCCGCTGCAATACGCTCGTATCCCGCAGCGACGAGATGAGCAGCCTGGATGGCTCCGATCTCCCGGTCGATTGCGACCTGCAGGTCGTGCGACTGGTCGATGACCTGCACGCCCTGGTTGTGCAGCCGAGAACGCTGTTCTCGGGTCAGCGGGGCCAAGCTCCACAGCCCCCGCGGGCGAAGAGCGAGGATTGAGTCCTCGAACGATTCGTCCGACGACGCCAGCCGCAGGAGGTTCGTCAGGCCGGCGTCAGCGAGCTCTCGGGTGATGGTGTCGATCAGGTCGCGCAGCCGTGGTCCGAAGGTGATGTTCGGAATGAGGGTGATGACGATATCACTCGTCCCACGCGCCAGAGTCCGCGCTGCGACCGACGGGCGATAGCCCAGCTTCCGGGCAGTCGACTCCACGCGCTGGACCATGTCTGGAGTGAAACGGTTGCCATGACCGTTGAGGATCTGGCTGACGGTCGATCGCGAGACCCCCGCGTGTGCCGCAACCTCCGCACTGCTTGCCATTGCGTCTGCCCTCCTCTTCTCCGACCTAGCTTAACGCGCGTCAAGCTGAGTGGAGCAATCAGATTGACGCGCGACAATAGCCGTGCTTAGCTGACGCAACCCTTGCTGAAAGCGCGCGTGCGGACGATCTGCCCGCTCGACTGCCTACTGCGGATCCGAAGGAGAACACGTATGACGGACCTGGACGTTCGCCGAACCGTCCTGCTCACCGGCGCGACGGGGAATTGGGGGAGAGCGACATTGAGAGAGTTTCGCGGTCACCCCGAATATCTGGTTCTCGCGTTTGCGCGCCCGACGGATGCCGATCGGGAGGTTCTCCAGGAGTTCGCTGACATGGAAAACCTGGAAGTGGTGTGGGGTGACCTCTCGAATTACGTTGACGTGCTGAGAGCGGTCGGCCGAGCTGATGTCGTTCTGCACGTGGGCGCGATCGTCTCACCCTTGGCCGACATCCACCCCCAGCTGGCGTGGCGCGTGAATATCGGGTCGATGCAGAACCTCATTCGAGCAGTCAAGGCTCAACCCGATCCTTCCGCGATTTCGGTCGTGGGGATCGGTTCGGTTGCCGAGACCGGCGATCGGCAAGCCCCGGTGCATTGGGGTCGTGTCGGAGACCCTCTCCGCGTCTCTCGCTTCGACGAGTACGGCCAGACGAAGATCGTCGCTGAACGGCTCCTCATCGAGTCCGGGCTCCCCCGATGGGCGTGGCTGCGGCAGACAGGCATCTTCCATCCGGGGATGCTCGAGATCCGCGATCCGATCATGACTCACTCGCCGTTCAATGGGGTGATGGAGTGGGCCTCGGCTGAAGACTCTGCACGCCTCCTCGTCGGCGTCTCCTCGCCGGACGTGCCCACCGAGTTTTGGGGCGGGATCTACAACATCGGCGGAGGGGAGGGCTGGCGGCTGACGAACTGGCAGCTCCAAGTCGCCCTGGGGGCGGCGATGGGAGTTCACGACATTCGACGCTGGTACGACCGGAATTGGTTCGCGCTGCAGAATTTCCACGGCCAGTGGTACAGCGACAGCGACAGGCTCGACAGCCTCGTCCCGTACCGGCAGGACACCTTCGCGGACGCTGTCGAACGTGCGGTCGACGCGGCGCCGTCCTCAGTACGTTCCGCGGGCAAGGTGCCCGCCTGGATCGTCAAGAATCTGGTGATGAGACCACTCGCGCGTAAGCCTCGCGGCACGATGGCCGCGATCGCTCAGGGCGACTCGGAAGCGATCGACGCCTACTTCGGATCGAAAGAGGCGTGGCTGGCCATCGGTGATTGGGATACGTTCATCCCGCCATCGCCGTCGCGCGAAGTGACTCTCCTCGATCATGGCTATGACGAGTCGACTCCGCCCTCTCGATGGACCACGCTGGATTACATGGAAGCGGCGACGTTCCGCGGAGGCGAACTGGTGTCGCCGGTAGCGGGCGACCACACCGCGCCCCTGGTGTGGAGATGCGCATTCGACCACGTCTTCGCGGCCAGTCCCCGCCTTGTTCTGCGAGCCGGACACTGGTGCCCCGAATGCGTGCGCGACACAGAGGGCTACGCGCGGCAAGCGCAACGGAATCCCTTCCTCGCGCAGGCCGAGCTTTCCTTCATCGCTCCGGCGAACCCAGCTACCTCATGACGCAGCGAACCCCTGATGACCCGTAGAGGGGGCATCAGGGGTTCGCGGTAAGCCGAGGTGGCTACTTCACGCCGCGGATTCTCCAGGTGGTCACGGCGGCTCCGAGAGCGAGCACCCCGCCTGCGACGAAGAGCGCGGAGTAATTCCCGCCGCCGCCGATCATGATGATCAGGGGCGCGATGATCGGAGCGATGACTCCGGGGATCCCTGACGACAGGTAGTAGATGCTCATGTACTTGCCCGCCTTGTCCTTTTCGGGGAGAAGGTCGGTGGCCATCGCGAGGTCTACCGAGGTGAACGCGCCGGTTCCAGCGCTCAGCAGGACGCCACCGACGACGTACAAGGCCACGTTCGGGGCAGCGGCCACGGTGACGAGACCGGATGCGATCAGGACGGCAGCGACGTAGATGAACGGTTTGCGTCGCTTCAGCTTGTCTGAAAGGAATCCGCCGCCGACGGCGAACGACATCATTGCGAGGAGGCTGATGCCTCCGACGGCCGCAAGCTGCTGTCCGGCTTGCTCGGGAGTGAACCCCAGGCGTTCCAGCAGGAAGTAGAACTGGTAGGTGCTGAAGAAGGTGAATCCGAACTGGAGCAGGAACTTACCCAGCCAGACGAGTGCGAAGTCGGGGTACGTGCGCGGATTGAAGAGGAACCCCTTGAAGATCTCAACGATCGAGGGGACTTTGGTGCCGGCGGGCGCCGGCTCATCCTTGACGGTGACCACGAAGATGATCACCCCGACGGCGAAGACCGCGACGGGCAGGAGGAACAGGAAGACGACGTTCCCCGTGAGGAAGCTGCCAAGGAGGCTCGCACCGACGCCTGCCAGCGACGCAGCGACACCGCCGAGAGCCCCGATCTTTCCGCGTTGCGACGTGGGCACGCGTTCTGCGAGAACCGGGTTGAAGCCGGCGCTGATGACGGCGACCGCGAACTGAGAAATGGTCCATCCGACGATCATCAGCGGGACGTTCGGCGAGAGCGCGATGACAAGCGCGCCGACTCCTGCCAGGATTGCCCCGCCGACGAGCCAGGGGCGACGTCGGCCCCAGCGCAAGCGGGTTCCGTCGCTGAGAACTCCGGCGATCGGGCCGGCGACCAGGCCGATGATCCCTCCGAGGCCCAGCACGAGGCCGAGGCTCGAGTCCTTGTTCGTCGGGTCGACCAGCTGAACCTTGTAGGCCAGGCTGAACAAGGCGGGCATCAGCATCACCAGGTTCAACCCGAAGTAGGTGAACATGTAGACCGCGATGAACCAGCCCCGGACGCGCGGAATGACGTTGTCGTCCGGCTGGGGCCTCGTATCGAGCGCGAACTGGGCGACGGCTTCAGACGCGTCGGCGAGAGTCTGCGCCGGTGACAGCTCGGGTGAAGAGGGTTCGTTTTTCACGGTGGCTCCGTTGGCATCCGGGGGATAAGGATCGGTTCGTTCGGAGTGTGACGGCCGAACGAGACGAAACGATACGCCGCGAATTGTCGCGCGTCAATTTTTTGATTCATTCCGGGGCGTCCAGTTGTTTTCCAGAATTGACGCGCGACAATTTGTTTGGTTTGCTGGTGCCCTACCGCGACCACAGCAACGATTGTCGCCAGAAGAGGACAATGATGACTCCGAACCGATCCGCCTCCAGCGCGACAGTGCATGCCCTCATCAACTGGGAGTTCGAGGCAGCCGGCGATCAGGCCGACCCATCTCGAATCCGTTTGCCCCATGATGCGATGCTCACGGCGGAACGTGGCGACGATGCAGCGGGCGGGGCGGACACGGCGTGGTTCGCCGGCGGAGACTACGTATACCGCACGACATGGACTCCCGATTCCGTGGATACCGGTAAGGACCTGATCCTTCGCTTCGAAGGAGTGCAGGGAGATTCGACGATCTATGTCAACGACGCTCGTGTCGGGATGGTCCGCAGCGGCTACTCGGAGTTCGACTTCCTCATCAACGAGCACGTGGTCTGGGGCGGCCCCAACGAAATACGTGTAGAAGTCGCGCACAGCGCGCAGCCGGCCGAGAGGTGGTACCCGGGATCAGGGCTTTTCCGTCCCGTGCAGATCATCGCCCAGCCAGCGGTGCGACTCTCGCACGACGGAGTCCGTGTGCGGACGCGCGCACTCACAAACCTTCGTGCCGACGTCGACATCGATGTGCAGATCCACAACGCCGCACAGACGGTGAGCGCGTCCGTGACGCTGTTCGCTGAGGGACAGGCTGTCGCAACCGGGGTTCTCGACTCGGGTCACGGGACCATCCCGCTGCGAGTTCCCCGCCCACGCGGCTGGACCGCCGAAGACCCTTTCCTGTACGACCTGGTCATCGACGTTCATCAGGACGGTGGTGTCGTCTCCCGGCACACCGAACGCGTCGGGCTTCGGACGATCACAGTCGATGCCACGTCCGGTCTGCGCATCAATGGGCGCACCGTGCAACTGCGCGGAGCGTGCATCCACCACGACAACGGTCTGCTCGGTGCCGCCTCGCACCGAGCGGCCGAGTTCCGCCGTATCCGGCTGCTCAAGGCGGCCGGCTTCAACGCGATTCGCAGCGCTCACCATCCGATGGGTCGGCATCTTCTCGATGCCTGCGATGAGCTCGGCATGTACGTGCTCGACGAGTTCGTCGACTACTGGTACGTCCGCAAGACCGCTTTCGACCATTCCGCGCGATTCCTGCCTACGTGGCGCGAGGACGCGGACGCACTGATCGCGAAGGACCGTAATCGACCCAGTGTCGTGATGTACGCCATCGGCAACGAGATTCCAGAGACGGCCACACCGGAGGGCGTTTCGCTTGCGCGCGAGATCGCCGACTACTTCCGCGCAGCAGACCCCGACCGCCCCATCACCCTCGCGATCAACCTCTTCCTCAACGCGATGGTTTCCCTGAACGCGTCCCCGTACAAAGAGCGTGAGGACGACAAGTCGATGGCAGGCAGCACCGAGGCCAATGTGATGGTCAATCACATCGGCAAGCTGATGCACTTCGTCGCCCGGTTGCCTGCCGCGGACAAGGCGTCGCGCGACGCGTTCGCTGCGGTCGACGTCGCCGGCTACAACTACGGGCTCGCCCGGTACCGAAAGGACTCCCGCAAGTACCCGGATCGGGTCATCCTCGGTACGGAAACTCTCCCGGGGGACGTCGCATGGGCGTGGGAGCAGGTGCAGAAGTACCCGGCCGTCATCGGAGACTTCGTCTGGACGGGTTGGGAGTACCTCGGAGAGGTCGGCGTCTCCGTGTGGGTGCCGGGAAAGCGTGCCGGATTGTCCAAGCCGTACCCCTACATCATCTCCGGTCCCGGCATGTTCGATCTCGAGGGCCGTCCGGATGCTTCGCTCCGTCTCGCTCAAGCCGCCTGGGGTCGACTCGAAAGTCCTGCCATCGCAGTGCGGCCGCTCGATCGCAGCGGGATTCCCTATGTGCGCTCGGCGTGGCGTGTCACTGACGCTGTCGAAAGCTGGTCGTGGGCGGGCAGCAGCGGGAAGAGCGCCGAGATCGAGGTGTATTCGACTGATGATGAGATCGAACTCGTCCTCAACGGACGCTCGATCGGCCGAAAGGCGGCCGGGAAGCGCGCGAAGTACCTCAGCCGATTTAAGGTTCCCTATGAGCCGGGAACTCTGACGGCGATCGGCTATCGGGCGGGCAAGCCCGTCTCGCGCTCACAGCTACGTTCCGCAAGTGCGGAGCTCGCAGTGACGTTGACTGCGGAGAGCGACACCCTCGTCGGTGACGGAGACGATCTGGCCTTCGTTCACGTCGCCCTGAGCGATCCGAGCGGGGAAACGGAGATGCTGGTCGACGACACCATCCGGGTTGACGTCTCAGGACCAGGAGAACTGGTCGGTTTCGGTACTGCCGCACCGAAGACGGAAGAGTCCTTCCTGGCCCCGTCCGCCACGACCTACCGCGGACGCGCTCTTGCGATCATCCGATCGACCGGCGGCGAGGGAGCGGTGGTCGTGACGGCTCGTTCGGCCGTGCACGGGGTCGCAACGATTGAAATCCCGGTCGTGGCCGCAGCCGAATCGGAACACCGTCCCGACGAGATTCTTGAATCCCCCCTACTGCCGTGAGCAGTTCCAGCCTGACCGGTCACTACAACTTCGGAGATGCAATGAGAGCTGACCAGCCTGACAACGTCCACGACACCAGCCAGATCGCTCACGTTCCGATCGAGCGCAAGGCGCCGCTGCTCACCGGGCAGAACTTCTGGCAGACCGAACCCCTCGACGAGCTCGGGATCCGATCGATCTGGCTCGCCGATGGTCCCTACGGGCTGCGCTACCAGTCCGGCAAGCAAGACAACCTGGCCGTGTTCGCCAGCGATCCAGCCACGTGCTTCCCACCGGGAGTGGCTGTGGGTTCCAGCTGGGACGCCGAGCTCGCCGCGAAACTGGGAGCGGCCCTGGGCCGCGAGGCTGCCTCTATGGGGGTGGACATCGTCCTCGGCCCGGGCGTGAACATCAAGAGATCTCCGCTGTGCGGGCGCAATTTCGAATACTACGCCGAGGACCCACACGTGTCCGGTGTGCTCGGGGCGGCGTTCACTCGCAGTCTCCAGGCAGAAGGGCCCGGTGTATCGGTCAAGCATTTCGCCGCGAACAATCAGGAGACCAATCGGCAGACGATCAGCTCCGAAGTCGACGAACGCACCCTCCGAGAGATCTACCTGCCGGCATTCGAGCGCGTCGTCACAGAGGCGGAGCCGGCGACCGTGATGTCGTCGTACAACAAGATCAACGGCGTCAGCGCATGGGCGAATCGATGGCTGTTGACCGAACTGCTGCGCGACGAGTGGGGATTCCGAGGGGCGGTCATCTCCGATTGGTCCTCCGTCACCGACCGTGTCGCCGCCCTGGAAGCCGGGCTTGACCTCGAGATGCCGAGCGAAGACGCGTCCGTTCAGGCGATCGTCGACGCTGTCCGCGACGGGCGCCTCGATGAAGAGATCGTCGACTCCAGCGTCGCTCGCCTGGCCAGCCTTGCCACGAGGCCGGTTGGGAACTCTACGGCGGTCGACGCCGATGCGCACCACGCCCTGGCGCGGGAGCTGGCTGCCGACTGCGCCGTGCTCCTGCGCAATGAGCACAATGTGCTGCCTATCCCCGGTGGGGTGGACGTCGCGGTCATCGGCGCGTTCGCGAAGGCGCCGCGATATCAGGGAGGTGGAAGTGCACATGTGAACGCC
Source organism: Leifsonia poae (assembly GCF_020009625.1). Lineage (NCBI taxonomy): Bacteria > Bacillati > Actinomycetota > Actinomycetes > Micrococcales > Microbacteriaceae > Leifsonia > Leifsonia poae. The sequence continues at coordinate 3,585,411 of NZ_JAIHLP010000002.1, forward strand.
ACCCGCGTCGACATCCCGCTCGAGGAGATCGAGGATCTAGCCGCGACGACGGGCAATTCGATCGCCTTCGCGCCCGGGTACACCCTCGACGGAATCCCGAACGAGAGCCTTGTTTCCGACGCTGTCGATGTTGCACGCCGATCGGACATTGCGATCGTCTTCGCTGGGCTCACCGAGGAGAGGGAGTCGGAGGGATTCGATCGTGACTCGTTGGACCTCCCGGCGGACCAGGTCGCCGTGATTCGCAGCGTAGCGGCCGTCGCGCACCGAACGGTCGTGGTGCTCGCGAACGGTGGCATCGTCTCGCTGGAAGGGTGGCACGACGAGGTCGACGCGATCCTCGAGGGATTCGTGCTCGGACAGGGCGGTGGCCGAGCGATCGCAAACATCGTGTTCGGAATCGTCAACCCGTCGGGACGGCTCGCTGAGACGATTCCGCTTCGACTCGAAGACCACCCCTCGTGGATGAACTTCCCGGGGGAGCAAGGGCAGGTGCGATACGGGGAGGGCGTTCTCGTCGGCTACCGGTACTTCGCCACAGCCGGGGCCCCTGTCCGCTACCCATTCGGCCACGGTTTGTCCTACACCACATTCACGACCGGGGCACTCGATGTCGTTGTCACTGGTGTCGACAGCGTCTCGGTGCGAGTTCCGGTGACGAATGTCGGCAGTCGTGCCGGTAAGCACGTCGTCCAGGTCTACGTCGCCACTTCGGCGGGGCCGATCCGCCGACCGGCCCGCGAACTCCGCGGCTTCACGAAGATCCTGCTGCAACCAGGGGAGTCCGAGACCGTGGAGATCGAACTGCCCCGGCGCGCGTTCGCATACTGGGACACGACAATCGGGGAGTGGGTCGTCGCTCCGGGCGACTACCGTATCGAAGTGTGTGCAGACGCCAGTACTGTCGTACAGCACTCGACGATCACCTTCGAGGGGGACCGTCTCGCCGGTGAACTCACCCTGGAGGCTCCGGTCGGCACGTGGTTCGACCACCCCGAGGTCGGACATCGCACCCTTCAGGTTCTCGGATTCGACAAGGTCGAAATTCCTGAGGAGCAACTCATCATGGTTCGCTCCATGACGATGCGGCAGTTCGTCCGGATCTCTGGGCTCGACATCGCCGACGACGCGTTGGAAGACCTGATGCGGGTCACCCGACTCGCCTGAATTCCGTGGCCGCTGAGCGCCGCGCACTGATCCGCCAAGCAAAGGAGTAACCGCATGTCCCGTTCGTTCCCGTCCGACTTCCTCTGGGGCGCCGCGACGGCCGCCCATCAGGTCGAGGGAAACAACCTCAACAGCGACTGGTGGCGCCTTGAGCAGCTCGCTGCCGACTACGGCGTGCAACCGAGCGGCGACGCACTGGACTCCTACCACCGGTACGGGGAGGACATGCGCCTCCTCGCCGAGGCCGGGTACAACGCCTACCGCTTCAGCATCGAATGGTCTCGAATCGAGCCGCTCCCCGGAGTGTTCTCGCGTGCGGAGCTCGCTCACTACCGGCGGATGATCGACACGGCCGTGAGTCTCGGACTGACGCCGGTTGTCACCTTGCACCATTTCAGTCACCCGCTCTGGTTCGAAGAGCGCGGTGCCTGGCTCGCCGAGGACTCGGTAGAAGCGTTCACGCGCTACGTCGAGCAGGCCTGCAGCATCCTGGACGGGGTGGAATGGGTCGTCACCATCAACGAACCGAACGTTCTGGCGATCACTCACGGCGGTCAGCGACAGGTCGCACAGGGCAAGCCGTATCCGATGAACGCGCTTCCGGACCAGGAGATCGGAGATCGATTCATCGAGGCCCACCGCAGCGTGGCGCCGATGATCCGTAAGCTCACCGGCGCGAAGGTCGGCTGGACGGTAGCGAACCAGGCCCTCACCCCGACCCCCGGAAACGAGGAGAAGTTCGCCGAGGTCCGATACCTCATCGAGGACAAGTACCTCGACGTCTCGCGCGACGACGACTTCCTCGGCGTTCAGTCGTACACCAGTCAGCCCGTTGACGCGAACGGAATCGTGCCGCATCCCGAGCACCCTGACAACACGATCATGGGTTGGGCGTACCGGCCTGACGCGCTCGGGATCGCGCTCCGTCACACGAAAGAGGTGGTTGGAGACGTTCCCATCCTCGTGACCGAAAACGGCATCGCTACCGCTGACGACGAGCGCCGCATCGCGTACACGACAGTTGCGTTGAACGACATGGCTGACGCGATCGAGAACGGGATCGACATCCGCGGCTACCTCCACTGGAGCCTTCTCGATAACTTCGAGTGGGGGCACTGGGAGCCCACGTTCGGCCTCATCGCCGTGGATCGCGAGACCTTCGAGCGGCACCCCAAGCCGAGCTTCGCCTGGCTGGGGAAGATCGCCTCCGACAACGCGCTCTGATCGGGAGATCGCGCTCCCAGAGTGGGGCGCGTGTACGAACTCAGGGCGAGCGACGGCAACGTCACTCGCCCTGAGTCGCGCCGCTCTGTACCGCAAACGCGGTAGCCAGGACACCGCGTACGCGGGATGTGCGATTCGGTCGAGCAATTCAGGCTGAGAGGGACCAACTCGACGCGGCCCACAGGTCGCCGACTTACCGGAGTCCCTATGGCAACTCTTCTCTCTCGACTCGGCCGGTTCTCGGCGCGCAATCGCGTAGCCGTGATCGTCGGCTGGATCGTCCTCCTCGGAATTTTCGCTGTCACCGCGCTCACGGGGATGCGTTTCAGCACCGGCACTTTCGACGTCCCCGGAACGCAGTCCTCCAAAGCGCTCGAACTGCTCGACTCGAAGTTCCCTAACCAGCACCCCGACGCGAAGAGCCTGCAGCTCGTCGTCGAGACGCCGGCCGGTGAGGAGATCACATCGGCGCAGGCACGGGAAGACATCGCGACCGCCACGGAACGGATCAGCGGCATCGTTCGAGTGTCGGCAGTCAGTGATCCGTTCGACCCGCAACAGCTCTTCCTCTCCACAGACCTCACCACAGCCGTGATCACAGTTGCTCTCCAGGACGTGAAGGACTCTGACGTTCCGTCCATCGAAACCAAGATGGCCTCGATCGCCGATGACCTTCGTGGCGACGGGTACACGGCGGAGGTGGGCAACACGCTTGAAGGCTCTGTCCCCGAGATTCTCGGTCCTTCCGAGATTGTCGGCGCGGTGATCGCGTTCATCGTGCTGCTCCTCACCTTCGGCTCGCTCGTCGCTGCGGGGGCGAACATGGGCGGCGCTCTCCTGGGCGTCGGCGTGGGCATTCTCGGTGTGCTGGCGGCGTCCGCGCTCTCCCCGATCGGCTCGATCACCCCCATCCTGGCAGTGATGCTCGGCCTGGCCGTCGGCATCGACTACGGCCTGTTCCTCCTCGCTCGGGTGCGACTCGAGCTCCGCAACGGCAAGAACACCGAGGACGCCATCTCCCGAGCCGTGGGAAGTGCGGGGCTTTCCGTCGTCTTCGCGGGAGCCACGGTCGTGGTCGCGCTTGCCGGCCTCACCGTCGTCGGTATCCCGTTCCTCGGCGAGATGGGAATCGCCGCCGCTGCGTCCGTCATCGTCGCCGTCCTCATGGCGGTCACCTTCCTGCCCGCGATCGCATCGTTCGCCGGACGCCGATTGCTTCCCCGGAGGGAGCAGAAGCAGCGCGCGACCGCAACGCAGACGCGTCGGCCGCGCTTCCTCCCCGCCTGGATTTCGACCATCAGGAAGCGGCCCGGGCTGAGTTTCACCGGAGCTGCAGCAGTGCTGATCGTGGTCTCCCTACCGGTCCTCAGCATGGCGACGAGCCTGTCCACACCAGGCGGAGAGGACCCGCACTCCACGCAACGTGCCGCTTACGACCTCATCGCTGAGAAGTTCGGAGCCGGGTCGCAGGACCCTCTCGTCGTCCTCGTCGAAGGTGACCGCCGACCCGTCGGCACGCTCACCAGCGAGGTGGGTGCTCGGATCGCGAAGCTCGACACCGTCTCTTCGGTCATTCCATCCGGCACAAGTGGAGACGGCACTGTTGGACGACTCACGGTGATCTCGGATGCAGGACCCCTGGCCGAGTCGACCAAGGCGCTCGTCCACGCGATCCGCGATGGGGTGGCGCCATCAGGCGCGCACGTGGTGGTGACCGGAGCGACAGCGATCGGCATCGACTCCGACGAACGCCTCCGAGACGCGCTGATCGTCTATGTGGCCATCATCGTCGGGCTCGCGCTGATCCTGCTGATCGTCTTGTTCCGGTCGATTCTGGTGCCGATCATCGCCACCGTGGGATTCCTGCTCTCCCTCGGCGCAGGTCTTGGTACGACGACCGCGGTCTTCCAGTGGGGATGGTTCGACTCCATCGTGCAAGCGCCACAAGGCAACCCCCTCCTGAGCCTCCTCCCTGTGATTCTCACGGGCATCATCTTCGGCTTGGCGATGGACTATCAAGTCTTCCTTGTCTCGAGGATGCGCGAAGCGTATGTTCACGGCGCGAGTCCGCGAGACGCCGTGGTCCACGGGTTCAGAGAATCCGCGGTCGTCGTCGTCGCTGCTGCGGGAATCATGGCGGCGGTTTTCGGGGGCTTCGCGATGAGCCCGTCGTCTCTGGTGGGATCGATCGCGCTCGGGCTGGCGGCGGGCGTCGTGGCTGACGCCTTCATCGTCCGGATGATCATCATGCCCGCGGCTCTTTTCCTCCTCGGGAAGTCGGCATGGTGGATCCCCAACTGGCTGGACCGAATCCTTCCCGTCGTCGACGTCGAGGGCGACTCGCTCTCAGACAAGACGCATGGACCTCTCGTGTCCGTTACCTAAGGTCGTCGAGTGGAATCCGAGTTCGTCGCAGGAGTCGCGCGCCGTCACGGTGCGCGGCTCCTGCCCTCCCTGCGTCGCCCGAGCAGCGTCCCCTGGGAGGGGCTGCTGGATATCGCCGCCGCGATTGCGTTCGTCGCGGCCGGCTACCAGGGCTTCGCGTCGGCCGATGCAGGAGTGGCTCCCGTGCTGCTGGTCATCGCGGCCGCGGTTTGCGTGCGGCGGCGATTCCCGCTCGGCTCGATGATCGCTGCGACCGTGACGAGCGGTTTCGTACTGCTGACTCCGGAGGCCGTAATCGCGGTCTGGACGATGGCGCAGGTGGTCCTCTTCTCGGCGGCCCTCCGGGTGCGTCCACGCGTGGTCATCGCCTTCGCGGCGGTGCATGCTGCGGCGCTCTACGTCGGAGCGCTGGTGACGTTCGGAGAATCGCCGTTCTCACCACTCGTCCTCATCACTCCCGTGTGGACACTCGCCGTCACGTCGTTCGGCTTCGCCCTGCGCACGCAGAGATCGTACGTCGCCGCGCTCGAACAACGGGCAGACGACGCGGCCCGCGGCAAGGAAGCCGAGGCGCAGCGTCGTATCGGCGAGGAGCGTCTTCGCATTGCGCGGGACCTGCACGATTCGCTCGCGCACTCGATCGCGGTTGCGGGAATCCACGCCCTTGCAGCTGATGCCACCGTCGATAGTGCGCCCGAGCTCGCTCATCGCTCGCTCCGCCAGATTCACGACACCATGCGCACCACTCAGGCGGAGTTGCAGGGAATCCTCCGGGTTCTTCGGGTCTCAGATGCGGATCGCGTGTCTGAGACGGTTGCCGGTCAGGCAGGGATTCCTGCACTCATCGACTCTTTCCGGGCACTGTTGCAGATCGAATCGACTCTCGAGGACATTCCGGACTTGGACGGCCTAGCCTCAACAGCGCTGTTCCGGCTCGTTCAGGAGGGGCTCACGAATGCGCACAAGCATGGTGCCGGTGAAGCGACTCTTTACCTCACGCACTCGCCCGAGGGGGTACGAATCGTCATCAGCAACCCGATAGACGATGGGCCAACTTTCGATGAGAGCACTGGGTTCGGTCTCATCGGGATGCGCGAGCGTGTGGAAGCAGCAGGCGGACGTCTCACGGTGGCCCGCCAGTTAGGGGTGTTCTCCCTCGTCGGGGAACTTCCCTTCGTCTCACTAACGACAGGCAACAGGGAAGGCGAGCGACCGTGACAGACACGACGACAGTGCTGCTAGCGGACGATCAGGCGCTGATACGCTCCGGGTTGCGCACCCTTCTCGAAGCGTCAGGGGTGCGAGTCGTCGGCGAGGCAGAGGACGGTCGCGAGGCGCACGCGATGGCAAAGGAGCTTCGCCCCTCGGTGGTGCTGATGGACCTGCGCATGCCCGTTCTCGACGGTGTCCTCGCAACGCAGCAGATCCGTGCGGACAGAGCCCTACGCGACGTCCGAATCCTGGTTCTCACCACATTCGACGGCGACCCGGACGTCCTGATGGCGATACGCGCCGGCGCCGATGGATTCCTCAGCAAATCGGCCGATGCCGAGGACCTGATGATGGCTCTCGAGGCGGTGGCGGCCGGGCGGCCGACCCTCTCCGAGGCCGCTTTGCGGGCAGTGATGCGCAACGTCTCGCCCCCAGCAACGAAGTCGGCGGTCGACCCGGAGCTCGAGCGTCGCGTGGGCCTGCTCACACAGCGCGAACGCGAAGTCGTGCGCAGGCTCGCCAGGGGGACCGATCTCATCGAGCTGGCAGGAGACCTGCATATCTCGCCGCACACAGCGAAGACGCACGTGAACCGCGCGATGCTCAAGCTCGGGGCGCGCGATCGCGGACAGCTGGTCGCGATCGCCTATCAGTCGAGCCTCTGCAGCTGAGCGGGGCATCACGGGCGGTGAAGGATTCGGGATCGATCGTCTCCCGTCGCTCAGCCGTTGGACGGCTCGACCGCCGCTATCGCTTGTGCGGGCGCCGTGGGTGAGATGTTCGACGCGAGCGTGTGCTTTCGACTTTTCCGCCCTGTGACGCTGAGGACGCCCAGGCCGACGCCGACCAGCGCGAGGCCTGACCAGCCGGCCGGTCCCACGTTCTCGTTCAGCACGGCTACCGCCAAAATAGAGGCGATCGCCGGTTCGACGAGTGTGAGCGTCGTTGCTGTGCTTGCGCGGATACGAGCCAGACCCACGCCGAACAGCAGATAGCCGCCGAACATCGGAATCAGCGCCATGTAGGCGGCGACTCCCATGTTCATCGGCGACGCGAGGATCGGCGCGCCCGTCACCACGAGAACGGGGATGAGCGCCGCACCCCCGAGCCCGAACACCGAACCCATGACGGCCGATCTCGCAACCCCGGCACGGATCAGCCGATGTACGCACCAGGAGTAGAGGGCGTACGTCGAACCGGCGACGAGTCCCAATACAACGCCCAGAGCGGTCTGGCCCCCGGCGGCCGCGCCGTCTGCACTTCGCGACAAGCACAACAGCACACTTCCGACGATCGTGAGGGTCGACGCAACGATCCATCGTCGCGATAGCGGCACTCTGTCGATGACCAGTTCTAGGACCGCCGATGCGATGGGGGCGGAAGCGATCGAGATGACAGTGCCCACAGCGACCCCTGCCAAGCGCATGGACGAATAGAACGCGAGTGGGTAGATGGCGACCGCCAGCGCTCCCGCGGACAGCATGAGGAGATGCGCACGAAGCTCGCGACGGGCAGCAGCGATGGACGGAGCGGCAATCAGTGCCTGAAGGAGGCCGCCGATGCCCATCGCTGCTGCGCCGATTGCGAGCGGACTGACATCCGGTGTCAGGCTCGCCGCTGTTCCGGTCGTCCCCCAGAGCACACCCGCCAGCAGGACCGCCCCCGCGCCGGCGGCCGACGGCGTCACAACGTTCCGACCAGGCCGAGCGCCAGAGCGCGGGCGGACAGGAGGCGTTGGTCGTTGCCCTCGAGCCCCGCGCGAGCCATCGAACCTTCCAGCACGAACGACAGGTGCTCCGCCATCAGGTCGGCCGTTTCAGCCGAGGTGAGTTGCAGCAGTTGCTCGCGCAGAATCGACTCGACTTCCTCCTTGTGCCTGCGGACTGAGTCGCGCCCTGGGTCTCCGGCTGGTAGCTCTGCTGCGGCATTCAACAGTCCGCAACCACGGAATGCGTGATCGTATGCCGCGGCCGCATGATCGACATACGCGTCGAAAACCGCCACGATCCGTTCACGCGGCGTTACGGCTTCGAGCTCCCTGGCCCGGTAAAGGGCAAGCCATTCCTGGTGACGGGCATCGATATAGGCCGCGACGAGGTCGGCTTTGGAAGCGAAATTGTTGTACAGGCTCATCTTCGCTACGCCCGCCTCAGCGGTGATCGTGTCGATTCCGGTCGCAGCGACCCCATCGAGGTAGAAGCGGCGTGCCGCGGCGGCGAGTATCTTCCCTCGGGCGCCTCGCGACTGACGTTTAGTCGATGTGGTTTCTGCTGCTGACACGGTTCCTCCAACTAGGTAGGTCAGTCTACCTAGAAAAGGGGCGCGAGTTCAACTGTGGAGGACATCGCCAGAACGAAACCGCCGGGCACCAGCTGTTCTCAGTGGGTGCCCGGCGAATCGTGGTGGAGTCAGCGAACCACGACCTGAACCGGATCCGAGGTGGTCGAGCCGTACGCATTCGCGAAACTGACCGTCAACGAGTGGGTTCCCTCCCTCACTCCTGACAGGCTCACCGATGCGGTTTGCGCAGCAGGCGTGTGCGCGGCAAGGGAGCCACTGCTGACCGGAACCCCGTCGAGGGAGAACGTGTACGAATTTGCGTTCGTCCCCCACCAGAGATTGGCCGTAGCTGTGAAGTTGCCATCGTGATCCCAGTTGTCGTCACTCACCACGGGCTTGCCCGGGTTGGCGTCGGTGACCTTCACCGTGGTGGCTGTGCTGGTGGTCGATCCCTTCGAGTTGATCAGCACCGCGCGATAGGTGTACGTGCCATTGGGCTTGCCGTCCACGGCAGTCGTTGCATGCTGCGGAACGGCGGCATCCGCACCGAGTATCTCCGTGGAGATCAGAGCGTCGTTCTCGTAAAGACGATAGACGCTCCCTGGGGTGCCGCCCCAGAGATCCATGTTGATGGAGTAATAGCCATCATGGAGGCCGTTCGCCCATCCGCTTGTGTTGGAGAGTGTGGCTCTGCTCGGCTGCGCGGCGGCGTGATCTGTCGGGACGACGAGGATTGTCTTCGACGCCGTCGTCGTCAATCCGACGTTGTTGACCGCCGTGACGGTGAGCGTTCGCTCGCCTGCGAGGCCGGCGAGGGAGACAGCTCCCGTGGCTGGCACGTCCACTCCGTTGAATTTGGCCGTGAGACTTGCCACTCCGCTTTCTGGATCGCTGGCAGTGACGCCGAGATTCAGGCCGTCACTCTCGTTGACGATATCTCCGGGGAGGCCGGAAAGCTCAGGCCCGCTGGCGTCGGAGACGAAGTTGTGAAGCGCGTCGTGAACGGCGAAGTAGGCAGGCTTGGGGTTGAAGCTCTCATCGAACATCAACGGCTTTGCTCCGGGGAGCCACGTGTAGGCGTGCTCGTCGGTGAAGCCCCAAGTGTTGATGTCCTTGATGCCGGCCTTGAGGGCTTCGGAGACGATGTCGCCATAGATTTGCGCCTGGCTGACGGGATCGTAAGTGTGCACGTCGAGTTCCGTGATCGCGACGTCGAGGCCGAGCGCCTTGTATGCCTTGACCATGTCGGTGATGACGCCAGGCGGCGGCCCCGCAAGGGTCTCATGCATCTCGAGGCCCACTCCGTTGATCGGGACGCCTTGCGCAACGAGGCTCGAAACCAGGTCGTATAGCTCCTGGCGCTTGGCCGGATACGACTCGACGAGCGACTCGTTGATGAACAGCTTTGCGCTCGGATCGGCCGCATGAGCGATCCGGAACGCCTCTGCGATGTAGTCCGGCCCGAGAACGTTGTAGAAGAAGTTGTGTTCGAGGCCCGTTCCGCCGAAGGTCGAAAATGGTTCGGTCATGACATCCCAGCGGTCCACCTTCCCGGCGTAGCGCTGCATGAGCGCGTTGAAGTGCGTGGCCATTGCAGCCTTGAGCTGGGCAGCGTCGGTGATCTGCTCGAGCCACGGCGGGTTGCAGCAGCCGGAGATGAGGCCGTGACCCTTCATCTTCATGTTGTGGGCCTGCGCAAAATCGACCAGCTTGTCGAGACGCGAGAAGTCGAAGACCCCTTGCTGAGGTTCGTTGAACTCCCACTTGAGTTCGTTCTCGGGCGACAGGCTGTTGAACTGATCGGCGAGCACCTGGGCGAACTGCGGTTCGTCGAGATAGTCCGGATTGATGGCGCCGGAGCCGATGATGATGCCCTGCTGCGCAGCCTCCTGCCGCAGGGTGGTCGGTGAATCGGCGGCGGCGGGCTGGATGGCGACCAGTGGGATGGCCAGCCCGATCACTATGGTTGCGAGCGCCGAAATGGCGCGGGACGCTTTCATCGGTTCGTGTCTCACTTTCGTCCTTGAGGAATGATGCACGGTGCGTTCGCCGAGCACGACAGGAGTGAGTGGGACGTGTGAACCACGTGGTTCGTCCGAGCCACTCGCCGTCGAGCAGGCGAGATCCAAAGTGGCACGGCCCCGCCGCGGCTCGCTCATAAGTGCGCAAAAACCACGTTGGTCCCGACCTTTCGATCGATCAGGCCGGCGTGCTCGATTATCCGGAGACGGTGCGCGTCGAGCCGCGCGCTATGAGTTGCGAGGGGACTTCGATGCGTTCCGTCGGCATGGCAACACCCTGGGCGGCGTCGGCGATCAATTGGACGGCGGCTGCCGCGGCTTCCCGGAGCGGATACTTGAGCGTCGTCAGCGGTGGTGACAGAAGGCGCGAGGTCGGCTCATCGTCGAAGCCGACGACATGGATGTCCGTCGGAATGGCCTTCCCGGCCTGTGCGGCAGCGCTGTAGACCCCCGTTGCCATCGCGTCGTTGCAGGCGAAGATTCCGATGACGTCGTCGGTCGCCTTGATGATGGGAAGGACCGCTTGCGTCGCGTGCCAGTGGGACCACGGGATCTGCACGATTTCGACCTTCGCACCCGGCCGCAGAGTCGAGATCGCGTCGACGAAGCCATCCATCCGTGCGCGCCCGAATCGATACTGCGGTGTACCCACGAGCCCGATGAACCGGGTCGCGGGCGTCGCGGCGAGGTGTTGGCCGGCATCGTACCCGCCCTGGCGATCGTCTGTACCGACCGATGGGACGGCCTCACTCGTCTCCGATCGAGGGTCGAGCAGGACGATCGGAATGCGCGACCTCGCGAGCAGTCGCAGCTCCTCCGATGTCGGTCTGATCTGGCAGATGATCGCGCCCGCGACTCCGCGGGATTGTGTGCGCCGGACCCAGTCGGCGTTCGCATCGTCCTGCTCCGTCGTGAGCAGGACGTCGAACCCCAGTGCAGATGCTGCCTTCAGTGCGCCGGCGATGACTTGGGCCGTCCAGGGATTGTCGAAATACAAGAACGTCAAGTCGATGAGCTTGGGTGGGATCGACGGTCGTCCCCTGAACTCGCCGTGGCGCTCGTATCCCAGCTCGTGTGCGATCGCGAGGATCTGAGACCGGGTCTGGGCGGTGACGTCTCCCTTTCCTGACAGAACACGGGAGACGACAGAGGGGGAGTACCCGGACGCTTGGGCGACGTCGACGATACGTGTTCGAGCAGTTCCTTCGGGTCCTGGCGCCATAGCCCCACGCACCTCCTCGCACGCGCTTCCACCAATGAAAGCACCTCAATGGTTCCCTCGCATCGAGGGAGAGTCTTTTTGCGCACAATCATAGAAGCCTCACCGGTGCGTATGTATCGTCTCGTAATTGTCAGCAGAGACACGCAGTGCTCTGTGATCACTACTCAACGACGAGAGGCACACATGAACACGAGAAAGGGCATCCGGCGCGGCATCCTCGCGACAATCGCAATGGCCGCGGCCGTTCCCCTGATGGCAGGTTGCACGGCCGGTACATCCAGCTCCACTCCGGGCAACACGACGGTCACGGTCATGACCGGGGCACAGGACCTGTCCAAGGAGCAGATCGCCGAGTTCCAGAAGGAGAACCCCGGCATCACCGTCAAGGTCATCGTCAATGACACGACTCGCCTGAACACGATGCTCGCTGCCGGCAATCCGCCGGACATCGCGGTCGGGGCTGCAATCGGGAGCGCGAACATCAACGCGCGGGGCCTGGCGACCGATCTGTCGCCGTACCTGGCCAAGAGCAAAGTGCTCAAGGAGAGCGACCTGCAGCCCGTCAACGACGGCTTCCGGTGGAACGGAAAGCAGAGCGGCAAGGGCGACATCTACGGCATCGTGAAGGACTGGAGCCAGGACAACACGCTCTGGTACAACACGGCGCTCTTCGACAAAGCGCAGGTCCCGTACCTCAGCGCAACCGAGGCGACCACGTACGACCAGCTTCTGGACGTCGCGAAGAAGCTGACCTCCGCGGACGGCAACCAGTACGGACTCGGCGTCGAGTGGGCTTGGAGCCTGTACGCGCCGATCTCCGCGATGGTCCTCCAGCAAGGCGGCCACCTGTACAACAGCGACCTCACGAAGATTGATTTCACCTCTGCAGAGGCCAAGCGCGCACTCCAGTGGTATGTCGACTTCGGCCAGGCGAACGTCGGCCCGACCTCGCTGAACCCGCTTGCGGACGGGTCCGACTACTCCACCTTCGCCGCCAACAGGATGGCCATCACGCAGGACGGCTACTGGTTCGGCGGCAACTTCGCCGACCCCAAAGCCATGAAGACGGTGGCGATGGCTCCGGCGCCGGTGATGGGCGACAAGCAGGTGGCCACGACCTACTCCGGACAGGGCTGGTGGATCCCGGCGAAAGCCAAGAACAAGGACGCGGCCTGGAAGCTCATCGAGTACTACATGGCGGGCAAGCCTGCCGAGGATCGCGCAGCCAGCGGCTGGGGAATCCCGGCGCTGAAGTCCCTCATGTCCAAAATGCCTCAGACGCTGCCCTACCAGAAGCAGGCCTATCAGGTCGCCCAGGATGAGCTCGCGCACGCTGAGCCGCTGCCCGACTCGCCCTACGTGACCACCGACCTGGTGAACACGACGATCGACAAGTACCTGCAGCAGGCGATCAAGAAGCAGCTGACCGTTGACCAGGCTGCCACCTCGATCACGAACGACATCAACAAGGCCCTCAAGCAGGGCAAAGAACAGATCGGCTAGTTCCGGATCATGACTCGCACGTGGACCCGATACCCGAAGAAGGCGTTCTACGCTTTCGTCGGCCCGTGGGCAATCGGTTTTCTCCTCCTGACCGCTGCACCAATGGTGTACGGGTTCCTGGTGAGCCTGACCAACTTCGACGGCAGTTCGCCGCTGTGGAGATGGATCGGATTTCAGAACTACCTCGAGCTGTTCAGCGACGGCGACGCCTGGGCGGCACTACTGAGGACGGTGCTTTTCACCGTCATCATCGTGCCGCTCAGCGTCGCCGGATCACTCGGCTTGGCGGTCATCATCAACCGGAGGTTGCGAGCGGTCGGCCTCTGGCGCACCGTATTCTTCCTGCCTTCGGTCGTTCCGGTCGTGGCGATGGCGATCATGTGGAAGCTGGTCTTCAATAAGGACGCAGGCATCGTCAATGCCATTCTCGGAGTCGTCGGAATCCCGCCGGTCTCCTGGCTGATCGATCCGACCGCGTTCTACGCCCTGATCGTCCTCATGCTTTGGGGGGTTGGCGGCGGCATGATCATCATGCTCGCTGCACTCCAGGGAGTGCCTATCGAGCTGGAGGAAGCAGCTCGTGTGGACGGGGCGAGCAAGTGGACCGTCTTCCGACACGTCACGGTGCCGATGATCTCGCCTGTGATCTTCTTCGCCGTCATCACTGGCGTGATCGGTTCGCTCCAGATCCTCGTCCAGCCCCTTCTACTCACTAGTGCGAGCGGGATCGCTGCAGCCGGGACTGTGCCGGACAGCAACCGGTTCTACATGGTCCAGGTCTACCAAGAGTTCTTCGTCAACAACCGATTCGGGTACGGCTCGGCGATGCTCTGGGTCTTCTTCATCGTCATCCTCACACTCACCGTTGTGCTGATGAGGGCGAGCCGATCCTGGGTCTACTACGAGGTCGATGCCGACGCCGAGCGCGAGGGAGCAACACGATGACCGCCACAGCCCAGCACTCCGAGGAGCAGGCGCCCGTCAAAGCTGCGACTCGCGGCACTCGTGCGAGGAGGAAGAAGCCGCAGGTCGGCATCTACATCCTGATCCTCGCCCTCAGCGTGTTCTTCATCGGACCGTTCATCTGGCTGCTCCTGGCGGCCCTCAAGACCCCCGGCGAGTGGACCGCCTTGCCGGTCCAGATCCTCCCCAGTCAACCGCAATGGGACAACTTCGTCCACGCGCTCACCGATATGAACTTCCTCGGGTACACGGGCAACTCGCTCGTCGTCTCATTGACATACTCCGTGCTCGTCACCCTCTCGAGCGCCGCAGTCGGCTTCGGATTCGCCCGGCTCAAAGCGCCGGGCAAGGGCGTGCTGTTCATCATCCTGTTGTCGACGATGATGATTCCGCAGATCCTCACCCTGTTGCCGACGTACGTGATGTTCTCCCAACTCGGCCTGCTGAATACGTACTGGCCGTGGGTGTTCTGGGGCCTCGCTTCGTCCGCCTACCTCGTCTTCCTCTTCCGACAGTTCTTCGCTGCGATGCCGCGCGAGCTCGAGGACGCTGCGATCATCGACGGTGCAGGCTGGGCCCGGATCTTCTTCCAGATCTTCCTGCCGCTCTCCCGACCGGTGCTGATCACGTCGTTCCTGCTGTCGTTCGTGTCGTCGTGGGGGGACTACATCGCCCCATCGCTCTTCCTGGACCTCGACCGGACGACCCTCGCCGTTGCTATCACCGCGTGGTACCAAGATCCGCACGGCAACGTCATCCCGACGGTGCAGGCCGCCGCGGCCGCACTGTACGTCGTGCCGGTCCTCCTGATCTTCCTGTTCGCTCAGCGCTACTTCATCCGGTCCGCCCTCGGCTCCGGCATCAAGGGCTGACGTCAGCGACCCCGCCCTCCACACTCGCTCCATCGAATCAAGTAAGGACAGCGCACGTGAGCACTGACCCCACCCCTCCCTACCAGAACGCGACAGTGCCGGTCGAGGACCGCGTGAGCGACCTGCTCGGTCGCATGACACGTGCGGAGAAGGCGGCCCAGATCGCGTCGCCGTTCGGCGCGGTCGTCGACGTCCACAACCCGCCGGCAGAGGGCTGGGGAACGGCGGTCGCCGCCCTTTCGTCTCTCGACGCCACGCCGCGCGATGCGGCGAAGGCGGCGAACGAACTCCAGCGCAAGCATGTGGAAGAGACCCGCCTGGGCATCCCTATCCTCCTGGGAGAGGAAGCGCTGCTGGGATTCAAGGTCCGCGACGCCGTGGTGTTCCCGGACGCCATCGCTCAGGCGGCTACCTGGCAGCCGGAGCTGGTCGGGCGAATGGCGGACACGATCGGCCGTCAGATGACCGCGCTCGGTGTGCGCCAGGCTCTGTCTCCGCTGGCCGACGTCGCCCGCGATCCGCGCTGGGGCGGGTGGAGGAGACCTACGGCGAGGACCCGTACCTCGTCGGCCGTATGTCGACGGCTTTCGTCCGCGGACTCCAAGACGCTGATCCGACGAAGCCAGTCATCGCCACCCTGAAGCACTTCATCGGTTACAGCGCCAGCGACGGCGGCCGCAACACCGAGGCCGCGCAGCTGGGTGAGCGAGAGCTGCGGGAGGTGCACTCAGTCCCGTTCGAGATGGCGATCCGCGAGGGCGGGGCACGTGGCATCATGCCGTCATACAACACTGTCGACGGTCTGCCGGTCACCGGGTCGATCGAGCTCTTGCAGGACCTCCTGCGCACGGAGCTGGGATTCGACGGCGTCGTGATGTCGGACCTCAACGCGATCGCACAGCTGACGACAAAGCACGGCGTCACTCCCGACCACCACCACGCCCTCGCGCGAGCACTCCGGGCCGGACTGGATCAGGACCTCGACAACCGCGTATCGACGACGGAGATCGTCGAAGCTGTCAACAGCGGTGTTCTCGACGAAGCCGACCTCGACCGCGCGGTCGCAAGCATTCTGCGCGCGAAGTTCTCGATCGGACTGTTCGAGGACCCCTACATCGATCTGGCCGCAGTGCCGGAGACGTTCGACGACGATGCTGCGCGCACTCTCTCGCGACAGATCGCGGAGCGCTCGACCATCCTTCTCAAAAACGTCGCGGTGGGGGCGAAACCGCTACTCCCGCTCGGCCCCGGCCTCGGGCGCATCGCGGTCATCGGACCGAACGCCGACCGGCCGATGGGACAGCTCGGCAATTACAGCTACCAGGTGTTGGACAGCGTCACCCGCCAGTTCGCCCATGCCGCGAATCCGCAAGCCACCGCCGATGAACTGTCAGAGCTCGTCGGTCGCATGGGGCCGGATGACGCGCGCCTGATGGTGACTTCCGTGCCGATCGTCACGTTCCTTGACGGGATCAAAGAGCGCGCCGGCTCCGAGACCCAGGTGGTCTACGCCCAGGGAACCAGCATCGCAGGTACGGACACCGCCGGAATCCCGTCCGCGGTCGCGGCAGCCGCCGACGCCGACGTCGCGATCGTCATCGTCGGCGACCAGGCAGGGATCAACGGCTTCGGAACCGTCGGAGAAGGGCTCGACAGTACGGATTGCGAGCTGCCAGGGGTGCAACGAGAACTGGTCGAAGCTGTCCTCGCCACGGGGACGCCCACCATCGTCGTACTGAGCCACGGCCGACCGTTCGTACTCGGTTGGATGGCCGAATCGGTCCCCGCGATCGTCAGCTCGTTCTTCGGCGGCGAAGAGGCTGGCACCGCCGTCGCACGTGTTCTGTTCGGAGACGTGAACCCCGCCGGCCGACTGCCGATGAGCATGCTGAAGTCCGCCGGGTCGGCTCCCTCACCGTATGGTCGTGCGGTGCAGGGACGGGCGTACGTGAATGGCGACGGGGGGTTCGTCTATCCGTTCGGACATGGATTGAGCTACACCCGGTTCGAGTACCGCGACCTGGAGGTCCACTCCGAGGCGGCGACCGACGGTACGATCCGACTCGCCTTCACGGTCGTCAACGTCGGTGAGCGCGACGGTGACGAGGTTGTCCAGATCTATGGACACGACGTCGTCGCGCGGACTGCTCGCCGGGGCCGGACCTTGCTCGCCTTCGAACGCATCAGTCTTGCGGCGGGCGCCGGGTCACGAGTCAGTGTCGAGATTCCCACGAGCATGCTCGCCCTGTGGGACTCCCGAGACGGGTGGGTCGTCGAACCGGGCCTCATCAAACTCTTCGTAGGCGCCTCCTCAGCCGCGATCCGACTTCGGGGGGAGACGAACCTGGTGGGGTCCGATCATCGGACGGGGCCGGCTCGCAACCTGTTCAGTCGGGTAGCGACGACGGAGCTGAACGCCGCGGCTGTCGCTGCGGGCAGTAATTCGTCGTCGTTCGACGCTCCCGCGCTGACCGACGCCAGCACGATCGAGCAGTGGCTCGGACATCCCGTGGGACGGCGGCTGTTTCTGGACGCTCTCGGTGCAGGGGAGGACTTCGATGACGACGCGCTGGCGCAGATCAAGGCGCTTCCACCAGCGCAGCTCGTGTACCTGAGCGGTGGACAGTTCTCGGCCGAGGCGTACGAGTCGCTCGTGGAGTCAGCGACGGAGCGGGAGGTCTTCGCACCTGCCCGGTCGCTCAAAGGTACGAGCACCGTCTCGGACTGGCTCAATGATCCGACTGGCCGCCCGGCGCTGCTACGGGCTTTGGGTGCGGATGAGACGTTCGATGAGGGAGCCCTCCAGCCTGTGCTGGAGACGCCGCTACGCCAGCTCGTTGCGCTGAGCGGTGGGCAGTTCTCGCAAACCGCATACGACGAGCTCCTCGCATCGATCGAGCACGCGACGGCGTCCGAGAGCGTGTGATCCGAGCGAGCGGAACGAAGTCTTCATGCCCATGAAACGCAGCGTTACCGTCGAC
Source organism: Leifsonia poae (assembly GCF_020009625.1). Taxonomy (NCBI): domain Bacteria; kingdom Bacillati; phylum Actinomycetota; class Actinomycetes; order Micrococcales; family Microbacteriaceae; genus Leifsonia; species Leifsonia poae. The sequence continues at coordinate 3,603,241 of NZ_JAIHLP010000002.1, forward strand.
GGATTCTCCTATCGAGACTTGAACGGCAACGGCCGGCTCGATCCGTACGAGGACTCGCGACTGTCGACCGACGACCGGGTCGACGACCTGTTGGCGCGACTCAGCCTGAGCGAGAAGGTCGGGTTGATGTTCCAGACGGTCATCGAAACGGGTCATGACGGGACACTCATGGAGACGCCCGGCGCGATCTCGAAGTCGCCGACCTCCACGGTGGTTATCGCCAAAGGGATGAACCATTTCAACGTGCACCATCTCCCCGAACCGCGCCTCGCCGCCCGGTGGAGCAATGCGCTGCAAGAGCTGGCGGAACGGACGCCACATGGCATCCCGGTGACGGTTTCGAGCGATCCGCGACACGCGTTCGTCGAGAACTCGGGCGTCTCGTTCACTGCGAACCATCTCTCGCAGTGGCCTGAGCCGATCGGGCTCGGCGCGATCGGCGATCCTGATCTCGTACGCACCTTCGCTGACATCGTCCGTCAGGAGTATCGGGCGATCGGCATACGGGCAGCATTGCACCCCACGCTTGACCTCGCGACGGAACCGCGATGGGCGCGGCTGCCGGGAACTCTCGGCGCGGACCCTGAGCTGGTTTCCGTCCTCACCGTCGCCTACCTGGAAGGGCTGCAGGGGCCGAGGTTGAGTACCTCGTCCGTCGCCTGCACCACCAAGCATTTTCCGGGAGGCGGCCCTCAGAAAGATGGCGAGGACGCGCACTTCCCGTACGGGCGGGAACAGACCTATACGGCCGGACGCTTCGAGGACCATCTCGCGCCGTTTCGTAGCGCCATCGCGCAGAAGACCAGCGCCATCATGCCCTACTACGGAATGCCGGTCGGTCTGAAGGTCGGCGGAGAGAATATCGAGGAGGTTGGGTTCGGCTACAACAAACAGATCATCTCCGGACTTCTCCGAGACACACTCGGGTTCGATGGTGTCGTGGTGACGGACTGGGAGCTTGTCAATGACAACCACGTTGGAGATCAAGTGCTCCCAGCGCGAGCCTGGGGCGTCGAAGATCTCACCGCGGAAGAGCGAATGTTGCGCATTCTCGATGCCGGCGCCGATCAGTTCGGCGGCGAAGAATGCGTCGACCTCTTGTTCGGACTCGTCCGGTCCGGTCGCGTCGACGAACGACGGATCGACGCGTCTGCCCGAAGACTGCTGCGGGTCAAGTTCGAGCTCGGGCTCTTCGACGATCCGTTCGTCGACGAACTGGTTGCGTCTGCGGTGGTCGGAAACGCCGCCTTCCGTGAAGCGGGTCATATCGCCCAAGCGGAGTCCGTGACTGTCCTGACGAACCAAGCGGACATCCTTCCGCTGAGCGCGCCTGGTCGTGTGTACCTGGATGGGATGCGTCTGGAAAGCGCAGGACGATTTGAGATCGTCACGTCGCCCGCTGAAGCAGACATCGCGATCGTCCGTGTAAACGCACCGTGGGAGGAGCGAGACGAACTCTTCCTCGAGTCGTGGTTTCATCAGGGTTCGTTGGAGTTTCCCGACGATGAGGTCGAGCGCATCAGGGGGATCGCGAGCGCTAGCCCCGTGGTCCTCGTTGTGAACCTCGACCGGGCGGCGATTCTCACTCCATTTGTGAACATGCCGGGCGTCTCGCTAGTGGGCGTTTTCGGAGCGAGCGACGCCGCGTTGTTCGACGCGCTGACGGGAGAGATAACTCCTCGCGGTCGCTTGCCCCTTGAATTGCCATCGTCGATGCAGGCTGTTCGGGAACACGCGCCGGACGAGCCCGGTGGCTCCGCAGAGGCGCTCTTCCGCATCGGTCATGGCTTGCGAATCTAAGGTATGCAGCCCCGAATCTGATCGGCGCCGTCGTCATCTTCGCCATGAGCGGGTAGATGGCAGTCCGTCGTCTCGGCGTCGCCGGGGCACGCCGCGTCGGAGAAACCTTGGTTGTCACCGGAACGCTGTGGTCGCGGCGCATCTCGCTCCCTCGAGTCGCCCGCGTAGCCACTGGCCATGTCTTCGTTGGCTGGCGAACCCGCCGAGGCCTGCGGCGGTAGACGTCGATCATGGCCGCCTGGTCGAGACCACGCCCGGTGGATTCGTCACCCGGTACAGCATCCGGAACGTGCGCGTCATCCGCCGGGTGGGCGAGGGACGCCGCCTCGCCGCAGCGACAACCAGGTGCTACGGATTCGTCGAAGCGCGGGAGTTACTCCGCACCCATTACGGTCTCAGGTTCCTTCGCGGTCCTCGTTCCTTGGCAGCAACGCTCCCCGAGATATTCGATGTCGCACGCGTCCGCCAGAATGACCTCATGGACGCTTCTCTCCCGCCCATCCTCGAGGAGTTGGCTGCCCTCGTCGTCCCGGCAACATTCAGCGGCGACGTCTGCTGGGACCGACAGGACAAGCAGTGGTTGGCTGAAGATCATTACTCGACCGGGTGGCGAGTCCAGAAGGTACCCGCAGGCGACTCGATTTACCACACGCCCGAACGGGAACCACACCCGGAGACCCTGCAAAAGGCTGTCGAGGTCGCCGAAGCATTCAAGAACTCCCGGTACATCTGCGAGTGGTGCGGAATCCGAGACCTGGGCTCCCACGTCATCCTCCCCGACATCTACGGCGAACCAGCCGTCCTATGCCTTCTCCGGCCCGACCCGACGACCGTCAACTCACACGGCGGCGGCGGCGAAAAGAAGCACTGGGCGTTTGCGGTCGACGCCTGCCCTTCCGTGAAGTACCACGAAAACCGTGCGCCCGGGGAGTACTACGGACCGCTCGTCAGCGTGGACCTCTACGGCGAAGCACTCACCACGATGGAGGCGCTCGAGCGTCGCTGGTGCTCAAAATGCCAAAGTGCAGCATGGACTCAGCGCGCCAACCGCCAATACGAACTGGAATCGGCACTCGGTCGCGACGCCACCCCGGACGAGCTCCGTCGATTCGAAAAGGCGTGTAACCGCGACGCAAGCGAAAGGCAGCTGCTGCGCTACTTGCGGACCGCTATGGAGGCTAGAGGCATCGACGACGTCCGGGAAGTGCTCCGAGACACCCGGCTGCCGCTGACAGCTCAGCAATACATCGACGAGCAGGAGCGGAACGGTTGGATCGTCTAGCCTCAGGCAAGAGACGACCTGCCAGCCTTGTTCTGCTGAACTGCTCGGACCACTCAACTGACTTGGACCGCGCGAGCCTGACTAGTTCGATACCTCGGCGAGGTTCCGGATATTCGCCTGCACGTCCTCGATCGCCGTGGAGTACGCGCTTACCTTGTTGAGCATCCGTGTGAGCTCGACCGGATCAGCGCCCTGCAATCGTCTCACTGCTCGCTGCAGAACCTGGCTGTAGTTCAACTGGCCACCCGCAGCACGCAACTCCGCACCCAGCTCAGAAATCAAGTCGCGGTTGGACGTGAAGAACCCCGCGGCCCAGGCGAACCCGTACGCCATGAGTCCCGACCCGGCTGCGCCGGCCTGGTCGCTGCGCATCGCATCCGGGTCGTCGTCGGGGTGTCTGAGATTGAGCAGCTCTCGCCAACCATCAACCGTGGCTTCGAGGGCCGTATCCTCGCCGTCACGTCGCGCCAGGTACGCGAAGTCTGCGGCAGGGCCGGCCATCTTTATGCACGCGATCACGTCGCTGCGGCCTGACCACGGTTCGACGTTGACGGCTCCGCATCCGATGTCGTCGACCTCGACGTCGATGAATGGGCGACCGTGAGCGATGTAGGCGAGGGCGTGAGCGATCTCGTGCTCTGCGCCGACACGGCGGTTGTCTTCTTGGATGGTGGTCATGGGCGTCCTCAGTTTGGATTCGGTCGAGGCTTCTATGCGCGGCCTCCGGACTGGTGTGATCTCAGCGGTTGCGTGCTACTGACCGTTCAGTCTTCGCAAGTCGAGCAGGCCGTCGACGGTGTAGAGGGCTGCTCGCTCCCCTTCATGGTTGAGCGCCTTGAAATGGCGGTATGCCAGAGCGTTGTCGGTGTACCAGTTGTGCACGTGCCATTGCGCGCGTTCGTCTGCGGTGTAGTCGGCGGTCTCAGGTCGGGTGGGAAGGTAGTCGATGTCCCACTGGAGCGTCTTGATCCAGTGCTCGACCTCGAGGTCCATTGCCGCGTCGAGCATGTCGCCGGTAAATCCCCAGTACTTGTAGGGGTCGTAGCGGTCGTCGTGGTCGTAATTCCTGTCGATGTGCCGGTCTGCGACATCGACGGTGACGTGGAGTTCGGTCCCTTCGATGTAGATACGGAAGGTCGGACCACCTTCCGGTCCACTCGGTGAGTTCTGGATGGTTCGGACGTAGCGACGCTCTCGGTGACCCGCTTCGATGCGAGCGATCTGGGCTTTCAACCTTTCGATCTCGGCTCGGTCCTGGTTTCGGAGCTGGTTGATTGAGATGGGAGTGATGAGGATGACCCATGAGCGAGTGCCGGCGGGGTAGCCGGACGAGTGGGTCAATCCGTCCGGGAGGAGAATCGTGGGCGAGAAGGGATTTGCAGCTGCGTTGAGTGTGGTTTTGGGCACGATGACTTGTTCCTATCTGGAGTGGAGTGATGGGGCGAGGGCGGCACCGCTGGATCGGGTCTCACGATCGAGCGGGCGCTGACCCGCGCGTGGAGATGAGGCGCCTCAGCGGGTGCCGTGGGAGCCGAACTCACCAGACTTTGGGGAACGGGTGAGCTCCACACGCCGCTCGGGGTGGCCCCAGCTTGGGCTCGAGGCGCTGAGTTCAAGGGTGGCTCCGCGAAGGGCTCGGCGGTCGCTCGAGAGTCGATGCCTGCTCTCTTCTGCTGACACGTGTGCGATGGACATCATGTTCATCGCCGCCAGGTGAATGGCGAGGGATAGTTGGGCGTGGCCGAGGCCTCGGGACTTGCGATGGAGGTGCCCGAGGACGTTGGCGCTGACGCCTCGCGCGTGGATGCGCTCAGCGCGATGCTGTCCTTCGTTCCCATCCCTGCGAGAGCTGGTTAGTCCGGGGGCCTCGAAAGTATTCGTCGCTCGGTCATTTCGGTGTCTGGTCGTCGCGCGTCGGGTCGGTAGACGCTCTATGCCTGCGTGGCGAGCGGACTCGATGACTGCCAGCGCTGCGTCTAAGTCGCTCTGACCAGGACGTTGCAGGGTGGCGCCGGCCACGATCAGAGGGAGCTTTCGTGGGGAGCCCAGCGACGGGTAGGGGACTGCAAAGTATGCAGTCCAGCCCCAGAGCGGTCGACCGGCTCCTGCTGCACGGATTGGGCTCGGGAATGCGACAGCGAACGGGTCGCTCACGCCTAGGTCCTGCACCTGCTTGGTCCGATCGGAGTGGGAAGGGCTGGGCCCCGAGCCCGGGATGAAGATTGCTGAGCTTGTGAGGCAGAACTCGAGCGACCTGTCGGTCGACGGGCGGACGGGAGTGGTGATCAGACGGCGGGTCAGCTCGTCGAGTCGATCTCCTCGACGTGCCTCGAGATCAGAATCGTGTTGTCCGACAATTCGCGCCGCCTCTTGCCTGGTGCGACGTCTGTACCTTGAGATGGGGTACGGGTCGATTGGAGCCAGCAGTCGAGCGATCGCCCGCTGGGCCGCTGCCGAGCGGAGATCCCCTCTGTCGGCCGGCCGGCCGACCTGCAGGGTCATTCTGTGCTCGGGGGAGAGGCGCTCGAAGAGGATCTCGGCGATGTCGCTGTTCCGGGGCGCGTGACCTTCGATGGCGGCGAGGAGCCAGGCAGTCAGGATGGCCGCATCGTCAATCGCAGCGCCGGCTACGTAGTGGCCAGGGGTGACGTCGTCGTGACGCCACTCTGCTAGGCGTGATGGGATCCTGCTCTGGTGGACGAGGTTGTGCGCACGCTCGAAGAGTCCGTCGGGAATCGGCGGAAGTCGGTGCGCGCGCGCCTCTGAGGCGGTGTTGGTGAGGCGGGTGGGAAGCCCGTTGGGCATGACGAATCGCTCCTATCGGAATGTGTGCGTTCGGATGTTGATAGGGCGAGACCGACGCCGTCAGATTTGGTCTCGTGATCCGACGGGGTCACTCATCACGGTACGAGACTGATTCGTCCAAGAGGGCCGTTTGGAAAGGAATTCACCAGACTTGGGGGTACGTGGCCGACCGAATTGTCCCTCGAAATGGTGAGAGTTTCGGCCTCTGTGCGAGAGTCTCACGTTTGCTCACTCCTTCCACGCCCACGCGGTCTGGCCGGCGTCGCGGATTGCGTCGTTGAGGCGGTTATCGCGAAGGATTTCCCAGACGGTTTTCCCGTGGCGTTTCGCGGCGGGCGTCACGAGGTATTGCCACCACGTCCACGCGTCGCTGGTGCCCGCTGCGAGTTCGGCGATGACCTCGGCTAGCCCGGGCAGAAGCGAGTCATCGTCTCCGAACTGGAATGCCGGGTAGAGGTCAGTTCCGTCTGCCGTCACAACGCGCAGGATCTGGTCTGTTTGCACGAGCTGATCAAGTTCGCTCTGGGACAAGCGGAGCCGTGCGCAGAGGCTCGCGTCGGTGTGGACGGGGCCGAGGACGTGCCAGGTCGAGTCACGAACGGCGGGCGGGGCGTCGGCAGCGATGATGGAGATGATCCTGCTGGTGATGTACCAGAGCAGCCCGTCGTCGGCATCGTCGGCCTTAGGGTGGAGAGTCCATTGCCCACGCTCGCCGACCCGCACTCTGTTGAGCGTGCGCAGCGAGTGCCTGCTGTCAGACGGCGTTTCGACAATCCGCGGATACCCGTCGACGCGTTCGACGGTGGCCTCCGACAGGTCGATGCGATAAACGCTCGAAGTCGCGGTAGTGACAAGATATGCGCCACGGTCACGGAGTGTCAGCTCGCTGCGGTGTTCCTGCTCTCGGTCCCTCATTCAAAGGCCCCTGTCGTCCGTAATCCGCGCCTGCTCGAAGGGGACCGTCGCGTTGCCGTATTCATCGAGCTCGACGCATCCAGAGCACTGCCCGGGATAAGGAGGATTGGGCGGTAGAGGTCGCGCGCAATGACGGCAACAGGCTGCTGTCCTGAGTGTGAGCACGTTATCGCCCCGACAGCTCCACAGTGCTGGCGTCCAGATCGAACCGATAAGCGGACCCGCTGACGGTGGTGACCAAGTAAGACGCCGGCGTCCCGGTCGGTCAACTCAGCGGGGTCAGCACTGGATGAGTTCGTCATGACGCCTCTCCTCCTCGACGTGTGGCGTCGAACGTATGACGGGCACTTCGGGTGATTCAGCCGACTCCGCGACAAACGCTCATCTGCGCCTGTGGCGATCGCGTTCTCGGCAGGTAGCGTCCCTTCATCGCAAGGAGGTCCGAGATGGATGACGACGACATCGAGACGGTGTTCATCACCCCGATCATGCAGCTGCTGGTCTCTGACCAGACCGTGCAACTTCGCGGTAGGTTCCTGATCACAACCGAATCCGGCAGCCGATACGAGATCGACACCGAACGGGAGCGACTACGCCGAATACCTGGAACTCACGCCCCGGACGACCCGGAGGTGGGCTTCCCCTCTCGGTTGCGCCGCGACGGCGAGGAAGTGGCGCTGTTGCGAATCCTCAAGCTCGCGATCGGTGAACCGGCGGTCTTCGATGTGGAACCACTCGGTGATCCGCGCCGAGTCACGTTCACCAGGCGCACCACCACCTACGTGACCGACATCCGCCAGGTCGACGGAGGCCCCTCAGTGGGGAGACCCGCATGATCGAGAAGGCTGGCTGGCAGGAAGTACGTGCGTGCGCCATCGCCTCCCAGACCATCCCGGAAGGCATCGTCATCCGTGCCAAAGCGGAAGGACTCGGCCCTCAAAGCATCATCGACCTGAACTAGCGCGCATGGGAGATCTGAGACGGCTTGCCGCAGTTGCAGTCCGTCCTTCCCATTCGGCTAATTCGCCGCCACGCCTCCTGGGTTCGTCGACGTCCGTATGCTCGACCAAAACGAGGAACCGATCTGGTGGATCGACATCCTCCGAGCGCCCTACCGAATCGACGACGTCGACACCTTCACTGACCAACGCCTCGACGGTGCAGTCGCCTACCTGCGAGAACACGCTCGCGAGCTCTTCCAAGCAGCGCGTTCGGCTCAGCTGGAAGACAGCGACCGGTACCACATCGGTTCTTGGGTCCAGGCAACGCCGCTTTGGAAACACTTGACCGCCGAAGCCGAGCGACGACAGGACGCCGGCGGCCGATCACCGATCGTCGCCATGACACAGTCGACAGACGGATAGCCTCCGGTCGCGCTATTTACACTTCGAACCTTGTGTAAAGGAATGTAAGAGCGCACGCACCGAGCCGGATCACGCTCGCGGCTACCCCGATGTGCAGGCGGCGATGCGGACGTTCAGGAGCGGGTCGCTACCGTTTACGCCATTGTTGCAGACGCCGGTGGGACTCCGACCGCGAAGAGAAAGGTTCGTGTCGAATGCGGTGGACTCCCCTGTTTGGGAGACGTGTCTATTCCTCACTAGTCGCTTAGTGTTTGCAAATAGGCCGCTCGGATGCCGATGTTCTTGGAGGTCGCATGGCGCCTGTTCACCCGCTTCAATCGGCACTTGACAGGGCAACGGCGGCCACCTTCACCGTTGTCGATTTGATCGACATCGCTCGCGCGCGCAAGCCATCGTCCTCTGGGCGTGAGGGACGCACAGACGCCAAGCAGGTGTCCCTGTATCGGGCCCTCGTCGCGTCGAGCGTCGCTGCCCTCGAAGAGACATTTGAGGCCCTCACGGTAGCTGCTCTTGCTGGGCTAGGAACGCCGCGAGCGGCCATATCGACGCTGACAATAGCTATTGCAAAAAGTCTGCAATCGCCCAGTCCGAGAAACCTAGACAGCCTCCTCGGAGATTACGTCGGCTTTACCCCTAGTGATCATTGGTCCGCGCATCTTGCGCACTCGCCAGTCGCATATCGTCGTTCAGACCTCGCCGATAAGAGCCTCGATCATCGGCTGATCTTCACGGCCTACACAAACTTCCGCGACTTCGCTGGAAGTGAACTAAGCGACGTTCTAGCCCGGTTCGTCCGCATACGGAACTCTTTCGCGCATCAGGACACTTCGACGACGATCTTTACAAGGCCGGAGCAGGGGCATCTCCGCACGCTCCGACGTCGCAAGGCCCTTCCGGGGGCGGAATCCGTTTTCGTAGAAAGCGTGTCTACAACGTGCGCCGTGACGCTCGATGCGAATGCACCCTCTACTGCTGATCCCGTCGTGCGGTGGACACTGCACGAAACCCACGCTGTAAATGCGCTTCTTATGTACGTAGGCCTTGTCGCGTCGACTACCGACGCCTTGGCTGTGCATCTTGAGGCGACTGGCGGCCCCGTAATTGCCAAGCATGACCGGCTTGTGTTGCGTGTCCAGGACGGGCGATGGTGGGACTGGAATCATGGGCACTCCTTCGGCACCACCAACGTGGACTTCGAGCTCATTCCATACAGACCCAACTCGCGGTAGTTCTGGTCGAGATGGGCCGCGTCGTTGCTGGCGCGAAGATGCCATTTCCTCCGAGTCAGGGCAAGAGACGCTCGCAAGGCCACCGACGGAACTTGAGCCACGCAAGAGGAGGGGGCAGGAAGCCGCATCCCACGATAGACGAGCAGCTTCGATTGAAACTCTCGGCGTGTCCACAACGGATTTCGGCGCGTCGTGGTGAGGTATCTACAATGCGCGGTAGCTTGAAGCTGAGGAGGGCGTTTGATGGATGTCGAAGAGCTGCTTGCACGCGCCTGGGGGGCCGTTGAAAAGGCGGGCATTCCTGAACCGCTGCAGGAGTACGCATTCAAGGAGGCGCTGAGCCGGCTCGCTAGGGACGACTCGGGAGGGTCCTCGGGCTTGAATGAAAGCCCAGGCGGGAGCAAAGGGAAGCAGCTCTCGGGAGAACCGAGCCGCGAGATTTCCTCGACCGATGAGGAACTTTTTGCGAAGTTTTCCGCTGAATGCGGGATCGCCGTCACTGACTTGGAACGCGTGTACTACTTCAGCAGCGGCGAACCGCACTTGAACGGTCCGCGGAGCAAACTGGGTAAGACGTCATCGGAGCAGGCCAAGGCGGTTGCCCTTGCGTTGACAGCTGCATACGACTACGCGCTAGACAAGCAGGTGGCTGACGAAGTCGTTCGTGCGGAAGCCGTGCGCCTGAAATGCGACTTGGGTGGCACCTGGGCGCGAACAATGAATGGGCTGTCTGCGATTAGTTGGGTCGGAGCCAACCGACAGAAGCAGTTCAAGGCTAAAGCGGACACAGCCGATGCGCTGAAGAAGCTGGTTGCCGCAATCCTCGGTTTGCCTGCTGAATGAAACTCGTCGAGTATCTCGCACCGCTGAAAGGTAGCACTCAGCAGGCCCGCATTCTCGCAACTATGTACTTCCTTGAGCGGACGGCCGGCGAACGGCAATTCACGACGGGCCATCTTCGAAACTCTATGGCTGAGGCTCGTATCAACGTCAGGTCGTGGAACTTCACGGCACGCTTGAGTGCGGCAGGTCATGCGGTTCACGCGCAAGGTAAAGGCGTGGCACGCACGTGGGAGCTGACGGACTCGGGTAGAGAGGCAGTCGAGGCGTTCGCACCGCCCCTTCCGGTAGCGGCTGCAGCAGTAGCTAGGCGGAGCGAAGCGGCGGCTCTCCGCGTTCGGATTGCGGCCATCGTTGACGTAGAGGCGCGCGACTTTGCCTCCGAGGCAGTCGACTGCCTTGAAATCGGTGCACATAGGGCGGCGATAGTTTTCATGTGGGTCGCAGCAGCTCACGAAATCCAGGAACGTATTTGGAAGGCATCGACTCCGGCTGCTATTACCGCGGCGGCGCAAAGCCACAACCCCAGGGCAAAGACTTGCAAAAAGCGAGACGACCTAAGTGAGTACAACGAAGAGCTTCTTCTTCAGATAGCGCAAGATCAGGGTGTCATCGACAAGAACCAGAAAGCAGAGCTGACCAAAGCCCTCGGTCTTCGCAACAGCTCCGGTCATCCAAATAAGCTGCGTCCCGGCGAGCACCGTGCGAAAGCACATATTGAAGACATCATCTCAATGCTGTTTTGATCACGGAGAGGACCTTATTGGATACTTCGATGAGCCCGTTCAATGTTCCCCACGAGCTCGACTACTTGGCCCACGGGAGGCCCGCCTTAATGCCCGAGCGATTGCTCGAGGTCAGGCGCCGGCCCGAAGAGCCTAGGCCGCCTGCAACTCTTACAAAGGCTGCCTCCGACCGGCTGACGAAAGTCGCGCGCGCGGAACTCGCTATGGAGGCTCACTCGGTAGCTCAGCCGGTGTGGTTGGGCGGCCAACCCGTTCCACGGCTGCTTGTAAGCGCGAGGTATGTGGGCAGCGACGCGTTCGGCTCCTCTCGCCTGCTCGCTGATCTTGACCTCGCGGCTCGGCGGGCTGGGGCGCTTTACCGCAATCTCCTTCGGGACGGCCGTGTGGAACGCTGGCCTGATCCCGTAAGGACGCACCAAGGCGGTCTGCGCCTCCTGGACGCTCGCGTCGGTTCTTTGGACGTCGTCATGACGTTCTGGGGATCGCTCGTGATTCTCGCGAGCAGTTCGCCCGTCGCGGTCGCTGGGATGATGTCGCTGGCGTGGGACATAGGTCGCGGAACCGCTCGCATCGCGCACAGGTGGATCGGCGCGGCACTGGCGGCGAGCGACCCGGGTCGACCGTCGCTCGACCCGCCCGAAGACGGACAGCAGTGGGGCGTCCAACACACGAGGGCGCTTGCGCCTGTCCTGGAGGCAGCGGCAATGAATGGGAGCGGTGCCGAGCTATTCGTAAATGAGCGAGACCGCATTGTGAAGCTAACCGTTCTACCGCGCGGCTCAGCCGAGGACGACACGCTCTAACCGTCGAACGTGATGTCGCGCCCATACGGACTCCGCGAGACATGTCCGGAGCACCCGTAGCAAGGTGACGCAATCGTGCCCGTGCTGGACGTTCTTGCGAAGTGGCGTTCGTTCGCCGAGGCTAGACGCTTTGCAGGGAGAAGTATCAGAGGTACAGCAACCATCGCGGATGAGCGCGTGGCTTCAAGCACCGGTCCGTCGTGCGGGCTCGAAGACTGGGCCGCAAGTTCCCCGACCCCTCCCCAGTCGTGGTGTCCGGTGGAGGAAATACGCGGGTCGGCTGGAGGAAACGGAAACAGCTTCTCAGCGAAGGGAGCCCTGAGGGCAAGTATCGTAAACGGCCCACCAGAGGGCCGTTTACGTAACTGATTACGGAACCGGCCACAAAAGAATCGCCCCGGACGAAAGTCCGGGGCGATTCTTGTTTTGTGCGGCGAGAGCGCCAACACGATCAACGTGTCTGTCGAAAGTGCGCTCGCCGCTGGCACGACTTCTGGATCGTTGCCGATTTCGGGCACGCCGGCGCCTTCGACATGCTCCCAACTGCGACGCATGTCCCAGCTCATTCGTGACCGATCAACTGAGACCTTTGTCGTGAACTCAGACGGTGGTCCAGCCTTTTCGGCGGAGCCAGTCGGCACACAGTGCTTTCCATTGTTCGGCGCCCGCCTCGCCGATTTCTAGTCCCAGGCCGTGCGCGCCCTTGTCGAAGACATGCAATTCATCTTCCGCGGTATGCCAAACGAAGAACTCAGGCGAGTTCTGTGTCACAAGGCGATCGAGCGACGTCGCCGCCCGATCGATCGACGTTGCATCGAATCCGATCAGTTGTTCGCGCGAAATCTGATGGGTGTCGAGTTCCATGTAGACAACCGGGTAGCAAAGTATTGCAAGTTCGACACGTTCGTCTGTGTTGTCGCTTGGCGACAGCGCGGCTAAGCCGGCAGCATGGCCGCCGGCCGAGAAGCCCAGCAGGCCAATACGATCCACTCCGCTCGACCGGATTCGACGCACTTCTGCTCGAATTGCGTCCAAGGGCCCGGGGTGTCTGGTCTGCAGGGCGCCTGAGGGCGGCGGTGCTACGGTACTGCGATGGTTGACGCAGTTGCCGTGCGTCCCGCGACAAGCGCGGATGCACGTCCCATGTACACGATTGCGGTCGCGGCCTATTCGGTTTACGTTCCTCGCTTGCCCGAAGGCGTACGCCCGGCGCCGATGGACGCCAACTATCAGAGCGTTGTCCAGCGGGGACAATCGTGGGTCGCTGAAATCGAAGGGAAGATCGCCGGCTTTGTGGTGCTTGTCCAGAATGCCGACCACGTCCTTCTGGAGAACATCGCTGTCCATCCTGATTACCAGGGACGAGGGGTTGGCCGGCGGTTGTTCGCTTTCGTTGATGGTCGTGCCCACTCGAATGGGACAAGGATCATCAGGCTCTACACAAATGCAGTCATGGTAGAGAACCAGGAATTATACAAGCGGCTGGGCTACATCGAGACCGATAGAAGACAGGAGGGCCCGCTCGATCGCGTCTACTACGAAAAGCGCGTTTGATCATCCACGTATTTGGGTGGTGAACGGTGATCCTCGACATGGAGTTGGGCATGAGGGTCTCTATTCTGATAACTTCGTCTGCGTAAGGTGCAGCGGTCCGCGTGAGCGGGGTTCGCGTCGGGATTTCCGGCCAGCACGGCGACCCGAGTTCGGCGTCGTCTGATTCTCTGCAAGTTGGAGAGTGCTTTGCCATGTCCAAAAACGCCCTTAGTATTGCCGCGCGTTGGTGCATTTTCGCCGCGATCCTCGTCGCCGACGTTCTCGATCTGTTGAGCACGACGGTGACCAACATCGCTGCGCCGTCGATCGTTGCGGATCTTCATGCTCCGCAAGCATTGACCCCATGGCTCGGATCAAGCTACGCCCTCGCATTGGGATCGATCCTGGTAATCGGCGGTCGTCTGGGAGATAAGTACGGCTATCGCCGATTGTTCCTTATCGGCCTCGTCGGCTTCACCACCGCATCCGCACTCTGCGCCCTGGCCTGGGATCCGGTAAGCATCGTGACCGCCCGGATCATCCAGGGCGCGTTTGGGGCACTGTTGATCCCCCAAGGGTTCAGCATCCTGATCCGCGTTTTCCCTCGCGAGGAGCTTGGTCGCGTCTTCGGACTCTTCGGACCGATCATGGGTTTGAGCTCCATCAGCGGTCCGGTCCTTGCTGGGCTGCTCATCCAAACGGCGCCATTCGGTTTGGGTTGGCGTTCGGTGTTCCTCATCAATGTGGTCCTCGGGTTAGGATTGCTGGCTGTCAGCACACGATTCCTGCCCCGATATGAGAGCCGCCCAGGTGTTCGAATCGATGCCTTCGCGGCCGCTGCTCTCATGGCAGGAACGCTTGCTGCTTTGGCCGGAATCATCCAGGGTGGCAACAGCGGATGGAATGTCTTCGCACTCGCCTTGATCGCAGCGGGTGCTGTGCTGCTCGCTGTGTTCGTAGTACATCAACGACACAGCGAGAACCCGCTACTGGCTCCGGCACTGTTTCGCAACCGAAGCTTCGTAGCAGGCCTCTTCGTTGGTGCGGTGTTCTTCGCCGCTGTTGCCGGGCTCCTCTTCGTGACATCGCTTTACCTGCAGGAAGGTCGCCACCTGAGGCCGCTCGCTGCTGCCGGCATCATGGCCCCCATGTCCGTGGGGATCATCATTGCCTCGTTCTCTGCTCGCGGCGTGATCCAACGACTCGGTCGAGGCCTGGTCGCCCTTGGGCTTGCACTCGTCGAGCTCGGAACGATCAGCTATCTGCTTATCGTCACCGCATCACCCGCCGAGACGTGGGTGCTCGTGTTTCCGCTCTTCGTCTGTGGCCTGGGCATGGGGTGCTGCTTCGGATCGGTGTTCGCCGTAGCTCTGGGCAACGTTGATGAAGACCAAACCGGTAGCGCCAGCGGCACCCTCAATGCCGTGCAGCAAATCGCAAACTCCATCGGCGCAGCGATCGTGTCCACGATCTTTCTCGCCACGGTGCTGACCAGCAGAGTCCAACACGCAGCCACAACGAGCCTGACTTTCGTCCTGCTCACAGTCCTGCTGTGCGCCTGCTTCCTGCCACTATTGCCGAAGACAGCCGCCCCCGACAACTACTGAACAACACGAGCACCGCACGCTCGGAACCCTCCGCAGGCTTCCATCAACGTCTGCGGAGGGTGCGGTGCGGGACGACGGATTGGAGATCGATCGCCTGGCGAGAAGGCGGCCGGGTGTGGTCTCACGCATTGTGAATGGATCGCCCGGGGTGATCGGCGGCAACAACGGCGATTCCGGTGCTCTGGCTACGGTCGTCAAAGAATGCCCCGCATGGCCCCTGCCGCGCCTCGGAAGTAGCGTGGCCGGGACTATTTGATTGATCACCTGGAGAGCGTAGGCTCGCCAGTGTTGGGCCCGGACCCCGCTCGACGGCTCGTCCGTCGAACCCGAAACGGTGGGCGAGCCGTCTTGTCACCACCCACGGCAACAACCCGGCTCACAGCGGATGCCGCAATGCGGGCGTTCATTGCGATCTTCTGTCGGCCCGACGTAGACGACCACCGGTCTACCGGCCAGTACCGGCAAAGGTGATGACTCTGCCGGTGCGGATGTCTGTTTCTGACAGGTTGAAGTGGCCCAGGCTTGTCGCTTCGATTTGGCCCAATGTGCTGTATATCGGTGTGGCTGTGACGGTTTGATTTGGCCCACCCCTGAGCGTGTTCTCGTTCGTGTTGGACGAGGAGGGCCAGTTGGGGTCGAGAGTGGATCTATACGCCGAGATACGTCGGACGGCGCGCGTCGAGGAGCTATCGGTGAACGCGCTGGCCAAACGGTTCCGTGTTCACCGGCGGACTGTCCGGCAGGCGTTGGAGTCGCCGGCGCCACCACCGAGGAAGACGCCAGTCAGGACGTCGCCGAAGATCGGCCCGTTCAAGGCCGCGATCGACGGCATGCTCCGAGCGAATCTCACCGCGCCGCGTAAACAGCGCCAGACCGTGACCCGCATCCACGCTCGACTGCTGGACGACTTCGGCGCCGACCTCTCCTACGCCGCGGTCCGGGACTACTGCGCCAAACGCAAGCCGGAGATCGCAGCCGAGGCTGGACACCTCCCGGACGCGTTTGTCCCGCAGGGTCACGCGCCTGGCGCTGAGGCGGAGGTCGATTTCGGTGAGATTTGGGTGATCCTTGCCGGGGTGAAGACCAAGTGCCACATGTTCACCTTCCGGCTCTCGCGCTCGGGCACAGCAGTCCACCGGGTCTATTCGACTCAGTCGCAGGAAGCGTTTCTGGAGGGCCATATTGACGCGTTCGAGGAGATCGGCGGGATCCCGAAACTCCACATCAAATACGACAACTTCAACGGCCACATCATCGAAACCGGCACAGAGTCCTACCGACTCGCCCACTCGAGAGCTGCGGCGAACTAGAACCCAGTTATGGGGTGACGGTGTGCACGGGGCTTTCGGAGACAAGGCGAATGTCGAAGAGGCCGAGGATGAAGGGTGCCGCCACGATCAAACTGAGTACGGCCGCGAGAACCCACAAGACGATACTGCGCCATCGAGATCGTCGCAGTGGCGTCGCCAGTGACACCGCCACTATTCCGAGGGGGAGGAAGGGGACAAACGGGAAGGCGAGGAGCTCCAGGACGATGAAGAGCGCGAAATAGCGGTCGATTGTCGGGAAGAGTCGTTGATCGACGGCCACTTGCCGAGAACCAGAATGCGTTCCTGTCATCGTCGTACCTTTCGTCTCTAGCAACGGGTCCAGTCCCGGGCGGACTGGACCCCTCAACAGTATTAGCCGCCGACCTGCCAGGTCGAGGACGCTCCCGACGCCGAGGTCGAGTAGTGCAGACCGATGTTCAACGTGATCGGGCTTCCTTGGAAGGCGACACTCGCGTCGAATCGGTAGAACGCGTCAGCCGAGGACCCCGCACCTGGCTTGGTGCAGCTGATCGGATGGACCGACCAGCCCACAGCGATGCCGCCCTCGGAATGGCATGTGTGCGAACCGGCGTAACCCCGGCTCAGACCCTCCTGCGCGGCGTAGGTCTTTGCATCCGTGACGCTGGCCACCTGCACAGCAGACTCTGTTGTGGTGACTGTTCCCGAGCACAACGAGTTCGCTGCGTCAGGACTGACACGCTTCGACGCCGCGACAGCCTTCACCTGAGCGACGCAGCTCTGAGACGTGACGGCCTGCGATGTGGTTGTGGACTCACCCGGTGACGCGTACGCGGCACCAGCACCCGCCGAGATTGCTACGGCGAGCACAGTGCTCCCCACCACGCCAAGCAACGTTGAACGATACTTCATGTCGTTTCCTTTCATCATCGAAAGGGCGTTGGCACACAGTTCCCCCACCCGAACCGGAGCGAACGATCCCCCGACTTCACTCTCGCAGAGTGCTTAATAAATAATCTGTCTACGCCGGCCCAGTTGGGCCAGATCAGACCGACGCCCTTGGGCCATTTCGACTTGACAGAATCAAATATCTTCCGTCGGTGCAGCATCCGCGTCGAAGGGTCTTGTGGTTGTGGGGCTCGCTACGTGGACTCGACGCGTGCCATGCGCTTCCACGCCAGCAGCACGGTGCCCCCGGCGATCAGTGCCGCGACGATGAAGAAGACGGTGACGGGCCAGGTCTCCCCACCTGTGGAGAGCACGAGCCAGGCGGCGAAGGCGGGGGTCGGGCCGGCGATGAGCGCAGCTGTGGGCTCACGCACAAGGACGACGGCAGACAACCGGTGCTGCGGGTCGAACAGCGCTGTGAGGATCGCGCCCTGTGTGGCGTACATGGACGCGAGGCCGATCGAGATGCCGATCACCATCGCGAGGATGATGAGCAGCTCGTTTCCGGTGGCGAACATGGGGAAGACGATGGCGCCGAAGACGATGAAAATGCCGGAACCCATGAGCCAGATTCGGCGACGGCCGAGGCGGTCACCGAGGTGGCCGATCAGAGGCACCATGCCAATGGCGAGAGTCGAGGAGACCATGTTGGCGAGCAGGCCGAAGCCAGCCGGATAGCCGAGCGACGAAGTCAGATAGGAGAGCAGGAAAACCTGGGTCAGCGAGGAGAACGCCAGGTAGGGACCGTTGATACCGATACCGATGAGGATTTCGCGCCACTGGTGTTTGAGCGCCTCAGCGAGCGGGAAGCGCACGATCTTGCCCTCGGACTTGATCTCGCGGAACTCCTCGGTCTCCTGAATGCCGGTGCGAATCCAAAGGGCGATCCCCAGGGTGACCACGCTCGCGAGGAACGGTATGCGCCAACCCCAGCTCAGGAGGTCCTCCTCCGGAAGCATTGCAATCAGGGCGAATACACCGGTGGCGATGACGATGCCACCGAAGACGCCCATGCCAGGGAGCGCGACACGCAGACCGAAGCGCTTACGGTCACCCGACTCCGCCATCATGACCAGAGAGCCGACGTATTCGGCACCGGCGCCCATGCCTTGCAGAATGCGGCAGAGCGCCAACAGCAGGGGTGCCCAGAGCCCGATCTGCGCGTACGAGGGGAGAAGCCCGATCGCCAGTGTGGAGATGCCCATCAGCATGAGGGTCATCACAAGCATCGGTTTGCGCCCGATGCGGTCACCGAAATGGCTGAACAGGATTCCACCGATCGGACGCCCGAAGTAGCCGATCGCGAAAGTGAGCAATGAGCTGACCACCTGGGTGGCGGGGTCGGCGTCGGGGAAGAAGAGCTTGCCGAAGACCAGCACTGCGGCCAAGCCGAAGAGAGTGAAGTCGTAGTACTCGACGACGCTTCCGACGATCCCCGCCCAGGCGGTGCGGCGGATGTTCCGCTGTCGCCCGCTGTCGCTATTGGTGGTTGATACTGCTGTGCTCGTCACGTGCCATAACTCCAATGTTTCGGCGCGGATACTCGTGCCCGGTGCCGGGCTCCGAGGAGGGCATAAGCCCCCGGCGCATTGATAGGGGCCGGGGGCTTATGCTGCGAAATCAGTTCCTGCGCCAGCCACGAGGGCCCTACACCCAAGCTGAACGCACCGATTGCGACGGCAGGAGAGAACGTGCCACAGTCCCGATCCGTGGCGGCGTATCCCGCTACATCAATAAGACACCACGGCATCGAGTGCCGCAGAAGAACAAGGGCAAAATAGGTGCGATACGCTCCGGACTACGTCTTAGCCGAGTGCCCTCTACGTACGCGCGCGACTGCACCCGGCGGCAGACGACGAAGGCGCGATCGCGACGGCCTTCTCAGCTGCGGTCAGTTGGCGGGTGAAAAGAGCCCGATGTCGCCCCGGTCGAGAACCCCGGTCTTGCGGCGGATATTGCGGATATGGGTCTCAACGGTCCTGATGCTGATGGCGTACTTCCTGGCGATATCCAGATTGCTCTCGCCACCCGCAATGTCAGTGACGATCTCCTGCTCGCGGCGCGTGAATCCCCAATTCGATTCGACGTGATCCGTAGCCGCGCGGGAGGTCGAGGGGTCGCCGGAGATGATCGATTGGATCTCGGCGCGCAGCTCGGTCGAGCGTTGCTGGTCACCGCTATCACGGAAGAGTTTCGCCGCATGAGTGAGGTGACGCAGTGCTTCGTCGGTTGCCTGCTGATCGTGGAGTTCGTGCGCGGCACGAACGAGCGCGTCGGGGTCCTTATGGCGGATCGCCGAACGGGCGTCAAGGTACGCGATGTAGAGCGCACCTCCGATTTGGCCTGCTCGTTTACGGAACGCCTGAGACTCCACCTCATCGAGACCGGAATTCACGGCGAGCATGGTGGTGGTGTCGGCCGCCAATTCATAGCCGGCGTCACGGAGGCGCACAGCCAGCCGGCGATACCGTTTGGACGCGCCACGAGCATCCCCATCCGCTTGCATCGCTGAAGCTTCCACCGCTTCCAGGCTCCCGAACGGCAACGCCTCGCTCCTGCCCGTGAACAGTTCTGCTCTCTCGATGAATCCCTGAGCTGCCATCGGGCGCGCTGCCCGGGTCGCAATTATGGCGAGAGCATGCATGAGTGCTCTATCGGGAGAGAACAACATCGGTGCTGAGCGCACATTCGTGATGAGTGCAACGTCCCCCCACGCGGACGCCTCGTCATAGCGCCCGAGTACCCCCGAAGAGATTGTCGCCACGTAGGTGTGGCAGGCTAGCGCGGTTCGGTCACCGGATGCGATGGCAGTATTCACCTGCTCGGCAGACCACTCGAGCGCCTCAATGAAACGGCCGCTCCCAAACAATGCGAGACCACGCACCACGTCGACTAATCGGGCGACGAAGGGATCTGCGATCTCATCAATGAACTCGAAGGCTTCATGGGCTCTGCTGGACAGAGCGAGGGCGGCCGCGAGGACTGCTCGGGAGAGGGAGCCGTCAACGCCCTCGGTCTCGCAGAGCTCGCGAAGTCGCC
Source organism: Leifsonia poae (assembly GCF_020009625.1). NCBI lineage: Bacteria > Bacillati > Actinomycetota > Actinomycetes > Micrococcales > Microbacteriaceae > Leifsonia > Leifsonia poae. The sequence goes on from NZ_JAIHLP010000002.1 coordinate 3,623,441, forward strand.
GCTCGATATGCGGTTGGATTCCGGAGGTCTCCATCTGTGTGGCGAGAAGAACTGCGCTCAAAGCAACCGCGTGCGGGTAGTCAGGGGTCGTCGAGGTGAGTGCTTCAACGACCTCTTCTTCGTCGCGCTCGTGAAGTACGAGCAGCCGAGAGTGGAGATAGCGAAATTCCAGTTCTACGGTGGCCGGCACACCACGGAGATCGACGTTCGCCACAACGCTGGAGAGCCGTTCATCCGAGCACTCGCCAGTGAGTTCCAAATGAAGGACGCGCATCGCATCGGTGACGGAGTGCGACCTCTCCCAATTTCGCCAAGCGGTCGCCAGGCCGAGCTTGTGGGATTCAGAGAGCATGCGACCCACGAGAGGAAGCTGGACGGCATCGATGGGAATGGTGTCGCCCGGGTCGGAAAGCACACTCGCCAGTTGAGTCTGACCGTCGACGCCAATCACCTTCTTGACCTGCTCCATCATGCGCAGTCGGTGAGTGGACAATGGCAGGCGGCTGAAATAGTCGGCGATCCCAGGCGGGCTCACCGCGACCATGTGATGGTCGCGGATTGCAAAGAGCTTCACGAGTGAGTGGCCCTCAAGAATTTCAAGGCGCTGCTGTCCAATAAGCTTGGCGGCAGTTGCAACTGGGACCGCACCGACAATTGTGAGCGTCTCGACTGCCTCTCGCGTTTCGGCATCGTAGGTATAGAGGAGCGCTTCAAATGCGCCGATCAAATCCTCCGACCACAGGTGCTCCGAGGCCTGCCAGACGTCCCCTTGTTGTTTCAGTAGCCCTGAGCTGACAGCGCCGTCGGCGATAGCGAGCGCAAAACCGGGGATCCCCGAAGACTTGGTATGAATTCGCGCGCTTGCGGAGGGTGAGATTGCTGAGCCCAGCCGTGCTTCCAAGAGGTCATGGAGAGTTTCAAGTTTGAGCTCGCCGAGCGTGATCTTCACAACGGGGTGAGCAAACTTGATGAGGCGGTGATCCGCGGGGCTGACAGTGATGCTGCGCAGGCTGACTGCGACGATGGGAATTCCCGTGCGCTTGTGCACGGTTTCCAGAGCCACCCAAGATTGTTCATCCAGAAGATTTCCATCGTCCACGAGCACAACAGACGGGCCCTCCTCCAGCTGCGTGGCGAGCCGATGGATCAGGCCGCTCGGCGATGCGGACTCAGAACGTGCTGCCGGAGAGGTGGCAGGAATCGCCGACCGGATAGCTTCGAGCGGCAGGCTCCCACTGATGCCCCGAACGGTGACGATGGGTACCCCCACTGTGGTGAGAGTCCGGTGCACCTGCCTCAGCAACTCCGTTCGGCCAGACCACCGCGTTCCTACGATCTCAACGCTTGTGCCGGCGCTCACCAGCTTCACGATGCGTTGGAGTTCTGAGGTACGAGCGAACACGGTCGTCACCTTTCCGCCCAGAGCAAAGTAATTGGACTCAGTTTGCGGCGTGGCACGGCTCTCGCGCAATGGGAAATGCACCGTGCTCACCTGATTCCTATCACCTGTGGCCAACCGCGAGACAACCGAGCGGAGCCTCGTTCTCGGGCAGCTGCGTGCCCGCGCTCCGGCTCGGCCGGCGGCGCCCGTTTCCCGGCGGCGTGCGCCCTCTGACGGGGATCCTTGCGGCCGCGTTTCCAATAGCCTAGGGCAGTCTATTGCAGTGTTTGAGTAGCAAAATTCCTGGTCAGAAGGTATAAATCACTGCTTCACGCGTAGGTTGTCCATGCTCACGCGTAGGCCAATGTTTGGCGCACGCAGATGCTGGCGCTGAGGCACGGAGATTGGGTGCATACAACTGTGGCGGCCCTGCGGCGAGATTACCTTTTTCAAAGCGGCCCTCCAGAAGAACGCGAAAGACGTACGTGTTGAGGCTTGCTATCGCTTTCGAAACAGGCCGCTTAGAGGGGTCTCACAGTGGCACCTGCACTCTGACGACACATTCGTCGTCGAAGTGCGTCACGTCTGCATTCACGGCCAGAGGGGCGTCAGCTCTGCGTTCAAGGCCAACAACACACAAACAGAAGGAAAACGAACACATATGAACAAGCTCACCAAAGGAATCGTCGTCGCCAGCCTGGGAGCGGTGCTGGTGATCGGAACCAGTGGCACACTGGCACTCTGGAACGTCTCAAGCGCGAGCGAAGCGGGGCGAGTCGTCATGGGTGACATGAACCTGAAGGTCAAGGCCGACGGCCAGGCCTGGGAGGTTCGAGGTGTCGACGGAAAGTGGAGTGCGTTGGCTGACCCGACCAAGTTCCGTATGGTTCCGGGCGACGCAGTGCGTCTCACCCAACCCCTGGAGGTCACCCTTGTCGGTGACAAGATGGCCGCAATCCTGACGATTGACACGTCCTCTGCCATCACGACGCCTAATGGTGGAGTGCTCCCCGGTGATGACTTCACCGTTGCCACTGCGTTCGAGGCGCCTCCGGCAGGCGAAAAGCTTCCGACTCCGGTTGCGGGGACCAACGATTGGAAGTTCTCCAGTGCTCTGGCCACTGGTAAGGCTACCTATATTCAGAAGGTAACCTTCACGTTCGCTGAAGGGGCCACGGGTCGGTCCGGTGCGCTTTCAACCGTCGACCTCACTGCGACCAACTTCGTGCTGAACCAGGTTCGCAACTAACCCTCACAGGGGCTAGCCCAAAACGGCGTAGTGCTACTGGGCTGGGCGGCGGCATTCGCGCTCTGCGAATCCTGGCCTCCTGGCCCAGTATCAGCCATGCCACCCCCGTCAGATCTGAAAGGAGCGTGAAATGACGAGTAGACACGGACACTCGCCCAGCCGACGCCTGGTCTCCATAGTGCTGTTTGCGGCGCTCGGCCTCGTGATAGTCGCCTGCGTCGCGTTTTCTACCGTGGCCGGCTCGCTTGCTCGCTGGAACGCCTCAGAGACAGGGACGGGCAAACTTCAGCTGGGAGTGCTGTCTTTCCAGATCAAAGAAACTGTGAACGGAAAGGTGCTCGTCTCCGAAATGAATGACGAACCAGCACCCGAGCTGAAGATCACAGGCTTTGATGCCCGCTCATCGAAGATGCTTCCCGGTGACATCGTCGCCACATCCGTGACCGTGCAGAACACGGGAACCGTTCCTCTGAGCGTTCGCGTCACGGACGCAGTCTTCTCAGCGCCATTCAAGGTGGCCTTCGCGCCCGAAGGGGGCGATGGCTGCTCCGCTGAAACTTTCAGCCTCAAGGACTTTCGGAGCCACAACGGCCCGATAGCCCTGGATTCTTCGATTCCGCCATTGGCAAGCGCTCTGCCTTCTGGCAAGGAACAGCCCGTCTGCGTCGCCATAATGCTGAGCGAGTCATCGGCTAACACTGACCAAGGTAAAAGCGAACGCTTGCAGCTCACCCTGCGGGCCGATCAGATTCGCCCGAGCTAGTGAGCACGTTGTTTGTGACCGTCTCTGAGCCGGTCGAAGTCGACGAAAGTTCGGGCGTTCAGAAGCCGCGCACGTCCCGACACTCAAATCGGAAGCGGGCATCACGGCGTGTTCCTGGAGTTATCGGGACGGTGCTCTTCACCGCACTGATCAGCATCCTCGGCGCGCTCGTGCTGGCAACGGTACTGGTGCCACGCGTCATAGGAGCACAGACCTACACGGTGCTTACCGGTTCAATGCAGCCAACTTTGCGTCCTGGAACCACGCTTGTGGTTCAGCCACGTGCGTTCGACGAGATTCGTGTGGGTGACGTTGTGACCTTCCAGGAACGTTCAGGGGAACCGACCGTGATAACTCACAGGGTGGTCGGAACAGCCATATCTGCAGAGGGCGAATCAACACTCATTACCCGCGGCGACAACAACTCGATGAATGACCCAGAGCCGGTCAGAGCAGTCCAAGTCAAGGGTGTGCTCGTATACGCCATTCCATTTGTCGGGCTCGTTTCCCTATCCGCACCGAACCTCATGGGAACGGCCGCCGCGGCGGGGGCAATTTTCATACTCGTCGGATTCGGTTACATCGTCGCATTCTTCAGAACTCGTAGGCGAGACGCCCAACGCAGCCAGTCCTCCAAACCGAAGGTAGATCAATGAGCAAGGAACGCAGTCGACAGGGTCGTTTCTCGATGCCAATCGTCGCTCTCCTCGGGATAGGGATGGCGCTGCTGAGTGCGCCCACCGCGGTCTACGCGGACGAATCTCCGCTCATGCTCAGCAGTGATGGCCGAAGCTGGGCACCCACGCTCAGCTCCGCAATTTTTGATGAAGGCCACCGCTTTATTCCTGGCGACGTTGAGCCCGCAAGCTTTTGGGTAAAGAACACCGCAAAATCCACCATGTGGCTCACCGTCCAAGTAGTCAAGGACCCTGACACCGCCCGGCACCTCGACGTAGATTTCGGCTTGGGCACTGTCGAGCTCAACTCAGGCTGCACGACCATTGTCGAGAATCAGCCTCTTCAGCGCGGTGTACCCGTTCGATTCGCTGGCAGTATCTCGGCGAACTCCAATACGAGCATCGATACAAGAAATCGTGGAAGTGGCCTCCGCATCAAAACGCTTCTCGCAGATTCACCGACTGCGCTCGCTGCTGGTGACTGTATTGCTACCGGCGAGGCCGTATCAAACGCACACGCCTCACAGCTCGGTGAGCTCAGTGCCACTGGACTCAACGCTTCAACGCTCGCCATTGCCGGAGCTGCCGCGCTTGTCCTCGGTGCCCTACTCGCCGGAATGCGGCGGCTTGGCTTCATGAAGAAACGTCGAAAGGGATCTGATGTCCAGTCCGCATAACCTGAGAAGGTCCCGCCGCGCCATCGTTGCAGGCATCGTTCTCGCGCTCGGTTTGAGCGTTGTGTCGGATGGCGCTGCCCAGGGGCTTTGGAGCCTCACTACCGGCTCAATTGGAGCCGAAGCAAGCGCGGGAACACTGGCATCGTTACCGGCTCCTGTGGGTGCACAGTCTCCTGGGGCGGTCCCTGAGTTCAATATCGGTCAAGCCCCTTCCAGTACAAAACTGTCGCCGCAGTATTTCCTTGAACGCTCAACGACCGAAGACTTCGCTGCACCGGCACTGGTCGGAAGCTCCGATTCTCAAATTGTTTCCGACGAGGCGCTTGATGCCGTGCCAACGAGCGCCGGCTTCACGGATGTTGCCATGTCCTATTTCGGGGGCTGTGCGATCGCTTCGGGCAAGGTGCTCTGTTGGGGATCAAACAACTTTGGTGGTCTGGGCGTGGGAGCAGGAAGCAGCTCCCGAGGTGACCCACGTGAAGTCACATATACGCATCAGAACAGCGCTTCTGACTTGGCCGCGGACACCGTCATCACCCGGATTGAAGAGGGCGGGAGGGGCAGAATGTGCGCCACGAGTACGCGCGAAGTATATTGCTGGGGAGGTGCCCAATCTAATGAGGTGGCATACCCAAAACTGGTGCCTCTGCCGGCGGGAGAGGTCACGGCTCTGTCTGCAGGACAGACCCACTCCTGTGCAGTCCTCGACCGGAAGGCGGCCTATTGCTGGGGCACTAACGCGTACGGTGAACTCGGTCGCGGAAACACCAGTGCGGATTCCTATCTAGCACCAGCACCAGTATTGCAAGAGGGTACATCTGCGCTCCCTTCAAACGCAGTGATTGAAGATATCGCAGCCGGACTGAACTCAACCTGCCTGATCGCAGATGCCAAGGGCTACTGCTGGGGCGATAACCGGCGGGGTGCCGTTGGGGACGACTCGGTCGTTCAGAAGACTGCTCCCGTTCGCATCGCGATTGACTCCGCCGTTCCGGGCGGCGTTCCACTGATCTCCATCACGGGCAGCTCCTCAGAGTCCGCCACTCAGCGATACTGTGCCGCGTCTGAGACCGACGTCTATTGCTGGGGTTCCACAACTAACGGAGGTCTAGGGTTTTCAGCTGGGCAAGCGGAACAAACCACACCCATTCGTATACCCGGGCTTCCCACTGGTACGGCGCAGTCGATCGATTCCGAGTGGGAGTCGCACTGCGCGATCATCAACGGCACCAGTACCTGTTGGGGCAATGGCCGCGGTGGAAAGTTCGGGATTTCGGAGCTACAACCAGGCTATGTCGCCCAAAATACAGTCCTGCCCGCGGGGAAAACTGTTATCAAGTCATCAGGTGGTGAGGGACAACGTTGTTGGCTGTTCACCGACGGCACCCTAGAGTGCGCAGGAAATGGGGCACTAGGTGCTCTTGGTCGAGGAGATGACAGGGTTTCCACTCCAAATCTCCAACCGACACTACCTGGAACGCCTCTCCTCTGCGAGGGTCAAATGCTCAGCGATGGCCGATGCACCCTCGCCCCCGGAAAAACATACTTCTACCGCGCCTACTTCACCCTCGGCGACTGGCGAAGCGCAATGAGCCCGGTGACGTCGTTGGTAGGCGCTACCCCCTAGCTGTAGCTCCTCCGGCACAAAATCCTTCGCCCCGAACCAGAGTCCCGGAGATACAAACTCGCATGCTCAGGCGAAAGCAGTGAGGCGCCGACGGCGAACGCGCCCTGAGTTGCTGCATTCCTCGCAAAATACAGATGTCGTTCCTTACATCGTTGAAAGGTTCCTGATGGATAAAACACGTAAATCGAAAACAGGCCGCCGTCCGATAGTCACCGGCATCGCTCTCGCGCTTGGGCTCAGCGTTGTATCGGCTGGTGCTGCCGAAGGGCTCTGGAGCCTTACTACCGGCTCCATTGAAGCTGAAGTATCTGCCTCAACCCTTGCAGCGCTGCCGTACCCTGAGCCCATTAAGTACACCTGGGTGGCTCCTGAGTTTGATCTCGGGCAAGCCCCATCCAGCAGAACCCTGTCGCCGCAGTATTTTCTTGAACGGTCAACAACTGAAGACTTCGCTGAGTCGACACTCGTAGGAAGTTCCGATTCTCAATTCATTACCGACGAACCGTCTGATCCCGTTTCAACGAGTGTCGCGTTCACGGATGTCGCCATGTTCAGCTTTGGGGGTTGTGCGATCGCCGCAGGGAAGGTGTTCTGTTGGGGGACCAACCGCAACGGCAGTTTAGGAACTGGAGAGAGTTTGAGTCTGAGCCGAGGTGAGCCGCGTGAGGTGGCCTACACTCACCAGAAGAGCGAATCAGACCTCTCCGTTGGCACTGTCATCACTCGGCTAGAGGGAGGCACCTTAGGGTCGATGTGCGCCGCGAGCACAGCCGAGGTGTATTGCTGGGGCGGCGCTAACGCGGCAAGCGCTCAGCCGACTCTCAAGCGTGTGCCCCTGCCGCAGGGAGAGATCACTGCATTGTCCGCTGGGCAAACGCACTCGTGCGCGGTCCTCGATCAGAAAACGGCATACTGCTGGGGCACCAACTCGCACGGCGAACTCGGTCGCGGGAGCCAGCATGGGTGGAACCAGTATCTGCCCCCTGCTCCGATGAAGCAGAGTAATAGCGCAGAAGCCCTCCGTCCGAACGCAAGGATCGAACAAATTGCAGCCGGGCAAAACACGACATGTCTGATCGCAAATGGCAAAGGTTACTGTACGGGAGACGCACAACGCGGTGCTCTCGGAAACGCTTCGATTGTCCGCCACTTTGTGCCCAAAGAGATTGCGTTTTTCATGAGTGGTCATCCTAGCGCTACCGTGCTCAAATCAATCGTCGCGACCGCATATTCTGCCGACTCACAACGTTATTGCGCCGCGTCAGAGACAGATGTCTTTTGCTGGGGTTCCACCATTAACGGAGGCATGGGGTTTCCGGATGTCAACGGCATACAGCGGTCTCCTGTTCGAATTCTTGGACTTCCCGCTGGCACGGTGCAATCTCTCGACTCGGAGTGGGATTCGAACTGCGCGATCATCAACAACACCAGCACCTGTTGGGGCAATAACAGTGAGGGAAAGTTCGGGACCGCCGAGCGCAAAGCGAACTTTTCAGCCACGGCGACCGTCTTGCCCGCGGGAAAAACCCTCGTCAAGTCAGCCAGTGCTCAAGGAACACGTTGCTGGTTGTTCACCGATGGCACTCTTGAGTGCGCAGGAAATGCGTCCATGGGTGCTCTCGCGCGAGGACCGCTTGAATGGGGTCGGGCCACTCCAAACCTCCAACCGACTCTTCCCGCAACGCTTCTAGCAGCGTGCGAGGGTACAACGGCCAGCGACGGCCGATGCGGCCTTGTCCCTGGAGAAGTGTATTTTTACCGCTCCTACTTCACTCTGGGCGAATGGCAGAGTCCGATGAGCGGGGTGAGACCGTTTGGTTAGCGGCTCCCCATGACTCCATCGTGAATAGACGGCGATGGTGAAGGAAGCGATGAAGAACGTCAGCCAAGTGGGTCGACCGTCATTTGGTTGAGTCAAGCGTTTACGCCGCCAGCAACACGGTATCCGTCAGATTTGTCTCAATATCGATCCGTGGCAGCTCCGCTAGGCCGTGCTGGCGTCGCATGCGGTGATGTGGTCCCTCGATCCGGGTAACGGTCGCTGGTCATATTTGCCAGCTGCTCGAATGAGGTTCTTCCTGCTCACGCCGGCACCTCGCCTTCGGCCCTCGCACTCAGGTGAGGCTGCGGCCGATCGGCGACGTCGCAGCGCAGTTGCCGGTCGTGGGTGGACAACACAACGGCAGCTCGAGTTGCCCCACGTGCGTACGCGAGTTCACCGACGAGAGCGAGGGAGACGTGATTGGTGGGGACCGCCTCGCTCAGGCCGCCCGGCGTCCGGGGGTGTCGTCCGCCGCCGACGGCTCCGGCACGACGTCCTGGGCGACTAGTCGCTGGTGGAGGCGGGACCACCAGAAGCCGAAGCCGACAGCGACGGCGAAGAGGGGGAGCGCGGCGAGCGTCGGGATCAGGGCGTGCCCGACCAGGGCGACGACGCCGATCGCGACGATGAGGGCGAAGGCGGCGAGCGACACCCCACCGATGAGGTGGGTACGTCGGGCGAGCGCTCGGTGCTCGAGACTGGTCACGATCACGACAGGGACCCACGCCGTGCTGGTGGCCCGCCAGCGCAGACCGGTGACGTCGAGCATCACCGAGCCGGGCAACACGTCTTCGGCGTTCGGCAACGCGACCGGTGCGCAGGACACTCCCGGGCGCATCCCGCCGGAAAGGAAAAGGGGTTCCCTGTCCTGGTCGGTCATGACGCTGTCCTCTCGAGCGGGCCCCACAGGAGGATCTCGATCGTCGAGCCTGGAGCGGGCTGTGTGCGGCCTCCCTCCAGTATGCGGCAGCCGGTGGCGTCTACACCACCAGCCAGGGGAGGAGCGGTGAACCCCGCCCCTCCCCGGAAGTCACATCGAGACCGACTCGTCGGAGGCGGAGGCGGAGGCGGAGGCGGAGGCAGAGGCAGAGGTAGAGGCACGAGCAGGGTCAGGGGCGGATGCGGACGGTCTCCTCATCGCGACCGCGGTGATCACCGCCCCGAGGAGAGCGAGGAGACCAGCGCCGAGGAAGGCGGCGGAGTATCCGCGGGTGAGATCGGCCGCAACTGCGGAGGCGCCGCTGATACCTGCGACGATCGCCGTGAGGGCGGCGAGACCGAGGGCGGAGCCGATCTGGTAGCTGGTGCTGACCAGCCCGGAGGCGACGCCGGTCTCAGCAGGTGGCGCTGCGTTGATCGCCGTGCCCAGGGAAGGGACGAACGCAAGTGACATCCCGAGGGCGGCCAGGAGGGAGGCAGGGAGGACATCGGTGGCGTACGTGCCGTCGGGACGGACGAACGAAAGCCACACGAGGCCGGCAGACAGAAGGGCGAGTCCGGCGACGATCAGCGATTTCGCGCCGAATCGCGCGAGGAGCCGAGGCGCCACCGCGACCATCACGAGAACGACGAGACCGGTCATCGGTAGGAGCGCGGCGCCGGCGGCGAAAGCGGATGCGCCGAGAATCTGCTGCAGGTAGAGGTTCAGGAAGAACCACATGGACACCCACGACCCGCCGAGAAGCAGCTGGGCGGCGTTCGCTGCTCCCAGCAGCGGGGCGCGAAGGAGACCCAGGCGCAACAAAGGAGTGCGGCTTCGAGCCTGGATGAGGGAGAAGACCACCAACAGCACGACCCCTCCCGCCAGCGCGATGAGGGTGACGGGCGAGGACCGGCCGGACGCGGGGGCGTTGACGACCGCGTAAACGATTGCGGCGAGCCCCGCCGTCACCGTGACGGCGCCGCCGAGATCGATCGAGCCCGACGCTTTGCGGAGGGTGCGGGGCAGCGCGGTCGCGGTGAATGCGAGGACGAAGACAGCGATCGGGACGGTGACGTAGAACACCCAGGGCCAGGTGGCGTATTCGGTCAACACTCCGCCGAGGAAGACGCCGGCCGTGCCGCCGATCGGTGCCGCCGCGCCATAGACGGCGAAAGCCTTAGGAAGTTCGGCGGTGCCACCGAAAAGCGTCATCAACAGGGTGAGCGCCGCCGGGGCGATCAGCGCGGACCCCGCGCCCTGCACGGCGCGGCCGACGATTTCGAGCCCGATACTGCCGGCGGCGCCGGCGAGCACCGAGCCCGCGATCAGGACCAGCCAACCCGCCACGAAGACCTTCCGGGCGCCGAAGACATCGGCAAGGCGGCCGCCCAACAGGAGCAGGCCGCCGAAGGCGACAACGTAAGCGTTGAAAACCCACGACAGGGACTCCGGTGTGAAGCCGAGGTCCCGTTGGATGTCCGGTAAGGCGACGCCGATGATCGAGGTGTCCATGATGACGACGAACTGCGCGGTGGCGATCAGCGCCAAGCCGAGCCATCGCTTCGCCGGCGATGGGGATGGGTGGAGAGACATGAGCGATTTCCTCCTGAGAGACGGCCGGGAAGCCCCGGTGAGACGAGAGCTTATACCCATGGGGGGTATTCATTTCCATCGCCGCCGGCGGTTGGCGGAATACCCTAGAGGGGTATATGGTTGGTGATACCCAGTAGGGGTACCAATCCGAGAGCAAGGAGACGTGATGACGACGAACGAGTACCAGGTGACAGGGATGACCTGCGGGCACTGCGAGATGTCGGTCCGCGAAGAGGTCGGCCAGCTCGCCGGTGTCGAGGGCATCCAGTTGAGCGCACAGACGGGCCGACTGGTCGTGACGGCCACCGAGACCGTCGACGATGCACAGGTGCTCGCCGCCGTGGCCGAGGCGGGGTACTCGGCGGTGCGGGCGGGATGAGAACCGGCACACGACTCGCCCTCTTCGGGCTCGGGGTCGTGGTGGCGTTCGGCGGTGCTTATGGCATCGCCGGGGCGCTCATCCCTCGAAGCGCTGTCAGCGAATGGGAGAAGGGAACGGATATGAACGATCACGGAGCGGCACACAGTGCAGCGGATGCGCCCAAGGGGGTTTCACTCGCCGCCGATGGATTCACTCTGTCGCCGGTCGAGGCTCCGAAGGTCGTCGGCGAGACCGGCGAGCTGAGCTTTCGGATCCTCGACGTCACGGGCGCCGCGGTGACGGACTACGCGACTTCGCACGATCGGGAACTGCATCTGATCGTCGCCCGGTCGGACGGCAGCGGGTTCCGCCATGCGCACCCGGTGCTGAACGGATCGACGGGAACCTGGTCGGCCCCGTGGAAATGGACGGATGCGGGGAGCTACCGCGTCTTCGCCGACTTCACGCCGGCCGGCGCCGAAGCGCCCTCGTTGACCCTGACGCGCACCGTTGAGGTGGCGGGGGAGTTCATTCCCGTCGCGCCGCAGCCGAGCCGGGTCGACGACGTCGACGGATACACGGTCTCCCTGGCGGGCGAGCTGACCGCCGGCACGTCGAGCCGGCTGACGATCACCGTCGCCCGCGACGGCGAGCCGAACACCACGCTCGAGCCGTACCTGGGTGCGTTCGGACACCTCGTCGCCCTGCGCGAAGGCGACCTCGCCTTCCTGCACGTGCACGCCGACGGTGACGAGCCGATCGCCGGCCAGACGGCCGGCCCGACGATCGTGTTCGCGGCAGAAGCGCCGACCGCGGGGCGTTACCTGCTGTACTTGGACTTCCAGGTCGCCGGTCAGGTCCATACCGCCGAGTTCGTACTCGACGCCGCCCCCAGCATCCACTGAAGGAACGAACCATGAGCACATCAGCCCTCCCGGGTGCAGGCACCGGCGTCGAGTTGGAGATCGGCGGGATGACCTGCGCCTCCTGCGCGATGCGGATCGAGAAGAAGCTGAACAAGCTCGACGGCGTCACCGCGACGGTGAACTACGCGACCGAGAAGGCGCGAGTGACCGTGCCGAGCGGCTACGACCCGGCCGCGCTGATCGCGGAGGTCGAGAAGACCGGATACACCGCCACGCTGCCGGCGCCCCGCGTGACGAAGAAGGACGGCGAGCACGACGACGCCGACACGGAGCTGCGGTCGCTGCGCACCCGGCTGATCGGCTCGATCGTGCTGAGCGTGCCGGTGATCGCGATGGCGATGATCCCTGCCCTGCAGTTCACATACTGGCAGTGGGCGTCGCTCGCGCTGGCCGCCCCCGTAATCGTGTGGGCGGCGTGGCCGTTCCACAAGGCCGCCTGGACGAACCTGCGGCACGGCGCCGCGACGATGGACACGCTCATCTCGCTCGGCACCTCCGCGGCGTTTCTCTGGTCGTTGTACGCGCTGTTCTTCGGAACGGCCGGAACGCCGGGCATGACGCATCCGTTCGAGTTCACGCTCGCCCCCTCGGATGGCGCCGCGAACATCTACCTCGAGGTCGGGGCGGGCGTGACGATGTTCATCCTCGCTGGCCGGTACTTCGAAAAGCGGTCGAAGAAGCAGGCCGGCGCCGCCTTGCGCGCCCTGCTGGAGCTCGGCGCGAAAGAGGTCTCCGTGCTGCGAGGCGAGGTCGAGACCAAGATCCCGGTCGAGGAGCTGCGGGTGGGCGACGAGTTCATCGTGCGCCCGGGGGAGAAGATCGCCACCGACGGCGTCGTGGTCGCCGGCACATCGGCCGTGGACGCATCCATGCTCACCGGCGAAGCGGTTCCGGTCGAGGTCGCCGCGGGGGATGCGGTCACGGGCGCCACGACGAACGTCGGAGGCCGACTCGTGGTGCGTGCGACCCGGATCGGTTCGGACACGCAGCTGGCGCAGATGGCCAAACTCGTCGAGGACGCCCAGACCGGCAAAGCCGGGGTGCAACGCCTGGCCGACCGGATCTCGGGGGTGTTCGTGCCGATCGTGATCGTGGTCGCGATCGCCGCCCTCGGCGGCTGGCTGGGCGCGGGGTTCCCGGTCACGGCTGCCTTCACCGCTGCGGTCGCCGTCCTGGTGATCGCGTGCCCGTGCGCGCTCGGGTTGGCGACGCCGACGGCACTGCTGGTCGGGACCGGACGTGGGGCGCAGCTCGGCGTGCTCATCAAGGGGCCGGAAGTGCTCGAATCCACCCGCAAGGTCGACACCGTCGTCCTGGACAAGACCGGCACCGTCACCACCGGCACGATGAAGCTCGTCGACGTGGTCGTCGAACCCGGTACCGATCGCGCGGAGCTGCTGCGCCTCGCCGGCGCGCTCGAGGACGCCTCGGAGCACCCGATCGCGCAGGCGATCGCTACGGGGGCGACGCAGGAGGTCGGCGCGCTGCTCACCCCGGACGACTTCGCGAACATCGAAGGGAAGGGCGTTCAGGGGGTCGTCGATGGTCACGCTGTGCTGGTGGGTCGCGAGTCGCTGCTGGCCGAGTGGTCGCTCCAGCTGAGCCCGGGCCTCTCCGCGGCCAAGGCGCTCGCCGAGGGTGAAGGCAAGACGGTCGTCGCCGTCGGCTGGGACGGACAGGCCCGCGGCATCCTCGTCGTGGCCGATACGGTCAAGTCGACCAGCGCCGACGCCATCGCGAAGTTCAAAGCGCTCGGTCTGAAGCCGGTGCTCCTCACCGGTGACAACACGGCCGTGGCCCGGCGGATCGCCGCGGAAGTGGGCATCGACGATGTCATCGCCGAGGTTCTCCCGCGGGACAAAGTCGACGTCGTCCGTCGGCTGCAGGGCGAAGGCAGGGTCGTCGCGATGATCGGCGACGGAGTCAACGACGCCCCCGCGCTCGCCCAGGCCGATCTGGGCATCGCCATGGGAACCGGGGCCGACGTCGCGATCGAAGCATCCGACATCACCCTCGTGCGCGGCGACCTCCGCAGCGCGGTCGACGCGATCCGGCTCTCGCGCCGGACGCTCGGAACGATCAAGACCAACCTGTTCTGGGCGTTCGCCTACAACGTCGCGGCGATCCCTGTCGCCGCGCTCGGGATGCTCAACCCCATGCTCGCGGGCGCCGCGATGGCGCTCTCCAGCGTCTTCGTCGTCGCCAACAGTCTGCGGCTGCGCGGTTTCACGAGCGTCGCCCAGCGGTGAAACGGCGGTGAGCCGGGGGTGACCGGCGGGCACCTGCCGCGGGTATCGGTACCCGCGGCCGGCACCGACCCCGCGGCGAGGATCGTCAACACCGGAGGTTCATCGGGAGATCGAATCCGAACTGCGTTCGAGGCTCGGCGAACTCGTCGCGTGCGATGCCGCGAGGTCGTTCGGCAGCGCGTCCGGGCACGCTGGCGGTCGTCGGGGAGGAGACCGTCTAGTCGGTCGCGTCCGAGCTCGGGGTGCGGCGCAGAGCCGGGCGGGCGCGAAGGTACCCGGCGACGCCCACCAGCAGCGGGATCGCCAGAGTCCATCCGGTGAAGACTGCGACGGCGGCGACACCGGCGAAGGCGAGCACAGCGACCACCAGCAGTCCGCCTCGGAACGTGCGGACAGAGGCAGCCGTGCACATCACGTAGACACTGAGGAAGAGCGCGGTGGGCACCGAGACCATCTGCGCGAGGGTGAGGAGCCCGGTCGCGTACGCTCCGAGCAGCACAACGCTGGCGAGAACGATCCCGACGGGGACGAACAGTCGGCCCGGCAATCGTGGCCCGGCATCCGCTGACGGTGACAGGAGGTTCGTCGCCAGCGCTGTTCCCCCGGAGATGTAGGCGTTCACGGCCGCGAGGGTGAGGAGGACGGCGACGATCGCGCCGATCAGCGGGGCGGCGGGGCCCAGGGGCCGTTCCATGAGACGGACGAGCGGAACCGTGCCGCCGGCGTCCACCCCGAGCACGGCGATGGTCGAGAAGGCCAGCGCCAGGTAGATCAGCGTCGTCGTCGCGAACGAGATCCCGATCACCTTCGGCAGCTGTGTGCGAACATTCCGCAGTCTCACCGTGAGCGAGGCGACCGACTCCCACCCGACGAACGAGAGCATCAGACTGGAGGCGGCGCTCCCGATCGACCCCCAGCCGTGCGGGAGGAACGGAATCCAGTTGTCCGCCCGGGCGGACGGGATCGCGCCCACCACAGCGACGGCGACCATCGCCAGCAGCAGTCCGACCAGACCGAGCTGCATCCCCGCCGACGCGCGGGCGCCCGCGAGCGTCACGATGAGCACGACGACGAGCAGAATCCCGGCCGCAATCAGGCTCGTTCGGGTTCCGCCGCCGAGGAGGTCGGCGACATAGTTGCCGCCGATCAGGCAGACGACCGGCGCGCCCGCGATGACGCCGGCGAGGAAGCACCAGGCCGTCGCCGTGCCCAGGCGCGGACCGAACGCGGTCGTCACATACGTCGCCACGCCCCCGCCGGACGGGGTGCGCAGACCGAACACCGCGAACACCACGGCGAGCAGCCCGGAGACGATGAGCATGAACAGCCAGGCGAGGATCGAGGCCGGGCCGGCCGCAGCCGCGGCGAGCCCGGGGAGCAGAAGCAGGCTCGGGCCGAGCAGCGCGCCGACGTAGAGGGAGATCGCATGAGCGGTGGAGAGCGTGCCGGCTTCCTCGCTTTTCGTCATGAGGAGAGTGTGCCTCAGCCGTGGGCCGATCGACATCATTCGGCGGCCCGGCAGTGTGAGACCATGTCGCATGCCCAGTCTGATCATCCGCTTCCGCGATGCGGTGGCTGATGCGGCATCGTTGCGGTCGTGGACCGTCGACGCGAACGACGGCATCATCGCGACGGCCGGTGTTCTGGAGGGTTTCGCTGGCGCGGGAGCCAGTGATGCGACGCTCCTCACGGCGGCGCTGGTCGCCACCGTCGCCGGCGGGCTCAGCCTGGGCGGCGCCAAATGGTCCGAGAGCGCCGCCGAACGGGATGCGCAGCTCGCGGTGGCGCGGGAGGAGGCGGTGCAACTCGCCCTCAGCCCCGAAGACGAGATCGTCGAGCTGGCGGGCTACTACGAATCCAAGGGTGTGGCCGCCGGGTTGGCGCGTCAGGTGGCGGAACAATTGACGGCCGCGGATGCACTGGGCGCGCAATTGGAGGCCGAGCACGGCATCCGGGAAGTCATGTCCCGCGGCGCTCCCGTCTGGGCGGGGGTGACGGCGAGCGCCGCCTATGTGCTGGGCGCGTTCATCCCGTTGCTGATCACGATCCTGGTGCCGGGGAGGCTGGAGGCCTGGGCTGTGCTCGTGGCGGTCGTGCTCTCATTGGTGCTGACGTCGATCGTCAGTGCGCGCAGCGGGCACACCACCGTCTGGCGGACGATCGCTCGGTCGGTGGCGGTCGGTGTCGGGACGCTGGGCGTGAGCTACCTCGTGGGCGCGCTGATCTTCTGAGCGATGTCGGCGAGCAGGTCGCCGTGCCCTACTCCGAGATCGGAGAGTCCGTGGCGTAGGACTCCAGTTTCGCCTGCACCCGGGCGAGAGCCGCATCCGACAACTCGGTGGGGCGGGACACCGCCACCCAGGCGTCGAGGATGACGTCGCCGTAGTTGTGGCCGTGCCGCGCCGGGACGCTCTCGCCGAGAAGCATGTCGACGAGCACCTGAGCGCCGGTGACGAGGGGGATCCACCGCATGTCGCTGCTGATGTCCGGGCCACGCTTGCCCGGCTTCAGCCAATCCGGTTCGCTCCACAGCAGGGAAGGACCGAGCCAGGTGACCGGATCGCTCGCGTGCTGAAGATAGGCGACGCGGGGAGCAGTCCACGGCCCGGGCAGACGATCGAAGTCGCCGCGGCTGGAGAGCCAGCGCACTTCGGCCCCGTCGTCGAGCACGGGCTGCCAGGCAGGGCTGCCGGGCGTGCGCGCATCCTGCAGCTCATTCCAGAGCGGGGTGCCGTTCGGGCTTCCGACGAAGAGAGCGCCATCGGTGCGGGTGCGCACATCGGCGAGGCTGGTGAAGACAGACTGCATGCCGTGCGCGCCCAGACTCAGCCCGTAGGCGATCAGCTGTGGCCGGTGGCCGGAAGGGAGGGCGGCCCACTTCGCGTGCACCGCGTCGAAGAGCGCCTTGCTGGCGGCGACAGGGAGCTCCTGGTCGAAGACGAAGGAGACCCAACTGGGGGTGTACGCGTACTGCATCGACACGATCGCGGTGTCGCCGCCCTGAAGGTATTCCAGGGCGTCCATCGCCTGGGGTTCGAGCCAGCCCGAGCCGGTCGTCGTCGCGACGACGAGCACGCGGCGGTCGAAGGCGCCGGTGCGAACGAGCTCCTGCACAGCCAGCGCGGCACGCGCCTCGAGGCTCACCCGTTCGGTCATGCCCACATAGACGCGGATGGGGGTCACGGCCGGCTCGCCCGTGAGCGCGCTGATCTGTTCCGCGGTCGGACCACCACCGACGAAGGCGCGGCCCTGGCTGCCGAGAGCGTTCCACGCAACCGCGGAGCCCGGCCCGGCCGAGCGGTACGTGGAGGCCGGCTCGCGCACATCGGTCTGCACCACGTCGTTGCGGGCGGAGTATACGCGGTCGACGGCGAACATCCCGAGCGCACCGACGCCCGAGCAGACCAGCGCGATCACGAGAGCGGTCGCGAGAAGGGATGCGGCGGTGCTTCCGATGCGCACGCTGCGCGGCGGCACGGCCTCGCCGCTTCGTCGTGTGAGCAGCGCGGAGATCAGACGCCGCAGCCAACGGAAGAGCCGGGCGACGGCGCGCCCGAGCGCGATGGCTGCCACGCTCACCACCAGGGAGACCGCGAAGTAGGTGGCGTAGTCGGCGGCGTCGATCGGGGGCATCTCTACCAGCCGGCGCACATCGTTCTGCCATGCCACGGCCGCGAAACGCAGCCAGAGGGCGCCGGCAGCGGCCGCCACCCAGAACACCCACCAGACGATGACGACGGTTCGGCGGCTGGGACGCCACGGGATCGCGCGCCGCACGATCCAGAACAGGCCGGCTCCGACGGCATAGCCCAGACCGAAACCGATGCCCGCGATGAGCCCCTGGAAGAGCGCGGGTCTCGGCACCAGCGAGGGGGTCAGAGTGAGGGCGAGGACGAATCCGCCGATGATGAGGCCGCCGAAGTCGAGGTGCAGCCAACGGGGGAGGGAGAGACGACGGATGCGGGATCCTTCCGAGTGCGCTGGACGACACAAATCTAGCGCCTTCCCGGAGCCTGTTCGGCCGCGGAACTACAACCAGCCTCGCTCGTCCGCCACACGCAACGCCTCCATGCGGTTGCGCGCCGAGGTCTTCGCCATCGCACCCGATAGATAGTTGCGCACGGTGCCCTCGGAGAGGTACAGCTTCGCCGCGATCTCGGCGACGGCGGCACCGGAGCGGGAGGCGATGAGCACATCGCGCTCGCGAGCCGTGAGCGGGGACTCGCCCGCGGCGAGGGTCGCAGCGGCCAGCGCAGGGTCGACGACGCGCTCGCCGCGCATCACCCGGCGGATCGCGTCGGCGAGAACGTCGGCGGGTGCGTCCTTCACGACGAAGGCGACGGCGCCGGCCTCCATCGCGCGGCGGAGGTAGCCGGCGCGGCCGAATGTGGTAAGGATGACGACACGGCAGGACGGCAGCTGCGCGGCGAGCACGGCCGCGGCGGCGAGACCGTCGAGGCCGGGCATCTCGATGTCGAGGAGGGCGACATCCGGATGCTCGGCCATCGCCGCGTCCACCACCTCGTCGCCGCGGCCGACGGAGGCGACGACCTCGAAGTCGTCGTGCAGATTCAGCAGTGCCTGCAAGGCCTGGCGGACCAATTCCTGGTCGTCGGCCAGGAGGAGTCGGATCGTCATGCTGCGGCCCCCGGCACCGCCTCCAGGCTGGCGCGCACCAGCCAGCCGCGCGGGGCGGACGGGCCGGCGTCGAACCGGCCGCCCGCAGCGGCGACGCGCTCGCGCAGCCCGGCGAGGCCCGAGCCACCGGATGCGGTCGAGCCGTCGCCGTCGTCGCGGATCTCCACGCGGCTCTCGGTCACGGTGACGGTGCATCGCGTTGCATGAGCATGGCGCACGACATTGGTGATGCCTTCGCGGACGACCCAGCCGAACAGTTCCTGACGGCTCGCGTCGGTGACCTCGACGGCGGTGGGGAGGTCGGCGGTCACCCCGGCAGCGCGCAGCAGCTCGCGCGCGTTCGCCAGTTCGCCCGCCAGCGTCACCTCGCGGTAGCCGGAGATCGCGGCGCGCATATCGGCGAGCGCCTGACGCGAGAGTTCCTCGACCTCGCTGATCTCCTGCAGTGCGGGGGAGTGCTCCTTCGCGGCGAGCTGGCGAGCGAGGTTGCTCTTGATGGTGATCGCGGTGAGCGAGTGGCCCACGAGGTCGTGCAGATCACGCGCGATACGGTTGCGCTCCGCATCGGAGGCGAGACGGGCGACCTCGGCGCGGGTCTCGAGCAGGCTCTGGTTGGCGCGCGCGATCTCGCTGAACGCGTAGACGAGAAGAACCGTGAACACGATCATGATCCCCTGTACCCAGCCCGGCCCGGTGTGCCAGACGGGGACCAGCCACGGTACCAGCACGCCGGCGATGGCCGCGACGACGGCGAACGGCAGGATCCGGCGCCGCAGCACCGGAGTAGCCATCGAGAGGATCACCGCGCAAAGGTAGAAGGCGTACTCGTGGGCGAGCGGGATCACGGCGAGGAAGAACACCGTCATTGCGCCGAGCCGGATCCAGAACGAGGGCCGGTCGCCGCGGGCGAGCGAGCCGCCCCCGATGAGGTAGCAGATGCAGAACGCGACGACGATCACGTAACCGACGATGGCAGCTGGGCCCGTCGAGTACAGCCCGACCCCCGTTGCGGTGATGAGCGGATAGACGAGCATCCCCGCCCCGAGGACCAGGCGCCGCCAGCCCCGCGCCCAGCCCTGGAGCTGGGTGGCGGGGTGCTCGTGCAGTGTCATCGAGGGGATTCTATGCGGCGGCGAAGACGGCGCGCAGGTGTTTTCCATTGACGACGAGCACGATGCCGATCAGCAGGAGCCCGCAGACGGCCTGTTCGATGCGCATCCAGAGTGGTAGGAAACCAGGAAGGGAGACGATGACGGCGATCGCGACGACCATCGCGCCCGACATGATGCGGATGCGGAGGAAGGCGCCGCGGGAGCCGCGGGTGGTGCCCCGCGCGAAGAAGAACATCAGCAGGGCGCTGACGACGACGATGGTCCCGCGCACGATGACGACATCGGTGACGGCTCCCGGCACCCGCGCCAGCGCGAATGCAGCGACGAGCGCAAGCACACTCAACCCCGCGTAGGAGCCGACGAGAATCTTCAGGGTGCGGAACGCCGAGGCGCTACGCGGATGCCGCAGGGCATCCCGGGGAACGGCGACGGCAGGGCGGTTCTGGACGGTCATGATGCTCCTTCGGTCGAAGAGACGATCGGTACGACACCATGCTGTCCGCCCCCGGATTCGGCGGGTAGTGAGATCGCCCACCGGCCCGCGATGACATTTGTCACATCGCGGTCGAACCGCGCGGATCGGCCATGGCCGGTCGCTCGATACACTCGGGGGATGCGCGTGCGCCCGATCGACCTCGTGGACGTCTTCGTCTATCTGGTGGTGCTCGGAGTGTTCATCCAGTTCTTTCCGCAGGTGGTCTCCGAGACCTTCGTGCTCTCGCTCCTCACGGCCGTCCTCCTCAAGATCGTGCTCGAGGCGGTGCTGTGGGCGAAGAAGACGATCGTGGCCCGGCTTCGGGCGGCCCGGAGCATCGCTGGTCGGGTCATCGGCACAGTGACGCTGCTGCTCGTGCTTCCTGGGAGCAAGTTCCTCGTTCTCGAATTGGTGGCGCTCGTCTTCGGCGATGCGGTTCAGCTCGGCGGGTTCTTCCCGGTGACGGGGCTGATCATCGTCCTGATGCTCGCCCGCCGAGGGGTGCGGAGGCTCTTCGCGCGGGAGCAACCGAACGCGGGCGCCGAACCCGCCGGCTGAGCACCCGGAACGCCAGCGTTCACGCTGCGCTAAGTTGGGCGGATGCTGGACGACGCGGAGTTCCTGGACCACGTGGCTTCGGCCCTCGCCGAGCTTCCCGGCGTGCTCGGGGTGGCCCTGGGCGGCTCGCGGGCCCAGGGGGTCAGCCATCCCGGCAGTGACTGGGACTTCTCGCTCTACTACCGGTCGACCTTCGACGCGTCCGCCGTGCGCGGGCTGGGCTGGGCCGGGGAGGCGACCGACGTGGGCGGTTGGGGCCCGATCTTCAACGGGGGCGGGGCGTTCACGGTCGAGGGCCGGCCGATGGACATCCACTATCGGGACCTCGACCTCATCGACCGCATTCACGACGACGCCGAACGCGGCGAGTTCCGCATCGAGCCGCTACTGTTCCACCAGGCCGGCATCCCGACCTACATCCTCCTTGCCGAACTCGGCGTGAACCGGGTATTGACCGGTGATCTGCCTCGATGGGAGTATCCGGATGCGCTGCGCGAGTCGGCACCGCCCGTCTGGTGGGAGGGTGCCCGACTCACCCTGCACTACGCCCGCAAAGGCCATGCGGCGCACGGCCGGGTCGCCCAGTGCGCCGGCCTGCTGAGCGAGGCCGCCTGCCGCACCGGCCACGCGATCCTGGCCTGCAACGGCGAGTGGATCACCAACGAGAAGCAGCTCCTCACCCTGGCCGGTCTCCGGGAGGTCGACGGCGTGATCGCGAGGCTCTCATCCGAGCCGAAGGCGCTGATCGCCGCGGTCGACGAGGTGGGGGCGATCCTCCGCCGCGCCGCCGCGGAGGCGGGCGTCGTCGACGCTGTTCAGCGCGACCGGTGACGCCGCCGGCCGGCTGACGGTCAAAGCACCTCGCGTGCGCTGGGCGGCGGAAACGCGGACGAGGTCTGAACGCGGGCGAGAAGGGCGGAGTCGATGCGGTCGAGCGCGAGCCGCACGGCGCCCAGCGCGACGGACTCGTCTCCCAGCGTGGAGAGGGTGAGCGGCGGCGCCCCGTCGAAGAGCAGATCGAGATGCTTGCGGATCGCCGCGACGATGACGTCTCCGCCGCGGGAGATGCCTCCACCGAGGACGATCAGCTCGGGATCGACGGCTAACGACATCGCTGCGACGCCCAGCGCCAGATGGGAAGCGAAGCTGTCGAGCGCGGCGAGCGCGGCGGGCTCGCCGGTGGCCGCTGCGAGGAAGAGCTCCTCGCGCGTGGCCCCGATCCCGTGCGCGTCGAGACGGGCCACATCGGAGGGCGCGTCCGCCCAACCGAGCTGGGGGAGGGCGCCGACGAGGCCGACGGCGCCGGAGTGGCCGCGGAAGACGCGACCGTCGACGAGGAGACCGGCGCTTGTGCGGTTTCCCGAGAGGATGTAGACCACGTTGCGGGCGCCGCGGGCGCTTCCCCGCCAATGTTCGGCGATCGTGCCGAGCGTATTGTCGCTGTCGACGACGACGGGTCGGCCCCACCGGTTGCTCAGGCGGGTGGCGAGATCGAGACCGACCCAGCCCGGCAGGCCGTTCCCGCCGTAGCGTCGCACGACGCCCTCGGGGCTGATCACGCCGGGGGAGCCGGCGCCCATCGCCCACACGTCGTCGAGGCGGAGACCTGCCGCGTCGAGACAATCGTTCACCGCGGCCTCCGCGGACGCCAGCCGGTCGAGCATGCCCAGGTCTTCGGTGACGTCGAACCGACGGGTGGCGAGGATGTGACCGCTCAGATCGGCGGCGACGGCGAGGACCTTGTGCACACCGATGTCGATGCCGACCACCGCCCCCGTCTCGGCGAGAAAACGGTAGGTCTTGGCCGGGCGGCCTGGTCGGGCGTCGCGCTCGACATCGTCTGTGTCGCCCGCCCAGCCGAGGGCGACGAGATCGCGCATCACGTCTTCCGCGGCGGTGCGGGAGATGCCGAGGCGTTTCGCGAGCTCGGTGAGCGTCTGTCGTTGCTCGCGCAGGGCGAGGAGGGCGGCGTGACTGTTCATCCGGCGCAGGAGGGAGCGGTCGCCGGCTGCTGATGTGTCGATCAAGGGACCCCCGGACATATTGGAACGCGAAGTTGGTTATTTATCGTAGCGCAGCGCTTGACGAAGGCCATGTGTTTCGATAATTTAAAGGCAAAGTTTGATTATTAATCAGACGATCTCCCCCTTCCCTAAGGACCGACACATGAAACGAACCCGCAGCATCACCCTCGGCACCGCCGCCGTCGTGGTCGCGCTCGCCGCCGCATCCCTCGCCGGTTGCGCCTCGTCCAGCGGCGACGATGTGAACGCGAAAGCGACGATCAACTACACGATCTGGGATGCGACGGCACTGAAGCCGTACCAGAAGATCGCCGCCGAGTTCACGAAGGAACACCCGAACGTCACCGTCAACGTGCAGGCCCTTCCCTGGGACCAGTACTGGACGAAACTGCAGACGCAGGCGTCGAGCAAGACCCTGCCCGATGTGTTCTGGATCAACGAACCCAACGCGGGGCTCTACGCGACGGGCGGAGCCCTCGAACCGCTGACCGGAAAAGACGGCTTCGACCCCGAGAACTTTCCCAAGGCGATGATCCAGAGCTACACCTTCGACGACAAGCTCTACGCCTCCCCGACCGGGTACGCCACGATGGGGGTCTGGTACAACAAGGCCCTGTTCGACAAGGCCGGTGTCGCCTATCCTGCCGCCGGCTGGACGGATGAGCAGTTCACAACGGCAGCGCGCGCGATCAGCGCGAAGCTGAAAGGGGATGGCGTCTACGGGGCAGCTGCGGCGCCGTGGACCGGGCAGGAAACGTACTACAACACGATCATCCAGGCCGGGGGCCACGTCATTTCCGCAGACGGCACGAAGTCGGGCTACGACGACCCGGCGACCATCAAAGGTGTCCAGCTCTGGGTCGATCTCGCCAAGGAGGGCGTGTCTCCGAGCGTGCAGCAGATCACAGACACCCCGGTGGCGCAGTACTTCACCTCGGGCAAGTTGGCGATGATGTGGTCCGGTCCGTGGAACGCCAACTCGCTCAAGAGCGCGGGGAACGCGGCCGACGTCGCGGTGGCCGCGCTGCCGACCGGATCGAGCGATCTCGTCACGACCGTGCAGGGCGGCGCGGACGCCGTCTCCGCGTGGTCGAAGCACAAGGCCGCCGCCCAGGAGTTCCAGGCGTTCCTCGGCTCCACGAAGGCGCAGACGATGTACGGCGAGGCCGGTCTCGGCATCCCCGCCTTCACCGGTGCGGCATCGAGCTTCACCGATGCCTTCCCGCAGTGGGATCTGTCGATCTTCGCCGAGCAGGCCGCGAAGGCGGCCCCGTACCCGGTGTCACTCGATACCGCCGCCTGGAACAAGCTCGAGAACGACTACCTCACGAAGGCGTGGACCGGCGAGCTCAGCACCGAGCAGGCGTGCAAGGAACTGGCGGCCGCGATGAACGCGGTGCTCGCCAAAGAGAAGAAGTAATGGCCGTGACCGCTTCGGTGGCGACCGGACGGGCGGCGACCGCCGCCCGTCCGGGGCGCCGCTCCGCCCGCCGCTCCGACGGGATCTGGCCCTGGCTGTTCCTGATCCCGATCCTCGTCCCACTCGCGATCTTCTTCGTCTGGCCGCTGGTGCGCACCGTCTACTACAGCTTCACGTCGTGGGGGTTCTTCGGCGATGTCTCCTGGGTCGGACTGCAGAATTACGCGCGCTTGTTCACCGACCCCGACTTCGCGCTCGCTCTCGGGAACACGGCCATCTACACGCTCATCGTGCTCGTGAACGTGCCGATCGCGATCTGGCTGGCCGCGCTCATGAACCGGCCGGCGCTGCGCTTCCGCTCGTTCTACCGAACGCTCTACTTCCTGCCCGTCGTGACCATGCCGGTCGCCGTCGCGATCGTCTGGCGGATGCTCTACAGCGGCGACTTCGGGATCATCAACTACGTTCTCTCCTGGTTCGGCGTCCGAGGCCCGTATTGGCTGTCGACGCCCGGCCTCTCGCTCGTCGCCGTCGCGGTCGTGGGCATCTGGCTCTCCCTCGGGTTCAACATCATCGTGTTCAGCGCCGGGTTGCAGAGCATCCCACCCGATCTCTACGAGGCGGCTTCGATCGACGGAGCCTCCCCGGGGCGGCAGTTCCGCAGCGTGACGCTGCCCCTGCTCACGCCGACGATCTTCTTCGTGACCGTCCTCACACTGATCGGCGGCTTCCAAGTGTTCGACCTGATCTTCGTGATGCTCGGCACCGGCCCGAACGCCGCCCACTCGCAGACCCTCGTCTACTTCTTCTACAACGAAGGGTTCCTGCAGAACGACAAGGGGTACGCCACGGCCATCGGTGTGGTCATCATCGCCATGATCGCAGCGCTCACCGCGATCCAGTTCAAGGTGCAGAAGAGATGGGTGCACTATGAGTAGCTCGACATCGGCACTGAACGGTCGCCGACGGCGGTCGACGAGAACGGGTTCGCAGCTCGGCGTGCACGTGGTGCTCCTGCTCGGCGGGGTGGTGATGGTGTCGCCGTTCCTGTATCAGGTGCTCGCCACGTTCATGTCCAACGATCAGATCACCTCGGTGCCTCCCGTCCTCTGGCCGACGACCTGGAATCTCGACAACTATCTCGGCGTCTTCACCCAGATTCCGTTCCTGCGGCAGCTCGGCAACACGGTAGTGATCACCGTGCTCACGACGGCGGCGACGCTCATCCTCTGTGCGCTCGGCGGCTATGCGTTCGCCCGCATGAGGTTCCCCGGAAAGGGCGCGCTGTTCTCGATCGTGCTCTCGATGCTGATGGTGCCGGGGACGCTGCTGCTGATCCCGCAGTACCAGACCGTCGAGGCGTTCGGCTGGCTCGACTCATTCGCCGGGATCGTCGTTCCCGGCCTCGTCAACGCTTTCGGGATCTTCATGATGCGGCAGTTCTTCCTGGGGCTGCCCCACGAACTGGAGGAGGCGGCGCGGCTCGACGGCGCCAATCCGTTCCAGATCTTCTGGCGCATCATGCTGCCGCTGGCGAAGCCGGGGCTGAGCGCGCTCGGCATCCTGACGGTGCTCGCCTCGTGGTCATCGCTCCTCTGGCCGCTCGTCGTGGTGAACACCCAGGACATGATGCCGTTGTCGGTCGGTCTCGCGTCGTTCACCGGGGAGCACGGCAGCGAATACCCGTCGATGCTCGCCGCCGCCCTGATGGCGATGCTGCCGATCATGATCCTCTTCCTGTTCATGCAGCGACGGGTGATCGAAGGAATCGCGTTCTCGGGGCTCAAAGGTTGAGCCCGATGCAGACAGTGGAGAGGGGACCTCGATGAAGAGGCGCACGTTCCTGGGGGCCATTGGCGCCCCATTGCTGGTCGGCATGTTCGCCGGCGAATCGCCCATGGCGGCCGCCGCCGTTCCCATCGGCCCGAAGACGGGTGCGCCGGCCACCGGCGCCCCCTCGTTCCGGGTCGACTCGCATCGCGGAAGTCCCGCGCTCTTCGTGGATGACGTGCCCCGATTCCCCATGTACCTGTTCGAGCAGGAGATCTCGGTGCACGACGGGCAGGTCTTCGATGCGGCCGGCGTCGAGTTCTACTCGTTCATCGAGAAGGACAGCTATCTCGACCTCGGCTGGACGGGCCCCGGCCAGCAGGACTTCAGCGTGATCGACCGCGTGCTCGCCACGTTCGATGCCCGGGTCGCCGCCGGCTATACCCTGCCCCGGCTGCACCTGTGGGCGCCGTCGTGGTGGCTGGACGCGCATCCGGCCGAGGTGCTCGGCTACGCCGTCGACCCGTCCGGAGCGCAGCTGGAACGGGATGCGTCCTTCGCCTCTGCGACCTGGCTCGCCGAGGCCGGTGTGCGGCTCCGCGCCATGATCCGCCACATTCTCGACGGGCCGCAGGGGGAAAGGGTGATGGGGGTGACGCTCGCCGGCGGACTCTACGGCGAGTGGCTGTACTTCAATGCGGACTATCTTCCCGACACGACGGAGTCGATGCGGCTGGCGTGGGTCGCCCACCTGCGCACGAAATACGGCAACGATGCCGGTCGGCTCCACGCCGCGTGGAACGACCCCACCGCAGACTTCGCAACGGTGACGATCCCGACCACGGCCGAGCGCCGCTCGACGAGCATCGGACTCTTCCGCGACCCGCTGAGCGCTCAGAAGGTGATCGACTACTACGAGGCGTTCCATCAGGCCGTCGTGGATGCGATCGACCATTTCGCGTGGATCGTGAAGGACGAGAGCGGCGGATCCCTCCTCACTTCCGTGCTGTACGGCTACACGCCCGATCAGGGCTATTTGCCGCAGGAGCAGCACCACCGTGCCGCGGCCGCCTTCCACCGGCTCGGCGATGTGGACCTCGTGACCTCACCGCACTCGTACTACCGCCGTGCCCCCGGCGATGACGGCGCGTACCGCACCTACACGGAGAGCGTCAGCCTGCACGGCAAGCTGTTCGTCGACGAATCGGACGACCGCACCCATCTGGCGGCTCCGGGCACCTCGTTCGTCTACGCCACGACGATGGCAGAGTCGCTCGGCATCGTGCGCCGGGCCTTCGGTCAGGCCGTGACCCATGCGACCGGCCTCTGGTACATGGACCAGTCGTCCGGGCTCTGGTACGCCGATCCGGCCTTCGCGACCGAGTTCGCCTCCCTCAAGCACTGGGGCGACTATTCGATGAACGTTTCGCGCAAGCGCACTTCCGAGGTGGCCGTCATCTCGGTGACGGCCGGTGAATTCTCGCTCGGCGGTGAGACGGACACGACGGCGAAGCTGTTCGAAGGGCCGACGCTCAGCAGCCGGCAGGGAATGGGGGAGCTGAGCAGGGCCGGCGCCCCCTTCGACCGCTATCTGATCGAAGACCTCGTCGACGGCTCGGTTCCGTCTGGATACAAGGTCTACGTGTTCCCGGACGCGTTCCGGCTCACCGCCGCCGAGCGAATCGCTGTCGATGCGCTCAAGTCGGGCGGTCGAACCCTCATCTGGGGGTGGGCTCCCGGCTACGCGACCGACTCCGGGCTTTCCAAGGCCGCCGTCGAGAGCCTCACCGGGTTTTCGCTCTCTCTCACGACGGCGTCGGGCGGCACACCACCGGACCCGAACACGCCGCTGCGACAGGAGTCGTTCGAATCGGGCGGCTTCGGGTCGGCTTTCAGCGCCGGCGCGGTAGGCACGACGGGAACCATCACCAGCCAGCCCGCCGAGGTGATCGCCGGGGCGTTCTCGGTGAAGGGGACGGCTCCAGCGACGAAGGATTGGCAGGAGTTCCTCTACTCGGTCCCGTCGGCCGTGCCGCTGGAGGCGAACGCAACCTATCGGGTGACGTTCCGAACCAAGACGCTGACCGCACCGGGCGCGGGCGCGTACTTCTACTTCGTCGCGCGCACCGGATCCGGTGGCGTGCCCCAGGACGTCGGATCGAACCAGTGGTCGGATTCGGTCGGCGCCTCCGCCCAGAAGTCGTTCGAGTTCACGCTCAAGAACTTCTCGGACTACTACCTGATCTGGGGAATCCACAACGGCGGAGGCCTCAGCATCGACGACGTCGTCATCACGAAGACCAAGAACGCGGGGCTGCCGCCGGTGAGCTATCACCTCGACCCGGTGCTCTTCCCCGGCGTGCCGGAGGCCCGGGGCGGTGAGATCCAACTCGACCCGCTGTTCGTTCCGACGGGAACCGGGTTCACGACGCTTGCACGCTCGACGGATGCGCAGAGCATCCCGGTCATCGCGGCGAAACAGCTGACGGGTTGGCGTTCTGTGCTCGCGACGACCCCGCCCGTCCCCTCGGCGGTGCTCCGCAGGCTCTACCGGGATGCGGGAGTCTGGGTCTACCAGGACTCCGACGATAACTTCGAGGCGAACGCTTCCTGGGTGTCGGTTCACGCGGCGACCGCGGGAACGAAGACCGTCGCGTTCCCGACTCCGGAACCGGTCTACGACACCACGGCCGGTCGCCTTCTCGGCACATCCGTGAGCACGGTGTCGCTGACGATGGCCAAGGGGGACACCGCGATCCTCACCCGCTCGAATCCGTTCGTGCACGGGGGTGTGACGTTCGACTTCGAGACGGGGAGCTTCGCGAGGAGCCATTTCACGCCGGGCTTCAACGGCACCTACGGCACCATCACCTCGGCGGCCGGAACCGTTGTCGCCGGAGCGTACTCGGCGCACGGCGCTGCGCCGGTCACGACCGACTGGTACGAGTTCCTCTACTCGAACCCCGCCGAGATCGTCCTGCGGGCCTCCACCACCTACACGGTCCGCTTCACGACGAAGTCGGTTCAGACCCCGGGGGTCGGCGGGCACTTCTACTTCCTGGCACGTAGTCAGGCGGTCGGCGCCTCCTCCGATGCGGGGTTCACCACCTGGACGGACCCGGTCGGCGTCGTCCAGAGCCGCGAGGTCACCTTCACCACTGGAACACCATCCGACTACCGCCTCATCTGGGGCCTTCGCAATGGGGGAGCACTCTCTGTCGACACCATCACGGTCGTTCAGCATGACTGAACGGATGCCCGGTCCGGTTCCTCTGCTCATCGAGACCGATCTCTGCGACGATGTCGACGATGTCGGCGCCCTGGCGGTCGCTCATGCTCTCGCCGACGCTGGGGAGGTGAGCATTTTGGGAGTGGGGGTGAACACCACAGGACACTGGAGCCTCGGGGCGGCGCAGGTCGTGAACGCGTTCTACGGCCGGCCGCAGACACCGGTGGGCATCCGTCAGCCGACCGACGAGTCGACGGGACCGGAGGACTACGCCAAAGCCCTGACCCGGCTCTATCCCGATCTCGTCGGCCTGCCGCGTGACACGGCCGCGGTTCCGATGCTGCGTCGCGCCCTCGCCGGGGCCGGCGACGATTCGGTGACGCTCGTGTCGATCGGCTACCTCGGCAACCTGATCGATCTGCTTGATTCGACGCCCGATTCGGGCAGCCCGCTCGCCGGGCGTGAACTCGTGAGGGCCAAGGTGCGCCGCACTCTGACCATGGGAGGCCAGTTCGATGTCGTGGCCATGCGGGATCACGCGCCCGAGTTCAATTTCGCTGGGAACCCGGAAGCGACCGCGCGTTTCGTCGAGGAGTGGCCGCATTCGATCGACTTCGTCGGCTGGGAGACGGGCTGGAACATCGTGACGGGATCGACGCTGACCGCCGCGCAGGGCGCGGACAGCCCCGTCGCGATCGCATACGCGCTGCACAGCGGGGACCGCAACGGACGCTCGAGCTGGGACCTGCTCACCGTCGCCTTGAGCACCCCGCTGTTCGACGACCTCGTCGACTTCGGCGAGCCCGGAACGGTGAGCGTGGATCGCGAGGGCCGGTCGACCTGGACGGCGGCACCCGGTGGGCGGCATCGCGTTGCGCGTGTGCGTGGATCGATCGAAGAGACGGCCGACCGACTCGATCGATGGCTGTGCGCACCACCTGCCTCGACGGCCTGGCTGGAGCGCACCTCGCTGGCGGCCGTCAGCGTGGGAGGAGAGAGATGACGATGAGACTCGGTGTGGTCGGTGCGGGGTCCCGGAGCAGTCTGGCGACACTCGCGACAGAGTACGACGCGCAGATCGTGGCGGTCGCGGATACGACGGCGGCCGGTCGGATGCGAGCGGTCGAGACGTTCGGCACCGGCCCGGTCGTCGTGGAGTCGCACACAGCGCTCTCCGCGGCCGACCTGGACGGAGCGTTCGTCCTCACCCCCGACGGCACGCACGCGGAGATCGCGGTCGACCTGCTGAGGATGGGCGTTCCCGTCTATCTGGAGAAGCCGATGGCGATCACGGTGGAAGACTGCGACTTCATCCTCGCGGTTGCCAGAGAGACCGGAACGGGCCTCTATGTGGGGCACAACATGCGCCACATGCCCGTGATCCGGCTGATGCGCGATCTGGTACTCGCCGGGGAGATCGGCGAGGTCAAGCAGATCTGGTGCCGGCATTTCGTCGGTCACGGTGGCGACTTCTATTTCAAGGATTGGCATGCCGACCGCTCCCAGTCCACGGGATTGCTGCTGCAGAAGGGGGCTCACGATCTCGATGTGATCCATTGGCTCGGCGGGGCGCCGACACGGCAGGTCGTCGCGATGGGCGACCTTCAGGTGTACGGCGGTATCGCCGATCGGCGGGACAACTCCGACCGGTTGATGGGGCGTCGCGCCAGCCTCGACAACTGGCCTCCCCTCGCTCAGGCCGAACTCAATCCGGTCATCGACGTCGAGGATGCGTCGATCGTGACGATGCGCCTGGCCAACGGCGTGCTCGCCAGCTACGAGCAGTGCCACTTCACCCCCGACTACTGGCGCAACTACACCGTGATCGGCACCGAGGGCAGGATCGAGAACTTCGGCGACTCGGACGGCGGGGTCGTGCGTCTCTGGAATCGCCGCAGCGAGTACTCGGCGGAGGGCGATCGTTCGTACCCGATCCCGGTGGGCGAGGGAACGCACGGTGGTGCCGACCGGGCGATCGTGCGGGAATTCATCGACTTTCTGCGCGGGCGCCGCGTCACAGAGACCTCTCCGGTCGCTGCGCGCGACGCGGTGGCGGTGGGCGTGGCTGCCACCGAGTCGTTGCGCACAGGGTCGGTGCCCCGCACGATCCGGCCGATCGAGCCGGAGCTGGCCGCGTATTTCGCTGCAGGTCAGATGTCGTAGGCGGCCCGCTCCGTCACCGGGGTCTATGCCTCGGCCGCCCGGAGCCGGGCGGCCGGCACGGCGGCGGCGAGGGCGAGCGCGACGATACCGACGAGAAGCAGGGCGAACCACGGGCCGGCGCCGTCGATGACGATGCCCGCTGCCGCAGAGGCCAGCGAGGCGCCGAGGTTGACGGAGGTGTTGATCCAGGTGGAGGCCTCGGTGCGGCTCGCCTCCGGCACGACGGTGTCGGCGATCAGGTAGCCCGTGATGAGCGAGGGAGCCAGGAACAGCCCGACGAGCGCGAGACCCGCCGCGAACAGCCAGAGCGGGCTCAGCTGCGAAACGAGCAGCGCGGCGAGCCCCATCCCGGCACAGAGGACGAACAGGCGTGCCCCGAGGCGGGATCTCAGGTGCACGTGACCGTAGATCAGTCCGCCGATGGCGCTGCCGGCGGCGAATGCGGCCAGGAGCCAGCCGGATGCGCCGATCGCGCCGTGCTGCTCGGCGACCGCCGGCGCGGCGATCTCTGCGACGCCGAGAACACCGCCGACGCCGAGCAGCACGATGAGCACGCGCGCGAATCCGGGCTGACGCAGAGGCCGATCGCCGCGCCCCGCAGCCTCGCCGGAACCCCGCAGCGCGCGCGAGGACCGGCTGGAGGTCATCCCGACGGTGCCGACGAGGACGGCGCCTGCGGTCACCCAGAGGCCGACGCTGGGTGAGGTCGTGACGATGATCGCGGTGACGATGACCGGTCCGGCCACGAAGAGCAGTTCCTCGCAGACCGCGTCGAGGCTGAACGCGCGCGAGCGCTGCCGACCGGCCGTAGTCAGGGAAGACCAGACCATCCGCATCGCGGCCCGAGCGGCGGCGCCGTCAACCCGACGACCGCGCCGAGGGCGGGGAACCACGCATCCGGCGCGCCGTCGACATCGACGAGGAGGGCGAGCGCGGCGAAACCGGCCGCTTGCCCGACCGCCAGGGCAGTCAGCGCGGTCCGTTGGCCGAACCGGTCGACGATGCGCGCGCGCCAGGGGGCGGCGACCACATTCGCCAGACCGAACGCGGCGGACGCGAACCCGGCTTGGGCGAACGAGCCGGTGCTCTCCTGCACGGCGAGGAGCAGGGCGAGGCCGCCCATCGCGAGGGCGGAACGGCCGAGAAGAGCGGGGAGGAAGGCGCGGAGGGCGCCGGGGAGAAGAAGGACAGCGAACATGGGGAACTCCGGTGATGTGCGGCCGGCACCGGGGCGCGGCCGCGAAAGTCTGACGGTTATCGGGGGCCGGAGGGCACGAAGAAACGCACCCTCGACGGGGGAGA
Organism: Leifsonia poae; assembly: GCF_020009625.1. Classification (NCBI taxonomy): domain Bacteria; kingdom Bacillati; phylum Actinomycetota; class Actinomycetes; order Micrococcales; family Microbacteriaceae; genus Leifsonia; species Leifsonia poae. Next base: position 3,656,379 of record NZ_JAIHLP010000002.1, read on the forward strand.
ACCTGCGCGGGAGAGACGCAGGACCGTCAGATGAACATCACGATGTGCACCGGGACAGTGTACCCGGGCGCAGGCGGGACCGTGCGCGACACGGAACCGCTCCGCGCCCGGGCCGGCGCGACGGCGATCAGCCGCGCCGGACCCACTCGTCGTTCGGTGTGCGCAGCGCGGCTGCGGTGAGGAAGCAGAGGCCGATCACTTCGAGTGAGCCTCCGGCGACCTCGATCCACTCCGATCCCACGATCAGGCCGGTGACGTGAGCGAGGGGCCAGGCGAGGATGAGCACGCCGGCGATCCGGGGGACGGCGCTGCGGCTCAGCAGCACTGCGATGCCGAGCAGCGCGGTTCCTCCGATGTTGCCGACGACGAAGACCAGGAACAGCGGTATCGACGACCACATCGTCTGCGCCGCATCGAGCGCCGGACCGGCCGCGAGGTGCGCCTGCGCCAGCGCGACCGTGAGGGAGTTGGAGGCGACGACGCCGAAATAGCAGAGATAGCCGGCGAGCATCAGCCCGCCGGCCCAGAGCGAGAGCCGTGGTTTCGTGGTGCGGAGCACTCGCACCGCGGCGAGAAGACCGGGCACCAGGAGGAGCGCGCCGAGCATCGCCGCGACGGACGCGACTTGCATCTCAGTGGCGTACCGGCGGTAGAACTCGAGGGTCTCGGCGCCGCTCCCGGTGTCGCCGAGGCCGCTCATCGTGACGGTGGCATACACGGCGTTGGCGACGAGCTGGCCGCCGATGCCGAGCGGGAGTGCGATCGCCCCCGCTCGACGTCGGAATCCGACCGTGGGGTCGGATCTGGCGGCGGACGCCGTCGCGGTGGGGGTGAGGGCTGTCTCGGTCATGGCTTACTCCTTCGTGCCGGATGCGCCGCGGACTGCGGGCGACGGTCCGACTCTCGCGGCGGCCGGATCGGCGGGCATCGTGGGCAGTACGGGGGCCGCCTGCGTGCTGGTACGGATACCGTCGCCGTGCTCGAACCCCTATCCTGACCTCGTGCGCTGGACGACGGTGAGTGTCGGGGCGGGCTGGCTGATCGTGCCGGTCGGTTCTCTTCTGTGCGTGTCGGCCGAGCCCGGGCGTCTCGCCGAGATCGTCGTCGGGGCGGCGCTCGCCGCGTTCTCGCTGGTGCTCGCGACGATCGTGGCCCGCCGCGCTCCGGGGCATCCGGCCAGCGCGGTCCTGGCCGCCGGCGGGGTCGCGCTCACAGCCACGATCGCCCCGGGAGACGTCTCCTCCGGCCCGTTCGCGGGCGACTGGATGCTGTTGTACCTGCCGTTCGCGTTCCTCTTGCTGCTGGTTCCCGACGGCCGGTTCCTCACGCGGCGCTGGCGGACGGTCGGGCTGGTTCTGGCGGGCGTCGTGGTCGTCTTCATGGCGCTCACCGTCGCGCTCTGGGCGATCGGCGACCGTTCCCCGGTGGCGAGCGCCGTCGTCTCGGTGGCGGCCGTTGCACTGCTGCCGGTCTTCTTCGCGCTGCTCGCCGCCTCCGTCGTCTCCCTCGTGGCGCGGTATCGCGGTGCCGACGAGCGGCAGCGTCTGCAACTGCGCTGGGTGTTCGCGGCGGGCGTCTCGCTCCCGATGACGCTGGTGCTGTGCTGGACCAGCTATCTGCTGATCGGGTCGGTCGATCTGGTGGTGTTCGGTCTGCTCGCGATGTACCTCCTGATCCCGGCCGGCGTGACCGTGGCCATCGTGCGGCCCGGCTGGTTCGACATCGATCGGGCCGCGGTAGCGGCGCTGTCGGCGACGGCCCTGAGCGTGCTGGTGCTCGCGCTGCTCTCGGTCGCCTGCGCCGTCACCGGGCTGACGCTCCTCGCCTGGTCGCCCACCCTGGCCATCGTCGCGACGATCGTGCTGACGCTGCTGGCCGTTCCGCTGTACGGGGTCGCCCAGCGGGCGTTCGGCCGTTGGCTGTATCCGCAGCGCGTGCGCGCCATCGAGGCCTTGCGTCGGCTGCGTCCTCGCGTCGACCGGGGTGAGGCGGAGCCCGAAGCGGTGCAGGCGGTCCTGCGGGCATCCCTGCACGACCGCGACCTGGTCATCGCGTTCCCCCGGCCGGTCGACGGTGCGCTGCTCGACCTGACCGGCGCGGTCGTGGCGGCCACCCCGCTGACCGGGGAGGTGCGTCTTCGCGGCCAGGTGATCGGTGCGATCGTGCCGGGGTCGGCTGCGGTGAGTCGCCCTTCGAGGGCGGTGGCCGACGCTGCCGCCCCGTTCCTCGACGCCGTTCGCCTGCGTGCCGATCTGAAGCACGCCATGGCCGAGGTGGCCGCCTCCCGGGAGCGCATCGTGCGGGCGGGCTATGAGGAGAGGCGGCGGCTCGAACGCGATCTGCACGACGGAGCGCAACAGCGTCTGGTCGCCCTGGGGATGCGGCTGCGAGTGCTCCAGCGCAGCACGCGCGGCGGAACGGAGCTCGTCGAGTCGCTCGACGGCGCCGTCGCCGAACTCGGAACCGCCCTCGCCGAGCTGCGGCAGATCGCACACGGAGTGCGCCCGAGCACGCTGGACGACGGTCTCGCCTCGGCCCTCGCGGGGCTGGCCAGGCTCGCCCCCGCGATGATCGAACTCGACGTGCACGGAGGCGAGGTGCCGGATGCGGTCGGCACGACCGCCTACTTCGTCGTCAGCGAGGCGGTCGTCAACGCGTTGCGGCATGCAGAGGCCTCCCGCATCCGCGTGCAGGTCGGCCGTTGGGGCGAGCTCCTGCGGGTGGCGGTGGCCGACGACGGTGTCGGCGGTGCGGCCATCCGCCCCACCGGTGGCGTGTCTGGGCTCTCCGGACTGGAAGACCGGGTCGCGGCGCTCGGAGGCCGCCTCCGGGTGGTCTCGACGCCGGGTTCCGGCACGGTCGTCGAGGCGGTGCTGCCGTGCGGATCGTGATCGGGGAGGACTCGGCCCTGTTCCGGGAAGGCCTCGCCGCCCTGCTGGCCAGCGCCGGCCACGAGATCGTCGGGCGGGCAGCGACGGCGGCGTCGGCGGTGGCGCAGGTTCGCGCGCACCGTCCGGACATCGTCGTGCTCGACATCCGGATGCCCTCCGACGACGAGGGCGTCGCCGCGGCGCTGGAGATCCGGGAATGGGATCCGCCCACACCGATCCTGCTGCTCTCGCAGCACATCGAGACGCGCCGCACCGTCGAACTCGTCACGGCCGGGGCCATCGGCTATCTGCTGAAAGACCGCGTTCTCGACGTCGACGAGTTCCTCGCCGCCCTCGACCGTGTGGCCGCGGGCGGCACCGCCCTCGACCCGGAGGTGGTCGGCCGTCTGCTGGTCGCCGCACGCGCGACGACGGTGCTCGACGTGCTCACCCCGCGCGAGCACGAGGTTCTCGCTCTCATGGCCGAGGGCTGGTCGAATGCCGCCATCGGTCAGCGGCTGTTCCTCTCCGAGCGCACGGTCGAGACCCACATCAGCAGCATCTTCTCCCGGTTGGGGGTGCACGAGTCTGCCGACGGGCATCGCCGGGTGCGCGCGATCCTGACGTACCTCGAGGTGACGTCGGGTTGGTGACCGGGTGCCGCTATTTGCGGCGCGGTTTGCGAGCGGACCGGTCGTCGCGGGCATTCCAGTCGCCGCGATCGCTGCGGGTTCCTCGGTCATCGCGTTCTCCGCGGTCGTCGCGCCGAGGCGCGCTGCCCCGCTGGTCGGGGCGCAGACCGATGAGCTTGCCGCTGATGCGGGTGCCAGAGAGGCGGTCGAGCACATCCATCGGAAGATCGGCAGGCAATTCGACGAGCGAGAAGTCCGGGAAGATGCGGATGTGGCCGAAATCCTCCCGGCTCAGGCCGCCCTCGTTCGCGAGGGCGCCGACGATCTGACGGGGCTCCACTTTCTGACGTTTGCCGACCTCGAGCCGGTACGACGACATCGGCTGGCCGGCGGGCCGGATGCGGCGCTCGGGCCGGTCGGCACGGTCACTGCGCTCGCCTCGGTCGCCGCGGCCGGAACGGTCGTCACGGTCGAAACGTCCGCCGCGGTCGTCGGCGGTGCGCGCGTCGCGCTCGACCCGCTGCGTCAGCGCATCCTGCGGTGACAGCAGCAGCGGCTCGTCGCCCTGCGCCACGACGGCGAGAGCGGCCGCCACATCGGCCTCGGGCACATCGTGGTGCTCCACGTAGTGGCCGATGATGTCGCGGAAGCGGGAGATGCGGTCCTCCTGGGCGAGCGCCTCGGTGATCGCGTCGTCGAAGCGGGTCAGACGGGTGACATTGACGTCGTCCACCGTCGGCAACTGCATCTGCGTGAGGGGCTGGCGGGTGGCCTTCTCGATGGCGGTGAGCAGGCGCCGCTCACGCGGGGTCACGAAACTGATCGCGGCGCCGCTCCGCCCCGCCCGGCCCGTGCGGCCGATGCGGTGCACATACGACTCCGTGTCGATCGGGATGTCGAAGTTGACCACGTGGCTGATGCGCTCGACGTCGAGGCCGCGAGCAGCCACATCCGTCGCCACCAGGATGTCGAGCTTGCCCGACTTGAGCTGGTCGACGGTCCGCTCGCGCTGGGCCTGGGCGACGTCGCCGTTGATCGCGGCGGCGGAGTATCCGCGGGCTCGCAGCTTCTCGGCGAGCGTCTCGGTCTCGTTCTTCGTGCGCACGAAGATGATCATGCCCTCGAAGTTCTCGACCTCGAGGATGCGGGTGAGCGCATCCACCTTCTGCGGGTACGAGACCATCAGGTAGCGTTGCGTGGTGTTGGCCGAGGTCGTCGTCTTGTTCTTGACGGTGATCTCTTCGGGGTCGTGCAGGTACTTCTTCGAGATCCGTCGGATCTGCGCGGGCATCGTCGCTGAGAACAGCGCGACCTGCTTGTCGTCCGGGGTGTCGGCGAGGATGGTCTCGACATCCTCCGCGAAGCCCATCTTGAGCATCTCATCGGCTTCGTCGAGCACGAGGTACTTCAGTTCGGAGAGGTCGAGGGTGCCTTTGTCGAGGTGGTCCATGATGCGGCCGGGGGTGCCGACCACCACATGGACGCCCCGGCGCAGGGCCGAGAGCTGGATGCCGTAGCCCTGGCCGCCGTACACGGGCAGAACGTGCACCCCGCGCACGTGGGCGGCGTACTTCTCGAACGCCTCGCAGACCTGCAGGGCCAGCTCGCGGGTCGGGGCGAGGACCAGCGCTTGGGGCTTCTTCTGGCTCACGTCGAGGCGGGAGAGGATCGGCAGGGCGAATGCGGCGGTCTTGCCGGTTCCGGTCTGCGCCAGGCCGACGACGTCGCGCCCCTCGAGCAGGAGCGGGATCGTGGCGGCTTGGATGGCCGACGGGGTCTCGTAGCCCACATCTTTGAGGGCTTTGAGCACGGCGGCGTCGAGCCCGAGGTCGGAGAAGGTCTTCGCTTCGCCGGCAGTGTCTGCCTCGCTCGGCGGTGTTTCGGGGGACGTCATGGTGTTAACGGTAGCCCCCTGGCGGCCGGCCGGGGATTCCTGCGGCGCTCGGGACTCGTCGAACTCGTCTGCCGCGCCTGCCGAACTCGTCTGCCGGGCTCGTCGAGCCCGCTCGAACTCCCCAACGGCTCCACTCGAAATCGGCCGAGAACGGTCGAGTATGCGGAGAATCTGCGTACTCGACCGTTTCGGAGAGGCGGGGAAGAGTGGGTCAGGGGGTGAGGATGCTGCCGCGCGGGGGCTCGGTGGAGCCGATCGCGTCGAGGCGGCGGATCGTCTCCGGGTCGAGGTGCACCCGGCCGACGGCAAGGTTCTCGCGCAGATGCTCCGCATCCGCCGTGCCCGGGATCAGCAGCGTGTGCTCGTCGTGCGCCAGCAGCCAGGCCAACCCGACCTGCGCCGGTGTCGCGCCCACTGCTGCCGCGGTGGCGACGACCTCCGGGTGCTCGGCCACCTTGGGCAGTCCGGCGAACGCTGAACCGAGCGGGAAGAAGGGCACCCAGGCGATGCCGGTCTCGCGGCAGAGGTCGAGCACCGGCTCCGCCGACCGGTCGAGCACACTGTAGGCGTTCTGAACGCACACGATCTGCGCCGGCAGCGCGGCCCGTAGCTGGTCGGCATCCACATTGCTCAGCCCGATGTGCCCGATCTTGCCGGCATCGCGGAGGGCGAGGAGCTCGGCGAGCTGGCTGTCCAGGTCGACGGATTGGTCGCCGGAGGCGATGAGCCCGACGCCCGTGTCGCCGCGCCGCAGGTTGACGACGGCGAGGCTGTCGACCCCGAGGGAGGTGAGGTTCGCTTCGACCTCCGCGCGCAGCTGTTCGGGCCGTTGCGCCAAGGCGAGCCGGCCGAGGGATCGGTCATAGGTGGCGCCGACCTTGGTGACGAGCAGGAGCCGGTCGGGGTACGGCGCGAGGGCCCCCTGATCAGGCGATTGCACGTGGCGTCGCCGTAGAAGGCCGCCGTGTCGATGTGGTTCACGCCCTGCTCGAGTGCCGAGCGCAGAAGGGTGGTCCCGGCCTCGCGTCCGGCGGGGGAGCCGGCGGCTCGTTCCAGCTGCATCGCCCCGTAGCCGATCCTGGCCACGGGATGCCCGGCGAGCATCGCGTTTCCGCCCGGTGCTACGCGTGTCGGTTCGTTGTCGTCCGTCATCGTTCGTTCTCCGTTCCGATGCCTGTACAGGTATCCTGGAACCTAAGCGGAGGAACCTCCGGTCACTGATACGCTAGCACAGAAAACGGAGGACCCTCCGGTTGACCGATCTCACAAACGGCCTCCGAGTGGATGCGCAGCGCAACCGCCAGCGCCTCCTCGAGGTCGCTCGTCGGGCTTTCGCCACCGACTCCAAGCCCTCCCTGGAGTCGATCGCGCGCGATGCCGGTGTCGGGATCGGCACGCTCTACCGCAACTTCCCCACCCGCGACGCCCTGGTGGAGGCGATCTACCGCACCGAACTCGACCATCTGAGCGGACAGGCGGCCGAACTGCTCGCCCTGCACGCCCCCGATGTCGCGCTGCGGGCCTGGATGGACAGGTTCGCCGACTATGCCGTCGCTAAGCGGGAGCTGGCGGATGCGCTGCGCTCGATGACGGCGCCCGGCGCCATCACCCACACCACTTCGCGCGATCAGCTCGCGGGCGCCGTGCGGCCGCTGCTCGCGGCGGGAGCCGAGAGCGGGGTGCTGCGCGCAGACGTCGACGGCCTGGACGTAGTCGCGTCGCTGGTCGGTATCTTCCTCGTCGCCGCCGACCCCGCCCAGGCGACCCGGATGCTCGACCTGCTGATGGACGGACTGCGCACTGTGCCCGCCGCGTCGGACGCCCGCTGAGCGTCAGCTTTCGGGGATCGGCTCCTTGGGGAGCTTGCGCACCTTCGCGCGCCGCCGCCGCCGCTCCGGGATCATCGACCGCATCTCTTCGAGCCGGCCGAAACAGAGCAGCCGGTCGCCGGCCTCCAGCTCCACCGCGCCGCGCGGGTTCGGGATGACCGTGGCTCCGCGGTGCAGAGTCAGAACGGTGATGTCGCGGTCGCCGAGGCCGGAGTCCCGCATCTTCTTGCCCACGAGGTCGGCATTGCCGTGCACGACGAGCTCGGCGACGCCGTACCCGGTCGAAACACTGAGCCGCTGCCGCACGTCGATCTCGGGGAACGCCACCTGGTTGTCGATGAAGTCGATGATCGCCCCGGCCACATCCAAACCGGTCGCGGTCTCGATTCCCTCGAGACCGGGGGAGGAGTTGACCTCCATGACCAGCGGACCGTCGTTGCTCTCGAGCATGTCGACGCCGGCGACTCGCAGCCCCATGATCTGCGCCGACCGCACGGCCGCCTGCTCGAAGGCGGGGGTCAGCTCCACCGGCTCGACACTGCCACCGCGGTGCACATTCGACCGGAACTCGTCTCCGCTGGCCACCCGCCGCATCGCCGCGACGACGCGATCGCCCACGACGAGGGCACGGATGTCGCGCCCCTTGCTCTCCCGGATGAAGCTCTGGATGAGCACGTTCTGCTTGGTGGAGTGCAGGGTCTCGATGATCGCCTCGGCGATCTTCGCCTCCGGGGCCAGGATCACCCCGATGCCCTGCGTCCCCTCCAGCAGCTTGATCACGACGGGCGCGCCGCCCACCTTTTCGATCGCCATCCGCACATCCGCGCGGCTGTGAACGAACGCCGTCGCGGGCATCCCGATGTTGTGCCGCGAGAGGATCTGGGTGGCTCGCAGCTTGTCCCGCGAATTCGTGATCCCGTTCGCAGTGTTCGGGGTGTACACGTCCATCTGCTCGAACTGGCGCACGACGGCCGTGCCGAAGTAGGTGATCGAGTTGCCGATGCGGGGGAGCACGGCGTCGTAGTCGGAGAGCAGCTTTCCCCGGTACTGCAGGTCGGGTTCCTCGCCGGAGAGGTCGATCGCGAAGCGCAGTGTGTCGAGAACCTTCACCCGATGCCCACGTTGCTGCGCCGCCGCCCGCAGCCGTTGCGTGGAGTACGCCTGTGGGGCGCGCGACAGAATGGCGAGTTTCATGGGTGGGCCCCTGCAAAGATGGTGGTGTGAACGACGACCACCATTCAAGCACCATCGTGGGCTGGCGCGAATGGGTGAGCCTGCCCGGCGTCGGCATCCCCTGGATCAAAGCCAAACTCGACACCGGAGCCCGCAGTTCTGCGCTCCACGCCTACGACATCGAGGAGCTGCCCGACGATCGCGTGAGCTTTCGCGTGCGGCCGTGGCAGCAGGCCGACGAGGATGTGGTGGTCGAGTGTGCGGTGCACGACCGCCGTCTCGTTCGCAGTTCGTCGGGCCACAGCGAGCAGCGCATCGTCGTGCTCATGGAGGTGCGGCTGTCGGGGAAGACGGTGACGGCCGAGGTCACTCTGAGCAACCGTGACCAGATGGGGTTCCGCATGCTCATCGGTCGTGAGGCGCTGCGTCAGGGGTTCGTCGTCGACCCGGGGTCGTCGTTCCTCAGCGGCCGGGCGCCGCGTGAGGTGCGGCGGAGGAACCGCGGTCGGGTCTAGCGCGAGCGTTGTGGTCGAGGGGCGTCGCTCCGCCTTCAGTCGAGGTGGTCAAGGTATCGCAGGATGATGCCTTCGCGCAGCGCCCACGGGCACACCTCCAGCTGGTCGACCCCGAACGCGCGCATGGCCTCCCGCAGCACGACGCCACGGGCCACGATCTGGAATGTGCGGTCGGGGGTGATCCCGGGGAGCGCGGTGCGCGCCTCCGCCGGAATCTGGGCGAGTCGCGGAACCCAGTCGCTGAGTTCGGACCGCTTGAGCAGGCTGCGCTCGGTGCCGCCCGGTCCGGGAATCGTCGACCCGGCGAGGCGGGCGAGCGAGCGGATGGTCTTGGACGTTCCGATCACATGCTCGTTGCCGGTGCGGTTCGTGAAGGGGCGGACCGCCTCCTCGAGCAGGGTGCGGGCGTGGCTACGCAGCGCATCCACTTGGTCGGAGGTCGGCGGGTCTTCGTGCAGGAAGCCGATCGTGCTGCGGCCGGCGCCGAGCGGCACCGACACTGCTACCTCCGGATACTCGTCCGCCCCGGCGGCGATCTCCAGCGAGCCGCCACCGATGTCGAGCAGCAGGATGCTCCCCGACGACCAGCCCGACCAGCGGCGCACGGCCAGGAAGGTGAGGCGGGCCTCATCCTCGCCCGAGAGCACCTGCAACTCGACGCCGGTCTCGTCGCGGATGCGGTCGAGCACGAGCGCTCCGTTGGTCGCCTCGCGGATCGCGGAGGTGGCGAAGGGCAGGAGCTCGTCGATGCCTTCGGCTTTCGCCACGGTCATCGCCGAGGTGATCGCGGTGAGGATCGCGGTCGTGCCCTCGCCGGTGATCGAGCCGTCCGGGGCGATGTAGCGCATGAGACGCAGCACGGACTTGTGGGTCGCGGTCGGAATGGGGCGGGCGCCGGGGTGCGCATCGACGACGAGGAGGTGGATGGTGTTCGAACCGACGTCGAGAACTCCGAGGCGCATAGGAAAACAGTAGTGCGCGTCGGCCCCAGCGACGCGCTGCGCACCTCAGGGGCAGACGGGACGGGCCGTCACCGTTGCCGGCGACGGCCCGCGTGTGGTCTCACCAGGTCGAGTCGCCGCGCGTGAGGGCGTCGTAGCCGCCGTCGATGAAGATCACCTGTCCGCATAGGCGGCTGTTCTCTTCGCTGCCCAGCCAGGTGAGCAGATCGGCGGCGACCTCGGGGCCGAAGGGGCCGTTGAGGGGCATCGGCACCTGTCGGGTGAGCTGCTCGCGGCCTTCTTCGGTGCGCACGAGGTCGGCGGTCATCGGGGTGAGGACCACGCCCGGGGCGATCGCGTTCAGGGGGATGCCGGAGCCGGCCCAGTCGGCGGTCGGCGCGGTGCGGCGGATCCAGCGTGCCAGGGCGCGTTTGCTCGTCGAGTAGATGAGGAAGCCCGACTCGGGGGTCTCGGCGAGGGCGGCAGCGCGGGTGAGCACGGCCTCCTCGGTGCCGGTCTCGAACAGCTCGAGGAGCTCGTCGTCGTGCGGTTGCAGCGAGGCCATCGAGGCCACGGCCACGGCCCGCGGCGCGGGGGAGTTCAGCAGCAGCGGGCGCAGGCCTTCGAGTGTGGCCAGGGCACCGTAGTAGTTGACGCCGGCGGTGGCGGGGATGGGGGCGCTGAGCCCGGCGATCGCGTAGACCTCGTCGACGGTGCCGCCGGAGAGGCGACCGGCCTCCTCGACGAGCCGCCGGCGACCCTCGGCAGTGGTCAGGTCGACGGTGATGTCGGCGTCGCGCAGGTCGACGCCGATCACGGTGAGTCCGCGCGTGCGCAGCAGTTCGGCGGTCGCTTTGCCGATTCCGCTCGCTGCGCCGGTGACGACGGCTGTTCTGGTCATTTCTTGTCCTCTTTCAGTTCGGGATCGGGATCGGGTTCGGGATCGGGATGAGTCGAGTCGCTCGCGCTTCGAGCGGGCGGCTGGAGGCTCTGGGCGAAGGCGGATGCATCGTCGCGGAAGCGTTCGAGCAGGCTGGTGAACCGGGCGCGTTCGTCGGCCGACCAGTCGCTCAGCAGGTCTGCCATCATGGCGTCGCCGGTGTCGATCAGGGAGGCCACCACGTCTCGTCCGTGCTCCGTGAGTCGCAGGAGCGTCGCGCGGGCGTCATCCGGGTCGGCCGTCTTCTCCACGAGGGTTTCGGCGCCGAGGCGTGCGGCGATCTTGGAGACGGCGGAAGCGCCGACGTGCAGACGCTCCGCCAGGTCGCTCGGGCGTATCGCACCGTCTCGGGCGAGCACGGTGATCGCGACGATGCTGGTCGGGTCGAGGTCGTATCCCACGCGGCGCGCCAGGGAGTTCATGAAGTCGCCGGAACTCCAGAGTGCGAAGACGTCGAGGAGAGCGGCGAGCGGCTCGGACCGGTAGTCCAGCCCGGGTGTCTGCTCATCGTCCTCGGTCATGACACCTCCCAATTACTGTCGTGAAGACAGCATATGACGCCAGGCTGGAAGAGAGATGTGTGTTCGGGAAGGTATGGGCGCTATTCGCAGAGCGAGACACCGGGCGAGGTCAGGATGACCGAGCGATTCTGCTCCGCGAGGGCGTCCGAGTACGAGCCGGACGCATCCGTCTCGCTTTTCCAGCCGCACCAGGAGAAGCCGACGCCTGCCGTCGTCAGCAGGGATGCGGGCACGCTGAGCTGCACGAGCGCTGCCTTCACGGCGTCTGCACGCCGCAGGGAAAGCGCGGTGTCGGCGGTGTTGTCGGTGGCCTGGTCTTTGGACGCGGTGCCCGTGATGGTCACGAGCTGAGCGTTCTGCTCGATCGAGGGGACGAGCTGGGCGAGAACGGCCTGCGCCGCGGTCGGGTCGGCGAAGGTGGCGGTGTCTTTCGTGAACAGGAGGTCGCTGTTCCGGATGACGATCGGGTGGGACCAATCGGTCTTGGTCTGCACGGACTCGACGGGAACGGTGGTGACGGCGGGTAGCCCGGCGGTGGCCGAACCGGAGGCCGGTTCGGGAAGCAGGGAGAGTGTGCCGCCGGCGGCCTTGATGACGGCCGTCCAGATCGCGGCGAGGTTGCTGCGGGCGGGAATGGTCAGCGGCGTCTGGGCGCCGGCGACGTCGCCGAGGCCCGACCAGTAGACGGTGACTCCTGAGAGATCGGCGGGCAGCAGCTTGCGGGTCTGGAGGTCGCTGACGACCTGCGCGGGTTCGGCGTAGAGCAGGCCGCTGGTGGAGAAGTTGAGCGGATCGGTGGTCTGGAGGCCACTGCCCTGCACGAGAACGCCCATCGAGTGGGAGCCGAGGGTGCGGGCTGCCTGGTCGATGGCGTCGAGGAAGTCGACTTCGGGGGAGGACGCCTTGAGAGCATTGATGTATGAGGTGATCTGAGTGAGCTTGTTCCGCTGGTCGCTCTGGCAGACCACCGCATCCTGGGCGGTCGACCCGATCACCGTCGTGCCCATCACCTGCGGTTTGCCCGATGGGACGACGACCGTCACGCTTCCGTTGCTCTCGCCGACGGACTTGAGCTGGGCGATCGCGGAGGCGGCGAGGGCGGTGGTCGGCGCGTTCGCCGTGCTGCCGGCGACGACGCCCAGATTGCGCTTCTGCGATTGGTCGCAGGCTGCGCCGGCAGCGGTGACAGAGGCGCAGGCGGTGAGTCCGGCGGCGAGGGTGAGCACGGTGGCGACGGCCAGGCCGGCGCGAGCGAAGCGGGAGGTCACAGGCTGGTCCTTTCGGGTCGGGCGGCGGTCATTCGGTCAGCCGGCCTGGCGGGATCGCGGGGGTGATCTCGCGGGGGTCGGCGACATGACGGGCTTTCAGCTCCCGGATGATCTGGCTCGTGCTCTCCGGGTCGTGCTCGCGCTGGGCGAGCTTCGTGGCGAGCTGGGCGCGCAGGAGGTCGATGCGGGAGGCGAACGTGATGCGGGTGCCGGTGTAACGGACGGCATCCTCGTGGTCGAGGCGGAGCGCCTGCTGGGTGCCTTCGCGGGCGGCGACGGCTTCGCCGAGGAGTTGGTCGCGGTGCACTCGCAGCCTCTCGACGTGGGCGTGCGCCTTCTCGGTCGCACTGAGCAGCGGACGCGTGGTGAGCCAGGCGACCAGGAAGCTGACGAACCCGGAGGTCGCCAGCACGCCGAGCATCAGGAACGCCATGATCGTATCGGGGGCCGACCAGGAGAATCCGGTCGTCGCAGGTGCGGCCGTCGCGCCGGTGAGCCCGGTCAGGCCGCCGGCGTTCTGGGCGTCGATGCCGGCCTTGATCCGCGCGAGGGTGATCGCCGTGAGCAGCGCGCCCCAGATGACGGTGAGCGCGACGGCCACGATCGACCAGCGCCGCGCCATGACGCCGGCCTGGATGCGTCGCATGAGCACCGCGACGACGTGAGGCAGCGACACGACCGCCAACGAGATCCCCAGGGTGATCACGTACATCTGGAGCCCGATCGAGCCGTACTGGCTGTCATTGCGCAGCAGCAGCGTGAGCGCCTGCGACAGCAGCACGTAGTCGACGGTGATCATCGCGAGCAGCAGCAGATACACGAGGACATGCGCGAACGGCGATAGATGCCCGACCCGCGAACGGATGCGCGGCGGTTTCAGCACGATGTCTCTGGCCATGTCAGTTCCCCTCCCGATCAGGCGTAGGTGCGGAGCTGGGGGTCTTCGCCCAGCAGTTTGGCGTCGAGGCGGTCGGCGGCGAGCTCGGCGCGGCGGATGTCGTCCTCGCTGCGCAGGAGCGCGCGGCGGATGAGTTCTTCCCGGGTCTGCGCCTTCGCGACGCGAGCGGCGGCGATGGCCACATTGCGGGTGCGTTGGCGGTCGATGTCGGCCACGCCCGCCCGCTCGGAGGCGGCCAGTTCGTGCTCGAAGACCTCCAGGGTCTCCACGTCGACGGCGTCGCGCATCCGTCGCAACTGCCGGAGCAGCCGCCGGCGGAGCCCCCGCGTCGCGGGTACGGTGTAGTCGGCCAGTGGCCTGTCACGCTTGGGCATCGGTTCTCCCCTGCCAGAGTTCGAGAAGCTTGGTGTTCTCTTGGGCCGTCAGCCAGTCTGCGCGGCGCAGTGCGGGCGCGCCCCCGCCGGTGCGGTCGGTGGTGCTGGAGCGACGGAAGGCGCCCCAGTAGATGGCGATCTTCTCGTCCGAGTTGTCGTAGTACCGGCTGGCACGCAGCTTGGCGGCGGTGAACCGGGAGTGGATGAGGGCCGAGAGCTCGTCGGCGCGGTGGTGGCCGCGCCTGATCCGGCGCTCGAGCCGGCGGATCTCCTCGAATGCCGGGCCCCTGCCGCCGGCGATGGCTTCCCGGTCGGCGGCGGAGAGCCCGCTGGGGGAGAGGCCGGCGGTCTTGTCTTCATAGGCGTCGACGTCGGCTTCGAGGGCGCGCACGAGCACCCGGTATTCGGTCAGCTCACCGGCAATGTGCGCGAAGAACCGCTGCTCCTCGCGGCGGGCGTAGGCATTGGCGTGGGCTTGGATCGCCTGCACGGTCGGGGTCTCCACCGTTTCGTCATCGAACCGTGACCCGGACGCGCCCCCGGTCGCGCCGACCGCCGCATCCTCGCGGGCCTGCCGCTCGAGGCGCTTGCGGGCCAGCATCCCGACCCGGATCGGGGAGCGCGCGGCGCTGGGCGCACGATGCGACCGAGTCGTCATGAAGGTCCCTTCCGAAAAACACACACGTGTGGCGGAGTAGGGAGCGTACGCACGCGGCCTGGGAGCCGACTAGGGGAATGTCGGACAAACCCCGAGAGCCGGGCCGCCCGATCACACCGGGGCGGTCAGCCTCGCGGGTGCGTCGCGGGCAGGGAACAGGCGGCGATGTCGTGCATCTCCGTCACGGCGGCGAACAGCCAATCGTCGGTGTCGGAGTCGATCCGGGGGTCGAGTGGTGCGTCGAATGCGGAGGTGAGGGCGGAGACGACGAGGGCGGCGCCGAGGCGCGCTCGTTCGGGCGTTGTGCGCCGGGCGGCAAGTTCGGCCAGCTGGTGCCGGATCTCGGTGACGAGCAGGCGCAGTTCGGGCACGATCTCCGGGCGGCGCGCGAGCAGCTCGCGGAACGCCCACCGGTCGGCCTCGTGACGCGTGAGTGAATCGGTGATGCCTTTGAGGAGCCGGCAGAGGTCGCGCACCAGGTTCTGCTCGCCCGTTCCGGCGAGGAACTCTTCGCGCTGAGCGTCCGTGATCTGCACGACGGAGTGCCCGATGATCGCGGCGACCTTCGACGGGAAGTAGTTGAAGAAGGTGCGACTGGAGACGACCGCCTCGGAGCAGATCGCGTCGACCGAGGTGGCAGTGATTCCGTTCTGGGCGACGAGCCGCAGGGCGGCCTGGTGGATTGCGTCGCGTGTCTCCTGCTTCTTGCGCTCGCGCAATCCGGGGGCGGCGGCGGCCGGGGAGGTGGTGAGCGTGTCCGTCGCCATTCTCAACCCTCCCCGGTCGCCGGCCGGATGAAGCGTTCGAGCAGGGCCGCGAACTCCACGACCTCGTGCTCCTCCCACCCGTCGAACGAGTTGCCGAAGCGTTCGCGGTTCGCGGCGCGGATGGCCGCGAACCGCGCTCCGGCTTCGGGGGTGGGGGAGTACAGATCGGCCCGACGATCGTCGGGGTCGGGCTCACTGGTGATGTATCCGGAATCTTTGAGGATGCGCAGCTGCCGGCTCACTGAGCTCTTGTCCATGCCGGTCAGCTCGATGATCACGGCCGGCGCGACCGGGCATTTCGTGTTGACAACGCTCATGATCGCGTACGCGGACGGCTGCAGCTCGGGGTCGAAGGCCGACGCGTTGTCTGCCATCGTCGTGCGCACGGAGCGCATCAGACGGCTGATCGAGTCTTCGACCGATCCGACTGCGTCGCGACGTGCATCCGATTCCACGGATACCAGCGTAAGCCCGCTCATGCTCAGCTCCGATCGGCGGCACCCGCACTGTCGTGGCGGGCCCGCTCCTCCTCCTGCAGGGTTTCGCCGGCGGGGTCGCCAGCGATCTCGGCGGCGCTTGCCACGATGAGGGCCTCGGCCGCCGACTCCTGCTCGGCGATCTGCTCGACCGAGGTCTTCGAGCCCAGCTTCAGATTGGGCAGGAACGAGATGGCGATGATCGAGATGATCGCCAGCGGCACGGCGATCAGGAACACATCTGCGACCGCTTCGCCGTAGGCGGATTCGATCACCGTGCGGATGGGGGCGGGCAGTGTGCTGAGGTTGGGGATCGCGCCGCCCGAGATGCCCGACTTCGAGGGGTCGATGCCGAGTTTGGCCACACCGTCCAGCACCAGCGTTGTGATGCGGGAGCCGAGGACGGCTCCCATCACCGAGACGCCGATGGTGCCGCCGAGGCTGCGGAAGAACGCGACGGACGCGCTCGCTGTGCCGATCTGGCGGGGGTCGACGGCGTTCTGCACGATGAGCACGAGGTTCTGCATCACCATGCCGACGCCGGCGCCCATCACGAACATGTAGACGAAGACGAGCGCGAAGCTGGTGTCGTATCGGATCGTTCCCATGAGGGCGAGTCCGATGGTGAGCAGGATCGAGCCGATCACCATGTAGCGCTTCCACTTGCCGGTGCGGCTGATGACCTGGCCGATCACCACCGATGAGAGCAGCACGCCGGCGATCATCGGGATCGTGAGCAGTCCCGACTCGGTCGGGGTCTTGCCGCGGGCGAGCTGCATGTACTGGCTGAGGAAGACCGAGGTGCCGAACATCGCGACGCCCACCGAGATGCTGGCCACGATCGCCAGCCAGAACGTGCGGTTCTTGAACAGGGTCATCGGGATGATCGGCTCTTTCGCCTTGAGCTCCACCAGCACGGCGAGGGCGAGCAGCAGCACAGCGCCGACGACCATGATGATGCTCGTCGCCGAGCCCCAGTCGAAGTCGTTTCCGGCCAGCGAGACCCAGATGAGCAGCAGCGAGACGCCGCCGGCGATCAGCACGGCGCCGAGGTAGTCGATGGTGACCTTGCGCTTGTGGGTGGGGATGTGGAGCGTCCGCTGCAGCACGATGATCGCGGCGATCGCGAACGGCACGGCGATGTAGAAGTTCCAGCGCCAGCCGACGGAGTCGGTGATCACGCCGCCGAGCAATGGGCCGCCGACGGTCGCGACCGCCATGATCGCGCCGAGCAGGCCCATGTAGCGGCCGCGGTCGCGCGGCGGGATGATGTCGGCCATCACGACCTGCACGAGGGCGGTCAGGCCGCCGGCGCCGAGGCCCTGGAGCACGCGGAAGAAGATCAGCATCTCTGTGGACTGCGAGAGTCCGGCGAGACCGGAGCCGACGACGAAGATGATCAGGGAGAGCTGGATGAGCAGCTTGCGGTTCGTGAGGTCGGCCAGCTTGCCCCAGATGGGCGTGCTCACGGTGGTGGCGAGCAGGGTGGCGGTGATCACCCAGGTGTAGCCGGACTGGCTTCCGCCGAGGTCGGCGATGATCTTCGGCAGTGAGCTCGAGACGACGGTGCTCGCGAGCAGGGCGACGAACATTCCGAGCAGCAGCCCGGAGAGCGGCACGAGGACCTGGCGTTTGGTGGTAGGCGGTGCACTCGGCGCCGTCGTGGTGGTTTCAGTCGTCACAATTCTCCCAATAGTTGATCGCGGTCAACTATAGTCAGGTTAATTGACATTGGTCAACTACTGAGAGAATGCTCAGGGCCAGACGGTGCGGCCGCCCAGAATCGTCTCGGTCACCGGGATGCACGCGACGGCATCCGGCGTCGTCACCGGATCGGCCGCGCGGGGGTCGGCTCCGAGGATCACCAGATCGGCCAGCTTCCCGACTTCGATCGACCCGATCTCATGATCGGAGAACAGTTGGAAGGCGCTGTCGATGGTCTCGGCCCGCAGGGCCGTCTCGACGGTGACGCGCTCCTCGGGCGCGAGGATCCGGCCCGAACGGCTGCGTCGCGAGACCGCGACATCCATGTTGCGCAGCGGCTCTGCCGGGGTGACCGTGCCGTCGTTGTGGAAGGAGATGCGGATGCCGGCCTCGGAGGCTGAGCGGGCCCGCATCCAGGCGGCGCCGTGCTGCGGGCCGAAGAGACCGTCGACGAGCACATCCCCCCAGTAGAAGAGGTGGTCGATCAGCAGGCTCACGGTCACGCCGAGGCGTGCCGCGCGGTCGAACTGCTCGGCGGTCATCGCCCCGACGTGCTCCAGCCGCAGCCGGTGGTCGTCCCGGGGCGACTCGGTCAGGATTCGCTCCCACGCGTCGAGCACCATATCGACCGCCTCGTCACCGTGCACGTGGCACGCCAGCTGCCAGCCGCGGTCGAAATAGGCGCGACTGATCGCCAGCACCTCATCCGGTGTGTAGTTGGCGCGGCCGTGGTGGTGGGAGGGCAGACCGATCGACCGGGTGGCGGGGGTATCCAGGTACTCGAACGAGGTGTCGATGTTCCCCACCCACGGTGAGCCGTCAGCCCACAACTTGATTCCGACCCGGCGGACCAGTTCGTCGCCGTCGCCGGGTCGCGCCGCGCTGATGCGCTCCGGAGTGGACATCTCGTAGAGGCGCAGGCGCGCGGTGAGCGAGCCGGCCTCGCGCGCCGCCTCCAGCAGAGGGTCCAGATGCGGGTCGTAACCGAGCTCGGCCACCGTCGTGATCCCCACGGTGTTCAGCCGACGGGTCGCCGCCCGCATCAGTTCGGCGTACTCCGCGGGACCGACCCGCAGTTTCGGGGCGAACAGCACCGCCACCGCGCCGGCCTCCAGAAGGCTCCCGTCGAGGGCGCCGTCGGCATCCCGCCCGAACGAGGCCCCGACCGGATCGGCGGACTCGCGAGTGATCCCCGCGGCTTCGGCGGCCGCGGTGTTGAAGTAGGCCGAGTGCCCCGAGTTGTGCAGGATCGCAAATGGCTTGTCGGGGGCGAGACCGTTCAGCCAGGCGAGGGTGGGCTCGGGGAGCCCCACCTGCAGCAGCGGATCCCAGCCGTTGAAATACGCGCCCTCGGGGCCGGCCTCATGCACCGCCCGCTCGATCGTGTCGAGAACGTCCGCGGCGCTCGCGACCGTGACCGGGCGGATATCCACGATCCCGGGTCCTTCCAGGATCGCACCGGCCACCGGATGCCCGTGCGCCTCCACGAAACCGGGCAGCAACACGGCCCCGTCCAGCTCGGTCACCACCGTGCCCGGCCCGATGAGGGCGGCCGCCGCATCCCGCTCGCCCACGAACAGGATGCGGTCGCCGCGGGTCGCGACCGCCGACGCGGTCGGCATGCCGTCGTCCATCGTGATCACCGCGCCGAGGAAGACTCGATCGGCGAAGGAGGGCTCGGGCTCGGGTTCGGTCGGCATGAGGCCGATCGTAGCGGTGCGGTGCGGTGCGGTGCGGCGCGGTGCGGCGCCGGTCAGGTGAAAGCCTGCGTTCCCAGCACAGCGAGCAGGGCGAGTTTCTCGGCGCCTTCCGAGCGGGGCGGTGCGGTGAGCACGAGCAGGCACTGCGACTGGTCTTCGGTGAACAGCACCTGGCAGTCCAGCTCGATCGGGCCGAGCTCCGGGTGGATGAGCGTCTTGTGGTCCTCGAACCGTTTGGCGACCTCGTGACGCTCCCACAGTTCGGCGAACTCCGGACTGGCTTTGAGGAGGGCGCGCACCAATTCGCCGGCCCGTGAGTCGGCGCCCAATGTGCTGTACGCCAATCGCAGCGCGGCGACCTGGGCGCGGCCCTGCCGGTCGCGGTCGTCTTCCGGGTAGCGGATGCGCTCGGTCTCGGGATGCACGAACCACCGATAGTACTCGCTGCGCTCCAAGCCGGTGAACCCCGACCGGTCGCCGAGCAGCGCCGCGGAGATCCGGTTCTGCACCAGCGTCTCGCCAAGAGAGGAGAGCACCAGCGCGGGGGAGTCGTCGAGATGGTCGAGCACCCGCTGGAGTGCCGGCGAGACATGGGCCGACCCGCTGAAGCGGCCGGGGACGTTGTGCCCGGCCAGACGGTACAGATAGTCGCGTTCGTCGTCGCTCAGACGCAGGGCCCGCGCGAGCGAGGCGAGCATCTGTTCGCTCGGCTGAGGTCCGCGCTGCTGTTCGAGCCGTGTGTAGTAGTCGGCCGACATCGCGGCGAGCTGGGCCACCTCTTCGCGGCGCAGTCCCGGTGCGCGACGCCGGGCGCCCTGCGGGAGCCCCACATCCGAGGGCTGCAGGGTCTCGCGGCGGGTGCGGAGGAAGTCGGAGAGCGCGGAACGGTCCATGTCCTCATCATGCGCTGCCGAGCCGCCCGCATCCAGGGATTGCGGATCCCCCGATGAACGCTCCTCTCCCGCGCCGCACCGCGCAGACGGACAGTAGGAACATGAACATCTCAGGGAACACCATCTTCATCCCCGGTGCGACGAGCGGAATCGGCCTGGCGCTCGCCCTCGCCCTGCGCGACAAGGGGAACACCGTCATCGTCGGAGGGCGTCGGGCCGAGCTTCTGGAACGGATCGCGGCCGAGCATCCCGGCATCGACACCGTGCGCATCGACACGACCGATGCGGAGAGCATCGCGGCCGCGTCGGCCGAGGTGATCGCCGCGCACCCCGAACTGAATGTGCTCGTCGCGATGGCCGGCATCATGAGGGTCGAAGATTGGCATACCGCGGCTGGTTTCGTGCAGTCGGCCGAATCCGTGATCACCACGAATGTTCTCGGGCCGATCCGTCTGATCGGGGCTTTCATCGAGCAGTTGCAGACACGACCGGATTCGACGATCGTCACGGTCTCCTCCGGTCTCGCGTTCACCCCGCTGCGGGCGACGCCGAGCTACAACGCGGCGAAGGCGGCGATCCACATGCTCAGCGAGAGCATCCGGTTGCAGCTGGCCGACACCAGCGTCCGGATCGTCGAGCTGGTGCCGCCCGCCGTTCGGACCTCCCTGCTCCCCGGACAGGAGAACAGTGAGGCGGCCGTTCCCCTGGATGAGTTCATCGCCGAGGTGGTGTCGCTGTTCGACACGCAGCCGGACGCGAAGGAGATCCTCGTGGAGCGTGTGAAGTTCCTGCGGTTCGGTGAGGCTCGCGGTGACTACGACGAGGTCGTCGCGGCTCTCAACCGGTCGGATCCGCACGGCCGCGACGGGATCAGATCGGCTGTGGTCTGAGGCCGTCGCCGATGACCGCGGCGACAGCGGCGGCCGAGGACCCCCTCCTCGCCGCCGCTGCCGTCGCCGCGGAGAGGAGCGCGAGGAGGTCCTCCAGGCCGAGGTCGGCGCGGATCGTCCCCTCCGCCTGCGCGCGGGTGAGCACTTCGCCGAACCGCTGCCGGAACCGTGTCGACGCCTCGGAGATCTCCTCTGCGGTGGCGTATCCGGCCGCTTCGAGCGCGACGACGAGGTCGTGTTTGCGGCGGGAACCGGCGATGGCCTCCGCCACGAACCGGAGGACGGCGGCGCCGGCGTCCCCGTCATCGACAGTGCCGGTTGCGAGTGCGTCGAGCTGTTGGGCGACGAGCGCGGCGAGCAGCGCGGACTTCGTGGGGAAGTTGCGGTAGAAAGTGCCTGTGCCGATGCCGGCGAGGGCCGCGACCTCGTCGACCGAGAACGCGGCGCCTTTCTGCTCGAAACAGTCGGCGGCGACGTGCAGGAGCCGCTCGCGATTCCTGACAGCGTCGGCGCGGGTCGCCGGTGGGGTGCTCGACAAACGGAACCTACCTTCCGTATTCTGATCGGAACGTCTGTTCCGTTTCCAACCCTAGGAGATTCCGATGTCCGAAGCCACCGAGACAGCACAGCGGTTCCTCGAGCGGACCGTCGCCGATCTGCGCACACTCGCCGACGTCTACGCTGAGCGGGCCGTGATCGAGATGCCGTTCGCTGCGCCCCTGTTCCCCGAGCGGAGAGAAGTGACCCGCGAGGAGCTGCGGGCCGGCTTCTCGCGCACGGGAGGCGCTCGATACACCCGCGTGAGCGGTGTCCGGATACACGAGACCGCCGACCCCGCCACCGCCGTCATCGAGTACCGGCTCCACGGCGTCACCGCACACGATGGGCGGGAATTCGCACTCGACTACGTGATGGTGATCACCACGGAGAACGGTCTGATCGTGCACTCGCGCGACTACTCGAGCGTCGTGCAGGCCGCTCAGGCACTGGGGATGACCGAGCGGCTCGTGGCGGCCATGACCGGCGCCGACTGAATGCCTTACGGGCGGCGAGGCGTCAGGCTGCGAAGACCACTCGCAGCCCGAGCCAGCCGGCCAGGTCGTCGATCTCCGCGCGCACCGCGCCCATCATCGAGCCGTCGAACGGAACGTCTTCGTGGAGGGCGTTCACCGTCAGTGTTCCGGCCATGCGGTCCGCGATCGCATCGAGCTTGCCGACGAGGCGGTCGTCATGCAGGATCGGCAGCGCAAACGAGCCCCAGCGGCGCTTTCCGGCGGGTTTGTACATCTCGAGCAGGTACTCGAAGTCGAAGACCTCGAGCGTTCGGATGCGGTCGTGGATGAGTCGGTCGAACGGGGAGAGCAGGGCCGTTCGCCCGGCGAAGGGGCGATCGAGCGCATCCGGATCGACCCGCCACTCGCGGCTGCTTCCGTCGAGCTGTGCCGGCTCACCGGCCTCGCCGACCATCACGGCCCGGGCGATGCCGAGCGAGCGCAGGCGCCGCTGATCGCGGAGACGTTTCGCCTCCTCCAATGGGAGCGGCTCCACACCGGCGGGATAGACGCGTTCGGCGAGATCGAAGGTGCGCTGGCGACCGATCCGGCCGGCAGTGGCCACCTCGCCACGAGCCACCAGGAACTCGAGCATCCGGGTGACGTTCTGGTTGTGGGTCCAGCCGCTCGACACCCACGGTATCGTGCTGGTGTCCGGGATATGGCGGGAGAGCAGCGGGCCCGCATCCCGAAGCCGGGCGAGCACATCGTTTCGGAACGTCTCGTTGGCCGCCAGCCAGACCCGGGCATCGCGGAACCGCACACCCTGGGCCATCTCGGCGAGGTGGAGCGGCAGATCCGAGATGGGTCGCACCATCGCGATCGCCGGACTGGTCGCCTCGTCTTGCGCCTTGTGCTCCCAGAGGGTTCGATCCTGTTCGATCGCCTTCTGCAGTTCTGCCGGCCGATGCGACGAGCCCAGCCGCGACCAGGCGATCAGATCGGCGCTCGGCGCGATGGTGGCCGTCGGGTCGAGCTGGAGGAAAGTGAGCTGCTGCACGAGCGGCAGCAGCCCGACCGGTCGCGCGGCATCGAGCCGCTGCGCCCGGATCGCGATGCGCCTGGCCTCGGTCTTGTCGAGCCGCAGCGGTGTCATGCTTCAACGCTATTCAGCGGTGTGGGCGGACGCAATGTCGGCTCGGGGAGAGACAGCCGTGGGCCGTTGGCGGGGCGGGCATCGGCGCGTAGTGTCGGGCCATGTCGAACTCCGTCGTGCATTTCGAGATCATCGGCCCGCACCCCGGGGCTCTGCGCAGGTTCTATGCCGACCTCTTCGGCTGGGATGCGCCGCCCGGCGCCCCGGTTGCGCCCGAGGTCTCCGAGGTGACGAGCTACTCGTTCATCGAGGCGCCATCGGAGGCGGAGAGCGGCAACCAGGGCGGGATTCCGGGCGGAATCGGCGGGGGAGACGGCTACGCGGCGCGAGTGGGGTTCTACGTCGGCGTCGCGGATGTCGAAGCGGCACTGGCCGATGCGGAACGTCTCGGTGGCCTGCGCGTGCTCGGACCGGCGGTGAATGCGGCGGGCGGCGTCGTCGTCGGGCACTTCCGCGACCCGGCCGGCAATCTGATCGGCGTCGCGGGGCCGATGTGACGCAGACCGCACGCGGTGCTGCTCCCCGCGCGGGTCAGGCGACCGCGGGGTTGCGGCGGGTCAGCGGGAGAAGCGCGGCCGCGAGCACGGCGACAGCGGACACCGCCAGCGCAACGGTGAAACCGCCGGTGACGATCGTCACAGCGATCGTCCCGAACACCGCCACGCCGAGCCCGTTCCCCAGGGAGAACCCGACCTCCTGAACGGCACCGACCTGCCCGGCCTGGTCGGGCGTCGTCGCGTCGAAGAGGGCGGTGGCGGCGAGCGTCCCGATCACGCCGAAACCGGCGCCGATCATCGCGAGCGGAACCACCATCACGGCCGGGTCGAACGCGAGCCAGGCCAGCCCGGCGGCCTGGAGGATCAGCGCGGACATCATCACCCCACCGCTGCTGAACCAGCGCAGCGCCGCCGGAGCGGCAACACCGCCGACCGCGATCGTGATCGCCTGCGGAAGCAGGATCAGGCCGGCGACCACTGGGCTCTCGCCCCGCACCTCTTGCAGGTGCACGCTCGTGAGATAGACGGTGGCCGCGCTCGCGCCGGTGCTCACCAGGATTCGGGCGTACGCGTCGGTGAACCCGGAGATGGTGAACAGGCGCACATCGATGAGCGGATCGGCCAGGTGCAGCTGCCGACGCACGAACACGACGAGCGCGGCCACACCGACGGCCGCCGCCACGGCTGCGGGAATCGGCGTCGCGATGAGGTGTTGAAGGGCGAAGACGATGCCCGCGAGCGCGACCACCGAGGTCAGTATGCTCGCCGCATCCCAGTGCGGTTGCGTCGGCGTTCGCGACTCCGGCACCAGCCAGAGCGCCAGACCGATCGCGATCACTGCGAGGGGAACGCAGCCGAGCAGGATCCAGCGCCAGCCGGGCCCCTCCGCGAGGAGACCGCCGACCACCGGTCCGAACGCGCTGCCCGCGCCGAATGTGGCCGTCCACAAGCCATAGGCGAGCACCCGTTCGCGGGCCTGGTAGTGCGATCCGATGGTGGCCACGACACTCGCCACGACCATCGCCTCGGCCAGGCCGAGCAGGGCACGGATGACGATGAGCAGCAGGCCGTCGGAGACGAACCCGCCCGCGAGGTTGAGCAGGGCGAAGCCGATCAGGCCGAGCACCATGATGCGCCGCCGGCCGAAGGCGTCGCCGGCGCGGGCGGCGACCACGAGCGTCGCCGCGAGGGCGAGCGGGTAGACGTCGATGATCCAGATGCCTTCGGCCTCGCTGAGCCCGAGATCGATGCGCATCGCCGGGAGGGCTGTCGTCGCCGCGGAGATCGTGAGGCTGCCGATGAGGATGCCGAGCAGCATCGGGATCATCGCCAGCCAGGCGCGCGGGGCACTGCGGGCGTGTGGTGGCGGAGCGGGCACGGTCACAGCGCGCTCACGGGAGGGACGGGAAACGCATCTGTCGGATTCTCCGAGTCGTCGAACGGTGGTTCCTGGAGGGCCCGGAGGACCTGCAGCTAGTCTTCCACGGCCGACCCTCCGCTGTCTGCCGTCCGACGGCCCAGTTCTGCCGGACTCAGGTGCTCGAGCTCGTCGAGGAGGGCGGTTCCGGCGGCGTCGCGGGCGATCGTCGTGCCACCACGGGCGCGCGGCTGCAGTGGAGGAATCACCCGCGCATCCGGGAATAGCCGCACGACACCGTTGTTGAACTTGAGTGAACACGACTCAAGTTTCGAGAATCAGGAGAAATCGTGCCCGAGAACTTCACCCCCGAGCCAGACGCGGGCAACTCGTTCGACGAGTTCCTCGCCCGCTATCTCGCGGGCGAACGTGCGCGCAGCGCGCGTTCCATCGACATCAGCCGCTTCCTGAGCCGGCGCACCCAGGAGATCCTTGCCGAGGCCGGACGTTTCGCGCTCGCCCACGGACACCGCGAACTCGACGCTCTGCACATCCTTCGCGTGATGGTCGAGGAAGAGCCCGCCGTCGACGCCGTGCGCCGGCTCGGCATCGACCCCGCCGCGATCGCGGCCGCCGCCGAGGAGCGGATGCCGCAATCCGGCGCCGTCGTCGACGTCGACTCCGCGTCGGTCACCCCATCCGCGCAGCGGGCGCTGTTCCACGCCTACCAGGTCGCGCGCGCCTCCGGTTCAACGTACATCGACCCGGAGCACCTCTTCTTCGCGCTCGTCATCGTGCAAGACTCCCCGGCCGGGCAGGTTCTGCAGGCGGCCGGTGTCACGGCCGATGCGCTCACCTCGGCCATGCGGCAGTCCGCGACGGTCGGGGCAGGATCCGCAGGGTCTGGGGAGCCCGAGACCGAATCCGGCTCCTCCGAGACGCCGATGCTGGACACCTACGGCACCGACCTGACCCAGCTCGCCCGCGACGGCAAGCTCGACCCGGTGATCGGCCGACTCGACGAGATCGAGCAGACCGTGGAGATCCTCTCGCGCCGCACGAAGAACAACCCGGTGCTGATCGGCGAGGCGGGTGTCGGTAAAACGGCCATCGTCGAAGGGCTGGCTCAGGCGGTCGTCGACGGAGGTGTGCCCGAGCAGCTGCAGGGCAAACGGATCGTCTCCCTCGACCTGGCCGGCATGCTGGCAGGAACCCGCTATCGCGGCGACTTCGAAGAGCGGCTCACCACACTGATGGACGAGATCGGTCAGCGCAAAGACAGCCTCATCGTCTTCATCGACGAACTCCACACGGTGGTCGGGGCGGGCGGTGCCGGTGACGGAGGCGGGATGGATGCGGGGAACATCCTGAAGCCGCGGCTGGCCCGAGGCGAACTGCACCTGGTCGGCGCGACGACGCTCAAGGAGTACCGCCGGATCGAGAAGGATCCGGCCCTGGAGCGCCGGTTCCAGCCGGTGACGGTCGGCGAGCCCAGCGTCGACGACGCGGTGCAGATCCTGTCGGGTCTGCGCTCCGCCTACGAGCAGCACCACGGGGTGCGCTACACCGACGACGCGATCCGCGCGGCCGTCGAACTCTCGGCCCGCTACGTCTCCGACCGGTTCCTGCCCGACAAGGCGATCGACCTGATCGACCAGGCGGGCGCGCGGCTGCGCTTGTCGCTCGGCAAACGCGTCGATGCCGCCGACCTGCTCACCCGCCTGGCGTCGCTGGAGGCCGAGAAGAACTCGGCCGTCACGGCGGAGCACTATGAGGAGGCGTCGCGGCTGCGCGACGAGATCGAGTCGGTGCAGGCCTCGCTCGACTCGCTGAGCGCCAAACCACGCCCGGATGCGGTGGTCGGCGAACCCGAGATCGCTGCGGTGATCTCGCGCGCCACCGGCATCCCCGTCTCCCGCATCGGCGATGCCGATCGTGAGCGTCTGGCACGTCTGGAGGCGGAGCTGCACGAGCGAGTGATCGGGCAGGACGACGCGGTCATCGCCGTGGCCAAGGCGGTGCGGCGAAACCGCACCGGACTCGGCGACGAGCACCGTCCGGTGGGAAGCTTCCTGTTCCTCGGCCCGACCGGCGTGGGGAAGACGGAGCTCGCGAAAACGCTCGCCGCTTCCCTTTTCGGCGACGAGAAGGCGATGCTTCGGTTCGATATGAGCGAGTTCGGCGAACGGCACACGGTCGCGCGTCTCGTCGGCGCCCCTCCGGGATACGTCGGCTACGACGAGGCCGGCCAGCTGACCGAGCGCGTTCGGCGCAACCCGTACTCGGTGGTGCTGTTCGACGAGATCGAGAAGGCGCACCCCGACGTGTTCAACCTGCTGCTGCAGGTGCTGGACGACGGGCGACTGACCGACGGGCAGGGGCGCACGGTCGACTTCCGCAACACGGTCGTCATCATGACATCGAACCTGGGGTCGGAGTTCCTCGCCTCCCGCGGCGGTGCCCTGGGCTTCGTGCCGGTGGGGGCTTCCGCTGATGCAGCCGGCTTCGCGTCGGAGAAGGATCTGCGCGACCGGGTGATGGGCAAGCTTCGCGAGGCGATGCGCCCCGAGTTCCTCAACCGCATCGATGAGATCGTGTTGTTCCGCAAGCTGGACGAAGGGCAGCTGCGCGACATCGTGCGCATGCTGCTCGGAGCGACCGCCGCCCGCCTGAGCGCGCGCGACATCCGTCTCGAACAGACGGACGCCGCGGTGAAGTGGATCGCCGAGAACGGCTATGAGCCCGAGTACGGGGCTCGGCCGTTGCGCCGCGTGATCCAGCGCGAGGTCGACGACCGGATCGCCGATCTGCTGGTGAGCGGTGACCTCGTCGATGGTGGCCTGGTGCGGTTGGATGCGCGGGACGGGAAGCTGACCGTCGGCGCCGAGCGCCCGGCACCCGCCCTCGCGGCCTAGTACCCGCCTCCTGTCTTCAGGAGCCCCGCTTCCTGTTTTCAGGAGCCCAGCTTCCTGTATTCAGGAGCCCCGCTTCCTGTTTTCAGGAGAAGGGGGCGGGGCCGGACCGGTGAGTCCTGAAAACAGGATCGGGCGGCGATCGGGGGCGGAGACGCCTGAGAAAAGGAGCGCCTCCCGGGTCGAGTCTTCGGGCCCGCCACGCAATAGGGGCGGCGCACGAGGGTCGGCAGAGAACGGCGCCGGTGGATCAGTGATCCGCCGGCGCCGTTCCGTTTCAAGCGAGCGCGGATTCAGGCGAGCGCGGATTCAGGCGAGCGCGGAGCCGTTGGAGAGAGCGTGGAACGTGCGGTCATGGAAGACCAGCGGACTTCCGGTCTCGCCGTGCTCGATCTCCAGTACCTCGGCGAGGATCAGGGTGGACCCGCCCACCGTGACCGTTCGGAGCGGGCGGCAGCGCAGCGCGGAGGCGGCGCCGCGCAGCACAGGCTCGCCGGTGTCGAGAGTCGTCCATCCCTGGTCGGGTGTGAAGCGGGGTGCACCCGAGACGGCGAACGCCCGGGCGAGCTCCGCCTGGGTGGAGCGGAGCAGGTTCACCATGAACGTCGGGGCGGACAGCACCGCTCCCGCCGAACCGGCACTGGAGGTGACCGAGAAGGCGAGTGCCGGCGGGTCGGCCGAGACGGAGGCGACGCTGGAGGCCGTGAGTCCGACCGGGCCGGAGGGGGCTTTCGCGGTCACGACCGCGACACCGGCCGGATGGCGGCGGAAGGCGGTCTTGAACCGGGCGACCAACTCGGCGGTCTCGGCTGTCTCGGCGGTCGCGGTCGCGGTCTCGGTCGCGGTCTTGGGGCGGTGGGGGTGTCGTCTGGCACGGATGCTCCTCTGCTGCGGTTCGGGCGGGAGGCGAACCGGGCGACAGCCACGGTAACATCTCAAGTGAACTTCAGATCAAATCGAGGAGGGACCATGGCACACGAGCTCTCCACCGACGACCTGCTGCCGATCGGTCGGGTGGCCCGGCGATCGGGGGTGCCGGTCTCGACGGTGCGGTACTACGACTCGCTCGGTCTGCTGCCCTCGGTGCGGTCGCCGGGGAACACCCGGTTGTTCCCGAGGCACGCGTTGCGCAGGATCGCGTTCATCCAGGTGTCGGTGCGGTACGGACTGTCGCTGGCCGCGGTCGCCGAGCTGTTCGCCGACCTCCCCGACGATCGACCGCCGAGCCGGGAGGCGTGGCGGCGCATCTCGGCGGCGTGGGCCGACGAACTGGCCCGCCGACAGGAGGTTCTGACCCGGATGCAGGACGAGCTCACCGGTTGCCTGGGCTGCGGCTGCCTCTCCCAGGATCGCTGCGTGGTCGTGAACTCGCAGGACAAACTCGGGGAGGACGGCGCCGGGCCGCGCCGCGTGCTCCCGGCTGCAGCCGCGGCGCTCGGGCGGAATTGATCTCAAGTGAGGTTGAGATATTAGGGTGAGGGCATGACCTATGTGATCGCGCTTCCGTGTGTGGATGTGAAGGATCGGGCGTGTATTGATGAGTGTCCGGTTGATTGCATTTATGAGGGGGAGCGGTCGCTGTACATTCATCCGGATGAGTGTGTGGATTGTGGGGCGTGTGAGCCGGTGTGTCCGGTGGAGGCGATCTGTTACGAGGATGATCTTCCGCAGAAGTGGGCGGATTATTATCGGGCGAATGTGGAGTTCTTCGATGATGTGGGGTCGCCTGGTGGTGCGGCGAAGGTCGGCGTGATCGCCAAAGACCACCCCGTGATCGCCGCGCTGCCGCCGCAGGAGGCACCCGCCTGACCGGCGATCGCCCATCCGCGCCGATGTCCGACAGACGCTCGACGGGCGCTCGACCGGAACCGGCCGGGCCGTCAGGACGACGGCGCCGGCCGGCCCGGATGCCTCACATCCAGGTGCCGAACTTCTTGATGAAGAGGTTCTTGCAGAACTGGACGAGCAGGCAGTACGCGGTGAGCGTCGCGATCAGCCAGGGGAAGTACGTCCACGGCAGCGAGACGAGGCCGAGTCCGTGCCCCCACCCGGTGAACGGCAGCACCAGTCCGAACAGGCAGACCGCGCCGGTGGCGAGCAGCACGGGCAGGCTCGCCCGCGACTGCACGAACGGGATGCGGCGGGTGCGGAGCATGTGCACGATCAGCGTCTGCGAGATGATCGACTCGATGAACCAGCCCGACTGGAACAGGGCGGCGTGCGCCGGGCTGTTCGCCTGGAACACGAACCACATCAGGGCGTACGTCGTCAGGTCGAAGATCGACGAGATCGGTCCGATGCGGATCATGAACTGCGAGAGGCTCTTGGTCTCCCACGTGCGCGGCGACTTCAAGTCGGCTTTGTCCGCGCTGTCCCAGGGGAGGGTGAGCATCGACAGATCGTAGGTGAGGTTCTGCACGAGCACGACCAGCGGGATCATCGGGATGAACGGCAGCAGGGCGCTGGCGACGAGTACCGAGAACATGTTGCCGAAGTTCGACGACGCGGTCATCTTGATGTACTTCATGGTGTTGACGAAGGTGCGCCGGCCCTCGATCACGCCCTGTTCGAGCACGGTCAGATCTTTCTCGAGCAGGATGATGTCGGCCGACTCCTTGGCGATGTCGACGGCGGTGTCCACCGAGATCCCCACATCCGCGGTGCGCAGCGCAGGGGCGTCGTTGATGCCGTCGCCGAGGAAGCCGACGGTGTGACCGTGACTGCGCATCGCCTCGACAATGCGCGCTTTCTGCGTGGGGTTGACCTTCGCGAACACCGTCGTGGTCTCGGCGAGGGCGCCCAGCTCTTCCAGCGACAGCTCGTCGATCTGCGGTCCGAGCACGATGGTCCCGACTCCCAGCCCGACTTCGCGCACCACGGTGGCGGCGACGAGCGGGTTGTCGCCCGTGATCACCTTGACGGTCGTCCCGTGCTTGTGCAGCCGCGCGATGGCGGCGGCGGCCGACGCCTTGGGCGGGTCGAGGAAGGCGAGGAAGCCGACGAGCGTCATCGCCGTCTCGTCGTCGCGGGAGTACTCCGCGCTCCCGTCCTCGGCCGGCACCATCGAGCGGATGGCGACGGCGAGCACGCGCATCCCCAGCCCGTTCTGCTCCGCCACGAGCGCGTCGAGCTCAGCGAGACGCCCGGGGGTGAGATCGACCGTCTGACCCTTGACGAGCTCGGTGCTGCACTGGTCGAGCACCTCCTCCACGGCGCCCTTGGTGATGATGAGGTGCGAGAGGCCGTCGTCGACGACCACCGACATGCGCCGCCGCACGAAATCGAACGGCATCTCGTCGACGAGCGTGTACTCGGCCCGGATGCGGGCGAGCTCGTCGGGACCGGCCGCCGTGAGGACGGCGGCGTCGAGCAGGTTGCGCAACCCGGTCTGGAAGTGCGCGTTGGCGGTCGCGTAGCCGAGCGTCGTCTCGCTGGACCGGCCGGCGACGTCGAGGTGTCGTTCGAGGACGATGCGGTCTTCGGTGAGCGTGCCGGTCTTGTCGGTGGCCAGCACATCCATGGCTCCGAGGTTCTGGATGGAGTTCAGCCGCTTGACGATCACCTTGCGCTTCGCCATCTGCTTGGCGCCCTTCGCAAGGTTCGCGGTGACGATCAGAGGAAGCATCTCCGGCGTGAGGCCGACGGCGGTCGTCACCCCGAACAAGAACGCGCTCGTCCAGTCCTTGGTCAGGCCGTTGACGATGAACACGACCGGAACCATCACCAGCATGAACGTGATCAGGGTGAAGCTGACCTTCTTGATCCCCACGTCGAACGCGGTCTCGGGGCGTGCGCCCACGATGGCTGACGACATGCTTCCGAAGTAGCTGCGGCTTCCGGTTCCGACGACCACGGCCGTTCCCGAGCCCGAGACCACCGAGGTGCCCAGGAAGCCGAGGTTGGCGGCCGAAAGGATGTCGGATGCCTCGATGCTCTCGAGCGCCTCGACGCTCTTCTCGGCGGGGAGGGCCTCTCCGGTGAGCATCGCCTGGTTGATCTGCAGATCTTTCGTGCGCACGAAGCGCACATCGGCGGGGATCATGTCGCCCGCGGCGAGCTGCACGACGTCGCCGGGCACCACCTCCTCGATCGGCAGCTCACGGGTGACCGGACGACCGGTCTCGGTGCGGGTGACCGCGGTCGTCGTGCGGACCATCGCCTTCAGCTCCTCGGCGGAGCGGGACGAACGGTACTCCTGCCAGAACCGCAGGGTGGCGCTGACGAGCACCATGATCCCCACCGTCACAACGCCGGTGTAGTCCGGGCCGTCGACCGGGTCGGCGAAGATCACATCGGTGAACAGCATGACGACGACGAGGAAGAGCAGGATGATCACGAACGGGTTGGTGAACGTCTTCAGGAACTGCAGAACGGCGGGGGCCGGCTTGTCGTGGTCGACCTCATTGGTGCCGTAGCGGGAGCGACGCATGGCGACGGCGGCGTCGTTCAGCCCGTTCAAGGTGGTGGCCAGCGACTTGAGCGTTGCCTCCGGAGGAAGCAGCGCGGCATCCCTCAGCAGGTTCTGCTGACCGGAGGCGAGAAGACGGTTCGTGCCGTCGGCGAGACGACGGGCCGTCTTCGCCGTACCGCGCGTGTCGGGGGTGGGCGTAGTGACGTCCGTGACGTCGGTGCGGAATGTGCGCATGGTGGATCCAAACGTTCCGCGGCGAAATACCGCGTTGGAAGAAGAACAGAAAAGCGGATGCGCCCCGCAGAGTGACCGGTCAGAGAGCCGGGCGATACCGGTGACCGTTCGCCCTGCTCGGGCGGGGAGATCGACTATGGTCGTCGCTCATCGACGGTCACCTCCTTCTTCCTCGTTCGCGCAGCTCGACGCACACGGAAGACAGGAAGTCATGAAGGAACTTCTTTGCGCTACCTCCACGTAAGAGCTTTGACACTGCACGACGTGTCCCTTTGAGGGGGAAGCCACTTTGGGTGACCCCTTAAGCCGGGGAAACCTGTCCTAACCTTGGGCGTCTCTCGACGTCGTCAGATCAGTGGCCTGTGTTCGTGCAGGAGCCTCGCCTAACGAAGTGCTGCGTGGTGACCATAGCACACCGATCGCGGACCCGGCGAAGACCGCGGCAAGACCTCGGCCGATGGCCCTAGGGTGGGAGGGTGGGCATCCCCGATCCGGCACCCGACCCGCGCCCGACGCGGAGCCCGCCGCGATGGGCCGCCGAGGCGGCGGGAGCCGTCATCGCACTGGCGATCGCGGCGCTCGTCGTGGCCCGGCTGGCGTCGA
This sequence comes from Leifsonia poae, assembly GCF_020009625.1. Taxonomy (NCBI): domain Bacteria; kingdom Bacillati; phylum Actinomycetota; class Actinomycetes; order Micrococcales; family Microbacteriaceae; genus Leifsonia; species Leifsonia poae. The sequence goes on from NZ_JAIHLP010000002.1 coordinate 3,689,484, forward strand.
GTGATCGATCGTGGCTGCTCTTCTATGACGGCGACTCGCTCGTGAACACTCTGATGTGGCGTTCACTGGTGACGGGTCAGCCGCAGCAGTGGGCGCTCTCGACCGTGCTGTTCGTGCCCGAGTTCGTCGTCTACGCGGTGCTCTCCCTGTTCGGTCTCGGCGTGAAAGCCACACTCACCCTGAACGCCGTCGTCAACCTTGTCGCGCTCTACGCGGCGATCCGCTTCGTCGCCGGCACGGGGGAGCGGGCGCGGCGGCCAGTGACGTTCTCGCTGGCTGCCTTCGCCCTCTTCGGCGTGCTCGCGATGCTGGAGACGTCGGCGAGCCGGGACTCGCTGGAACTGGCCTCCCTGATGACTACCACGACCTACTACAGCGCCACCGTCATCGCTGCGCTCGTGACCGTCGGGCTCGTGCGCCGGATGCTCGACAGAGGTGCCGCGCGACCGAGCCGGGTGGCCCTCGCGGTGCTCGTGGCGGTCATCGCCCTCTCCACGTTCAGCAATCCGATCGTCCTCGCCTGGGCGGTGATCCCGGTCGCGGCCGTGCTCATCGTGCTCGGGGCTCTGCGACGGGCTCCGCTGACCGTTGTGCGGTGGGCGACGCTCGGCATGCTCGCCGGCGCGGTCGTCGGGCTGCTGGCGCGCATCCCGGTTTCGTCGATGATCTCGAACAGCGGTGCGGGGTATGCGGACCCGTCCCGTGCCCTCGAATCGCTCCGCTCCCTCGGGGCGCTGATCGTGGATCGTGTGCATTCCGTCGAGGGCATATTCTCGCTCGGGCTCGTCGCCGTGCTGCTCGCTCTCGGCGTCGCCGCGACCGTGGCGGCCGCGCGAAAGGGCTGGTTGGCCGGCACATTCGTGGCCGCCGCATCCTGGGGGATCCCCGTGCTGGTCGTCGTTGGAGCGGTGGTGCTCGGCACGAACGCCCCCCGCTATCTGGAGCCGCTGTTCTTCGCGCCAGTGCTCGCCGTGACGGTGCTTCCCGGGATTCTTCCGCGGAAGGTGCGCGCGCCGCGGGCGGTGCTGGTCGTCGCCGGGGCGCTCCCGATCGTCGTGGTCGCGGTTGGCGCGCTGGTAGCGGTGCCAGGGCTCGTGACCGAGTCCGCGCGCGTCGACGCGTCGATCCGGTGTGTGGACGACTGGGTGACCGCGAGCGGGCGTGTCGGCGCCGGGCAGTTCTGGACCATCCGTGCCCCGAAGGCATACCTCGCCGATCCGAGCCGGTTGCTGCAGGTGGATGCGAACCTCGACAGATACGCCTGGCTCGTCAACCGGGCCGACTACACCGAGGAAGCGGTCTCGTTCCTGGTGAGCGACGCATCAGGCCCGCCGACCCTGCCGATGACCGTCGAACCCGGCCCGCAGCCGACGACGATCGACTGCGGCCGCTACACCATCACAGACTTCCACACGCCGCGGGTACGGCTCCGCTCCATCCACAGCTGACGGTGCAGGAGTGCACTCAGCGGCGGTGGACGGCCGACTCCGGCTCGAGCTCGGGGAAGGCCAGCAGCACCATCTCGACGAGGCGGTCGAGCGGGCGGGTCAAAGGGTCGGTGGCCGGCATCCCGAGCTCGAGTTCGTGTTCGTCGATCGCGGCGCCGATCTGCTCGTCGGTCAAGTTCTCGTGGTTGATCGTGACCCCGATGACCTCGGTGTCGGCGAACGCTTCGATGAGGGCGATCTCGGAGGCGGCGGAGGGCATGGGCATCGTCGGGTAGTCGTCGAGCATCCGACGGCCCGGCGCATGCTGCAGAATGACGCCGGCAGGCCGGCTGCCGCGCAGGATGTACGCGCTGGTCAGGTAGGCCGGGTGGCTCAGGGCACCCTGGCCTTCGACGATGATCACATCGGGGTGCTCGGTCTCGTCGGCCGCGACGACCTGCGCCTCGACCTCGCCCGAGCAGAACTGCGGAACGGTGGCGTCGAGCGCGACGGCGTATTTGGCGCCCTGGATGAGAGCGGTCTGCCCGGTGCCGACCATCACCGCTGTGATGCCGCGGGCGTTCAGAGCCTGGGTGAGCAGGGTGGCGGTCGTGCGTTTGCCGATCGCGCCATCAGTGCCCAGCACGGCGATGCGGGGGCATGCGACGTCGAAGATGCGGCCGGAGAAGAGCTTCAGATCTTTCTTCTCTTTGGGGCGACGGATATCGGTGATCGTCACGCCCGCGAGCAGCGCGGCGGATGCGAACTCGGCGTCGTCGTTCAGGAACTCGTGCAGGCCGTTGACCAGATTCATCCCCCGGTTGATCCCGTCGAGCAGGGCGTCGCGTTGCGGGGCGGAGAGCAGGCCGTCGGCGGGGGCCATGCCGAAGATCAGGGAGTCGGGAACCCTGCCGGCATAGGCGATGGCTTCGGCGAGATCGGCGAGCACGGGGATGCCGTTAGCGACCCCGTCGAGGTGGCGACCGGCATCCACGCCGGCGCAGGTGCTGTCGATCACGCTGACGATGTCGTACTTCTCGGAGAAGCGCACGAGACCGTTCGCGGTCTTGCCGTCCTGTTTGCCGAACTTGCCCTCGCAATAGACGACGGCCGAATGATGGGTGGGCATGACGCTCCTCTGAATGACTCAGAGGAGGCGACGGGATCGTGGCCGGGCGGGGGGACCCAACGGTCAGCGAGGCGTCTTCCCTGACGCTGGCGATGTGCCAACTCCCGAACCGTAGCAGCCCCGCCTGGGAGCCCCCCGGGCTGCGAGTCGGTGCAGCCGGCCCCGATCACTCCGGGCAGGCGTCGAGCACGGCGTCGGCCACCTCGGCGAGGTGGGCGAGGTCGTCGCGCTGTCGGGTGATCCGGTTGGTGAGATAGCTGAAGACGAGGTCTCGGTCTGGATCCGCCCAGGCGATGCAGCAATTGCTGCCATTGTGACCGAACGTTCGGGGACTGCTGCGGCTGCCCATCGGGCTGATCGACTCCGGGAGATGACGTGGGCCGCCGAGCTGGAAGCCCTCGGACCAGCGGATGGGGGAGTGCGCGAAGCGGTCGATGCGGCCCTCGCTGCTCGGCACGAGGGCCGCCTGCAGAGCGGCGGACGACAGGATGCGTCGGCCGTCGGCCGTGACGCCGCCATTCAGCAGCATCTCGTAGAAGACGGTCACGTCCCGCGCGGTGGTGGAGAAGCCCGCGGAGGGGATGATGGCGGCGCGGGTGGCGCGTCGGTTGACGACGGCGCGCACCGGGCGCGGCGCCGAGAGCGGCACATGCCGGAGCCACTGGTCGTCGGGGAGCCCGAGGTAGGTGTCGTGCACGCCGAGCGGTCCCAGCAGGAGCGACGACATCAGCTCGGGAAGCGGGATCCCGGTGGCACGGCGCGCGACCTCGCCCAGGATGAAGCCGAAGATCACGAATTGATAGGCCGGTGCCGAACCGGGCGGCCAGGTGGGGCGGGCGCGCTCGATGCGGCGCAGGGTGCGGGACCAGCCGGTCATCGCCAACGCGTCACCGACAGCGCTTCCGGCGGTGGCGAAACCGGAGCGGTGACGTAGCACGTGGCGAACGGTGATCGCCTCCTTGCCGTTCGCCGCGAATTCCGGCCAGTAGCGCGCCACCGGGGCGTCGAGGTCGATGACGCCGCTTTCGGCCAGGGCGTGGATGAGCACCACTGTGTAGGGCTTGCCGGCGGAGAATGTCCAGAAGAGGGCGGTCGGTTCGCAGCCGAACGACCGATCGACCACCGTGACACCGTGGCGGCGCACCACGAGTTGGGCTGTCGCTCCACGCGCTCGGACGAGGTCGACCGCGTGCCGCAGGGCGGCGGGGTCGAAGCGGGTGGGCGAGCGGTCGGACGACGGAATCGTCATGCTGCCATCTTCGCTCACCCGGGGGCGGATGCCGAGCCCCGGATGCGGGTATCGACCGACTCGACGAGCTCGGGGATGAAGCGCAGATCGCGCAGCGCGACGCGATCGCGGTCGTGTTCCTTTCAGCGGAGCGGGATTCGGATCGGTTCAGTATCCGAGGAGGCGGCCGACGACGACGAAGACGCAGATCAGGAACAGCGGGAGGTTCACACCGAACACCTGTTTGTACTCCCCGAGCGAGCGGTGGGCGAACGCCGCGCCGATCATGATGATTCCGAGACCGGCGGCGGCGGCCACGGTCAGATACGGGGCGATGCCGGTCGCTTGGGGGAGGATCAGGCCGACGCAGCCGAGGAGTTCGAGGGTGGCGATGGTGCGGATGAACGGCAGCGGGAACGGGGCGACGCCCGTCTGGCCGATCGCGATGAGGCGGTCTTTCGGAAGGGACGCTTTGGCGATGCCGGAGTAGAGGAAGACGACGGCGAGGAGCACCTGGGCTATCCAGAGCGCGATGTTCATGAGTCGATCCTGTTCTCGAATAGAAATGGTTGCCCTACATACCCACTATCGCCCCCGTGCAGCCCGCTGAACCGTCGACATTTGGTGCAAATGTCGGGGCGGGGTCAGTGCGGGGCGGGGCCAGTGCTGGCGCGGATGCGCAGTTGGGGTTCGACGGAGGCCGGCTCGAGGGTGGTGCCGGGGTCGGCGATGTAGCGCAGAAGGTGCTCGACGGCGAGCTCGCCCATCTGGCCGAATGGCTGGGCGACGGTGGTGAGCGAGGGGGAGCAGTATTCGGCGAGGGTGATGTCGTCCACGCCGACCACGGAGATGTCCTCCGGGATGCGGCGACCGAGCTCATGGAACGCGCGGATGACGCCGAACGCCATCTCATCGCTGGAGACGAACACGGCCGTGACGTCGGGGATGCGCCCGAGGATGAGGCCGTTCTGGTAGCCGGAGGCGGGGGACCAGTCGCCCTTGAGCTCGGGCGGCGGGGCGATGCCGGCCGCTTCGAGGGTGGAGCGCCAGCCTTCGCTGCGGCTGACCGCATCCAGCCACTCGCTGGGGCCGGAGACATGCCACACCGTCTCGTGGCCGAGGTCGAGGAGATGCTGGGTGGCGAGCCGGGCGGCGTGGGACTGGTCGACGGCGACGACCTCGGTCGAGGAGGTGCGCGAGCCGTCGATGGTGATGGTGGGGATCGCCCGGGTGAGCTCTTCGATTCCCCGGGTGACGTGGATGAGTGGGAGGGCGAGGATGATGCCTTCGACGCTCTGGTCGGCCAGGCGCGACATCGCCGCTTCGATGGCGGAGGGCTCCAGCGAGGGACTGGTGGCGGCGCTCACGGAGTACCCGGCGTCGCGGGCCGCCTCTTCGACACCGACCGTGACGGCGGTGCGGGAGAAGAAGCTGGTCTGCATCAGCACGATGCCGATGGTGCGGCTGTGCCCGGAGGAGAGGATGCGGGCGGCGTTGTTCTTGCGGTAGCCCAACTGTTCGACGGCGGCGAGCACCTTGGCTCGGGTCTTCTCCTGCACATTGGGGTGGCCGCTGAGGGCTCGTGACACGGTCTGGGCCGAGACTCCCGCCACCCGGGCGACGTCGGTCATGCCCGGCGGCTTCGGTGCCGGGCTGGTGTCGTTGGTCGTCATCGATTCCCCTCCGCTTGCGTTTCGCCTCTCATGATAACGGGCGCATCTGCGCGTTTGCGCATATTTTGGGGAGTTTCAAGCACTTCCAAGGTCCCGAGTTGTTATCGCTATCATTCTGTGCGACACTCGGTGCTCGTACCCGGATACGGGTGTCTGTGATCAAAGGAGAGGCAGTGAAGAAGTCAGGAATCCGCATGGCGGGCGTCGCCGGAGCGGTCGCCCTCGGGCTCGCGCTGACCGGATGTTCGGGCAGCGGCTCCGGGTCGGGCGACTCGGGCCACGCGACGGTCACGTTCTGGGGCTGGGCTCCGGGATACGCCGATGCTGTCAAGGCTTTCAACGCATCGCACAAAGATGTGACGGTCAAATACCAGGAAGTGCAGCCCGGATCCAAGGGCGGCTACCAGAAGATGCTCAACGCTGTGACCGCTAACAATGCGCCGTGTCTTGCGCAGGTCGGCTACGAGACGCTGCCGAGCTTCGCGGCCCAGGGCGCCCTCGAAGACGTGTCGACCTACGCGAACGCCGACAAGGGCGAGTTCCAGCCCGCGGCCTGGAAATCCGTCTCGGTCGGTGACGCCGTGTACGGCGCACCGGTGGACACCGGCCCCATGGGGCTGTTCTACAACAAGCAGCTGTTCGACTCGCTCGGGCTGTCGGCCCCCACCACTTGGGCCGAGTACAAGGCCGACGCAGAGAAGATCCATGCGTCCGACCCCAAGAAATTCATCTCGTCGCCGTATATGGACTACGACTACGCGGGCCTCGCCTGGCAGACCGGCGCCACCTGGTTCGGTGTCGACGGCGACGCCTGGAAGGTGACCCTCGCCTCCGACGCCAACAAGAAGATCGCCGACTACTGGCAGGGCCTCGTCTCCGAGGGTCTCATCAGCAGCGCCCCGATGTACGACCAGGCCTGGTACACCGGTCTGGGTGACGGCGACATCGCGACAGTTGTCGGTGCGGTCTGGCAGGCCGGTGTGATCAAAGGCGGCGCCGCAGACGGCTCCGGCAAATGGGCGGTCGCCCCGATGCCGCAGTGGTCGGCGGGCGACGACCAGGTCGGCAACGCCGGCGGATCGGCCACGGCGGTGCTGAAGGGCTGCAAGACGCCAGAGGCCGCCTGGGAGTTCGCGCATTGGATGAGCACGGACAAGACCACCTACAACAACCTGGTCACGAAGGCCGGACTGTACCCGGCCGCCACCGCGCTCACCGGCCTCCCCGCTCTCGCCGAGGGCGACGCGTACTTCGGCGGGCAGAAGATCTTCGACGTGTTCGCCAAGGCGGCTCCGAAGGTGAACCCCGACTGGACATGGGGGCCGGTGATGACGAAGACCGCCGCCGATCTCGATGACGGGCTCGGCAAGGCCTGGGCCGGTCAGGGCACCATCGCGGATGCCTTGCAGTCCGCTCAGGACAAGACCATCGCCGAGCTGAAGACCCAGGGTCTCACGGTCAGCCAGTAGTTCCGAGCGACGTGTCGGGGCGGACCGGACCGGGGACCGGTCCGCCCCGACACGCGTCGAGAGTAAGGAAGAATTCGTGAGCAACCTCGCCGTCGCGGAGCCCTCCGCGGCCACCGTCGCCCCGCCGCCGGAGCGCCAGAAGAAGCGGCACACCACGCTGGGGTGGCGAGCGCCGCTGCTGTTCCTCGGTCCGTTCGTCGTGCTGTTCGCCGCGATGTACATCGCGCCTATCGTCTACGCCGCGATCAGCAGTCTGTTCGTCGTCAAGCGTTCGGGTCTCGGTCTGACCGCGCCGACGCAGGTGTTCGAGCCTTTCGCCAACTATGCGCAGGCGTTCACCGACAAGGACTTCGTCGCCTCGCTCGGCCGGGTCGCGCTGTTCGGTGTGGTGCAGGTGCCGGTGATGCTCGGCCTGGCGCTGGTCCTCGCGCTGCTGATCGACTCCAAGTCGGCGCGGGGCAAAGGTTTCTTCCGGCTCTCCAGCTTTCTTCCCTACGCCATCCCGGGGGTGAGTGCGGCGCTCGTCTGGTCGTTCATGTACTCCACGCAGTCGAGCCCGATCAACCATCTGCTGGAGCCGCTCGGCATCCAGTTGCCGTTCTTCGACCAGGGCACGGTGCTCTGGTCGGTGGCGAACATCGTCACCTGGAGCTGGACCGGCTACAACATGATCATCATCTACGCGGCGCTGCAGTCCATTCCCGCAGAGGTGCTGGAGGCGGCGAAGATCGACGGCGCTTCGCCGCTGCGGATCGCGTGGAGCGTCAAGATCCCGATGGTGCGCAGCGCGATCGTCCTCACCGCCGTGTTCTCGATCATCGGCTCAGCGCAGCTCTACAACGAACCGACAGTGCTGCAGCCGATCTCCGGAGGTTCCGTGTCGTCCACCTTCACCCCGATCATGTCGGCGCAGGCCGCCGTCGCGGCGGGCAACTATCCGTATGCCGCGGCCCAATCGGTGATCCTCGCCGTGTTCGTCGGCGTGATCTCATTCCTGTTCTTCCGGCTGACCAGCAAAGGGGACAAGGCATGACCGCCACCCTGCAGAACCGGCGTGCCGTGCCGGCCGCCCGCTCCTTCGCGAGGCCCCGCCGCGACACCAGCCCGCTGAGCCGCGCCGTCGTGATGGTGCTGCTCGCCGCCTCGACGATCTACTTCCTCTTTCCGCTCTGGTGGTTGATCGTCTCGGCGACCAAGCCGTTCGGTCAGCAGTTCAGCGGCAATGGGCTCTGGTTCGACGGCTTCGGGCTGTTCGACAACATCGCCCGCCTGAGCGCGCAGAATGACGGCATCTTCTGGCAGTGGATGCTGAACAGCCTTCTCTACTGCGGTGTCGGCGCTCTCGTGGGCACGGTGCTCTCGGCGATGGGCGGATACGCCCTCGCGAAGTACGAGTTCCGGGGGAGGGGAGCGCTGTTCGGCGTGATCCTCGCCGCGGTGCTGGTGCCGAAGATCCTGTTCACCCTGCCGCTGTACCTCATGTTCTCGGGGGTCGGGCTGATCAACAATCCGCTCGCGGTGCTGCTGCCCAGCATCGTCAGCCCGTTCGGGGTCTACCTCGCCCGGGTCTTTGCCGCGCAGTCCGTTCCGGATGAGGTGATCGAGGCCGGTCGGCTCGACGGGGCGAGCGAGTTCCGCATCTTCCGCTCGATCTCGACGAAGATGATGATGCCGGCCCTGGTGACGATCTTCCTGTTCCAGTTCGTGGACATCTGGAACAACTACCTGCTTCCGGCGATGGTGCTCGGCGACGACCACATGCAGCCGGTGACCGTGGGGCTCGTGGGCTGGAACGCCAGCCATGTGGCCGTGCCACCGCCCCTGGTGGTGATCGGATCCCTGGTCTCGGTCATCCCTCTGATCGTCGCCTTCCTCGCACTGCAGCGGTTCTGGCGGGCCGGGATGACCGCGGGAGCGGTGAAGTGACGGTCGCGACCCGCACTGCCCTCCTCGACTACTCGACCGGCACGTTGCGGCGAGACGGGGTGGAGCACAGGGTGCTCTCGGGCTCCGTGCACTACTTCCGTGTGCATCCCGAGCAGTGGCGTGATCGCCTCGAACGGGTGGCGGCGCTCGGACTGAACACGGTCGACACCTACGTGGCATGGAATTTCCACCAGCGTCGGGCCGACGACGCGCCCGACTTCGATGGCTGGCGTGACCTGGAGGCGTTCATCCGCATCGCCGCCGAGGTCGGTCTCGACGTGATCGTGCGGCCGGGCCCGTACATCTGTGCGGAGTGGGACAACGGCGGGTTCCCCGCCTGGCTCACCGCGCGCACCGGAACCCGCACGCGTACCTCGGATCCTGCGTTCTTGCGTGCGGTGTCCGTGTGGTTCGACGAGCTCATCCCGCGGCTGGCGGCGCTGCAGGCCTCCCGGGGCGGACCAATCGTCGCCGTGCAGGTGGAGAACGAATACGGCAGCTACGGCGACGACGCGGACTATCTGCGCTGGCTTCGCGACGCGCTCGTCGAACGGGGCGTGACCGAGCTGCTCTACACGGCAGACGGTCCGACCGACCTCATGCTCGACGGTGGCACCCTTCCCGGAGTGCTCGCCACGGCCACGTTCGGCTCGCGGGCCGCCGAGGCGGCCTCTCTGCTGCGCTCGCGCCGCGACGGCGAACCGTTCCTCTGCGCCGAATACTGGAACGGCTGGTTCGACCACTGGGGCGAGAAGCACCACATGCGCTCCGTGCCGAGCGCCGACGCCACGCTGGCCGAGATCCTCGACGCCGGCGGCTCGGTGAGTCTGTACATGGCGCACGGTGGGACCAACTTCGGATTGGGGGCGGGCGCGAACCACGATGGCGCCCTGCAGCCGACCATCACGAGCTACGACTCGGATGCGGCGATCGCCGAGCACGGCGCCGTCACCCCCAAATTCACCGCCTTCCGTTCCCGGCTGGCCGCTTTCACCGGGATCGAGCCGCGCCCCGTTCCTGCCGACCCGCGCATCCTCGCGCCGTGCACGGTGCCGGTGACCGCCGGTGCCGATCTGCTCCCCGCGCTCGAGGCGGCGGGGCCCGGCGTCGAGGCGCCGCATGCGCTGAGCTTCGAGGAGCTGGGGCTCGCCTCCGGTCTCGTGTTGTATCGCGCGCGGCCCCGCCTACCGCGCGGACGGACGACGCTGACGGTCACCGGCCTGCACGACCGCGCGCAGGTCTTCGTCGATGGTAGCCAGCTCGGTGTGCTCGACCGGGAGAGCGGCGCGCTCGATGTGGTCGGCACCGGGTCGCGGGTCGAGTTGCAGATCCTGGTCGAGAACCAGGGGCGCATCAACTACGGCCCATTGCTCGGCCAGGGCAAAGGGATTCTGGGTGGTGTGCAGATCGGGCGCCGGCTGGTTCACGGCTGGACTGCTCATCCACTGCCCCTCGACGAATGGTCGGGCGCGATGCTGGCGAGCATCGCAGAGGGGACCGGCACGGCCTCCGCGACCGGTACGGCCGGCTTCGCGACGGCGCGCGTCGACATCGTCGAACCGGAAGACGCCTTCCTCGCCCTTCCGGGCTTCGGCAAAGGCTTCGTCTGGGTGAACGACTTCCTGCTCGGCCGCTACTGGGAGATCGGGCCGCAGGTGACGCTGTATGTTCCCGCCCCCCTGTTCACTGCGGGGGAGAACCGGATCACCGTGCTCGAACTGCACCGGCGGGCGGAGACCATCGAGTTCCGCGCGGCGCCCGAACTCGGCCCGACCGAGGAGTACGTGGAGACCTTCGAGTAGCGGGCCGAACGGCCGACGCCCCCGCCGCTCCGCCCCGCACGGAACGGTGCGGCGACCGGGTTGCTCGGCGCGGCCGCCGCCGCGTTGGCGGCCGCACGCTAGCCCCGGCCCCGGCCACCTGCCCCGGCGGCAGAATTCGGGCGGCACAGCACGGCCGTCCGTCACGAATTCTCCGACGTCAGACCTGTGCGCCCAGCTTGAAGCCCGCCGCGATGTCGCCCTCACGGGTGTACGAGAAGCCGTCGGCGCCGATGGTGACCTCCATCTCGGAGTCGTCGGTGCGCGCCGTCAACGGCTGGGGAGCGCCGTCGAGGTCGAGCACCAGAGACGCATCCGTGTACCAGGACGGGACCACCGGGTTGCCCCACCAGTCGCGGCGCTGGTTGTCGTGCACATCCCAGGTGACGACGGGGTTGTCCGGGTCGCCGGTGTAGTAGTCCTGGGTGTAGATCTCGACGCGGTGACCGTCGGGGTCGCGCAGGTAGAGGTAGAAGGCGTTGGAGACGCCGTGACGGCCCGGTCCGCGCTCGATCACGTCGCTGCGGCGCAGGGCGCCCAGTTTGTCGCAGATCGCGATGATGTTGTGCTTCTCGTGCGTCGCGAAGGCGACGTGGTGCATCCGCGGGCCGTCTCCGCCGGTCATGGCCGTGTCGTGCACGGTCGGCTTGCGGCGCATCCAGGCGGCGTAGGTGGTTCCCGCCTCGTCTTGGATGTCCTCGGTGACGCGGAAGCCCAGGTCTTCCATGTACTTCACGGCGCGAGGCACATCCGGGGTGACCTGGTTGAAATGGTCGAGCCGCACAAGCGCGCCGGGGGTGTAGAGGTCGTAGCGCCAGGCGAGACGCTCGACGTGTTCCACGTCGTAGAAGAACTCGTAGGGGAAGCCCAGCGGGTCTTCGACGCGCACACTGTCGCCGATGCCGGTGGTGAAGCCCTCTGCCCGGCGTTCGACCCGGCAGCCGAGCTCGGTGTAGAACGCCACCGCGCGATCGAGGTCTTCAGGGGAGCGCACGCGGTACGAGAAGGCGGCGACCGCGGCCACCGGGCCCGTGCGCAGCACGAGGTTGTGGTGGATGAACTCCTCGAAGCTGCGCAGGTAGACAGCGTTCTCGTCTTCCTCGGTCACGACGAGGCCGAGCACGTCGACATAGAACGCGCGGCTCGCCTCGAGGTCGGTGACCACGAGCTCCATGTAGGCGCAGCGGAGGATGTCCGGCGGGGTCGCGGCCGGCGTGGGGATGGTACTCATGGTTCTTCTCTTTCTCTTCTTCGAGATGGGCTCGTCGGGAGTCGGCGGGGAGGCCGGGTGATCAGTTGGCGCCGAACCGGGCGGTGTGAACCGGGCCCAGCGTGATGTGGACCGCCTGTTGGTCGGTGTAGAAGTCGATCGAACGGTATCCGCCCTCGTGGCCGAGGCCGGAGGCCTTCACCCCACCGAACGGGGTGCGCAGGTCGCGGACATTGTGCGAGTTCAGCCAGACCATGCCGGCCTCGACGTTCTGCGCGAAGGTGTGCGCGCGGGTGAGGTCGGTCGTCCAGATGTAGGCGGCGAGCCCGTAGCGCACGCCGTTGGCGAGGGCGAGGGCCTCTTCGTCGCTGTCGAACGGCGTGATGGCGACGACGGGGCCGAAGATCTCCTCCTGGAAGATGCGCGCATCCGGTGCCACGTCGGCGAACACGGTCGGGGCGACGTAGTTGCCGGTGGCGAGACCCTCCGGGCGTCCGCCGCCGGCGAGCAGGCGGCCCTCGGACTTGCCGATCTCCACGTAGCTCATGACCTTGTCGTAGTGCTCGGGGTGCACAAGGGCGCCCACTTCGGTCTTCGGGTCGTGCGGGTCGCCCACCACGATGTTCTTGGCGCGCGCGGCGTAGCGGGCGCAGAAGTCGTCGTAGATGGAGCGCTCGACGAGGATGCGGCTTCCGGCGGTGCAGCGCTCCCCGTTCAGCGAGAACACGCCGAACAGCGTGGAGTCGATTGCGGCTTCCAGATCGGCGTCGGCGAACACGACGGCGGGGGACTTGCCGCCCAGCTCCATCGAGAGGCCTTTGAGGAACGGCGCCGCGTTCCCGAAGATGAGCTGCCCGGTGCGGCTCTCGCCCGTGAACGAGATGAGCGGAACATCCGGGTGCTTGACGAGCGCGTCGCCCGCCTCCTCGCCGAGACCGTTGACCAGGTTGAATACGCCGTCGGGCAGGCCGGCGTCGCGGAAGATGCCCGCCCACAGGCTGGCCGAGAGCGGGGTGAACTCCGCCGGCTTGAGCACGACAGTGCAGCCGGAGGCGAGGGCCGGGGCGAGCTTCCAGCTCTCCAGCATGAACGGGGTGTTCCAGGGCGTGATGAGCCCGGCGACACCGATCGGCTTCCGGTTCACGTAGTTGATCTGCGAGCCGGGGACCTTGTATGCGTCGTCGGCCTGCGCCACGATCAGGTCCGCGAAGAAGCGGAAGTTCTCTGCGGCGCGCTGGGCCTGGCCGAGGGCCTGAGTGATCGGCAGGCCGGTGTCGAAGGTCTCGAGTTCGGCGAGGCGCGCATCCTGGGCGCTGACTGCGTCGGCGATGCGGTTCAGGATCGCGGCCCGCTCGCGCGGCTTCATTCGGGGCCAGGGCCCCTCTGTGAAGGCGCGGGTGGCGGCCTCGACGGCGAGGTCGATGTCGGCCTTCTGGCCAGCCGCTGCGGTGACATAGGTCTCGTTGGAGACCGGGTCGAGCACGTCGAACGTCTTTCCCGAGACGCTGTCGACGAATTCGCCGCCGATGAAGTGCTGGATCTTGTCGGGCAGGTTCTCGGGGATGTAGTGCTGCGCCATGGACGCGCGCCTCCTTTGGCGGTCGGTGTGGGTATTGGGAGTGTGTGGTGCGGCGGTCGCGATGCCGGTCAGCGCTGCGGGTGCTTGTGCTCGGTCTGGTAGGTGAGGAAGGCGTCGAGCGTGGCGAGCCGGTGCCGGCGGGCAGCGAGCTCGATCTCCAGCGGGTCGGCCTCCGTCTCGATCAGGCGCAGGATCTGCTCGTGCTCGTCGACGGACTCGCGGGCGCGTCCCGGAACGAAGCTGAACGTGGAGTCGCGGAGCACGGTCAGCCGGTTCCACCCGCGGTGCACGAGGTCGAGGATGTGCGGGTTGGGGCACTCCTCGAACAGCACGGAGTGGAAGGTGCGGTTGAGCTCGGTGAACCGGTGGGGGATGAAGTCGTCGAGACAGGCGATCATCTCGTTGTTGATCGCGCGGGCGCGGTAGAGGTGGTCGCCGTTCAGCAGCGGCGCCGACATCTGGGTGGCCGCGCCTTCGACGAGAGCCAGTGTCTGCATCGTGTAGGTGTACTCGGTCTCGTGCAGCAGGGCGACCTGAGCGCCGACGTTCTTCTCGAACGTCACGAGGCCTTCGGCCTCGAGCCGGCGGATCGCCTCGCGCACCGGCACGACGCTCACCTCGAGCTCGCCCGCGATCTGCCCGAGCACGAGCCGGAAGCCGGAGACGTACCGGCCGTCGTCGATGCGCTCCCGGATCCAGTCGTAGGCCAGCTGGGACTTGCTCGGTGTCGGCGCCTTCGCGGTTCCTAGCGCTGTGTCAGCCATGCGCGGTACCTCTCTTTCCACTCGGCGTCCATCGGGAACAGACCGTCGATCTTCTCGCCGTCGGCCACCCGCTCGGCGATGAACTCCTCTTCCTGTTCCTGCTCGATCGCGTCGGCGACGACGGAGGCCACGAGCGCCGGCGGGATGACGATCAGGCCGTCGGCGTCGCCGACGATCACATCGCCCGGCTGCACGGCGGCCCCGCCGCAGGCGACGGTGATATCGGTGTCCCAGGGCACGTGCCGGCGCCCGAGAACGGCCGGGTGCCCACCCGCGTGATAGGTCGGGATGTCGAGGGCGGCCACGATCGCGAGGTCGCGCACACCGCCGTCGGTGACGATGCCGGCGGCGCCGTTCACCTGGGCGCGCAGCGCGAGCACATCGCCGACGGTTCCGCTGCCGCGCTCACCGCGCGCCTCGATCACGAGCACCTCGCCCGCACCGAGCGCGTCGAACGCCCGCTTCTGCGCGTTGTATCCGCCGCCGTGGCTTTCGAAGAGGTCTTCGCGGTTGGGGATGTAGCGCAGGGTCTTCGCACGGCCGATGAGGGGCGTGCCGGGCCGTGTGGAGTGCAGGCCGTCGATCGAGACGTTGTTCAGTCCGCGTTTGCGGAGCTGCGAGCTGAGCGTTGCGGTGGAGACCGAGGTCAGCAGAGTGCGGAGTTCGTCGGTGAGCTCGAACGGTGCCGGGCCGGGCTCTGCCGCCGTGCCGAATGCCTCGGCGCGCTGCAACTCGTCGACCGCCGGCTTGGTGCCGAAGTCGCCGAACGGGGTGGTGCCCTCGGTGATGTGCGTCACGAGACGACCGGAGGTGGGGGATCCGGGTGCGGTGGGCGCATCCACCTCGACTTCGACGATGTCGCCCGGGGCGACGACCGACGATCCTGCCGGGGTGCCGGTGAGAATGAGGTCGCCCGGTTCGAGGGTCATCAGCTGCGACAGGTCGGCGACGAGCTGGCCGAAGGGGAAGAGCAGCCCGTCGGTGGTGTCGCTCTGCACGAGCTCGCCGTTGACCCAGGTGCGCACCCGCAGGGCCTGCGGGTCGATGGCCGTGGTGGGGACGATGTTCGGGCCGACCGGCGTGAAGCCGTCTCCGCCTTTCGAACGCACATTGGAGCCTTTGTCGGCGGCGCGAAGGTCGTAGAGGCCGAAATCGTTGGAGGCGGTGACGCCCGAGACGGCCGCCCAGCCCTCCTCCGGGCTCACCCGCCGGGTCGACCGGCCGATGATGAGGGCGATCTCGCCTTCGAAGGCGAGCAGTTCGGTCCCGGCCGGGCGCTCGAGCGTGCCGCCGGTGGCGGCGACCGACGAAGACGGTTTCAGGAAGTAGGAGGGGGTGGCCGGGGTGCGTCCGCGCTGCGCCGCCCGGGAGCGGTAGTTGAGGTGCACGGCGATGATCTTGCCGGGGATGCTGATGTCGCTCACGGCTGGGGCGCCTCCACGTCGTCGGTCGGGGTCACGGTGGACCATATCTGAAATTGTATACGATCTGGATGCGCGGCGCCACGGGAAAGTGCCGCCATCCTGCGAACACGGTGCACCGAGGATCTCCTTCTCAATAGCTGGTGCGGGCGGCGGAGTCGCCGTCGCCGATGAACGTATCCGCCAGGGCCTCGGATGCGCGCGCCAGAATCGCCACATCTGCACCTACGAGCACGAAGCTTGCGCCTGCGTCCAGGTAGCGCCGGGCGACCGCCGGGTCGAAGGCATTCACTCCGGCCGGCTTGCCGGCGGCGACGCAGGCGCGGATCGCGCCCTCGACCGCCGCGACGACCTCGGGGTGGTTCTGTTGCCCGAGGTGGCCCATCGAGGCCGCCAGGTCGGAGGGGCCGACGAAGAGCCCGTCGACGCCGTCGACCGCGGCGATCTCGGTGACCGCGGCCACCGCATCCGCCGTCTCGATCTGTACGAACAGGGAGACGAGCCCGTCGGCGCGGCCGAGATAGTCGTCGATGCGGTTCCAGCGGGCCGCCCGAGCCAGGGCGCTGCCGACGCCGCGCACGCCGGCCGGTGGGTAGCGCACGGCCGCCACCATCGCGGCCGCCTGCTCGGCGTCGTTGACCATCGGGATCAGGAGGTTCTGGGCGCCGAGGTCGAGCAACTGCTTCACGATCACCGTGTCGCCGATCGGGGCGCGCACCAGCGGGGTGATCGGGTAGGCCGCAACGGCCTGCAGCTGGGCGAGGATCGACTCCAGGCCGTTTGGACTGTGCTCGGCGTCGACGAGCAGCCAGTCGAGCCCGCTTCCGGCGCAGATCTCAGCGACCAGCGGGCTGCCGGAGCACACCCACATCCCCATCCGGGGTCGGGATGCGGTTCGCAGCACGTCCGCGAACGTCGGCGTCGGCTCTAGATGAATCGGCATGTGATGGCTCCCAGCTGTCCGTAGTCGGCGTGGACGGTGTCGCCGCGTTCCACCCACATCGGGCGGGTGAACGATCCGGCGAGGATGATCTCGCCCGCCGCGAGGGTCGTGCCGTGCGCCGAGAGTTTGTTGGCCAGCCAGGCGACCCCCGAGGCCGGGTGGTTCAGCACGGCAGCGGCGACGCCGGATTCTTCGATGGTCTCGTTGCGGTAGAGCAGGGCCGAGACCCAGCGCAGGTCGACCGCATCCACGGCGACCGGCCGGCCACCGACGACCATGCCGCCCATCGCCGCATTGTCGGAGATGGTGTCGACGATAGTGCGCCCGGCCATCTCGATGCGGGAGGAGAGGATCTCCAACGCGGGGACGACGTACTTCGTGGCGTCGAGCACGTCGTAGAGCGTGCAATCGGGGCCTTCCAGGGTCTCGCCGAGGACGAACGCGAGCTCGACCTCGATGCGCACGTTCGAGTAGGTGTCGAAGGGGATGACGGCCCCGGTCTCGAACACCATGTCGTCGAAGATGACCCCGTAGTCGGGCTCGGTGATCCCGGTCGCTTGCTGCATCACTTTGGAGGTGAGCCCGATCTTGTGGCCGACGAGCCGGCGGCCGGCGGCGATGCCACGCTCTTTCCAGACGTTCTGCACGGCGTAGGAGTCCTCGACGGTCATCGCCGGGTGGCGTGCGGTGAGGAGTGGGACAGTGCTGCGGTCGTGTTCGGCGGCCGCCAATTCGTCTGCGATCGCGTGGATTGTCGAGTCTTCGAGCACCGGTCGGTCCCTTCGTCATCGGAGGTTCTGCCCGCGGAGGCAGCCTGGCATAAATCGTATATCATCCCGTACATCTTCGCGATTTCGCGGACCGGTCGAGTCATGGAAGGCTCGTCCCGTCCCGTTTTTCTCCACAGGTTGTATTTCTTGTCAACAACTGTAGAATAACCCCCACGACACGGCGATGTGTCGCCAACCTCGGTTGACGACCCGAGCAGTGACTCCCGAACAGTGACAGCCGTGCCGGGCGCCTGCGCAGCGTGCGTTCAGTTCCACCTCCTGCCTTGCCAACCGAGAGAAGAAGACATGAAGAAAGCAATGATCGCGGTGGCGCTCGCTGCCGTGACCGCGCTTGCGCTGACCGCATGCGGTTCCGGAGGAAGCGACACGAAGCCGACCTCCGACGCCGCCGGCGGCCCGCTCAACATCGGAAACTTCGCCGACGTCACCAGCTGGGATCCCTCCCTGGCCGACATCGGCTTCGACGGACCGTATCTATCGGCTATCTACGACCCGCTGGTCAGCGTCGACGGCGACGGCAAACCGACCCCCGCGCTCGCCACCTCGTGGAAAGTCTCCGACGATTTCCTCACACTCACCATGACCCTCCGCACCGGTGTGAAGTTCAGCGACGGCGAAGCCTTCGACGCGGCAGCAGCGGTGAAGAGCCTCGACTACCTGAAGAAGGGTGCGCGCTCCGGGGAAGCATACGAGAACGTGGCCAAATTCGTCGCCGTCGATCCCGCGACCCTCGAGATCGACATGAGCAAGCGCGACGACACGATGCTCTACCTGATGGGTATCGGCCGCAGCTGGATGATGGCTCCCAAAGCGATCGCCGCGGGCACGCTCGCGAAGACCCCGGTCGGCTCCGGCCCTTACACGCTCGACTCGTCGAGCGTCGCCGGATCGGTCTACCACTTCAAGAAGGTCACGAACCACTGGGACGCCAAGCAGTTCCCGTTCGACCCGCTCTCGATCTCGCCGATCCAAGATGCGACCGCCCGCGACAACGCGATGGCCTCCGGACAGATCAATCTGAACTACGCCGACAACACCGCGCTCCAGCAGGCGAAGACGAACGGATGGAATGTCGCCGCCAAGGTCTCCGGCTGGGTCGGGCTGCAGTTCACCGACCGCGCGGGTGAGAAGTTCAAGCCGCTCGGCGATGTGAAGGTGCGTCAGGCGCTGAACTACGCGTTCGACGGGGCGAGCATCCTCAAGTCCGTCGGCAGCGGCGCAGGGGTGGTCTCCAACCAGGTGTTCCCGGCCGGGACCTCGACCAACGTCACGTCCCTCGATGACACGTACGCGTACAGCCTCAGCAAGGCGAAGTCGCTCCTGGCGGAGGCCGGCTACGCCGACGGGTTCTCGCTGCACATGCCGATGGCCGGACCGTTCCAGGTCTGGCAGCCGGTGGTCGACCAGACCTTCACGCAGCTCGGCATCAAGGTCACCTGGGACGACATGCAGTACCCGGACTACCAGAAGAACGCGCCGACATATCCGATGTTCGTCTCCTTCCTGGCGATGGACTCGAACCCGGTCGCGACTGTGCAGCGCATGATCAACCTGCCCCAGTGGTACAACCCGACCCCGCAGGTCGACCAATTCCCGGATGTGCAGGCGCAGGTCGAGAAGGTGTTGACCGCCGCGCCCAGCGACCAGAACGCAGAGATCGCCGAGCTGAACACCCTCGTGACCGGCAAGGCCTGGTTCGACGTCTGGTACCAGGCGAACAACAGTTACGTCTCCACCTCGAACATCGAGGTCACCCCGGTGACCGGCATGATGTTCCCCACGCTGAGTCAGATCACCGTCAAGGGCTGACCCACCCGGGCGGGCCGCGCGCGAGCGCGGCCCGCCTCCTCGCACCCGGCATCCGGCCCGACAGGACACGACATGATCAGATTCACGGCCAAGAGGCTCATCTCAGGGGTGATCCTCCTCCTCGTCGTGGCGACAGGCACGTTCTTCCTCGCCCACGCCGCGATCGGCGACCCCACCGTCGGGCTCCTCGGCACATCGGCCACCCCGGCGCAGCAGGCGGCGCTCGCGGCGAAGATCGGCACCGATCGCCCGCTGCTGGCCCAGTTCTGGGAGTGGGCGTCGCATGCGATCGTCGGCGACTTCGGCACCTCCTGGCGCAACTTCCAGCCGGTGAACGCACAGATCGCGATCAAGCTCCCCGTCACCCTCTCCGTGGTGACGGCGGCGACGCTCCTTTCGGCGATCCTCGGCGGGGTGTTCGGCGTCGCATCGGGGCTGCGGCCCGGGTCGATCCTCGACAAGGTGATCAAGGCGGCGTCCGTCGTCCTGTTCGCGCTCCCCGGCTTCTGGGTGAGCATCGTGCTCGTGATCTGGTTCGCGGTCGATCTGCACTGGTTCCCCGCGGTCGGTTATGTGCAGCCGTCGCAGAGCGTCGACGGCTGGCTGCGCTCGATCACGCTCCCGGCGATCGCCCTGGCGATCGGCGCGATCGTGATGATCGCCGAGCAACTGCGCAATGCGATCATCGCCGTGAACAACCAGGACTATGTGCGCACGCTCCGCAGCCGGGGGCTCTCGCAGCGGCGCGTGGTCGTGCACCTGATCAGGAACGCGGCCCCCGCCTCCCTCACCGTGCTCGCCCTGATGTTCGTCGGCCTCCTCGGCGGCGCCATCGTGGTGGAGCAGATCTTCTCCCTGCCGGGCATCGGAGCGCTCACCAGCGGCTCCTCGCAGAACGGCGACATCCCCATCCTGCTCGGCATCACCGTCGTGACCGTCATCTTCGTGGTGATCGTGAACTTCCTGCTCGATGTCGCACTCGGCTGGATCAACCCGAAAGCGCGAGTGCGATGACGACTCCGACCGAAGTGATCATCGACCCGAGGGCCGGTCGCCGCGGCTCCACCTTCGTACGTTTCCTTCGCCGGCCGGCCGGAGCGGTCTCCCTCGCCGTGATCGTGCTGGTGCTGCTCGTGGCGGTCTTCGCCCCGCTGCTGGCCCCGCACGATCCCAATTTCGTCGACCTCGCCCTGACGAAGGCACCGCCGAGCCCCGCGCATCCGCTCGGTGGCGACAGCGCGGGCCGGGATGTGCTGAGTCGCCTCATCTGGGGCACCCAGTCCACGCTGTGGGGCGCGTTCGTGACCATCTTCGTCGCGGTGATCGTCGGGGTGCCGGCCGGTCTCGCGGCCGGATACTTCGGCCGCTTCTTCGACCGCGCGGCCAGCTGGGTGAGCGACGCGCTCCAGGCCATCCCCGCCATGATCATCCTGCTCATCGTCGCGGCCGGCACCCGCAACGACTTCACCGTGCTCATGACGACGCTCGGTGTGTTCATGGCGCCGGGCTACTTCCGGCTCACACGCTCGACCGTTCTGGCCGTGCGCAATGAGCCGTACATCGATGCCGCCAAAGTCTCCGGTCTCGGCAACGCGCGGATTCTGTCGAAGCACATCGTCAAGGCCGTCTACGCGCCGGTCATCATCCAGACAGCGTTGACGGCCGGCATGGCGATGGGGATGCAGGCCGGCCTCCAGTTCCTCGGCATCGGCGGCTCCAAGACGCCCGGCTGGGGCGCGATGATGAACGACGGGTTCAGCAATGTGCTGACCAACCCGCTCCTGCTGCTCTGGCCGTCGCTGGCCCTCGGCATCACGATCGCGGCCCTGGCCGTCCTCGGCTCGACCCTCGCCGATGTGGTGAGTGTGCGCACGCCGATCGCGCGGCGACGGAAGACGCGGCGGCGCGGCGCGGAGCCGGAGACGGTCACCTCGTCGACCGGTTCGATCGCGCACAAATCGGCCGACTCCGCCGTTCAGCTGCAGAACCTGCGGGTGAACTACGCGACACAGGACGGGCAGACGGTCGAGGTCGTGCACGGCATCACCCTCGATGTCGCCCCCGGCGAGGTGCTCGGCATCGTCGGCGAGTCCGGCTCGGGCAAGTCGCAGACCGTCTTCTCGATCCTCGACCTGCTCCCGGCCGGCGGCGAATACAGCGCCGACGCCCTGTGGATCGGCGGCAGCGATGTGACGCGGATGGCACACGCGGATCGGCAGAAGTTGCTCGGCCACGAGGTCGGTTACATTCCCCAGGAGCCGATGTCGAACCTCGACCCCTCGTACACCATCGGCTATCAGCTCACCGAGCCGCTGCGGAGCGTGCACCGGTTGTCACAAGCCGCGGCGAAGGCCCGCGCTCTGGCGATGCTCGACAAGGTCGGCATCGTCGACCCCGCCCGCGTGATGAAGTCGTATCCGCACCAGCTCTCCGGCGGCATGGCCCAGCGCGTGCTCATCGCCGGTGCGATCGCAGGCAAGCCTTCGGTGCTCGTCGCCGACGAACCGACGACCGCGCTCGATGTCACGGTGCAGGCCGAGGTGCTGGAGCTGCTGCGGGAGCTGCAACAGGAGTACCGGATGGCCCTCGTCATCGTCACCCACAACTTCGGGGTCGTCGCCGACATCTGCGACCGCGTCGTGGTGATGCGCGACGGAGGCATCGTCGAGGTCGGAACGGTCGATCGCATCTTCTCGCAGCCGGACGACCCGTACACGGCGGAGCTCATCGCCGCCTCCCTCGACGGCGCGGCGAGCCGCTCCGAACTGGATGCAGCGGCGGTGCTGCCGACCGCCGAACCGACCGATCCGCGAAAGGCGGTGCTCGCATGACCGAGCAGACCACCCCGTTGCTGACCGCAGAGAACGTCGTCGTCGACTACGGGACGAGTCGGGGCACGTTCCGTGCCCTGAAAGATGTCTCCCTCGACGTCGGTCCGGGCGAATGCGTCGGGCTGGTCGGGGAGAGCGGCTCCGGCAAGTCGACTCTCGGCAAGGCGATCCTGGGCCTGGTGCCTGTGACCGGCGGCACCATCCGCTTCGACGGCGAGGACATCACGCGCTGGCGGGGCGCCAAACGCCGGGGCCTGGCGTCGAGCATCCAGGTCGTCTTCCAAGACCCCTATGGTTCGCTCAACCCGGCGATGACCATCGGCGACATCCTCGCCGAGCCACTGGCGACGGCCGGTACGAGCCGACGGGATGCGCGGGCCGCGGTCTCCGAGATGCTCGACCGGGTGAAACTCCCGTCGAATGTTGTCGACCGCTATCCGAAGGAGTTTTCCGGCGGTCAGCGTCAGCGCATCGCCATCGCCCGTGCGCTGGTGCGCCGCCCGCGGCTCATCGTCTGCGATGAGCCGGTCAGCGCCCTCGACCTCACGACGCAGGCGACGATCATCGACCTGTTCATCGAGCTGCAGCGCGACACCGGCGTCTCCTATCTCTTCGTCTCGCACGACTTGGGCGTCGTGCGCCGGATCTGCCATCGCGTCGCCGTGATGTACCGCGGCGAGATCGTGGAGACCGGTGAGGGCGAGGAGGTGACGCGCGACCCGCAGCATCCGTACAGCAAACGCCTCCTGATGGCGTCGCCGGTCGCCGACCCGGCCGGGCAGGCCCTGCGCCGCGCGGCCTGGCTGAAGCTGCGCGATCAGGCGGCGTGAACGACGCGAGCGCGAACCGGACAAGCGGCAACGGATCGCCTCGCGCGAGTCGGGGGTACGAGGGTTCGGCGGTGTCGTCGCCGAGGTGTCGAGCGCCTCCGCCCCGGCCGTATGGAGATCGCAGACCCGCACCGGATGGTGGCCGAGAACAGCCCGGTCGCCGTCGACGAGTATCCGGACGACTACTACCTGACCGACGACCTCACGGATCGGGCCATCGGGATGGTTCGCGGGCTGCGGGCGAACAACGCCGAGAAGCCGTTCTTCCTCTACTTCGCGCATCACGTCGTGCACGGCCCGCTGCAGGCGAAGGCCATCGACATCCGGAAGTAGCGGGGCGCCTACGAGCGCGGCTGTGACCACATCCTGTCGGCCCGCTTCGCCCGCCAGGGGTGTGATGGGCTGTTTCCGCCCGGGACGGCGCCCGCGCCGCGCAACGAGGAGCCGCTCGCGCCCGTGCAACGAGGAGCCGCTCGCGCCCGTGGCGGCATGGGACGACCTCAGCGACGAGCAACGCGCATTGTTCGCGTGCTACAGGGAGGTGTACGCGGCCGCGGTCGACAACGTCGACCAGAATCTCGCCCGGCTCCTGGCGGCACTGCTCGCCGGCGGACTCATCGTGAGCCTCACGCGCATCCGGTCGCATCGCGCCTGACCGTTGCGGGGCCGCGGCTCCGCTCAGGCGCGGTCGTGGAGGGTGACCTGGTAGCCGTCGGGATCGGCGAAGGTGAACGTGCGGCCGAAAGGGCCGTCGATCGGTGCGGAGACGATGGTGCGGCCGTCGGCGGCGAGGGCGTCGTGGATGGCCTGGACGTCGGTGGCGTGGAGCCAGATCGCAGCACCGATGCCGGGCTGTGCGACGGCGTCGAGGTCGGTGCCGGGAACGAGATCCCGCAGGGCGAAGGCGATCGGTGTCGTATCGAAGACGACGGCGTGCGGCGGTCCGGACGGGGAGCGGACGAGGCCGAGGTACTGCTCGTAGAACGCCTGGGAAGCGGCGAGGTCGCGGGTTTGCAGGGAGAGGAAGTCGGGTCCGGTGACGGGCATGATGATGCTCCTTCATTTCGTGTCAGATAGCTGACACGACCCAATCTATGTCAGACTACTGACATGAGTCAAGACGGTGTCGGCGTCGATCTGGAGACGTCACTGGGCTACCTGCTGAAAGAGGCCTCGAGTGCCCTCCGCGGTGCCATGGAAGAGGTGCTGCGGCCGCTCGGGATGAGCGTGACGCACTACTCCTGCCTCGAGCTGCTCGCGCAACGACCGGGTCTGTCGAACTCCGAGCTCGCACGCGGCGCGTTCGTGACCCGGCAGACGATGAACGTGCTGCTACAGACCCTGGAACGGGACGGCTTCGTGACCAGGCCCGCGGAGGCGCCGATCGGCAAGGCCCTTCCCGCGCGGCTCACGCCGCGCGGGAGACGGAGCCTGGAGAAGACGACCGTCGCGGTCCGGTCCGTCGAGATCAGAATGCTGGCCGGCATGGCTGAGAGCGAGCAGGCGAGCGCGTTCCGGGCCCTGACGAGCATGATCCGTTCGCTGCGCGGTCAGACCCCGTAGTGCAGCCAGACCGCCTTGGTCTCCGTGTAGGCGTCGATGGCCCACGGACCCATCTCGCGGCCCCAACCGCTGGCCTTGTACCCGCCCCAGGGTGCTGTCATATCGGGGATCGAGGGCATGTTCACGAACACTGCCCCGGCCTTGATCCCGTTGGCGAGCCGCTGCGAGGTGGCGATGTCCTTCGTCCAGATGGTGGCGGCGAGACCGTACTCGGTGTCGTTGGCGCGGGCGATCAGCGATTCGAGCTCATCGGTGTCCTCATAGCTCGTCACCGAGAGCACCGGGCCGAAGATCTCGTCGTGCATGATCGTCATCTCGTCCTTGACTCCGGCGAACACCGTCGGCGCGAAGAAGTGGCCGTCGCGGTCGGCGCGCTCGCCACCGGTGATGAGCTCGGCGCCCTGCTGGCGGCCGGCAGCGACCAGACGCTCCACATGCCCGAGGTGCTTGGCCGAGACGAGCGGGCCGAGGTCGACGCCCGCATCCATGCCGTTGCCGAGGCGCAGACCGGCCACCCCGCCGGCGAGTTTCTCGACGAACTCCTGCTCCCGCTTCTTGTCCACATAGAACCGCGTGTACGCGGCGCACACCTGGCCGGAGTTGAGGATGCTGCCGGCGATGTTGCCGCCCACCGCGGCGTCGATGTCCGCATCCGCGGCGATGATCGACGGCGCCTTGCCACCCAGTTCCAGGGTGAGGCGTTTCAGGTTGGAGTCGGCGCTGGCCCGCGTGATGATGCGGCCGACGGCGGTCGAGCCGGTGTATGAGAGGTGGTCCACGTCATTGTGCTCGCTCAGCAGCGCACCGGTCGCACCGTCACCCGTCACGAGATTCACGACACCCGCCGGGATGCCCGCCTCGGCGCACAGCTCGACGAGGCGGATGCTCGTGAGCGGCGTCACCTCCGACGGCTTGATGACGACGGTGTTGCCGGTGGCGAGCGCGGGCGCGAGCTTCCACGCCAGGATCATCAGCGGGAAGTTCCACGGTGTCACCAGGGCGTTCACGCCCACCGGCTCGCGTCGGGTGTAGTGCAGGGTGTCGGGGAACGACACAGGGTTGACGGTGCCCTGGATCTTGGTGACCCAGCCGGCGTAGTAGCGGAAGTGCTCGGCGGCGCCGGTCACGCTGACCATCTTGGAGATGCCGAGCGGCTGACCCTGGTCGCGGGTCTCCAGAGCGGCGAGCTCGTCGTGGTTCTGGTCGATCAGGTCGGCGAGCCGGAAGAGCAGGGCGGCGCGCTGGATCGGGAGCAGGCCCGCCCATTCCGCTGTGCCGAGGGCCGCACGCGCGGCAGCGACGGCGGCATCCACGTCGCTGCGTGACGCCGTGCCCACCTCGGCGATGACCTCCTCGGTCGCGGGGTTCTCCGTGGGGATGGCGCCACCGGAGGCTTCCACCCACTCGCCGTCGATGAACAGTTTCGTCGCCACTTCGTGCTCCTTTGCGTAGCCGGACGGTACCGGGGCGTCGAGAATCGCGGCGTCCCTTCGGCCAGTATCCGTGCGCGCGGCCGTCAGCGTCTTGACCGCGAGGGCACGAGCGTTGACGCTGCGGGCATGGTCGGCTGCGAGTCGTGCCCGGCGGGCAGGGGCTGTGGGAGGGTCGTCACGGAACCGAAAGAGAGAATTCATGACGCGCATCCCTCGCACCGTGATCGTGATCGGCGCGGGCTCGGCCGGCTCCGTCATCGCCCGACGACTCGCCGACGCCGGCGACGAGGTCACCGTGCTCGAGGCCGGCGACGAGGACACCAATCCGGCCATTCACGACCCGAGCCGGATGGGAGAACTCTGGCACAGCCCCGATGACTGGGACTACTTCACGGTGCAGCAGCCGCACGCCGACGACCGTCGGCTGCATCTGCCTCGCGGGAAGGTGCTCGGCGGCTCGCACTCCCTCAATGCAATGATCTGGGTCCGGTGCGCTCCCGCCGACTACGACCACTGGGCCTCGCTCGGCAACGATGGTTGGTCGTGGCGCGATGTGCTGCCGGTCTTCCGCGATATCGAGCGGTTCTCGGGTGGTGCGTCCGAACTGCGGGGCGCCGACGGCCTGCTCGATGTGACCGACGACTACGAACTCGACCCCATCCAATCGTCGATCGTCGCTGCGGCGGTGCAGGAAGGCCTCGAACTCAATCGCGACTACAACGGCGACCACCTCGACGGTGTCTCGCAACAGCAGATCACCGTGCGCGACGGTCGCCGCCTCACCACCTACCTCGCGTACCTGAAACCGGTGCGCGACCGGGTGGACGTGCGGACCGGATGCTGGGTTCACCGCCTTCTCGTGGAGCGCGACGAGAACGGCCCCCGCGTCGTCGGGGTCGAGTTCGAGCAGAACGGCGAGCTCCAGGCGCTGCACGCCGACGAGGTGGTGCTGTGCGCGGGCGCGCTCGATTCACCGCGCATTCTGCTGCGCTCGGGGATCGGGCCGGCGGACGAGCTGACCGAACTCGGCATCGAGCCCGTCGCCGACCTGCCCGGGGTCGGCAGGAACCTGCACGACCACCTGCTCTCACCGGTGATCTTCACCACCGAGCGAGAGATCGGCGGCCCGCACGAGGGCGTCTCGGTGACCCAGGCGCACCTGTTCTGGAAGAGTGATCCCTCCCTCGACCGCCCTGACACGCAACCGATCCTGTTCAGTGTTCCGATGTACCAGGAGGGCATGTCCGGCCCGGCGGACGGCTTCTCGCTCATGGCAGGACTCGTCACGCCGAAGGCGCGCGGCCGAGTCCGGCTCTCGGGCGCGGGCGCGCATGACCCGCTGCTGATCGACCTGGATGCGCTCGGCCACGACGACGATGTCGCTTCGCTGGTCGCATCGGTGCGTCAATGCCGTCGCATCGGCGCCCAGCCGGCGCTGGCCGCCTGGGGTGCGACGGAGCTCTACCCCGGCCCCGCCGTCGGCGATGGCGATGACCTCGTGGACTACGTCCGCTCCACGGCGATCACGTATCACCACCAGGTGGGAACCTGTGCGATGGGGGTGGACGCGCTGGCCGTGGTCGACCCGCGCCTGAGGGTGCACGGTGTGGCGGGGATCCGCGTGGCGGACGCATCGATCATGCCGCGGGTGACCACCGGCAATACGAACGCCCCGTCCGTGCTGATCGGCGAGCGCGCCGCCCGCTTCCTGTTGGCCGACGCCGACTGAGCCATCGACCAGACGTCGCTCAGGCGCGCGCCGGGAGGTGGCGGACCACCAGGACGGCGAGGAGGGCGGAGACGGATGCGGCGATGCCGATCGAGAGGGCCATCGTCAGTGCGGTGGAGCCCCCGATCGAGGCGATCGGCGCCACGATCGGGCCGATCGTGAAGGTGACCGTTCCGAGCACGGCCGCGGCCGTTCCCGCCCGGGCGGAGTGGGCGCCGAGTGCCAATGTCGTGCCGTTCGGCCCGCCGACCCCGACCGCGAACAGGAAGAGGGCAAGGGCGCTGAGCACACCGGGCAGACCCCAGCCGACGATCACCGAAGTGACCAGGAGCAGCGCGGCGACGGCGGTCGCGAGTTGGCCGCCGAGGTACAAGCGTGCCGGGCCGAAGCGCAGCACGAGCACACGGCTGAGTTGGGCGCCGAGCAGATTGGCGACGGCGTTCACAGCGAAGAACAGGCTGAACGCCTGAGGGCTCAGACCGAACTGGTCCTGCAGCACGAAACTCGACATGGAGAGATAGCTGAAGAACGCCACGCCGCCGGCCGCCGCCGCGATCACGATCAGCACGAAGAGCCGGTCGCGGAGGAGCTCACGGAACTGGCGACCGAGCGGGCCGAACCCGGCCGGGTGCCGCTCTGCGGCCGGCAGCGTCTCTCTGAGGCCGGTGCCGGCCAGTATGAGGAGCGCCGCACCGATTCCGGTGAGCACGACGAAGATTCCGCGCCAGTCGAGCACCCGGGCGAGCTGCCCGCCCAGTACGGGCGCCACGATGGGGGCGGATGCGCTGACGAGCGCGAGCAGCGAGAGCATCCGTGAGAGCTCCGCGCCGCTGAACAGATCCCGGGCGACGGCCAACGTGATGACGAGTCCGGCGGCGCCGGCCAACCCCTGGAGCAGGCGGGCGACCAGCAGCACCTCGATCGTCGGCGCGAACGCGCAGGCGAGCGAGAAGACGGTGAAGAGCGCGACGCCGACCAGCAGGGGCCGACGTCGACCGTACCGGTCGCTGAGCGGTCCGGCGACGAGTTGGCCAAGCCCGAGGCCGATCATGCAGACCGACATGGTGGCCTGCGCGAGTGCGTCGCTGGTGTGCAGCGAGGCCGCGAGTTGCGGCAGCTGGGGTAGGTACAGGTCCATCGAGAGCGGACCGAACGCCTCCAGCAGGCCGAGCACGAGGAGGCTGCGTCGCACGCCCATCCCCGGGGCATCGGGATGCGCTCGGTCACGACCCTGGTCGCAGCCCGAGCGTTCGCCGCAGCCAGCTGTCGCGCGCGGCGACGGCCGCCCGCGAGACGATCGCGTCGGGGGAGAAGCCTGAGAACCCGTGGTACGCGCCCGACCAGACGTGCAGCTCGGCCGTGCCGCCGGCCGCCCAGATGCGCTGCGCGTAGGCGATGTCCTCGTCCCGGAAGACCTCCGCCGACCCGACCTCGATGTAGGCCGGCGGGAGCCCGGCGAGGTCGGTGGCGCGGGCCGCTGCCGCGTAGGGCGAGACGGCGTCGGTGAAGCGCATGTCACCCAGGATCGCTGTCCACGCCGTGTCGTTGTTCCTGCGGTTCCAGGCGCCGAAGCCGTCGTACTGCCGGCTGGAGACGGTCTCGTTGCGGTCGTCGAGCATCGGGCAGTTGAGCAGCTGCCCGGCCAGGTGTGGTCCCTGGCGGTCGCGGGCCATCAAGGCGACCGCGGCGGAGAGACCGCCGCCGGCGCTCGCGCCGGAGACGATGATGCGCCCCGGGTCGACGCCGAGTTCCCGAGCATTCTCGGCGAACCAGAGGAGCGCCGCGTAGCAGTCCTCGGCCGCCGCGGTTCCGGGATGCTCGGGCGAGAGCCGGTACTCGACGGCCACGCCGACGATCCCGCGCTCGACGGCCAGCTCGATGAGCTCTCCGGTGCTAAAGAACCGGGTGCCGAGCACCTGACCGCCGCCGTGGATGCCGAGCACCCCGGGTGCGCCGGCGACGTCGTCGAGCGGCCGGATGATCGTGATCGCCACGTCCGGAGCGCCGACCGGCCCCGGAACGAACCGGTTCTCCCAGCGCACCGGCCTGCCCTCAATCTGCGCGTCCAGCGGCGGGATGATCGTGGCGAAGTGCTCGCGGTTCGCCACGATCGTGTCGGCCAGCAGCGGGATGCGCTCCACGAGGTCGAGGAACGAGGCGAGTCCGGGTTCCAGCGCCGGGTCGTACGGAACGGGTTTCAGCGTCATCGCTGTCCTTTCGCGGAGGGATGTCACCCGTGCCGATCCGGTCAGGCCGTCACGGCACGGGGAGTCGGGAGGTCAGAGATCGAGGATGCGGCGCAGCCAGGACGAGCGCGTGGCGAGGGCGGCCTTCGTGATTTCGCTCTCGGGGGCGTAGATGTCGAAGCCGTGGAATCCGCCCGACCACACATGCAGCTCGGCCTGACCGCCGACCGCCCAGATTCGGCTCGCGTACTCGACGTCTTCGTCGCGGAACGTCTCGGAGGCGCCCACCTCGACGAATGCCGGGGGAGGCCGGTGAGGTCACCGGAACGGGTGGGGGAGGCGTAAGACGAGGCCGCGTCGCTGAACGCGAGGTCGTCGCCCAGCACGCATCCCCAGGCCAGCAGATTGGCTTCGCGGGTCCAGGTGCCGAGGCCGGCGTATTGGTGGCTCGACACCGTCGTGTTCGTGTTGTCGAGCATCGGGCACAGCAGGAGCTGGCCCGCGAGCTCGGGACCACGACGATCGCGTGCGAGCAGGGAGACCGCGGCCGAGAAGCCTCCACCGGCGCTCCCGCCCATGACGACGATCCGCGCCGGGTCGATGCCGAGCTCAGCGGCGTGTTCGGACAGCCAGACGAGTCCGGCGTAGCAGTCTTCGACCCCGGCCGGGAAGGGGTCTTCCGGGGCGAGCCGGTATTCGACGTTGACCGCCACGACGCCGAGCTCGGCGACGAGGTCGATCAGGCGGCCGTTCTCCCAACTGCGGTGGCCGACGATCATCCCGCCGCCGTGGATGTTGTACAGCGCGGGCACGCCGGCCGTCGCGCGATCGAGGCCACGCGGACTCAGCACCGTGATCTCGACTGTCGGCGCGCCGGCCGGGCCGGGGATCACCCGTTCCTCGACGTCGATGGGCCGTTCGCCGATGAGGTCGGCAGCGCTCGGGAACATCGTCGCCGCGCCCTCGCGGGCATGGGCCAGTGTCTCGCGACTCAGCGGCGGTTGCGGATTCGCCGCCAGTGCGTCGAGCACGGGGGTGAGCTCGGCCGCGAACGGGACGGGCGTGACGGAACGGGTGTCGGCTGCGATGGTCATGCGTTCTCCTAGCGATGCGGGTGTGGGCGATGCAGGTGTGGGCGATGCAGGTGCGGGCGATGCGGATGCGGGAGATGCGGCTGTGGGCGATGCGGGGATGGGAGGGCGACAGGCCGGGGTCAAGGCCCGGCCGGGTCGACGACGTCACGGTCGACCCAGAACGGCTCGACGCGCGCTCGCAGGGTCTCCGCCCCGATCCGGGAGACGAGGTCGACGGCCTCGAGATTCTGCCGCACCTGCTCCAGACGGCTCGCCCCGAACAGAGTCGTCGTCACCGCCGGGTGCGTCAGGGTGAACGCGACCGCCAGTTGCGCGGGTGTCGTGTCGAATTCGGCGGCGAGAGCGCGCAGGCCCGGAACCGTCTGCACGATGCGCTCGCGCACAGATCCGGGGTCGCGCCCGACCTCGCGCGTCGGCGCGATGTTGCCGGCGAGGATGCCGCCCTCCATCACATCGGAGGCCTGCATCGTGAGCCCCTGCTCGAACAGCCGGGCGAACGGATCGCCGTCGGGGATCGAGCGGCGGGAAACGCTGTACTTGAGCTGGGCGATCTGCGGCCCGGCGACGCCTTCGGCCGCGGCGACATCGAGCAGCGCCTGGATGTTCGCCGCCGACCAGTTGTTCACACCCCACGCCCGGATGAGGCCCGCCTCGGTGAGCGAGGCGAGGTCGAGCACCAGCTCGCGCAGGTCGAGGTCGTCGCGGCGCAGGTCGCCGAGGATCACCAGATCGGCGTAGTCGCTTCCCACCCGGAACAGGGCGTGTTCGAGCTGCGGTCGGAACCCGTCGTCGCCGTACCCTTCCAGCCAGAGCTTCTCCGAGAGCAGGTAGTCTTCGCGCCGGAGGCGGGCCGCACGCACGATCGCCGAGAAGAGCACATCCGTCAGGGGCGGCGGCTGCATGCCGCGCACCCCGTAGACGCCGACGTCGAAGAGGGTGACGCCGTGCTCGGCGGCGAACGACACCATCTCCACGGCGTCGGAGAAGTCCATCCGGTCGTAGGTGTGCCAGGAGCCGAGCGAGAGCACGGAGGCCTCCAGGCCCGAGGTCCCGATCGGCCGGGTGGGTATGCGGGCGGTGCCCGTGGTGCTTGTCGTCATGATGCTGTCCGTCCTGTTCTGGGATGCCGCTCAGGCGAGCCGGGGGTCGATGACGGCCTTGATCTCGCCGAATGTACTCATGGCGGCGACCTTCGCCGAGGCGTGCGAGAGCCCGACGGGTTCGCTGAACAGTTCGTCCCAGGGGAGCCGTCCGGCGAAGCTGCGGAAGAATTCGATCGCCCGGTAGTAGTCGGCGATGTCGCCGTTGAGCGAGCCGACCACGGTCAACTCCTTGCCCATGATGGTGCTGAGGGCGATCGGATCGCCGACCGGGCCTGTGCTGCCGACCACCACGAAGGTGCCGCGCTGGGCGGCCATGGCCACCGCTTCGGGGCCGACGCTCGGCGCTCCGGCGAGGTCGAGGATGAGGTCGGCGCCCTGGCCGTCGGTGAGCTCGAGCACCCGCCGCACGGACTCCTCCGAGCCGTCGGCGATGTCGACGACCGCATCCGCTCCGAACCGCCGGGCCGCGGCGAGTCTGTCGGCCGGTGCGCCGACGGTGATCACGGTGCCCGCGCCGGAGAGGTGGGCGACGGCGGTGGCGAAAATGCCGAGCGCGCCGGATCCCTGCACGACCACGCGCGAACCGGGGCGGACCCCGCCGGCGCGATCGAACGCCCGCAGCACCGTCTTGGCCGCGCATCCCGCCATCGACGCCCAGGTGTCCTTCACCTCGGTGGGGAGGAGCAGCTTGGCGGCGCCGGGAGTGACGTAGGCGTACTCGGCGAGGCCGGCGGTGGCGAACGGCGCAACATCGGAGCGCTGCAAAAAGCCGTAGCCCCGTTTCGAGCAGGCCACCGGCTGCCGAAGCACCGTGCAGCCGAAGCATTCGCCGCACGTCGACTCCGACCAGCCGATGCGGTCGCCGACGTGCAGCGCGCGACCGAGCGCATCCGATGTCCCCTCGCCGAGCGCTACGATCTCGCCGACCATCTCGTGGCCGAGGATCATCGGCAGCATGCCCGGGAAGGTCATCGTGCCGGACCAGATCTCGATGTCGGTTCCGCACAGCGTCGTGCACGTGAGGCGCACAATGGCGGCGCCGGGCTCGACCGTGGTCGGCAGAGGCACCTCCTGCAGGCTGAGCGCTTCGCCGTGGGCCGTGAGGACCGCGGCGCGGGTGGAGAGGGGGATCGTCATTGCATGCTCCGTTTCCGCCGGGCGGGGCTCGCGGATCGTGTCCTCCGTCGACCCCGTCGCCGATGTGGGTTATTCTACATACGTTGACCAAAATAGCGAGCCTCTCGAGGAGGAGACGTGCAGCGATCCAACCGAGACAGTCCCGACCCCAGCGCCGAGCTGGTGCTGCGAGGAGGGACCGTTCTCACGCTCGATGAGGAGGACACCCGCGGCACGGCAATCGCCGTGCGGCACGGTCGCATCCTCCGTGTGGGAAGCGACGCCGATGTGCAGAGCGCGATCGGGCGTCGCACGCGCGTCGTGGAGCTGGGTGGCCGGGCGGTGATCCCGGGCATCAACGACTCGCACCTGCATGCCGCCTGGCTGGGCGCGATGTGGCCGAACACGGTGTTCGGCGAGACGGGGGCCGGAGACGGCGGTCCGGCGAGGAGTGACGCCGACCCGCACGACACGAGTGCGTCGGCGCCTCTCGTCACGACCCACCAGGAGCGGCGGGACGCCATCCTGCGCGCCGGAGAGCTGATCGCCTCGCTCGGCATCACCAGCTACACCGAGCCGGGGATCGGGCCGGGCGAAGACGGCGGTGCGACCGGATGCTTCTCCCAATCGGTGTTCGAGGCTTACGTCGAACTCGAGTCCGAACGTGCGCTCACGGCACGGGTGAACGTGCTCGCCCTCTTCGGCGTGTTGGATGGTCCGAGTACGCTGCACGGATTCACTTCCGGTCTGCGGGCACTCGAACGTGACACCACGCGGCCCACCTGGTTGCGCGTGGCCGGCGTCAAGATCTTCGCCGACGGCATCCCGCCGCTGCGCCAGGCCTGGACCACCCACAGCTACCCGGATGGGAGCACGGGTGACCTGCTGATCGCCGGGCTCGACCGCCAGGAGCGCGAAGACAATCTTCATCGGATGATCCTGGAGGCGAACCGGCTCGGCTATCAGGTCGGCGTGCACGCCACCGGTGATCGGACCATCGATGCGACAGTGGCGGCTGTGGCGGATGCACTGGCGGAGAGTCGCCGGGAGTTGCGGCACTACGTGATCCACGGCGATCTGGTCACGCCGCAGGCGCTGGAGCGGATGGCCGAGCTGGGCATGGGCTGGAACGTGCAGCCGGGCATCGCGGTGAAGACCGCGGCTTGGCTCGGCTCGGTGCTCGGGGAGTCCGTCGCGGCGGCGGCCTGGCCGCTCGAAGCGGCGGCCCGCGCGGGGGTCTCGGTGTCGCTCAGCTCGGATGCGCCGATCCTGGCGCCCGATTGGCGGGTCGGCATCGCTGACGCCGACGCATGGATGGGGCCGGTCCCGGCCGGCGCCAGGGAGCAGCGGATGCTCGCCCTGCTGCGGGGGTATACGACGGCCCCGGCGCGACAGGACGGCGCGGAACCGTGGAAGGGCTCCCTCGAACCGCGGAAGGCGGCCGACCTCTGCGTGCTCGAAGCCGACCCGCTGAACCTGACGCCCGCCGAGCTGCCCGAGGTGGCCATCGACCTCACCGTGGTGGACGGCGAGATCGTCTACGAGCGCCAGCCCGCCTCTCAGCGTTAGCGCTCGCCTGCCTGCCTCTCAGCGTTAGCGCCTGCCTGCCTGCCCGCGCGCACGACGAGGGGTCGCACACGCCGCCTCCCGGTTCGGTCGGCGGGTCGCGGCCCCTCGGTGCCTGCGGGCGCGCGTGCCCGGCTCAGGTGAGCAGCTGGCCGCCGTCCACGGCGAGGCTGGTCCCCGTGATGTGGGCGGCGCCGGGGCCGGCGAGGAACAGCACGGCCGGGGCGATGTCGTCCACTTCTGCCAGGCGGCCGAGCGGGATCCGGGAGGCCCAGGCCGCGCGCTCGGGCGAGCCCTCCGGAATCCCGAGTCGCAGCATCGGGGTGAGCACGGGCCCCGGGGCGACGGCGTTGACCCGAATGCCGCTGCCGGCGAGCTCGATCGCCGCCCAGCGGGTCAGCGAGTCGACGGCCGCCTTGCTCGACTCGTAAGCTCCCATGCCCGGCGTCGGTTGGCGCCCCCCGATCGACGAGATGTTCACGATCGCGCCCCTGGTTCCGGCGGCGATCATGCTGCGGGCGGCGGCCTGGGTGACAGCGAAGGTGCCCAGGATGTTCACGCGCACGATCGCGTCGTAGTCGGCCACCGCGAGGTCGGTGAGTCGCCCGTGCAGTGACAGGATTCCCGCGTTGTTCACGAGCACCTCGAGCGGGCCGTGGTCGGCGGCGATCTGGTCGATGGCGGCAGCCACCGCATCCGGATCGGTGATGTCGAGGGCGATCGCGTCGGCGCCGATCTCGGAGGCGACGTGGGCCACCGCATCGGCGTCGACGTCGGCGAGCACCACGCGGTCGCCGTTTGCGAGGAACGCTTCGGCGATGCCGCGGCCGATGCCGCCGCCTCCGCCGGTGATCAGGATGGTGCGGGGCTCGGTCACGGGGACTCCTTCTTGTCGCTGTGCCCGCCATCGGACACTCAGCGGTATATTATACAAACGTAGAAAATAAAGCGACGATGCGTGCCGGAGGCCAGCCATGACATTCACCGAAACCGTTCCCACGCGCACCCTCGGGCCGGGCGGACCGTCCGTCCCGGTCTTCTCGCTCGGCTCATGGAACACCTGGGACCGTATGGCGTTCGACGATGCTGTCGCCCTCATCCGTCGCGCCCATGAGGTGGGTGCCGCGTTCTTCGACGTCGCGCACTACAACATGGGCCCGCACGCCGAGCAGGCGCGAACCGACATCCACTTCGGGGAGGCGGTGCGCGCCTCGGGGCTCGCCCGCGACGACTACCTCCTGTGCGGAAAGCTCTGGCTGTGGGAGTACCCGCAGACCGGTTTTGCCGACCAGATGGCCACCTCGCTCGATCGGATCGGTGTCGACAGGGCAGACCTCGTCGTCGTGGGCGACTACTTCGGCGAGTTGGATGTGCGCCGCGTCGTCACCGACGTCGCCGCCGAGATCGAGGCCGGCCGGTTCGACGCCTGGGGGTCAACAACTGGACCATCCGCGACACGACACTCGCCCTCGACTTCGCCGAAGTCGAAGGTCTCACCCCGCCCACCTTCGCGCAGCTCAAGTACAGCCTCGTGCGGCGCACCATGGCCGAAGGCGCGTTCTACGGCGAGCTGTTCCGCTCGGAGCGGCTCGCGCTGCAGGCCTCGGATGTGTTCGAAGGAGGCATCCTCGCCGGCAAGCTCGCCCCGCAGCGCAAGATCGGGGCAGATGTGGGCGGCATTCGTGAGCGGATCGTCGCGGCCTATCCCGAGGTCGAACGCATCGCCGCCGCGTGCGGAGCCACGCCCACCCAGCTCGGACTCGCCTTCGCACTCGCCAACCCGGCGACCGCGAACGTGCTCTTCGGGGTGAGTCGCGGTGAACAGCTGGAGGACAACCTCGGCGCCCTCGCTCTGCTCGATCGCGTCGGTGTCCCTGCGCTCCGCGAAGCGACCGCTGCACTCTGGCTCGACGGGCGCCTCGACCCCGGCGGCACCTGGACGCCCTGAGCGGGTCAGGGGCGCGCGAGGAAGGCGAGCGCGGCGGCGCGGAAGCCGGCGCTGTCGAGCGTGCCGCGGTGGTCGCCGGGCACGCGGAGCAGCTCGACGAGAGGGAGATCGGCGGCGAGCGCGTCGATGCCCTCGGTCATCCGGTCGTCCGCGCCGGCGACGAGCAGGGTCGGCACCGCGGGCGGGTTTGCGGCCGGGGTGAACGGCTCCGAGCCGAGGCCCTCCATGAGGTTCGCCAATGATGCGGAATCGAGTCCGGGGGTCCGCAGCATCCCGGTCATCAGGCCGGTGAGGGGGTCGGCCGGGGTGTCGCCGCCGGCGAGCGCGGCACGCAGGGCGGGGATGTCGACGGCGGTGAATGGTTCGAACGGGCTGAGCCCGCCCAGGACGAGCCGGCGCACACGACCGGCGGAGGCGGCGGGAAGCTCCCAAGCGAGTCGCGCACCGAGCGAATAGCCGATCACATCCACCGGGCCCGCGGGCTCGGCCGCCTCGATCGCCGCGAGGATCGCGGTGACGACCGTCGTCGTCGTGCCGGCGGCGGCCGTCTCGATGGCGGGGGAGCCGCCGTGCCCGGGGAGGTCGACCACCAGGGTGCGCCGGCCGGCGGCGGCGAGGCTCCGGGGCCATCCCGTCGCCTCGTAGTCGGCAGATCCCGAGGCGGCGAAGCCGTGCAGCAGGACGACGAGCGGATGTGCGGCGTCGACGCCGTTGTGGCCGGCTGTGCGAGTGGCGAGGGCGGGGCGGGTCATTGTGGTCTCCTTCGACGCGGGCGACGTGGGCGACGCCGCGCCCGATGCGTCGGACTGGTCGCCGTCCCGTTTTTTGTCTATGGTAGTAGAAAATAACCCTGACATCGCCGTCCGGGGTTCCACCGACGGCGGCACCACGACAGAAAGAGCGTGAAAGTGACCACGACCCGTTCCGCCACCCCCGCCGCGATCGTCGACCTCGCAATCGGCTTCATGGGCGCCAAGCAACTGTTCGCCGCAAGCCGCGTCGGCCTGTTCTCCGCTCTCGCCGACGGCCCGCTCCCGGTCGCCGGTCTCGCCGCCGCCACCGGGGTCCCCGAACGCCAACTGCGCATCCTCGCCGACAGCATGGCCGCCCAGGGGCTGCTCGAGCGCACGGGAGGCGAGTATTCACTCACCGTGGACAGTGCCGCCTACCTCACCGGCGACCGCGCCGAACTCGACCTCGCGCCATTCCTCGCGTTCCTCAACGCGACGAGCTACCCCCAGTGGCTCGGCTACGACAGGACCGTCGACACCGACGAGCCCGGGACCCTCGACCTCGACGAGGCCGGCTGGGCAGACTTTCTCGCCGGAGTGATGACCTACAACGAGCTGCACGCCTCGATGCTCGCGCAGAACTTCGACTTCACGCCGTACCGCAGTGCGCTCGACCTGGGCGGACTCAGCCCGGCGTTCGCCGTCAATGGGATGCGGGCCAACCCGTCACTGAAGACCCGCTTCGTCTTCGACCCCGAGATGACAGCGTCGGTGGAGCAGGCCGTCGCCGCGGCCGGACTCGCCGATCGCGCGAGCGTCGAGGGTGCGGCCACCGCCACCGCCGAGCCACGGGGCGAACACGACCTCGTGCTGGTGAACCATGTCATCCACCGCTTCGGCGCGGCTGAGAACCGCGGCATCTTCGAGCACGCCCGCGCGGCCGCCGTCGACGGCGCGACGCTCGTCGTGCTCGACTTCTTCCTCGACGACGACGCCGAACAGCGTGCCATCGACGCCATGCACGCGGGGGAGTACTACAACATCGACGGAACCGTCGTCTACCCGGAGTCGGTCGTGCGCGACTGGCTCACGGCGACGGGCTGGACTCCGACGCGCACGGTATCCCTGCCCGGCAGCCCGCGCATCCTCCTGGCCACCGCCTCCTGACCATCCACCCGCACGAACATTTGTGCCAGATGTCGACTCTGCCCCGCTGAGGGCCGACATTTGGCACAAATGTTTCAGGGGGTGGCGAGGCGGGTGAGGAAGTCTTCGAGCTGTGCGCGGAGCAGCGTCGGTGTCGAGCGCTGCGGGGCGATGAGGCTCATGATCGTGGAGCCGACGTTCATCAGCACGATCTCGTCGACCAATTGCTCGTCGGGCGTCGCGGTCACGATGTCGCCGGCGGCGCGGCCGTCGGCGATGTAGGTGGCGAGCCCCTCGCGCCAGGAGTCCAGGTGGGCGAGGTAGGCACTGTGCAGTTCTTCGTTGGAGACGGCGCGTTCCCAGAAGGTGAGCAGCACACGACCGGCCGTCACCGCATCCGGCTCGAGCGGCGCCGTTGCGAGGATGACCGCGCGCAGGGCTTCGAGCCCCTTCTTATCGCCGACGGCGGCAGCCACATGCTCGCCCATCATGCCGAGCGCACGCTCGTACGTTCCCTGGATGATCTCGTCTTTGCCGGGGAAGTAGTGTTTGAGGGCCCCGTTGGCGAAGCCTGCTTCCGTGGCGATCTCGCGCATCGTCGCCGCCTCGAGGCCGCCCTTGACGATCAGCCCCCAGGTCACGTCGATGATGTCGCTGCGGCGCTGATCGTGGTCGATCACCTTGGGCATCTCTTCCCCCTCGGCCGACGGCCGCCGACGGCGGCGCACAAGTCGTCTACAAGTGTAGGGCAACGTCGTCGGGTTGCCGTGGCCGGTGCTCTGCGACGCGCCGACCGTGAACACCGACCCTGAGAACGTCAGGAGCGAGGAACCGGCTAGGAGCGTTCGAAGACCTTCCGCCCGGCGAACCAGGTCTGGTCGACCCGGATGCGCGCCAGCCCGTTCTCGGGGGTGGAGTACGGGTCGCGGTCGAGCACCACGAAGTCGGCGGATTTGCCCGGCTCCAGCGACCCGGTCACCTCGCTGAGACCCATCGCGCGGGCGGCGTTGATCGTGAACACCTCGATCGCTTCGGCGAGGGTGATGGCCTGCTCCCGCCCGAGGGTTCCCGGGCGCAACCCCGACGGGTCTGCGCGGGTCACGAGCCCCTGAATACCCTCCCACGCGTTCGGTGTCTCGCTCACCGGCCAGTCCGATCCGCCGGCGACGAGGGCGCCGGAGTCGATCAGCGAGCGGTTCGGCTGCAGGCCGGCGACCTCTGCGGCGGGCCGCACAGTGCTGAGTGCGTCCGCGATCACACCCGGGAACCAGAGGAAAGGGGAGATATCGGCCGACACCCGAGCGCGGCGAAGCGGGGGAGGTCGCTCGGGTGGATGAACTGGCCGTGGGCGATCTGGTAGAGCGGCTCTGCGTGTCCCTCGGTCCGCACTGTCTCGACGGCGTCGAGCACCATCCGCACGGCCGCGTCGCCGGAGCAGTGGATCTTGGCCGAGATACCGAGCCCGGCGGTGTGGCGCAGCCAGCCGAGGAGTTCTTCGGCCGGCATCGTCGTGGCGCCGTGGAAGTGGGCGCCGTGGGCCTCGGAGGGCAGATACGGGTCGAGGAACGCGCCGCTGTGGGCGGGCGGGGTGCCGTCGAGGAAGATCTTGATGAAGTCAGGTCGGTGATGGTCGCTCCGCAGCTCGTCCCGGTGGGCGATCAGCTGGTCGCCGAGTTCGGTGTAGCCGAAGATCTGGTCGTTGACGGTCATGCTCGAGACGACCCAGGAGTGCAGCTCGCCGCGGTCGTCGAGCGCTCTGAGAGCGCGCATCGCATCGAGCGAGATCGCCGCATCCTGGAACGCAGTGATGCCGTAGCTGTGCGCGATCTCGATGCCCCGAGCGGATGCGGCCTGGTGCTGTTCCGGCGTGAGGCGCGTGGCCGGTTGGGCCACCGCCTCGACCAGCAGACCGGCCGCTTCGAGCAGCACGCCGCTGGGTTCGCCCGTGTCAGGGTCGCGCACGATCACCCCTGATTCCGGGTTTGGCGTGGCCGCGGTGATTCCCGCTTCCTCGAGTGCGCGGGAGCTGACCCAGCGGTTGTGGTGGCTGTCGTCGGTGAGGAGCACCGGCCGTCCGCCTGCCGCGGCGTCGAGCCCGTGGCGGGCCGAGGCGTGGCTGAGTTCGTCGAGCAGGCCGGTTCCCCAGCTGCTGCCGACAATCCATTCGTTCGGCCCTCTGCCGGCGGCGGCGACGCGGACGGCCTCGAGGATCTCGGCCGTGCCGGCTCCGCTCGAGAAGGTCAGCTCGAAAAGGTCGGCCTTGCCGGCGTGCGCGTGGTGGTTGTGCACATCGACGAAGCCGGGGAGCACGGATGCGCCGCCCAGGTCGAGCACGGTCGTCGCCGGCCCCCGGTGGTGTTCGAGCTCGGCGGCCGATCCGAGGGCGAGGATGCGTCCCTCGCGCACCGCCAGAGCGTCCTGCACCGAGCGGGTCGGGTCGATCGGGCGGATCCGTGCGTTCGTCAACAGCAGGTCGGCGAACTCGACCATCAGACGGCGGGGTCGTACGGGTCGGGGTGCACTGTGGTGCTGATCAGGCGGCCGTAGGCGCCGAAGGTGAAGTGGGTGGGAACGGTCCCGGTCTCGTCGAGACCGAACAGCGCACCGTGCGAGCGGATGGAGCGCACATTGCGGTGGTCGGCGATCGTCACCGAGGCGCAGGGGATGACCTTCTCGCGCCAGGCGAAGAGGTAGATGCCGGGGCGGATCTCCCATACCGAGTTCTCGTCCGTGTCGGCGAGGCCTTTCTCGGGGCCGGCGAGGCACTGCCAGGTGTACCACTGCGGGCTGAGGTAGATGTGCTCGTAGGCGTGCACCGGGCTGTAGACCCACATGACGCGTCGGCCGATGAGCGCCCTGGTCCGGGCGGGCTCGACGCCGGTCGTCTCGATCCCTTCGATGCGCGAGGGGACGAACAGCTGGCGCACGGCGGTCGTGCCGGGCAGCAGGTCGCCGATGGCCTGCACGACCGAGAGTGCCCGTCCGGCGGTGAGGTCGAGCACGACGGTCACGGCCTCGACGGGGTTGCTCTCGTGGTGGAACTGCACGAAGTAGAGCCCGGTGTCGACGAGGAATGCTTCGTAGTCGTCGGCGCCCGCGGAGGCGGGAAGCGGATCCGTGGCACCCGGCTGGTACGACCACTCGACGCGGCTCTCGGCGAAGGTGTGCGCGATCCGGGTGCCGCGCTCGTCGACGAGGGTGACCGTGCGGCCGGTCAGGTCGCTGCTGTGCGGCGCCTTGTTGGCGTCGAAGCCCGGTGCCAGGCCGTCGAGCGGCAGCCAGGTCGAAGTGTCAGAGAGGGTGGGTGCGGCGTACTCGCCGGTGTTGGCGGTCATGGTTCTCCGTTCGGGGTGCTGGTCTCGCGGCGGTCAGTGGGTGCAGGTGCAGGCGTCGTCGGCGCCGCCGCAGCAGGCGGAGGCGGCGGCGCCGTCCGGCAGGTCGAGCGCCGGGTTGCGGTCGAGGAACCCGTATGGCTTGAACAGGAAGCCGGAGTAGTCGACCGGCATGATCGGCCAGTCCTCCGGTCGCGGGATGTGGGTCGGGCCGAACACGTGCCACAGCACGATGTCGGTCTCGTCGAGCGAGCGGTCCGCGGCGGTCCACGCCGGGATGCCTGCACCGCCGGCGTGCGCATTCGGGTAGTCGCCGGCGGGGAACCGTTCGGCGGGGTCGAACGCGGTCGCCCACAGGTGCTTGGTGGCGAAAGTGGCACGCCCGAACACGGTCGACTCGGGCTGCGCCATGAGCGTCGCGCTCGGCTGCGGCACCAGGT
This sequence comes from Leifsonia poae, assembly GCF_020009625.1. Taxonomy (NCBI): domain Bacteria; kingdom Bacillati; phylum Actinomycetota; class Actinomycetes; order Micrococcales; family Microbacteriaceae; genus Leifsonia; species Leifsonia poae. Next base: position 3,731,721 of record NZ_JAIHLP010000002.1, read on the forward strand.
GGAACGCGGTAGGTTTGCCCACCGCGTTGCGTCGGTCGGCGCTGGTGACCTCCCACACCCGGGCCTTCGTCGCATCCGCGAGCCGCCCGGTCTCGGATTCGCGGCGCAGCGGGGTGGTCTGCCAGGTGAAGGCGTTTCCGTGCGGATTGTCCTCGCCGATCGGGATGCCGACGACGTCGACTTCCGCCAGCGAGTTGCGTTCGCCGTCGATCGCCACGTCGAGGCGTGCGCAGAACAGATGCTGGTGCACGGGGGCGAACAGTCCGGGGGCGATCTCGGTGGCGTGCGGGTCGATCGACCCGGGGGCGCCCGCGCCGGCGAAGACGATGCCGGTGGCTTTCGCCTCGACCTGGATCGTGCCGTCCAGGTAGAAGTACCAGAAGAATCCGTAGTCGTAGTTGCCGATGGTGGAGAAGTACGACACGACGAGGCGGCGGGAGCGGCGCACTTCCGCTTTGCCGTTCAGATCGGTGTGCTTCCAGAGGATCCCGTAGTCCTCCTCGTGCATGCACACGACCTGCGGGATGGTCACCGGGTTGCCGTGGTCGTCGGCGACGACCCCGTCGAAGTAGTGGATGACGCCCAGGCAGTCGCAGCCGAGGGTGAGACTGTTCGCGTTCTTGCCGAGCAGGTATTCACCGGCGTCGAAGTAGCTGATCCAGAACCGGGTCGGCGTCGTGTCGCCGTAGGGCACCACCATCTCGGGCACGGAGGCGCGGGCGAGCACCGATCGGTCCTCGTCGCCGTCGCGGAACGTCACCTGGTTCAGCACCAGCCCTTCGCGGGCATTGAACCCGACGCGGAACTTCCAGTTCTCCCACTCCACGGCCTGCCCGTCGACGCGGAAGCTCGGGCCTTCGGGTTGGGTGATCTCGATCGGTTTGAGGCTCGTGCGGGCCGGGCCGACGGTGGCCGCGTCGTAGTTGCCGTCGAGGGCGGGAACCGGGGTGTCGCCCTCGTCTTCGACCCGGATGACCTCGGCGCGGGTGAGGTCGATGTGAACGATGAGACCTTCGACCGGATGCGACCAGGGCGAGTCGTCCGGGCTCGACCGCAGAAAGGTGAGCGATCGGATGACCCGGCGGCCCACCTCGTCGGCCCGGTTGAAGTGTCCGGGCGCGAGCGGCGCGCAGAAGGCGAGCTCAGCGCGGTCGGCGAGGCCGCGGCGTTCCATCGCGGCCCGCCACTGCGGCGAGGCTTTCGCGATCTGCTCGGCCTGCTGGTACTCCTCGAGCAGGTACTGGGGTTGCCCGTACGGCGCCGTGCCGGTTGCGAGCTCGGTCGTGCCGACCACCGCATCCGAGGTCACCGAGACCACCACTTCGGCGCAGACCCCCGTCGCGGTATCGAGCACCACGAACAGGATGCATCGCTCGATCGCGTCGCCCGGCCGGAACGCCGTGACGGCCTCCTTGGTCGGTTCCACCGGCAGCACCGACGGAAACCGGGTCGTCGCCGTGACGTACCCGGCACCCTGCAGGATGCGGCGCCCGCGGGCGATCTCGTCAGCCGTGAGGGCGTCGAGGGGGTGGGTGACGCTGGTCGGCGCGGTCACCGTGCTGGTGTGGTGGTGCTCAGACATGAACATCTTTCTCGTGGTGGTCTGTTCAGTATCCCGGTGCCGTCGGCGGGGCACTTGTCTGGCAGCGAGCAGGTGTTGACCGGAAGCGAAGTGTCCGGTCGATGCCTACCCGAGGGTTTTGACGTGGCTGTCTTCTTCGCCGGCGGTCGGGGCGTCGAAGCTCTCCAGGTCGTGGTCGAGGCCGGCATAGACCGCTGGCTTGCGCTTGCGCAGGTAGGCGCCGTATCCGACGCCGCCGACCAGGGCGACGACGAGCAGCAGCGGGAGCAGGTTGACCGCCAACGCGTCCGAGCCGGCCACGATGTTGAAGTTGAAGATCGCCAGGATCACGATCGAGAGCAGCCCGACGAATCCGATGCCCGGCGCGACGAAGGTGCTCCACCAACGCGGGTCGTTCGCCCGGCGGAAGTGCACGATGATCGAGATCGCCGCCAGCGCCTGCAGCACGAGGATGCACAGGGTGCCGAAGCCGATCATGCTCGGCACGAGCGACGAGATCGGGTCGAGCCCGGAGAGGGCGAACAGCCCGGCGACGACGGCGGCGAACACGGCCTGCACGATGCCTGCGACCTGCGGTGCGCCGTTGGCCCGGGTCTTGGCGAGGGCGCGGGGGAGCACGCCGGCGCGCCCGAGCGAGAAGAGGTAGCGGGTGGCGGAGTTGTGGAAGGCGAGCATCGCGGCGAACAGGCTCACCAGCAACAGGATCATCATGATGTCGGTCATCGCCGTGCCGAGGTACTTCTGCGAGAGGCTGAACACCAGGTCGCCGTTGGCCAGGTGCTCGGTCGCCACCTTCTGGGCCTGCTCGACTCCCGTGGCGCTGACGACCGCCCAGGTGGTGAACCCGAGGATGAAGGCGATGCTGCAGATCGCCACATACGTGGCCCGCGGAATGGTGCGCAGCGGGGTCCGCGCCTCCTCGCTGAACAGTGCGGTCGCTTCGAAACCGAGGAAGCCGGTGGCGGCCAGCAGGAGCCCGATCGGCAGCGAGCCCGAGAACAGCGCCTGCAGGCTGAACGCCTCGATGCGGAAGCCGGTCTGGAACAGCACCGAGAAGTCGAACACCAGCAGGATGAGCGTCTCCAGCACCAGCGAGACGCCGAGGATCTTCGAGCTGAAGTCCACCCCCTGCCGGGCGAGGATGAACGACACGATGATCGACAGCAGACCCCACACGTACCAGTGCAGGTTGAAGCCGGTGAGGTCGGCGATCACTGTCTGCATGAAGAAGCCGCTGGTGCCGATCGTGCCGACGACGAAGAAGTTGTAGCCGATCGTGGCGATGAAGCCGGCGACCAGGCCACCGGTGCGGCCGAGGCCTTTCACGACGAACGCGTAGAAGCCGCCGGCGTTCACCAGCTGCTTTGACATCTGCGCGTAGCCGACCGCGAACAACAGCAGGATGATCGCGACGATCAGGAACGACATCGGGGTGCCGCCGCCGTTGCCGAGTGCGATCGCCAGGGAGGCGACGACGACGACACCGGTCAGCGGTGCGACGGCGGCGAGAACGAGGAACACGATCCCGGCGACGCCGAGCGCGTTCTTGCGCAGCTGTCCTGCGGTGGGGGGAGTGGCTTGCGACACATCAGCTCCTTTGCTGGGCTGGTCACGATCGGACAGTCGGATTCGACCTTTGACGGAAGTCTGCTTGCTCCCGAGGTGCCTGGCCTTGCCGATCTCAGCACGGGACTTGGCCGCGAGCGCAGAGACGTTCCGCGGCGCCGTCGCGGGAGGGCAGGATTGCCTCACCCGTTTCCCCCAGAGAGGTCGTTCATGGAGCTGAGGCTCAGCACCGCTGTCGCCGTCGTCACCGGCGCGGCTTCCGGCATCGGCCGCGCCTGCGCCCGGGCTCTGATCGGCGAGGGTGCGCGGGTGGGGTTGATCGACCGGGACGAGGCCGCCGGCTCCGCGCTCGCCGAAGAACTGGGCCCGGACGCCCTCTTCGTCGCCGCCGACGTCACCGACGAGGGCGGGATGCGCTCCGCCGTCGACACCATCGCCCGCCGGTTCGACGGTCTCGACATCGTCGTGGGCTGCGCCGGCATCTCGGGGCCGTTCGGGCGACCGGTGGACGAGATCGCCCTCGCCGATTGGAACGCCGTCCTCGCGGTCAATGTCACCGGGCCGTTTCTGATCGTCAAGCACGCCCTGCGGCATCTGCGCCGGTCGTCGATGCCGGCGGTCGTGCTGCTCGCCTCCGACTCGAGCTTCGTCGCGGCACCGGGCATGGTGCCCTACAACGCCTCGAAGGGCGCCGTGCTGCAGCTCACCCGGGCACTCTCGGTCGACCTCGCCATCGACGGTGTGCGGGTCAACTGCGTCTGCCCGTCGGTCGTCGACACCCCGATGGCGCGAGCCGATCTCGGCATCGGGCCCAACGGTTTCGCGGCGGCCGACTTCCCGGTGCAGACGCCGGATGAGGTCGCCCGGCACGTGCTGTATCTCGCTTCGCCCGCATCCCGCCCGGTCAACGGCCAGGCGCTCGTCTCTGACTTCGGGTATCTCGCCCGGTCGTCCTTCCCCGCCTGACCCCCACCCAGAAAGCAGGTCCCGTGTCCGTCACCGGAGCATCCGTCGCAGGCAAAGTCGTCGTCATCACCGGGGGAGGCACCGGCATCGGTGCCGCCACCGCCCGCCGGTACGCCGCGGAGGGCGCACGCGTCGTCCTCGTCGGCCGCCGTGCGGCGCCGATCGAGGCGGTGGCCGCCGAGACCCGCGGTCTGGCGATCGTGGCCGACGCGAGCGTGCGTACGGACGCCGAGGCGGCCGTCCGACGCGTCGTCACCGAGCTCGGACGCATCGACGTCGTGGTCGCCAACGCCGGTGGACACGGCCTCGCGACGGTGCTCGACACCGACGACGACGCGTGGGAGCTCGCGTTTCGTACGAACGTCACGACGGCGTTCGTGCTGGCCCGGGCGGCCCTGCCCCAGTTGATCGAATCCCACGGCCAGATCGTCGTCGTGTCGTCGCTCGCCGGCCTGTTCGCCGGCCCGGGCGTGGCCGGATACACGGTGGGCAAGCACGCGCTCATCGGCCTCACCCGCACCCTGGCCCGCGACTACGGTCGCTTCGGCGTGCGGGTCAACGCGGTCTGCCCCGGCTGGGTGCAGACTCCGATGGCGGACGAGGAGATGGACGAGTTCGCGCGCAGCGCCGGCCTCGACAGTCGCGAACGCGGCTACGAGATCGTCACCGCCGATGTGCCACTCGGCCGCCCGGCACAGCCCGAAGAGATCGCCGCCGTCATCCGCTTCCTCGGTTCGAATGAGTCGTCGTACATCACCGGTGCCACCATCGTCGCCGACGGAGGCGCGCACATCGTCGATGTGCCCACCATCCCGCTCGCCTGAGGCTGATCGTTCCGCTGCTCGGCGCGACGATGCCCGACACCGACTCCAGCCGACTCATCTTGCCGGCGCCGTTCGGGCCTACGAGGGCGGTGATCCGCCCCGGTTCGACGCGGAGGCTGACGTCGCTGATCACCGGGCCCGCCCCCCGGCTCACCGTGACCTCTTCGAGGACGAGCGCGCTGACAGCATCTCCGTTTCACCCATATGGGCCCTTATGACGGCCGGATCGGCGCACGGCCTCGCCGTCACCGACACCCGACGGGGGTTGGGCCTGAGGATTAGGCGGCGCGGCCGGCGGCGCGCACGTCGCTCGGCGACTCGGCGTAGGCCGCCTTGAACACGCGACTGAAGTGGGCTGCATCCACGAAACCCCAGCGGGCCGCGATCGCCGCGACAGGACGGTCGGCGTAGAGCGGGTTCAGCAGGTCGCGGCGGCATCGTTCCAGCCGCCGGGCGCGGATCCAGGAGGAGACGGTCGTCCCCTGTTCGCGGAAGAGCCCGTGCAGATGCCGCGTGGAGATGAAGTGGGCGGAGGCGATCTGCGTCGGCCCCAGGTCGGTGGAGGCGAGGTTGGCGTCGATGTAGCCCCGGATGCGCTGCATCAGCGCCTGGTGCGAGCTCGCCGGGCCGCGGTTCACGTCGAGCTCGTTCGCGAACATGGTCGTCACGAGGTCGAGGGCGCTGTGAGCGAGGCGGGTGCCGGTGGTGCCGGAGAGCTGTTCGAGGTTACCGACGAGTTGGGCCAGGAAGGGCACGATGATGCTGCCGACCCCGGTCTTGCCACTCATCCGCACTGCGGTGAGCTGCGCCACGACCTCCGGCGGAAGGTCGATGAGATGCTTCGGGAACATCACGACCATCGTGCGGAAGTCGTCGTCGAACACGAGCGTGTACGGCCGGTGCGTGTCGTAGACGGCGAGATCTCCGGGTTGGAGAACCGCCTCGCGATCGTCCTGGATGAGCATGCCGGTGCCGGCGAGCATCAGACTGAGCTTGAAATAGTGACGGTCGGCCCGCGCGATGAGTTCGGGGGTGCGCTCCACGACGTGCTGCGCCGCATTCACCTCCGACACGTGCACATCGTCGGCGCTGGCCGAGCGGATCCGTCCCCAGAACGGGTCGGGATGCGAGCTCGTCACGTGCAGGGGCACGAAGGACTCCGACACCGCGGTGCGGAACTCGCTGAAGTTCCGGGCGATGGACGTAGTCACAGGGCTGGAGCCGCTGAGCTGCGGGGGAGAACTGCTGAGCACGGGGTCACCTCACTCGGTTCGCGACGACACTGTATACGATCCGTGATACGGACCATATCACCTGTGCACGCAAACGGCGCAGTCCACCCTCGCGCCGGGACGCCTCTAGTCGAGGTCGCGGGCGATCGTCGAGACCGCCGCGCGCAGGCGTGCGCCGATCGCCACCGCATCGTGCTCGCTCGCCACGTAGACCACGGCGATCGCCGCCACCGGCTGGCCTGCGACGGTCAGGGGCACCGCAACCGACGCGAGCCCCGGAATCACCTCGTCGTGGCTGGTGGCGTACCCCCGCACCCGTGCTTCGGCCGCCTCGGCGCGGGGATGCTCGCCGCCGAGGTCGCGCCACTGCGCCTCGCTCAAGACCGACTGGATCGCGATGCCGGGTGCGCCCGAAGCCAGCGGATGCCGGGTTCCCGGCCGCTGGACGAGCACGGCGTGCGCATGGCTCGGCTCAACGCTCACGAGCGTCACGACGTCGTGCCGGTCGAGCACGGTGAGGAAGGCGGTCATCGTCAGCTCATTGGCGACCGCGGTCAGCGTGGGCAGGGCGGCCGCCTGCAGATCGCGCGACACCGACCGGGCGAGCGCGGCCAGCCGCGGACCCAATTGCAGTGCCCCGCCGGCGTCGCGGACGACGAGCCCGTGGTCTTCGAGGGTGCGCAGGATGCGGTACGCGATCGAACGGTGCACCCCGAGCGCTGCCGACACGGCCGCGATGCTCATCGGTTCCTCCGCTTCGGCGAGGATCTCGAGCATCCGGATCCCGCGTGCGAGCGTTTGCGAATGGGGCGTGCTGCCGCCGTCGGGGGTGTCGGATGCGGCGGCCATGCAGCCATTCTGGCGCATCCGCTCGCCGAGCCGTTCGCGACGGCGGGGTGGATGCTGATGTCGGCGTCGATGCCGACACCCGCGTCGACGCTGACACCGGCTGTGCGCGGCCGGCTACAGCATCGTCTCGATGCCGACCCGCACCACATCCCCGAGTCCGACGCCCTCTTTCGTGCGCACGGATCCTTTGATGGCGACAATGTACGCGCCGTCGGCCGACTCCGGGAAGATCGATGTCGACCAGCGCGAACCGCCGAGGGTCACCATCACTTTCACCGAGCCGAATCCGGCCGGCGGATGCGGACGGTCGTGGATCTCCTCCGACACGTCCTGAGGCAGCCGGGCGAACACCCACAGATCTCTGCGTGCCTCCCAACGCCATAGCTCTGCCTCGAATTCGTACCGGATGCCAGCCATGCGTCCACTCTGCCCCATTCCGACGATCCCGTCTCCCCTCCGCTATTGTCGGCAAGAATGGATGCAGGGCGGCGCCGTTCCCCGTCGCCCCGTTCGCGAGGAGACGGATGCGCTGGCCGAACTGGTTCCGACGGCGCCCCGCCGCGCCCCGGGTGCGCCCGTTCGACGAGAACGCTCTCGACGAGCCGGCCCCGGTCACCGTCGACCAATCCGTGGATGAGGGGATGCTGCTGGCCGACTACGCCACGCGCATGGCGGTGAAGAACCACATCGTCGTCGACACCATCCAGGATGGCAACGACTTCGACCCCTCCCGCCACACCGCGCAGGCTGCCGCGATGCTGCACGAGCTCGCCGACGAGCAGATCCAGGCCGCCGCACGCGCGGCGGAGACCTGGCGGGCCGTCGCCGGGCGCGGGGGCGATGCGAGGCATCCCCACGACTACCGCGATGTCGACGGCGGCAACCTCCGGCATCGGGAGGCGGCCGCGATCGAGCTCGCGGCAGCGCTGCGAGAACGCGCGGCCAGCGAACCAGAGCTCCTCGCCATCGTCGAGCGCGCCCGGCAGGACGCGTGGGATGAGGTCGGCCAGGCCATCGAAGCCTCTCTCGACGCCTTCTCGGGCGCGGAGGCGCTCAAGGCGAACTACGAGGCCGAGCGTCCCGCCCGGCTCAAGCTCCTCATCCTGCGGGATCTCGCCCGCCTCGAGGACGAGCGCGGCGGCTACTGAGCGTCGTGCCGCCCGACGCCCCCGGCGGGGAGGGTGATCGGCGGCACCAGCGTTCCGGCCTCGGTGCGATGCCAGTGGTCGCCGCTCGCGCGCTTCTCCGCCCGCGTCGTGAAGCGGTAGTGGAACAGCCGGGCCCGCACAGCTCGCGGGCGCGAGCCCTCGAACGGATCGGAGCGCAGAAGCCGCAGGGTCGGGGCGTCCCCTTCGAGCAGTCGCACCAGGAAGACCTCGAACCAGCGCGTGTCCCGCGAGCCCAGGGCGAGAAACCACATGAGCCAGTCGAGGCGCAGATGGTAGGGCGCGAACTGTCGCGGCCGGAGCCGCACATCCCCGGGTTTGCCCTTGAACGGGTACTCGCGCCAGAGGGCGTCGGGCGAGCGCGGGTCATCCAGCGTCCCCTCGACGATGACCTCGTCCCGGTGCTTCGTCACGCTGCCGAACGCCCCGTAGGCGTTGACGAGGTGCCAGCGATTGAAGCTGGCGTTCATCAGCTGGGTGGGCGAGAACAGATTGGCGAGCGGACGCCAGGAGAGCACGATCAGCAGGATGCTCGCCGCCACCGCCACGACGCCGAACCAGGGCGGCACGTCGACCGCGCCGACGCCGCCCACCGGCGTGCCGAAGACCGTCGACAGCACGGGGTCGCTGACGGCCGAGAACGCCAGCACGATCGTGATCGCATTCAGCCAGGCGAAGTTTCCGGTGGCCACGAGCCAGAGCTGTGTCAGGATGACGACGGCGGCCGCCGCGCTCGCCACCGGCTGCGGGGCGAAGAGCAGCCAGGGAACGATGAGCTGCGCGACATGATTGCCGAGCACCTCGACCCGATGCCACCAGTGGGGCAGCAGATGGGCCATGCGGCTCAACGGGTTCGGCATCGGCTGCGTCTCGTGGTGGTAGAAGAGCGCGGTGAGATCGCGCCAGGAACGGTCCCCGCGCATCTTGATCATCCCCGCCCCGAATTCGAGCCGGAACACGAGCCAGCGCAGCAGGAAGACGATCGTCAGCGGCGGTGCCGTGTCGTGCGCACCGAGAAAGGCGACGGTGAAGCCGGCCTCGACCAGCAGGCTCTCCCAGCCGAACGCGTAGAACGTCTGCCCGACGTTCACGAGAGAGAGCCCGAACAGCCAGACGGTCAGGAACACGGCCACGAGCGCCCACGACGGCAGCAGTTGCGGGATGCCGACCACGAGCGTCGCCGACAGCCCGGCGCCCGCCCATGCCACGGTCAGCAGCATCCTGTCGCTGTAGTGCCGGCGGAAGATCGTGGGCTGGCGCCGTCCGTAGGCGGTCTCAAGAAAGCGACGCACCGGGAGCAGGCCATGCTCACCGAGCAGCGCCGGGAACTGGTTCACCGCCGAGACGAAAGCCACGAGGAACAGAGCGGCGACGCCTCGCTGCAGCACTTCGCGGGCGATCGTGTAGTCGCCGCCCGCGAGCCAGCCGAACACGTTCATTCCGCACCGCCCGCCTCGAAACGGCTCAACACTACGCCGCAGTGGGCGGCCAAGCGGATCGGATGCGGGTGCCGAGGCGCCTCAGGCGGCGAGCTGGGCGTCCAGACTGATGGCGCGGTGGTCCGAGGCGCCGGCCGGGAGCACATCGACGTGATCGATGTCGAACCCGGTCGAGGTGACGAAGTCGAAGTAGCCGGTGAAGAACTTGTAGCGCAGATAGGTCGGCTCGGTGCTGCGCATGAGCGCGTATCCGGTGGTGGTGAGCCGTCGTTCCAGACCGCGGATGAACCAGGGGTAGTTGAAGTCGCCCACCATCACAGCGGGGATGTCCTCGGCGAGCGAGCGCATCCCGGCGTGCGCTGCGGCGATCTGTTTGCGGCGCAATGAGTTGGAGGCCGTCAGCGGGGCGGCGTGGAAGGAGCCGACGAGAACGTCTTCGCTCGTCTCACGATCGTGCAGATACACAGCGAGCAGGCGCTCGTGGGCCGGGGCGAGCACCCGGTCGTGCACCGATTTCTGGATCGCGAACACGCGAGTCTCGAGGATGTCGTAACGGCTCTCGCGCACGTAGATCGCCAGCCCGAGACGGTTGGCCTTGGTGGCATCGGCGAGGATCAGGTGGTGCAGCCGTTCGGGGAGGGCCTCCGCGTCGCACTCCTGCAGGCACAGCGCGTCGACATCGTGTGCGACAGCGATGTCGGCGAGCTCATGACCGGCGGCGTGCTTTCGCAGGTTGTAGCTGACGATTCTCAGTGGGATCCCTCTTCTCGCGCATCCGCACGGTGAGCGCGGATGCGACAACATTCTGGCCCAGAAACGGTCGAAAGCGAGCGTCGACGGGGTATCGCACACGGAATTCACACGAGAGCCATCCCCCGGAAACCGCGGCGAGTACGGTGGACGCATGGCAGGCGAAGCAGTTGTCATCACCGTCCCCGGGCCCCACGGCGACCGCGAGGTTCGTCTGACGAGCCCCGGTCGCGTGCTCTGGCCAGAGCTCGGTATCACGAAACTCGACCTCGCGAACTACCTCGTCGCCGTCGGCGACGCATTCGTGCGCGCCAACGGGGACCGCCCGGTTTCGCTGCAACGCTTCCCCGGCGGGATCGACGGCGAGCAGTTCTTCTCCAAGAACCCGCCGCGCGGTGCTCCCGAGTTCGTGCGCTCGGTCATGGTGGTCTATCCGAGCGCGAGAACCCACCCGCAACTCGTCGTGGACGAGCCGGCGGCCGCCGTCTGGGCCGTGCAGATGAACACCGTCGTGTTCCACCCGTGGCCCTCGCGCGCGGAGAACTCGGACAACCCCGATCAATTGAGGATCGACCTCGACCCGCAGCCGGGAACCGACTTCGACGACGCCATCCCGGCGGCGATCGAATTGCGGGCGGTGCTCGCCGAGGCCGGACTCGACGCCTTCGTCAAAACGTCGGGCAACCGGGGCCTGCACGTCTTCGCGCCGATCGAGCCGACGCACGAGTTCCTCGACGTTCGGCACGCGGTCATCGCCGCCGCTCGTGAACTCGAACGACGGATGCCGAACGAGGTCACCACCGCGTGGTGGAAGGAGGAGCGCGGCGAACGCATCTTCGTCGACTTCAACCAGGCGAACCGCGATCGCACGATGGCCGGGGCGTACAGTCCGCGCGCGCTGGCCCACGCGCCTGTCTCCACCCCGCTCACCTGGGATGAGCTCGAGTCGGCCGATCCGCGGGAGCACACCATTCTGACCGTGCCCGATCGCCTGGCCTCGGTCGGCGACGCCTGGGCGTCATTCGACGACGAGCCGGGGCGTATCGACACCCTGCTCGCCTGGTGGCAGCGCGACAGCGAGTCCGGGCTCGGGGAGCTCCCGTTTCCGCCCGACTATCCCAAGATGCCCGGGGAGCCGCCCCGCGTGCAGCCGAGCCGGGCGAGAAAGGCGCACTGAACCGCGCGAGCGCACGAGCGCATCCCGTTCGCCGTTCAGCCGAGCACCGCGGCGAGGTCGTACGCGATCGGACGATCGAGCTGCTCGAAGGTGCATGAGGCGGCCTCGCGGTCCGGGCGCCAGCGCTCGAACTGGGCCGTGTGGCGAAAACGCATCCCCTCCATCTGGTCGTAGCGCACCTCGAGCACGCGCTCGGGCCGTAGACGCACGAACGAGACGTCTTTGCCGGCGGAGAACCGGCTGCGTTCGGTCTCTCCGGTGACCGCCTTCCCAGACTCGTCGCGGTCGACCAGGGGCTCCAGCTCGTCGATCAGCTCGAGGCGCCGCGCATCGCTGAATGCGGAGACTCCGCCGATGTTGCGGAGCGCGCCGTCGGCGTCGAAGAGGCCGAGCAGCACCGACCCGACACCTCGGCCGCTGGTGTGGATGCGGTAGCCGAGCGCCACGACATCGGCCGTGCGATGGTGTTTGATCTTCAGCATCGTGCGTTTGTTCGGCGTGTACGGGAAGGCGAGCGGCTTGGCGACCACGCCGTCGAGCCCGGCGCCCTCGAACTCGATGAGCCAGCGTCGGGCGAGCTCCACATCTGTCGTGGTGCGGGTGAGCCGGAGCGGCTCTGGTAGCTTTCCGGCGAACTTCTCCAGCACGGCGCGGCGCTCGGCGAAAGGGCGATCGAGCAACGATTCGTCCCCGAGCGCGAGCAGGTCGAAGGCGATGAACATCGCCGGTGTCTGCTCGGCGAGAAGCGCCACCCGCCTGGCGGCCGGGTGGATGCGCTGCGAGAGGGCCTCCCAGTCGAGGTGCTGGGTTCCGACCGGTCCGGTGGGCACGACGATCTCGCCATCGAGCACGCAGGCTGACGGCAGGAGACGTTGGAAGGCGGAGATGAGTTCCGGGAAGTAGCGGGTGAGCATTTTGGAGCCGCGACTGCCGATCTCGACGGAATCGACGGTGCTCCCGGAGCCGTCGGCATAGACGATGGCGCGGAATCCGTCCCACTTGGGCTCGTAGCTGAGGCCGCCCTCCGCGGAGTCGGGGGAGGGGACCGCGGCAACGGCTTTGGCGAGCATGGGTGCGATCGGGTTCTCCGCCGTCGGATTCATAGCACGATCATGCCCTTGTCGCGCCGCTGAGGGAAGGCGCGGTCGGGAGAGTTCAGACGTTTCCGGGCGGCTGGGCATCCGCCCGGAACGCATCGAGGTTAGGTAAGGCTCGCCTATACTGGAGAAGCCATGTATCGACCAGAGCACGCGACTCACACCGCGACCACCGCCCACCACGACGACCGGGTGCAGTTCCTCATCGTCGGGGATGAGTCGTCGCTGCCGGAGCTCGAAGCGGAGCTGGCGCTGCTGCCGTTGTGTGCGCGGGGCCGGGTCTTCGTCGAGGTCGAGCATCCCGAAGATGCTGTCGCCCTGGCGATTCCGATGCGCATGACCATCACCTGGTTGGCGCGCTCGCGCCGCAGCGGGCGCCCGGGCACCGGCGAGTTGTGCGCGAAAGGCGAAGCGGCGACCCGTGCTGTGCGGGCGTGGACGGCCGAGATGCTGTGCGACGGCCCCGGGGAGACGCGCGCGATCATCTCCGGCGGGTTCGCTCTCGTGTCGGAGATCCGCGAGCATCTGGCGATCGAGGTCGGCATGTCGAACGAGGCCGTCACGGTCGCGTCCTCGGTCTCGCACTAGCCTTCCTGCTGCCGCGACGAGGGGCGCATTCCCGCGATGAGGGGCGCCGCCGGGGTCAGACGCCCACGATCTCGGCGCTGACGTTCCAGAGGTCGCGCCCCAATTGCGCGTTCTTGGCCTGGTGACGCATTACACCGTTGGCGCGGAGGCGGTCGAAGTAGGTTCCGCTCGGCGCACCGACCGGGCTGTCGGTTGCGAGCATCACAAGGGGCGCGGCACCGCGGTCGACGCCGATGCCGTAGCCTCCCCGGGTGACTGCCGAACCGAAACGGATCAGCGGGGAGGACAGGCCGAAGTTCGTGGCGATCGTTCCCGGATGGAACGAGAACGCGTCGATCCCGGTTCCGGTGAGGCGTTCGGCGAGTTCGCGGATGAAGAGGATCGTGGCGAGCTTCGCGGTTCCGTACGCGCGCCAGCCGCCCATCCAGGGGCGTTGGGCGAAGTCGAGGTCGTCGAGGCGCAGCCGGCCGAACCGGTTGGCGACGCTCGCGGTTGACACCACGCGCACCGGATGGCCGGCTTCGGCGGTGCTTTCGAGGCGCGGCAGCAGCAGTTTGGTGAGCAGGAATGGCGCCAGATGGTTGGTCTGGATGGTCCGTTCGTGGCCGTCGACCGTGATCTCGCGTTTGGCGTAGAGGCCGCCCGCGTTGTTGGCGAGCACATCGATCCGCTCGTAGCGTTGCAGCAGGGCATCGGCCAGCGCGTGCACATCGGCCAATCGTTCGAAGTCGGCGAGGAACGGGGTGCCGCCGACCCGTTCTGCGACCGCCCGCGTGCGCTCGGGGTTGCGGCCGACGATGGCGATCTCGTTGCCCTGCGCGGCGAGCTGCTCGGCCGCGACGACGCCGATGCCGGAACTCGCACCGGTGAGGACGATCGTGCGGGGTGTCGACTGGCCGCTCACAGGTAGCCGCCCTTCTCGAGACCGGCTTCGATCTCGAATCGATTCTTCAACGGGTCGCGTCCGGCGACGAGGTAGAGCAGGGGGAAGAGCATGCCATAACGCTGCCACTGCCGTTTGTGGATCGCCTCGTGCTCCAGCACGTCATCGGTGACGTTCTGCGCCGTGAGGTAGCAGCCACCGACGCACGAACCGCCGCGGCCGAAAGTGCGGGGCGGCATGCCCCGGAACACGAAGAGGCCCTGCCGGCGTTCGACGCGGCCGGTGCTCCAGAGGAAGCCCCAGACCAGTCCGACCGCTGTCGCATAGAGGTAGCCCAGCCAACTGATCGGCGAATCGAGCACGAGCTGTTTGATCGCGCGCATCCGTCTACTCCTTCGGCCGGCCGTACGTCTCGAGCAGACGCAACCAGACTTCGCTGATCGTGGGGTAGGAGGGAACCGCATGCCAGAGGCGGGCGATCGGCACCTCGCCGACGATCGCCACGGTGGCCGAGTGCAGCAGCTCGGCGACGTCTTGGCCCACGAACGTCACGCCGAGCAGCACTCCGCGATCTTCGTCGACGACCATGCGCGCCTGACCGGTGTAATTGTCGGCGGTGACGCTCGCACCGGCCACCTGCCCGATGGCGTAGTCGACGACGCGGATGCGGTGCCCGGCCTTCTCGGCCGCGGCGGCGGTCAGCCCCACCGACGCGACCTCGGGGTCGGTGAACGTCACCTGGGGAACCGCCCGATGGTCGGCCGTGGCGACGAAAGCCCCCCACGGAGCGAGGGAGACCTCGCGGCCGTCGGCTCGCGCGGCGATCGCGTCGCCCGCCGCTCGCGCCTGGTACTTGCCCTGGTGGGTGAGCAGCGCCCGGTGGTTGACGTCGCCGACGGCGTAGAGCCAGCCGCCCTCGACGGGTTCGCCGTTGTCGCGCAGCACCCGCAGGCTGTCGTCGACCGGGAGCCAGGCCCCGCCTTCCAGGCCGAACCGCTCGAGCCCGAGGTCGCCGGTGTGCGGGATGCGGCCGGTCGCGACGAGGAGCTCGTCCGATTCGACGATGGTGCCGTCGTCGAGACGCAGCCGGAAACCGTTCCCCTCTGTGCGCTCCACTGCGGTCGGTGAGACATCGAGATGCACGGTGACGCCGAGCGCGCGCAGCGAGTCGTTCACCAGCTCGCCGGCGAACGGCTCGCTGCCGCCGAGGAGTGCGCCGCGCGCGATCAGATGCACATCTGTGCCGAAACCGGCGTACGCCGTCGCCATCTCGACGCCGACCACTCCGCCCCCGAGGATCGCCAGCGAGAGGGGCACCCGCTGCACGCTCGTGGCGTCGCGGCTCGTCCAGGGGCGGCTTTCGCGCAGTCCCGGGATGTCGGGAAGCAGCGCAGCCGAGCCCGTGCAGACCGCGACCGCCTGCGTGGCCGTGAGAACGGTGACCGTGCCGTCGTCGGCGGTGACGGTGACCTCGCGAGGGGCGGTGAGCACGCCGTGACCGCGCACGAGATCGATGCCGGCGCCGTTCAGCCAGGCGACCTGGCCGTCGTCCTTCCAATTGCTCGTCATGCCGTCGCGCCGCGTCAGCACCGCCTCGACGTCGAGGGGGCCGGTGATGGCCTCGCGGACCCCGCCGACCCGCTCGGCCGCGCGGAGCAGCGCCCCGCTGCGCAGCAGCGCCTTGGACGGCATGCACGCCCAATACGAGCATTCGCCGCCGACCAGTTCCGCTTCGACGATGACGGTGCGCAGGCCGCCTTGGACGGCGCGATCGGCCACATTCTCGCCGACGGCTCCCGCGCCGATCACGATGACGTCGTACTCGGTGCTTATCATGTTCACTCCGGTCGGGGTCGGGGTCGGGGTCGGGGTCGTGGGCGTGTG
Organism: Leifsonia poae; assembly: GCF_020009625.1. Lineage (NCBI taxonomy): Bacteria > Bacillati > Actinomycetota > Actinomycetes > Micrococcales > Microbacteriaceae > Leifsonia > Leifsonia poae. The sequence continues at coordinate 3,747,724 of NZ_JAIHLP010000002.1, forward strand.
CGTGTGCGTGGGATCGGCGACCGCCGGTCAGCGGCCGACAAACTCGGCTTCCGCGCGGGCGAGGAAGGCCTGCATGCCGATCCGGGCATCTTCGCTGGTGGCGAGGCGGACGAGCGCCGGCTGCAACCCCGCTTCGGCCGCGGCGTCTCCATCGCGCACCGCGCGTCGTGCGTTGGTGAGCGTGGCCTGAACGGCGAGCGGCGCCTGAGCGGCGATGCGCTGAGCGATGGCGAGTGCCCGGTCGAACTGATCGCCGTCGTCGACGACCTCCTGCACGAGCCCGATGCGCCAGGCCTCCGCGGCGTCGAAGAGATCGCCGGTGAGCATCCACCGCATGGCGTTGCCCCAGCCGACCGCGCGGGGGAATCTCAGGGTGGCGCCGCCGAACGGAAGGATGCCACGGGTGACCTCGATCTGCCCGAACCGGGTGGAGCGTGCCGCGACCGCGACATCGCTGGCCAGGATGAGCTCGATGCCGAGGGTCAGGCACAGGCCCTGAACCGCGATGACGACGGGCTTGCTGAGCTGCTCGCCCGAGACCTGCCACGGATTGATCCCGCCCTCGGGAGCGAAGGTCAGCCCGTCGGCCCCGATGCGCGGCCCGAGGTCGGCGAGATCGAGACCGGCGGTGAAATGCTCGCCGATCGCGTGCACCAGACCCACGCGCAACGCGGGGTCGCGCTCCAGCTCGCCGTAAGCCGCGGCCAGCAGGCTGAGCAGCTCGAAATCGGCGGCGTTGCGCTTCTCGGGGCGGTTGATGCCGATGAGCAGGATGTGGCCGCGACGTTCGGTGACGATCTTGGGTTCGGTCATGTCTCCCAAGCTACCTCGGGCCTCAGAGCGCGTCATCGGTTGCGCGTGGATCTGAGGAGAGATGACGTGCCGAGCCCGTTGGGGAGGAGCCCTCCGGCGCGGTCAGCGGCGCGGTGAGCGAGCCGAGGATGCGCAGGATGACGGGCATATCCTGTTCCGCAGCCTCCACCGATTCCGGCGCGAACTCGGTGATGCCGGCCCCGGCGAACTCGAACCGCGAGCGCAGCGCGCGAACGGCGGCGACCAAGAGTTCCGGCTGCACGCCGAACGGTTCGGGCGAGCCGACACCGTCGATCGTCGCCGGGTCGAGCACGTCGAGATCGATGTGCAGGTAGACCGCGGAGGCGCCGGTCGACTCGACGGCCGCCACCAGTTCGGCGGGATCGGCGAACGTGTCGGCGGCGAGGAGCCGCACACCGTTGCTCTCGATGTACTCGCTCTCGCCGTCGTCGAGCGAACGGGTTCCTGCGAGCACCAGCTGTGCGGGAGTCAGAACGGCCGCCCCGGTCGATGCGAGCTGTTCCGGGCCCTCGCCGAGCAGGGCGCGCGCGACCATGCCGTGGAACGCGCCCGACGGGGAGGAGGCCACGTCGTTGAGGTCGGCGTGGGCGTCGAACCAGACGAGTGCGACGCTGCCGGGCTCGCGGCCGGCGACCACATGCTGGATGCTGGCGAGGTCGGCACCGCAGTCGCCGCCGATGGTGATGACGGGTTCGTCGAGCACGGTCAGCTCGGCCAGAACGGCGTCGCGAACGGTGGCGAGCGCAGAGAACCGGTGCACGCCCGTTCCGAGAGAGTCGCCCGCGGAAGCCGGAATCGCGACCGTCGTCGTGGCCGATGCGGGGAGGTCGCCACGGATGGCTTCGGCACCGTCTATCAAACGCATGGCGCGGGAGGAGCCGGAGCCCTGCCACTGCGGAACGACGAGGAAAGCGGCGCCGGTCATCCGATACTCCTGCTCATCGCCGGCCCAGGATGCGGTGCTTCGCGCAGCGTCTCTGTCGTCATATCGCCATCCAACCTCTTCGAGGGCTGCCGTTCGCCGATTCCCAGCCAAGACGCAAGCGGCGGGGGAGCGGAGACCACCTCCGCCACCCCGCCGCCGGGAACGTCTACTGACCCGGCGTGTACGGAGCCGAGGGCGTCGCCTCGGCGGTCACAGCCGGCTGGGCCGGGGCGCCGCCGGTCTTGAGCGCGGCGAGCCGGGCCTCGACCTCTGTCATCTCACCCAGGTCGTCGAGCTGATTGAACTGGGCATCCAGGCTGGAGGCGGCGAGCTCGGACGCTCCGCGCACCTTCGCCTCCTCGCGCCGGATCTTGTCTTCGAATCGACCGACCTCGCTCGTGGGGTCGAGGATGTCGACGCTCTTGACCGCATCCATCACCTGTGACTGGGCCTGCGCGCTCTTGGCCCGCGCGATCAGCTCGGACCGCTTGCTCTTGAGCTGCTCGAGCTTGGTCTTCATGCCGTTCAGCCCGGACTTGAGCTTGTCGACGATCTCGGTCTGCGAGGCGATCTGCGGCTCGGCCGCCTTCGCCTCATTTTCGGAGGAGATCTGCCGTTGGAGAGCCACCTTGGCCAGGTTGTCGAACTTGTCGGCGTCGGCGGCGTCACCGCTTGCACGATACGTATCGGCCTGCTTGCTGGCGGCCAACGCCTTCTGGCCCCACTCGGAGGCGGCTTCGACATCTTCGCGGTGATCGTCTTCGAGCAGCCGGAGGTTGCCGATGGTCTCTGCGATCGCGCTTTCGGCGTCCGCGATGTTGTTGGTGAAGTCGCGGACCATCTGGTCCAGCATCTTCTCGGGGTCTTCCGCCTGATCGATGAGCGCGTTGACATTCGCCTTCATCAGCTGCGCGATCCGGCCGAAAATCGACTGTTTGGTCATGGTGCTTCCTTTCGCTTGTGGCCCCCCACGAGGCCTAGAACCGTCCACCTCCGCGACGGGAGCGGGTGCCGCCTCCGCCGAAGCTTCCAGGGCTGAAGCCGCCGCTACCGCCGCTGCTGCCACCCGGCCGGCTTCCGCCGGCCCGGCCGCCGCCCCCGGAGGACCGCCCACCGCCGCTGAGCACCGAGTTGATCAGGATGCCGCCGAGGATGGCGCCCATCGCCCCGTTGCCGCCCCCACCACCGGTTCCGCCGCCACCGAAGAGGCCGCCGAGTCCGGGGTCGGTCGTCTGGAAGCCGCCGACGTCCTGCTGGGCGAGCCGGGTCGCCTCGTCTGCGAGCTGGTCGGCGCGTTGGGCCTGCGCGAGCGCCGTGACCGGGTCGCCGGCCGCTGCGGCCTCGGCCTGCACCACGAGACGGCCGGCCTCGGCGAGCCGGGTGCGTGCCTCCGGCCCGACGGCGCCGCGTCGGGCCGTGATGAAGTCTTCACAGGCGGAGACCCGGCTCTTCGCCGACAGCAGGGTCTGCTGCAGCGAGGCGACCGCGCGCTGGGCCTGCTGGCGCGCATCCCGAACCCCCTGCAGCACGCCATCGATGCTCTGATTGGCGGCCTCCAGCCGCTGCGCGATCTCGAGCGGGTTGACCTTGCCGGCGGCCATCTTGCTCTTCACATCGCCGAGGGTCTGCTCGGTGCCGGCGACCGCGGCGCCGATGGCGCCCTGCGGGTCGTCGGCGGCCGCGAGTGAACGCGCCTCGGCGAGATCGCTCTCCAGCTCGGCGATGGTGGAGTCGATGGTCTGCTGCGTGGTGCCGAGGTCGCTGCCGAGCCGGTCGACCGCATCCAGGAGCAGTGTCGCCTGGTCGACCGACTCCTCGGCCGCCCGAACCCCGACCGCGGCGGCGCTCGACTCGCCGGCATCGCTGTTCTGCTTCGCGGCGGTGAGAGCGGTGGAGACGAAGGCGAGCCGTTCGGCGGCCTGGGTGATGTTGTCGTGCACTGTGGCGAGCGAAGCATCGGTGTAACGCTCCGACAGGGAGGCGAGGGCGGCCGTGGAGGAGGCGATCCTCGCCTGGACGGCATCCGCGGCGGTCTGCACCTCGGCCGTCGCCTGGGGAATACGCTTCTCGAGCGACCGCAGCTCGTCGAACGCCGCCGCCTGCTTGTCGAGCGCTTCATTGGCGGCACCGCACAGCAGCACGATCTGCACGTTCCAGTCGCGCGTCTCCTGCTCGGTGTCCGGTTCGGAGTCGTCGAGCTTCTGCTTGAGTTTGAACGCGTCGCCGAGCTGCGCCTTCGCCGCGTCGAGGGCGGCCTGGAACGGGACGACCGACTCCGCCCCGTATTGGGCGGTGGCGAAGCCGAGCTCCTCCTCGCTGGTGCGCACGGCGTCGTCGGTCTGCACCAGGGCCGACCCGGCGCGCCTCTCGAGGTCTTTGATCGGCAGCGCCTGCAATTCGCTCTGCGGCGTGGTCGGCCGGCCGGCCGCCGCTTTCTTCTTCGACCGGCTGCGGACGAGGAAGAAGATCACGGCGGCGATCACGACGAGGGCGATCACGATGAACCAGATCAGACCACCGCTGCCGCCACCGCCTGTGGCGTCGCCGAGACCGGTGGCGGCCGCCAGCGCGGCGCCTGTCCAATCGCCGGCTTTCAGCTTGGGGGCGATGTCGTTGGTCTCGATCTGACCGAGTTTGGTGTCGCTGACCGGCCCCTCCGAGTCGCCGGAGAGGTAGAAGGCGCGCCCGTCCGTCGCGACGGCGAGCAGATACTGCGTCGGACCGAGATTGTTGTTGGCCGCCGTCTGGTTCGCCCAGTCGGCCGCATCCGTCGGATTCGTGAACCGGTCGACGTAGACGACGTAGAGGTCGATGTTGTGGTCTCGCGAGAGCTGCTTCGATGCTTTCTCGATCGACTTCATGCCGTCAGTGCCGACGACTCCGGCCTGGTCGACTACATGTCCGCTGCCGAGGTCGACGGGGCTCTGTGCGCTCGCAACCGTCGCCGTGCCCGCGACAAGCCCGATGGCCAGCAGCACCCCACCCAGAATTCGTGCTCCGCGCATCCGCTCACTCTCTCGAGTCCACTCGTACTGTGCAGAGTCTATTGGGGCGACGTTCTGCGGCGCCAGAGTCTGGGAAGCAGCTGAAGAAAAGATCTGTTTCATCCTGTTACGCGTGGGATGCGCCGGGCCGGAGCGGCCGTCGAGAATGGGGGAGGCCCGCACGAAGAGAGGAGACCCGATGAGCGGTCAGCACCCGTCACGGTCGCTCGCCGTCGTCGAGGTCATCCGGTTCCGTGGACACGACCGGGCCTACCACGACTATGTGCAGGTTCTCGTCGGTGCGGCCATCGCCGAGGCGGAGCGTCAGGGTTGGGCGGTCATCCGGCTCGCCGCCGACCAGGGCGAGGATGCGCTTCTCGCGCGCACCGAGGACGCCGACGCCATTCTCCTGATGGGCGGCGAAGACATCGCGCCCGCCTTCTACGGCGGCATCGCCGGGTATGACGGCGAGAGCCGGCACCTCGAAGCCGCCGACGCCGCCCAGATCGCGCTAGCCCGCCGGGCGATCGCCCGAGAGACACCGCTTCTCGGCATCTGCCGGGGTCTGCAGATCGTGAACGTGGCACTGGGCGGGACGCTCATCCAGCATCTGGGGGAGCAGAGCATCCACAAGAACCACGGCGTGCCGGTGCGCGAGGTCATGGCGACGCATCCGGTGCGTCTCGCGGCCGGGAGCCTGGTCGCCGGCCTCCTCGGCGGCGCTACTGTCGATGTGCAGAGCGCGCACCACCAGGCGGTCGACCGGGTGGGCGCGGGGCTCGTGGTCACCGGGCGTGCGCCGGACGGACATGTCGAGGCGGTCGAGCACGAGAGCGCCCCGGTGTTGGCGGTGCAGTGGCATCCGGAAGACCCGGGCGCCCCCGCGGGGCAGCTGGAGGCGCTCATCGCCTCCCTCGACCGCGTCGCCACCCCCCTCTCGTTCGCCGCCTAACACCCCCACCCCCTCCACCCCCTCACTCTTCGCCGAATCATTTGCCACAAATGTCGCCCCTGACGGAGTCAGAGACGACATTTGTGGCAAATGTTTGGCGCGAGGGTGGGGCGGAAAGCGGCTGAGTCAGCGGAGGGTGAGGGCGGAGCGGCGGGAGGCGAGGCTGCTGCGGGCGCTGTCGAGGGCGGATTGGCCGGCCGCGGCCCCCTCGAGCGCGAGCAGACCGGCACCGAGGATCGGCGCGGCGGTGACGAGCTCGATGTGAGCCAGCGGCGCGCGGCGGGCCAGCTCCCGTTCGATCCCGGCGAGCAGCCGTTCGTCGCGCGCGCCGATCACGCCGCCGCCGAGCACGACCGGCACGCGTCGGCCGAGGAGCTCGAGGCGGCGCAGTGTGGTGGCGGCGAAGGCGACGATCTCGTCGGCCTGGCGGTCGACGAGCGAGCCGGCCACCGCATCCCCGGCCCGCGCGGCGTCGAAGACGGCCGGGCTGATCCGGGCGAGGTCCGAGTTCGGGAGCGAGCCGAAGTGCAACGCTTCGATCACGGCCTGGATCGAGTCGAGGCCGAAGACCGCGGGGATGGCGAACGCGAGCGTCGTCTCCTGCCCGCGCCCGTCGACCGCGCGCGCGGCGTGCCAGAGGGCCTGCTCGCCGAGGTGCCAGCCGCCACCCCAATCGCCTGAGATCATGCCGAGCGAGGGATAGCGCACGACCGCGCCGTCACTACGGACACCGACGCAGTTGATGCCGGTGCCGCAGACGACCGCCACCGCATCCGGCTCGTCGGTGCCGGCGCGCAGCAGGGCGAACAGATCGTTGTCGACGATCGCATCCGCCCAGGCGTACCCGGCGATTGCCGCCCGGAACGCGGCGACCTCGGCAGGCAGGTCGAGGCCGGAGAGGTAGATGTTGGCCTGGGCGATCGGGGCGCCGCCGGTCTGCCGCAGGATCTCGGCGATCAGGTCGTCGATCAGCCTGGCCGCCTCGCCCATGCCGATGATGTGCGGGCTGGAGGTGGTGCCGCGGGCGCTCGCCACGACGGAGCCGTCGAGGTCGAGCGCCACCGCATCGGTCTTGGAGCCGCCGCCGTCGACCGCTATCACGATCGGGCGATGGCCGTCGGCGGTCACTTCGCCCACGCGAGGTGCTCGCGGTTGCCCGCGATCAGCAGATCGGTGAGCTTCTCGGCCCGGTCGAACTGCCCGACGAGGGGATGCGCCATCATCGCGCGGAGGACGCGCTCGCGCCCACCGTGCACGGCGGCGTCGAGGGCGAGCCGCTCGTAGCCGGCGACGTGGGAGATCAATCCCCGGATGTCGTCGGCGACCGGTTCGATCGGCAGCGCCGTGACACCGGAGGCGCCGACGACCGCGGGAACCTCGATCACATGATCGTCCGGCAGGAACGGCAGCGAACCGTTGTTGCGCAGGTTCACGACCTGGGTGTCGCCGCGGTCGCTGCGGAGCGAAGCGATCAGGTCGACGGCGGCCTCCGAGTAGAAGGCGCCACCGCGCTTGGCGAGCGCGTCTGGCTTGGTGTCGACGGCGGGGTCGGCGTAGAGCTCGAGCAGCGCGTGCTCCACCTCCTGCACAGCCTGGGCACGGGTGGGTGAGCCGAGCTGTTCACGGAGCACCTGGTCGTGTGCGTAGTAATAGCGCAGGTAGTACGAGGGCACATTGCCGAGCATCGTGATGAGCGAGGGCGGCAGCTCGATCTCGTCGGCGAGCTCGCCGAGGCGGGTGTCGATGAGGGCGGGCAGCGCGTCGCGCGTTCCGTCCGCATCCGTCACGTAGGCCGCCCGCTCCCAGGTGAGGTGGTTGAGGCCGACGTGGCCGAGCGTGATGGCCGTGTGGTCGACGCCGAGGAGGTTGGCGAAGCGGCGCTGGAAGCCGATGGCCACATTGCAGAGCCCGACCGCGCGGTGACCCTCCTGCAGCAGTGCGCGCGTGACGATGCCGACCGGGTTCGTGAAGTCGACGATCCACGCGTCCGGCTTCGCGTGCTTGCGCACGGTCTCGGCCACTCGGAGGACGACCGGAACGGTGCGCAACGCCTTGGCGAATCCGCCCGGTCCCGTGGTCTCCTGGCCGATGCAGCCGCACTCGTGCGGGAACGTCTCGTCGCCGTGACGGGCGGCCTGGCCGCCCACCCGCAGCTGGATGAGCACGGCGTCGGCATCCGCGACGCCGGCCACCAGGTCGCCGGTCGGCACGATGCGGCCGGTGTGCCCGGCGGCGCGGAACATCCGCTCGCTCATCCCGCCGACCAGGCGCAGTCGCTCCGGGTCGGTGTCGACGAGCCACAGCTCTTCGATGGGGAGAACGTCTCGCATCCGGGCGAACCCGTCGATGAGTTCGGGAGTGTAGGTGGAGCCTCCACCGACAACAGCAAGTTTCACTGATCAGCCTTTCACGCCTGTGAGTGTGATGCCCTCGACGAATACGCGTTGGGCGAAGAAGAAGATGAGGACCACGGGGATGGTGACGAGCATGGTCATCGCCATGGTCAGCCCCCAATCGGTGCCGTGCACGCCGCGGAACGACGCGAGGCCGTATGCGACAGGCCATGACGACGGGTTCTCCGAGGTGTAGAGCAGGGGGCCGTAGTAGTCGTTCCACGAGTTGAAGAACATGAAGATGGCCGTTGCCGCGATGCCGGGTTTGGCCATGGGGAGCACGACCCGCCAGAGCACACCGAATTCGCCGTTGCCGTCGATGCGTGCAGCATCCGCGTACTCGCTCGGGATGGTCAGGAAGAATTGGCGCAGCAGGAAGATCGAGAACGCGTCGCCGAGCAGGTTCGGCAGGATGAGCGGCCACAGCGTTCCGGTGAGGTTCAGTTGCGACCACATCACGTAGATCGGTATGGCTGTGACCTGCGGGGGCAGCAGCATCGCGATGATGATCACGGTGAAGAGCACGTTCGCGCCGCGGAACTTGATCTTGGCGAGGGCGTAGGCCGCCGGCACGCTGGAGATCAGCATGAACAGCGTCGCGAGGATCGCGTAGATCGCCGAGTTGCCGAACCACTGCAGCAGCGGAACCGTCGTGAACACCTTGACGTAGTTGTCCCAGGCGAACGGCTGGGGCCATAGCGAGGCGGTGAGCGTTTGCTCGCTCGACATGACCGAGGTGAGGAACACGAAGACGATCGGCGCGATGAACAGGATGGCCAGCACGATGAGCACGGCATGCTCGGCGATCCAGGCGAGGATGCGCCGGGTGCGCACCGAGCGCGGGCTGGGGATGCGGCGCTTCGGCAGGGCCGGGGGCGCCGCTTGCTCGGGCGCGAGGGTGGCGGAGGTCATTGTGCGCCTTCCGGGGTGAACGCCTTGAAGCGGCGGAGCAGGAGGATGAGGATCACAGCGGCCACGACGAAGAGCAGCACGGCCAGGGCAGAGGCGTAGCCGAGCTGGTAGGTGCCGAAGCCGCGCACGTACAGCCATTGCGTGTAGGTGAGCAGCGAGCCGTCGGGGTAGCCGAGATTGTTGCTGATGCCTTCGCCGATGACCGCTTTGCCGCTGGCGACCCCGGAGGCGACGGCCGCCTCGGTGAAGTATTGGATCGCCGCGATCACACCGGTGACGACCGAGAACAGCAGCACGGGCGCGATGCTCGGCAGGGTCACGTACCGCGCCTTCTGCACTCCGTTGGCGCCGTCGAGCGATGCTGCCTCGTACTGTTCCTTCGACACATCGAGCAGGGCGGCGAGGAAGATGATCATGATGTCGCCCATGACCCAGACGCCCAGCAGCACCAGTGACGGCTTCGACCAGGCGGGGTCGTTGAACCAGAGCGGACCCTGGATGCCGAAGAACTTCAGGATCTGGTTCACCGGCCCGGTGCCCGGGTTGAACAGGAAGACGAACGCCACGACGCTGGCAACGGGTGGCACGAGCGCGGGCAGGTAGAACACGGTGCGCCAGAAACCGGATGCGGTCTTCGCCCGGGTGAGCAGCCCTGCCACCAGCAGGGCGAAGACGATCTTCACCGGCACCCAGATGACCACGAACCACAGCGTGTTGAGGGTCGCGTTCCACACATTCGGGTCTTGGGTGAACAGGTACTCGTAGTTGCGGAGGCCGATCCACTGCGGTGCGGACACGAGGTCGAACCGGGTGAAGGAGTAGTAGACGGAGGCGATCAGCGGGTAGACGAAGAAGATCGCGAGGCCGAGGAGGGCCGGCGCCAGCAGCGCCAGCGTCACCAGCTTCCGTCTGGTGCGGGCCCGCGAGGGGCGGACGGCGACCGCCCGCCCCTCGCGTACAGCAGTGCTCGTCATCGTCACGGACCGGTGGTGAGGGCGAGCGCGTCGTTGATCTGCTTGTCGACGCTCTTCAGGCCGGCCTGGAGGTCAACGCCCTGGCTCTGGTACTTGTTCCAGAAGTCCTGGAACGACTGCTGGTAGCCGGCGCCGAGCGGGCTGGCCGGGGTCGTGGCGACGTTCTTGTTCGTGGCGATGTCGAGGAAGGTGCGGTACTGGTCAGAGACCTCGAGCTTCGGAGACGTGAGCGCGTCGGCCGTCGTCGGCACATTCTTGAGGCCGTTGGCCAGCTTGACCACCGCATCCGTGTCGGTCGTCAGGTATTTGAGCAGCGCCCAGGCGAGCTCCGGGTGCTGCGAGCCCTTCGAGATGCCGATGATGTTACCGGTCAGGTAGCCGCCGCCGTACAACTCGGTGTGGTCGTCCGCCGTCGGGAAGGGCGCGGTGCCGTAGTTCAGCTTCTTGGCCTGGTCGGCGATGAAGGCGGTGCGGTACTCGCCGTCCAGGTTCATCGCCACCTGGCCGGTCTGGAAGGCATTGCCGGCCGAAAACTCCTGACCGAGCCCCGAGGTGAACTTGTTCAGCTTGTCCCAGCCGATCTTGTCGACGTAGGCCTTCTGCCAGGTCATGAGCTCGCTCCAGCCGGGGCTGGAGCTGATCGCGCTCGTGCCGTCGGCTTTCAGCCAGTCGGCGCCCGCGGCGGGGCCGTAGTGGGATGCCGCGTTCTCGTACCAGCCCATCGTGGGGTTGAAGCCGAGGGTCTTGATGGAGCCGTCGGCGTTGTAGGTGGTGAGCTTGTCGGCCATCGACTCCAGCTCGGAGAGCGTCTTCGGCGGCGCGGTGAAGCCGGCCGCCTTCAACAGATCTTTGTTGAAGTACAGGCCGTAGACGTCGGCGAGCATCGGCATCGCGCAGCGGGTGCCCTTGAACTCGGTGTACGACTTCACCGTCGGCGAGAACTGGCTCATGTCGACGCCGTCGCGGTCGATGACCTTGTTGAGGCTGCGGAACGCGCCATTGGAGCAGAAGTTGCCCACGATGTCGGTGGAGTACGACAGTCCGACGTCGACCTTGCTGCCGGTGGCGATGGCCTTCTGCAGCTTCTCGTCGTCTTGGCCCGAGTGCACCTGCACCGTGACCTTCGGGTACTTCTTCTCGAAGTCGTCGACGACCGACTGCACGACGCCGGCCTCGCGGTCGGAGAAGAAGTGCCAGAACGAGACGGTGCCGGAGAGCTCCTTGGGGGTGGTCGACTCGAATGTGGCGCCGCTGCCTCCGCCGGAACAGCCGGCGAGGGTCAGGGCCGCGGCCGCGGTGAGCGCGACAGCGGTGATGATGCGATGGGGGCGGTGTTTCACGGTGGGTTCCTCACTGATTCCGATGCGTGATGGTGCTGTTGGCTAGGGGAGACGAAAAACTGTGGTGCCGGGATGGTTCTGGTGGAGCCGTGCAGGATGCCCGCTAGGCGGAGATCCTGGACACTTCGGCGAAGAGCGCGGTGCGCACTTCGGTGAGCAGATGTTCGCGGGCGCCCCGTAGCACGGGATGCACGGGAACACCGGTGGTGACGACCTTCGACGAGCCCCACGCTTTGCGCAGCTGCTCGCCGACGAGCTCGGCCAGGCGTTCGCCGCCCGCGCTGCCGGTCGGGCCGCCGAGCACGACGAGCTCCGGGTCGAGGAGCGCGAGGACGGGGATGACGCCGACGGCGACCCGAGGGGCCAGCTCGGCGAGCAGGGCCTCCCGTTCGGGCGCTGTCGGCACGGCGTCGATCAGCGCTGCGTATCCGCGGCCGCGCATCCCGAGCCCGCGGGCCAGGCGGGCGACGGTCGGACCGCCGATGAGATCTTGCAGGTCGTCGGCTGCGGGGTCGAGTTCGGCGGCGTTGCGCGGGATCGGCAGGTAGCCGATCTCGCCCGCGCCCCCGGACGCCCCACGGTGGACGGAGCCGCCCTGGTCGACCGAGAGGCCGAGGCCGTCACCCATCCAGAGCAGGGCGAAACCGCCCGTGTCGCGCCCCGCACCGTCGGTGCGTTCGGCGATGGCGGCGAGGTTCACGTCGTTGTCGATGTGCACCGAGAGGCCGAGGGCGTCTTCGAGATGCTTGCGGATGCCCTTCTTCGGCCAGCCGGGAAGCGTCTCGATGAAGCTCAGTTCGTCGGTGCGCGGGTCGAGCGCTCCCTGCACGCCGATGCAGACCGCCGAGACGGTCGCGGTGGCGATGCCCGCCGCCTCGCAGGCGGCGTCGATCGCCGAGCGCACATCGGCGGCGGGGGAGCGATCGCGGGCCGTGCGGGCCAGCGGGGTCGTGGCGATGGGATGCTCGTGGCCGCTCGCGTCGACCACCGTCGAACGCATCTCGTGATAGTCGATGTCGATGGCGACACCGAGCATCCGGTCGGTGCGCACGGCGTAGCTGGCGGCGTTGGGGCCGCGGCCGCCGGAGACTTCGCCGACCGCGTGGATCAGTCCGGCGTTCTCGAGGCGGGAGACCATCTGGGCGGCGGTCGGTTTCGAGAGGCCGGAGAGCTCGCCGATCCGCGAGCGGGTGAGGACCCCGTGTTCGAGCAGCAGGGAGAGGGCGGTGCGGTCATTGGTCTCACGCAGCCAGGAGGGGGTTCCCGGAACCGGTTTCGGCACCATATCGCGCATCCCTTCGTTGGAACGATCCTGCTGCCCGAATGTATCAGGAAAGTTTCTTAATAGTAAAGCCTGTGTTTCTTGGTCGCACTTTCGGCGTCGTCGGAGGCGTGCTCGGCGCTGCTCACGACGGAGCGAGAACGGGCACGACGGAGCGAACTGAGTGTCGACACGGGTCGACGGGTCGACCTCAAGCGGGACGGGCGGCCGCCGATCGGGCAGGTTCGGCGCCGCTCAGCCGTCGCCGCTCAGGCGCAGGCGCTCAACCGAAGGCGCTCAACCGAACGTGCGTGCCCGGTCGGCGAGGTGGTCGAAGGCGGCGTCGAGGTCGCGATCGACCCGCTGGCGCGACGGATCGGCCAGGAACCACTCCACGATCTCCCCGGCACCGTGCGCGAACGGAACCCGGGCCTGGAACTCGGGGACGAGCGCCTTGACCTTGGTGTTGTCGAAGATCATCGAGTGGGCTTTGTCGCCGAGCAGGCCCGGTCCGAGGTCGGGCACGATGGCGGCGATGGACTCGGAGGCGATGTGCACGAGGTCGGCCTCGACGCCGAGCCCTTCGGCCAGATAGCAGTAGATCTGGTCCCAGGTGGGGGACTCGTCGGAGGTGACGTGGAACGCCTCGCCGACGGCCTCCGGGCGGCCGAGCAAGCCCACGAACGCGACAGCGAAGTCGGTGTTGTGGGTGATCGTCCAGAGGCTGGAGCCGTCGCCGTGCACGATGACCGGTGCGCCGCGACGCATCCTGTCGAGGTCTGTCCAACCGCCGCTCGTGGGGATCAGCGTGCGGTCGTAGGTGTGGGAGGGGCGAACGATCGTCACCGGGAAGCCGCGTTCCCGGTAGGCCTCGACGAGGAGGTCCTCGCAGGCGATCTTGTCGCGGGAGTACTGCCAGAAGGGGTTGCGAAGCGGGGTCGACTCGGTCACGGGCAGCCGGGACGGCGGTGTCTGGTAAGCGGAGGCGGAGCTGATGAAGACGTACTGTCCGACGCGGCCCTCGAAGAGGCCGAGATCGGTGCGGATGTGCTCGGGCGTGAAGGCGAGGAACTCGGCCGCGACATCGAAGCTGCGCTCGCCGAGCACCGCGTGCACGCTCTCCGGGTCACGGATATCGGCGTGGAGCACCTCGACCTCGGGCGGCAGCGGGCGGGTGGTCGAGGTTCCGCGGTTGATCACGGTCACCTCGTGGCCCTGCTGCAGCGCGCGGTCGACGCACGCCGAGCTGATGACCCCCGTGCCGCCGATGAAGAGTGTGCGTGTCGCTGCCATCCCAAGCTCCTTCGATCGTCCCCGCGGGTTCTCAGCGTAGCGAGCGGAGGGGCCCGTTCGGCAGTCCGAGATCGTCCGCTCTAGCGGACGGGTCGCAGCGTGGAGGCCGCGAACGATCCGACGACGGCGGTGAGAGCAGCGGCCTTGGCGGCGGCGTTCGCACGGGGCACGATACCGAGGTCGCCGGCGGGGAGCTCGTCCAGTCTCCGTCTCAGCCGCCGGAACGCGTCGATCTGGCGTTCGGCGAGCGCCGGGTCCACGATGTCGCCCAGCCCCGGATGCTGGCGCACCAGCAGGTAGTCGGGGGCTGTGACGAGTGCGACCGTCGGGATCCGCCGCTCGTGCATCGGCTCGCCTTCGCCGAAGTGGATGAGCGCGCTCGGCCGGGAAACCCGCACCGTGCTGCCGTCGGCGTCCGGCCACTCCTGCCTGACCAGCTCGGCCAGCTCGGCGGTGTCGGCATAGAGCAGCTCGGGTATCGTCGCCCCGCTCGCCGGGTCCCGCGCTCCGAGATGCTCGATGGCGAGTGCGCCGACGGCGTGGGTTCCATCGCGCCAGAGCGGGAAATGCGTCTCGAGCCACCCGCTCGTCGCCTGCCCGTGCCGACTGACGGCCGGGATGCGCAGATGACCGCTGGTGAGCACCAGGACCGTCGTGCGCCGCGGCGGATTCTGCAGCAGGTCGCGGGCGATCTCGGTCAGGCCGAGATGCCCGTTCTCCTCCACCGCGTTCGTCCCGTCGCTGTGGCTCACGGCCAACACCGATTCGTGGGCCGACACGGTCCCGGCCACGACAGCCCAGATCGTCTCGGTCTGCACCCCCGGCACGAGCTCCGCCGGCAGGGTCAGGGTCGCCTCGCCGCCGTCGAGGACCGTCCGCGCGGCGGCGCCGGAGACGAAGACCGCGGGGAGGTCCTGGTACGGCAGCGTGAACGGGATGTACTGCTCGGCGGCCTCGTCGTCGCTCAGCCCCCGCCAGGCGAAGACGACCGCAGCGACCCCGGCCGTCCTCGCGCGACGCAGGCCGAGCGAGGCGAGAGTCGTGGGGATGAGCGGGTTGCGCATCCCTCCCCACGGGCGGGCGCGATCCCAGCTGCCGATGAAGTGCCGCGCGTCGATCGTGCGATCGACGACCTCGACGACGGCGATGGCGCCGGTGGCCCGTTTCCATCGGGGGAGCGGGCCGCGCAGCCTCACCAGACGCCCGCTCACGCCATCGACCCCGGTGGTGCCCGAGTACGGCACGACCGACGCGATCGGAACGGGTTGGCCGTCGACGGTCAGCGCGGTGTTCTCCGGCTCGTCCCAGCGGGTGAACTCGTGTGCGTCGCGCCGCACCTCCATTCCCAGGGCGGTCCACTGGGCGGCCACCCGGTCGATGAGCTCGTCGTGCGCGGCCGTTCCGGTGAGCCGCGCCCCGGCGCGCACCAGCTCGTCCAGCTCGGTTCGGATGCGGAGGGTGCGATCGGAAGGGGTCACAGGGCGATTATCGTCGCCCGCGCGTTGTCAGCAAGTGTGCAGGCGACCGCGGAACTTAATGCCGGTCGAACACGTTTCATCCCTGTGAAGGCTCCGCAGCCAGCGGTGCAGATCCGTCAGGAGGACACGTGTCAACCGAATATCAGAAGACGACCGAAGCGGTGTCGCAGTTGACGCCGCAGCAGTTCGCCGTGACCCAGGAGGCGGCGACCGAGCCGGCCTTCCGCAACGAGTTCTGGAACGCCGAGGAGGCGGGGATCTACGTGGACATCGTCTCGGGCGAGCCGCTGTTCGCCTCGGTCGACAAGTACGACAGCCGGTCGGGGTGGCCGAGTTTCACCGCGCCGATCGACAAAGCGAACATCATCGAGAAGAAGGACCGCAGCTGGGGGATGCCCCGGGTGGAGGTGCGTTCCTCGCATGGCGACAGCCACCTGGGGCACCTGTTCACCGACGGCCCGGCCGAGGCCGGCGGGCTGCGCTATTGCATCAACTCGGCCGCACTCCGGTTCATCCCGCTCGCCGACCTCGAAACGGCCGGCTACGGGGAGTACCGTCAATTGTTCGACACTGAGGAGACGACACGATGACCACCACCGAGAAGGCGATCCTGGCCGGCGGCTGCTTCTGGGGGGTGCAAGACCTCATCCGCAAGCGGCCGGGCGTGCTCGACACCCGCGTCGGATACTCCGGCGGCGACGTGCCGAACGCCACCTACCGCAACCACGGCACCCATGCCGAGGCGATTGAGATCGTCTTCGACCCGGAGCAGATCAGCTACCGCGACCTGCTCGAGTTCTTCTTCCAGATCCACGATCCGAGCACGAAGAACCGGCAGGGCAACGATGTCGGCACCAGCTATCGCTCGGCGATCTTCTACGAGAACGACGAGCAGAAGCGTGTGGCGGAAGACACCATCGCCGATGTCGACGCCTCGGGGCTCTGGCCGGGCCCGGTCGTGACCGAGGTGGCGCCTGCCGGAGCGTTCTGGGAGGCGGAGCCGGAGCACCAGGACTACCTGGAGCGCTACCCGGCCGGGTACACCTGCCACTACGTGCGCCCGGGGTGGAAGCTGCCCCGGCGCGCCGAGGTGACCAGCTAGGCGTCGTTCCCCGTCAGTTCGGGCGCGCGCCGACCTCGACGACGACGACCTCGACACCGGCGGCCCGGATGCGCTGCAGTTCGTCGGCATCCGCAGTGCTATCGGTGATGAGCATCCCGATCTCGTCGAGGGGTGCGCATTGGGCGAGCGCGACGCGGCCGATCTTTGACCCGTCGGCCACGACGACGGCGCGCTGGGCTTTGGCGACCATCGCGTGATTGGTTCTTGCCTCGGTCTCGTCGTGCGTGGTGACACCCTCGGCCGCGGTGATGCCGTCGGCGCCGAGGATGGCCGTTCCGACGTTCACGGAGTTGAAGGTGCTCTCGGCGAGTGCGCCCACCAGTTCGAGTGATTGGGGTCGGAGGAACCCGCCGGTCATGACGACGCGCACCCCGGGGAAGGCGGCGAGCAGCCCGGCGATGGTGAGGGAGTTCGTGACGACGGCGATGTCGCGATGAGAGGCCAACTCTCGGGCGACGCCGGCCGTCGTGGTGCCGCCGCAGAGCGCGATGACGTACCGTTCGGCGGGGAGACGCTCGACCATCTCTCGCGCGATGGCGCGCTTCGCCGCCTGAAACCGGGTGTCGCGCAGCGCGACGGGAAGCTCGCGGCCGCGATCCACGGCAGAGGCGCCGCCGTGGGTGCGTAGCAGCAGGTTCTGCGCGGCGAGATCGGAGAGGTCGCGGCGGGCGGTCGCGGCGGAGATCGTGAGCGTTTCGGACAGCTCGGCGAGGCTGATGCTGCCGCGCTCGGACACGAGATCGAGGATGGCGACCATCCGTTTCGCGCGTCGACCGGAGGTGACGTGGGCGAGGAGGGTCTCCGTCGCGGGAGCAACCATCGTCGGTCCTTTCGATGAATCGATCATTGATTATGATCACTTTTGCGTCATTTCGCTCATTCTATTGCGCGAAATACGAAGAGCGTCAGATGATCTCCCCATGTCTCAGATCGTATTCCTCGGCGCGGGAAGCGTCGTCTTCACCCGACAGTTGCTCGCCGACCTCTTCCGTTTCGACGACCTGCCCACCCTCCGGATCGTGCTCCACGACATCGACGCCGAGCGGCTCGAGGTGGCGCGGGGCACAGCCGAACAGGTGGCGGCGCGCTTCGGCCGCACGGCGGAGATCGTGGCGACGCTCGACCGCCGCGAAGCGCTCCGCGGCGCCCGATTCGTGATCGACATGATCCAGGTGGGCGGCATCGACGCCACCCGCAAAGATCTGGAGATCCCGGCGGCGGCGGGCCTGCGACAGACCATCGGCGACACGACCGGTGTCGGAGGCGTATTCCGTGCCCTGCGCACGTTCCCCGTCCTGAGCGGCATCGCCGCCGATATGAAGGAACTCTGCCCGGACGCCTGGTTCCTGAACTACACGAACCCGATGGCGATGAACGTCTGGTGGATGTCGGTCGTCGCACCCGAGCTCAAAACCATCGGCCTCTGCCACAGCGTCTACTGGACGGTGCACGACCTGTGCGAGCTGATCGGTGTGCCGATGGAGGGCACCCACTACCGGGCGGGGGGAGTGAACCACCAGGCCTGGCTCACCGAATGGTCGCGCGAAGGCAAGGACCTCTATCCCCTCCTGCGCGAGAAGATCGACCGGGATCCGGAGCTGCTGCGCCGGGTGAGGGCGGAGATATTCCGGCGCATCGGGTTCTACCCGACCGAGACTAGCGAGCATTCCTCCGAATACCTCTCCTGGTTCCTCCGGTCCGAGGAACAGATCGCGGAGTTCCGCCTGCGCCCGCTCGAATACCTCGGCATCTCGGAGGAGAACGTCGCCGAGTTCGAGCGCGCCAAAGCCGCGCTGGCCGCCGGCGAGCCGTTGGAGCTGGAGGAGGGCGCCGCCGAGTACGCGCCGCAGGTCATCCACTCGATCCTCACCGGAACCGAGCGGATCATTCACGCGAACGTCGTGAACCGCGGCCTCATCGACAACCTGCCCGAGGGGGCAGTGGTCGAGGTACCGAGCATCGTGGACGCCGACGGCGTGCATCCACTGCCGTTCGGGGACGTCCCTTCGGCCGGGGCTGCGCTCAACCGCACCTACCTGTCCGTGGCCGCGCTCACGGTCGAGGCCGCGCGAACAGGCGACCCCGAGCTGGTGCGACGGGCTGTGCTGCTCGACCCGAATGCGAGCTCCTCGCTCACCCCGGAACAGATCTGGGCGCTCTGCGACGAGCTCACCCGTGCGCACGCCGCGCTGCTCCCGATTGCGCTCGGCGGCCTGCTGGAGCCGGGCCGTAGCTGACGGTCGTCGGCCCGCAGTCGATAGATGTCGTATCGATGTCGCTGTAACAAACAATCACAACAAATGAGCGAAATCGACAATTTTGTTGTCAAACGCTCATTGCACACCAATGATGAGTCCAACGCCGGGCGCAGTGCGCACGGCCCATCCGACCGACAGGAACTCCCGTGACACTGATCGCCCGCACGCTGACCGCCCGCGAGATCGACAGCCAGCCCGCCACATGGGCCCGAGCCCTCGCCGGCTCGACCGAGCGGGCGAGGGAGCTCCTCGCTCTGCCCGGTGCGCGGGTGCTCGTGATCGGCTGCGGAACCTCCGCCTACCTCGCGGAGTCGTTCGCGGTCTTGCGGGAGCGTGCCGGGCTCGGCGAGACCGATGCGGCGTACGCGTCGGAGCCGTGGCCGTGGCGAGGCTACGACGCGGTCATCGCGCTCAGTCGTTCCGGCACCACCACCGAGGTCGTCGCGGCCCTGGAAGCGCTGCCGGAGGGGGTGCGGGTCATCGCGGTGACCGGCGTCGCCGACTCGCCGGTTGCCGAGCGTGCGGACGACGTGCTGCTGCTCGACTTCGCCGACGAAGAGTCGGTCGTGCAAACCCGGTTCCCGACGACGTTCCTCGTGCTGGCCCGTGCGGCTCTCGGTGAAGACGTGAGCGGCCTGCCCGCCCAGGCCGAGGCCGCTCTCGACGCCCCGGTCGGAATCGACGTCGCGGCATTCACCCACTTCGTCTACTTGGGCAGCGGATGGACATACGGGCTCGCCCAGGAAGCCGCGCTCAAGATCCGTGAAGCCGCCCAGGCCTGGGCCGAATCGTACCCGCAGCTGGACTACCGGCACGGCCCGCTCGCGGTGGCCGACACCCGTTCCCTCGTGTGGATCTTCGCTGAGGCGGATGCCGGGCTGATCGGCGACATCGAGGCCACCGGCGCCAGCGTGATCGCCGGAACGCACGACCCCCTGGTCGAACTCGTCCTCGCACAACGCCTGGCCGTTGCGATCGCCGAACAGCGCGGGCTCGACCCCGACCGCCCGCGCAACCTGACCCGCTCGATCGTCCTCAGCTGACCCGAGCCCAGCCGCACCGAGAGAGGAACCAACGATGACCACTCCACTCCGCAGACGGGCGCTTCGCACGTCCGTCGTCCTGTCCGCCGCCCTGGCGGTGACCACCCTGGCCGGCTGCAGTGGCTCCCAGGGGGCCACGACCCTCGACACCAAGGCCGCGGTGCAGATCCAGGTCTGGTCCGGGCAGTCCGATGCCGCCGAGAAGGTGATCGAGGGCCTGGCGAAAGAGTTCGAGAAGGCGCATCCCAACGTCACGGTGAACCTGTCACCGGGCGCATCCTCGACCGACCAGCTGCTGCAGAAGCTCTCCGCCGGGTTCGCCGGCAACCAATACCCCGACATGTCATACGCGTTCGGATCCTGGGCGGGACAGCTGGAGGCGTCCGGTCGCACGCTCGACATCTCGAGCGAGGTGAAGAAGCCGGAGGTGAAGTGGGACGAGTTCACCGCGGCCGCCCGCGGAACCGCCCAGCCGACCGGCACCAAAGTGATCGGATTCCCGGCCGTGGTCGACAACATCGGTCTGCTCTACAACAAGACGCTGTTCGACAAGGCGGGGCTCGCCTATCCGACGGCCGACTGGACCTGGGATGACTTCCGTCAGGCGGCGAAGAAGCTGACGGACTCGGCCAACCACATCTACGGGTACGGATACTCCGTCTCCGGCAGCGAGGAGACGACCTGGCAGTTCTGGCCGCACCTGTGGCAGAACGGCGGCGCGATCCAGTCGGAGAACGGAAAGACGGCGGAGTTCGCCTCGCCCGAGGGTGACAGTGCGCTCTCCTTCCTGCGGTCGATGGCCGTCGACGACAAGAGCGTGTACCTCGATCAGACCGACACCAAGTTCGGTCAGCTGTTCGTCAGCAACCGGATCGGGATGATCACCTCGGGACCGTGGCAGCTCTCCGATCTGAAGACCGGCGGGACGAGCTACGGCGTGGTGCAGCTTCCCGGCACGAACGGCGACCACCAGACCGTGTCGGGCCCGGACATCTGGGCGCTGTTCGACCACAAGGACAAGAACCGTGCGTACTGGGCGACCCAGTTCGCCCAGTGGCTGACCTCGGCCGAACAGGACGAACGGTTCAATGTCGCGATCGGCAACCTTCCGCTCCGGACGTCGGAAGCGTCGTCCGACGCGGTGGCGCAGGAGGCGAAGCAGTACCCGGGATACGACGTCTTCGTCGCGAACTCGAAGAACGTCAAGCAGACACGGCCGACGACGAAGGGCTACGCCTCCCTGTCCGTCGCGATCGGGAAGGCGATCTCGTCGGTGCTGCAGGGGCAGGGGGAGCCGAAAGCCGCACTCGAGCAGGCGGCGAAGACCGCCGACGCCGAGATGACCAAGTAGGGGTGGGCGAGGAGGCCACCATGGCAGACACCACCGCACGCCTGGCCGGCCGCCCGGCCACCCCGAAGGCGGCCGGGCCCGGCCGGGTGCGGCGACGGCAGGGGATGCTCTCGGCGCTCACCGGGTGGGGATTCGTCGCTCCGGCCACGATCATCATTCTGGGACTGTCGATCTTCCCGGCGCTCTGGGCGTTCGTGCTCTCGTTCCAGAGCTGGGACGGGTTCAGCCAGGCCACCTGGGTCGGCGGCGAGAACTACTCGCAGCTGATGAGCGATGCGGACTTCGGCAACGCCGTGTGGAACACGGTGGGCTTCACCCTGCTGTTCGTTCCCGCTTCGGTGCTGCTCGGACTGTTCCTCGCGGTGGCGCTGAACCGCCGCATCCGCTGGATGGGGTTCTACCGCACGGCGATCTTCGTTCCGTTCGTGGCGTCGGCGGCGTCGACGGGCATCCTGTCGACGTATCTCTTCAGTCCGCAGTTCGGGCTGGTCAACAACGTGCTGCGGGTGCTGCACCTGCCGCAGCAGGGATGGCTGGACGACCCGCACCAGGCCATGCTGGTCATCGCGATCATGTCGCTGTGGGGATCGGCGGCGTTCACCACCGTGATCTACCTGGCTGCATTGCAGGATGTGCCGGCCGACCTCATCGAGGCGGCCCGCATCGACGGGGCCAATCGGTGGCAGACGTTCTGGCGGATCGTCTGGCCCCAGCTGGCCCCGGTGACCGTCTTCGTGACCATCTGGCAGACGATCCAGGCGATCCAGCTGTTCGACCTCGTCTACACGACGACGAGGGGCGGGCCGCTGGACGCGACGAAGACGATCGTCTACTTCCTTTACGACAAAGCGTTCCACTCGCTGCAGTTCGGGTACGGATCGGCGGCAGCGTACGTGCTGTTCGCCGCCACGCTGCTCGTCACGATCTTCGTCGTCGTCTACTCGCGGCGGAAAGGCTCGGAGGCTTTCTGATGTCGAACAGTGTTCTCGCCGAGGTGGTGACCTCCTCGGAGCAGGTGGCGCAGCGCAGCGCGGTGGAGGGCCGGAATCGCAAACGCTCGCTGAGCGGCTGGCATTTCGTGCTGTTCCCGATCGCGGTGCTGTTCCTCGTGCCGTTCCTGCAGATGGCGCTCGCCTCGTTCTCGCCGGCGAAAGAGCTCGTTGCCTTCCCCCGCCGTTCATCCCGTCCCATTTCACGATCGACGGCTATCTGAAGCTGTTCGGCCAGACCGACATCCTGCTCTGGCTCGGCAACACGGTCATCGTCTCGGGGACCGCGATCGTCTCCAACCTCGTCCTGTGCTCGCTGGCCGGGTACGGGTTCGCCCGGCTCAAGTTCGCCGGGCGCAACGTCGGGTTCCTGATGATTCTCGCCACCATCATGATCCCGACCCAGCTGCTGATGATCCCCACCTACATCCTGTTCGCCAATCTGGGGCTGCTGAACGGGCTCGGGGCGGCGATCGTGCCCTGGCTGGCGACGGCGTTCGGCATCTTCCTGATGCGGCAGTTCTTCCTCTCCCTTCCGGTCGAGTTGGAGGAGGCGGGTGCGATCGACGGCTGTAACCGTTGGCAGGTCTTCTTCCGGATCGTGCTCCCGCTGGCGCGTCCGGCTTTGGCTACGCTGGCGATCTTCACCCTGCTCGGCGCCTGGAACGATCTGGTCTGGCCGCTCATCGCGATCAACAACCAGCAGGCGTTCACGTTGCAGCTGGGGATTGCGAACTTCCAGGGCGCGCACCAGACGGACTGGAGCCTGATCATGGCGGGCAACGTCATCGCGACGCTGCCGCTCATCCTGTTCTTCTTGTTCGCGCAGCGCCAGTTCATCGCAACGATGACCTTCTCCGGGCTCAAAGGATGACGGATGTCGAGGTTCTCGTCGTGGGAGACGCGAACCCCGATCTCGTGCTCAGCGGCGACACGGTTCCGCGGTTCGGCCAGGCGGAGCAGCTGCTCGACGGCGCCGAGCTGCTGCTTGGCGGCAGCGCGGCGATCGTCGCCGCCGGGCTGGCCAGGCTGGGGGTGGGCGCGGCCCTGGTCTCGGTCGTCGGCTCGGATCGGTTCGGCAGCGAAGTGCTCGACCGATTGCGCGAGCGCGACGTGGATCTCTCCGCTGTCGCCGTGCGCGACGGGGTGCCGACCGGACTCTCGGTGATCCTGTCTCAACCGCACGACCGGGCGATTCTCACGCTGCCCGGCACGATCCCGCTTCTCGACCCGGATGCGGTGCGCTCAGCCGTCGACCGCCTGCGCCCGCGCCATGTGCACATCGCCTCGTATTTCCTTCAGCCTTCGCTGGCCGCCGGCCTCCCCGGTCTCTTCGATGGGTTGGCCGCGGCAGGGGTGACGACGAGCCTCGACACGAACTGGGACCCTGCCGAGCGGTGGGAGGGCCTGGAGGAGGTGCTTCGGCGGGTCACCGTGTTCCTTCCCAATCGCGAGGAGGCGCTGGCGATAGCGGGGCGGATCCTGGGGCGTCCGACCGTCGATGTGGATGAGGCCGGGGCGCTGCTCTCCTCCCTCGGCTGCCGTGTCGTCGTGAAATCCGGAGCCGAGGGTGCGGTCGCCTACCAGGCGGGGGAGCGTGTGGCCGATGCCGCCGGCCTGCTCCTCGAGGTGGTGGACACGACGGGGGCCGGGGACAGCTTCGACGCCGGGTACCTCGCGGCGACCCTCCGTGCCGGAGGGGCCGAAGCCGAGACCGAGGCTGGGCGCCTGCGCTGGGCAGCGGTGGCCGGATCCCTCTCCGTCCGGGGGCGCGGGGGAACGCAGCGACAGGCCACGAGGGCCGAGGTGCTCGCCCTGACCGCCCCGGGTTCGGAAGCGCTGACGATCACCGCAGCCTCAGCCGGCTGACCGCTGCGCGAGCGGACGTCGCCGCCGGTCGAGCTCCTGCAGCGACGGCGGAACAAAGGCCTGGTCGAGGGTGCCGACATCGGTACCGGGCGGCACGATCGCGTCGATCCGGTCGAGGAGCTCGTCGGAGAGCGCCACGTCGAGCCCCGCGAGGAGGTCGTCGAACTGCGCCATCGTGCGGGCACCGAGCAGCGCGCTCGTCACTCCGGGATGCGCGATCGCGAACGCCATGGCGAGATGCGTCATCGGCAGCCCGGCCTCTTCCGCGAGCGGGATCAGCTGCTCCACCACATCCAGGCGCTGCTCGTTGCGGAACGCGGTGTTGAAGGTGGCGCGGATCACATCGGTGTCCTGCCCTCGGCGCACCCGGCCGGTGAGCATCCCCTGGCCGAGCGGTCCCCAGACGAGAACGCCCATCCCGTACCGCTGGGCGACGGGGAGGACTTCGCGCTCGATGCCCCGGTTCAGGATCGAGTACGGCGGTTGCTCGGTGCGCAGCCGCTCCAGGCCGCGACGCTCGGCCGCCCAGTGTGCTTCGACGAGGTCCGAGGCCGGGAGCATCGAGGTGCCGAACGCGCGGATCTTGCCGCTGCGGACGAGGTCCGTCAGCACGGAGAGCGTCTCTTCGATGTCTGTCGAGGGGTCTGGGCGTTGGAGCTGGTACAGGTCGATGTGGTCGGTTTGGAGGCGGCGCAGCGAGTTCTCGACCGCGGTCACGATCCACCGCCGTGAGGCGCCGCCCTGGTTCGGGTCTGTGCCCATCGGCATCCCACCCTTCGTAGCGAGGACGACGTCGTCGCGGCGGCCCCGCAGGGCCCGGCCGACGACATCCTCCGAGTCGCCGTACCGGTCGGCGGTGTCGATGAGGTTGATTCCGGCGTCGAGGGCTTTGTGGATGATCCTGGCGGAGTCGTCGGGGTCGGGGTTTCCGACCTGGGTGGAGAACATGAGGGCGCCGAGCGCGTACGGGCTGACCTTGATGCCGGTTCTGCCGAGGGGTCGATACTGCATGGTCGGTCTCCTGTCGCTGTTCACCGTGCCGTGCGGCGTGGCGATGACGTATGCTGTCGAAACGGAACGTCTTTCCGGAACTATACGGAAAAGCTTTCCGTTAAACAAGGAGGGTCATGGAATCGGTCGAGACGAACCCCACGACCGCACCGTCGGGGGGAAGCGGGGGCGGGCAGCGTCGCCGTCGCTCCGACGCGCAACGCAACGTGGTCGCCCTGCTCGACGCGGCCAAGAGCGTGTTCGCCCGCACCGGTGTCGACGCGCCGGCGAAAGAGATCACCGATCTCGCCGGAGTCGGGGTCGGAACCCTCTACCGGCACTTTCCGCGCCGGTCCGATCTGATCCTGGCCGTGATGCAGCACGAGATCGATGCTTGCGCCGGAGCGGCCGCGACGCTCAGCAGCGAACACGACCCCTGGGATGCGCTCACGCTGTGGATCGGGCGGCTCACGGCTCTCGTCGGAACCAAACAGGGCCTGGCGTCGGCGCTCCACTCGGGCGACCCTGCCTTCGACGATCTGCCGCGATCGATCATGGAACAACTGGAGCCGGCGCTCGGCGCGCTCCTCGACGCGGCGAGGGCCGATGGCTCGGTGAAGGCGGAGATCGCACCGGCCGAGGTCGTGCTCACCGTCGCCCTGCTGTGCCAACCTGTGCGGGGCGAGACCCCCACGTTCACCGAGCGGATGATCCGCATCTTCGTCGAGGGGCTGCGCTCCCGGTAGCCGTACCTACTGGTTCTGGTTCTGGTTCTGATTCGGCGCCGTGGTCGGTGGGATCGCCGGCCCGGTCGGCGCGGCCGGAGCGCTCGGTGCGGGGCTCGCGGGCGCCTGCGTCGTGCTCGGTGCCGGCGTTGACGGTGTCGACGGGTTCGAATACGAGTTGCTGCCGTAGACCATCGACGACGGAGGCGCGGGGAAGGCGGTTCCGGGATAGGTGGCATCCAGTGCGGCGAGGATCGGCTTGTCGATGGAGAACTTCACATCGCCGCCGTCGATCCCCTGGAAGTACTGGGAGCGCAACGCGACGTGTCCGGAGACGTTGCCGACCCACAGGGCGTTGGTCGCGGTCGTCGTCGACGTGACGAGCCAGTTCTGCTCCGAGTTGTCGGTGGTGCCGGTTTTGCCCATGATGTCGCTGCCGTCGAAGGGATTGGCGGTGGTCGCGGTGCCGTTCGTCATCACGTGGCGCAGCGCGTAGACCACGCCGTCTGCGATCTGCGGTGTGATCGCCTGGGTGCAGGTGCTCGCCGGGACAGCGTGATCCTTGCCGTCGGAGGTGACGACACGGTCGATGGCGATCGGCGTGCACACCTTTCCGCCGTTCGCGATGCCGGCATACGCCGTGGCCATCGTCAGCGGTGAGACCTCGTTGACCCCGAGGATCATCGACGGGATGAGCTGCCACGGCTCCGACGGCGACGCCGTGTGCACCAGGAGGCTCTGGGCGGCGGAGGAGATGTTGCACAGGTCGAGTTGTGTCGCCATATCGGCGAACGCGGTGTTGACGGAGGCCTCCGTGGCCTCGAGCACGCTCATGTTGCCGGTCTCCGTGCTCTCGTCGTTCTGCACATCCCAGCCCTGCTGGCCGATGTCGGTGCACGAGGCGGGGAAGTCGGAGAACGAGAACTCGTGCTGGCTCGCGTTGACGATCTCGTTCAGCGAATGGCCCGCCTCCAGCCAGGCGACCAGGTCGAACGCCTTGAACGAGGAGCCGGTCTGGAAGCCGCCCGACCCGCCGTAGTCGTAGTCGGTGGAATAGTTGATCGCCGTCGCGCCAGCCGGTGGTGTCGCACTGTCGTCGAACGGCCGGTTCTGCACCATGTTGAGGATGCGGCCCGAGCCGGGTTGCATCGACACATCCGCCGCCCCGAGATCGAGGTCGGGGTCGGTCGACGGGATGTACGCGCTCAGGGAGGTCTGGGCCGTGTTCTGCATGTCGAGGTTGAGGGTGGTGTACACCTTGAGGCCGCCGGTGCGGAAGAAGGCCGCCCGGTCGTCGGCGGTCGCACCGAACGCCTTGTCGTTCAGGATGACGTCTTGAACGTAGTCGCAGAAGAACCCGGCGTCGGAGGCGCTGGCGCTCTGGCAGCCGGAGGGCACCGGGGTGATGGTGGGCGTGATCGGTGCGGCGACCGCCGCCTTGTACTGCTGGTCAGTGATCTTCTTCGTGGTGAGCATGCGCTTCAGCACATAGTCGCGGCGCGCGAGCGTCTCTTTGAAGTGGTTCGCCGCGTTGTTTCCGGGGTTGTCCGCGGCCGATTGGTCGAGTCGGAGGTTCGACGGGTCGTTCAGGATGGCGACCAGCGTGGCCGACTCGTCGAGCGTGAGCTTGTCCGAGTCCACACCGAAGTAGTACTGTGCGGCGGCCTGCACGCCGTAGACCTGGCCGCCGAAGCCGACGATGTTCAGATAGCCGACGAGGATCTGCTGCTTGCTGTACGACTTGTCGAGCCCGATCGCGTACCGCAGTTCGCGGATCTTCCGCGCCAGGGTCGGGCCGGCGACATCGTCGTAGCAGCTCTGGTACGCCTTCTCCTGCGCCTCGTAGACCGCCTTGGCGGCGTTCGGGTTCACCGTCATCGTCTCGCAGCGCTGCACGAGCACGTTCTTGACGTACTGCTGCGTGATCGAGGAGCCGCCCTGGGTGTCGCCGCCGGCGGAATTCTCCACGAGGGCGCGGATGGTGCCGGAGACGTCGATGCCGCCCTCGTTGTAGAAGTTCGGGTCTTCGGTGGCCAGCAGCGCATCCCCGAGCACACCGGGGATCTGGGCGGCCGTCACGTCCACGCGGTTCTGGTCGTAGAACGTGGCGATCGGCACGGGCTGACCGCCCTTCGTCGCGTAGAACGTCGTCGTCTGGTCGAGCGGCTGGATCTTCAGGTAGCTGGGCAGGCCGTTGAACGCCTCGGCACCGGCCGAGGCCGACAGGCTGGTCATCGCGATCGACGGCGTGACGCCGACCGCGACGAGGATCGCCGCCACCACGCATCCCCCCACGAACGCGGCCCACGCGCCGACCAACTCCCCGACCTTCATACGGCGAACGCGCACACGGAACCTCTCTTGACATCAACGGGCCCGCCGAGTCTTGACCGCCCGGCTCTGAGAATCGTCGGAATCGCATGAGTGTTTCGTGAGACGGCGGCCGAACCCGCGCTCCGCGGCGGGGACGGGACCTGGAACCGTCGGCCGACGGCGTCTGAGCGTTCTCGCACGATTCGGCGGCGCTCAGCGGGCCGTATTCAGATCGGTGCGATTGGATGAGCGCCGTGTCTCCGTCTCACCGCACCCGCCGCGCCCAGCCGCCCCTCCTCGCCGCCCCGCGCCGCTGGGGCTGGTGGGCGGCGATCCTGTTCGTCGCCGTGTTCGCGATCGGCTTCGTGTTCCGGCTCGTCCCCGGTTCGTCGCAGTACGCCGTCGACGAGGCGCTGAACCGCGCGGCGACCCCGTTCGCCGACTCCGTGGCGCTCGCGCTGGACGTGCTCGACCGGCCGACGGTGGTGCTGGTCATCCTCGCGGTCGTCTTCGTCGTGGTCGGGTTCGCCGCCTCCTGGTGGCGCGCCCTCGGCGTCTGCGCCGTCACCGGACTGGGCTGGCTGACGTGTCTCGTGGTCAAGACTGTGGTGGCCCAGCCGCGGCCGCCGATGACCGGCCTGGCGCATCCGCTCGACGTGAGCCCAGCGACCCTCAGTTACCCGAGCGGGCACGTCGTGTTCGCCGTCTGTCTGGGCGTCGCCCTGGTGGCGGTCTGCCCGCGCGGCATCGCCCGCACCGGGGTGCTGATGCTGGCGATCGTCTTCGTGGCCGTCGTCGCCTGGTCGCGCCTCTACGTGGGGGTGCACTATCCGACCGACGTCATCGGTGCGGTGCTGAACGGGGTCGCCGGGTCGGTGCTCTTCCTCGGCCTGTGGAACCTCGTGGTGCGTCGGGTGACCCGTGCGCGTGGGCCGCAGACGACACCCTGACTGAAATCGGATTTCATCGTCCAATCGGCAATGAAACGATCATCCGCCGTTAACCTCGGCGTCGTCGGGCGGTTCATCCCGCCTCGGTAGCGTCGCGGTCGTGACACAGAATTCCACTCTCGCCGCCCCGCTGAAATCGGATGCCGGCACCCCGGTCACCGAGCGCATCCGGGCCAGCCTCACGGCGCTCTCGCCCGCCGAACGACGCGTCGCCGACGCGGTGCTCGCCGACCCGGCCGCCGTCATCCACCTCTCGGTGACCGAACTCGCGACGCTGGCCGAAGCCTCCGCTGCCACCGTCATCCGGCTCTGCGCCACCCTGGGGTTGCGCGGCTACCAGGATCTGAAGATCATGCTGGCCCGCGAATCCATCCCGGCCGACCGGCAGGTGCTCGGCGCGATCCGCGACGGCGATGGAACAGGCGACGTCGTCGCGAAAGTGCTCGGCGGCACCGCGCTCGCCCTCCAGCAGGTCGTCGCGGCCGTCGATGTGAACGCCGTCGCCCGGATCGTGGACGCGCTGCTCGCGGCCCGGCGCGTGAGCTTAGGCGCGGTCGGAACCTCGGCCCCACTCGCGCAAGACATCGCCTACCGGCTGACGACCATCGGCATCGATGCCTCCTTCGTCGCCGATGTGCACGCGCAGCATGTCGCCGCCCGCATGCTCCTCCCCGCCGATGTGTTCTTCGCGGTCAGCCACACCGGCTCCACCTTCGAGACGCTCGCCACCGCGAAGGCCGCCCGCTCGGCCGGAGCGACCGTGATCGCCCTCACCAGTTTCGCCAGCTCCCCGCTCACGGAGGTGGCCGACCTCATCCTCGTCGCCGGCAGCCCCGAGACGGCCTACCGCGTGGAGGCGATGGTGAGCCGCATCGTGCACCTCACCCTGCTCGACGCGATCTTCGTCGCCCTCACGATGCGCAGCGCGACCAGCGGCGCATACCAGAACGTGACCGCCGATGTGCTCGTCGAGCACCGCGTCTGAGTCACCGACCGCCTCCCCGCCCCCGATCACCGACCCCCGGCCCCATCACCGACCCCGCCCCGCCCCCGATCAAGACAGGAACCATTCCCGTGCACGGATACGTCGTCACCGACACCGAAACCAGCGAGACCGCGCCCCGGGGCATCCCCGGCATCGCCGTGAGCAACGGCACCGACGTCGTCGAGACCGATGACCAGGGCCGCTTCGAACTCCCCGACACCGGCCGCTTCGTCACCCTCACCCGCCCGACCGGGTTCACCGCAGACCCCTGGTGGGTGCGCGCGACGGCGGGGGAGATCCGTTTCACGCTGACGCCGCAGGAGCAACCGCTGCCCTACTCGTTCGCCCACCTGACCGACACGCATATGACGGTGCCGGCCGATCATCCCGCCTTCGACCCGGCGCTCCTGGAAGCGTTCGGGCTGTACCGCGAGGGGAGCCTGCCGCAGCAGATCGTCGACTTCCTGGCGGAGCTGCCCCGGCGCGAACCGCAGGTGCGCAGCGTCATGATCACCGGTGACCTGGTCGACCACGGTCGCCCGGCCGAGTATGAGCTCTACACGGAGGCACTCGCGACGAGTCCGCTTCCCGTCCACGTCATCCCCGGAAACCACGACCACATGACCGACGAGCACGGGATGTTCGTCAGCCGCAACAACTACCTCACCAACGCGGGGACCGTGGAGAATTACGAGCGCTTCGTCGGACCGCGCTGGTACTCGTTCGACGTGGCCGGACTGCACGTCGTGGCGATGGACTGGCACAGCCACGAGCTCGGCATCGACCACGATGAGCAGAACGCCTGGCTTCGCAACGACCTCGCCCGCCGCACCCCCGGATCGCCCTGGATCCTGCTCTTCCACGACCAGCCGAACGCCTCGCTCCTCGACCACGTGCCGTGGCAGCCGATCGCCGCGTTCTCCGGTCACTGGCACACCTCCCGCGTCGTGGAAGTCGACGGAGCGCTGCACGTCAACAGCCCCACCACCTTCTTCGCCAGCCTCGACTACAGTCCGCCTGCCTTCCGGGTCATCACCTGGGACGGGGAGACGATCGGTCTGCGAACCGAGACCGTCCTCGTGCGCGAGAGCCCCGTCGAGCTCGACGATGTCTCCACCGCCACCTTCTCCAGCGCCCCGGCGCGGCGGTCGGCGGATGCGGTGCTCTGGCGCTCGCCGCTTGTCGGCGCCTCCCACCGGCAGTCGGTGCTCGTGGACGGCGACCTCGTCGTCGCCGGATCGCAGATCGAGGATCGCGCCGCCGGCACGGTCGAAGCGTTCGATCTGGCCTCGGGGGAGCGTGTGTGGCGGGCCGACACCCGGTCGGCCGTGAAGACCACACCCGTCGTCTCCGGTGGCCTGGTGATCGCCGCCGAAGTGAGTGGCGACGTGACCGCCTACGACCGCGCGACCGGCGAGTTCGCCTGGCGCGTCGACTCGAGCGACCCGCTCCGCCGGTTCGCCTGGGGTGGCCCGGCGACCGCGAACGGCCTGGTCTACCTGGGCGACCAGAGCGACCTTCGCGCCATCGACGCCGCCCGCGGCGCGGTTGTGTGGCGTCGCGACGACCTCTCGCCCCACCACAACCTGGTCAACCACTCGACGCCGTTGATCGTCGGCGACCTGCTGGTCATGGGCTTCTGGCCGACTCCGCAGCATCCGGTCGGCCTCGACGCCCGCACGGGGGAATCCGTCTGGGCGGGCGCGCCCGTGCCCGATGAGGTCTCGTTCGAGGCGATGAAGCAGCTGCTCATCATGGGCACGGCCGTGCACGACCCGCAGCGCGACCTCGTGCTCATGCCCGCGTTCGGACACTCCGCCGCGGTCGAGCGCGCGACCGGCCGTGTCGTCTGGGCCACCGCGCACCGCGGCGGCTTCAGCCCGTCCGCTCCGGTCGTCACCGCGGCCGGCTATGTGGCGACGAGCGCGGGCGTCGGCCTGCAGGTGCTGGAGCCGGAGACCGGCGAGATCCTGCGGGAGATCGCGGTCGAGGGAGATGCGCCCTTCCCGATGTCCTCCTACACGAAGACGCCGCATCCGGTCGTCTCGGCGCCGCTCTCGGCCGACGGGACGCTGCTGCTCAGCGGCCTCGACGGCGTGATCCGCCGCCTCGACCCCGCCAGCGGCGCCGAGGTCGGGCGAGCTCAGCTGCACGCCCCGATCGCCTCCACGCTGACCGAGGCGGGGGAGCTGTTCGTCGGGGTCGGCACCGATGGCGGCGTGTTCGCCGTGTCGCGGAGCGTCGCCTCATGAGTCGTCTCATCGACGCGGAGGAGGCCACGGGTCCCCAGGCCCTCCCGACGACCGCACGGGCCGAGGCCGGTGCCGCCGTCACCGACCGCGAGGCCGCGCGCGCCGCCTCACGCCGCCGCCCGAAGCCGATCGTTCCGATCCTCATGCTCGCGCCGGCCGTGCTCGGCATCGCGATCTTCGTGCTGATCCCGGCCCTGCTCGCGCTCGTCGCCAGCTTCTTCAGCATCCCGCTCGGCGGGGGAGCGTGGGGATGGGTCGGCTTCGGCAACTTCGCGAAAGTGCTCGGCGACCCGACCGTGCAGAAATCGATCGTCAACACGCTCGTCTACGCGGCCATCACGATCGTACCGAGCCTGGTCATCGGGCTCGTGCTGGCCCTCCTGGCCGACAGCATCGTGCACGGACGGGCACTGGTGCGCACCATCCTGTTCCTGCCGATGACGGCGAACCTCGTCGCGATGGCGGTGGTGTTCCGGTGGATCTTCGCCTACCAGGGAGGCTTCGCCAACCAGCTCCTCGGGCTCGTCGGTCTCGGCCCGGTCAACTGGCTGGGCGACACCCACACCTCGCTGCTCACTGTCGCGATCGTCGGCATCTGGCGCTCCGCCTCGTTCACCATGATGATCTTCTTCGCCGGTCTCGCCACGATCCCGACGTCGATCGGCGAAGCGACGGCCTCCGAAGGAATCCGCGGCTGGACCAAGCTCACGAGAGTGACCCTGCCGATGATGAAGCCGACCGTCGCGTTCGCCACGGTCATCACCATCCTCGGCTCTGTGCAGGTCTTCGACACGATCAACGTGATGACCCAGGGCGGACCGCAGAACTCCAGCGAGACGCTGCTCCTCACCACCTGGCGCTACGGTTTCGGCTATTTCGACCTGGGCAGCGCCTCGGCGCTCTCCCTGCTCCTCCTGCTCGCACTCGTCGGCGTGGGCATCCTGCAGCGCCGCTTCCTCACCGGGGGACAGAAATGAGAACACTCGTCGTCGTCGGCAAATGGGTGCTGCTCACCCTCGCCCTGCTGATCTCGCTCTTCCCCTTCTACTGGATGCTGCGGACCGCCATTGCCCCGGCCGATGAAGTGTTCTTCAGCGGAATCTCCCTGTTCCCCGCCGATGCGACGCTGGCGAACTTCGGCAGGGCCTGGGAGAAAGCGCACCTCGCGACCGCCATCCCGGTCGGCGTCCTGGTGACCGCCGCCATCCTGGCGCTGCAGCTGATCACCTGCATCCCCGCCGCCTATGTGCTCGCCAAGGTGCGGATGCGCGGCACCGGCACCGTTCTCGCGATCGTGCTCGGCTGCCTCCTCATCCCCAGCCAGGTGACCCTCATCCCGACATTCATCGGCGTGAACCTGGCCGGGCTCGGGGACTCCATCCCCGGACTCATCCTGCCGTTCCTCACCAGCGCGTTCGGTATCTACCTGCTGCGGCAGCAGATGATGTCGATCCCCGACTCCCTGCTCGAAGCGGCGCGCACCGACGGTCTCGGCCACTGGCGCACCCTGCGCACGGTGATCATCCCCATGGCCGGCCCCGGAATCGCGGCGTTCAGCGTCTTCAGCGTGTTCGTGCACTGGAACGAATACCTCTGGCCCCTGCTCATCGCCCGCAGCCCGGGCATCGCAACACCGCCGCTGGCACTGTCCGTCTTCCAGCAGGCGGACATCGGCTACGACTACTCCGCGCTCGCCGCCGGGGCCGCCATCGTGACCGCACCCGTCGTGATCCTGTTCCTGGTGGCGCAGCGTCGCTTCGTGCAGGGCATGAGCGGGGCCGAGATCCCCGGCTGAGACCCCCGGCAGAGATCCGGCAGAGACCCCTGACCCGTCGTCCACCACGCACCGCCTATCCTCACCCATCACGCACCGCCCACCCTGAAGGAGTACCCCCATGTCCCCACGTCGATCCCGACTCGCCGTCGGCGCCCTCGCTCTCGGCTCCGCCCTCCTGCTGAGCGGCTGCGCCGCCGGCGCGAACGCCGACCAGCAACCGACAGTTGCCGCCGCCGCCGACATCGCCAGCTGCAACCCGGCCAAGACCACCATCAATGCGGTCTTCGGCCAGCAGGCGACAGGCGCGATGACCGTCGCGTCGGCCGCCCTGGAGAAGAAGTACCCGGGCCTCACCATCAACGCCACCCCGCAGCAGACCACCTCGTACGACGACCTCACCAAGACCGTCGTCGGTGACATCGCGGTCGGCAAACGTCCCGACCTGGTGATGACCGGCCTTGGGCAGCTCCGCTTCTGGGTCGACACGTACAAGCCCGCCACGATCGACCCGGCGAAGCTCGAGCCGACGTACCAGAAGCAGTTCCTCTCCGCCGGCACGATCGACGGCAAGGTCTACCTGGCTCCGTCCCAGATCTCGGCGCCCGTGCTGCTGGTGAACGAAGACCTCGCTTCGTCCGCCGGGGTGGACGCCTCCTCGATCAAGACCCCGGAAGATCTGGTCGCCGCGGCCGCGGCCGTCACAGCCAAGACGGGGGCGCCTTCGGTGTCGGTGAGCACCGACGCGCTGCCCGACTGGTTCAGCCAGGCGTTCGTGCAGGGCGCGGGCGGCACCTTCGTGAAGAAGGACGGCACGCCCGGTTTCGGCGACGCCACCGGCATCAAGGCGCTGTCGATCTGGCAGGACCTCAAGAAGAAGAACCTCGAGCTCGGCGTCGGCTTCCAGGACGCGACCGCCGCCTTCATCGGGGGCAAGGTGGCGTTCATGGTGGCCACCACCTCGCTCATCGCCTCGATTCAGAAGGGCGTCGGATCGCACTTCGCCTGGACACCGGTCGACCTGCCGAGTGTCGACGGGAAAGACGGCGCCCTTCCGGCCGGCGGCAACGGTTGGGTCGTGCTGAGCAAGGACGCCTGCGCGGCGGCGTTCTCCACTGCTCTCGTCTCGCAGCTGCTGGCCAAGGATGCGGTGCTCAAGGCGTCCGGAACGGCATACAGCTACATCCCGGTCGACTCCGCGGCCGCTCAGGAGCTTCTCGGCAGCAGCTCGGCGACCCCGCAGCTCACCTACGCCTGGAGCTATGACAAGAGCCTCACCCCCTGGGGCGGGTTCGCCGGCGCCAAGACCGTGCAGGTGAACGATGCGATCCGCACGATGGCACAGCAGCTGCAGTCGGGGGCCGACACAACCTCGACGGTCAAATCTGCCGTCAGCAGCATCGATTCGATCGTCAAGTAGCCGATTCCGCGGCCCTGTCGGCGCTCGCAGATCAACGAAGGAAGAACGAGAGACAATGGCATCCATCGATGTGATCGGGCTGCGCAAGAGCTTCGGCTCCGTGGCCGCCCTCGACGGCGTCGACCTGCGGATCGAGGATGGCGAGAATGTCGCCATCCTCGGTCCGAGCGGGTCGGGCAAATCCACGATGCTCCGCATCATCGCCGGGCTGGAGGACGCCGACGCCGGCAGTGTGCTGTTCGACGGCCGGCCGCAGGAGGGGATCCCGCCCCACAAGCGCGATGCGGCTATCGTTTTCCAGCATTTCGCCCTCTATCCGCACTTGTCGTCGCTGGAGAACATCACTCTCGGCCTGCGGCACGGGATCGGACTGTCGAAGACCGAGGCCACCTCCCGCGCCCGGTCGATCGCCGGTCGCATGCAGGTCGAGCACCTTCTCGACCGCAAACCGAAGCAGATGTCGGGCGGTCAGCGCCAGCGCATCGCCCTGGCCCGGGCGCTCGCCCGGCGCAGCGGCATCGTGCTGCTCGACGAGCCGCTGTCCGGGCTGGACGCACAGCTGCACGCCGTGCTCCGCCTGGAGATCGCCTCGCTGCTGCGCTCGGTCGGGGCCACGGGGATCAACGTGACCCACGATCAGCTCGACGCGATGGCGATGGCCGACCGGATCGCCGTGATCCGCGGCGGAGTCATCGAGCAGGTCGGCACGCCGGATGAGCTGTACGCGGTGCCGCAGTCCCTGTTCGTCGCCGGCTTCATCGGCACGCCGCCGATGAACCTGCTCCGGGTGGCCGACGACGGAACATGCGCCTTCGGCGGCGGGTTCGACGGTGGTCTGACCCTGGGCGTGCGCGCGGAGGAGCTGGAGCTGGCGCCGCTCACTGCGTTCGACGCGCATCCGGATGCGGCGTGGACGGTCTCGGGCGAGGTGGCCCTGATCGAGCCGACCGGAAAGGATCGGGTCGTGCATCTGGTGACGGGAGAGGGTGAGACGGTGGCACTGCGGTGCTCCGTCGCGAAATCACCGCGCGTCGGCGAACGGGTTGCCGTGCGCTGCGCGGCCGCCTCGGTGCACGTCTACGATTCGGCCACCGGTGCGCGTCTCGGTGCCGCGACCGAGCTCGGCGTCCGCAGGGCGGCGATCGCGTGAGCGGTCGCGCCGTCGTCCTGTTCGACTGGAACGGAACGGTCGTCCTCGACCGGGAACGTGCCAGGGACGCCCTCAACGGGGTGCTCGGCGCCCGCCGGCTTCCGCGGCTCAGCGAGGAAGGCTTCCGCCGGCGGTTCCGCCTGCCGATGGCCGAGATGTTCGAAGAGCTCGGCGTTCGCACCGACTCGACGGACGCGGCGGAGGCCGAATGGAACTCGGCGATGGCCGCCGCCCCGGCCGGGCTGCGGCGCGGCGCGATCCCGGGGCTGGAGGCGCTCGCGGGTGCGGGGGTCCGACTCGGCGTGATCTCCGCCGCCCATCTCGACGCGGTCGCGGCCGACCAGCACGCCCACGGCCTCACCGGGATGTGGTCGAGCGTCGACGCGCCCGTCATCGACAAGCTCGCTGTCCTTCAGCGCCGCCGCGGTTCGGAGACCGTCGCCGCCTACGTCGGCGACACTGTGTACGACATCGAGTGCGCCCGCGAGGCCGGTTACCTGGCCGTCGGGGTCCGAGGCGGCTACACCGCCTCGGCGCTGCTCACCGCGGCGGGAGCGGATGCGCTGATCGACGGAATCGACGAGATCGCGGCCCTGATCGGTGCGGCGTCGATGCAGGCTTCGGCGCCGATGCAGCGCGAAGGACTGCCGATATATGGTGCCCCCAGTAGGATTTGAACCTACGGCCTTCTGCTCCGGAGGCAGACGCTCTATCCCCTGAGCTATGGGGGCCAGGAGTGCCCGTCTAGGCTAGCATCCCCGCGCGGGTGGTTCGTGCCCGGTCAGCTCTTCGGCAGGTTGGCGAGCACGTTCTGCATCAGCGGTGCCGGGTCTCCGGGTTCGGAGAATGCGGTCGAGGTGGCGACGATCCAGTACGAGCCGGTGAAGATCTGCACCTCGCCGGCGGTGCCGGGTTTGAAGTATCCTTCGACCGCCGGCGGAACGCCGTAGGTGGGAACGGGCTGGCTGGTCGTGACGGCCGCGTTCTTCAGCCCCTCCATGGCGCTCGCGGGCGGCTTGGCCACGGCGATCTCGATCGTCTCGCCGCTGGTCTGGTTGAGCCACGC
This sequence comes from Leifsonia poae, assembly GCF_020009625.1. NCBI lineage: Bacteria > Bacillati > Actinomycetota > Actinomycetes > Micrococcales > Microbacteriaceae > Leifsonia > Leifsonia poae. The sequence goes on from NZ_JAIHLP010000002.1 coordinate 3,785,328, forward strand.
GCAGGTGGTGCCTTTCCAGTCGGCGACCTGCTGCTCCAACGTGCTGGCTTTCGGGGCGTAGCCGGGGTCCGTGCCGAAGTTCGGGTTGAAGGCGTAGAGCTGGTCGGGGGTGATCACCTGGTCGCACGGGATCGCCAGCGGGGTCGGGGGATCGCTGGGCGTCGGCGTCGGTGTCGGGGTCGTGTTCGTACCGCCGCCGGTGGTCGCCGTGGCCGACGGCGTCGCGGTCGGTTTCGTCGATCCGCTGCCGCCGACGCATCCGCTCAGCAGCATCGCGCCGGCGAGCACGAGGGTGACAGCCCCGACGGTGCGGGCGGAAGCGCGGACGGGTGTCGGTTCGAGCATGCTGGGCTTTCCTTACGGCGGTTTCTGGGCGGATGCGCGAAGCAGAGGGTGAAGAGGCTTCGGCGCGCGTCGCTTGCGACCTTATCAAGCGGTGACCGGCGCTACCCGTGCGCCGGGGCGTTCGATGCGGAACCGTTGCCGCGGAACGCCCCGGTAGAATCGGTGATCGTGACTCCCGCTGACCTTTCCGCCGCCCTGCTCACCATCGTGACCTCGGTCGTCGACCGGCGCCGAGCCGCGGGTGCCGACCTCGACGGTGTGACCGTGACGATCGACGATGTCCCGATCGAGCGGCCGAAGAACCGCGACCACGGCGATTGGGCCTCCAATGTCGCCATGCGTCTCGCCAAGCGCATCGGCGCCAATCCGCGCGAGCTGGCGGCCGAGATCGCCGAGGGCGCCTCCGCCATCGACGGCGTCGCCTCCGCCGAGGTGGCAGGCCCGGGGTTCCTCAACTTCCGGCTCGACGCCGCCGCCGCCGGTCAGCTGGCCAAGACCATCGTGGAGGCCGGCGAGGAGTACGGGCGCGGCACGATCTACGACGGTCTCACAGTCAACCTCGAGTTCGTCTCCGCCAACCCCACCGGACCCATCCACATGGGCGGTGTGCGCTGGGCGGCCGTCGGTGACAGTCTCGCGCGCATCCTGCAGGCCGAGGGCGCGGATGTGACCCGCGAGTACTACTTCAACGACCACGGTTCGCAGATCGACCGGTTCGCCCGCAGCCTGGTCGCCGCACACCGGGGTGAGCCGACCCCGGAGGACGGCTACGGCGGAGCGTACATCGGCGACATCGCCGCCGAGGTGGTCGAACGGTTCGACGGCGACATCGACGCCCTGTCGCGTGAAGCGCAGCAGGAGGTCTTCCGCTCGCTCGGAACCGAGCTCATGTTCGCCGAGATCAAAGAGAAGCTGCACAGCTTCGGCGTCGACTTCGACGTGTTCTTCCACGAGGATTCGCTGCACGAGTCCGGAGCGGTCGAGCGGGCGATCGAGCGGCTGCGTGAGCAGGGGCACATCTTCGAGGAAGACGGAGCCGTCTGGCTGCGCACCACGACCTTCGGCGACGACCGCGACCGGGTGATCATCCGCTCGAACGGCGAACCCGCTTACATCTCGGGCGATCTCGGCTACTACCTCAACAAGCGGGAGCGCGGGTTCGAGCAGAACCTCATCATGCTCGGTGCCGATCATCACGGCTACGTCGGCCGGTTGATGGCCGCTGTCGAGGCTTTCGGCGATGTTCCCAACGTGAACCTGCAGATTCTGATCGGCCAGATGGTCAATCTGGTACGTGACGGCGAGCCGGTGAAGATGTCCAAGCGCGCCGGCACCATCGTGACCCTCGACGACCTCGTGGATGCGGTGGGTGTCGACGCCGGGCGGTATGCGCTCGTGCGCTCCTCCAGCGACTCGCAGCTCGACATCGACCTCGACCTGTTGAGCAAGCGCAGCAACGAGAACCCCGTCTACTACGTGCAGTACGCGCACGCCAGAACCCGCTCGGTCGAGGCGAACGCGGCGAAGGCCGGCGTCGACCGCAGCGTGTTCCGTCCGGAGCTGTTGACGCACGAGACCGAATCGGCCCTGCTCGGCGGCCTCCAGGAGTTCCCGCGGGTCGTCGCACAGGCGGCCGAACTGCGCGAACCGCACCGGGTCGCCCGCTACATCGAAGAGCTGGCCGGTCTCTATCACGCCTGGTACGGCGTGCGCGACGGGTCGACCAGGGTGCTCCCGCACGGCGAGGAGCCGATCACCGATCTGCACCGCACCCGGCTGTGGTTGAACGACGCCACCGGCCAGGTCATCCGCAACGGTCTCGGACTCGTCGGGGTCTCCGCGCCCGACCGCATGTGAGCCGCCGGATGAGCGCGCCGATCGCCTCGCCGCCCACCCCTCCGACGGAGACGGTGTCGTCACTCCCGCCGCGCACGCGTCGGCGGTGGCTGCGCATCCTGCTCTGGATCGTCATTCCGGTGCTGGTGCTCATCGTGCTGTTCGCGATCGCCGACGGCATCGTGCGGTCATACGCCGAGGGTCGGGTCGCGTCGGAGATCGAGAAGAGTCTGCCGAGCGATGTCTCCGGCGACGTCAGCGTTCACATCGGCGGGCTCTCGGTGATCCAGCAGTACCTCGGCGGCTCTTTCGAGCGGGTGGAACTGGATGCACCCGAGCTCACCGTGCAGGGGGCACCGCTCGGCGCCTCGATCGTCGCCACGGGTGTCCCGGCCGATTTCAGCAAACCCGTCTCGCGCATCGACGGCACACTGCGCATCTCCCCGTCATCTCTGAACAAGCTGGTCACCGTCCCGGGTGTCACCGGTGATCTGTCGTTCGGCACGGGTGTGCTGAAATACGACGGCACCGCCGATTTGCTCGGTCTGCCCATCGGTTACCAGGTGAGCGTCGCCCCGGAGGCGGCGGAGACGACGGTGCTGCTGAAACCGGTGGATGCGAAGATCACCACCGGCTCCGGCGCCATCGACCTCTCCACACTGGTGGCAGCGTTGACCGACCGCGGACCGCTTCCGGTGTGCGTCGCGCAGTACCTTCCGAAAGGTGTGGGCGTGAACACGATCGACATCGCCCCGGCCGAGGCCGCGGTGCACCTCGACGCGAAGGATTTCGTGCTCGACGAGGCGACGCTGCGCAGCAAGGGCAGCTGCTGACCGGTCGCGGCCCGGCGTCTGCGGCCCGGCGTAACGGAGTCGAACCCGTCTGCGAACCTCGCTAGAATCTCCGTACCGCGCGCTTCGACGCGTGCGCCGTTTTCTCTGTCGGCTTCAGGGGCCAATCCGGGTCCGCTCGCCCCGAGAGACCCCCACTCGTTTCGTCCCGTGAGGTTTTCCCTGTGGCCCCGAATCTTCTCGCCCCCGACTGGCTCGCCGAGCCGGCGGATGCCAACGCCCTTTCGCCCGCGCTCTGGTCGCGCACTGTTCATCGGGAGGGCGCCGATCTCGTGGTCGGCGGCGTGACCGCCGCCTCCCTCGCCGAGCGATTCGGAACGCCGCTCTACGTCGTCGACGAGCAGGATGTTCGAGACCGCGCGGCCGAGGTGCACGCCGCGTTCCTCGCCGCGTTCGAGCGCGTCGGTTCCCGCGCGAAGGTCTACTACGCCGGCAAGGCGTTCCTCAGCATCGAGGTCGCCCGGTGGATGGCCGAGGCCGGTCTCAACATCGACGTGTGCAGCGGCGGCGAGCTTGCCGTCGCCCTGGCGGCGGGAGTCGACCCGGCCCGGCTCGGCTTCCACGGTAACAACAAGTCGCTCGCCGAGATCGACCGCGCTGTCGCGGCCGGCGTCGGCGCGATCATCATCGACAGCGTGCAGGAGATCGACCGAGTGGCCGAGGCGTCCGCCCGGCACGGTCGCACTCAGCGCGTGCGGCTGCGGGTCAACAGCGGCGTGCACGCCCACACCCACGCCTTCCTCGCCACCGCCCACGAGGACCAGAAGTTCGGCATCGGTCTCGCCGACGCCCCGGCCGCGGTCGAGCGCATCCGCGGTGCCGGCTCCCTCGAGTTCCTCGGCCTGCACTGCCACATCGGTTCGCAGATCTTCGGGGCCGACGGGTTCGCGGAATCGGCGGCACGACTGCTGGCCGTGCACCAACAGCTGCTGGCCGCGGGCGATGTGCCCGAATTGAACCTGGGCGGCGGGTTCGGGATCGCGTACACCACGGCCGACGACCCGTCTCCGATCGGCGAGCTCGCCACGCGAATCGCTCAGACGGTCGCCGATGGATGCGCCGAGCTCGGAATCCCTGTGCCGGTCGTCGCCTTCGAGCCGGGCCGCACCATCATCGGCGCCGCCGGGCTCACCCTCTACACGGTCGGAACCACAAAAGATGTCGAGGTGAGTATCGGCGACGACGGCGAGACCGCCGTGCGGCGCTATGTGAGCATCGACGGCGGCATGAGCGACAACGCCCGCACGGCCCTCTACGGTGCCGACTATTCCGCGCGCATCGCCGACCGTCTGAGCGATGCGCCTCCCGCGCTCGTCCGCGTGGCCGGCAAGCACTGCGAGAGCGGCGACATCGTGGTCGACGCGGACTATCTCCCGGGCGATGTCGCACCCGGCGATCTTCTCGCAGTGCCCGCGACCGGCGCATACTGCTGGTCGTTGTCGAGCAACTACAACTATGTGGGCCGTCCGGCCGTCGTCGCCGTGCGCGACGGCGAAGCGCGGGTGATCGTCCGCGGCGAGACCGAGGCCGATCTGCTGGCGCGCGACACCGCATACCAACCGGTTCCCACCGTCGAAGGAGTCAACGCATGATCGAGTACCGCAGCCTGCGGGTGGCCCTGCTCGGCGCCGGCTCCGTCGGCTCCCAGGTGGCGCGACTTCTGCTGGAACAAGGCGAGGAGCTCGCCTCCCGGGTGGGCGCGAGCCTCGAGCTCGTCGGAATCGCCGTGCGCGACGTCGACGCCCAGCGCGATGTCGACCTGCCGCGCGAGCTGTTCACCACCGACGCCTCCACGCTCATCCTGGGCGCTGACATCGTCGTCGAGCTGATGGGCGGCATCGAGCCGGCTCGCGAGTACGTGCTGCAGGCGCTCAACTCGGGGGCGGATGTGGTCACCGGCAACAAGGCGCTGCTCGCCACCCACGGTCCCGAGCTGTTCGAGGCGGCCGAGCAGGTGGGCGCCCAGCTCTACTATGAGGCGGCGGTCGGCGGGGCCATCCCGATCATCCGCCCGCTGCGCGACAGCCTGGCCGGCGATCGGGTGAACCTCATCCTGGGAATCGTCAACGGCACCACCAACTTCGTGCTCGACCGCATGGATGTGAACGGCGAGACCCTCGAAGATGCGCTGGCCACCGCCACCGAGCGTGGGTACGCCGAAGCCGACCCCACCGCCGACATCGGCGGCTACGACGCCGCGCAGAAGGCCGCCATTCTGGCGAGCCTCGCGTTCCACACCACTGTTCCACTGGAGTCGGTGTACCGCGAAGGCATCACCGGCGTCACCAAAGCCCAGGTGGACGCGGCCCGCGAGGGCGGTTCCGTGATCAAGCTCCTCGCGATCTGCGAGCGGATCACCGATTCCGAGACCGGGGACGAGGGCGTGTCCGCCCGCGTGTACCCGGCTCTGATCAGCCGGGACCACCCGCTGGCAGCAGTGCACGGCGCCCACAACGCTGTGTTCGTCCAGGCGGGCGCCGCGGGCGACCTGATGTTCTACGGGGCGGGCGCCGGGGGAGTGGAGACAGCTTCCGCGGTGCTCGGCGATCTCGTCTCGGCCGCGCGCCGCCACGTCGTCGGCGGCCCCGGCGTCGCCGAGTCGACGCACGCGAAACTCCCGGTGCTCGACATCGGCCGGGTGGTCACCCGCTACCAGATCACATTGGAGGTCGCCGATCAGCCCGGCGTGCTGGCCTCGGTCGCGCGCATCCTGAGCGACGGCGGGGTCAGCGTGGAGACCGTTCAGCAGTCGGTCGCGACGGCCACAGGCCCCGTTCCGCTGGTGGGAGGCGAGACGCCGGTTCTCTCGCACACCGCCCCCACCGCTACCCTGGTAATCGGCACCCACGAAGCCGAGGAGGCCGCCTTGGCGGCCACCGTCGAGGCGCTGGCCGCCAGTCACGTGGTGACAGCAATCTCATCCGTTCTCCGAGTCGAAGGATCGTAATGTCGGAAAAGCCGAACAGTCGTCAGTGGCGGGGCGTCCTGCGTGAATACGCGGACCGTCTGAACATCAGCGAGGCCACGCCGATCGTCACGCTCGGCGAGGGCGGAACGCCCCTGCTGCCCGCGCCGGCGCTCTCCGCGCGCACCGGGGCCAAGGTCTTCGTGAAGTTCGAGGGGATGAACCCCACCGGTTCGTTCAAAGACCGCGGCATGACCATGGCGATCTCCAAGGCCGTCGAGCACGGCGCGAAGGCCGTCATCTGCGCCTCCACCGGGAACACCTCGGCCTCGGCCGCCGCCTACGCGACGCACGCCGGCATCCAGGCCGTCGTCCTCGTACCCGAAGGCAAGATCGCGATGGGCAAGCTCAGCCAGGCGATCGCGCACAATGCGCAGCTGCTGCAGGTGCAGGGCAACTTCGATGACTGCCTCGACATCGCCCGCGACCTCGCGACGAACTACCCGGTGCACCTCGTCAACTCGGTGAACCCCGATCGCATCGAAGGTCAGAAGACGGCCGCTTTCGAGGTCGTCGAGGTGCTGGGCGACGCACCCGACTTCCACATCGTGCCGGTCGGAAACGCTGGGAACTACACGGCGTACCACCGCGGATACACCGAGGAGCTGCAGCGCGGTGAGTCCACGAAGCTGCCCCGGATGTTCGGCTTCCAGGCCGCCGGCAGCGCGCCGATCGTGCTCGGCCACCCGGTCAAAAACCCCGAGACGGTCGCCTCCGCCATCCGCATCGGCAACCCGGCGTCGTGGGAGCTCGCCCTGAACGCGCGCGACGACAGCGACGGCTACTTCGGCGCCATCGACGACAAGACGATCCTGGAGGCTCAGCGCATCCTCTCCGCCGAGGTCGGCATCTTCGTCGAGCCCGCCTCCGCGATCAGCGTGGCCGGCCTGCTCGAGCGTTCGGCCGCCGGTGTCATCCCGGCCGGTGCGACCGTCGTCCTCACGGTCACCGGTCACGGCCTGAAAGACCCGCAGTGGGCCCTCCGCAACGCCGACGGCTCGGATGTGCAGCCCACCGTCGTGCCGGTCGACATCCCCACCATCGCCGAGGTCCTCGGGCTCAGCGCCGCGGCCGAAGCCGCCGGAGCCGGGGCGTGACCCAGCCGGCCGTCGACCTGAGCGGTCGCTCGGTCACGGTCAAAGTCCCGGCGACGAGCGCGAACCTGGGGCCGGGTTTCGACACGCTCGGGCTCGCGCTCGCCCTGTACGACGAGCTGCGCGTCTCGGTGCGGGATGCGCCTGGAGCGACCGTCGAGGTGATCGGCGTCGGCGCGGGCGAGGTCCCGACCGACGAGAGCAACCTCGTCGTCCGTGCGATCGCGCACACCTTCCAGGCCGTCGGCGTTCCGATGCCGGGACTCGACCTCGTGGCGAAGAACACCATCCCGCACGGGCGCGGCATGGGCTCCTCCGGCGCGGCGATCGTCTCCGGCATCATGGCGGCCAAAGGTCTGCTCGAGGGCGTCGTGGAGATCGACTCCCAGGGCCTCCTCGCCCTCGCCAACGACATGGAGGGCCACCCGGACAATGTGGCGCCCGCCCTGTTCGGCGGCCTCACCATCGCCTGGGTGACCCCGGAGGGTCCACGGTTCAAGAAGCTCATCGTGCACCGGGGCGTCTCGCCGCTGGTGTTCGTTCCCGAGCATGTGATGTCGACGGCGCTCGCCCGCAGTCTGCAGCCGCAGTCGGTGCCCCACGAGGATGCTGTCTTCAACGTCTCCCGCTCGGCGCTGCTCGTCGCTGCCCTCATCCAGAGCCCCGAACTGCTGCACGCCGCCACCGAGGACAAGCTCCACCAGAGCTACCGTGCCTCGGCCATGCCGGAGACCCACCGGCTGATCACGCTGCTGAGGGAGAACGGCTTCGCCGCCGTCGTCTCCGGAGCCGGTCCCTCGATCCTCGTCCTGTGCAGCGACCCGGGCCAGCGGCTCGCCGCCGCCGAGCTCGTCGCCCAGAAGGCGGAGACCCGGTGGCAACCTCTGATGCTCGCCGTCGATTTCAAGGGTGCGACCGTCACCCCGGCGTCGGCGCAACAGTCGGACACACCGGCCGCGTAGCGTCGAGAACGACCGCGCAAAGGTGATAAACTGCAGCTGCACCCGCAAGAAACCGCGTCACGAGCGAATCTGATCTTCGGGTGATTTCTAGCAATCATGCCGTCACTCCTACCTGCGTACCCGATCCCTGATCGAGTACCGGCGTCGAGCGGATCAGAACGCATCGCGCCAGTGGCTTCACGCACAGGGCAGTTCATGTGACGCGCGCTCCAGACGACTGCGAAAGTCGCACGTCGGAGGAAAGGAATCCTCTTCAGTGACTGATGTCAATCTCCACGCCGGGGGCGTGGACACCAGCGAACTGATGTCCCTCAGAGTGGCGGAGCTGCAAGCTCTCGCCGCCGAGTTGGGCATCCAGGGCGCCAACAAGCTTCGCAAGGGCGAGCTCGTGGAGGCTGTCTCCACGGCGCAGGCCCAGGCGGCGGGCGCCACTGCCGGCGACCGGCTGCCCGAGGCCGAGACGCACCCCGCCGAGCAGGCGGCCGAGCAGGTCGTTCTCGAGCCGCTCATCGCCGAGCCGGTCTCGGCCGAGCCGCTTGTGGGCGACTCTCTGCTTCCCGAGCCGGTCTCCCCGCCCGTGACGTCGCGCAAGCGTGCGCCGCGCCGCGCCAGCAGCGCCGACGCTCTCGGCGTCCCCGCCGCCACCCACCTCAACGCCGGCGCCACCGGCGTCGACTCCCTCATCCCGGATGTCGATGCGCTGCTCGACTCGGCTCTCGCCTCCCGTGAGTCGGCCGCCCGCCAGTCGGCCCCGGCGACGGAAGACGCTCCGGCGTCGGACGATGCTGCGTCGCAGGGCCAGAACGGCCAGGGCCAGAACGGCCAGAAGGCCGAGTCCGGTCAGCGCAACGGTCGTCGTCGCGGCGGTCGCGCGCAGAGCGAACAGCCCGAACAGCCCGAGCAGGCCGAGCAGGCCGCCGATGCGTCGTCGGAGAAGTCCGACGCACCCGCCGACGATGCGCAGGGCGAGCAGAATGGCGAACAGGGCCAGCAGCGTCAGGGCCGTGGTCGCAATCGCAACCGCAACAAGAACAACAATGGCGGGCAGAACGCCGACCAGCCTCAGCAGGGTCAGCAGCCCGCGCAGAACCAGGGCGGCCAGAACCGCGAGCAGGCGGAGCGCGAGCAGAGCGAGCGCGAACAGGGCGGCAAGCAGGGCCAGAACGGCCAGCAGAACCGCAACGCGCAGCAGCAGAACCGCAACGGTCAGCAGGAGAGCGCGCAGGCGCAGTCCGACGCCGACCGTTCCGGTCGCAGCCGTTACCGCGACCGCAAGCGTCGCGGCGGTGTCGCGGGCGATGAGTTCGAGCCCGAGATCGCCGACGACGATGTGCTGATCCCGGTCGCCGGCATCCTGGATGTGCTCGACAACTACGCGTTCGTGCGCACCTCCGGCTACCTCCCGGGCTCCAACGACGTCTACGTCTCCCTCGGCCAGGTCAAGAAGTACAACCTGCGCAAGGGCGACGCCGTCGTCGGTGCCATCCGCCAGCCGCGCGAGGGCGAGAACAACAGCCGCCAGAAGTACAACGCGATCGTCAAGGTCGACTCGATCAACGGCCAGACCGTCGATGAGGCGGCCAGCCGCGTCGAGTTCGGCAAGCTCACCCCGCTCTACCCGCAGGAGCGCCTGCGCCTGGAGACCGAGCCCGGCAAGCTGACCCAGCGCATCATCGACCTGGTCGCCCCGATCGGCAAGGGCCAGCGCGGCCTGATCGTGGCGCCCCCGAAGGCCGGCAAGACCATCGTGATGCAGCAGATCGCCAACGCGATCACCACGAACAACCCCGAGGTGCACCTCATGGTCGTTCTGGTCGACGAGCGTCCCGAAGAGGTCACCGACATGCAGCGCACGGTGAAGGGCGAGGTCATCGCCTCGACCTTCGACCGTCCCGCCGAAGACCACACCACGGTCGCCGAGCTCGCCATCGAGCGCGCGAAGCGTCTGGTGGAGCTCGGCCACGACGTCGTCGTGCTCCTCGACTCGATCACCCGTCTGGGGCGCGCGTACAACCTCGCCGCTCCCGCCTCCGGCCGCATCCTCTCCGGTGGTGTCGACGCCTCGGCCCTGTACCCGCCCAAGCGGTTCTTCGGTGCTGCCCGCAATATCGAGCACGGTGGATCGCTCACGATCCTCGCCTCGGCGCTGGTGGAGACCGGATCCAAGATGGACGAGGTCATCTTCGAGGAATTCAAGGGCACCGGCAACATGGAGCTCCGCCTGTCGCGCCAGCTGGCCGACAAGCGCATCTTCCCGGCCGTGGATGTGAACGCATCCGGAACCCGGCGCGAAGAGATGCTGATGGGGGCCGACGAGGTCAAGATCACCTGGAAGCTGCGCCGCGCCCTCGCCGGGCTCGACCAGCAGCAGGCGCTCGAGATCGTGCTCGGCCGTCTCAAGGAGACCACGAGCAACGTCGAGTTCCTGATGCAGGTGCAGAAGTCGATGCCCGCGGCCCCGGTCAACGGCCACGGCACGGCGCACTCGCACACCAACGAGCACGACCACCGCTAGCTGAATCAGTGCCCGTCCCCGTCGGTTCCGCCGATCGGGGCGGGCACTTTCGCTTGTCCGGAACCGGCAACTGATGAAAGAAGAGTGAGATGTTCGAATCGGTGAACACTCTGATCGCCGAGCACGACGACCTGCAGGAGCAGCTGGCCGACCCCGAGCTGCACGGTGATCCCGTGCGCTCCAAGAAGGTCAACCGCCGCTATGCGGAGCTCAGTCGCATCGTCGCCGCGTACCACCACTGGAAGCAGCTCGAAGACGACCTCGCGGCCGCCAAAGAGCTGGCCGCCGAAGACGAGGCGTTCGCAGAAGAGGTGCCCGGGCTCGAGTCCGAGCTCGCCGAGTCGGGAGAGAAGCTGCGCCGGCTGCTCATCCCGCGCGACGAGAACGACAGCCGCGACGTCATCATGGAGATCAAGATGGGGGAGGGCGGTGCGGAGTCCGCGCTGTTCGCCGCCGATCTGCTGCGCATGTACCTCCACTACGCCGAGTCGAAGAAGTGGAAGACCGAGATCCTGGAGCAGACATCCAGCGACCTCGGTGGCATCAAAGATGTGCAGCTCGCCATCAAGGGCAACTCCTCCGACCCGGCCGAGGGCGTATGGGCGCACCTCAAGTACGAAGGCGGCGTGCACCGCGTTCAGCGTGTGCCGGCCACGGAGTCGCAAGGACGCATCCACACCTCGGCGGCCGGTGTGCTCGTCTTCCCCGAGGTCGACGAGCCCGAAGAGGTCGAGATCAGTCCGAACGATCTGAAGATCGACGTCTACCGGTCGAGCGGCCCCGGCGGTCAGTCGGTGAACACGACCGACTCGGCCGTGCGCATCACCCACCTTCCGACCGGCATCGTCGTCGCCATGCAGAACGAGAAGAGCCAGCTGCAGAACCGTGAGGCCGGGATGCGCGTGCTTCGCGCCCGCGTCCTCGCCCGCCAGCAGGAGGAGATCGACGCGGCGGCCTCGGCGGTGCGCAAGAGCCAGATCCGCACGATGGACCGCTCCGAGCGCATCCGCACCTACAACTTCCCCGAGAACCGCATCGCCGACCACCGCACCGGCTACAAGGCGTACAACCTCGACGCCGTGATGAACGGCGCTCTGGAGCCCGTCATCGAGTCGTGCATCCTCGCCGACGAGGAGTCCCGCCTCGCCGACCTCGGCTCCGACGACTGACCCAGGCGCTCGACGGGCTCAGATGTAAAGGGCGGGGTCGAGCCAGTCGTCGCCGGGGATCTGCTCGTGGCCGGTGCGAGGACGGGCCCGGGCGGGAACACCCGTGAGCACCGAGTCGGCCGGGGCATCGTGGATGACGACGGCGTTCGCGCCGATCACGCTGCGCGCGCCGATGGTGATCGAGCCGAGGACCTTGGCTCCGGCGCCGACCGTGACGCCGTTCTGAATCGTCGGGTGCCGTTTGCCGCGCCCGCTGCCCTTCCCACCGAGTGTCACCCCGTGGTAAACCATCACGTCGTCGCCGACCCAGGTGGTCTCGCCGACGACGACGCCCATCCCGTGGTCGATGAAGAACCGGCGACCGATCGTGGCGCCGGGGTGGATCTCGATTCCCGTGAGGAAGCGCGCGAACTGCGAGACGAAGCGGGCCGGCGTCTTGAGGCCGGCCCGCCACATCCGGTGGGCGATGCGGTACCACCACACGGCGTGCAGACCCGAGTATGCGACGGCGATCTCGAAGCCGCTCCGCGCGGCAGGATCGTGCCGGCGCGCGTTCGCGATGTCTTCGCGCATTCGGGAGTAGAACGCCATAGGGATGCTGGGTCTGCCGGTCAGTCGAGCAGGTCGGCCCAGAGAGCGGTCGAGATGTAGCGCTCACCGGTGTCGGCGACGATGACCACGATCGTCTTGCCCGCGTTCTCGGGCCGTTTCGCCACCTCGAGGGCGGCCCAGACGGTCGCGCCCGACGAGATGCCGGCGAGGATGCCCTCTTCGCTCGCAAGGCGTTTCGCCGTCTCGATCGCGTCGTCGAACGAGGCGTCGATCACCTCGTCGTAGACCCCGGTGTCGAGCACCTCCGGGACGAAGTTGGCGCCGATGCCCTGGATCTTGTGCGGTCCGGGCTTGCCCCCGTTGAGGATGGGGGAGTCGATCGGCTCCACGGCGATGACCTGCACGCCGGGCTTGCGCTCCTTGAGCACCTGGCCGACGCCCGTGATGGTGCCGCCTGTGCCGATCCCGGCCACGAAGATGTCCACCTCGCCGGCGGTGTCGTCCCAGATCTCCTCAGCCGTCGTGGCGCGGTGGATCGCCGGGTTGGCCTCGTTGGCGAACTGCTGGGCCCAGACGGCGTTGTCGGTCGAGGCGACGAGCTCTTTGGCCTTCTCGACCGCGCCGCGCATCCCGTCGGGGCCGGGGGTGAGCACGATCTCGGCGCCGAACGCGCGCAGCAGAACGCGACGCTCTTTGCTCATGGTCTCGGGCATCGTCAGGATGACCTTGTATCCGCGGGCCGCACCGACCATCGCGAGCGCGATGCCGGTGTTCCCGCTCGTGCCCTCGACGATGGTGCCGCCCGGGCGCAACGCACCGGACTTCTCGGCGGCGTCGATGATCGCCACACCGATACGGTCTTTCACGCTGCCGGCCGGGTTGTAGAACTCCAGCTTCGCGAGCACGGTGGCTCCGAGGCCCTCGGTGAGGTGGTTGAGCTTGACGAGCGGCGTTCGTCCGACCGCTTCGGCGATGTTCTCGTAGATCTGACCTGTCATGGCCTCTTCCTTGTGGCGCGCGAATGGGAGATGGAGCGTCACCACTCTAATCTTCACGCGGTGTGCGGGGTGCTGTGTGACGCCGCCGGACTTGCCGCTAGGCTCGACGCGCGATGACCCCACCCGACTTCCCCCCCGCCTCCGTCAGCGATCTCCTCGACGAGACGGTCGGCGTGCTCAGGCGCGCCGGCGTCCCCGACCCGGAGGTGGATGCCGAGCTGTTGCTCGGGCATGTCCTCGGCGAAGGGCGGGGACGCATCCAGGCGCTGGCGCTGATGGGGTCCCCGGTGTCCGAGGATGTCGTGGCGCGGCTGCGAGTGCTGGTCGAGCGGCGGGCCGCGCGCGAACCGCTGCAGCACATCACGGGGCGGGCGCCGTTCCGTTCCCTCGACCTCGCGGTCGGCCCCGGCGTGTTCGTTCCTCGGCCGGAGACCGAGCAGGTCGTGCAGTTCGCGATCGACGCCCTGCGTGCCGTTCCCGGACCCGAACCGATCGGGGTTGATCTCGGCACCGGGAGCGGCGCCATCGCCCTCGCGATGGCGACCGAGGTGCCGCACGCCCGCATCCTCGCCGTGGAGAACTCGCCCGAGGCGTTCGTCTGGGCTCGTCGCAACGTCGCCGAGTCGGGCGCGGAGAACGCGCGGGTCGTCTTCGGCGACCTCGCCGACGCGCTGCCCGAGCTCGATGGGCAGGTGGATGTGGTGATCTCGAACCCGCCGTACATCCCGGCGGCGGCCGTTCCCCGCGACCCCGAGGTGCGTCTCTTCGACCCGCCCGCCGCGCTCTACGGCGGCGAGGACGGGCTCGATGTGGTGCGTGTCCTTTCGCACGTCGCCCGCCGCCTGCTGCACCCGGGCGGCACACTGGTGCTGGAGCACGGTGAGCTGCAGGGCGAGCAGATCCGGGGCATCCTCACGGCTGACGGCTGGCGCGCGGCGGCCACTCACCGCGACCTGACCACGCGGGACCGCACGACGACGGCCGTGCGCTGATCTAGCCTTTCGCGGCGGCTTTCGCGGACTTCTCTGCTTTCTCTACCGCTTTCGTGCGCCGCTCGATCGCCTTCGCGATCGCTTCGCGCTCCCGTTTGCGGGCTTCGCGGAGCCGGCCTTCGATCTCCCGGCGGGCTTTCGCCGCCTCCCGCACGGCCTTGTCGTACGGCACCGGTTCCGGGCGGGGGACGGCGGCGACGATGGGTTCTCCGGTGCGGCGCGCGTCGACGTAGCGCTGAACCCCGTCGAGGATGCGCTCCAGGCCGAACGCGTAGTCGTCCTGGTCGTCGTCTCCCTCGGAATCGGTGTACACGCCCGACCTCACCAGGGGGCCGAGGTAGGGGAACCGCTCGTCGGTGACCAGCTCGGCGAGCGCCGTCGTGAACGCCTCGCCGGTGCGGCGCTGCGCGCCCTCCGCCTCCCGGGAGCGCTGGACATCCCGCTCGACGACCCCGAACGCGCGGGCGAACGAGCTGAGCAGCAGAACCGTCGACATCTTCTCCGGGCCGGTGAGCGGGAGGTCTTTCATGATGCGCAGCCCCCAGTCGAGGACGGCGAGGTTGTTGGGTGTGAGCGGCATGCCCGGAATCGGGATGTCGGGGAACCACGGATGCTCGCGCATCACGTCGATCGTCGTCGCCGTCCAGCGCCGCAGCCCGTCACGCCATTCGCCGTCTTCCTCCTCGGGGGGGATGGGGACGGCGCACACCGTGTCCTGCATGAGCAGCAGCACATCGTCTTTGCTCGTCACGTAGCGATAGAGCGACATCGTCGTGAAGCCGAGGGTGGTGGCGATCTTGCTCATGGACACCGCGGCGAGCCCTTCGTCGTCGGCGATCTGGATCGCGGTGTCGACGATCCTCTCGATGCTGAGCTCGCGTTTGGGGCCGCGCTGCGGCCGCTCGGCGACTCCCCAGCTGAGTGCGACGGCGCGGGGGAGGACATCTTCAACGTCGTCGGTCATGGTGCTGCCCTTTCCGGCCGGTTTGTTGACACCCATCTTAGAACTGTGTATTACTTAAACGAAATCGTATGCAGCATAAACAGTTTGCGACGTACACATCATGAAGAAAGGGAACCCATCATGGCCACGAACGCCATCGAGGTCACCGACCTCCGAAAATCGTTCGGCGACGAACGAGTCCTCGATGGAATCGACCTGCACGTGCAGGCCGGAACCGTCTTCGCATTGCTCGGGCCGAACGGTGCGGGCAAGACGACGCTCATCAACATCCTCGCCACACTGGTGACGCCCGACTCGGGCAGCGCGAGCGTCGCCGGGTACGACGTCGTCGCCGAGCGTGAGGGTGTGAAACGCTCGATCAGCCTCACCGGGCAATCAGCCGCCGTCGACGAGGTGCTCACCGGCGAGGAGAACCTGCGCATGATGGCGCGACTCTCCGGCTACACGCCCGCCGCTGCCCGACTTCGCGCCGCCGAACTCATCGGCCGCTTCGACCTCTCCGATGCCGCCCGCAAGCGGGTCAAGACGTATTCCGGCGGTATGCGCCGCCGACTCGACCTCGCGATCAGCCTGGTGGCCACGCCGCCGGTCATCTTCCTCGACGAACCGACGACAGGACTCGACACCCGCAGCAGGCAGACCCTCTGGACGATGATCCTCGCCCTCGCGTCGCAGGGAATCACGATCTTCCTCACCACGCAATACCTGGAAGAGGCGGACCAACTCGCCGATCGCATCGCGGTCATCGACCACGGTCTCGTCGTCGCCGAGGGCACAGCGGCGGAGCTCAAGGCGCGCGTCGGCGGCGAGGTCGTGGAATTGCGCGACGCGAACGACGAGATCGTGCGCGAACTCCCCACCGACGGCACCGTGCACGGGCTGCGCGACGCCATCGACACACTCGACGCGGCGGCCGTGCCGGGATCGAGCGTCAGCATCCGCAAACCGAGCATGGACGATGTGTTCCTTGCTCTCACCGAACTGGAGGTCACCCGCTGATGACGACCGCACTCCTTCCCGATCGCCTCCCGGCCGCGGCATCCGCCCCCGCCGACCGAACCGTCTCCGGTCTCACGAGCACCGTCGTCTTCATCGGCCGCAGCCTGCGCCACACGCTGCGCAACACCGAGGCCCTCACAATGGCCGTCGTGCTACCGGTGATGCTCATGCTGCTGTTCACCTACGTGTTCGGCGGCGCGCTCGACGCGAAAGGCGGGTATGTGAACTACGTCGTGCCCGGGATCATCCTGCTCTGCGCCGGCTTCGGCTCCTCGAGCACCGCGGTCGACGTGGCCGAGGACATGACCAACGGGATCGTCGATCGGTTCCGCACTATGCCGCTCCGCGCGAACGGGGTGATCACCGGTCATGTCGTCGCGAGTCTCGTTCGCAACCTCATCGCCACCGGGGTGGTGATCGGCGTCGCCCTCGCCGTCGGGTTCCGACCCACCGCCAACCCGGTCGAGTGGCTCGGCGCCCTCGGGATCATCGCATTGTTCATTCTGGCGATCACCTGGCTCTACGCCGCCATCGGATTGGCGGCCCGCACGCCCTCCGCCGCGAGCAGCTACGGTTTCGCCCTCCTGTTCCTGCCGTACCTCTCCAGCGCTTTCGTCCCACCGGAGACGATGCCGAGCTGGTTGCAGTGGATCGCCGACAACCAGCCGATCACGCCGATCATCGAAACGATCCGCGGGCTCCTGCTCGGCACCGACAGCGGCGACCGGCCGCTGTGGGCGCTCGGCTGGTGCCTGGTGATCATCGTCGGAGCGTACGTCTGGGCCGCGATCCTCTTCCGTCGCAAAGCCGCCCGCCGCTGACGCCCCCTCCGCCGTCCCCGTCGCCCCGGCCGCATCATTTGTGCCGAATGTCGACTCCCGCACGCTGAGAGCCGACATTCGGCACAAATGATGCGGCAGGGGCGCGGAGAGTCTGAGGGGATCAGTAGGTCGTGGGGTGGTATTCGAATGCGAACGCGGAGCGGAGGGTGCCACGCTGCAGGAGCGGGGCCCGCGTGAGGAGGTTCGCTGTGCCGGTGCTCAGAACAGAAGCTGCTTCCGGCACGCCTGTCAGACCCTGGACGGCGATACGGCCGATGCTCGCGGCGGTCCGCTCGCTGGCGGGCCGGCACCCGGCTCCTGTGCTGGCCTCTTTCACCGTCGTCTGCGCCCTGGCCTGGGCACTGGTCGCCTGGCTCCGTCTTCCCGCGATCGCACGGGACACGCTCTGGGCGGAAGACGGCCGCACCTTTCTTCAGGCCGCGGGCGCACACGGATTGCTGAACACCCTGTTCGTGCCGTATGCCGGCTATCTGCACCTCGTTCCGCGCATCCTCGCCGGGCTCGTCGTGCTTCTGCCGGTCGACGCGTGGGCGATCGGGATGACCGCCGGCTCCTGCCTCGTCGCCGGCTTCCTCGCTGCGGTCGTCTTCGTGTGCGCACGGGACATCGTGCCCTGGCTGCCCGCGCGGCTTCTCGTCGCTTCGCTGACGGTGCTCGCGCCGCTGGCCCCGCGCGAGGTGCTCGGGAATGCGGCCAATGTGCACTCCCTGTTCCTTTGGGCGCTGCTCTGGATGCTGCTGTACCGCCCGCGGACGCAACGCGGCGCCGTAGCGCTCGGCGTGATCGCCCTGGTCGCGTCCTTCACCGAGATCCAGTCGCTGCTCCTGCTTCCGCTGTTAGTGCTTCGTCCGCGGGAACCGCTGCGGTGGATCGTGCGCGCCGGGCTGCTTCTCGGGCTGTTCGTTCAGGTCGTCGTCACGCTGGCGTGGCCGCGCGCGCATCCGGGGAACCCGCCGGTGCCGTTGCTCTCCGAACTGTACGGGTATCTGATCAACGCGGTCACGCCGCTCGCCGTGCCGCAGACGTCGATCGGTCCGCTGATCGCCGCCTGGGGGCCGGCGGTCGGTCTCGTGATCCTGGTCGCATTGACGCCGGCCGTCATCTTCGCCGTGATGCGTGGGCGGCGGGAGCGGCGTTTCGCCGTCGTTGCGCTGGTCGCCGGATCGCTCGTCTGCGTCTTCGTGGATCTCACGACGAACCCCAACAGCTTCTACGATTACGCGTCGATGACCCAGGACGAGCTGCGGACCGTGTGGCTGATGCGCTACGGAGTGGTGCCGTCGATGATGCTCGCCGCGACGGTGCCGATCGCCGCCTCCCTCGCCTGGGAGCGTCGAGCCCAGGCCAAACGAGCCCCGGCCAAACGAGCCCAGGCCAAACGAGCCCCGGTCAAACGAGTCCCGGGCAGTCGAGCCCCGAGAAGACTTGGATCGGGCGCGTCGCTGCCGGGCGCCCTCGCGGTTTCATCGTGCCTGCTGCTTGCGGTCCTGCTGCTCGCCCAGGTCGGTCCGCAGCCGACGCGACGATCGGGAGGCCCGGCCTGGCAGCCGCAGGTCACGGCGGCGCGTTCCGAGTGCATCCGGGAGCCGGAGCTCGACTCGGTCGTGCTGCGCGAAACGCTCGGGTGGCACGTTGTGGTCGACTGTTCCCGGTTGTCGCCGCTCGCCGACCCCGACTGATCCCGCCTCAGCGGTCGGCGAAGGCGTGCACGGCGGCGAGCAGGGCGTCGGTGTCGAAACTGCCGTCGTCGCGCTTCGTGAAATGGTAGGCGTGCATCCCGGCGTCGCGGGCGCCCTCGACGTTCTCGAGGGAGTCGTCGAACAGGATGGCGTCGCCGGCCGGAACACCGAACCGGCCGAGCGCTCGCGTGTAGATGCGCCGTTCGGGTTTGCGTGCGCCGAGCACGGCGGAGACGAGGTCGTTCCCCTGCAGCACGCCCACGATCTCCGGAGTGAGCACCGGAAGCGAGTCTTTGAACGGGATGGGGTTGTTCGACAGCAGAGACACGGTTCCCAATCGCGATGCTTCGTGCAGCGCCGCGATGGAACCCGGGATGGCGGTCATGGCGGCCTTCCGGGCCTGCTGCCACTGGCCGAGTGTGAGGCGGGCACCTGTCACGTCGGCGAAGACGTCGAGGTACTCCTCGCTCGTGGCGTACTCGCCGATCTCGGCGGCGCGCTCGTGTCCGCCGGCCCACCAGGTGGAGGCGAGGTGGTACTGGCTCACACCGCTCAACGTCGCGAGCATCGGCAGGCGCTTGTGGAAGTCGTAGTCGTAGAGGGTCTTGTCGCAGTCGAAGAAGTAGACATCCATCGACTCCAGTATCGACCACAGCGCAGGGAACAACCCGATGGCTCAACTATCATTGTGGCGACATGTCTCCCATCTACGACTGCTCTGTCGACTCCGAACTCCTCTCCGGCATGAGGCTGGCCCGCGCCGCCATCGGCCGGGGCGAGCTCGTCGTGATCCCCACCGACACGGTTTACGGCGTCGCTGCGGATGCGTTCAACCCGGCTGCCGTGCAACGTCTGCTCGACGCGAAGGGGCGCGGCCGCCAGTCGCCGCCACCGGTGCTGATCCCCGGCATCCCCACGCTCGCCGCGCTCGCTGAGGTCGTGCCGCAGGCCGTCACCGATCTCGTGCAGGCGTTCTGGCCTGGGGGTCTCACCGTCGTCCTCCCCGCCCAGCCGTCGCTGGTGTGGGACCTGGGGGAGACCCGCGGAACCGTCGCCCTTCGCATGCCGAGCGATACGGTCGCGCTTGAGCTTCTCTCCGAGACCGGACCTCTCGCCGTCTCGTCCGCCAATCTCACCGGTCGTCCGGCCGCGCGTACCGCGGCCGAGGCCGAGGGGATGCTCGGCTCCTCGGTCGAGGTCTACCTCGAAGGCGGGGAGGCCGGCGGCGCGTACGACCGCGTCGACGACCGCGACTCCTCCTCCACCATCGTCGATGCGACGGCGTTGGCCGCGGGCACCGGACTGTTGCGGATCCTGCGCCACGGCGTCATCTCCGAGGAGCGCATCCGTGCGATCGTCGGAGACCAGCTGGCCACGGCCGACACGACGGAGCCGGCCGACACGACCGGGCAAGCCTCGGACGCCCCGCTGTGACCCTCCTTCTCGCACTGGCGCTGATCTCGGCGGTGATCACCTTCGGGATGTCCCTGGTGGTATACAAGGTGAGCCTGCGCTACCGGCTCTACCCGAAGATCCGCGAGCGAGACGTGCACACCACCCCGACGCCGCGGCTGGGCGGGATTGCGATGTTCCTCGGCATCCTCGTCGCCTTCGGAGTCGCCTATCTCTTGTCGAGCCAATTCGGCGTGCTCGCTCTGATCTTCACCGATTCGGGGCCGATCCTCGCCATCCTGGGCGCCTCCCTGCTGATCGTGGTGATCGGCGTCGCCGACGACGTCTGGGATCTCGACTGGGTGACGAAGCTGGCCGGCCAGTTCGTCGCCGCGGGGCTCGTGGCCTGGCTCGGCGTGCAGATCTACTCGCTGCCGATCGCCGGCCTCACCGTCGGCTCTCCGGTGATGAGCATCCTGATCACGCTGTTCGCCATCGTGCTGGTGATGAACGCCATCAACTTCATCGACGGGCTCGACGGGCTCGTGGCGGGTGTCGCGCTGATCGCGAACGGTGCGTTCCTCGTCTACACCTATCTGCTGCAGCGGGAGATCAGTCCGCAGAACTACTTCAGCCTGGCCGGAGTGATCGCGGCCATCCTCGTCGGCGCTTGTGCCGGGTTCCTGCCGCTCAACTGGCATCCGGCCAAGATGTTCATGGGGGATGCGGGTGCCCTGCTGATCGGACTTCTCATGGCGACGTCGGCGATCTCCGTCACCGGAACAATCAACCCCGAGGCCCTGTCGACGCTCGGAAAGTCGTCGCTCGTGCCCGCCTTCATCCCGATCATCCTGCCGTTCGCCGTGCTGATCGTGCCGTTGCTCGACTTCGGACTCGCCGTCATCCGCCGGCTGCGGGCGGGCAAGTCGCCGTTCAGCGCCGACCGCAAGCACCTGCACCACCGCCTGCTCGACATGGGCCACAGTCACCTGCACGCCGTGCTGATCTTCTACGCCTGGACGGCGGTGCTGTCCATCGGCTGCCTGCTGTTCTTCTTCGATCCGTACTGGATGGCGATCGTCTTCGTGGCCATCGGCCTCGTCGTGTGCACCGCGTTCACCCTCGCTCCGCTCAGCCGCCGCAAGGTCACCGAGGCCGCCGCGGAGCTCGCGCCGGCCGGCACCGCGGAGGCGGACGCCACCGCCCGCTTCGACCAGCTCGACGTCGCGAGCGAGAACCCGCCCGATGCGACCCCTCAGACCGCCCACGCCCCCAAGGAGATCCGATGACCGACCACGAGAGCGATACGCCTTCGGCCGGCCAGAGCGGCACACCTGTCGCACAGCCGAGTTCGACCCCAGTCTTCAAGGATGTGCTCAAGTACGGGGCGCTTCTCGCCCTCATCATCGCGGTGGTCGGCGCCGTGCTCGGGGGAGTGTTCGCCGGATGGGTCGGTGTGACGAGTGCGCTGATCGGCACGGTCATGGCGGTCGTCTTCCTCGGCATCACGGCGCTGAGCATCCTGATCGCCAACCGGTTCGTCGGCAGCGAACTCTTCGTCGGACTGTTCTTCGGCATCGTGCTCGGCGGGTGGCTGCTCAAGTTCGTGCTGTTCATCGTGCTGGCCGTCGTGCTCAAGGGCCAGCCCTGGATCAACCCGGTCGTGCTGTTCCTCAGCCTGATCGCCGGGGTGATCGGGTCGCTCGTCGTCGACATGATCGTGGTCTTCCGATCACGCATTCCGTATGTCAGCGATCCCAAGCAGCCCGCTGGCGACCGGTGAGCCGTATCCGATTCGTTACCCTGCGAAAACTCTTGTAGAGTTGGAGAAGTTCCCCCACCCAGCACTCGCTCGAATGAGGTTATTCGTCGAGGAAATGCAGGGTGTTCACATGTTCGTCGTCGCGAGAGCTGATGCTCGACGCCCCGAAACAGGAGATAGCGCTGTTAGCTAACGCTGTGAACCTGCTGGTCCAGACCGCAAGCTCCGATGGTGGCAGCTTCCACGGTCCGTCGATCGATGAGTTCTTTCCCCCCGTCATTTTTTCCATCGGTGGCTTCGAGGTCAACCGGATCATGGTCATCCGCTTCATCGCGGTGTTGGCCATCGTCCTGATCTTCTGGCTCGGCACCCGGCGCATGAAGATCGTCCCCGGACGCTTCCAGTCGATCGTAGAGATGGGGCTCGACTTCGTTCGGGTCAACATCGCAGAAGATCTCCTCGGCAAGAAGGACGGCCGTCGCTTCCTTCCGTTGCTGACGACGATCTTCTTCATGGTGCTGTTCATGAACCTCACGGGCATCATCCCGTTCCTGAACATCGCGGGAACCTCGGTGATCGGCGTGCCGCTCGTGCTCGCGGTCGTCGCGTACATCACCTTCATCTACGCCGGCATCAAGAAGAGTCCGGGCAACTTCTTCAAGAACGCTCTCTTCCCGCCCGGTGTGCCCAAAGGCCTCTACATCATCGTGACGCCGATCGAGTTCATCTCGACCTTCGTGCTGCGCCCGGTCACGCTGACGCTCCGTCTCCTGATGAACATGGTCGTCGGTCACCTCCTGCTCGTGCTGTTCTTCAGCGCGACCTCGTTCTTCCTCTTCACCGCGGGGAGCTGGTGGTCGCTCTTCGGAGTCGGCACGATGGCGTTCGGTCTCGCGTTCACCCTGTTCGAAATCCTGGTGGCTGTCCTCCAGGCTTACGTCTTCGCACTGCTCACGGCTGTCTACGTGCAGCTCGCAGTCGCCGAGGAACACTAATCGAGCCGCGCGACCGCGCGGCTCACATCACGGAAGGAAACACATAACGTGGACATCGCTGCTATCTCCGGCAACATTGCCACCGTTGGATACGGCCTCGCCGCCATCGGCCCCGCCATCGGCGTGGGTATCGTCGTCGGCAAGACCATCGAGGGTGTGGCCCGTCAGCCCGAACTCGCCGGTCGTCTCCAGGTTCTGATGTACATCGGTATCGCGTTCACCGAGGCCCTGGCCTTCATCGGTATCGCCACCTACTTCATCTTCACCTCCTAATAGTCCTCTTTATCTCTCTTCAGTAAGGAGGAACGATGCTCAACGGTGTGGTTATCGCCGCAGCGGCAGCTGAGCAGCGCAACCCGCTCATTCCCGAGTGGTACGACATCGTCGGTTCGCTGATCTGCTTCCTCATCATCCTGTTCTTCTTCTGGAAGCTCGTGCTTCCGCGCATGAAGAAGCTGCTGGATGAGCGCGCCGAGGCGATCGAAGGAAACATCGCCAAGGCCGACGAGGCACAGCACAAGGCGGAGGCGCTCCTCGAGGAGTACACCGCCCAGCTCGCCGACGCGCGCAGCGAAGCGGCGAAGATCCGCGAGCAGGCTCGGACCGACGGTCAGAAGATCGTCGCCGAAGCCAAGGAGAACGCCACGGCGGAAGCCGCGCGCGTCACCTCGAACGCCCAGACCCAGATCGAGGCCGAGCGTCAGGCGGCCGTCGTGTCGCTGCGTGGCGAGGTCGGATCCCTGGCGATCGACCTGGCCTCCGGTGTGGTCGGCGAAGCGCTCAACGATGACAATAAGTCGCAGGCCATCGTCGACCGGTTCCTGGCCGACCTCGAGGCCAGCGAGAAGGCAGGGTCGAGCAAGTAATGGGAAGCGCCACCAGAGAAGCATTGGCCCGGTCCGTGTCGGCTCTCGCCGCCCAGGG
Organism: Leifsonia poae; assembly: GCF_020009625.1. NCBI lineage: Bacteria > Bacillati > Actinomycetota > Actinomycetes > Micrococcales > Microbacteriaceae > Leifsonia > Leifsonia poae. The sequence continues at coordinate 3,809,164 of NZ_JAIHLP010000002.1, forward strand.
GACCAAGGCCGATCTGGCGACGGCTGAAGACCTGTTCGCCGCAGGACGAGTCGTCGCCGACTCCGCCCAGCTCCGTGCGGTCGTCAGCGACCCGTCGGCCGACCCGAAGGGCAAGGCCGCACTGGTCTCGCAGGTCTTCGGTCCGCAGCTGTCCGCTCCGGCGGTCGAGCTGCTGGTCGCGATCGCTGGGCAGCGCTGGTCGAACCAGACCGATCTGCTCGCTGCGATCGAAGAACTGGGCATCCGTGCCATTGCGCAGTCGGCGCCCGTGGGCACCGACATCGCGTCGGAGCTGTTCACGTTCGGAGGTGCCGTGACCTCCAACGCGGATCTCGAACTCGCGCTGCGCAGCAAGCTGGCCGACCCCGCCGCCAAGGGTGCGCTGGTCGACCGGCTGCTCGCCGGCAAGGCCTCGGACCAGACCGCCGCCATCGTGCGCCAGCTGGTGCTGCAGCCCCGCGGCCGCAGCATCCGCGAGGGTCTGCGCGAAGCGGCCCGTGTCGTCGCCGCCCAATCCGATCTCACCATCGCGACCGTCTACACCGCCAAGCCGCTCCCGGCCGACCAGCTGGAGCGTCTCGGGGCCGGGCTCGCGAAGAAGTACGGAGCGAAACTGAAGATCAACCAGATCGTCGACACCGCCGTGATGGGCGGACTGCGGGTGCAGATCGGCGACGACGTGATCGACGGCAGCATCGCCTCGCGCATCAACGATTTACGACTTCAGTTGGCGGGCTGACCGAGAGGTCTCCGCCCCACTTCAGGCATCCAGGGACTGTCAAGTCCCGCACAGATAGGGAACAACGATGGCAGAACTAACGATCAGCCCCGATGAGATTCGGAATGCGCTGAAGGACTTCGTCTCCAACTACGAGCCGAGCAAGGCCGAGACCACCGAGGTCGGTCACGTGATCGACGCGTCCGACGGCATCGCGCACGTCGAGGGGCTCCCGGGCGTCATGGCGAACGAGCTGATCCGCTTCTCGAACGGTGTCGCGGGCCTGGCCCAGAACCTCGACGAGAACGAGATCGGCGTCGTCATCCTCGGCGAGTTCGACGGCATCGTCGAAGGCATGGAGGTGACCCGCACCGGCGAGGTCCTCTCGGTGCCCGTCGGCGACGGCTACCTCGGCCGCGTCGTCGACCCGCTCGGCAACCCGATCGACGGTCTCGGCGAGATCGCCACCGAGGGTCGTCGCGAGCTCGAGCTCCAGGCTCCCGGTGTCATGCAGCGCAAGAGCGTGCACGAGCCCCTGCAGACCGGCATCAAGGCCATCGACGCCATGATCCCGGTCGGCCGCGGCCAGCGCCAGCTGATCATCGGCGACCGTCAGACCGGTAAGACGGCCATCGCGATCGACACGATCATCAACCAGAAGGCCAACTGGGAATCGGGCGACACCAACAAACAGGTGCGATGCATCTACGTCGCCATCGGCCAGAAGGGCTCGACCATCGCCTCGGTGAAGGGCGCCCTCGAAGACGCCGGCGCGATGGAGTACACCACCATCGTCGCCGCCCCGGCCTCTGACCCGGCCGGCTTCAAGTACCTCGCCCCCTACACCGGATCGGCCATCGGCCAGCACTGGATGTACGGCGGCAAGCACGTCCTCATCATCTTCGATGACCTGTCGAAGCAGGCAGAGGCCTACCGCGCCGTTTCGCTGCTGCTGCGTCGTCCGCCGGGACGCGAGGCGTACCCCGGCGACGTCTTCTACCTGCACTCCCGTCTGCTGGAGCGTTGCGCCAAGCTTTCCGATGAGCTGGGCGCCGGCTCGATGACCGGCCTGCCGATCATCGAGACCAAGGCGAACGACGTCTCGGCGTACATCCCGACCAACGTGATCTCGATCACCGACGGCCAGATCTTCCTGCAGTCCGACCTGTTCAACTCGAACCAGCGCCCGGCGGTCGACGTCGGTATCTCGGTGTCCCGGGTCGGCGGCGACGCTCAGGTGAAGTCGATCAAGAAGGTCTCCGGCACGCTCAAGCTCGAGCTCGCCCAGTACCGCTCCCTCGAGGCGTTCGCGATGTTCGCCTCCGACCTGGATGCGGCCAGCCGCCGCCAGCTCGCCCGCGGTGCGCGTCTGACCGAGCTGCTCAAGCAGCCGCAGTACTCGCCGTTCCCGGTGGAAGACCAGGTCGTCTCGATCTGGGCCGGCACCAACGGCAAGCTCGACGAGGTTCCGGTCGAAGACGTGCTGCGCTTCGAATCCGAGCTGCTCGACCACCTGCGTCGCAACTCCGACGTGCTCGACGTGCTGCGCGAGACGAACCTGCTCTCCGACGAGACTGTCGAGAAGCTCGAAGCCGAGGTCGAGAAGTTCAAGCTCGAGTTCCAGACCGGCGAGGGCAAGCCGCTCGCCTCGGTCGGGCGCGAGGAGTTCGAGGCGATCGCGCAGGAAGACGTCAACCAGGAGCGCATCGTCAAGGCGAAGCGCTGAGCCGGCGTCGTCAGACGATCCGACACCAGCATTTAGTTACGTAGGAGAGACATGGGAGCGCAACTTCGGGTCTACCGGCAGAAGATCAAGTCTGCCCAGACGACCAAGAAGATCACTCGGGCCATGGAGCTGATCTCCGCCTCACGCATCCAGAAGGCGCAGGCGCGAGTCGCCGCATCCACGCCGTACGCCCGCGCCATCACGCGCGCCGTATCGGCGGTTGCGACGTACTCGAACGTCGAGCACGTTCTCACGACCGAGCCGGAGAAGATCGAGCGCGCTGCGATCGTCATCTTCTCCTCGGACCGTGGCCTCGCCGGCGCGTTCAACACGAATGTGCTCAAAGAGTCGGAGCGGCTTGCCGAGCTGCTCCGGAGCCAGGGCAAGGATGTCGTCTACTTCCTGATCGGGCGCAAGGCGAGCGGATACTTCAGTTTCCGCCGTCGCGCGTTCGAGCGGGTGTGGACGGGTGGAACGGATGCTCCGCAGTTCGAGCAGGCCAAGGAGATCGGCGACGCGATTCTCGAGTCGTTCCTCCGTGACTCCGCCGACGGCGGTGTCGACGAGATCCACGTGATCTACAACCGCTTCGTGAGTATGCTCACGCAGGAGCCGCAGGTGATCCGTCTGCTGCCGCTCGAGGTCGTGGAGGGTCTCGAGGCGCCGGCGGACAACCAGGTGCTTCCGCTCTACGAGTTCGAGCCCGATGTCGAGACCGTTCTCGACTCGCTGCTCCCGGTGTACATCGAGAGCCGCATCTTCAACGCCATGCTGCAGTCGGCCGCCTCCAAGCATGCCGCCACGCAGAAGGCGATGAAGTCGGCCAGCGACAATGCCGACAAGCTCATCACCGATTACACCCGGCTGGCGAACAATGCCCGCCAGTCCGAGATCACCCAGCAGATTTCCGAGATCGTCGGCGGTGCGGACGCACTGAGCTCCGCCAAGTGACCGGGCTGACACACGTTTAGTAGAACGAGAAGAGAAGACACATGACTACCGCAACCGCCGAGGCCCAGGCTTCGACCGCGCAGCCTGCGGGCGTTGGGCGTATCGCCCGCGTCACGGGCCCGGTCGTCGACATCGAGTTCCCGCACGACTCGATCCCGGGCATCTACAACGCCCTGAAGACCACGATCACGATCGGGAAGAACTCCACCGAGATCACCCTCGAGGTCGCCCAGCACCTCGGTGACGACCTCGTTCGTGCCATCGCGCTGAAGCCGACCGACGGTCTGGTGCGCGGCGGCGAGGTGCGCGACACCGGTGGCCCCATCACGGTTCCCGTCGGCGACGTCACCAAGGGCAAGGTGTTCAACGTCACCGGTGACGTGCTGAACGGCGAGCCGGGCGAGAAGATCGAGATCACCGAACGCTGGGGCATCCACCGCGAGCCCCCGAAGTTCGACCAGCTCGAGTCGAAGACCCAGCTCTTCGAGACCGGCATCAAGGTCATCGACCTCCTCACCCCCTACGTGCAGGGTGGAAAGATCGGACTCTTCGGTGGCGCCGGTGTCGGCAAGACCGTGCTCATCCAGGAGATGATCCAGCGCGTCGCGCAGGACCACGGTGGTGTCTCGGTGTTCGCCGGTGTCGGCGAGCGCACCCGTGAAGGCAACGACCTCATCCACGAGATGGAGGAGGCGGGCGTCTTCGACAAGACGGCCCTCGTGTTCGGCCAGATGGATGAGCCGCCGGGAACGCGTCTGCGCGTCGCCCTGTCGGCCCTGACCATGGCGGAGTACTTCCGCGATGTGCAGAAGCAGGATGTGCTGCTCTTCATCGACAACATCTTCCGCTTCACCCAGGCCGGCTCCGAGGTCTCGACCCTGCTGGGTCGCATGCCCTCCGCGGTGGGCTACCAGCCGAACCTCGCCGACGAGATGGGTGTTCTGCAGGAGCGCATCACCTCGACCCGCGGTCACTCGATCACCTCGCTGCAGGCGATCTACGTTCCCGCCGACGACTACACCGATCCGGCGCCGGCGACCACGTTCGCCCACCTCGACGCCACCACCGAGCTCTCGCGTGAGATCGCGTCGAAGGGTCTGTACCCGGCCGTCGACCCGCTGACCTCCACGTCGCGCATCCTCGACCCCCGCTACTTGGGCGAGGACCACTACCGCGTCGCCACCACGGTCAAGCAGATCCTGCAGAAGAACAAGGAACTGCAGGAGATCATCGCCATCCTCGGTGTCGACGAGCTCTCCGAAGAGGACAAGATCACGGTGTCGCGTGCGCGCCGCATCCAGCAGTTCCTCTCGCAGAACACCTACATGGCCAAGAAGTTCACGGGCGTCGAGGGTTCGACCGTTCCGCTGAAGGACACCATCGAGTCGTTCGACGCGATCGCCAAGGGCGAGTTCGACCACGTGGCCGAGCAGGCGTTCTTCAACGTCGGCCCGATCACCGACGTCGAAGAGAAGTGGGCTCAGATCCAGAAGGAGAACGGCTAACAATGGCTGTCCTCAATGTCAGCGTCGTCGCCGCCGACCACGAAGTGTGGTCGGGCGAGGCGAGCATGGTCGTCGCGAAGACGGTCGAGGGTGAGATCGGTATCCTCCCCGGCCACGAACCGCTGCTGGCCATCCTCGCCTCCGGCGAGGTGCGCCTGACCCTGAACGGCGGCGAGTCGATCAAGGCCCAGGCCGACGAAGGCTTCCTCTCCGTGGAGAACAACACCGTCACGATCGTGGCGCGTCAGGCCGAGCTGGTCTGATCGTGGCCGAGTCGGCAGTTCCCCTCGACCGTCAGTTCGGTGACGTTCGCGTACCTGTGCTGATCGCAATGGCGGGGCTCCCCGGCTCGGGAAAGTCGACGCTCGCTGAGATCATCGGCGCGCGTCTCGGTGCCACGACGGTCTCGGTCGACCCGATCGAGGCGTCGATCCTCCGTGCGGGGATCGACGCCGATCAGCCGACCGGTCTCGCCGCCTACCTGGTGGCCGAGACGATGGCCGAGCAGGTGCTGCAGTCCGGGCACTCGGTGATCGTGGATGCGGTCAACGCGGTCGAGCCTGCACGCCTGCAATGGCGTGACCTCGCGGCGCGCTCCGACGTGAAGCTCCGCGTGATCGAGGTCGTCTGCTCCGACGAGGAGCTGCACAACGACAGGCTCGCCAAGCGCAGTCCGTTGCTGAGTGCGTACGCGGTCGAGCAGAGCATCGAGGAGTACTCCGACTGGAAGGGCGTGTGCGCGGCGATGCCGCGGATCACCCTGGACACGGTGGCCCCGCTCGGCGAGAACGTCGAGATCGCGCTGGCCTTCCTGGAGGGCTAGCGTGCTCATCCTGCTGCCGCCCTCCGAGACCAAACGGACCGGGGAGCGGGGGCTCCGCTCGCCGTCGGCGAGCTCGGGTTCGCCGCACTGACCCCGGTGCGCCGCGCTGTGCTTCGTGCGGTGGCCTCTCTGTCACGCGATCGTGAGGCGAGCATCCGGGCGCTCAAACTCGGCCCGAAACAGGCGGCGGAGGTGGACCGCAACCGGGAGATCCCGAAGGCGCCGACGATGCCCGCGATCGAGCGGTACACCGGTGTTCTCTACGATGCGCTGGATCCCGGCTCCTTGTCGGTGGATGCGCGTGCCTTCGCCCACACCGCTGTCGCTGTGCATTCCGCGCTCCTCGGTCTCGTAGCCGCGGACGACCTCATCCCGGCGTATCGACTCTCGTTCGACTCGCGGCTGTCGCTGGACAAGGATGTGCCCACCCTGAAGAAGCGGTGGGCTCCGGCGGTCGGCAAAGTGCTCGCGGCACGCCCAGGCCTCATCCTGGATCTGCGCTCCGAGGGGTATGCGGCCCTCGGGCCGGCTCCGCTGCGCGAGCATGTGCACTACGTCCGTGTGCTCGCGAGGGATGCGGGCGGCGCGGTGCGCGCACTGAACCATTTCAACAAGCAGGCGAAGGGGTTGTTCGCCCGCGCGCTCATCGAAGCCGGTGGCGATCTCTCGACGACGGACGAGCTTCTCAGCTGGGCTCGGGGCGAGGGCTACGACCTCACCCTCGCCGCCGACGGCCGGGAGCTGGAGCTCGTCGTGCCGGAGGTCGTGGGGGAGCCGGGCACGCTGATGGCTGTGCTGCGCTGAACGGCGCGCCGACGCATCCACAGCCCCCGAATTGGGCACGCGCCGGGCGGTGCAGAAGTGCATTTCTGCCGGCGGATCTGTGGTGTGTCACAGAAAAGTGAGATATGCTCACACTCAGGTGAAGCTCAATCACAGCTTCGTATCGGGCAATGCGAGCCGGAGGAGGAGCAATCAGCCGAGGTGGGTTAGGCGCTCGCGTTCCGCGAGGTGCTCAGCCCCGCCGATCTGTCGGGCCGACGTCGTGGTAACCCGGTGTGGATTCGTTCCTGCCGACCTCGAGCACACGGATACGCGAGATCGTATATCAACTCCGCCTGCGGTCGGGCACGTGCGGGGGCGATTTCGTGAGCGAGAATCCGAGTGCTGGAATCGAGTGCCATCGTCGGCCCGACCCCCTTGGACGTCGCGCGGATGCGCGAAAGGGAACGTGCTCACCTCTCGGTTCGATTGGTCTCAGTGGCGCGGAAGCACCCTTCGAAATGGTCATCGACCATGCCGGTGGCTTGCATCAGCGCGTACATGGTGGTGGGGCCGACGAAGCGGAACCCGTTTCGGCGCAGCTCCTTGCTGAGCGCGGTGGACTCCGCCGTCACCGCGGGAACATCGGCCCAGGCTGTCGGCCGCGCCGACGTGGCGCTGTCGGGTGCGAAACTCCACATCAGCTCGCTGAGGGAGCCGTCGAGGGCGAGCGCGGCGCGGGCGTTGCCGATCGTCGCCTCGATCTTGCCGCGGTGGCGGATGATGCGCGCATCTTGAAGGAGGCGCTCGACATCGGTCTCGGTCAGCGCGGCAACCCGTTCGGGGTCGAACCCGAGGAACACCTCGCGGAAGGCGGGCCGGCGGCGCAGGATCGTGATCCACGACAGGCCGGCCTGAAACCCTTCGAGGCACATCTTCTCGTAGAGGGCGCGGGAATCGCGCTGTTCGTGGCCCCACTCCTCGTCGTGGTATCGCCGGTACTCCGGGTCGTTGGCCGACCAGGAGCAGCGGGCGAGCCCGTCGTCGCCGATGATGACTGCCTCGTTCATGCGGCCAGCATGATCCCTTCGTGCGAGAGGAGCCACAGCTTGGTGGGGATGCCTTCGCCCCCGCTGTAGCCGGTGATCTTGCCGTTCGATCCGAGCACCCGGTGGCAGCCGATGATGATCGGGATCGGATTCGCGCCGACCGCTCCGCCGATGGCGCGACCCGAGCCCGGGCGGCCAATCTCGAGCCCAAGCTCACCGTAGGTGGCGAGGTGACCGAACTCGAGTCGCGCCAGCTGCTCCCATACGGCACGGCGGAAGGGGGTGCCGGCCGGGTTCACGGGGAGGTCGAACTGCTTGCGGTCGCCGGCGAAATACTCCGTGAGTTGTCGTTCGGTGAGATCGAGCACCGGAGTGCTGCGTTCGGGATGTTCCTCGAGCGGCAGGTGCCCGCTGCGTTCGATCGAGAGGGAGGTGACGCCCTGGCCGTCGCTGGTGATCTCGAGCCGGCCGAGCGGGCTCTGCATGCGCGTGAGGTAGGCGAACGAAGTGCTCATGGATCGACTCTAGGGGGTGCCTCAGACGCGCGCTCGCGGAAATCGGACACGGGGGAGAACGCTCCCGATCGGTGGCCTGTGGAGGAGTGGGCGCGAGCGCCCTGAGCGCCCATCGTGAGCGCTCGGGGCGCCCGTCCTGAGTGCCGGAGCGAAATAGACTTCAGGCATGGCAGACATCGATTACCGCACTCTCGGACCGTCTGGGCTCGTCGTCTCGACGATCGGCCTCGGCTGCAACAACTTCGGGCGGGCGGGCACCGCTTCCGAGTCGCAGGCGGGAACGGATGCCGTCATCGGAGCGGCGATCGACGCCGGGGTCACCTTTTTCGACACCGCGGACATCTACGGTGCCGAGCGCGGCCTGTCGGAGACTCTGATGGGCAACTCGCTGGCCGGCAAACGCGACACCATCGTGCTGGCGACCAAGTTCGGCATGGACATGGCGGGCGCCAATGGTCCCGACTGGGGCGCGCGCGGCTCCCGGCGGTACATCCGGCTCGCCGTCGAGGCTTCGCTGCGCCGGCTGCAGACCGATTGGATCGACCTTTACCAGCTGCACCATCCCGACCCGTTCACGCCGATCGAGGAGACGCTGTCGACCCTCGACGATCTGATCTCGGAAGGGAAGATCCGCTACATCGGTCACTCGAACCTCGCCGGCTGGCAGATCGCCGAAGCGGAGTTCACAGCCGAACTGCACGGGCATCCGAAGTTCGTCTCGGCGCAGAACGAGTACAGCCTGATCGTGCGCGACGCAGAGAAGGAGGTGCTTCCGGCCGTCAACCGATACGGTCTGGGATTCCTGCCGTTCTTCCCGCTCTACAACGGGCTGTTCACCGGCAAGTTCACGCGAGAGGGTGGCCCGGCCGACAGCCGGATCATGATGATCCGCAAGCACCTGCTCGACGACGCCCCCTGGGGAGCGATCGAGCGGTACCAGGCCTTCTGCGACGAGCGCGGCGTCACCATGCTGCAGGCGACGTTCGCCTGGCTGCTCGCCCAGCCCGGGCTCACGAGCGTCATCGCGGGTGCCACCCGGCCGGAGCAGATCGTGCAGAATGCCGAAGCTGCGACCGCCTGGCGGCCCACCCCGGAAGACATCGCCGCCATCACCTCGTTCTTCTCCTGACCGCCGCCTTCTGTTCGCTGGGAGCGAACGGTCTGACAATTGTGAGTGAGCACTCACTCCGCGTAGGATCTCCTCTGTGGACGAGACGGATGGCGTGACCGGCCCGGAGCCGCTGAGGCGCGCCCAGCCGCTGTCGGTGGAAGACCGCCAGGCGATGATCATCGACGCCGTCATCCCGCTGCTCATCGAACACGGGCGGGGTGTCACCTCCAAACAGATCGCAGAGGCGGCCGGCATCGCCGAAGGCACGATCTTCCGCGCGTTCGGTGACAAAGAGACACTCGTGCAGGCTGCGATCGAGAAGTACCTCGACCCGGAACCGTTGCGCGATTCCCTGCGCGCGATCGACCCGGCGCTCCCGCTGGAAAACAAAGTGCGAGCGATCGTCTATCTGATGCGGGAACGATTCCAGAGCGTGATGCGGATCATGGCGGTCATCGGACCGCAGCGCCCGCCGCTGGCTCAGGGACGAGCGGAGTACTCACAGATCGTCGCCGTCATCCTCGAACCGGAAGCCGGCCGGCTCAACTGGTCGACGGAGCGCACGGCGTCCATCCTGCGCCTGATCAGCTTCGCCTCGGCTTTCCCCGCTCTCAACGAGGGCGCCGACTTCAGCTCCGACGAACTGGCCGACATCGTCCTCCTGGGCATCGCCGGCCGCTCAGCCGACCTGGCCGCTGGACTCGCCGCCGACCCCTCCGCACCGACCGGCCTGACGCCGGTGGATGCGGTATCCCCCACCGCAGAACCCTTCCCGGCGCCGTAGGAGGCCCCATGCTACTCAAACTGCTCGGCCGATTCCTGCGGCCGCACTGGCCGCTCCTGGTCGGTGTCGTACTGTTCCAGCTCGCGCAATCTCTGCTCTCGCTCTGGCTGCCGACGCTGAACGCCGACATCACCGACAACGGCATCGCGAAGGGTGACACCGGCCACATCATGGTCGTGGGCGCCGGGATGCTCGGGGTCACGCTCGTTCAGGTCGCCTGCTCGATCACCGCGGTGTACTTCGGGGCGAAGGTCGCAATGCGGGTCGGCCGCGACCTGCGCAGTTCGATCTTCCAGAAGGTCGGCGAGTTCTCGGAGCGCGAGGTGTCGAAGTTCGGCGCCCCCTCCCTGATCACCCGCAATACGAACGATGTGCAACAGGTGCAGATGCTTGTGCTGATGACCTGCACCCTGCTGGTCTCCGCACCGATCCTCGCCATCGGCGGCATCATCCTGGCGATGCAACAGGATCTGGAGCTCTCCTGGCTGATCGCGGTGAGCGTGCCGATCCTGCTGGTGGCCGTCGGTCTCATCATCACCCGGATGGTTCCGCTGTTCCGCAAGATGCAGGAGCGCATCGACCGGGTCAACCGGGTGCTGCGCGAGCAGCTCACCGGCATTCGTGTCGTGCGCGCCTTCGTGCGGGAGGACATCGAGTCGAAGCGCTTCAAGAAGGCCAACGAAGACGTCACCGACACCGCGCTGAAGGCTGGGCGGCTGTTCGCCTTGATGTTCCCGATCGTGATGCTGGTGCTCAACGTGTCGAGCGTCGCCGTGATCTGGTTCGGCGGCTTCCGCGTGCAGGACGGCTCGATGCAGATCGGAACGCTCACCGCCTTCCTGCAATACCTCATGCAGATCCTGATGGCCGTGATGATGGCCACCTTCATGGCGGTCCTCGTGCCGCGCGCCGCCGTGTGCGCCGACCGTATCGCGGAGGTGCTGGGAACAGCGTCGTCGGTGCGTATCGCCGACGACCCCATCACCACGCTCGATGCGCAGGGCACGCTCGAATTCGTCGACGTGGGCTTCACTTACCCGGGCGCTGAGCAGCCGGTGCTGAGCGACATCACCTTCCTGGCCAGACCGGGACAGACGACGGCGATCATCGGCAGCACCGGAAGCGGGAAGACCACGCTGATCAATCTGATCCCACGCCTGTTCGACGCCACAAGCGGCATCGTGCTGGTCGACGGTGTGGATGTCGCCGAACTCGACCCGGACCTGCTCTGGTCGCGCATCGGGCTCATCCCGCAGAAGCCGTACCTGTTCTCGGGAACGGTGGCGAGCAATCTGCGCTACGGCAAACCCGATGCGACCGACGACGAACTCTGGCAGGCACTGGAGATCGCCCAGGCGAAAGACTTCGTGCTGGCGATGGCCGAGCAGCTCGACGCGCCGATCGCCCAGGGAGGCACCAACGTCTCGGGTGGCCAGCGGCAGCGCCTCGCCATCGCGCGGGCGCTGGTGAAACGCCCCGAGATCTACGTCTTCGACGACTCGTTCTCGGCGCTCGACACGGCGACGGATGCGCGCCTGCGGGCCGCGCTCGCCCGCTCGGTCTCCGACGCCACGATGATCGTCGTCGCTCAGCGCGTCTCCACCATCGTCGACGCCGATCAGATCGTCGTGATCGAGGACGGCCGCGTCGTCGGCCGTGGCACCCACGATGAACTCCTGAACACCAACGAGACGTACGCCGAGATCGTCTCGTCTCAGCTCACCGCGGAGGAGGCAGCATGAGCGACAACACCGACACCGAGGAACGCCCGCCCGCCCGCCCGCCGCAGCGGCGCGGCCCGGGCGGGGGTGGTCCGTTCGGCGGCATGCAGGGACCGGTCGAGAAGTCGCTGAACTTCGGGCCGTCGGCCAAACGTCTCGCGGGGCGGTTGAAGCCCGAGGCCTGGGGCATCGTGTTCGTCACCGCGCTCGCGGTGGTGAGCGTCTTCTTCGCCGTTCTCGGCCCGAAGCTGCTCGGCAATGCGATCAACCTGGTCTTCGCCGGCGCCCTCTCCACGCAGTTCCCGAAGGGGGAGACGCAGGCGCAGGTGATCGCCGGATTGCGCGCGACACACAAGACGCAATACGCAGACCTGCTCTCGGGAACGACGTTCACCCCGGGCGCCGGCATCGACTTCACCGCCGTCGGCTCCGTGCTCATGTGGGTTCTTGCGCTCTACATCGCCTCGTCGCTGTTCAGCTACCTGCAGGCGTATGTGCTGAACGGCATCACGCAGCGCACGGTCTATCGGCTGCGTGAAGAGGTCGAGGCCAAGGTGCACCGCCTCCCGCTCAAGTACTTCGACGGCATGCAGCGCGGCGAGCTCCTGAGCCGCGTCACCAACGACATCGACAACATCTCGCAGACGCTCCAGCAGTCGATGAGCCAGCTGCTCACGTCGTTGCTGACCGTCGTCGGTGTCGTCGTCATGATGTTCGTGGTGTCGCCGCTGCTTGCGGTGATCGCGTTGGTCACCATCCCGTTGACCCTGCTCATCACGACGGTGATCGCCAAACGCTCGCAGAAGCTGTTCGTTGCGCAGTGGAAGCACACCGGCGAGCTGAACGGCCAGATCGAGGAGGCGTTCACCGGTCACGCCCTGGTGAAGGTCTTCGGCCGTCACCGCGAGGTCGAGGAGCAGTTCCGGCTGAAGAACGAAGAGATGTACCAGGCGAGCTTCGGGGCGCAGTTCATCTCGGGCATCATCATGCCGGCCATGATGTTCGTCGGAAACCTCATGTACGTCGTGATCGCGGTCGTCGGCGGTCTGCAGGTGGCCAGCGGTGCGATGCAGCTCGGAGACGTGACCGCGTTCATCCAGTACTCGCGTCAGTTCACCCAGCCGCTCACGCAGCTCGGTTCGATGGCCAACCTGCTGCAGTCGGGCGTCGCCTCCGCCGAGCGTGTGTTCGAGCTGCTGGATGCGGAGGAGCAGTCGGCCGACCCGGCCGAACCCGAGAGCCCGACGGGCACGAAGGGCCGCCTCGCGTTCGAGGACGTCTCGTTCCGCTACAGCGACGACAAGCCGCTCATCGACGACCTCTCCCTGGTGGCACAACCGGGTCAGACCGTGGCGATCGTCGGTCCGACGGGCGCAGGAAAGACCACGTTGGTCAACCTGATGATGCGGTTCTACGAACTCGACTCGGGGCGCATCACCCTCGACGGGGTCGATATCGCCTCGATGACCCGCCGCGATCTGCGCAGCCGGATGGGGATGGTCCTGCAGGACACGTGGTTGTTCAACGGCACCATCCGAGAGAACATCGCGTATGGTCGGCCGGATGCGACCGAGGAGGAGATCCTCGCCGCTGCCAAAGCCACCTATGTCGACCGGTTCGTGCACTCCCTGCCCGACGGCTACGACACGGTGCTCGACGATGAGGGCGGCAACGTCTCTGCGGGCGAGAAGCAGCTGCTCACCATCGCACGGGCGTTCCTCGCCCGGCCGAGCGTGCTCATCCTCGACGAGGCGACGAGCTCGGTCGACACGCGCACCGAGGTGCTGGTGCAGAAGGCGATGGCAGCGCTGCGCAGCGACCGCACGTCGTTCGTGATCGCGCACCGGTTGTCGACCATCCGGGATGCGGACCTCATCCTCGTCATGGAGGCCGGCAGCATCGTCGAGCAGGGCACGCACGCCCAGCTGCTCGCCGCCGGTGGCGCGTACTACACCCTCTACAACGCGCAGTTCGCCGCAGCCATTTCGGACGAGGTCTAACCGGTCGCGTCCCAACCTCCTGAATTCAGGAGAAACAGCATCCCGCCGACCGCTGGCACCTGAATTCAGGAGAAACAGCATCCCGCCAACCGCTGGCACCTGAATTCAGGAGAAACAGCATCCCGCCAACCGCTGGCACCTGAATTCAGGAGAAACAGCATCCCGCCAACCGCTGGCACCTGAATTCAGGTGCCAGCGGTCGCGCTGCGCCCGAAGCTCCTGACTACAGGTGCCTCCTGACTACAGGTGCTTCCTGACTACAGGTGCTTCCTGACTACAGGTGCTTCCTGACGACAGAGGCCGGAGTTGGGTCAGTGACCGGTGAGTGGGGCGAGCAGCCGGGCGGCGAGGGAGGGCCGGCCGGTCAGGCGTTCCTCCAGGTCGGCGGCCTCCGCACCGAGCAGGCCGGCGTTGGAACCGGCGAAACGTAGCGGTTCCGGCTCCCAGCGAGGGGAGCGGTGGCCGACCCAGGGCAGCCCGGTCAACGGCGTGCGCTTCCCGGCGAGCAGATCCGCGAGTGTGCGCCCGGCGAGGTTCGTTGTGCTGAGCCCATCGCCGACGTAGCCGCCGGCCCAGGCCTCGCGCCGCGCGGCGTCGAGGCCCACGCTGGCATGCCAGTCGCGGGGCACACCGAGGGGACCGCCCCAGTGGTGGGTGATGCGGGCGCCCGCGGCAGCGGGAAAGAGGTCGACGAGGGCGCGACCCAGGTGCTCGCGCACGCGGGGGACGCGGTCGTACTCCGGGCGGATCGCGCTGGCGAGATGGTAGCGTGCCCCGCGGCCGCCGAACGCGAAACGGTTGTCGGCGGTGCGCTGCCCGTAGATGAGCAGATGCCGGAAGTCGGTGAAGGTGTGCCCGTGCTCGAGGCCGATCGCCTCCCAGATCTCCTCGCTGAGCGGCTCGGTGGCGATCATCAGCGAGTAGAGCGGCAGGATGCGCCGACCGACTTGCGGAATCGCCGACCCGTAGCCCTCCGTGGCGTTGACGACCGTGCCGGCCCGCACCGTCCGCGTGACGCCGCCCGCGACGGCGGTGACGACGCCCTGCTCCCAGGAGAGCACTTCGGTCTTCTCGAAGATGGTCGCCCCGCGACGCTCGACGGCGCGGGCGAGGCCGCGCACCAGCTTGCCGGGGTGGATGCGCGCGCAGTCGGGCGTGAACGTGGCGGCCACCGCATCCCGCGCCCCGAACCGGCTTCGCACCGTCTCGGTTCCCAGCAGCGAGACGCGGTCGACGCCGAACCGCTCGGATTCGGCGAACTCGGCGCGCGCCCCCTCAAGCTGCACCCGGGAGCGGGCGAAGGCGACGGTGCCGCCGCGCACGTAGTCGCAGTCGATCCCTTCTGCCTCGGCCGCGCGGCCGACCTCGCCGACGGTGTCGATCATGGCCTGGCGCTGCGTCACCGCTGCATCGAACCCATAGCGGGCTTCGAGCGCGCTGGCGGACAGCGGGAAGAGGGCGGAGCACCAGCCGCCGTTGCGGCCGGAGGCGCCGAACCCGGCGATCTCCTTCTCGAGCACCGCGATGGACAGTGTGGGGTCAGCCTCCTGCAGGTAGTACGCCGTCCACAGCCCGGTGAGGCCGCCACCGACGATCGCGACATCGACGTCGACGTCTTCGGTGAGTCCCGGCCGAGCCGGGTACCCGTCTTCCGCCTCAGCGATCGATTCGAACCAGAACCCGACCCGTTCGTATCCCATCCCTGCGTATCCGTTCGTTCGAAGCAGTCGAGTCCGCGCTCGAACCGGAACGATGTTCTCCGGTGATCGAGCGCGGACTCGTGTGCGTGTGTGCTGGTGGTCAGAGGTGGTTGGAAGCCTCGGTGAGAACGGATTCGAGGATCTGGCGGATCTCGACGAACTCGTCGGGGCCGATCGTGAGCGGTGGGGCGAGCTGCACGACGGGGTCGCCGCGGTCGTCGGCGCGGCAGTACAGGCCGGCATCGAAGAGCGCTTTGGAGAGGAACCCGCGCAGCAGACGCTCGGACTCGTCGTCGTCGAACGTCTCCTTCGTCGTCTTGTCTTTCACCAGCTCGATGCCGAAGAAGTACCCGTCGCCGCGCACATCACCGACGATCGGCAGTGTGAGCAGCTTTTCGAGCTCGGCGCGGAACAGCGGCGAGTTCTCGCGCACACGCTCGTTGAGCTTCTCTTCCTCGAAGATGTCGAGGTTGTCGAGCGCGACCGCGGCCGAGACGGGGTGACCGCCGAAGGTGTAGCCGTGGTAGAACGACGTGTTCCCGTGCTTGAACGGCTCGTACAGCTTGTCGCTGATGATCGTCGCGCCGATGGGGGAGTATCCGCTCGTCATGCCCTTCGCGCAGGTAATCATGTCGGGCACGTAGCCGTACTCATCACAGGCGAACATGTGGCCGATGCGACCGAAGGCGCAGATGACCTCGTCGCTGACCATGAGCACGTCGTACTTGTCGCAGATCTCGCGCACGCGCTGGAAGTACCCGGGGGGAGGCGGGAAGCAGCCGCCCGAGTTCTGCACAGGCTCGAGGAAGATCGCGGCGACGGTCTCGGGGCCTTCGAACTGGATCATCTCTTCGATGCGGTTGGCCGCCCACACGCCGAACGCCTCGACGTCGTCGGTGGGGGCGCCCATCTCGCCGGCGCGGTAGAAGTTGGTGTTCGGCACGCGGAAGCCACCGGGCGTCAGCGGCTCGAACATCTCCTTCATCGCGGGGATGCCGGTGATCGCGAGCGCACCCTGCGGGGTGCCGTGGTAGGCGACGGCACGAGAGAGCACCTTGTGCTTGGTGGGGCGCCCCTGCAGCTTCCAGTAGTACTTTGCGAGCTTGAACGCGGTCTCGACCGCCTCGCCGCCGCCGGTGGAGAAGAAGACACGGTTCAGGTCACCGGGTGCGTAGTGGGCGAGCCGGTCGGCCAGTTCGATCGCGTTCGGGTGCGCGTACGACCAGATCGGGAAGAATGCGAGCTCCTCAGCCTGCTTCGCCGCCGTCTGGGCGAGACGCTTGCGGCCGTGGCCGGCGTTCACCACGAACAGGCCGGAGAGACCGTCGATGTACTTGCGGCCGCGGGAATCCCAGATGTGGTGACCCTCACCCTTGGTGATGATCGGAACGCCCGCGCCGTCTTCCATGACGGACTGGCGGGCGAAGTGCATCCACAGATGGTCCTTGGCCTTGGCTTGGAGATCGGCCTCGGTCGCATCCGAGAGAGCCGAGGGAGTGTCCGTTGTGATTGTCATTTCTTATCGTGTTCCCCAGTTGTAGAACTGTTTGTGGAGTTTGAGATAGACGAACGTCTCGGTCGAAAGCACACCGTCGAGCGTTCGAATCTCGGAGTTGAGCATCGTGATCAGGTCGAGGTCGTTCTCGCAGACCACTTCGGCGAGGATGTCGTAGGTTCCCGCCGTGAGGACCACGTAGTCGACGGCGGGCATGGCGGCCAGACGATCGGCCACCTCCCGGGTGTCGCCGGTCACACGGATGCCGATCATCGCCTGGCGGTAGAAGCCCAGTTGCATCGGATCGGTGACGGCCACGATCTGCATCACGCCCGACTCGGTCAGCTTCTGCACGCGCTGGCGCACAGCGGCCTCGCTGAGACCGACGGCTTTGCCGATCTCCGCGTACGACCGTCGACCGTCGACCTGCAATTGCTCGATGATCGCCTTGGAGACGTCATCGATCTGTACAGGCTTGGCCGGGTTCGTTGCCCGAGGGGTGCTCATGGAGCGATTCTGTCAGTGAGAACCGGACCCTGCAAGCGAATCCGCAGGATTCTGTCGTTTTTGCTATCGAAATCAGTAGACTCGCGGCATGACCACGCCTGAACTCCGTAATTTCGTCAATGGCGCCTCCGTCGACTCGCGCGCGACGGAGCGCATCCAGCTCGTCGACCCGGCGACCGAGGAGGTCTACGCGACCTCCCCGGTCTCCACGTCCGAAGATGTGGCCGACGCCTATACCGCCGCCCGGAATGCCTTCGAGGAGTGGGGGGAAACCACGCCGGGCGAACGCCAGCTCGCGCTGTTCCGCATCGCGGACGCCATGGAGGCCCGGGCGGAAGAGTTCGCCGACGCCGAGTCGCAGGACACCGGTAAGCCCCGCTCCACTCTGGTGGACGACGAGATCCTGCTCTCGGTCGATCAGATCCGCTTCTTCGCCGGCGCCGCTCGCAATCTGGAGGGCCGGTCGGCGGGCGAGTACATGAAAGACCACACGTCCTTCATCCGCCGCGAGCCGATCGGTGTCGTCGGCCAGGTGACCCCCTGGAACTATCCGCTCAACATGGCGGTGTGGAAGTTCGCACCGGCGCTCGCCGCCGGCAACACCACGGTGCTCAAGCCGTCGGACACTACGCCGCTGTCGACGCTGCTGCTGGCCGAGGTGGCGGCCGAGTTCCTGCCCGCCGGTGTGCTCAATGTCGTCACGGGCGATCGCACGACGGGCGCGGCGATGACAGATGACCCGATCCCGCAGATGATCTCGATCACCGGCTCGGTACGGGCCGGTATGGAGGTGGCGCGCGCCGCCTCGTTCGACCTCAAACGCGTGCACCTCGAACTCGGCGGCAAGGCGCCGGTGATCGTGTTCGACGACGCCGACATCCCTTCGGCGGTCGAAGGCATCGTGGCGGCCGGCTATTTCAACGCCGGCCAGGACTGCACCGCCGCGACCCGTCTACTCGTGCAGTCGGGCATCCATGACGAGTTCGTCGCCGCACTCGCCGCATACGCCCGGGAGAACGCCAAGACCGGCGGCCCCCGCGAGGACGGCATCCTGTTCGGGCCGGTCAACAACGCGAACCAGCTCGCCCAGGTGAGCGGCTTCATCGACCGCCTTCCCGACCACGCCACCGTCGAATTGGGCGGCCACCGTCAGGGCGACAAAGGCTACTTCTACGAGGCGACGATCGTCTCCGGCCTCACGCAGAACGACGAGGCCGTGCAGAACGAGATCTTCGGTCCGGTGCAGACTGTGCAGAAGTTCACCGATGAGGCCGAAGCCCTGCGCTGGGCGAACGGCGTGCAGTACGGGCTCGCCTCCTCGGTGTGGACGAAGGATCACGCTCGCGCGATGCGGTTCGCCAAGAACCTCGACTTCGGCTGCGTGTGGATCAACACGCACATCCCGATCGTCGCCGAGATGCCGCACGGCGGGTTCAAGCACTCCGGCTACGGCAAGGACCTCTCGATGTACGGCTTCGAGGACTATACCCGCATCAAACACGTCATGAGCTACATCGGCTGACCGACCCGGCCAGCAATGAAGGGGCTCCGCGAGGACAAGGCTCAGCGAGAACAGGGCTCCGCGCGCCGACTTCAGTCGCGCGGAACCCTGCTCGCGTCGGTCGAGGACGCCTCGCGGCGTGGGATGTTCGCGGGGTTGTGGTCGCGGAGTTCGGGCGGGAGCACAGCCTGCGGGGCGTCCTGATAGGCGATCGGGGTGAGGAAGCGGCGGATGGCGCTCGCGCCGACCGAGCTGTGCACCGAGGCGGTCGTCGCGGGCCAGGCGCCGCCGTGGTGTTGAGCCCAGGCGATGGCCACGCCGGTCGGCCAGCCGTCGAAGACGAGCCGGCCGGCCAACGGCGCGAGGGCGGCCGCCAGGGCGGTGACGTCTTCGCCTTGGCCGCGGAGGATCGTCGCGGTGAGGGACGGGTCGAGGGAGCCGATCGCGCGCTGCAGCTCCTCGTCGCCCAGGTAGCGCACGAGAACGGTGAGCGGTCCGAAGCATTCGGTGAGGAACGGTTCGGGGTCGGTGGTGAAGGCCTCGCCGTCGGTGATGACGACGGTCGGTGCCGAGTCGGGGGCTTCCGCCGCCGCGTTGAGTATCTGCACATCGGAGCGTCCGGCGAATGAAGCCGCTCCGGCCGCGAAAGCGGAGGTCATGCCCTCGGTGAGCTGCTGCTGTGACGGCGCGGCCATGAGCGCCGTGGCCACCGCATCTTCGATTCGAGCGCCCGCCGGAATGAAGACGAGCCCGGGTTTCGTGCAGAACTGGCCGGCATCGCGGGTGAACGATCCGACGAGGCCGGTTGCGATCTCGTCCGGACGCTCGCGGGCGGCCGACTCGGTGACGACCACCGGGTTGATGCTGCCGAGCTCGCCGTAGAACGGGATGGGCCGCTCGCGCGCGGCGGCGAGCTCGAACAGGGCGCGTCCGCCCCGCTCCGAGCCGGTGAAACCGACCGCCGCGACGCCGGGGTGCTGCACCAGGGCGACACCGGCGTCCATCCCTTCGACGAGACCGAAACAGCCGTCGGGTGCTCCAGCGGCGGCCAGCGTCCGTTCCGCGAGGGCGGCCGTGCGCCGGGATGTCTCGGGATGACCGGGATGGCCTTTGACGATCACAGGGCAACCCGCCGCGAGCGCCGAGGCGGTGTCGTTGCCGAGGACGGAGAACGCGAACGGGAAGTTAGAGGCCGCGTACACGGCAACGGCTCCGAGCGGACGGAGCATCCGCCTCAGATCGGGCCGCGGTGGTGTGGTCGTGGGGTCGGGCGCGTCGAGCGTCGCCTCCAGATAGCCCCCGTCGCGCGCGACTCCGGCGAAGAAGCGCAGCTGAGAGTCGGTTCGGGTGATCTCGCCGTCGAGGCGGGCCTCGCTCAGATGCGTCTCGGCGGCGGCGAGTCGCACGAGCTCGGCCCGGTCTCCGGCAATGGCCTCGGCGAGGGCTTCCAGCCAACGCGCCCTGTCCTCGCGGCCGGTTCCCTCGAATCCGCTCGCGGTCGCCCGGGCGACCGCGTCGTCGACGCTCATGCGAACGCCGCCAGACCGGTCAGGGCGCGACCGAGCACGAGAGTGTGGATCTCGTCGGTGCCCTCGTAGGTGCGCACCGATTCCAGGTTGTTCATGTGCCGCATCACCGGGAACTCGCTCGTGATGCCGTCGCCACCGAGAATGGTGCGGGCTTCGCGCGCGATGGCGATGGCTTCGCGCACGCTGTTGAGCTTGCCGACGCTGATCTGGGTGGGGGTGAGGGCTCCGCGCTCTTTCAGCCGGCCGAGGTGGAGTGCGAGGAGCATTCCTTTCTCATACTCGACGAGCATGTTCGCCAACTTCTCCTGGATGAGCTGGTTCGCGCCGATGGGGCGGCCGAACACCTCGCGATGTGTCGCTCGCTCGATCGACACCTCCAGACAGGAACGGGCGGCGCCCATCGCGCCCCAGACGATGCCGTACCTGGCTTCATTGAGGCAGCTGAACGGCCCGGAGAGCCCGTGGGCGCCGGGGAGCATGGCCGAGGCGGGCAGGCGCACCGCGTCGAGCTCGACATCGCACTGGATCGATGCCCGCATCGAGAGCTTGCCGTCGATCTTCGTAGCGGTGAAGCCGCGGGTCCCGGTGGGCACGAGGAAGCCGCGGATGCCGTCTTCCGTCGCCGCCCAGACCACCGCGATGTCGGCGATCGCGGCGAGACCGATCCAGCGTTTGCGTCCGGTGATGATCCAATCGTCGCCGTCGCGGCGGGCGGTGGTGTCCATCGCCGCCGGGTCGCTCCCTCCGGTCGGCTCGGTCAGGGCGAAGCAGCCGATCTTCTCGCCGCGCGCCATCGGGGGGAGCCATTGATGCTTCTGATCGTCGGAGCCGAATTTCGAGATGGCGCTCATCGCGAGCGACCCCTGCACCGAGACGAAGGTGCGCCAACCGCTGTCGGCCGCCTCCAGC
This sequence comes from Leifsonia poae, assembly GCF_020009625.1. Taxonomy (NCBI): domain Bacteria; kingdom Bacillati; phylum Actinomycetota; class Actinomycetes; order Micrococcales; family Microbacteriaceae; genus Leifsonia; species Leifsonia poae. The sequence continues at coordinate 3,830,470 of NZ_JAIHLP010000002.1, forward strand.
TCGTGGCAGACGACGCCGTAGCCGACCGCGCCGGCGCCCGCGCATCCCTCGTCATCCAGGTGCATGCCGAGGAACCCGAGCGCGCCGAGCTCGGCGACGAATTCGGTGCGGAAGTGTTTGTCTTCGAAGTCCTGCTCGATGGTCGGCAGGATGCGCTCGGTCGCGAAAGCGCGCGCCTTGGCCGCCCAGGCGCGCTCCTCGTCGCTGAGGAGCGGGTCGATGCTGAAGGCCTCATCGAGGGCTGCGGTCACGGTCGTCCTTCTTTCTGTGGGTGCGGCTGCGGGTGCCAGTCGGCGCCGTCGTGCTCGCCGAGCCGGGGCGCGACGGAGCGGTAGTCGGCCGGCGCGGACGAGAGATGGATGGGGTTGGCTGGTTGGGCGCCGGACCGGGTGGTACCCGTTCCGGTCGCGTCGGCCTGGTCGATGCGGGCGACGGGGTCGAGACCGAGCGAGGCAGCGAACGCGAATGCCTCCGTGAGGTCGTTCACGAGCCCGGCGGGCACGCGTGCGGTCGCGCACCGGTCGACCCAGTGCGCGGCGGTGTTTCCCGCGAGCGTCGACATGAGTTCATCGCGTAGTGCCTGTCGATGGCGCACGCGGTCGGCGTTGCGGGCGAACCGCGGGTCGTCGGCCAACTCCGGACGCCCGAGCAGGCCGACGAAGTCACGGAACTGTCGGTCGTTTCCGACCGCGACGACGAACGGGCGGTCGCTGGCGTCGACGAGTTCGTACGGTGCGATGCTGGGATGGGCGTTTCCCATCCGGGCCGGCGCGATGCCGGTCGCGAGCGTGCTCGACGCCTGGTTGGTGAGAGCGGCGAGCAGCGAGGTCAGCAGGTCGACGTCGATGCGCTGGCCGAGGCCGGTGCGGTCTCGTTCACGCAGCGCGAGCAGCATGCCCGAGAACGCGTTGAGTCCGGTGAGCACGTCGACGAGGGCGACGCCGACTTTGGTGGGGCCGCTGTCGGGCGCGCCGGTGATGCTCATGAGGCCTCCCACCGCCTGGACCAGCAGGTCGTAGCCGGCGAGGGCGGCGCCGTCGCCGCGGCCGAACCCGGTGATGGAGCAGTAGACGAGTCCGGGTGCGTCGGCTCGCAGGGTCGCTTCGTCGAGGCCGAATCGCTCCATCACGCCGGGGCGGAAGTTCTCGACGACGATGTCGGCGCCCGCCGCCAGCCGGTGGGCGGTGGCGAGCCCCGCTTCCATGCGCAGATCGCAGACGATCGAGCGCTTGTTCCGGTTGACGGCGGCGAAGTAGGTGGAGTCGCCGGCAGCGTCGACCGGAGGGCGCCACGATCGGGTGTCGTCACCGTCGGGGCTCTCGATCTTGATCACGTCGGCGCCGAAGTCGGCGAGCATCATCGTGGCGTACGGTCCGGCGAGCACCCGGGAGAAGTCGGCGACCCGGATGCCCGCGAGGGGGAGGTCGGTCGTCGTCGCGCTCATCCGGTCTCCATTCACTGCGCGCGGGGTGGGCCGGCGCTGGTCCTGGTATTCATCCTATCCCGCATGATTGGCTCGCGTTAGGGTGAAGTCATGGCAGCGGGTGTGGAGTCGACGGGCGGTGCGCGCCGGTGACCGGCATGGCCGGTGCGACCGGCATGGCCGGTGCGACCGGCGTGGCCGGCCCGGCCCGCCGGGCGCCAGGTGCCCGCGATGCTGTGTTCGCCCAGCTCTCCGAAGCCGGGCGCGCCGAACAGGTCGCCCGGCGGCTCACCGACGGCATCGTGCTCGGCGTGCTCACCGCCGGTGAACGCCTGCCGAGTGAGGCTGAACTGGCCAGACGGTTCGGCGTCGCCCTGGTCACGGCCAGGGACGGGCTCGGCATGCTCCGCGAAGCCGGTCTCGTGCAGACCAGACGCGGGCGCGACGGGGGCAGCTTCGTCATCGCCGCCGGCTCGCAACTCGGCCCTCTGCTCGCCTCTCGGCTCGGGGGCCTCTCGCAGGTGGAGCTCTCCGACCTGGCGGTCTACGTCGCGACGATCGCCGCGGGATGCGCCGAACGGGCCGCCGAACGTTCCACGCCGGACGACGACGAGCGACTGGGCGCCTGGCTGGCGGCGGCCGACTTCGGCTCACCGGCGGAGGCGCGACGCAACGCGGGCGGCTTCTTCCTCGAACTCGCCGTGTTGAGCCAGTCGACACGGCTGGTGCGCGAGCAGATCCGGTTGCAGGCGGAGTTCGGCCCCCTGCTCTGGGCCGGGATGGTGGACGCCGGGCTCCGCGACCGCACGCGGGTGGCCGCGCGCGCGGTCGCCGCTGCGGTGGCCGCGCGGGACGGCGGCGCGGCGCGGCGGATCGTCAGCGAGCTCATCCGGGCGATCTCAGAATGGCTGCTCGCCGCCAAGGTGCTGATCGAGCGGGGAGGCACCATCGATGCCTGATCTCGCGTCGGGAGCGACCCCGTCGATGGTCGCCGCCGCTGTCGGCACCCTGTTCGAGCGCCTCTTCGCCCAGCTGGACGAATGGCGCATCCAGCTGGTCGACGGTGACGTCGAGACGACGCCGGGTCGGCTCGACGAACGGGTGCGCGCTCTCGTCGTTCCGCTCCTGTCGGAGCCGGACCCGCTGCTGATCGGTGCCGGGTTCATCGCCGCGCCCGAGTTCGTGCGCGGCAGGGACGTGCACTTCTCATGGTGGCTCGGTCCGCTCGAGGCCAACCCGGTCTTCGGTGCGACGACGGAACCGACGAAACTCGATCTGGCCACCCGCAACCACGCGGACTACCTGCGCGACTTCCGCTCGCTCGAGTGGTACCGCGTTCCGGAGTCGACCCATCGGACGCACGTGACCGGACCGTATGTCGACCATCTCTGCGCCTGCGACTACATCATCACCGTGACGTCGCCGGTCGAGGCGGGCGGCACGACGCTCGGCGTCGTGGGCGCCGACATCTTCGTCAAACGGCTTGAACACGAGCTGCTGCCGGCCCTGCTGGCGATCGACGGTCCGGTCTCGCTGATCAACGGAGTCGGCCGCGTGATGATGTCGACCGATCCGGCGCTGGCTGTGGGAGACGTCCTGTACACGAATGCGGTCGACATCGTGGCCTGCCCGGGCGCGCCGTTCGCCCTCGCGCTGACGGGAAAGACAGCTTCGAACATTACACTCGGATCGAACACGTCCTGAGCCCCTGCGGCTCGGAGCCATCATTCGTTGAAACGGGAGGAACGCGAGGTGACTCCCGGTTTCACCAGATATGCCCCGTCCGGCGCGCGGTCGCGCTGGCTGTTCGTGGCCGGTCGACGGTTCGTCGCGGTCGTGGAGAGCTCCGTCTCCGAAGGGATCGTCGAGACACTCTGGTGGCTGGCCGACTCCGAGCTCGCCACCATCGAATCCGTCGTCGGAGCATTCCCGCTGACCGGCGCGGATGCGGTGCGCTCGTTCGCAGTCGCCGAACTCGCCGAACCCAACGCCACGAACGAGGTGCTGGTGACCGCCGTTGTGCGCGGCTCCGCGGCCGTCGATGTGTTCTCGGTCGGCGGTTCGCGCCGATTCGCCGCCGGGGGAGTGCAGCCGTGGGTGCTGGCCGAGTTCCGCTCGGTCACCGGACTCGTGCTCGGCGGAGACGATCTGCCGACCGGCCCGGTCGCACGGGCGAGCGTCGGATCGCTCCCGCTCGGCAGCGGTGTGGTCGACGGCGAACTGCTCGCCTGGTCGCTCACACCGCTCCAGCGCATCGCAGCAGCGCCGGCCGTCGAGGCGGCGCCGACCGACGACGAGGCCGATCTCGGCGAGGAGACGATCATCCGGGCGCGTCGCGGGGGGAGCCTCTTCGCGCATCCCGAGCCCCTGGCACCGCCCGAGATCCCTCGCACCCCGCCGGGGCGCATGCCGGGAGCGGTGGACATCGAGCCCTCGGCTGACACATCCGCGTCGACGATCCGCTCCGCCCCGGACGACGGCTTCCCTTCGACCCAACCCGTGCTGCTCCCGCCCGCGCCCGTGCCCGCGCGCTACGCGATCCTGATGGGGTCCGGCGACAGGTTCGCCCTCGACGAGCCCATCCTGATCGGCCGCCGGCCGTCACCCCAGAGGATCGGTTCCGGCCCGGAACCGCGACTCGTCGCGGTGTCATCGCCCGACCAGGAGGTGTCGTCGACCCACGTGCGCATCGAGCAGGCGGGTGACGCCGTCGTGGTCACCGACCTGCGCTCGACGAACGGCACCGTCGTCGCCGCCGACGGGCAGCGGCAGCGGCTGAGGCCGGGACAATCGCTCGTCGTCCTACCCGGCGCGCTCATCGAGATCGGCGACGGTAATATCATCGAGATCACCGCCGTCTCCGGCGAGATGTGATCTCCGGTTCTCCGAACCCGACAAGAAGAGGATGCGAGTGACCCAGATCGGTCGCAGCAACAGACGCCACACCGTGGTCGTGCCTGGCGAGCCAGACGCGCGCATCAGCCTGGCCTGGGCGGCGCTCAGCGACAAGGGCTACCGCCGGTCGGTCAACGAGGACAGCCTGCTTGCCCGCTCGCCGATCTTCGCGGTCGCCGACGGGATGGGCGGGCACACGGCCGGCGACTTCGCCAGCACCGCCGTCGTCACCCGGCTCGCAGAACAGGTCTCCGTGGACTTCGTGGGCGAGGACGCACTCACCTCCGCCCTGCGATCGGCCGTCGATGATATGGGCCGGGGGGTCGGACACACCGACCTCGGAACCGGAACGACCGTCACCGGCATCGCCTTGACTCTGGTCAACGGCTCGCCGTACTGGCTCGTCTTCAACATCGGCGACTCGCGGGTCTACAGCTACCGCGACGGCACCCTGGAGCAGCTCACGCTCGATCATTCGATCGTGCAAGAGCTCCTCGACGCCGGGGCGATCACGCCGGCCGAGGCCGAGGTGCATCCGCACAGCAACGTCATCACCCGGGCGGTCGGCTTCAACGAAGACCCGGTGCCCGACTACTTCCTGCTTCCGATCGTCGCCGGCTCGCGCCTGCTCGTGTGCTCGGACGGTCTGACGAAAGAGCTCACCGAGCACGGCATCCGGCATTTCCTCGCCGAGGGGTCGAGCCCGCTCGACGCCGCGCAGCAATTGATGGATGCGGCACTCGGCAATGGCGGCCGCGACAATGTGACGGTCGTCGTCGTCGACGTCCTCGCCACGCCCGAGAGCGGAAACCACCGTGAGGGCGTCGACCGCCGCACGGTGCGCAAGCACTGAGCCGCCACCCGCCACCCGCCTCTTTGTCCCCCGAGTTGGGGGTAGGTGAGTTGTCCCCAGTCCGGGAGCGGGGCCTGGGCGGGCATTCCGGCCCTGCCTACAATGGGGAAACGATTGCCGATGACCCGGTGCGGCCGCGCACGGCGGACCTGAGACCAAGCAACAGCATCCACGGGTGCACGAGTCGAACCGGGAGGCGATATGGCACGGCGTCTGCCCTCACAACCGCCGAATCTCCCCGGCTTCTCGTATGTTCGCGTGCTCGGCTCCGGCGGGTTCGCCGATGTCTTCCTCTATGAGCAGAACCTGCCCCGGCGGCAGGTGGCGGTGAAGGTCATGCTGGCCGAGGTCGTCACCAGCCAGGTGAAGCAGATGTTCCAGGCCGAAGCCAATCTGATGGCCCAGCTGAGCACGCATCCCTCGATTCTCACGGTGTACCAGGCGAGCGTCTCGGCCGACGGCCGGCCCTACCTGGTCATGGAGCTCTGCTCGGCGGCGATCGGACAGCGCTACCGCACGCATCCCCTCGCCGTTCCGGAAGCCCTCAGCGTCGGGGTGCGGATCGCGAGCGCGGTCGAGACCGCGCACCGGGCCGGCGTGCTGCACCGGGACATCAAGCCCTCCAACATCCTCACCACGGCCTACGGGCATCCGGTGCTGAGCGACTTCGGCATCGCGGCGACGCTGGGCGAGGCCGAGGTGACCGAGGCGATCGGGCTGTCGATCCCGTGGTCCGCCCCGGAGGTGCTGCTCGACGAGACGAGCGGCACGATCGCCAGCGAGGTGTGGGCGCTCGGTGCCACGCTGTACTCGCTGCTCGCCGGCCGCTCGCCGTTCGAGCTGCCCGGCAAGGAGAACACCTCGTCGGAGCTCATCCAGCGCATCACCAAAGGTCGGCCGCAACCGCTCGACCGACCGGATGTTCCCGCCCGTCTCGAGCAGGTGCTGCTGCGGGCGATGTCCAAGAAGCCCGCAGCGCGGCAGCGCAGTGTTCTGGAGTTCATCCGGGAGCTGCAGTCCGTGGAGACGGAGCTCGGACTGCCGCAGACCCCGATCGAAGTGGCGATGGACGATTGGGCGCTCGCCACGGCCGACGACCCCGAAGACAGGACGCGGATCAAAGGCGTCATGTCGGTGGACCCGTCGGGGTCGCGCCGTCGTCGACGACGTCCGTCCACCTCGCAGACCGTCACGCGCGCTCCGACCAGCACGGTGGCGCGAGAGAGCGCCGGCAGCACCCCGGGATCGTCCGCGCCGGTCCGGCCGCGCTGGTCCCGGGCCCTGACGCTGTCGATCGCGGCCTGCGCGGTGCTCGTCGTCGCCCTCGCCATCACCGCCGCGTTCGTGCTCGTCAAGGTCTCGTCGAACACCGAGATCCCCGCCGTGCGCGACCTGTCGGGACGGGTGAGTGACGGCACGATCGTCTTCACCTGGAGCGATCCCGGTCTGCAACCCACCGACACCTACCAGGTGGCGGTCGGGGATCAGCCTCCGAGCGTGCAGCATGCAACGGAGTTCCGGGTGGATGCCAAGCCCGGCGCGACCGTCTGCGTCACGGTCACCGTCAACCGCGATGGCAAGACAGGTGATCCCAGCGCCCCGAAGTGTGTGGAACGGGCGGACGCCCCGTGATCGGAAAGTGGCTGGCCGCGCACAAGTCGCTGGTGGCGACCGCGACGAGCGGAACAGCGATCGTCGCCCTTGTGACGACGCTCGCCGTCGTCTCCGGCGGCTACAGCGCACAGCGGGTGGCCCTCGGCGACGCCGCCGTCTGGGTGGCGAACGACGCGAAGAAGTCGCTCGGCCGCGCGAACACCGAGATCGACAAGCTCAACTCGGTCGTCTCCGGCCCGGGCGAGGCGCTCGACATCGCGCAGGACGGCAGCAATGTGCTGCTCATCGACAATGAGACGAACACTGTCGCCGTCGTCGACCCGGCCACCAGTGAGGCGGGGAAGAGTGTGGCCCTGCCGCCCCGTGATCCGTACGTGCACCTGGCGGGCGACAAGGTGACCCTCGTGTCCCGCACGACGGGACAGCTGTGGTTGACGACGGTGCCGCAGCTGGGCGACTTCAACGCCGGAGCGGCCCCGACGATCGACCTGGGCGGCCGGGTCGTGACCGCGATGAACGATGCCGGCGTGCTCTACGCCTTCCTGCCGGACACCCGCACGGTCACCCGGATCGACACGGGCGGAGACCAGCCGGCCACCGCATCCGAGAAAGTCTCGTCGTCCGGTGACGGCAAGAACGACACGATGACCGTGGTCGGCGACACCTGGGCCCTCCTCGACCCGGATGCGCGCACCCTCACGGTCTCCGGTCATACGACAGACCTATCGGGAGTGCTGGGCGCCGGCGACACCCCGGTTCTGCAACAGCCGAGCGCGGCCGGCGACGCGGTTTGGATCGGCACGACCTCCGGGCTCATCCGTGTGCCGCTCGACGGCTCGCGGGCGACGAAACCGGTGACCGGTCAATCCGGCGCTCCGGCGGCCCCGATCACGGTGGCCGGGTGCACGTTCGCCGCGTGGAGCGGGGGGACCAGCTGGCGTGAGTGCGGGTCGTCCTCCACCGGTCAGCGGGGAACGCTGGCCGGCGTGCCGGCGGGCGCGGCGCTGGCATTCCGGGCCAACACCGATCGGGTCGTGCTGAACGACGCGAAGTCGGGCGCCTCCTGGGCGGTGCAGAGCGGCAACACGCGCATCGACAATTGGGACGAGCTGGTGGCGAAGAAGAACACCACCGAGCAGGTTGACCAGAGCAAGCAGGACACGCCACCGCAGTACGAGAAGCAGCAGCAGCCCCCGGTCGCCGTCGACGATCATTTCGGTGCCCGGCCGGGGCGCGTCAGCCCCCTTCCGGTGCTGCTGAACGACTACGACCCGAACGGCGATGTCCTGGTGATCGACTCGTTCACCGCCATCCCGCCGGAACAGGGCACGCTGGAGCTCACCAACAGCGATCAGCAGCTTCAGATCACGCTCCCGAGCTCGGCGAGCGGCACCATCGGCTTCGACTACACGATCTCCGACGGGCGGGGAGGAACAGCGACGGCGCATGTCACCGTGACGGTGAGGCTGCCGAGTGAGAACTCACCACCGGTGTGCACCCGCACCGCCAAGGCCGTCGTGCAATCGGGCGGGCGGGTCACCAGCCAGGTCCTCGGCGATTGCTACGACCCGGACGGCGACGCGTTCTTCCTCGCTGCGGCCTCTGTGCCGGCCCCCGACACGGTCACCTTCACCCCGCAGGGGCAGGTCGCCTTCAACGACCACGGGCAGGGCGGCGACCTCAAAGATGTCACCCTCACCGTCTCTGACGCCCGGTCCGTGGGCACGGGGTCGCTCGCCGTCACCGTCCGCCCTCCGGGTCAGGTGCCGATCATCGCCGACGCGTTCGCGGTGCTCGCCTACCAGGGACAGGAGGTCACCGTGCAGCCGCTCGCGCATGTGCGCGGTGGAACGGGCACCGTGCGGCTCAGCAGCGTGCCGACGAAGGCCGATGCGACACTCACGCCCGACTACCAGGGCGGAACCTTCCGGTTCGAGAGCGACCAGGTGGGCACCCACAACATCGAGTACACGGTCACCGATGGCGTCGTCACCTCCACCGGCACCGTCCGCATCGATGTGGCCGCTCCGCCCGGATCCAAGACGACACCGATCGCTGTGCCGCACACCGCGTTCATCCGAGAGCAGACCACGCAAGATGTCGACGTGCTCTCGACCGACATCGACCCCTCGGGGGGCGTGCTGCTGGTCACCGGCGTCACCGATCCGCCGGTCGCCTCCGGTGTGCGTGTCGAGATCCTCGGCCAGCGCACCCTGCGGGTCACCCTCAACCGGCCGCTCGATGCGCCCATCGACTTCCACTACCGGCTCAGCAACGGTCTGGCCGATACAGAGGGCACGGTCACGGTCGTGCAGCTGCCGCCGCTGACCGTCCACCAGCCGCCGATCGCGGCACCGGACTCAGTGTCGGTGCGCGTCGGCGACGTGGTAGACATCCCGGTGCTGGCCAACGACATCCAGCCCGACGGAGACAAGCTCACCCTCGATCCCACCCTCGCCACGCCGCTCCCGGCCGGCGCCGGCCTGCTCTTCGCCAGCGGCGACGTTCTGCGCTACCTCGCGCCGTCGAAACCCGGCAACTTCACCGCCGCCTACCGGGTCGTCGGCGAAGACGGCCAATGGGCCACCGCCGACGTCACGATCGCCGTGCGGGAACGCGACGAGGCGACGAACAACCCACCGGTTCCGAAGACCGTCACGGCGCGCGTGCTCGCGGGCGACACGGTCCGCATCACGATCCCGCTCTCGGGCATCGATCCCGACGGCGACTCTGTTCAGTTCATCGGCCAGGAGACCAATCCGCAGAAGGGTGCCGTGATCGCCTCCGGACCCGATTGGATGGACTTCCAGGCCGGCGAATACGCGGCCGGCACCGACACCTTCACCTATGCCGTGGTCGACGCTCTCGGCGCCCGGGCCACCGGAACGGTGCGCGTCGGCATCGCCGCGCGGGTGGACGGTGCACGCAACCCGGTCGCCGTCGAAGACGATGTCTCGGTGCGCCCGGGGAAGACGCTCTCCATCCAAGTGCTCGCGAACGACAGCGACCCCGATGGGAGCCCGCTGAGCGTGACAGCGCTGACCTCGCTCGACGGCAAGGTGAAGGGCAAGATCGAGGGCGACCTCGTCGTGATGACCGCGCCGAAGGTGGAGGGCACGTACAGCTTCCTCTACACGATCCAGAACGAGCGCGGCGGCACGAGCGAGAGCTTCGTGCGGGTCACGGTCAGCAAGGACGCCCCGCTGGCACGCCCGATCGTGGAGGACACCACGCTCGGGCTCTCGGACATCCTCGGCAAGCAGCATGTGAGCGTGAATGTGCTGGCCAATGTGTTCTTCGCCGACGGGCCGGTCTCCAGCCTCAAACTGGAGGTTGTTCCCGGGTACGGCGACACCGCACAGGTGACCTCGGGGAAGCGCATCCGTGTGACGGTCGGAGCGCAGAGCCAGATCATCCCGTTCAAGGTCTCCAACCCCGACGACGAGTCGATCGCGGGCTACGCCTTCGTGCGCGTGCCCGGCTACGACGACGCGCTGCCGCAGGTGAAGCGCGGCGCGCCGAAGCTCACTGTTCCGAGCGAGAAGACGCTCACGATCCATCTGAACGACTACATCGTCGCGGTGGGGGACCGCAAGGTGCGCCTCACCGACGCCGCCACCGTGCGGGCGACGCACACCAACGGCGACGATCTGGTGGTCAGCAACGACACGCTGCAGTACACGAGCAGCTCGCGCTACTTCGGTCCGGCCTCGATCTCGTTCCAGGTGACCGACGGCACCTCGGCCACCGATCCCAAAGGCAATGTGGCGACGATCGTGCTCCCCATCACGGTGACGCCCCGGCAGAACCAGCCGCCGGTGTTCACGGGAGCCCTGATCGACTTCGAGCCCGGTCAGTCGAAGACCGTCGACCTCACCAAGCTCACCAGCTACCCGTACGCCAAAGACCAGGCCGAGCTCGTCTACAGCGTGCAAGATCCCAAACCGCAGGGGGTGAGCACGAGCCTGAAGGGGCAGAAGCTCACCATCTCCGTCGATGCGAACACGGCGAAGGGCGCGCATCCCTCCATCGCGATCGGGGTGAAGGATGCGATCAACGCCGGCCAGGCGGGTCGCATCGACCTCAACGTCGTCCCCTCCACCCGGCCGCTCGCGTCGCCGCAGGCAGACCGGGTGATCGCGCCGCGCGGCAAGACCACGACCGTCGACGTGCTCGCGAACGACGCGGCCACCAATCCTTTCCCGGGCAAGCCGCTCACCGTGGTCGCGGTGCGCGGGCTGGACAACGGCAACCTCCCTGCCGGCGTCGCCGTCACGCCGAGCGCCGACAAGTCGACGTTGAGCGTGCAGGTGGCGGCGGATGCGGCGCCGGCAGACACCACGCTGCAGTACGAGGTGGCCGATGCGACCGGCGATCCCGACCGCTACACCTGGGGCACGGTGACGATCTCGGTGCAAGACAGGCCGGAGCCGGTGTCCAATGTGCAGGTCACGGGCTTCGCCGACCGGGCGCTGACGCTGTCGTGGATCCCGGGTGCCTTCAACAACTCGCCGATCACCGGGTTCCAGGTGACCGTGTCGCGGTCGGGACAGGTGATGTCGACGACGATCTGTTCCACCACCTCCTGCACCGTTCCGACACCGGGCAACGGGCCAGACAACGCGGTCACCGTGGCGATCTCGGCCAAAAACGCGCTCGGGCTCTCCGACCCGACGCCGTATGCCGAGCCGGTGTGGTCGGATGTGGTTCCGACGGCGCCCGCGAACGTCTCGACCCTGCCGCTCGACCACGGCCTCCGGTTCACCTGGAGCAAGCCGGCGGACACGCCCGGCGCCAGCCCGATCACGTCGTACCTGGTCACCCTCGGCGGCGTCACCTCCTCGATCGCCGTCGGTCGCGGCGACGCCGTCGGCACCACGTACACGCTCAACGTCACCGATCCGACCAACATCGCGAACGGCGCCTCCATCGGGTTCAGCGTCGCATCGCGCAATGACTTCTACGCCGGCCGCACCACCTGGAACCAGACGCAGGGGAGCGGTGTGCCCGCGGGTGCGCCGCTGGTCGTCGGCACCCCCGTGGCCACCCCGAGCGTCACGGATGGGACCTCCGCGACACTCAGCTGGCCGGGCGTCTTCAGCGGCAACGGCCGGCAGATCTCGACCTACTACGCGGCCGTCTACGCGGCGGGATCCGCCCCGAACTGCTCCGTCTCAGGGGTGAACTCGGGCGCGCCGGTGCTCAGCGTCGACCCGCAGAGCTCCACCTTCAAGAAGGTGGATGCCCCGGGAACCCAGGTGCGCTTCACCGGTCTGAGCGCCAACCAGAAGTACTCGTTCGTCGTCTACGCCTACAACGGGCAGGGATGCACGGCGAGCGGCGTCGTCACGGCCACGCCGCGCACGGCGCCGAGCACGCCGACGGACGCCTCGGTCAGCGGGCCCGTCTCCAGTGGAAGCGGTCGCTGGGACTACCAGCTCAACTCGCTTACGTACACACCGGGAAGCGGCGGCGGCAACACCGTTGTCTCCTACACGCTGACCGGTGCGAACGGCGCGACGGCGAGCGGCACGCTCTCCGGGACGAACGGCCGGCTCACCGGCGCGAACGGCGGGGTCTACGGCACCGCGCTCACAGTGACGATCACCAGTGTCTGCGAGGTCTACGACGGCGGCGCGGCGGTCTGCAACAGCTCGTCCGACAAGCCGTTCAGCAAGAATCTGGGCGTGGCGGTCGATACGAATCTGGGCAACGAGGTCTACGATCCCGCGACGAACACCTACAGCTGGACGAGCTGGCCGACCGGAGACTACCAATCGGTCACATACACCTGCGACGGCGGGGCGACCCGCACCCCGATGCCCGCGGTCGGCCAGACAGCCTCCTGCACACCGTCACCGACCGGGGCCGAACTCACGGTGCGCGTGCGCGCGAACGACACGGACTACGACCAGACCTACGGGAGTACCGGTGGATAGCCGGGCGACCGCCATACTGAAAGGCAGCGTCCCGCAGGCGGACGCCGTGCCGCCGCGAGCGGACGAGACGACCCCGAGAGGCCGAAGCATGACGATGACCCCCGAGCAGGCCACCTGGTTCTCCGGCGTGTTCGAGCGTCTGGTGGCGAACATCGACGGCGTGCTGCTCGGCAAGGCCCATATCATCAGGCTCGCCCTCACCGCCCTGTTCAGCGAAGGCCACCTCCTGCTGGAGGATTACCCCGGCACAGGCAAGACCTCCCTGGCCCGCGCGATCGCCGAGAGTGTGCGCGGCACGAGCAATCGGGTGCAGTTCACGCCCGACCTGCTGCCGGGCGACATCACCGGTGTCAACATCTTCGACCAGCGCACCGGTGCCTTCGAATTCCATCGCGGGCCGGTGTTCGCGAACATCGTGCTGGCCGACGAGATCAACCGGGCGAGCCCGAAGACCCAATCCGCCCTGCTCGAGGTGATGGAGGAGGGACAGGTCACCGTCGATGGGGTGCGCCATCCCGTCGGCTCGCCGTTCATGGTGATCGCCACCCAGAACCCCATCGAGCAGGCGGGGACGTACCGCCTGCCGGAGGCCCAGCTCGACCGGTTCCTGCTGAAAGCCTCGATCGGGTATCCGGACCACGAGGCAACACTGCGCATCCTCGAAGGGTCGGAGCGCAAGGCGCACGAGATCGTCGTCCCCGAGGTGATCGCCGCCTCCACCGTGGTGGAGATGGGATCTATGGCCCGCAGCGTGCACGTCGACGCCGCCATCAACGACTATGTCTCCCGGCTCGTGGATGCCACCCGCAATGCCGACGAGGTGCGGTTGGGCGTCAGCGTGCGCGGAGCGCTCGCCCTGTTGCGCGCCTCGAAGACCCTCGCCGCCTCCGTCGGGAGATACTACGTGACCCCCGACGATGTGAAAGCGCTCGCCGAACCCGTGCTCGCCCACCGGCTCGTCCTCGATCCGGAGGCCGAGTTCGAGGGCGTCACCGCCTCCAGCGTCATCGCGCAGCTCCTCATCGAGACGCCGCCGCCCTCCGATCGGCCCGCCGTGTGACGAACACCGTCAGTCGAACCCAAGTAGAGCTCACCAACGCGCGCGCCCGGATCGTCGGCAGCAGAGACGGCAGGCTGGCGGATGCGATCGTCTGGCTGGTGCGCTCGACCCGCGTCGCCTGGACCGCGGTGGCGACGGGCTGGCGCTGGCTGAGCGCAGTCGTCACCCCGTTGGGCTGGTCTATGGTCGCCGTGGCCGTTCTCGCCCTGCTGTTCGGGTACAGCTACGGCTGGACCGAGGCGGTCGTGATCGGGTGGACCGCCGTGGCGATGCTCCTCGTCGCGACGGTCTATCTGGCGGGACGCAACGTCTACGATGTGACCCTTTCTCTGCCGGCGAACCGGGTGGTCGTCGGTGACCGGGCTCCCGGCGAGGTGCAGGTTCGTAATCCAGGGCGCCGCCGGCTGGCCGGCGTGCGCGTCGAAGTGCCGGTGGGGGAGGGACTCGCCGAGTTCGCTTCGCCGTCGCTGGCGCGCGACGAGACGCACAGCGATGTGTTCATCGTCCCGACCTCGCGGCGCGGGATCGTGCCGATCGGTCCTGTGCGCACGGTCCGGGCCGACCCCGTGGGGCTGCTCCGTCGGGAGGTGGTGTGGGCCGAATCGCTCGACCTGTTCGTTCACCCGCGCACCATCGCCATCCCGAGCATGAGCACCGGGTTCGTGCGCGATCTCGAGGGGGCGCCCACCCGCGACCTCACGGCGAGCGATGTCGCCTTCCACGCTCTCCGCGAATACCTGCCGGGCGACGAACGCCGCAACATCCACTGGAAGAGCACCGCCAAGACCGGCAGCTACATGGTGCGGCAGTATGAGGAGACGCGACGCAGCCACCTGCTCGTGGCGCTGAGCCTCTCCACCGACGACTATGCGACCGACGAAGAGTTCGAACTCGCCGTGAGCGCCACCGGCTCACTCGGTGCGCGCGCCATCCAGGATTCCCGCACGGTCTCGGTGGTCGCGAGTGCGATCACGCCCGATTTCGCCAAACATGCGGTGCACAGCGTGCGCCGGTTGAGCACGATCAACCGGGGCCGGTTGCTCGACGACCTGGCCGGGGTGACCAGTGCGACGACGGCGTTGCGGGTGCCGGAGCTCGCCCAGATCGCCGCCGAGGATGCCGCCGGCACCTCCATCGCCTTCCTGATCTGCGGGTCGGCCGTCTCCGCCGCGCAGCTGCGTGCATCGTCCACGCAGTTTCCGCTGGGTGTCGATGTGGTGGCCGTCGTGTGCGACGCGGGCGCCGTGCCGTCGCTGCGTCGGGTGACCGATCTGAGCGTGCTCACCATCGGGTATCTCGAAGACCTGCAGAAGAGTCTCGCCAAGAGGATGGCGGCCTGAGATGAACCGCGACCGCGCGGGCTTCGTGCTCGTCAACACGCTCTTCGCCCTGGCCGGCACCGGGCTCGCCGCCCTGTCATTCTGGGCGGTGTACCAATCGACGACCTTCCTGCTGATGCTGGCCATCACCCTCGCCGTCGGCACCGTCGTCGCCGTGCTCGGCGCCGTCTTCCGGTGGCCGAGCATCGTGGTGACCGGCCTCGTCGTCGCGGTGTTCCTCGGCCTCGGAGTGCAGCTCGCCGTTCCGGGGGAGGCGACGGCCGGCGGTCTGCTCCCCACCGGACAGGGCTTCGTCGATCTCGTGCAGGCCACCTGGCTCAGCTGGAAGCAGTTGGTGACGATCTCGCTCCCGGTGGGGTCGTACCAGGCCCTGCTCGTTCCGGCGTACCTGCTCACGCTGCTGACCATCGTGGTCTCCCTCTCCGTGTCCCTGCGCGCGAAGCGCGGAGAACTCGCCACAGTGCCGCCCGTGTTGCTGTTCCTCGCCGGCATCCTCCTCGGCTCCGGTGTGACGGCGGTGCCGCTGTGGCTTGCCCTGAGCACACTCGCCGTTCTGCTCTCCTGGACCATCTGGTTCCGCTGGCAGCGTCGTTCGGCCGCGCTCCGCGGTCTCGCTGAACAGAGTGGACTGACCGTGGAGACGCCGCGGGAGCGACGGTTCGTCGGTGTGCGGACCATCGCAGGTGCGGCGGTGATCCTCGTGGTGGCCGGCGTCGCAGGGACGGCGGCGAGCCTGCTGCTTCCGGCGAACTCGGAGCGTCAAGTGGTGCGCACGGCGGTGGAGCAGCCGTTCGACCCGCGTGCGTACGCCAGTCCCCTGAGCGGGTTCCGCAAGTATCTCGAGCCGGCGAAAGCCGATGAGCCGATGCTCACTGTCAGAGGGATGCCGGGCGACGACCGCATCCGCATCGCCACCCTCGACACCTACGACGGCGTCACATACTCCGTGGGGACGTCCCAGGTCGCCAGCGCCTCGGGAACCTTTGTGCGGATGCCGTACCGCCTCGACCAGGCCGGGGTCGATGGGCAGCGTGAACGCATCTCGGTGACCGTGCGGGGCTTCACCGGACCCTGGGTTCCCGGGAGCGGGCAGCTGCAACAGGTCGTCTTCGGGGGCGGCGACGCCGCGGTACTCGACGGTTCGTTCTACTACAACGACGTCACGGGAACGGGCGCGGTCACCCGCGGTCTGAGAAGGGGGGACAGCTACACCCTCGACACCGTCGTGAAGCCGAAACTGACCGCCACCCAGCTCGAGAAGGTGAAGCCCGGGAGCGCGGTGGTGCCCAAGCCTGCCGTGATCCCCGACGAACTCCAGCAGACGCTGCAGAAGTACATTGCCGGCATCGCCGGTGACGGCGCCAAGTTGGCGGCGGCGCTGCGCGGACTGGCGGAATACGGCTACATCAGCCACGGCATCGGTGCCGACGAACCCGCCAGCCGGTCCGGGCACGGGGCCGACCGCATCACCGAGCTGCTCACCGACATCCCGATGCTCGGCGACCAGGAGCAGTACGCGGTGACGGCGGCCCTGATGGCCCGGCAGCTGGGGTTCCCGGCACGCGTCGTCGTCGGGTTCGTCGCGCCGGACGGTGCGCGCCCCGATCAGTCGATCACCCTCACCGGATCGGACATCTCGGCCTGGATCGAGGTACAGACCAGCGAAGAGGGCTGGGTCACCGTGGATCCGACTCCGCCGGTGCGACCGGTGCCGCCCAAACAGCCCGACCAGCCGACGCAGATCTCCCGGCCCCAGACCAATGTGCAGCCTCCGGTCGACGAGAACCCGCAGCAGCGGGAGGATCCTCCTCAGGCTCAGGTCGACAAATCCGATCAGCCGCAGCAGAACCCGTTGCTCGATGCGATTCTCGGCATTCTGGTCGTCGCAGGCTGGGTGCTGCTGGTGCTTGCCGTGCTCGCGGCCCCGTTCCTCGCCGTGATCGGTGCCAAATGGCGGAGGCGGACGCTGCGACGGTCGGCGTCGACCTCGGTCGAACGTATCGCCGGTGGTTGGCGCGAGTTCGCCGACGCCGCCGTCGATCACGGCTACGAGCCCCCGCCGTCGGCCACGCGCAAAGAGCTCGCGGCGACGATCGGCGGTGTGCGCGCCTCGGCACTGGCCGCGGTGGCGGATCGCGCCGTCTTCAGCCCGAGCGCGCCGACCGTCGAGGAGGCGGACTCGGTGTGGCGTGCGGTCGATGAGCTGCGCGAAGCGCTCGGGCAGCGCGAGACGCGCTGGAAGCGACTGCTTGCGGCGGTCTCCCTGCGTTCGCTCGGCTACCGTGGATGGACAAGCAACAGAAAGCGGGGCAGGCGATGAACTGTCGGGTGTGTGGAAACGAGCTCACCGAGGGGACTCTCTTCTGCGGGTCGTGCGGCAGTTCGGTGACGGCGACCAGGGTCCGTCCTCCCGCGGTCGCCGACCCGCGCCCTTCCGACACGACGATCGTGGAGCGCTTGCCCAAACCCGCCGTCGCCGGTCGTTTCCCCGGCGACGAGCTGCCCGCGACCGGGGCCCTTCACGTCGAGCCGATCGAGTCGGCGCCGCCGGCCGCTCCGGTCGCGACGTACACTCTGAGCTTCTCGACGGGTGAGAGCATCCTCGTTGCGGGCACCGGGCTCGTCGGCCGCCGCCCGATCACGCAGCCGGGCGAGGAGGTCGATCAGCTCGTCGCCATCGTCGACCCGTCACGTTCGGTGTCGAAGACCCACCTCGAGTTCGGGCTGGAGGCAGGCGAACTGTGGATCTGCGACCGGTACTCCGGAAACGGGACGGTCGCGCATCCCCTCGGCGGTGTCGCGCGGCAGTGCGAGGCCGGTCGCCGGTACCGGGTCACAACGGGCACGCGCGTCGAGATCGGTGACCAGTGGTTCGACGTGAGCTGACTCCGGCCGCTTCCGCCCGGTGCTGAGCTCTACGACAGGGCGTCCGCCACAGTGCCGGCGCTGAGGCCGTGGGCCTCGGCGACGGCGGCGTTCGTGACCGATCCAGCGTGCGTGTTGAGGCCGAGCGCGAGGGATGCGTCGGCCTCCAGGGCGTCGCGCCAGCCGCGGTTGGCGATCGCCCGGGCATAGGGAAGCGTCGCGTTCGTCAGCGCATAGGTGGAGGTGTGCGGCACGGCGCCGGGCATATTGGCCACGCAGTAGAACAGGGACTGGTGCACCGTGAAGGTGGGGGCGGTGTGCGTGGTCGGGTGCGAGTCGGCGAAGCAGCCGCCCTGGTCGACCGCGATGTCCACGAGCACGCTCCCCGGTTTCATCCGGGACACCAGCTCGTTGCTGACCAGCTTGGGCGCCTTGGCGCCGGGGACCAGCACCGAGCCGATCACCAGGTCGGAGGCGACCACGGCCTTGTCGATCTCGAAGCTGTTCGAGGCGATCGTCTTGATGCGGCCGGCGTAGAGGGCGTCGAGTTCGCGCAGCCGGGCGATGTTCGTGTCGAGAACGGTTACCTCGGCGCCCAGACCGACGGCGACACCGATCGCGTTCGTTCCTGCGACGCCTCCGCCGAGCACGGTGACGACGGCCGGATGCGTGCCCGGGACGCCGGGGACGAGGAGTCCGGGGCCGCCGTTCGGCTTCAGCATGGTGTTCGCACCGACGATCGGCGCGAGCCGACCGGCCACCTCGCTCATCGGAGCCAGAAGCGGCAGCGCCCGGTTGGGCAGCTGCACGGTCTCATAGGCGATCGCGGTGACCCGGGAGTCGATGAGCGCATGTGTGAGCTCGGGCTCGGCGGCGAGATGCAGATATGTGAAGAGCACGAGCCCCGGGCGGAAGTGGCCGTACTCGCTCGCGATCGGTTCTTTGACCTTGAGCACGAGATCCGCGATCTGCCAGGTGCTCGCGGCGTCGGGGAGGATCGTCGCCCCTGCCGATGCGTAGAGCTCGTCTGGGATGGAGGAGCCGGTTCCGGCCTCCGTCTCGACGAAGACCTCGTGGCCGTTCGCGATGAGGTCGTGAACCCCGGCCGGAGTGATGGCCACCCGGAACTCGTTGTCCTTGATCTCGCGGGGGATCGCGACCTTCATGGGGCTCCTAACACGTCGACGATGATCGGTTCAGCATTGACCTTAGTCGGAACGACGGATGATTTCGACTGGAAATCTTGCTTTTTGGTGCTGATTTCGTAAATTTTGTGGATCTTTATGGGTGATTTCGCCATCCCGCGATCGTCGTCGATGTGCCGACCGCGTTCGGAGGCGTGACGGCTGCGTTTTCCCCCGCGGATCGCACCCTGAGGTGCTGATTTCGTGACGATCATGTTTCAAGATCGTCGTTTTGCCCCTCTTTTGCTGCGCGATGCCACGTCCTGTGCCAGTATCGACCCACCGCAACGGCGCGGAGACGTCAGAGCGAGTGTGAGAGTGACCGTGTTCGACCCTGAAGGAGCACCACAGTGAATTCGAGGCAGCTTCCGCAAGACCCGATGATCCAGAAGCTGATCCAATCGGCTCGGCAGTCGCAGATGACGAGGCGGGGTGTTCTCGCCGGTGTCGGCGCCAGCGCAGCCGCCCTTGCTCTTGCGGCCTGTTCGACCGGGGGCGCATCCAGCAAGCCGACCGCGGCGAAAGATCAATCGTCGACGGACAAGACGATGACCTGGGCGAATTGGCAGGCCTATCTCGATCAAGATCAGGCGGGCAACTACCCGACGCTCCAGGCGTTCGAGAAGAAGTCGGGCATCACGGTCAAATACGATGTCGCGGTCGACGACAACAACACCTACTACGCCAAGGTCAAAGACCAGCTCGCGCTCGGCAAAGACATCGGCGCCGACACCGTCTGCCTCACCGACTGGATGGTCGCCCGGCTGATCCGGTTCGGCTACGTTCAGAGCTTCGATGCGGCGAGCATCCCGAACAAGAAGAACCTCACCCCGGCCCTGCAGGACGCCGACTTCGACCCCGGACGCAAGAAGTCCCTGCCCTGGCAGAGCGGGTTCGCCGGCATCTGCTGGAACAAGTCGAAAGTGCCCGGCGGACTCAAGTCGATCGACGATCTGTGGAAGTCGGAGCTCAAGGGCAAGGTCGGCGTGCTCAGCGAGATGCGCGACACGATGGGTCTGCTGCTCCTGCAGCAAGGGGTCGACATCTCGAAGAAATTCAGTGACGACGACTACAACAAGGCGATCGACAAGCTCACCAAAGAGGTCAACGACGGCCAGATCCGCAACATCAAGGGCAACTCGTACCTCAACGACCTGAAGAGCGGCGACACGCTCGCTGCCATCTGCTGGTCGGGCGACATCACCCAGTTGAACGCCGAAGCGGGGGACAACTGGGAGTTCGCCCTCCCCGACTCCGGTGGAACGCTCTGGAGCGACAACTTCGTCATCCCGATCGGCTCGCCGCGCAAGGCGAACGCCGAAGAGCTCATCAACTACTACTACGAGCCTGAGGTGGCGGCCGAGGTCGCCGCATGGGTGAACTACATCACCCCGGTCGTCGGCGCCAAAGAGGCGGCGGTGAAGATCGACCCCGATCTCGCAGACAACCAGCTCATCTTCCCCGACGACACGACGCTCGCCAATGCGCACATCTTCCGCTCGCTCACGCCGGCGGAGGAGCAGAAGTACCAGGCGGCCTTCCAGAAGGTGATATTGGGGGCCTGATGCCGAAGGGAGTATTCGCCGAGTCCGGCGCCGACCTGCAGCTGGTCGGGATCAAGAAGCGCTTCCCGGGGTTCACTGCCATCGAGCATCTGGACCTCACCATCCCCGCCGGCTCGTTCTTCGCGCTGCTCGGCCCGAGCGGCTGTGGCAAGACGACGACGCTGCGCCTCGTAGCCGGGCTGGAGGAGCCGACCGAGGGTCAGATCCTCATCGGCGGCACCGATGTCACCAAGACGAAGCCGTTTCAGCGGCCGGTCAACACGGTGTTCCAGAGCTATGCGCTCTTCCCCCACATGACGATCCTGGAGAATGTCGCGTTCGGCCTGCGCCGTCGCAAGATCGGGGATGCGGTCGCCCGTGCGCACGAGGCGCTGCGACTGGTGGAGCTCGACCATCTCGCCGCCCGTCGCCCGGCATCCCTCTCGGGCGGCCAGCAGCAGCGGGTCGCCTTGGCGCGCGCGGTCGTCAACCGTCCAGCCCTGCTGCTGCTCGACGAGCCGCTCGGCGCCCTCGACCTGAAACTGCGGAGGCAGATGCAGCTTGAGCTGAAGGCCATCCAGAACGAGGTCGGCCTCACCTTCGTGCACGTCACGCACGATCAGGAGGAGGCCATGACGATGGCCGACACGGTCGCCGTGATGAACAAAGGCGCCATCGAGCAGATGGGGGCGCCCGAGGTGCTCTACGAACTGCCGGCCACCGTCTTCGTCGCCAACTTCCTGGGACAGTCGAACCTGTTCGTCGGCCCGGTTCAGGACTCCGGCGGTGATGTCGTCGGCGTCGAGGTGGGTGGTCACCGGCTCAACGTCCCGCGCTCCCGCGCTCAGCGCGCCAGCGGACGTGTCACCGTGGGTGTCCGACCCGAGAAGCTCAGCCTGCACGAGACACCGGAGACGATCGCGGCCGGGCGCAACCAGCTCGGGCCGGGCCGCGTCACAGATGTGTCGTTCAGCGGGGTGAGCACGCAGTACATCGTCGAGATCCCCGGCCTCGGATCGGTGATCGTGTTCGCGCAGAACATGAGCTCCGGGCCGGCGGCGTCGCGGGGCTCCGACGTCTGGGTCTCCTGGGATGCGGACCACACTTTCGTCCTCGCCGACGAGCCGCCGATCGACGGCAAGTTCGTCGATGACACCGACACGCAGATGATCGCCGCACAGGCGAAGGACCGCCTGCTGTCGGAGCTCGAGGAGGCGTAATGGCCCTCGCCGCGTTCTCGACGGCCACGCCCCCGCAGCAGGATCAGGAGCCGGCACAGCGGCGCCGGAGCGGCATCGCGCTCGTGCTGCTGCTGCCCGGTGTCGTCTACCTCGTGCTGTTCTTCCTGACTCCTCTTGTCTCGTTGATCATCACCTCGTTCCAGACCCCCGTGGTCGGCGGCGACATCGGCCAGTACCAGGCTGCGTTCCGCTGGGAGAACTACACAGATGCGATCGGCACGTACTGGCCGCAGATCATCCGGTCGTTCGTCTACGCGATCATCGCCACGGCGGCCGCCCTGCTGATCAGCTACCCCCTCGCCTACTTCATCGGTGTGAAGGTCCGGCGGTTCCCCCTGCTGCAGAACCTGTTGATGACGCTCGTCATCGCCCCGTTCTTCATCAGCTTCCTGCTGCGCACGCTGGCGTGGAAGCAGCTGCTCTCCGACGACTCCTGGTTCACGACGTCGCTGAAGGCGCTCTCCGTTCTGCCGCCCGATGCCCACGTCACGGGCACGGCGTTCTCCGTGGTGTTCGGGTTGACCTACAACTTCATCCCGTTCATGACGCTGCCGCTCTACTCCACTCTCGAACGACTGGATGTGCGCTACCTCGAAGCCGGAAGCGATCTGTACGCCAACGCGTTCACCACCTTCCGCAAGGTGACGCTGCCGCTGTCGATGCCGGGCATCGTCTCGGGAACCCTGCTCACGTTCATTCCGGCGGCGGGCGACTACATCAACGCCTCGCAGGATTTCCTCGGCGGGTCGGACACCTCGATGATCGGCAACGTGATCGAGAGCAACTTCCTCGTGCTGCAGAATTATCCCACGGCGGCCGCGATGTCGGTGGTGCTGATGGCGGTCATCCTCGTGATCGTGGGCGTCTACGTGAAACGCAGCGGAACGGAGGACCTGCTGTGAAGGGCTTCCGGTTCAAAGGTCTGGGACTCGGCGTCTACGCCTTCCTCGCGCTCGCCTTCCTGCTCATCCCGATCGTCTACACCTTCATCTACTCGTTCAATGACGCGCTCAAGAACAACATCGCCTGGCGGGGGTTCACCTGGCGCAACTGGACGAATGTATGCAGCGCCGCCGGCATCTGCGACGCGTTCATGGCCAGTATCATCATCGGTCTGATCGCCACGGTCGTCGCGACGATCCTCGGCACGATGATCGCGATCGCGCTCATGCGCTACCGGTTCCGGTTCCGCTCGCAGACCAGCCTGCTGCTGTTCCTGCCGATGGCGAGCCCGGAGGTCGTGCTCGGAGCGGGCCTGGCCGCCCAGTTCCTGAGTCTCGGCATCAACAAGGGGTTCGGCACCATCATCGTCGCCCACGTCATGTTCTGCATCAGCTTCGTCGTCGTGACGGTGAAGGCGCGCGTGGCGAGCCTGGATCCCTCGCTCGAGGAGGCGGGTCGCGACCTCTACGGATCGCCGATCGCCGTGTTCTGGCGCGTGACGTTCCCGTTGCTGCTGCCCGGCATCCTGTCGGCGGCGCTGCTGTCGTTCTCGCTGAGCTTCGACGACTTCATCATCACGAACTTCAACGCGGGTGCAGTGACCACTTTCCCGATGTACATCTATATCGCCGCCTCGCGTGGCATCCCCGCGCAGGCCAATGTGATCGCCTCGGCCGTATTCATCATCACGATCCTCGTGGTGCTGCTCTCGCAGATCACGGCCGCGGCGCGCGCGAAACGCTTGGCGCGCACGTCCTGACGCGCCACTAGACCCCCAAAACCGTAACGGTCCGACACCATCCAGGTGCCGGGCCGTTACGGTCTCCCGCGTGCGGGCGGCTTCGGATCACCGCATCAGGCGGTGTAGGAGGCGCGGATCTCGCCCACCGGCGCCCCCCGGCCGAGCACGGCGAGGTCGAGTTTCGGGGTGACGGCTTCCACCGCCGAGCGTTCGAGCGCTCCGGCGTCGACGAGCAGGGAGAGCGCGACGATGGATGCGGCCCGCAGGCTGCCGTCGAGCATCTTCAGGGTGACCGTCGTTCCGTCGGGGGCGGCCATCACCATCACGCCTTCGGCACCGAGCTTCGCGAAGACGCCGAGCCGGTCGATCACCACGGTGTTCGCCCGTCCGGGGCCGTCGATCGCCCAGCCGTCGGCGAGAACGGCGTTCTTCAGCAGGGCGGCATTGCGGTAGAGCGCGAACGGCGACCCGTCCGAGGCGGTGGCGATGCGCTGGATGCCGCGCGCCAGAGTGGTCAGAGCCATCGCATACACAGGGGCGCCGCATCCGTCGACGCCTGTGGCGACGACCTTCTCGCCGGTGAGCCGCTCGACGACGTCGCGCACCTGGTGCTGCATGGGATGCTGCGGGTCGAGGTAGCTCTCGATCGGCCAGCCGTTGACCATGCAGGCCAGGAGCATGGCGGCGTGCTTGCCGGAGCAGTTCATGAACAGCGGTGTGCGGCTTTCGCCGGCCCGGATGGCGTCGTCGCGCGCGGCGGAGTCCAGCGGCCAGTCAGGCGGGCAGAGCAGGGCGTTCTCGCTGAGCTGCGCTTGCGCGAGGAGCCCGCGGACCACTGACAGATGCGCCGGGGTTCCCCCGTGACTGGCGGTCGCCAGCACGGCGGCCGCACCGGTGAGCGGGACGCCCGCGCCCATCACGGCGATCGCCTGGAACGGCTTCAGGCTCGAGCGGGGGAAGACCGGGGCTTCCGGGGCGCCGAGCGAGTTCACGACGCCGCCGTCGGGGCCGAGCACGACGGCCGAGCCGAGGTGCCGGGACTCGACGAACCCGCTGCGTTCGACCACGGCGAGCTCGACCGCTTGGTCGCCGGTGAAGACCGCTGCGCTCACAGGGCGGAGAAGGCGTCGTCGAGCACCGAGACGGCGTCGGCGATCAGATCGTTCGACACCGCGAGGCTCGGGAGGAACCGCAGCACGTTTCCGTAGGTGCCGGCGGTGAGGACGAGCAGCCCGCGCTCCGCCGCGTAATTCGCGATGGCCGTGACGGCCGCGGAGTTCGGCTCCTTGGTCGTAGTGCCGGTGCCCGGCTGCACGAGCTCGATCGCGAGCATGGCGCCGATGCCGCGCACGTCGCCGATGATGTCGTACTTCTTCTGCAGCTCGAGCAGGGCGGGCCTCAGGGCGTTCTCGATGCGCTTGCCCTCGGCGAGCAGATCGTTCGCCTCGATCTCTTCGAACACGGCAACGGCGGCCGCCGCG
The DNA here is from genome assembly GCF_020009625.1 of Leifsonia poae. Lineage (NCBI taxonomy): Bacteria > Bacillati > Actinomycetota > Actinomycetes > Micrococcales > Microbacteriaceae > Leifsonia > Leifsonia poae. The sequence goes on from NZ_JAIHLP010000002.1 coordinate 3,855,593, forward strand.
GCGACAGGGTTGCCACCGAAGGTTCCGCCGAGACCGCCGGGCTGAGCCGCATCCATGATCTCGGCGCGGCCGGTGACGGCGGCCAGCGGGAGGCCGCCCGCGATGCCCTTGGCGCTCAGCACCAGGTCGGGGACGAGACCGAAATGTTCGCTCGCGTAATAGGCGCCGGTGCGGGCCATTCCGCTCTGGATCTCGTCGGCGATGAACACGACGCCGTTGGCGGTGCACCACTCCTGCAGAGCCGGGAGATACCCATCGGCCGGCACCATGAACCCGCCCTCGCCCTGGATGGGCTCGGCGACGAGGCAGGCGAGGTCGGTGGCCCCGATGACCTTCTCGAGATAGCCGATCGTGCGCGCCGCGGCTTCGCCGCCGCTGAGACCGTCGTGGTAGGGGTACGAGCTGGGAGCGTGGTAGACGTCGCCGGCGAACGGTCCGAAACCGGTGGCGTACGGCATCGCCTTGTAGTTCATCGCCATCGTGAGGTTCGTGCGCCCGTGGTAGGCGTGGTCGAGCACTGCTACCGCGCGCCGTCCGGTGTGCTTGCGGGCGATCTTCACACCGTTCTCCACGGCCTCGGCGCCGGAATTCACGAGCACGGTCTTCTTCGCGTGGCCGCCGGGCGTGTGCTCGGCAAGCAACTCGGCCACGCGCACGTACTCCTCGTACGGGGTGATCGTGAACAGGGTGTGGATCACGTCTCGCAGCTGGCTTGCGGCTGCCTCGACGACGGCGGTCTCGGTGTGGCCGATCGTCGTCACGCCGATCCCGGCGCCGAAGTCTACGAACTGGTTGCCGTCGACGTCGACGAGGATCGCCCCGTTCGCCTTGGCGATGTAGACCGGCAGCGTCGAGGAGACGCCCGCCGGGACGACTGCGAGTCGTCGCGCGTGCAGCTCCTGGGATTTGGGCCCGGGCACGGCGGTGACGATGCGGCGTTCCTGCGCGACGGTGTAGACGGGCGCAGCGGTGGTGGCGGATTCAGTCATGATGCATCGAGTTTAGCCCGGTGCGAGAATCGGAACATGAAGCTCGAACACAGCTATGCGATCGATCTGGAGTGGACCGGCAACCGGGGGAGCGGCACCAGCGGCTACAAGGACTACGGCCGCGATCATGTCGTGCGCGCATCGGGAAAGCCGGCCATCGACGGATCGGCCGACCGCGTCTTCTTCGGCGACCGCGATCGCTGGAATCCGGAGGAGTTGCTGCTCGCCGCACTGAGCCAGTGCCACATGCTGAGCTATCTGGCCGAGGCGGCGCGGGCCGGGGTGGTCGTGGTCGGATACACGGATGCGGCCACCGGCGTGATGGAGCAGACCGCCGACGGCGGCGGCCACTTCACCAGTGCGCTGTTGCGCCCGGTGGTGACGATCGCCGATCCGGCGCAGGCCGAACTCGCGGCTTCGCTGCACGGACCGTCCGCCGCGAAGTGTTTCATCGCCGCCTCGGTGAACTTCCCCGTCGAGCACGCCCCCGAGGTCGCCATCCTCGCGTGACACGCGGGGCGCCACGTAACCTGTCACAGATTTACAATGGTTATATGCCTACGATTGCTCCGGCGCTCGGAGCCGAACTGCTCGTCGACTTCCTCAACACACTCGACATCGAAGAGGGCGCCGATACGCTGGACGACGGTGCGGCGTTCGAGGTCTGGGCGAACCGGCACGGCGTCGGCATGGGCGACCGGGCCGAGGCCCGGGCGGTGCGCGACAGCCTGCGCGCGCTGGTCGATGGCGGGAGCGCCTCCTTGCCGGCGGTCGAACTCGAGACCGCCTGCAGTGAACGCTCGGTCGAATTGACGGCGAGCACGGCCGCGCAGGCCGCCGTCGCCGCCTCGGTGATCCTGAGCATTCAGGGCCGCCTCGACCGAGTGAAACTGTGCCACGCCGACGACTGCCGGTGGGCGTTCTACGACCGGTCCCGCAATGGTTCCCGCAATTGGTGCAGCATGGGCGTCTGCGGGAACCGGCAGAAGGCGCGCGCCTACCGGGCGAGGCAGGGCGACGCAGCCGACGGGCCGACGGGCTAGAGCCGTTCCGGCCGGAAGGCGCGTTTCACGCGCTCCACGGCGCCGGCGGGCGGCGCCTCGTTGTACTTCTCGGCGAGCTCCTGTCCGGTGAGCGCCTGGATCGCGGCCATGATCTCGTCGGTGGCCTGGCGGCGCGCACGCCCGGAGTCCGCCGTGCCGTAGTGGCTGACGTCGATCGGCTCGCCGAATGCCACAGTGATGCGCTTGACGCGCGGGATCTTCGTTCCGATCGGCTGCAGCTCGTTGGTGCCGATCAGGCCGACGGGGACCACCGTGGCGCCGGTGGTGAGGGCGAGCCACCCCACGCCGGTGCGTCCCTTGTAGAGGCGGCCGTCCAGTGAGCGGGTGCCCTCGGGATAGATGGCGAAAGCGGCGCCGGTGTCGAGGATGCGCTTGGACTGGTCGAGCGCATCCTGCGCGGCCTGGCCGGCACCGCGTTTGACGCCGACCGCGCCGATGGCGGTGAAGAACGAGCGGGAGAGCCAGCCGGTGAAGCCTTTCCCCTCGAAATAGTGCGACTTCGCCAGAAACTGCACGCGCCGGGGCGCCGTGAGAGGGATGACGATGCTGTCGATGAACGACAGATGGTTGCTGGCGAGGATGATCGCCCCGGTGCGCGGCACATTCTTGCGTCCGATGACCTTCGGCCGGTAGACCACCCGGGCGATGGGCGCGATGACAGTGCGGCCGAACAGATAGAGGAAGCCGGGGCGCTTCACTGCGCTCGGCCCATCATCGGGTTCGGTAGTCGTCACGAATACGAGAGTAGTCGCGCGCGTATTCCACGGACGGAATGTGCGCGCTCACACGCCGCGGAGCGGCCGGATCGGCGCGCAGCCGAACCCTCTGTCGTAGTTCAGGCAGTCCGGCAGCCAGCCGCTGAACCGCACCGCGAGCGGCGAGCCGAACCATTCCGTGTAGAGCCGTGAGAAGTTGAGGTTGCCGAAGGTGGAGCAACTCCCGGCGGGCCCGGTCGGCCGGGTGAGCGTCTCCTCGTTGGGCTGATACGGGGTGTAGTTGTAGAGGTTCGCGGTCGCCTGGTTGACGATGCGAACAGTGCTCGAGCCGCAGCTCGCGTCGGGATGGTACTGGATGCGGTTGGCGCCGATGCGGTAACGCCAATCGGCCGGGTGCACCGTGTACTCCCGGAACTGCCACGCGGCCCGGTACACCTGATTGAAGAACCCGAAGTACTTCCGGTCGCAGGCGGCGGTGTCGGGGCAGGCGTAGCCGGTGGCCTTCTGGTAACCGGATGCGCTCGGTGCCGTCAATAGAGACTGCTCCTTCTGCAACAGCACCAGCAGTACCCTCGGGCTGATCGTGCACGCCTGGGCGACGCGCGCGATGATGCTGCTGGCCGGTTCGTCACGCGCACCGCGCAGCGCCGTGCACCGGTCTTTCGACGCGGCAACGTCCGGGGTGTCGATGCGGTAGCGGGCGAGACACGGAACCCCGTCCTTCGGGGTGCAACTGCGATCGTCGAGGAAGACCTGGATATCGGCGGCCGTCATTGCGTTCGGGTTGAAGAAGCTGTCGTCGCTGATGATCTCGCCGGCGTCGAACGCAGGGGTGCCGCTGGCGCCCACCGCCGGAACGAACGCGAGAACGGCGGCGACGACAGCGGACCCGGCGAGCACACGCCAACGGGAGGAACGCATCCGGGTCGGTGTCAGTTGAAGCGGGCCAGAGCTTCTTCGAGCACGCTCGCAGCGTCGTCGATGAGCTCTTCGCTGATCACGACCGACGGAAGCAGTCGCAGCACGCTGTCCCAGCTTCCGGCGTCGAGGGGGATGACGCCGTTGGCCGTGGCGTGGGCGAGAACGGACTTCAGGGCCTCCGGGTTCGGCTTCTTGGTTCCGGGGTGCACGAGCTCGACGCCGAACATCGCGCCCTTGCCGCGCACCTCGCCGACGACGGCGAACTTCTCGGCCCAATCGCCGATGCGGGCCCAGAGGGCGCGCTCCACACGCTGCGCCTCGGCGATGAGGTTCTCCTTCTCGATCACCTCGAACGTCGCGAGCGCCGCGGCCGTGGAGATCGGGTTGCCGCCGAAGGTGCCGCCGATGCCGCCCGGCTGCACCGCATCCATGATCTCGGCGCGGCCGGTGACCGCGGCGAGCGGGAAGCCGCCCGCGATGCCCTTGGCCGTGGTGACGAGGTCTGGCACGACGCCGTGGTGCTCGATCGAGTACCAGGCGCCTGTGCGAGCGATGCCGGCCTGGATCTCGTCGGCGACGAACACGATGCCGTTCTCGGTGCAGAACTCGGAGAGACGCTGGAAGTAGCCGGGGGCGGGGATGACGATGCCGCCATCGCCTTGGATGGGCTCGACGAACAGGGCGGCCAGTTCGGTGGCGCCGATGTGGGTGATGATGTAGTCGATCGTCCGCTCGGCGGCTTCGACGCCGGTCATCCCTGCGGGGTCGCGGAAGGGGTAGCTGACCGGAACGCTGTAGATCTCACCCGGGAACGGGCCCATGCCCGCCCGCTCGGGCCAGGGGCGGTAGGTCATCGCCATCGTGAGGTTGGTGCGGCCGTGGAAGGCATGGTCGAGCGTGGCGATCGCGCGGCGACCGGTGAACTTGCGGGCGATCTTCACCGCGTTCTCGACGGCCTCGGCCCCCGAGTTGACGAGGATGCTGCGTTTCTCGAAGTTGCCGGGGGTCACCTCGGCGAGCTTCTCGGCCACGCGGACGTAGTTCTCGTAGGGCGTGACGGTGAAAAGCGTGTGGGTCAGTTTCGCGGCCTGCGCGGCGGCTGCCGCCGCGACCTCCGGATGCGCGTGCCCGATGGTCGTGACGCCGATGCCGCAGCCGAGATCGATCAGACGGTTGCCGTCGACGTCGACGAGGATGGCGCCCGAACCGCTTTCCATGTAGATGTTCGCGAGCGTTCCGGCGCCGCGGCTGACCGAGGCGACACGGCGTGCCTGCAGCGCGACGGAGCGGGGGCCCGGAAGGGCGGTGACGAGCTGACGGGTTTGCGGAACGGAGAAATCGCGAGTCATGCCTCCATCGTAGGTTGCCCGGCTGTCAGCTTCGGCATAGCCGGATGGGGCAGACTGTGCACAACCCTGCCCGCATCTCGAAGGTGTCTCTGTGCGTAAAACCCTCTCCGTCCTCGCCGCCGGCTTCGTCGTCGTCGCCCTCGCCGCCTGCAGTTCGGGTTCGCCGTCGGCCACCCCGACGCCGACCGCGACCAGTGCGTCGCTCACATGTGAGAACGTGAAGCCGGGGTCGGCCTCCGACTCGGTGAAGATCGCGAGCGCGTACGGCGCCGATCCGAAGGCCACCTTCACGACGCCGCTGAAGGCCACCAAGCTCGAGCGCACCGTCATCTCGAAGGGCGACGGCGCCGAGGTCAAAGGCGGCGACTCGATCGACATCGCACTCGCTGCGTACAACGGCACGACAGGCAAAGAGCTCGCGGCCTCGGCCGGCTTCGACGGTCAGTCCGCCCAAACCGTCTCCGTGGATGTGAACACCTTCGTTCCCGGGATCGTGCGCGCGGTCGAGTGCCTCCCGCTCAAGTCGCGAATCGTGATCACCGGAACAGCAAAGCAGATGTTCGGCAAGGCCGACCTCACCCAGTTCAGCCTGAAAGACACCGACACGGTCGTCTTCGTGATCGACTCCGTCAGCAAGATCCCGACCCGCGCCGACGGTACCCCGGTCGCGCCGACCGCCGGGTTCCCGACCGTGAAGCTCGCCGCATCCGGTGAGCCGAACATCACGATCCCGAAGACCGACCCGCCCACCACCACGAAGATCGCCGTGCTCAAGCAGGGCGACGGCGAAGTCGTGCAGTCCGGCGACACGGTCACCGTGCAATACAAAGGCGTGCTGTGGCGCAACGGCGCGACCTTCGACTCCAGCTGGAGCCGCGGGGAGCCCGCCAGCTTCCAGACCACGGGTGTGGTCGCCGGATTCAAGAAGGCGCTCGAAGGTCAGAAAGTCGGTTCGCAGGTCATCGCGATCGTCCCGCCGGCCGACGGCTACGGCACGAAGGGCAGCGGCGACATCACGGCGACCGACACGATGGTGTTCGTCATCGACATCCTGAAAACCGTTCGCTGACCACCTCTACGATGAGGTGATGCGCAGAGTAGTCATCCTCGGATCCACCGGCTCCATCGGAACCCAGGCTCTCGATGTGATCGGGGCCAACCCCGACCGCTTCACCGTGGTCGGCCTCGCGGCCGGCCGCAACGGCGACGAGCTCGCGGCGCAGGCCGTGCGGTTCGGTGTCGCCGACACCGCGCTCGGCGCGGACGACGCCGAACGTCTGGTGCGCTCGGTGGAGGCGGATGTGGTGCTCAACGGCATCACCGGGTCGGTGGGCCTCGGACCGACGCTCGCGGCCCTGGAGACCGGCGCGAGCCTGGCCCTGGCCAACAAGGAGTCGCTCATCGTCGGGGGCGAGCTGGTCAAACGCGCGGCCGCACCCGGGCAGATCGTGCCCGTGGACTCCGAACATTCGGCGCTCGCCCAGGCGCTGCGCTCCGGCTCGGACCGTGAGGTGCGCCGGCTCGTGCTCACCGCATCCGGTGGCCCGTTCCGAGGGCGCAGCCGCGAGTCGCTCGCGGAGGTGACGCCGAGCGAGGCGCTGGCGCACCCCACCTGGGACATGGGCCTGGTCGTCACCACGAACTCGTCCACGCTCGTCAACAAGGGACTCGAGATCATCGAGGCGAGCCTGCTCTTCGATGTGCCGTTCGAGCGCATCGAGGTCACCGTGCACCCGCAATCGGTCATCCACTCGATGGTCGAGTTCATCGACGGCTCGACGATCGCCCAGGCCTCGCCCCCCGACATGCGGCTGCCCATCTCGCTGAGCCTGGACTGGCCGAACCGGGTTCCGGATGTGGGGGTTCCACTCGACTGGGCCCGCGCCCACACCTGGACCTTCGAGCCCCTCGACGATGCGGCGTTCCCCGCCGTCGCGCTCGCCAAACGGGTCGGGATCGCCGGCAGCACCTACCCCGCGGTGTTCAACGCCGCCAACGAGCAGGCCGTCGCTGCCTTCCACGCAGGCGCCATCGGCTACCTCGACATCGTCGACACCGTGGCCCGCGTCGTCGACGAGCACACGCCCGACGGGGAGCTGAGCCGGGAGTCGCTGGTCGAGGCCGAGCGATGGGCCCGGGCCGAAGCCGACCGGATGATCGCCGGCGGCCGCGGCGCATAGGGACTGTGCGGCTGGTTCCAAGGTAGTCGCGGCTAGCCTGGGGTCGTGGAATCCGTGCTGCTCTTCATCCTCGGCGTGCTCATCATCCTGGTGGGGCTCGCTCTGTCGATCGGACTGCACGAGATCGGCCACCTCGTTCCGGCAAAGCTGTTCGGCGTGAAGGTCACGCAGTACATGATCGGGTTCGGCAAGACGCTGTTCTCGTTCCGGCGAGGCGAGACCGAATACGGCGTGAAGGCCATCCCGCTCGGCGGCTACATCTCCATGGTCGGGATGTTCCCGCCGAAGAAGGGCGACGAGCACGGTCGCAACGCCACGACCGGTTTCGTGCAGACGATGGCCCAAGATGCACGGGTCGCCAGTCTGGAGGCCGTTGCGGTCGGCGAAGACGAGCGCACGTTCTACAAGCTCGCCGTCTGGAAGCGCATCATCATCATGCTCGGCGGCCCGGTCATGAACCTCCTGATCGGCGTCGTACTGTTCGGTGTCCTCCTGATGGGCTTCGGCACGCCGGCCGCCTCCACCACCATCGGCTCGGTGAGCCAATGCGTTCTGCCGTCGACGAGCGCCCGTCAGACCTGCGAAGCAGGCGATCCGGCTGGTCCGGCCGCACAGGCGGGCATCAAGCCGAATGACAAGATCATCAGCGTCGACGGGACGTCGATCGCCAGCTGGGATCAGTTCACCGCCATCGTGCGCGACTCATCGGGCCGCACACTTTCGGTCGTCGTCGAACGTGGCGGAGCCGAACAGACGGTCTCACTCACGCCCCGCACGAACACCGTGACGAAAGTGAACGCGCAGGGCGTCGCCGAGAAGGACGCCGCCGGAAAGGTGATCACCCAGAACGCCGGTTTCGTCGGCGTCAGCAGTGTGCAGGAGCTCGTTCCGCAGCCGATCACCTCCGTGCTCCCGGCGGTCGGTGCGCAGACCGGCGCGGTCGTCGGGGTCATCATCAACCTTCCCGAACGCCTGGTCGGCATCTGGAACGCCGCTTTCGGGCCGGGCGAGCGCGACCCCAACGGCCCCATCAGCATCGTCGGCGTCGGCCGGGTGGCCGGAGAGGTCACCGCCCTCGACGGCGTGCCCGTCGTCGACAAGGCGTACACGATGATCGGCTTGCTCGCCTCGCTCAACATCGCGCTGTTCGTGTTCAATCTCATCCCGCTGCTTCCCCTCGACGGCGGACACGTCGCCGGCGCCGCGTGGGAGGGGATCCGCCGCAGCTTCGCGAAACTGTTCAAACGTCGCGACCCGGGGCCGGTCGACATGGCCAAACTCATGCCGCTCACGCTGGCTGTGGTCGTGCTGCTCGGCGGGATGAGCCTGCTGCTCGTGTACGCAGACATCGTGAAGCCGATCGGGCTCGGCTGATCGGCCGGCGCTGATCGGGGCGGCGCTGATCAGGCCGGGCGCCACGGCGACGCACATCCCGCGCCCAGCCACCTCCCACCCGGCCGCGTAGGATTGGTGTCGTGGCAGCAATCAACCTGGGGATGCCCAAGATCCCGGAAACACTCGCACCCCGTCGCAAGACCCGGCAGATCAAGGTGGGCAAGGTCCTCGTCGGAGGCGATGCCCCGATCAGCGTCCAGTCGATGACCACGACGCCGACCACCAACATCAACGCGACCCTGCAGCAGATCGCTGAGCTCACCGCCTCCGGTTGCGACATCGTGCGCGTCGCGGTGCCGAGCCGCGACGACGCCCAGGCGCTGCCGATCATCGCCAAGAAGAGCCAGATCCCGGTGATCGCCGACATCCACTTCCAGCCGAACTACGTCTACGCGGCGATCGATGCCGGTTGCGCGGCCGTGCGAGTGAACCCCGGCAACATCCGCAGGTTCGACGACCAGGTCGGCAAGATCGCTGCTGCCGCCCAGGCCGCGGGCGTCTCGCTCCGCATCGGCGTCAACGCCGGATCGCTCGAACCGAGCCTGCTGCAGAAGTACGGCAAGGCCACGCCGGAGGCTCTCGTGGAGAGCGCCGTGTGGGAGGCCAGCCTGTTCGAGGAGCACGACTTCCACGACTTCAAGATCTCGGTGAAGCACAACGACCCCATCGTGATGGTCAAGGCCTACCGGCTGCTCGCCGAACGCGGCGACTGGCCCCTGCACCTCGGTGTCACCGAGGCCGGACCGGAGTTCCAGGGCACGATCAAGTCCGCCACCGCCTTCGGCATCCTGCTCTCGGAGGGCATCGGCGACACCATCCGCGTCTCGCTCTCCGCCCCGCCGGCGCAGGAGGTCAAAGTCGGCCTGCAGATCTTGCAGTCGCTGAACCTGCGCGAGCGCAAGCTCGAGATCGTCTCCTGCCCGAGCTGTGGGCGGGCCCAGGTGGATGTGTACAAGCTCGCCAACGACGTCACGAGTGGCCTCGAGGGCATGAGTGTGCCGCTGCGAGTCGCCGTGATGGGCTGCGTCGTGAACGGACCGGGGGAGGCCCGCGAGGCCGACCTCGGGGTCGCATCCGGCAACGGCAAGGGGCAGATCTTCGTCAAGGGCGAGGTGATCAAGACCGTTCCCGAGTCGGAGATCGTCGCAACCCTCATCGCCGAAGCGAACCGTATCGCTGCCGAGATGCCCGCCTCCGAATCAGCCGCCCCCACGGTCACCGTCGGCGCCCACTGACCCCTCGAACGCTCGGGGAGCGGAGAGTCCGAACACTCCACGCGTTCCGAGCGACTATTCGTGTGCCCGGCTGCTGCCGGGGGTCGTGAAGGTGCTCCGTCCGGTCGGGATGTCGGCCGTGGCGAGGCAGAGCCGGACGACCGTTCCCGGCTGAACGCCGTCGGGCCGGGGCGCCGAGGCGACGACGGCCGGCTCGGCGAGCTGCACGGTCATCGTGTCGCCCCGGACGGACAGCACGGTCGCTTCGAACTCGTCGCCGATCCGGTCGGCGAGCAGTGCGGCCTCGACCCGGTCGATCGAGGCGGCGTTCAGCTGCGAGCCCAGTCGTGACGAAGCGCCCATGATCGACGGCAACTCGGTCAACGACCGCCGTGCCCAGGCGGGAACCTCCCTGCCGGCGCTGAGTGCCTCGCAGATCACGAGGACCCAGCGGTCGACGAGCCGGCGCAGCGGGGCCGTGGTGTGCGCATACGGGGCGGCGACCGCGGACTGGAGCGGATCGGCGGGAGCCTCGCCGTCCATGACGACGTAGCCCGCGCCGCGGAAGAGGCCGGTCGCTGCCTGCATCACCGCCAGCGCCCGCGGGTCCGTGTGGTCGAGACCGCGCAGATACTCGCCGTACGGCTGGTCGGCCGCCCACGGGAGGCCGAGCGCGGTCGTCTGCGCTCGGAACGAGGTCACGGCCTCCTCGGCCGGCGGCGGCATCGTGCGAAGGATGCCGATCCGGGCGTCGAGCATCAGCCGGGCGGCGGCCATCCCCGTCAACAGCGAGATCTGGGCATTCCACTCCTCGATGGGCAGGGGAGAACGCCGCTCCAGCGTGTACGCCCCCTCGCGCAGGACGATCTCCTCGTCGGGGGCGTTGAGACTGGCGCCGCCACGAAGACGTTCGCACTCGATACGGGCGAGCCCGACCGGCTTCAGCAGCAGGAGCGTCTCCGGTGCGCTGCCGTCGTCGACGGCGGCCTGCGCGTCGGCATAGCTCCACTGACGGCGGGAGCGGACGCGCGCGCGGACGAGCGAGACGGAGACCTCCCGGCCGCCCGCATCCAGCACCAGCTCCCACACGAACGCCCCGCGGTCGACGCCGGCGAGCAGCGAGCCTGCCCTCTCGCCGATGGCCGACGGATGCAGCGGGATGCGGCCGTCGGCGGCGTAGATCGTCTGCCCGCGTCGCCGTGCCTCGATGTCGACCGCGCCATCGGGCCGGACCAGCGCGGGCACATCCGCGATCGCGTAGCGCACACGAAAACCCGCCCCGGAGCGCTCGATGTGCACCGCCTGGTCGAGATCGGTGGAACCGTCAGGGTCGATGGTGACGAACGGCACCCCGGTGAGATCGGTCATAGGGAGGGTGAGCGCCGCCGCGGCTGCCTCGGCTTCGCGTTCGACAGGTTCGGGGAAGCCCTCCGGCAGATCGAGGCCGGTGCGGAGCGATGCGAGGGCGACGGCCAGCTCGCTCTGTGCGGCGGATGCGGTGACGTGCGTTCGACGGCTCGGCATGCCGTCAGCCTATTCCGCGGTCGGGGCTCCGCGGTCGGGGCTCCGCGGTCGGGGTGCCGCCGCAGCCGGCGTCACAACACCGCCCGGGCATCGGCGGGGCGCCCGCGCCCCTAAAATGGGTCCCGTGCCTACACGCCTGACGAACTACTTCCTCCGCACCCTCCGTGAAGACCCCTCCGACGCCGAGGTCGCCAGCCACCGGCTGCTGCTGCGCGCCGGTTACATCCGGCGCCAGGCGCCGGGCATCTTCGCGTGGTTGCCGCTGGGGCTGCGTGTGAAAGGCAAGATCGAGGCGATCATCCGCGAGGAGATGACGGCCGCCGGCGCGCACGAGGTGCATTTCCCGGCGCTGCTTCCCCGGGAGCCCTACGAGGTCACCGGCCGGTGGGAGGAGTATGGCGACAACCTCTTCCGCCTGAAAGACCGCAAGGGTTCCGACCTGCTGCTCGCACCCACCCACGAGGAAGCGTTCACGCTGCTCGTCAAAGACCTCTACTCCAGTTACAAAGACCTGCCGTTGGCGATCTACCAGATCCAGGACAAGTACCGCGACGAGGCCCGACCCCGCGCCGGCCTGCTGCGCGGCCGTGAGTTCACGATGAAAGACGCGTACACCTTCGACTACACCGACGCCGGTCTCGACGCCAGCTACCAGCGCCAGCGCGACGCCTACGAGCGCATCTTCACCCGGCTCGGGCTGGAGTACGCGATCGTGCAGGCGGATGCCGGTGCGATGGGCGGCTCGCGCAGCGAGGAGTTCCTGCACCCCACCGTGATCGGCGAAGACACCTTCGTGCGCTCGGCCGGCGGGTACGCCGCCAACGTCGAAGCGTTCACCACCGTCGCTCCGCCCGCCCGGTCGTTCGAGAAGCTGACGCCGCTCGAAGTCCTCGACACGCCTGACACCCCGACGATCGCGGCGCTCGTCGCCGTGGCCAACGAGAAGCACCCTCGGCCCGACGGCCGCGCCTGGACGGCGGCGGACACCCTCAAGAACGTCGTGCTGGCCGTCGTCCACCTCGACGGCACACGCGAGGTCGTCGTGGTCGGGCTGCCGGGTGACCGCGAGGTCGACCTGAAACGGGCGGAGGTCGCCTTCGCTCCCGCCGAGGTCGAACCGGCCACCGAGGCCGACTTCCTGAAGCACCCGGAGCTCGTGAAGGGCTACATCGGGCCGTGGTCGGAGCGCGGGGCGATGCTGGGCGAAGAGTCGGCCACCGGCATCCGCTACCTCGTCGACCCCCGCGTGGTCGAAGGCTCCGGCTGGATCACGGGGGCGAACGTGCACGGCAAGCACGTATTCGGTCTCGTCGCCGGCCGTGACTTCGACTGGGACGCCACGGTCGAGGCGGCCGAAGTGCTCGCCGGCGACCCCGCTCCCGACGGCTCCGGTCCGGTCGAGCTCGCCCGCGGCATGGAGATCGGCCATGTCTTCCAGCTCGGCCGCAAATACGCCGAGGTGCTCGGGCTCAAGGTGCTCGATGAGAACGGCAAGCTCGTCACAGTGACCATGGGATCGTACGGCATCGGCGTCACGCGCATCCTCGCGATCATCGCCGAGCTCAACTGCGACGAAAAGGGCCTCATCTGGCCCGAAGCCGTCGCGCCGTTCGATGTGCACGTCGTCGCCGCCGGGCGCGAGCAGGTCGTGTTCGACGTGGCCGAAGAGGTGACGGCCTCCCTGGAGGCGGCCGGACTCGACGTGCTGTTCGACGACCGTCCGAAGGTCTCGCCCGGGGTGAAGTTCGGCGACGCCGAGCTGATCGGGGTTCCCCGCATCGTCGTCGTCGGGCGGGGCGCCGCCGATGGCGTCGTCGAATTGTGGGACCGCCGCACCGGCGAGCGCAGCTCCGTTCCCGTCGCCGGCCTCCCCGCCGCCCTGCGCGCCTGATCTCCTACCCCGCCACCCAACGCGAAAACTGCCGAGTGTGCCCCATTTCAACGAAATGGGGCACGCGCGCGACCTCTTCCACGCCCTCGAAACTCGTGTGCGAAAGCTGCGAAATGCGACCCATTTCGGGTGAATGGGACGCATTCGGCAGCTTTCGCGGGATCACACCGGGCCGAGGATCGGGTACCGTAGGGAGCTGAGTCCGTCGCGCGGTTTCGCGGCGGCAAGATCTGAATAGAGGAGGCCGGCATGGACATCGACCTCAGCGTCTTACGTCTCATGGAACGTGAGCGAGAGATCCCCTTCGATGAGCTGGTGCAGATTATCGAGCAGGCGATTCTGACCGCCTACCTGAAGCACACGAACCAGGCCGACCACGGTCACGGTCACGGTCACGGCGAGAACGCGCACTCGGACGAGCCGCCCGCGGCCCGCGTGCACCTCGATCGCAAGACCGGACATGTGACCGTCTACGTTCCGGAGAAGGACGAGGAAGGCAACGTCATCGGCGAAGCCGAAGACAGCCCGAGCGACTTCGGTCGCATCGCAGCGTTCGCTGCCAAACAGGTGATCAACCAGCGCCTGCGTGACATCGCCGACGACGCGGTCCTCGGCGAGTTCCGCGGACGCGAAGGCGACATCGTTGCCGGCGTGATCCAGCAGGGACCGAACCCGCGGATGATCCACGTGGATCTGGGCAGCATCGAGGCGATCCTGCCGCCCGAGGAGCAGGTTCCGGGCGAGGAGTACACGCACGGCTCGCGCATCCGCGTGTACGTCACGAGTGTCTCGAAGGGGCTCAAGGGGCCGTCGATCATCGTCTCGCGCACCCACCCGGCGCTCGTGCGCAAGCTCTTCGCGCTCGAGGTGCCGGAGATCGCCAGCGGGGTCGTCGAGATCGTGTCGCTTGCCCGCGAGGCCGGGCACCGCACGAAGATCGCGGTGCGTGCCACCGAGCCCGGAGTCAACGCCAAGGGTGCCTGCATCGGTGAGCTCGGTCAGCGCGTGCGCGCGGTGACTGCCGAGCTCAACAACGAGAAGATCGACATCGTCGACTACTCGCCCGACCTGGCCACCTTCGTCTCGAGTGCCCTCTCGCCCGCCAAGGTGACCAGCGCGTTCGTGATCGACGAGTCGCTCAAGGCCGTCCGTGCCCTCGTTCCCGACTACCAGCTCTCTCTTGCCATCGGCAAGGAAGGGCAGAATGCCCGCCTCGCTGCGAAGCTCACGGGCGCGAAGATCGACATCCAGCCGGATTCGATCCTCGACAAGGAGTGAGTGCGCCCAGCCGGGCTGGCGCGCGGGTGTAAGATGGAACCTGTTAGAACGTGCGTTGGATGCCGTTCTCGCGCTCCCCGATCCTCCCTCGTGAGGGTTGTCGCCCGAAACGCAGAACTCGTGGTGGACCATTCCGCCACTCTTCCCGGGCGGGGCGCGTGGCTCCATCCGACTGACGAGTGTCTCGACAAAGCTTTGCAGAGGCGTGCCTTCGGGCGGGCGCTGCGGGTGGAGCAGGCACTCGAAACCCAGGCCATCCAGGACGCACTACGAGAGAACAGGCTGAACGGCACAGTGAACTCAAATGAGTGACAACTAATGAGCGGCTCGAAATGAGACCCGTCCGTTACTAACGGTCTGCCCTGCTAGGGGTAGACCCCCTAGACAGGAGAATTGTGGCTGCAAAACCACGCGTACACGAGGTCGCAACAGAACTCGGAGTCGACAGCAAGATCGCACTTGCGAAACTGAAAGAGATGGGCGAGTTCGTCAAGGGACCGTCCTCCAGCATCGAACCGCCGGTGGCGCGCAAGCTTCGTGCCGCCCTCGAGGCGGATGGCTTCACCGCGGACAAGGCGGCCAGCGCTGCCCCCGAGCACAAGGCGCCCGCGCCGGCCGCATCGCGTCCGTCTGCCCCGGCACCCGCGCCGGCTGCGTCCCCCAAGCCGGCGGGACCTGTTCCTGCCGCGCCCCTGTCGGTGGCCGAGCGTCAGGCGCTCGCCGAGCAGAAGGCCGCCGCCGAGGCGGCCGAAGCAGCGGCGGCGAAGGCGGCTGCGGCGAAGGCCGAGGCCGAGCCCTCCGGTGAGAAGCCTGCGACCGAAGCGGAGGCCAAGACGGCCACACCGCGTCCGGCAGGCGACGCCAGCAGCAGCATCCCGCGCCCCGGCGCCCCGCGTCCGGGCAACAACCCGTTCGCCTCCAACCAGGGCATGGGTCAGCGCCCGAGCACTCCGCGTCCGGGAAACAACCCGTTCGCCAGCTCGCAGGGCATGGGCCAGCGGCCGACGCCCGGCAACATCCCGCGTCCGACCCCGCCGCGTCCCGGTTCGCCGCGCCCCGGCGCGCCCGGCCAGGGCGCACGCCCAGGCGGTCAGCGTCCCGGTGGTGCCGGCGGCAGCCGTCCCGGTTTCCAGCAGCGCCCCGGAAGCGGCGGCGGTGCCGGTGCCGGCGCTGGTGCCGGTGGTGGTTTCCAGCGTCCCGGTGGCGGCTTCGGCGGCCCCCGTCCCGCTGGTGGCGGCGGTCGTGGCCGCGGCCCCGGTGGTGGAACCGCCGGTGCGTTCGGTCGTGGTGGCGGCAAGAGCAAGGCCCGCAAGTCGAAGCGCGCCAAGAGGCAGGAATTCGAACTGCGCGAAGCCCCGTCGCTGGGTGGCGTGAGCGTACCCCGTGGTGATGGCAACACCATCGTGCGGCTGCGCCGCGGTGCCTCCATCTCGGACTTCGCCGACAAGATCGACGCCAGCCCCGGAAACCTCGTGACCGTGCTGTTCCACCTCGGTGAGATGGCGACGGCGACGGAGTCCCTCGACGAGGCGACTTTCGGCATCCTCGGTGACGAACTGGGCTACAAGGTGCAGATCGTCTCGCCGGAGGACGAAGACCGCGAGCTGCTCGAAGGCTTCGACATCGACCTCGACCAGGAGCTCGAGGACGAGACCGATGAAGACCTGGAGATCCGCCCGCCGGTGGTCACCGTCATGGGTCACGTCGACCACGGTAAGACCCGACTGCTCGACGCGATCCGCAAGGCGAACGTCGTGGAGGGCGAGGCCGGTGGCATCACCCAGCACATCGGTGCCTACCAGGTGTGGACCGAGCACGATGGCAACGAGCGTGCCATCACCTTCATCGACACCCCGGGCCACGAGGCGTTCACCGCCATGCGTGCCCGTGGCGCCCAGGTCACCGACATCGCGATCCTCGTGGTCGCGGCCGACGACGGCATCATGCCGCAGACCATCGAGGCGCTCAACCACGCGCAGGCGGCCGGCGTTCCGATCGTCGTCGCGGTGAACAAGATCGACAAGCCGGAGGCGAACCCCGCGAAGGTGCGCCAGCAGCTCACCGAGTTCGGTCTCGTGGCCGAAGAATACGGTGGAGACGTCATGTTCGTCGACGTGTCGGCGCGCAACGACATCGGCATCCAGGATCTTCTGGATGCGGTGCTGCTCACCGCCGACGCCGGGCTCGACCTGCGCTCGAACCCCAACAAGGATGCCCGCGGTATCGCGATCGAGGCCAAGCTCGACAAGGGCCGCGGTGCGGTTGCGACCGTGCTCATCCAGTCGGGAACGTTGCGCGTCGGCGACCCGATCGTCGCGGGAACGGCTTACGGCCGCGTTCGTGCGATGGTCGACGAGAACGGCGACACCGTGCACGAGGCATACCCCTCGCGTCCGGTGCAGGTGCAGGGTCTCTCCAGCGTTCCGCGCGCCGGCGACACCTTCCTCGTCACCGAGGAGGACCGCACGGCCCGTCAGATCGCTGAGAAGCGTGAAGCCGCCGAGCGCAACGCCATGCTGGCGAAGTCGCGCAAGCGCATCTCGCTCGAGGACTTCACCCGCGCTCTGGAAGAGGGCAAGGTCGAGGCGCTCAACCTCATCATCAAGGGCGATGTGTCCGGTGCCGTGGAGGCGCTGGAGGAGTCGCTCATGAAGATCGAGGTGGACGATTCGGTTCAGCTGCGCATCCTGCACCGCGGTGTGGGTGCGATCACCGAGTCGGACATCGACCTGGCGACCATCGACAACGCGATCGTGATCGGGTTCAACGTCCGTCCGGACGTCAAGGCCCGCGAGCGTGCGGCCCGCGAGGGTGTGGATGTGCGCTTCTACTCGGTCATCTACAACGCGATCGACGACATCGAGAGCTCGCTGAAGGGCATGCTCAAGCCGGAATTCGAGGAGATCCAGTCGGGTGTCGCCGAGATCCGCGAGGTGTTCCGTTCTTCCAAGTTCGGCAACATCGCCGGTGTCATCGTGCGGTCGGGAACGATCACGCGAAACGCGAAGGCTCGTGTCATCCGCGACGGCGTCGTGGTGGGGGACAACCTCGCTATCGAGTCGCTGCGTCGCTTCAAGGACGACGTCACCGAGGTGCGGACGGACTTCGAGGCCGGTATCGGT
Source organism: Leifsonia poae (assembly GCF_020009625.1). NCBI lineage: Bacteria > Bacillati > Actinomycetota > Actinomycetes > Micrococcales > Microbacteriaceae > Leifsonia > Leifsonia poae. Next base: position 3,873,236 of record NZ_JAIHLP010000002.1, read on the forward strand.
CTCGGCAAGTTCAACGACATCCAGATCGGTGACGAGATCGAGACGACCGAGATGCGGGAGAAGCCCCGCGCCTAGTCGGCTGACGGAGGTCCGGGAGTTCACCCTCCCGGGCCTCCGGTCTTCCGGCGGTGAAGGTTTTGCAGGCGAAGGAGAGACGAAATGGCTGATCCGGCACGCGCGAGAAAGCTCGCGGACAGAATCAAGGTGATCATCGCCAAGCGCTTGGAGCGCGGGATGCGTGACCCTCGCCTCGGCTTCGTGACCATCACGGATGTTCAGGTGACCGGCGACCTTCAGCACGCTTCGGTGTTCTACACCGTCTACGGCACCGACGAGGAGCGCACCGACACGGCGGCGGCACTCGCGGCGGCCACCGGGATGCTGCGCAGCGAGGTGGGCAAGAACATCACGGCGCGTCTCACCCCGTCGCTCGAGTTCATCCTCGACGCCATCCCGGAGAATGCGGCCCACATCGAGGATCTGCTGCGGGAGGCGCGCGAGCGCGACACCGAGGTGGCCGGTCTCGCCGAGGGTGCGCAGTATGCCGGCGATGAGGACCCGTACGTGAAGCCCCGCGACTTCGACGCCGAGGAGAACGAGGCTGACGCCGCCGACGCCGCCGCCGCCGACGCCGCCGCCGCCGACGCCGCCGCAAAGGACTCGCGCGAGGCCTGAGTCGCTGATCGGCTCGCGGCCCACTCGGCCGCGAGCTCGAACCTGTTGTCACGAATTGCCGTGTGGTCAGTCGATCACGCGGCAATTCGCGTCAAGTCGTGTTCCCCGCCGGCCGGGAAAGGGTCGGTGGTCGGTATCTGCGGGCGGGGCGTCGTCAGGGCAGAACGTAGCCATCGGGCGTCTCGACGGCGAGCCCGTCGGCGAGGAGGCCCGCCAGGGCCCGCTCGCGTTGCACCGCATCCGGCCAGACCCCCGCGATCTCGCCGGGCGTGACCGGGATGTGCGACGCGCGCAGCTCCGCGAGGATCAGCCCGCGCACCTGTCGGTCGCTTCCTTCGTACTTCTTCTGGACGGTCTTGCGCGGCCCGTCGTACGGAGGAGATCCGGCCAGGCGCCAGGCGCACACCTCGCGGAGCGGGCATTCGTCGCAGCGTGGCGTGCGCGCCACGCAGACGATCGCGCCGAGTTCCATCATGCCCGCGTTGAAGGCGGCCGCCGCCGGCCGGCCGGCCGGCAGCAGGGTCTCCATCGCGACGAGGTCCCGTTTCGCCGACGGTGGCCCCGGTTCGCCCTGTCCGTCGATGGCCCGGGCGATCACCCGGCGGATGTTGGTGTCGACCACGGGGTGCCGGTTGCCGTAGGCGAAGACGGCGACGGCCCGGGCGGTGTAGTCGCCGATGCCGGGAAGCGCGAGCAGCGCATCCACATCTTCAGGGACGACGCCGTCGTGCCGCTCGGTGATGGCCACGGCGCAGGCGTGCAGCCAGAGCGCACGCCGCGGGTAGCCGAGCGACTTCCAGGCGCGCACCGCCTCCCCGGGTGGCACGGCGGCCAGGTCGGCCGGTGTCGGCCACCGGGTCAGCCACTCGTCGAGCCGAGGGATGACGCGCGCCACCGGTGTCTGTTGCAGCATGAACTCGCTCACCAGCGTTCCCCAGGGCGTGAAGCCGTGCCGTCGCCACGGCAGGTCGCGCTTGTTCTCGTGGTACCAATCGACCACGGTGTCGGCGATAGTCACGTGTTCTTCGCCTTCTGGCGGAAGGCGCGCACCCGCAGACGGGTGGAGCAGGTGTCGCAGCAGGCCTTGCGCAGATGGCTCGGGTCGAGGTAGATCTTCGCGCAGGCGGCGTCCGAGCAGACGCCGAAGTCGGCGGGGTGGTGGGCGAGGTCGGCGACGGCGCTCTGGGCGAGGCGGCCGAGCGCATCCCGGGTGTTCTCGGGGCGCGTCGGGGTCACCGCGCCGGTGTCGCCGATGGTGAACGCGGGGGCGGATGCTCGACTGAGCTCGCCGAGGAGGGCGGCGGCGTCGGCGGCGGGAGGGGCGTCGGCCGTGAGGGGGAGCGTGTGCTGGGTGGAGGAGAGGGTGCTGTGGGCGAGGAGCCGGATGGCTTCCCGGGTCGCTCGGGCCAGCGCGAGGTCTGTCTCGTCGGGCGGCGTCGCCGGGGGGAGTCCGACCGTCGTGAGCCATTCCGTGAGCCGATCGGGGTCGGTGAGGCGTTCCAGCGGCTGCGGCGAGTAGGCGTGACGCCGGGTGCCGAGCAGGTCGGTCCAGGCGGCACCCGTGTTATAGACCAGTTCGAGATCCGACATGGACCCAGTGTAACGGTTTGACACGTTACTTGGCGAGTGCGAGAGTAACGACATGATCCGTTACATCACCTGGAGCCGGCTGCTGCCGTTCCTGTTCCTCCCCGTCTACGGATCGGGGTACATCGCGGGAGCGCTCGGCCTGCAGACGATGCGGCCGTTCGCGATGACTTTCTGGCGGTTCACGATCGCGGAAATCGTCGTGATGACGATCGCCCTCGTGCGGCGCACCCGCTGGCCGCGCGGCTGGCGACAGTGGTGGCCGATCCTGGCGGTGGGGCTCCTGATCCAGGTGGTGCAGTTCGGCGGCAATTACACCGCGATGGGGCTCGGGATGCCGGCCGGACTCACCTCGCTCATCGCCGGCAGCTCGTCGTTGATGATGGCGATCGGAGCGGTGCCGTTCCTGCGCGAACGTCTCACCGGATGGCGTCTGGTCGGGGTCTTCGTCGGCTTCATCGGAATCGCGGTGGCGTTGGCCGGCCACCTCGGCGTTCCAAGCGGGCCGGCCGGTGTGTTCGCGGCGTTCTGCGCGGCCGTCGGCTATGCGGGCGGTTCGTTGCTGCAACGAAAGTGCCTGGTGGGTGTGGACATCTGGTTGAGTGTGGCCATCCAGTTCGCGGTCGCGGCACCGGTGGCGTTCGTGCTGGCCGAGGTCACGGGTGGTGTCGCCGTGCCGCTGAGCGCCGGAACGCTCGTGCCGCTCGGCTGGATCGCGCTCGTCAACTCGGTCGGCGGGATGTGGCTGCTCGGGCAGATGCTGCGGCACCACACGGCCGCGACGCTGAGCGCCTGGAGCAACCTCATTCCGCCCTTCACCGCGCTTCTCGCGATTCCCTTCCTCGGGCAGCCGATGTCGGTCTCGCTCGGGATCGGGCTTGCCATCGCCCTGACGGGAACCGCCCTGGTGGTGCTTCCGTCGAGGCGTGGCGCAGAGGGAGCGAACGCAGCGGGGACGAACGCGGCGGGAGCGAACGCAGCGGGGACGAACGCAGCGGGGACGAACGCGGCGGATGCAGAGCCCACACACAGTGACGATCGGGTCCCGGCGGCTTAGGCTCGACCCATGTACTTGTCGCCGACCCCCCGCATCCTGTTCCTGCGCGAACTGGTGGGAGAGATCGCCCGCAACTACGGCCGTGGGCGGTCGATCGTGGCGGTCGACGGAATCGACGGAGCCGGCAAGACCTCGTTCGCCGACGACCTGGCCGCGGTCTTCCGGGAGGCCGGGCATGACGCATACCGGGCGTCGATGGCCGACTTCCATCGTCCACGGGCCGACCGGTGGCGGCTCGGCCGCGAATCCCCGGAGACGTTCTATCGCGACTCTTTCGACTATGTGACGTTCCGGCGCGTGCTCGTCGACCCGTTCCGTCTGGCCGGGAGCGCCGGATTCCAGACCGCGGCGTTCGACGTGCGCCGGGATGCGCCGATCGAGAGCCGCTGGGTCACCGCGCCGGCGGATGCCGTGCTGATCGTGGACGGCGTCTTCCTCGTGCGCCCGGAGCTGCGCGGTCTGTGGAACTACAGCATCCTGCTCGAGGTGCCGTGGGACGAGGCGTACGCACGGCTGGCGGAGCGCGATGGGGTCGACCCCGACCCGGATGCGCTCTCGAACGTGCGCTACCGCGAGGGCCAGGAACTGTATTTCGCCGAAGCCGACCCCCGCCAGTGGGCCAGCGCACTGGTCGACAACGCCGACCCTGCCGAGCCGCGGCGCCTCTTCGCCGACAGCTGCTGACCGGAGAGGGTCGGTGGCCGGGTCAGCATCCCGATCGGTCTAGAGCAGCGGTGCCAAGCGGGTGGTGACTGCGGGTGCGTCGAGGAACGCGCGTGTGCGTTCGACCTCGTGCACGAGCTCGACGAGGGCGGCGTTGATCGGAGCGGTTCGGCCGAGTTGCGTGGCCTCGTCGACGACGGCGCCGTTGAGATAGTCGATCTCGGTGATCTGCCCGCGTCGGATGCTCTGCAGGGTCGACCCGGGATTGGGCGTCTCGCCCATACGCCGCCGCATCATCAAGGGGACGAGTTGACCGGCCCAGAGCGGCGCGGCGGCGACGAACCGCAGCAGGCCGTTGGTGAGGCCCTGGATGCTGCCGTAGCGCACGCCGCCGTCGAAGCCGGCCCGGGTGGCCTCGCGCATGCTCGCGGTCACGATGCGGCGCAGGGCGCGGTCGCCGAGGGTGTCCTGCACGCTCAATCCCGTGATGGCCGGCATGGCGTTGATCTGGTTCACGATCAGCTTCGTCCACTGGCAGCCGGAGAAGTTGTCGACCGCGATACTGGGCATGGCGCCCCCAAGGACCGTCGTGGCGAAAACGGCCGCTTCGGGGGCTGCGCCGCTTCCGGCGCCGAGGTAGGTGTTCGCGGCCGTGGTCACGGAGACGGCGCCCGGCGAGAGGTAGCTCGCCGCGTAGAGCGCGAGGGCGCCGACGCAGTCAGAGGTCGGAAGCAGGGCCCTGGCGTGGTCGAGGCCGGCGAGCCCGTTCTGCACGACGACGACGGGGATGCCGGCGAGGCGGTGCTGATTTTCACGGATCGCGGCCGCGGCATCCTGCGCTTTCGTGCAGAGGAAGGCGAGCTCGGGGGTCTCTGTCAGGGTTTCGGCGGCGGCGACGCGGGCGGTGTGTTCGCCCCAAGCGCCGGAGAGCCGGAGCCCGGATGCGGTGATCGTGGCGAGGTTGTGGCCTCGGGCGGTCACCTCTACCCGGTGGCCGGCACGGTCGAGCAGGGCCGTGATCGTGCCGCCGATGGCGCCCGCGCCGATCACACCGATTCGCATGCCTTCAGCGTACGGGGTGATCGGCGCGAGGCAGGGCGTCTCAGCTGCGAGGCGTCTCGTCGACGAGTGAGGCGCCCTGTGCCGATCCGATGGCGGCTTCGCTCTCGGCGATCTCGGTCGTGCGGTCGAGCCGGACCGCGCGGATCCCGGACGGCAGTGCCAGTGAGATGACGGCGGCGACGGCCAGCACGCCGGCGGCCACCCAGACGGCCGGGATCGCGGCGCTGACGTACCCGGTCGGGGTGAGCGTGCCGCCGGCACCGGTGAACACGGCTGTCAGCACGGCGACACCGAGGGCGACGCCGATCTCGCGAAGCGTGGAGTTGGTGCCGGAGGCCTTCGCGTGATCGGCGGGGCGCATGTTGACGAGCACGGCGGTCGAGCTCGGGGCGAACACCAGCCCCATTCCGATGCCGGCGAGGAGGAACGGGGGCCACATGGCCGAGTACGGGAGCGTCGCCGAGAGAGTGAGGGCGATCCAGCCCATCGACACGGCCAGCAGAACGAGGCCGAGGAGGATGGGCAGTCGCGTGCCGGTTCGCGGCGAGAGCAGCCCGGTCAGCGGGGCGACCACCATCGGGGCGAGTGTCCAGGGCATCGTCATCACGCCGGCCTCCAGCGGGGTGTGGCCCTGGACCACCTGCAGGAACTGGATGAGGATGAACACGGCGCCGAAGATGCCGAAGCTGAAGGTGACGCCCACGAGGTTCGCCACGGTGAAGCTGCGGTCGCGGAACAGCCGGAGGGGGAGGAGCGGGGCCGCGCTTCGGTTCTCCCAGAACAGGAAGGCGACGAGCAGGGCCGTGCCGGCGATGAGGGAGGTGAGCACTTCGGCGCTGTCCCAGCCGGCATCGTTGCCGCGGACGATGCCGAACACGAGCCCGAGCACTCCGAGTCCGGCCAGAACCAGTCCGACCACATCGGCGCGCACGCGGGCGCCGAAGCTGTTCGGCAGCACGGCCAGCACCAATGGCACGGCGATCACGCCCAGAGGGACGTTCAGCCAGAAGATGGCCTGCCAGTTCCATCCCTGCACCACCGCGCCGCCGATGAGGGGCCCGGTCGCGACGCCGAGGCCGGAGATGCCGCCCCAGATGCCGATTGCGGCGGGGCGCAGCCGTTCGCTCACGCTTCCGGCGAGCAGGGTGAGGGAGAGGGGCATGAGGGCGGCGGCCCCGACGCCCTGGATCGCGCGGGCGCCGATCAGCATCCACGGCTCGGTGGCGAGCGCGCTCGCGGCGGAGGCCAGGGTGAAGATCACGATGCCGGCGAGGAAGACCGTTCGCCGCCCGAACCGGTCGCCGAGGGCCACGGCCATCAGCATGAAGGTGGCGAAGCTCAGGGTGTACGCGTTGACGACCCATTGCAGCTCTTCGATGGAGGCGTTGAGGTCGCGGGCGATCACCGGCAGGGCGCTGGTGACCACGAGATTGTCGAGCGTCGCCATGAACATCGGGAGGGATGCGGCGACGATGGCGAGCCACACGGGGATGCGCCGGCTGGTGGAGGTCATGGGGCGAACCTGTCTGTCGAGAACTTCCGGGGTAATCGGATGATTACAAGACGTGACACTAGTAATCAACTGATAACCTGTCAAGTGTGACCGACAGAATCAGCGAACGCATCCCAGCGGGGGAGCGGCGCGAACAGATCCTCGCCGCCGCGAGCCTGGTGTTCGGCGAGCGCGGGTACTTCGGCGCCACCACAGACCAGATCGCCAAAGCGGCCGGTATCAGCCAGCCCTATGTCGTGCGCATGTTCGGCAGCAAGGAGACCCTCTTCGTCGAGGTGCTCGCGCGGGCCCTCGACAAGGTGCTCGTCGCCTTCCGTGGCACCGTCGACGGTTGGAAGTCCGACGGGTCGCCCGACGACGAGATCGCCCGACGCATCGGCACCGCGTACGTGAACCTCATCGAGGATCGCGGCATCCTGCTCTCGCTGATGCAGTCGTTCAGCATGGGGCACGACCCGATGATCGGCGCGAAGGCGCGCGACGGGTTCATCGCCATCTACCGACTCCTGCGCGACGAGGCGGGTTTCGAGCCCGAGCAGGTGCGTGCGTTCCTGGCCGAGGGGATGCTGCTCAACACCCTGCTCGGCCTCCGGCTGCCCGAGCAGTACGGTCTCGACGAGGCCGCGACGGAACTCCTCGAGTGCACCTTCCAGTCGAAGCTGCAGCTCGTGCTCGACGTGGTCGGCGAGAAGAGCGCATGACGGCCAGCGGGATCCTGCTGGTCGACAAGCCCGGCGGCTGGACCAGCCACGACATCGTCGCGCGGACGCGCCGCCTCGCCGGAACACGGAAAGTGGGGCATGCTGGCACCCTCGACCCGATGGCGACGGGGCTGCTCATCCTGGGGCTCAACTCGTCGACCCGTCTGCTCACCTACATCGTGGGCACCGACAAGGAGTACCGGGCGACGATCCGTCTCGGGTCGGCGACGTCGACCGACGATGCGGAAGGCGACCTGCTCGCGCAGGCGCCGGCCGCCGCGCTCGCCGCGGTGTCAGACGAGGCGATCCGCTCCGGCGTCGCTGCGCTCACCGGGGAGATCGATCAGGTTCCGAGTGCGGTGAGCGCCATCAAAGTCGACGGCAAACGCGCCTATGCGCGGGTTCGCGCGGGCGAAGAGGTCGTACTCGCGGCGCGGGCGGTCACCGTCTCGGTGTTCGAGATCGGCGACATCCGGCGCGCAGCGGAGGCGATCGATGTGGATGTCCGTGTCGTGTGCTCGTCGGGCACGTACATCCGCTCGCTGGCCCGTGATCTGGGTGCCGGGCTCGCTGTCGGGGGACACCTCACGGCGCTGCGGCGCACCCGGGTCGGGCCGTTCAGCGTCGACCACGCCCGGCCGATCGACGGGCTCGACGTCGCCGAGCGCCTCATCCCGGCCGCTCTGGCTGCCGGCGAACTGTTCGAACGGCTCGAGTTGACCGAGCAGCAGGCGATCGATCTGACCCACGGCAAGCGCATCCATGTTCCCGACTGGGAGAATGGGAGCGGCGAGCCCATCGCGGCCCTCTCGCCGACCGGCCACCTGGTGGGGCTCATCGAGTTCCGTGGAAAGGAAGCAAGAACCCTCGTGAACTTCCCGACAGATGAGATCGCCACCGCATGATCGAATGGTTCACGACGGTCCAGGTGATCGTCGCCGCGGTCGCCGGCGTGCTCTGCCTCGTGCTCGGGCTCGCCAAGAAGGTCCCCGGCGACCTCAGCATGGGCGCCGTCGCCCTCGTCGAACTTCTCCTTGTGGCGCAGCTCGTGGTCACGATCGTCGCGCCGATCGCCGGAAATGAGCCGTCGGGCAGCCTCCCCGAGTTCTATATCTACCTGATCTCCGCGCTCATCCTCCCGGCCGCCGGCGCGTTCTGGGCGCTGATCGAACGCAACCGGTGGAGCACCGTCATCCTCGGAGGTGTGTGCCTGGCGATCGCCGTGATGGTCTACCGCATGGGCCAGATCTGGTTCGTGCAGGGCGCCTGAGGCGGGTTCCGTCCCGTTCGCGAGAATAGAATCGTCTTCGATGTCACACCACACCATGCCCGCACGGGAGCACGACGGTAAGCACGACCGCACCCGCCGGATCTCCGGAATCGGCCGCGTCCTCGTCTTCGTCTACGGCGTGCTTGCGCTGGCGGCCACCGGGCGCAGCGTCTTTCAGATCATCGACCGGTTCCACGAAGCCCCTGTCGCCTTTTCGTTGTCTGCGCTCTCGGCCGTCGTCTACATCGTGGCAACGATCGCGCTCGTCGCCCCGGGCCACGTCTGGTACCGCGTGGCCTGGATCACGATCACATTCGAGCTCGTCGGTGTTCTCATCGTCGGGTCGCTCAGCCTGTTCGCCCCCGAGACGCTCGGACTGCACGACATCGATCCGTTCGGGCGGGATGCGACCGTCTGGTCGGTCTACGGCATGGGCTACCTCTTCATCCCGCTCGCGCTGCCCGTGCTCGGCCTGATCTGGTTGCGCACCCACCGCCCTCGTCCGCTCGACGGGACGCCGTCGTGAGAGTCTTCCGTGGCCTCGCGGAGGTCCCCGACGACTTCAGGCCGAGTGCCGTGACCATCGGCAAGTTCGACGGCGTGCACACCGGGCACCGGGCCGTCATCGGACGGCTCGGCGAGGTGGCCGCCGAGCGCGGCCTCACCTCGACCGTGGTCACCTTCGACCGCAACCCGCTTGAAGTCATCGCACCCGAGAAGTGCCCGGCCGCGCTCGTGAGCGTCGACCAGAAGCTCGACCTGCTGGCCGAGACCGGGGTCGAGGCCACCCTGATCATCGCATTCGACCGTGCCCTCGCCGACCTGGCGCCCGACGAGTTCGTGCACCGCATCCTCGTCGACCGGCTTCACGCGCGGTCGGTGCTCGTCGGAAGCGACTTCCGCTTCGGCGCCAACGGGGCCGGAGACGTCGCCCTGCTGCGCGAGCTCGGCGCGCGCGACGGGTTCGATGTGCACCTGATCGACGATGTGCGACCGGAACACGGCCGCCGAGTGTCGTCCACCTGGATTCGCGAACTGCTCGCCGAGGGCGACGTCGGCCACGCCGGGATGCTCCTCGGCCATGTGCCCACTCTGCGAGGCGTCATCGTGCACGGCGCGAAGCGCGGACGTGAGCTCGGATACCCGACGGCGAACCTCTCGCCGGACGCGGAGGGTCTGATCCCCGCCGACGGCGTCTACGCCGGTTGGCTCACCGATGGCGGGGAACGCTACCCCGCGGCGATCTCCGTCGGCAACAACCCGACCTTCGAGGGCGTGCCGCAGAAGCAGGTCGAGGCGTATGTGCTCGACCGTGAAATCGACCTGTACGACCACCACGTGGAGATCGCGTTCGTCGAGCGCATCCGCGGCATGGTCGCCTATGCCGGTGTCGAGCCGCTCATCGCGCAGATCGCAGACGATGTGGCCGAGACCCGCCGCATTCTCGCCGCCGAGCCCGCCTGATGTCTCTCGCCCCGCCGCGACCGCTCTGGCACGGTCGCGCGATCGCCCTGCTCGGAATCCTTCTCGTCGCCTCCAACCTCCGCACCGCCGTCGCGGCGCTCTCGCCGATCTTCGCCGAGATCCGCACCGAGTTCGCCGTCACGAGCGTCGGTGTCGGACTGCTCGGGATGCTGCCGCCGATCTGTTTCGCGCTATTCGGTCTTCTCGCGCCCTCCTTCACCCGCAAGGCGAGCCTCGAACTGGTGATGGTGGTCGCGCTCGTGGTGATGCTCACCGGGCATGTCCTGCGGGCCACGGCCGGTTCGTTCACGATGCTCGCGGTGGGGTCGGCGGTCGCCTTCGCCGGTATGGGCGTCGGCAACGTTCTGCTTCCCCCGCTGGTCAAACGCTACTTCCCGGACCGTATCGGACTCATCACCTCGCTCTACGCGACCGTCATGTCGGTGAGCACCCTGCTGCCGCCGCTGATCGCGGTGCCTGTCGCCGAGGCCACCGACTGGCATGTCTCGGTGGGGATGTGGGCGGCTGTGAGCCTGGTGGCGATCCTGCCGTGGCTGCGCATCCTGATGGTTCGCAGGCCCGCGCACCCCGCCCACGACGTGGCGGTGGAAGAGGCGGAGCCCGCCATGCTCGGACGGGTGTGGCATGCGCCGCTCGCCTGGGCGCTCGGGATCGTGTTCGCCGCGTCGTCGCTGAACGCCTACGCGATGTTCGCCTGGCTGCCGGAGATCCTCCGCGATCTCGCGGGGAGCTCGCCGGCGGAGGCCGGAGCTCTGCTCTCCCTCTACGCGGGCATGGGGATCCCGGCCGGACTCCTTGTGCCGTTGCTCGCAGCCCGAATGACGAACGTGGCGCTGCTCATCTATGCGGGGGTCGCGAGCTTCCTGATCGGCTATCTGGGGCTCATCCTGATGCCGGAGACGGCGACCTGGCTCTGGGTGCTGTTCGCCGGCCTCGGCCCGCTGCTGTTCCCGCTCTGCTTGGTGCTCATCAATGTTCGCACCCGCACGCATGACGGCTCGGTGGCGCTGAGCGGGTTCACCCAGGGTTTGGGGTACACCCTAGGCGCGCTCGGACCGCTCGCCGTGGGGCTGCTCCACCAGCTCACCGGCGGCTGGACCGCCGCACTCATCGTGCTCACGGCAACCGCGCTCGCGGCGGCGGCGGCCGGGGCCGTCGTGGCCCGCCCCCGCAAACTCGAGGATTCGTTCCGCACTTGACCGCGCTTCTCGCCGAGATTGCGACCGTCGCGTCCTCCGGTTATCCGTGGACCGGCGGGGCGTGTGGGGGAGCCGGCTCGGTCAGGGGAGGAGGTGCGAGCGGTGGATGAGGGCGGCCGCGCCGATGAGCGGGCCCTCGGACGAGAGCGCGCTCGGCACGATGCGCACCTTGCGAACATAGGGGAAGTAGTGGTCGGCGATGACCCGGCGCATGTGGTCGAAGAGGTCGGGAGTCGACTGCGAGAAGCCGCCACCGATGGCGACCAGCTCCAGGTCGAGGAGCGCCGTTGCGGAGGCGATGGCGCGGCCGACGGCCTCGCCGGTGCGGGCGATGGCACGGTGCGCGATCTCGTCGCCGGCGGCATAGGCGGCCGCGAGATCTTCTCCGGTGCTTCCGGTGAACCCCTGGTGCCGCGCCCAGGCGACCGTGTGCGGACCAGAAGCGATGGCTTCGAGGGCGCTCGGATTGCCGAACGTGTCCTCGCCGACGAGCTCGCCGACCTCCACATGTCCGATGTGCCCGGCGTTGCCGGTCGGCCCGGTGATGACGCGTCCGCCGACGATCAGTCCGCCGCCGATCCCGGTGGAGACCACCATGCCCATGACGTTGTCGACGCCCTGGGCCGCGCCGACCCAGTGCTCAGCGAGAGTGATGGCGACGCCGTCCATCTCGAGGGTCACCCGCAGGTCGAGCCCGGCCTCGTTGACGACGCTCTGCACGAAGTCGCGCAGCGGGTAGTCGCGCCAATGCGGCACGTTGAGCGGCGAGACGAGCCCGGCATCGCGGTCGATCGGGCCGGCGCATCCGATGCCGGCTCCGACCAGTTCGGCGTCGGCGGGGAGCGCCGCGATGGCGTCGCGCACGACACCGCCGACGGAGGCCTCCAGGTCGGCGACGGTGGCGTTGCGACCGGTGGGGCGGCGGTGGCGGGAACCGTCGATCAGGCGGCCGTCGGTGTCGACGAGCGCGGCTTCGACCTTGGTTCCGCCGAAATCGACGGCGATGGCGAGGGGTGTAGGCACGGTCATTACCCTAAAGGAAAGACGCCATGCTCATATGAGCAACAAGCGCGCAAGCGTTGCTCCTGGTGTCCCCGGTTCCTAAGCTGGGGGAGTGGCCCTGAACGACACCGACGAGATCCTGGCCGTCAAAGCGGCGGAGCTGTACTACGAGGCCGGCAAGACGCAAGACGAGATCGGCCTCGCGCTCAGCGTGAGCCGGTGGAAGGTCGGGCGTCTGCTCGTCGCGGCGCGTGAGCACGGTTTCGTGCGCATCGAGATCGTGCACCCGAGTGCTCGCCGGTTCTCGCTGGAACGCGAGCTCTGCGGCTTCTACGACCTGACGGACGCCGTCGTCGTCCCGGCGACCGACTCCGAGGCGGAAGTGCAGGCCCGCGTCGCACAGGCCGCCGCCGACTACCTCACCACCCTGCGCCCGGTGCCGCGCAGCCTCGGCGTGAGCTGGGGGCGCACCCTGAACGCTGTCGCCGCCCGCTTGCGCCCGGGCTGGGCCGTGGGCGTCAATCCGGTGCAGATCAACGGCAGCGTCTCCAGCACCCGGCAGGCCACCGCGGCCGCCGACACGGCAGTCGTGATCGCGCGCAAAGCCCAGGGAACCGCGACGCTCCTGCCGAGTCCGGCGATCTTCGAGCAGGCGGCGACGCGGCGGGCCATCGAGGCCGACCGCTCGGTGCAGAGCGTACTCGAGGTGGCGCGCAACGCCTCGGCCTACCTGTTCAGCGCGGGCGTCGTCGACGACAGCTCGGTGCACGTCGACAGCGGTTACCTCACCCTCGACGATGTCACCTCGCTTGCCGAGAAAGGCGCGGTGGGCGATGTTGTCGGCCGCTTCCTCACCGAGACAGGACAGGTCGCCGACGAAGACCTCAACGATCGAACCCTCGGCATCTCGCTCGACGAGCTGCGTGCCGCCACGACATCCATCGCCGTGATCGCCGGAACGACGAAGCACCGGGTCGCGCATGCGGTGGTGTCGAGCGGCCTGTGCACCATCCTCATCACCGATGAGGCCACCGCGAACAGCCTGCTCGGTCGCAATCCGTCCGGGCACGAAATCAACACAATGAAGGAGTGACGTGACCATCGAAACGACGCCGCCCGTGCGAACCCTCGCACCGGCGGCCCGGGCAGTGGATGTGCTGGGGGGCGACCTCACCGAGGCGAGCCTGCGCCGGTATCTGAACGGCATCCCCGGGGTCGACGCGGTCGGCCTGGAGCAGCGCGCCGCCGGCCTCGGCACGCGCTCGATCAAGACCACCAGCAAAGCATGGGCGCTCGACAAGATCATCGAGCTGATCGACCTCACCACCCTGGAAGGCGCTGACACGCCCGGCAAGGTGCGCTCGCTAGTGGCCAAAGCGCTGACGCCCGACCCGGGAGACCTGAGCGCGCCACGCCCGGCGGCGGTCTGCGTCTACGGCGACATGGTGCCGTACGCCGTTCAGGCGCTCGGCACCGCGCACGCCGGACACAGCCGGGTGGCCGGTGACACGGGCGGTGTGAACGTCGCCGCGGTGGCGACCGCGTTCCCGAGCGGGCGCGCATCCCTCGCCGTCAAATTGGCGGACACGGCGGATGCGGTGGCCGCCGGCGCCGATGAGATCGACATGGTCATCGACCGCGGGGCTTTCCTCTCGGGCCGGTTCGGGCTGGTGTTCGACGAGATCGTCGCCGTCAAGGAGGCCTGCCGCCGCCCCGACGGCAGCTACGCCCACCTCAAGGTGATCCTCGAGACCGGCGAACTGAACACCTACGACAACGTGCGCCGGGCCTCCTGGCTCGCCATCCTCGCCGGCGGCGACTTCATCAAGACTTCCACTGGAAAGGTGTCCCCGGCGGCGACGCTGCCCGTCACCCTGCTCATGCTCGAGGTCGTTCGCGACTGGCATACGCTGACGGGCGAGCAGATCGGTGTGAAACCGGCCGGCGGCATCCGCTCGTCGAAAGACGCGATCAAGTACCTCGTGACCGTCGCCGAGACCGCGGGAGAGCAGTGGCTGCAGCCGCACCTGTTCCGCTTCGGCGCCTCCAGCCTGCTCAACGACGTTCTGCTGCAGCGCCAGAAGCTGACGACCGGACACTACTCCGGCGCCGACTACGTCACGATCGACTAACCGAAAGCCACGAACCATGAGTTTTCTCGAATACGCACCGGCCCCCGAGTCGCGGTCGATCCTGAACCTGCGCGACAGCTACGGCCTGTTCATCGACGGCGAATTCGTCGCCGGCAACGGCACGCCGTTCCAAACCATCTCGCCCGCCACAGAGGAGCGCATCGCCACCATCGCGACAGCGAGCACCGCCGATGTCGACACGGCCGTCTCAGCCGCCCGCCGCTCCTACGAGCGGGTCTGGTCGCGGATGAGCGGCAGCGACCGCGGCAAGTACCTGTTCCGCATCGCCCGTCTCGTGCAGGAGCGCGCTCGCGAGCTCGCCGTCGCCGAGAGCCTCGACAACGGCAAGCCCATCAAGGAGAGCCGGGATGTGGATGTCCCCCTGGTCGCCGCCTGGTTCTTCTACTACGCGGGATGGGCCGACAAGCTCGACCACGCCGGCGTCGGCCCCGCGCCGCGCGCCCTCGGCGTCGCCGCACAGGTGATCCCGTGGAACTTCCCGCTGCTCATGCTGGCGTGGAAGATCGCCCCGGCCCTCGCGGCGGGCAACACTGTGGTGCTCAAGCCGGCGGAGACCACCTCGCTCACCGCGCTCCTCTTCGCGGAGATCGTGCAGCAGGCGGATCTGCCCGCCGGCGTGGTGAACATCGTCACCGGCGCCGGTGAGACCGGCCGCGACCTGGTCAGCCACCCGGACGTCAACAAGGTCGCCTTCACCGGTTCCACCGCCGTCGGCCGGGAGATCGCGCGGTCCGTCGCCGGAACCGACAAGAAGCTCACGCTTGAACTCGGCGGCAAGGCGGCGAACATCGTCTTCGATGACGCGCCGATCGACCAGGCCGTCGAAGGCATCGTCAACGGCATCTTCTTCAACCAGGGTCACGTGTGCTGCGCGGGCAGCCGCCTCCTGGTACAGGAGTCGATCCACGACGAGGTCGTCAACCGCCTCAAGACGCGATTGTCGACCCTGCGCCTCGGCGACCCGCTCGACAAGAACACCGACATCGGGGCGATCAACAGCGCCGAGCAGTTGCAGCGCATCCGCGAACTCTCCGACATCGGCGAGGCCGAGGGGGCCGAGCGCTGGACCGCCGACTGCGTCATCCCGGAGAACGGGTTCTGGTTCGCGCCGACCATCTTCGACAATGTCTCCACCAGCCACCGGATCGCCCGGGAGGAGATCTTCGGGCCGGTGCTCTCCGTGCTCACATTCCGCACCCCGGCGGAGGCGATCGCCAAGGCGAACAACACGCCATACGGGCTGTCGGCCGGAATCTGGTCAGACAAGGGCAGCCGTATTCTCGCCGTCGCCGACAAGCTGCGCGCCGGAGTGATCTGGGCCAACACCTTCAACCGGTTCGATCCTGCCAGCCCGTTCGGCGGCTACAAGGAGTCCGGCTACGGGCGCGAGGGAGGGCGCCACGGGCTGGCGGCCTACCTGAAGCCGGGCCGGGCACTGCCGGCGGTCTCGACCCGCGCATCCACCTCGACCTCGTCGACCACATCGACCCGCAAGGGAGCCAAGAAATGAGCCGCCTGACCGTGCCGAAGACGTACAAGCTCTACATCGGGGGCGCGTTCCCGCGCAGCGAGTCCGGCCGCACCACTGAGGTGCGGTCGGCCACGGGTGTGTTCCTCGCGAATGCCGCCAAGGCCTCCCGCAAAGACGCCCGTGACGCCGTCGTGGCGGCCCGCGCGGCCCTCGGTGGATGGGCGGGGGCGACCGCGTACAACCGCGGCCAGGTGCTCTACCGCATCGCGGAGCTGCTCGAAGGTCGTCGCGCCCAGTTCGTGGACGAGATCGTGCAGTCCGAAGGCCTCACCGCCGCGGCCGCCGGTGCGCAGGTCGACGAGGCGATCGACCGCTGGGTCTGGTACGCGGGCTGGGCCGACAAGTTCGCCCAGGTCGTGGGGAACGCCAACCCGGTCTCCGGCCCGTACTTCAACATCTCGGTGCCGGAACCGACCGGGGTCGTTGCGATCGTCGCACCGCAGGACTCCAGCCTGCTCGGCTTCGTGAGCGCGATCGCACCGGCCCTAGTCGCCGGCAACACGGTCGTGGTCGTGGCGAGCGAGCGATTCCCGCTATCGGCCATCAGCCTCAGCGAGGTGCTGGCGACCAGTGACGTCCCGGGCGGGGTCGTCAACATCCTGACCGGTTCGCCGGCCGAGATCGCGCCGTGGCTGGCCTCCCACGCCGATGTGAACGCGCTGGACCTGGTGGGCGCGGGAGAGCTCGACTGGGTCGACCTGCAGATCGCCGCTGCTGACACGCTCAAGCGCGTGCTGCCGCCGGAGAACGGCGTTGAGGCGGCCTCGCCGGCGCTCGACCGCATCGCGTTCTTCACCGAGACGAAGACGGTCTGGCACACCAAGTCGCTCATCTGACACATCCATCGGGGTGGCGCGAATCGCCGTGCGATCACCTGGTCGCACGGCGATTCGCGCCACCGTGTTCGGGTGATGAGGTCGAGAACTCGGGACCGTCGGGCTCCGGTGCACTGGCGCGCACCCCGATCCCGGGGGAGGATGGGGGAAGAACGTGAGGAGGTGCGATGTCGGATGCGGCACCGATGGCCTTCGTCGGCGACAGTCTCACGCAGGGTGGGGACTGGCAGACGTGGCTACCAGGAGAGACGGTCTACAACTTCGGTGTCGGCGGTGACGCCACCGACGATGTGATCGCTCGTCTCGATGATGTGATCGGCGCTCGCCCGGCGGTCGTCGCCCTGCTGATCGGCACCAACGACCTCGCCTGGCGGCGCTCCGTCGAGCATGTGGTGCGCAACGTGGAGACGATCCTTGTGACGCTGCGGCGGGAGCTGCCCGAGGTGCGCATCCTGGTGCAGTCGGTGCTGCCGCGCGGGCACGAGTTCGCCGACCAGATCCGAGACATCAACCGGCATCTGTGGCAGTTCGCGCCGACGGTGTACGCCCATTGGCTCGACCTCTGGCCGGCTCTGGCCCTGGAAGACGGTGAATTGAACCCGGCGTACAGCGACGACCGGCTGCACCTCAACGCGGAGGGCTACCGCATCTGGGTGGACGAACTCGTCCCCGCCCTGGAGCGGGTGCGCCAGCTGCCCCCGACGAGCCGCGCGATCACCCTGCCCGATCTCGGCTGATCCGGTCAGCGGGAGCGGAGGAGTGAGGCGTAGAAGCCGATGCCCCGCAGCCAGGTGCGCACGTGCATCCGTTCGTTGCGGGCGTGGAGAGTCGCCCGCTCATCACCGCTCATCTCGAACGGCGTGAAACGGTAGACGGCGTCGCTGATCGCGGTGAAATGCCGGCTGTCGCTCGCGCCGAGCATCACGTACGGGGTCACTATCGCTTCAGGGTGGGCTGTGCGGATAGCGGCCGCCATAGCGTCCCATTCCGGGCCGCTCGTCGGTGAGACGGGGGAGGGTTCGCTCGGGTCGACGGCGACGATGCCCACCAGAGGGTCGTGGATCGCTTTGCGGATGTGGGCGAGGGTCTCGGCGACGCTGGAGCCGACCGCGATCCGCACGTTCACCACTGCCTCGGCTGTTTCGGGCAGTGCGTTCGCCGCCAGGCTGCCGCGGAGCTGCGTGACGGCGGTCGTCGTCCTGACGATCGCGCGCGTCTCGTCGCTCATCCGGCTGAGCACAGCCACCAGCGCCGGCTTGAGCCGGCGCGCGTTCGTGAACACCGTGCGTAGTGCGCCGCTTGTGTGCGCGCCCAGCGTCTCGACCATCTGCAGGTTCGTCTCGGAGAGTCGCGCCGGAAAGGGCTTGGCGTTCAGGCGGGTGATCGCGCGTGCGAGTCGAACGGTGGCGGTCAGTCGTGGGGGAGTCGAGGCGTGTCCGCCGCTCTGTTCGACGGTCAGGCTGATGCTGGTGATGCCCTTCTCACTCACCCCGACGACCGCGATCGGCTCGGTGACTCCGGGGAAGATCCCCTCGACGACGGCCCCGCCTTCGTCGACCACGAGTGCCGGGCGGATGCCGCGTTCGGTGAGGGTGGCGACGATCGAGATGGCCCCGGAGCCGACCGTCTCCTCGTCGTGCCCGAAGCTCAGGTACACATCGTTCTCCGGCGTGTATCCGTCGGCGACGAGTGTCTCGACGGCCTCCAGGATGGCGACCAGTGCGCCCTTGTCGTCGAGGGTGCCCCGGCTCCACAGGACCCTGTCATCGCCGTCGCCCGTGAGTTCTGCCCCGAACGGCGGATGCTGCCAGCCTTCCTCGGTGGCCGGCACGACGTCGTAGTGGGCGAGCAGCACCGTCGGGGCGCCCTCGCCCCGCCCTCGCCAGCGGTAGAGCATCGAGTGCCCGTGGAGCTCGCGCTCGAGTGTGCCGTGCAGAGCGGGGTACAACTCGGGCAGCAGTCCGATGAAGCGGTCGAAGCTCGCCCAGTCGGTCTCGTCGATCGCGTTCCGCGACATGGTCGGCACGCGCAGAAGCGTGCGGAACCGCTCGAGTGCGGCATCCTCGTCGATCTCGGTCATCTTCGTTCCCCCGGTTCGTCGTCAGTCGCCGCTCGCCGTGCGGAACGCCGCAAGCGCATCATCGGAGAACAGCACGAACCGCACCCGTTCGACCGGTCCGAAGGATGCGGCAAGCACGGCGCGCACGGTGCTCACGGCGATGCGCGCCGCATCGTCCAGCGGCCACCCGTACGCCCCCGCCGAGATGGCAGGAAAGGCCACGCTCGTCGCCTCCAGCTCGCGGGCGACGCGGAGAGAGGAACGGTACGCGTTCTGCAGCAGCTCGGTGCGATCTTCTTCGGCCGACCAGACCGGGCCCACGGCGTGGATGACCCAGGTCGCGGGCAGGTCGCCCGCGGTCGTGGCCACGGCCCGGCCGGTGGGAAGCCCGTCGGGCAACGTCGTGGCCCGCAGCTCGCGGCATGCTTCGAGGATGGCCGGCCCTCCGGCGCGGTGAATCGCACCATCGACCCCGCCGCCGCCCAGCAGCGAGCTGTTCGCTGCGTTGACCACCGCATCCACGTGTTCGAGGGTGATGTCGCCGCGGACGATCTCGATGACGTCGTCCACGCTCTCAGCCCCGGTTGTTCGACAGCTCGTAGACCTTGAGGAGCTCCACGATCGCGTCGTCGCGCTGGCTGCCCCCTTCGTCGAACATCTCCGAGACGTGGGTCTTCAGATGGTTCTCCACCAGGAGCTTGTTGAGCGAGCCGAGCGACTTCTGGATGGCCAGGGACTGGGTGATGATGTCGATGCAGTAGTCCTCGTTCTCGATCATCTTCTCCAGGCCCCTCAGCTGGCCTTCGAGGATGCGCGTGCGGTGCATGGCGCGTTTCTTGATGTCTGCGATCACAGCTCCAGGATAGCCCCCGATCCCTCATACCCCACTGGGGTACATATCGCCGCCGGGTCGTGATTCTGCTCCCCGGATCGGCTCCCGCCTCTCGGGTGGGATTTCGGGTAACACGACGTCACATTCGCGCGCCGAGCAGGGCTTTAAGTCGGGTGGAATTCCGGATCGCGGGGCGGCGCCTGGCCTCTCGGCGACATTACCCCAGAACGGGGGGTGGGGGAGGACATACTGGGGGGTCTATCCTCCAGCTAGGGGTTGAGAAATATTCGTTTTACAGGAAAGGCCCGACTTTGCTGAAGAACCTCAGCCCGCTGCTGTCTGGTGCGCTCTTGAGCGCGCTGGATTCCATGGACGATGGCGACATGCTTACCCTTGTCGGCAGCGGCT
Organism: Leifsonia poae; assembly: GCF_020009625.1. Classification (NCBI taxonomy): domain Bacteria; kingdom Bacillati; phylum Actinomycetota; class Actinomycetes; order Micrococcales; family Microbacteriaceae; genus Leifsonia; species Leifsonia poae. Next base: position 3,893,269 of record NZ_JAIHLP010000002.1, read on the forward strand.
ATCCAGTGCAAGAAATAGTTTCACCCGTCATTCATCTTGGAGAGGTGACAACAGAGGCCGCGGCGGACGCGATCCTCAGTGTGTTCCCTCTCGACAACGCAGACCCGTCGCCGATCATGTTCCTCGATCTCGGCGGAGAACCGTACGATGTGCCCGACGTGGCGTTCGCAGTGAATGGCATCGCGTCCGATGCCGAACTTCGCCGCGTCGCAATGACACGTCTGGAGCTCGACGACTTCGTCGCGCTCGCCCGCCAATCCGTGGTCACCGTACGAGTGGGGTCCGACGCCCCGCCCTGTGCGTTCCTGCTGCGAAAAGGCTCCTGCTAATCACACACAGCCTGCGGCTCCGCCCGTGCCCTCTCGGCGCGGGCGGAGCGGCATTCCTCCACAGGCCGCTGCCGTAGACTCGATTCCCGTGTCACGACCAGCATCCCAACAGCCCGCCTTCAGCCGTGTCGCGCTCGCGCCCGGACTGCTCGGCGCCATCGTGCTCATCGCCGGTCTCGCCCTGGTGGGTGGCGACTGGTACCTCTACGTCCAATACGCGACGGCCATCCTCGCGTTGATCCTCTGTGTCTTCGCTGGGCAGGCGAAGCAGTGGTGGTGGTTCGTCGGTTTGATCCCCGTCGCCGTCATCTGGAACCCGGTGTGGCCCATCCCGTTCGACGAGGTCGTGCTCCGCGGGCTCCACATCGCCGGCGCGGTGCTGTTCATCGCGGTCGCCGTGAACGTGAAAGTGCCGACAGATCCCCGCCGCTGACGGCTTGGCGTGTGGCCGTCGGGCGCAACCTCGCGTAAACTGATCCCGTGCCACCGCTGTTTCGATGAAGACGGTGGCGCGACCGTCGGCGTCAGCATCCGGATTCTGCATCCGGTCGCCGCGTCGAACCTCGTACGTCTACCGGCGTCCCGCCCTCCGCGGTGGTGACCCACGCGGTCGTCCGGCGACCGCCCGCTCTCTGGAGGACCATGTCCCGTTCTGGTCAACGCACCGCCTCGTCGCGCCCGCAGCAGCGACGCACCCGCCACGCGAACAACGATGGACTCATCCCGGTGCTCGCCCGCAAGGTGCGCGAGGTGGAGGCCAAGGCCGCGGACGGCAAGAAGCTCGGGCCGACGAACCGCACCAAGTTCCAGGTGATCGCGTTCCTGATGCGCGAGGAGCGGGCGCGGGCCAAGTCGGACACCGAACTCGGTGACGCCGCCCGCGCTGAGCAGCTGAAGCGTCTCGACGGCATCGCGACGATCCTCGCGAAGACGGCGGCGCGCGACACCTCGCTCATCGCCCTGCTCGAATCCGAGGCACCGCCGACAGCCACCGCGCAGAAGATGCGCCGCGACTGGTTGCTGGAGTCCGGCACCGAGCTCAGCCCGGACGACCTCATCATCACGACCGAACGACCGGTGGTCAAGCAGGACAGTGTCATCACCCCCGAGCTCGCGGAGAAGCAGGTCATTCCGCAGTCGGTCCGGGCCCGCCAGCTCTCCAACCCGTTCCTCGCCCCCGACTTCTCGCGGGCCGCGGCGCCGGCCTCCGCCCCGCGGCGCCGGCTCGACTCCTGGGAACTGCTCGGCCCCCTGTTCAAGTCGTTCGAATACGGTGCAGGTGGTCAAGCGGCGAGCATGGAGCTTCCGCCTGCCCCTGCGATCGACCGGTATTCCCCTCCCGGCATGGAACTCATGCACCACCAGGCGCGCTTCATCGAGAGCGCGCGGCTCGGACATCGGACCTTCCTGCTCGCCGACGAGCCCGGCCTCGGCAAGACGGCGCAGTCCATCCTCGCCGCCTCGGTCTCCGGCGCCTATCCATTGCTCGCGGTCGTGCCGAACGTCGTCAAGATGAACTGGGCGCGCGAAGTGGAGCGCTGGGCGCCTCACCGGCGTGCCACTGTCATCCACGGCGACGGCGAGGGCCTGGATGCGTTCGCCGATGTGGTCATCGTCAACTACGAGGTGCTCGACCGGCACCTCGCCTGGCTCAGCACGCTGGGCTTCAAGGGCATGGTGGTCGATGAGGCGCATTTCATCAAGAACCTGCACTCGCAGCGCTCCAAGTACGTGCTCGGCCTCGCCGACGCCATCCGGTCCACCGGCGACCCGCTGCTCATCGCGCTCACCGGAACCCCGCTGATCAACGACATCGACGACTTCAAGGCGATCTGGCAGTTCCTCGGCTGGATAGACGGTAACAAGCCGACCCCGGCGCTCATGCAGCGACTGGAGGAGACGGAGCTCACGCCCGCCGACTTCGGCTTCTACGCCGCCGCCCGCGAGGCCGTCATCGATATGGGCATCGTGCGCCGCCGCAAACTCGATGTGGCCGCCGATCTGCCGAGCCGCCGGGTCGTCGACCTGCCCGTCGAGCTCGATGACGATCTGGGCCGTTCCATCCGGCAGGCCGAGCAGGAGCTCGCCGCGCGGCTCGTGTCGAAGTACCGTCGCGCCTCCGCCGCCGGCCGGCCCGACTCGTTCGACGGCGATGACGATGCCCACCGCAAACACCTCATCCGGCTTGTTGCCCAATCGGAGCTGGAGGAGTCGAAGTCGGCCAAGAGCGGGGACAACGTCTTCACCATGGTCCGCAAGATCGGTCAGGCGAAGGCCGGTCTCGCCTCCGACTATGCGGCCCAGCTGGCGCGCTCGGTCGGCAAGGTGGTGTTCTTCGCCAAGCACATCGACGTGATGGATGCGGCGGAGGACGCCTTCGCCGCCCGCGATCTGAAGACGATCTCGATCCGCGGCGACCAGACAGCGATCGCTCGCCAGAAGGAGATCGACGCCTTCAACAACGACCCGGACGTGTCGGTGGCCGTCTGCTCCCTGACCGCCGCAGGCGTCGGGCTCAACCTGCAGGCAGCCTCGAACGTCGTGCTCGCCGAGCTGTCGTGGACGGCCGCTGAGCAGACGCAGGCGATCGACCGCGTGCACCGCATCGGTCAGGAGGAGCCGGTGACGGCCTGGCGCATCATCGCCGCGCAGACGATCGACTCCAAGATCGCGGAGCTCATCGACGCCAAGCAGGGTCTCGCGGCGCGGGCTCTCGACGGCTCCGACGTCGAGCCCGGCTCGGCCGACTCCGTGCAGCTCGAGGCCCTCATCCACCTCCTCACCGACGCCCTGGACTGACACGCCGTCGCCCCTCGACGGGTGGTCGGTCAGGGGACGTCGAGGTCGTCGACGTCGACGTCGTCTGCGTCGAGGGGGACGCGGCGGTCGTCGTCGGGGACGACCTCGTCGGCGTCGAGTTCGTCGCTGTCGATCGGGAGGTCATCCTCGTCGAACGCTGCCGGAGCCGGCTCGTAGTCGCCGTCCTGCGCTTCGATGAAGTCGTGCGGTTCGTCCCCGCCGCGACGAGGGTCGCTCTCGCTCATGCTGCGAGGGTACGCCTGCACCGCCCGGCGGTCGAGGCCCCGACTCAGCTGCGGATGAGCCCGGTCTCGCGGGCCCGCGCGACGGCCGCCGTGCGCGAGGGGACGCCGAGCTTGGTGAAGATGTGCACCAGGTGGGATTTGACGGTCGCCTCGCTCAGAAACAGCGCACGCCCGATCTCGGCGTTGGTGCTGCCGGCGGCCACCAGGCCGAGCACCTCGATCTCACGAGCGCTCAGCCGGCTTCCACGCGCCTCTCGATGTGCTCCGAGTCGGTCGGCGACGGCCGGGGTGAGGGCGGTCTGGCCCGCGGCTGCGGCCCGGACGGCGGCCACGAGCTCGGCCGGCGGTGCATCTTTGAGCAGGTAGCCGCTTGCCCCGGCCTCCACCGCACCGAGGATGTCGGCGTCGGTGTCGTAGTTGGTCAGCACGAGCACGTGCGGAGGATGCGCCGATGAGCGCAGGCTCCGGGTGGCCGTGGTGCCGTCCCCGTCGGCGTCGGCACCGAACTGCAGGTCCATCAGCACCACATCCGGTTCGAGGTCGGCGGAGAGCGCGATCGCTTCGGCCGGGCTCGATGCCTCGCCGACGACGGTCAGGTCGGGTTCGGTCGTGAACAGTGCGCGCAGCCCGGCGCGCACCACCGGATGGTCATCGGCGAGCAGCAGGCGGATCATCCGTTCGCCGTGGTTGCGAGCGGAATCGAGACGGCGACGGCGGTGCCGCGTCCGAGGCGCGCCTCCACGACCGCCTCGCCGCCGAGCGCCTCGGCCCGTTCCCGGATGGCGCGCAGCCCGAACGAGTCGGGGTGGCGTTCGCCGGATCCGATCGCGTCGGTGTCGAATCCGCCGCCGTCGTCGACGACGTCGAGCGTGACGGTGTCGTCCATGTAGCTGAGGGTGACGTCGGCGTTCGCCGCGTGGGCGTGCTGCACGACGTTCGCGAGGGAGCCCTGGGCGATGCGCAGCAGCGCGGTCTCCACGGTCATCGGGAGGACGACGGGCTCGCCGCTCTCGCGCACCGTGACCCGTACGCCGCTGGCCCGCTCGGTCTCAGCGCCCAGCCGGCGCAATGCGCCGGCGAGCGTCTTGTGTTCGAGGGCGGGCGGGGTGAGCTCGCGGATGAATCCGCGGGTCTCGGCGAGACTGGTGGCGGCCGTCTCGCGGGCCAGCCGGATGGTGTCGACGGCCGGGTGGCCCGGATCCGCGCGCTCGGCGGCGTGGAGCAGCAGTTGGATGCTCGACAGGCCCTGGGCGACAGTGTCGTGGATCTCCCGCGCGAGGCGGGCCCGCTCCGCCAGGGTGCCCGCTTCGCGCTCGGTGGCGGCGAGTTGCTCGCGGGTGGCGAGGAGATCGCGGATCAGGATGTCCCGTTCGTGCGCCTCACGGAACAGTGCGCGGTAGCCGAGCCCGATCGCGATGGCGACGGCGGCGCCGAGCACCGGGCCGACCACCCCGCCCACGCTCCACCCGCTGTGCGCGGCGAACAGCAGAACGGCGCAGCCCGTCGCGACGGCGACGGCGACGACATTGGCGGGCAACGGCATCAGGTGCAGGAAGAGGAAGAACAGCGGGAAGACCAGGAAGGTCGCGTCTGCTGTGAGCACAGCGAGCACGAGCCATTCGACGCTCAGCAGGGCGAGCCAGACGAACCGCCAGCGGCCGATGAGGCGGGAGCGCAACGGACCGCCGGCGGCGTAGCTGACGACGAAGGCGATCGACACGACGATCACGGCGGCCGGCCGGGCCCAGTCGTGAGTGGTCGCCACCTCGATGCAGGCTCGGGCGAGCACGAAGCCGGCGAGTCCGACCACGAGGATGTGCAGCCCGATGCGCAAGGCCGTGAACACCGGGGTGAGTGCCGAATGGTTCATCCCCGCCAGCCTAGGGTGTGTCGGCGAGATGCGGCGGGTGCGGGATCACTCGAGCGTGAAGACGAAGAACGGTCCTCTCTCGTCGTGAATGATCCTCGCGGTCCCCGCGAAGCCGGCGAAGTCGCCGGTGCCGGTCCCCGGGATGATGTAGCCGAACGCCGAAGCGTCGTCGGGGCCCTGCATACCGCCGTGGTGGACAGTGAATGCCCCGGTGCGGCCATCGTCGGCGGTCGCGGTGATCCGTTCGGCGGCGAAATAGCCGCGGCTCTCCTCGGTGCCGGAGGAGACGAAGTGCGCCAGGGACTCGCCGACCAGACCCTCGGTGTAGACCTTGCGCATGATGATGGCCCCGACCCATTCCCCAGCGATACCCGGGAGCTCGGCCGGATCCCAGCCGGTGACGTCGAAGCGGGCGGTGATGGTTTCGGTTTCGGTCATGGTTTCACCCTAGGAGTCGGCCAGTGTGCCGGCTAGTAATTTCGCGACAGGGGGCGGTCTGGACTAGACAAGGGTGATGGTGCACCACTCGCAGATCGAGATCGAACGCAAATACGACGTCGACGACGCGACGGAGCCTCCCCGGCTGGTGGGGGCCGGCGCCGTCGCGACCGAGACGGAGCCCGACACAGTGGAGCTCGTCGCCGTCTACCACGACACCGAAGAACTGACGCTCGCGCGGCACCGGGTCGCCGTGCGCATCCGCCGCGGGGGAGCCGACGAGGGCTGGCATGTGAAGCTGCCCGGCGAGGAGGGGCGCACCGAGCTGCACTGGTCGCTCGAGGAAGGCGACCGGCCCCCGGCAGAGCTGCTCGACCTGCTGCGAGAGCAGATCGGGGATGCGCCGCTGCGGCCGATCGCTCGGGTCACAAACCGTCGCACCACCGTCGTCTTGCAGGATGCGGCCGGCTTCGCGCTCGCCGAGCTGTGCGATGACCATGTGGAGAGCGAGAATCTCGTCGCCGGTGGGGTGCGAGCGTGGCGCGAGTGGGAGGTCGAACTGCTCGAGGGCGCCCCCGACACGCGTTCCGGCCGGACCGCCCTGCTCGACGAGATCGAGCGGCGGCTTCTCGCCGCCGGTGCCGTGGTCTCGGCGAGTTCGTCGAAGCTGGCGCGCGCCCTCGGCCTCTGAGATCGGTCGCGCCTGACCAGCGACGCCTGACCAGCGGCGCCGGACCAGCGGCACGCCGGACCAGCGGCGCCTGACCAGCGGCGCCTGGCCGGTCGCGCCCGGCCGATCCCGTTTTTGTGCTCGGGGCGGGCGTCGGGCATGATTCACACGTAGGAACAACACCCCAGGGAGCACCATGAAGATCGGCATTCTCACAAGCGGCGGCGACTGCCCGGGCCTGAACGCGGTCATCCGCGGCGCTGTGCTCAAAGGCGATCGCGTGTTCGACTCGGAGTTCGCCGGTTTCCGGTACGGCTGGCGCGGCGTCGTCGACGGCGACATCATGCCGCTCGACCGGCACAGTGTGCGCGGGCTCTCCCGCCAGGGTGGAACGATCCTGGGTTCCAGCCGAACCAACCCCTTCGAGGGCGACAACGGCGGCCCGGAGAACATCCAGCGCATGATAGACCAGCACGGCATCGACGCGATCATCGCGATCGGCGGGGAGGGCACGCTGACCGCGGCCCGCCGTCTGACCGACGCCGGGCTCAAGATCGTCGGCGTTCCGAAGACCATCGACAACGACCTCGCCGCCACCGACTACTCCTTCGGCTTCGACACGGCCGTTGAGATCGCGACCGAGGCGATCGACCGGTTGCGCACCACGGCCGAGTCGCACCAGCGCTGCATGGTCGTCGAGGTCATGGGCCGCCACGTCGGCTGGATCGCCCTGCACTCCGGGATGGCAGGCGGCGCTCACGCCATCCTCATCCCCGAGCAGCCGCAGTCCATCGAGCAGATCGTGGAGTGGGTCGAGTCGGTGCGCGACCGCGGCCGGGCCCCGGTCATCGTCGTCTCCGAGGGCTTCCATCTCGACACGATGGAGGAGGCTCACTCCCATAAGGGACTGGACGCGTTCAACCGTCCGCGCCTCGGCGGCATCGGCGAGATGCTCGCCCCGATGATCGAGGAGCGAACCGGCATCGAGTCGCGGGCGAGCGTGCTCGGTCATATGCAGCGCGGCGGCGTGCCGAGCGCATACGACCGCGTGCTGGCCACCCGTCTCGGCATGGCGGCGATCGACGCGGTCTACGAGGGTCGATGGGGGTCGATGGTGTCGCTGCGCGGCACGGATGTGGTCAACGTCTCGATCGCCGACGCCACCGGCGGCCTGAAGACGGTGCCTCAAGCCCGGTACGACGAGGCGGCTCTGCTGTTCGGTTGAGCCGGCGGGACTAAGCTCTGCCGCACAGGCGGAAGGAGCTGCTGTGCCCAGGTTCGTTCAATTCGACAAGTTCGGTTCCCGTGAGTACCTCCGGGTGGTGGAGCGGAAACGTCCGTGGCCCGGCCCGGGTCAGATCCTGGTGCGCGTCATGGCGGCCGGACTGAACCTGATCGACGTGAAGGTCTACCGCGACGAGAGCGCCGGCGGCCGGTTCGGGGTCACGCTGCCGAGCGGCATCGGCCAGGACTTCGCCGGCTTCGTCGAGGAGCTCGGCGCTGGGGTCACCGCGTTCGAGGTCGGTGAGGCCGTCTTCGGCAGTGCCCCGTTCGCATCCATCGCCGATTTCGTGATCGTGCGGGCGGACGCGCAGGTTGCGCGCAAACCGGACCCGCTCCCGTTCGAGGTCGCCGGGTCACTCGGGGTCGTCGGCCGCACGGCGATGGCGGCGGTGGGCTCTCTGGGCCTCACCGAGCACGACACCGTGTTGGTGAGCGCGGCGGCGGGCGGTGTCGGGGTGCTGGCCGCGCAGCTGGCGATCCGCGCCGGGGCGAGAGTCGTCGGCACCGCGAGTGAGGAGAACCACGACTACCTCGAAGGGCTGGGCGTGATCCCGGTCGCCTACGGGGACGGGATGACGCAGCGCATCCGCGAGGCTCTCGACGACGGCGACCGTCTCACCGCAGTGCTCGATCAGCACGGGCCCGACACCATCGACGCCGCGCTGGAGCTCGGGGTGGCCGCCGACCGGATCAACACGATCGCCGCCTTCGGGCCGTCTGCGCGGGGCGCGAACACCGTCGGCGGGGCCCAGACCACCGCCGAGGCCATGTCTGAGATCGCCGAGATGCTGGCCGAGAACGAATTGGTGCTGCCGATCGATTCGATCTTCCCGATCGAGCGCGTGGCGGAGGCCTACGGCCGGCTGGAGGCCGGACATCTGCGGGGCAAGATCGTGATCGTCACCGAGTAGGGAGAGGGCGGAACATGGCCGGAAAGAGGACCCCGGGAGGCGTCGGATGATCGCCGACGGTCTCGCGCGCGAGCTGCGGCAGGCGGGGCTGCGCTGGCGCCCCGAATCGGGCGACACCTTCGCGATCGACCGGGCCGAGCTGACCGGTGACCGGTTCACGGTGAGCGATATGACGATCGAGCCGCACGAGTTCGACACCGGTACGATTCTGGGCTTCAACGGCACCACCGAATGGGCGCTCGACTCGCTCGCGGTGGAGGACGCGCTCTGGATCCCGCGTGAGGACCAGTTGCGCGGGCTACTCGGGGAGTCATTCCTGCACCTGGCCCGCACCGCGGACGGGTACCGGGTGAGCATCCGGCTGGGCGGCGAGGAGCGACTCTTCGAGGCCGAGGATGCGGCGACAGCGTATGGGCGGGCTCTGCTCTCCCTCATCGGGGCCTCGGTCTCCTGACCGACCGGTGCGGCGCGCTCACGGCGCTCACGGCGTGACGTCGGTGAGCGCCTTCGGGTCGAGGTCGGCGATGCGGCGAACACCGGCGAGCCCGAGCGTGATGTCCACTTCGGCGATCATCGAGCGAAGGAGATCGCGCACCCCGCCTTCGCCGCCGAGGGTGAGCGCGTAGACGTACGGACGCCCGATCGCGACGGCGGTCGCCCCGAGGGCCAATGCGATCACGACGTCGGCTCCGCTGCGCACGCCACTGTCGAAGAGCACCGGGAGGCGGCCCGCGATGCGCTCGACCACGGCGGGCAGCGCATCCAGACTGGCGATCGCGCCGTCGACCTGGCGACCGCCGTGGTTCGACACCTGCACCGCGTCCACCCCGGCGGTGATCGCCCGCTCGGCATCGTCGGGGTGGAGGATCCCTTTGAGCACGATGGGCAATGCCGTGCGCTCGCGCAGGAACGCCAGGTTCTCCCAGGTGAGCGCAGGATTCGCGAACACGTCGAGAAAGGTCTCGATGGCGGCGAGAGGTTCACCGGAGCGCAGGTTCTCGCGCAGCGTCCCCGGATGCCGGCGCAGGATGCCCGCGAACGAGGCGATCGCTGTGGGGGTGATCGGGCTGCGAGCCCGGGTGCCGCCGGCCGTGAGCCGCCGCCGGACCAGCTCCCGGAACACCGGATCGCTCGTGTACTGCGCGATCCCGCGGCCGCGGCTGAAAGGCAGGTAGCCGAGGTCGAGGTCGCGCGGCCGCCAGCCGAGGACGTGCGTGTCGAGGGTGACCACGATCGCCTCGCAGCCGGAGCGCTCGGCCCGTGAGACGAGACTCGCCACGAGTTCGTCGGAGGAGCTCCAGTAGAGCTGGAACCAGCGGCTCGCGCCGGGCGAGGCGGCGTCCATCGCGGCGGCGACGTCCTCCATCGGTGTCGACGCCTGGTTGGAGAGGACGGCGGGCACACCGGATGAGGCGGCGGCGCGTGCGGCTGCCGCATCCGCCCCGGCGTGCGCGAGGTCGAGCACCCCGATCGGCGCGAGCAGCAGCGGGGTCGCCCGGCGCCGGCCGAACAGGTCGATGCTCAGGTCGCGCTCGGCGACATCGCGCAGCACCCGTGGCACGATGCGATGACGCCCGAACGCCGCCGCATTGGCCGCGGCTGTGCGCTCGAGACCGGCTGAACCGGCGATGTACGCGAACGCCGCGCGGGACATCCGGCGTTCGGCGGCCTGTTCCAAGGCAGGGAACGCGGTGGGGATGCGGGGCCGGCGCCCGGCGACGCCCGCCCGGTAGATCGCGGATTGGGCGTCACGTCCGGCGCTGGAGGGCATGCAGCCCATTCTGCACCCGGGCATGTGGGAGCATGGGCCCATGATCGGTCATACGTTCTTCGAGGCGGTCGCTGTCGGGTTCGAAGTCGCCGGTGTCGCCGTGATGGTGATCGGCTTCGTCGTCGCTCTTCTCATCTCGGCTCGCGCCTGGCTGCGCACCCGGAACGGACAGACCGCGTTCCGCACGCTGCGGGAGAGTTTCGGCGGCGTCATCCTGCTCGGGCTGGAAGTGCTGGTGGCGGCCGACATCGTGAAGACGCTCATCTCGCCGTCACTGAACGACGTGCTGGTGCTCGCCCTGATCGTGCTCATCCGCACGGTGCTGAGTTTCTCGCTGCAGATCGAGATCGACGGCGTCGCGCCGTGGCGTCGTGCGCTGGTCACCGGCCCGGAACGGATCGCCCAGGCGGCAAAGCGCTCCGGCGAATAGCGGCCGTCAGCGCTGGGCGCGCTCGGCGTTGCGGGCCTTCACGCGCGCGTTCTCGGCATGCACGGCCGCCTGCGTGGCGCGCTCGGTGACCAGCCAGGCCGGCGGCTCGGCGAGGAGGTCTTTGATCTGGGCGCTGGTGAGCGCGTCGTCGACGCCGGCGCGGGCGAGGCCGCTGATCGAGACGCCAAGCTTCTGCGCGACGACGTCACGCGGGTGGGGGCCGTCGGCACGCAGCGTCGCAAGCCACTCCGGGGGCTGCGCGGTCAGTTCGGCCAGCTCGGTGCGGCTGATCTCCGTGTTCTGGAACTCCGCCGGGGCGGCCGGGAGGTAGATCCCGAGCTTCTTGGCGGCGGTGGCCGCCTTCATCGTCTGGGGTTTCTTCTCCGGGCTCATGTCTCAAGGGTATCGTCCGGTGGCGCGATAGCCTTGCCAGCATGGCGTCACCCTTCACGATCGCGTTCCCCCTCGGCGTCACCGTCGGAAAATGGACGCGAGTCTTCGAGCAGCGGCATCCGGATGCGGAGCTGCGGGTGGTGCGCGTCGAACCGGCGGATCAGCGTTCCGCGCTGGCGACAGGAGAGGCCGACATGGCCTTTGTCCGCGAGCCGTTCGAGGCCGAGGGGATGCACGTCATCCCGCTCTACGAGGAGAACGTGGTCGTGGTCATGAACCACGAGCATCTGCTCACGCTCGAGAAGGAGCTGAACCGGGCAGACCTGACCGACGAGAAGGAGCTCACCGGCGACTGGTCGGAGACGCTGTTCCGTCGGGTGGCGGCGGGGGACGGGATCGCCGTGCTGCCGCAGTCGATCGCCAAGGCGTTCCAGCGCAAGGACGTGACGGCGATGAGGCTCGAAGATGCCGCGCCGAGCCGGGTGGGGCTGGCCTGGCCGCGCGACAGCCAGCATCCGATGGTCGACGAGTTCATCGGGATCGTGCGGGGGCGGTCGGCCCACAGCTCCCGCAACCCGGAGGTGGCGGCCGGGGAGGCGGCTCAGCGCCAGGAGGCGGAGCGCCGCAAGGTCGAGCGCCAGAAAGCGGCACGGCAGGCTTCGGCGCGCGAGGCTGCGGCGAAACGCAAGAAGGCGGGCGGGCAGATCAGGAAACGTGCACGGCGGGGCGGCGCTTGACGTCGCGTTCTGCTTCGCGCAGCACCTCCCGGGTGACCGGGGCCACCTCGCCGACGCCGGTGATGAGGAACCGGAACATATTGGAGATCGGATTGCCCTCCGTCCACTCGAAGTAGATCGTCGGAACGACGCCGGTCACATCCCGGATCTCGAGCAGCACGGCGGCGATGGTGTTGGGAACGTTGCCGCTCTTCACCCGCAGAACCCGGTAGCCGTGCTTGACCACGCCCTCGACCACGAGGTCTTCTTCGAAGTCGGAGGAGTCGGAGGGGAAGACCTCGAGGAAGATGGTGCGCGAGCGCTGGGGGATATGGCTGAACTTGCGCTCGTCTTTGTTCTTCTGCTCGTACTCCTTGTCGGTGTCGACATCGGGCTCGTGCGAGATGATGCGGATTTCACCCTCGTCGGCGTCTTCGAGCACGAAGTCGATGGCCGTGACGTCGAGCGTGACCGAGGTGGCCCGCAGTTGGAAGGACCGGCCGATGCGGGAGACGATCGAGATGACGAGGATGCCGATGATGAACAGGCTGGCGATCCGCAATCCGTCGGGACGCTCGATGACGTTCACCACGGTCGTGTAGACGAAGATCGCCGTGATGATGCTGAAGATCACGGTGCGTCTCGGCTGGTGCTTGCGCCACGCGGACAGGCTCACGGCGAGGGAGGCCGAGGTGATGAGCACGAGAACGCCGGTCGCGTACGCACCGCCCTGCGCATCCACGTTCGCATCGAAGACGAGCGTGATGATGAACGCGATGGTGGCGAAGACCAGCACGAGCGGCCGCACCGCGCGGGCCCACTGCGGCGCCATGCCGTAGCGCGGGAGGTAGCGGGGAACGAGGTTGAGGAGGCCCGCCATGGCGGAGGCGCCCGCGAACCACAGGATGAGGATGGTGCTCACGTCGTAGACGGTGCCGAAGACATTGCCCAGGTACTCATGCGCCAGGAACGCCAGCGCTCGACCGTTCGCCGCCCCGCCCGGCTGGAACTCCTTCTGCGGGATCAGCAGCGTGGTCGTGAAGCTCGAAGTGATGAGGAAGACGCTCATGATCAGGGCGGCGGTGGTGAGCAGCCGGTGAGCCCCGCGGATGCGCCCGGCCGGCCGGGCCGGATCGTCGTCTTTCTTGCCCTTGATCTGCGGCATGACCGCGACGCCCGTTTCGAACCCGGAGAGACCGAGTGCGAGCTTGGGGAAGACGAGCAGGGCGATTCCGACGACCATGAGCGGGTCGCCGTGCTGGGTGTTGAGCGCCGTCCACCAATCGTCGATGGCCGTCGGATGCTGGAACACCTCGACGATCGAGGTCGCGATCACCACGACGTTCAGCGCCAGGTAGACCGCCACGAGCACGACGGCGATGCCGATGGCCTCGCGGAACCCTTTGAGGAACACGGCGGCCAGCAGCGCCAGCAGCACCAGGGTGATTGCGACCTGGTTGCCGTGGAACCAGCTGGGCGTGTATGGGTTCTCGATGGCGTGCGCGGAGGCGTCGGCCGCCGACAGGGTGATCGTGATCATGAAGTCGGTGGCAGCGAAGCCGAGCAGGACCAGCACGAAGAGCTTGCCCGCCCACCAGGGCAGCAGCCGCTCCAGCATGGCGATCGAGCCGGACCCCTTGAAGCTCTCCCGCGCGACGCGACGGTACACCGGGAGCGCACCGAACAATGTCAGGGCGACCAGGACCAGGGTGGCGAACGGCGAGACGATCCCGGCGGCGAGGGCGGCGATGGCCGGCTGGTAGCCGAGCGTGGAGAAGTAGTCGACACCGGTGAGGCACATGACCTGCCACCAGGAGTGCGGGCGTTCAGGGGCGCGGGCGTGCGGGCCCTGGTGGTCGCCGCGTTCGTCGACGAGCCCGGAGAGCAGCCAGTGGCGGAACGCCCCACCTTTCGGCTTCGTCGCCACTTCGTGCGCTTGGCCGGGAACGGGCCGGTCGGCTGCCTGCTCCGCAGGAGTGCTGGACATCGGAATCCTTCGTCTACCGGCTACTACTGAGCTTCACAGTACCCGGTCACCAGGCCGAGACACGGTAGTCCTTGAGAAAGACTCCGAAGAGGTCATCCCCGGCCTCCCCGCGAACGATCGGGTCGTATACTCGCGCGGCTCCGTCGACGAGGTCGAGCGGTGCGTGGAAGCCTTCCTCGGCGAGTCGCACCTTCGTGTAGTGCGGGCGTTCATCGGTGATCCAGCCCGTGTCGACGCTCGTCATCAGGATGCCGTCGGTTTCGAACATCTCGCGTGCGCTGGTGCGGGTGAGCATGTTGAGCGCGGCTTTCGCCATATTGGTGTGGGGATGTCCCGGCCCCTTGTACTGGCGGCCGAAGACGCCTTCCATCGCCGAGACGTTGACGATATAGCTGCGCCCGGCGGTCGAGGCCGCCATCGAGGCTCGGAGCCGGCTGATCAGCAGGAACGGCGCCGTGGTGTTGCACAACTGCACCTCCAGCATCTCGAGCGGGTCCACATCCTGCACGGCCTGCGTCCAGCTGTTGACCCGGTTCAGATCGGGCACCAGCCCGCCGGCATCGATGGCCGTGCCGTCGGCGTGCTTCGCCAGCGACGACGAGCCGGGGGCCATCGCAAGCGCGGCGAGGTCGTTGGCGGTCAGAGCGGCCGGCCGGGCGAGTTCGCCGACCGTTCCGGCCAGGCTCGCCACCGAGAGCAGCGGATGCGCGGCGACCGACGCCTGAAGGGCCTGCGGGTGCGGGTCGTTCGTATGACCGAATGTCTCCATCTCGGGCAGCGGGCCGTCGGGCAGCGGCTGCGACTCGGCCTCGGCGAGCAGAGAATACGAACCGGGGGAACGGCGCACGGTCTGGGCTGCGTTGTTGACGAGGATGTCGAGCGGACCCTGGGCGGCGACGGAGTCGGCGAGAGCGATCACCTGAGCGGGGTCGCGGAGGTCGATGCCGACCACCCGCAGGCGGTGCAGCCACTCACCCGAGTCGGGGAGCGAGGAGAACCGCCGCACCGCATCCCGCGGGAACCGCGTGGTGATCGTGAGGTGGGCGCCGTCGCGCAGCAGCCGGAGGGCGATGTGCATGCCGATCTTGGCCCGGCCGCCGGTGAGCAGGGCGCGTTTGCCGGTGAGGTCGGTTCTGGCGTTCCGTTTGGCGTGGCTGGTGGCGGCGCAATCGGGGCAGAGCTGGTGGTAGAAGGCGTCGACGACGGTGTACTGCTGTTTGCAGATGTAGCAGGCGCGCGCCTTGAGGAGCGTGCCGGCCGTCGCGCCGGTCGTGTTGGTGCTGAGGTCGAGCCCGCGGGTCTCGTCGTCGATGCGGTCTGGCGCTCCCGTGGCGGTCGCCGCCACCACGGCTCGGTCGGCCTCGGCCACGGCCGCGCGGATGGCTCGGCGCCGGGTCTGTTTGACCGACTTGAACATGTGCGCGGTCGCGTGCCGCACGGTCACGAAGTCCGGGTGATCCTCATCGAGTTCGTGCAGGGCCGCCAGCACACGGAGGGTGGCCGCGAGGTCGTCGGGGTCGAGGGAGGGCGAATCGGGAAGCACCGGAGAATTCTAGGCGCTGCCGATGGGTGCTCCCGACCGCGCCTCGAGATCGAGAAGCGCGGTCTTGGCGGGGAGGCCGCCGATGTAGCCCCCGAGCGTGCCGTCCGTGCGCAGCACGCGGTGGCAGGGCACGACGATCGGCAGTGGATTCGTGGCGCAGGCCGAGCCGACCGCACGCACGGCCTTGGGGTTGCCGACCAGCTGAGCGACCACCTTGTAGGTCTCGGTGCGTCCGTAGGTGATCTGCGGCAGGTGTCGTTGCACCAGCTGACGGAATCCGCGCGACAGCGCGAGGTCGAGTGGCAGATCGAAGCTCTGCCGGGCGCCGTCGAAGTACTCGTCGATCTCGCGCGCGGCCGCATCGAGCCGATTCGGTGAGCGCAGGATGCGTGGGCTCAGACGGCCTGCCAGGGCGTCGAGCACGGCGTCGTGGTCCTCGACCGCATACGCCACACGTACCAGGCCGCGCTCGGTAGCGGCGAGCAGCAGCGGGCCGAGCGGGCTGTCGACGACCGTGTATGCGACATCGAGCAGACCGTCGCGCGCCGCGGCGGACTCCAGATCATCGTGCAGACGGTCGAGCGTCTCCGGCGTGGCCGAGGCGAGCGCAGTGAGCGTGGAAACAAGCGTGTCGGTCATGGTTCTTCTCCGTTCGAGGCGTCGGGCAGCGTCCGGCGCAGGGTTTTGATGCCATCGGCGGCGGCCCGGCGGGCGGCGTCGACGGTTCCGCCGAGGAGGGCGGCCACCTCGGCGTAGGGGAGCCCGACGACGTAGTGGTAGGCCACCGCCTGGCGTTGCCGCGGCGGGAGCGCGCCCACCGCTTCCCAGAGGTCGCGATCGTCCGCCCCGGGGACGCCGAGCGCGCTGGGACGATCGGGAACCTCCGCCACGGGGATCGCGTGCCGTTGCCGGGCGCGCACGATATCGACGGCCTTGCGGTGCGCGATGGTGACGAGCCACGCCTCGACATTGGCGTCGGCCGGCAGCTCGGGATAGGCCCGCAGCGCGGCGAGAAAGGTTTCCGACCAGGCGTCGTCGGCGTCGTGGAGACCGACGACGACTCGGCACACACGCAGAACGGTCTGCGCGTGCTCCGCCACCACGACCTCGAACGGCCGTTTCGCCCGGCTCAGCCCGGCCTCCTGGCCCGGGTGGTCGACGACGGTGTGTCGTGTGTCCATGGGCCGGCCTCATTTCGTGATCTTCTCGACGGTCACTGTGCAGACGCGCGGGGGCGGCGGAACGTGAGACGCCGGTCGACGCATCCGATCCCGAGCGCAGCATAATCCGCCGCCGGGCCTCGCGAAAGCTGTGACCAAGGCGTGTGTGGGCATGCCGGGCCCGCAGACGTGGAAAGGTGGACTCACCATGCCCCGACAGCGCCAGCTCAGTGTGAGCGACATTCCCGGATACACCGGCCCGGACTCGGTCGATGACGATGCGCTGTACGAGACCTTCGTCTCCTGGGTCGAGGCCGGGGGCATCACGCTGTACCCGGCGCAGGACGAGTCGGTGATCGAGATCGTCTCCGGTGCCAACCTCATCCTGAGCACTCCCACCGGAACGGGGAAGTCGCTTGTGGCGGTCGGCGCGCATTTCGCAGCCCTGGCCCGAGGCGAACGCAGCTTCTACACGGCGCCGATCAAGGCGCTCGTCTCGGAGAAGTTCTTCTCCCTGGTGGAGATCTTCGGCGCCGAGAACGTCGGCATGATGACCGGCGACTCGGCGGTCAACGCGGATGCGCCGATCATCTGCTGCACGGCGGAGATCCTCGCGAACCTGGCGCTGCGCCACGGGGCGGACACGCCAGCCGGCCAGGTCGTGATGGACGAGTTCCACTTCTACGCCGATCCGGATCGGGGCTGGGCCTGGCAGGTGCCCTTGCTCACCCTCGACCGGGCCCAGTTCATCCTGATGTCGGCGACACTCGGCGATGTGTCGGCGATCGCGGACGATCTGAGCCGGCGCACGGGTCGCGAGACGGCGACCGTGACCGGCGTCGAGCGTCCCGTTCCGCTGCACTTCTTCTACGAGGTGACCCCGGTGCACGAGACCGTCGAAGATCTGCTCGCCACTGGGCAGGCGCCGATCTACGTCGTGCACTTCTCGCAGCTGGCCGCCCTCGAACGGGCGCAGGCGCTCTCGAGTGCGCGCATCGCCAGCCGCGAGCAGCGAGACGCCATCGCGGAGCTGATCGGCGGGTTCCGGTTCACGACCTCGTTCGGCAAGACGCTGTCGCGGCTGCTGCGCCAGGGGATCGGGGTGCACCACGCGGGGATGCTGCCCAAATACCGCCGTCTCGTCGAGCAGCTCGCCCAGCGCGGTGTACTGCGGGTCATCTGCGGAACGGACACGCTCGGCGTCGGCATCAACGTGCCCATCCGCACTGTTTTGCTCACCGCGCTGACCAAGTTCGACGGCACCCGGATGCGCCAGCTCAACGCCCGCGAGTTCCACCAGATCTCCGGGCGGGCCGGCCGGGCCGGTTACGACACTGCCGGCACGGTGGTCGCGCAGGCGCCCGACCACGAGACGGAGAACATCAAAGCGATCGAGAAGGCCGGTGACGACCCCAAGAAGCGCCGCAAGATCGTGCGTAAGAAGGCGCCGGAGGGTTTCGTCTCCTGGGGGGAGCCCTCGTTCCGCAAGCTGATCGAGGCCGAGCCGGAGACACTCACCTCCTCGATGCAGATCACCAGCGCCATGCTCATCAATGTCGTCGCGCGCGGCGGCGATGTGTTCGAGCATGTGCGATCCCTCGTGTTCGACAACCACGAGCCGTGGAAGCGGCAGCTCGCCCTGGCGCGACGGGCGCTCGGGCTGTACCGCACCCTGGTGACAGCCGGGGTCGTCGAGGCGGTGCGCACGCCCGACGGTGAGGTGCGCATCCGGCTCACCGTCGACCTGCAGCCCAACTTCGCCCTGAACCAGCCGTTGTCACCGTTCGCTCTCGCCGTCTTCGAGCTGTTCGACCGTGAGTCGCCCGAATACGCCCTGGACATCGTCTCGGTCGTCGAGGCGACCCTCGACGACCCGCGGCCTGTGCTCTCGGCGCAGCAATTCCAGGCGCGCGGCGAGGCGGTGGCGGCCATGAAAGCCGACGGTGTGGAGTACGACGAGCGCATGGAGGCGCTCGAGGCGGTCACGCATCCGAAGCCCCACGAAGAGCTGCTGCAGGAGGCGTTCGTCACGTATGCGGGGAGCCAGCCCTGGGTGACCGACTTCGAGCTGCGCCCGAAATCCGTCGTGCGCGACCTGTACGAGCGCGCGATGACCTTCGGCGAGTTCATCGCGTTCTACAAGCTGGCCCGTTCCGAGGGGGTCGTGCTGCGGTACCTCTCGGATGCCTACCGCGCCCTCGGTCAGACCGTGCCGGTGGAACTGCGAACCGACGAGCTGCGCGACATCGTCGAATGGCTCGGCGAGCTGGTGCGGCAGGTCGACTCGAGCCTGCTCGACGAGTGGGAGGAGCTCATCCACCCGGACCTCGCCCGCCACGAGGCCGACAGCGCCGAGATCGCGCCGCCGGCCCCGCGCACCGTCACGATGAACCGGCGGGCGTTCTTCGTGCTCGTGCGCAATGAGCTGTTCCGACGGGTGCAGCTCGCCGCCCTCGACAAAGTGCAGCCGCTCGGTGTGCTCGAGACAGAGGCGGCGGCGCTCGCGGGGGAGACGACGCCGGCGTTCACCGAGCTCGATTGGGACGAAGCCCTCGAGGCGTACTACTCCGAACACGACACGATCGGCACGGATGCGGCGGCCCGGTCGGCGGCCATGATCACGGTCGACGAGACGCCGGCCACCGGCGGGATCTGGCGGGTGCGGCAGACCATCGCCGACCCGGCCGGGGACCACGATTGGGGCATCGACGCCGAGGTGCTACTCGGGCCGTCGGATGAAGCCGGGGTCGCCGTTCTGCGCGTCACCGGTGTCAACCGGCTCTGAGACGCCGCCTGCGGTGCAGGCTCAAGTTGACCTGCACCCGCTGCCGTGTGAGTATCGTCGTGGTTGCGTAACCGCGCCAGGTCACCTGCATGAAATCCCGATGAATTCTTGGTTGGGACGGACTGTGCCGACACGAGACTGATCCTTCCAGAGAAAGGCACCGGCACTGGTGGATCTCACCCTGATCGTCGTGCTCGTCATCGCACTGGCCCTGTTCTTCGATTTCACGAACGGTTTCCACGACACTGCGAACGCGATGGCCACGCCCATCGCCACCGGTGCCATGCGGCCGAAGGTGGCGGTGGCCCTCGCCGCGGTACTGAACCTCGTCGGCGCGTTCCTCTCTACCGAGGTGGCCAAGACCATTTCGGGCGGCATCATCCGCGAGGGGCAGGGCGGCGTGCAGATCACGCCGGAGCTGATCTTCGCCGGTCTCGTCGGCGCGATCATCTGGAACATGGTCACCTGGCTGTTCGGCCTGCCCTCCAGCTCCAGCCACGCCCTCTTCGGCGGCCTGATCGGGGCCGCGATCGTCGGGGTCGGGTTCAGCGCCGTCGACTTCGTGGTCGTGCTCGACAAGGTCATCCTGCCCGCGCTCATCGCGCCGGTCACCGCCGGCGTCGTGGCCTATTGCGCCACCAGACTGGCTTACTGGATCACACGCCGCTACGACGGCCGTCCCGACGGCCGGGGCGGGTTCCGCTACGGCCAGATCTTCTCGTCGTCGCTCGTCGCCCTCTCGCACGGCACCAACGACGCGCAGAAGACGATGGGCGTCATCACCCTCACCCTGATCGCGGCTGGCGTCCAGTCGGCGGGGAGCGGCCCGGAGCTGTGGGTGGTCGTCGCCTGCGCCCTCGCCATCGCGATCGGAACGTATTCGGGCGGCTGGCGCATCATCCGCACGCTCGGCCGAGGTCTCACCGAGGTGAAACCCGCGCAGGGCTTCGCCGCCGAGACCAGCACCGCGGCCACCATCCTGGCCTCCAGCCACCTCGGCTTCGCGCTCTCCACGACCCAGGTCGCTTCGGGTTCGGTGATCGGTTCCGGGCTCGGCCGCCGGGGATCGTCGGTGCGCTGGGGCACGGCGGGTCGCATCGCACTCGGCTGGCTGCTCACCCTGCCGGCGGCGGCCATCGTCGGCGCGATCGCGGCCTGGCTGGCCGATTTCGGACCGGTCGGCATCGCCATCGACGCGGTGATCGCCATCACCGTGATCACCATCATCTTCTTGCTCGCCCGCCGCAACAGCGTGCACAGCGACAATGCTGTCGCACCCGCTCCGGTGCAGGGCGCCAGCGAGGTCGCCGCCTCCGGCCGCGCCGTGAAGATCAAGAAGGTCAAGCCGCTCAAGAAGCCCCGCGGAACGAAGAAGGAGTCGGCATGATCGACTGGGGAGCGTTCTTCATCGTCTTCGTGGCGTCGCTCGTGGGCTCCAGCCTGGTGGTCTGCCTGTACGCGCTCGGGATGCGGCTGCTCGCCGTCTCCGGTCGCGCTCTCTTCGTCGAGCCGGTCGAGTTCACCGACGCGATCACCGTCATCTCTCCGGAGGAGGCGGCACACGCCATGAAGAAGGCCAGGAAGGCCCGCAAGAAGAACCCGATGACCGAGAGGCAGAAGCGGGCCGCGGTCGTCGGCGCTTACGCCTGTTTCGTCCTCTGCGCGGCCGCGGTGCTCTACGGGCTGTACCTGATCATCCCGTTCTTCCACCGGTAGCAGGGAACCCTCGAACCAGCGGTGCTGCCCGGACAACGGCGTCCGGGCAGCCCGTTGCACCCGTATCCGGCGTGCGGACCCCCGCCCACCTCAGTCGGTGCCGCGGAGGCGGGCCACTGTGCGCATCACGTGGTAGACGACGATCGCCGCGATGGTACCGAGGGCGATCCCGTTGAAGGTGAGCTGACCCCAGTTCAGTGTGAAGTCTGCGATGCCCACGACGAGGGCGGTCGCGGCGGTGAACTGATTGACCGGCTTGGAGAAGTCGACCTTGTTGTCGAGCCAGATCTTCACGCCGATGATCCCGATCAGACCGTAGAGCGCGGTCGTCACGCCTCCGAGCACGCCGGCAGGAATGGTGTTGATCACCGCGCCGATCTTGGGGGAGAGCCCGAGCAGCACGGCGACGATGCCCGCCACCCAGTATGCGGCGGTCGAATACACCTTGGTGGCGGCCATCACCCCGATGTTCTCGCCGTACGTCGTGGTGCCCGACCCGCCGAAGAATCCGGCGAGGGTGGTCGCGAGCCCATCGGAGAGGAGCGCCCGCCCGGTGAGCGCGTTGACCGCGGGGTCCGTGAGCTGGGCGACGCCGCGGATGTGGCCCACGTTCTCAGCCACCAGCACGAGGACCACCGGGAGGAACGCCGGAAGGATGCCGAACGTCGCCGCGGGATTCTCGAACGGGTTCGTCGGCAGGGTGAAGACGGGAAGCCCGATCCAGTCGGCCTTCGCCACTTTCGAGAAGTCGACCTCGCCGACGATCACCGCGAACACGTATCCCACGGCGACGCCGAGGAAGATCGAAAGACGGCCGAGCAGCCCCCGGAAGAGTACGGTGCTCAACAGCACGGCGAGCAGAGTGACCAGGGCGGTCCAGGGTGCGACCATGAAATTGTTCTTCGCCGCCGGAGCCAGATTGAAACCGATCAGGGCCACGATGGCGCCGGCGACGACCGGCGGCATCAGAGCGTCGATCCAGCCGGTTCCGGTGAGGATGACTATTCCGCCCACGATCGTGAGCAGCACGCCGACCGCCACGATCCCGAAAAGGGCTCCGCCCATTCCGTTGCTTGCGGTCGCGGCCGTGATCGGTGCGATGAAGGCGAACGACGAGCCGAGGTAACTGGGAAGCCGGTTGCGGGTGATGAGGAGGAACAGGATGGTTCCGACACCGGAGAACAGCAGCGTCGTGCTCGGCGGGAAGTGGGTGAGCACCGGGACCAGGAAGGTCGCGCCGAACATCGCCACGACGTGCTGGGCACCCAGGCCGATGGTGCGGGGCCAGGTGAGCCGTTCGCCGGGGAGCACGACTTCTGCCGCCCCCACGTTCTTTCCGTCACCGTGCAGCGTCCAGGGGAGGGCCATATGCGTCCTTCGCGTCGATGGGCTTTAGGGTTGTCAAGCGCGCATCCGCGCACGATAACCCTCGGTGATCCTACGGGAGACGATCATTTCCGCATCCAGTGCCCCCGCCTCGCCCACGCCGACCGTCGGCCAACGGCTCGACCGGTTCTTCGAGATCACGAAGCGCGGGACCACTTGGGGCACCGAGGTGCGGGGTGGTCTCGTGACATTCGTGACGATGGCGTACATCGTCATCCTGAACCCGCTGATTCTGGGCGGGGCGAAGGATGTGGTGGGCGGCGTGCTCCCGGGCGCCCAGCTGGCCGCCGTGACCGCCCTCACCGCGGGCGTGATGACTCTGCTGTTCGGCCTCGTCGCCCGCCTGCCGTTCGGCCTGGCGGCCGGCCTCGGCATCAACTCGTTCCTGGCCGCCAATGTGGTCAAGATCGTCAGCTGGCCGGAGGCCATGGGGCTGGTGGTGATCGACGGCGTGATCATCGTGCTGCTGGCGGCGACCGGGCTGCGCCGGATGATCTTCAACGCCGTCCCGGCGCAGCTGAAGACCGCGATCACCGTGGGTATCGGTCTGTTCATCGCGTTCATCGGCTTCGTCGACAGCGGTTTCGTGCGCAGCACCAACCAGGCGTCGCCACCGGTGCAACTCGGTGAAGCCGGCTCGATCGCCACGCTCCCCACCGTCGTGTTCCTCATCGCGCTGGTCATCATGGGAGTGCTGATGGCCCGCAAGGTGAAAGGCGCGCTGCTCATCGGCATCGTGACGTCCACCATCGTGGCCATCGTCGCCGAGGCGATCTTCCGGGTGGGGCCGTCGCTCGGAAAGAACCCGGCCGGTTGGAACCTGATCGTCCCGGAGCTCCCCAAATCGCTCGTCGCACTTCCTGACCTCGGCCTGGTCGGCCATTTCGACCTGTTCGGTGCGTTCGGCCGCATCGGCGCGCTCGCCGCGGTGATGCTCATCTTCACTCTGGTCTTCACGAACTTCTTCGACGCGATGGGCACCATGACCGGCCTCGCCCGCGGCGCCGGCCTGGCCGACAAAGACGGCGCCTTCCCCCGGCTGCAGTCGGCGCTGATCGTCGAGGGCATCGGTGCGGTCGCCGGCGGAGGCGCATCCGCGTCGTCGAACACCGTGTTCGTCGACTCCGCGGCCGGCGTCGGCGAAGGCGCGAAGACCGGATTCGCCAGCGTCGTGACCGGTCTGCTGTTCCTGCTCGCGATGTTCTTCACTCCACTCACGCAGGTGGTGCCGCTCGAGGTCGCCGCGGCCGCCCTGGTGGTGGTCGGCGCGCTCATGGTCGTTCAGATCCGTGACATCGACTTCGGCGAGTTCTCCAGTGTGCTCCCGGTGTTCCTCACGATCATCGTCATGCCGCTCACCTACTCGATCGCCAACGGCATCGGGGTCGGCTTCCTCAGCTGGGTCCTCATCCGCTCGCTCGCCGGCAAAGCGCGCCAGATCAGCCCGCTGCTCTGGATCGTCGCCGCCGGGTTCCTGATCTACTTCGCCCGCGGCCCGATCGAGGCGGCGCTTCCGCACTGACGCCCGGTGGCGAAGATCGGGGATTCCCCTGAGCGGAATCGGGGGATATCCCGATGGTGCCCGGGGGCCGTCCGCGGTTGACTGGAGGCATCCGATCAACCGAGGGGAACCGTTCATCATGACCGACGCCGCAGGCCACCACGCACCACAGGCCGCTTACGCGGCACCCATCGCGCAGCCGAGCCAGGGTCTCAGCATTGCCAGTCTCGTGCTCGGGATCGCCTCCCTCGCGTTCAGCTGGACGTTCTTCGCCCCGATCGTGGGGCTGGTGCTCGGCATCCTCGCTGTCGGCAGGGAGCCGGCGGGCAAGACGATGGCCGTCTGGGGCATCGTCCTCAACGCGGTGATGCTCGCCGGTGCGGTGATCGCCGCCATGCTCGCCGTCGTCGGAATCGGTCTCAGCTTCGCCTTCCTGCCGTTCGCATTCCTGTAAGACGCGCTCCGGCCGCACCGGCTTCGACGCCCTTCCGACGGCTTCCGGAGGGGCGTCGATGGCGATACGGGAGAATGGACGGGTGGACACCCCGAATCGCCAGCGCAGTTTCGTCTCGCGCGGACGCAGGACCGAAGCCCAGCAGCGCGCCCTCGAGGAGCTGTGGCCCGACTACGGCATCGACTTCGTGGAGGAGCGGATCGACCTCGACCGGGCCTTCGGCCGTGTCGCGCCCCGCATCGTCGAGATCGGCTTCGGCAACGGCGAGAATCTGCTGACCCTCGCTGCGCAGCGTCCGGAGACCGATTTCCTGGGAGTCGAGGTGCACGGTTCCGGGGTCGGGCGGCTGCTGAACGAGCTGAGCGTGCGGGAGATCGGCAATGTGCGCGTCGTGCGGCACGACGCCGTCGAGGTGTTGGAACGGATGCTGCCCGAGCACAGCCTCGACGAGGTCCTCATCTTCTTCCCGGATCCGTGGCCGAAGAACCGCCACCGCCGACGTCGACTCGTTCAGCCGGAGTTCGCCCTGCTTCTCGCGCGCTCGCTGAAACCGACCGGCACGCTCCGACTCGCCACCGACTGGGCGGACTACGCCGAGCACATGATCGCGGTGCTCGACGCCTGTCCCGAGCTCGTGAACAGCGCCGGCGCCGGTGGCTTCGTGCCGCGCCCGGACGATCGCGCGCTCACCCGATTCGAACAGCGCGGCGAACGCCTGGGGCACGCGATCGTCGACCTCGAGTACCGTACGGTCACGCATCCGTAGGATGGTCGCATGACCCTGGCTCAGACCGTCGACGCTCTACGCCGCTCCTTCGATGCGGGCACCACGAAACCGCTCGCGTGGCGCCTCGCCCAGCTGGCGGCACTGCGCCGGATGCTCACCGAACGGTCGGCGGAGCTCGAGGACGCGCTGCTGGCCGACCTCGCCAAGAACCCCACCGAGTCGCAGGTGGCCGAGCTCGGGTTCGTGGTCAGTGAGATCGACCACATCACGCGTCGGCTGCGTCGCTGGCTGAAACCCCGCCGCGTCACCGTGCCCGGTGCGATCCTTCCCGCCCGTGCCAGCATCGTGCGCGAACCGCTCGGGGTCGTTCTGGTGATCGCGCCGTGGAACTATCCCGTTCAGCTTCTCCTGGCGCCGGTGGTCGGCGCTCTGGCGGCCGGGAACGCGGTCCTGCTGAAACCGAGCGAGCTCGCGCCGGCGACCTC
Source organism: Leifsonia poae (assembly GCF_020009625.1). Lineage (NCBI taxonomy): Bacteria > Bacillati > Actinomycetota > Actinomycetes > Micrococcales > Microbacteriaceae > Leifsonia > Leifsonia poae. The sequence continues at coordinate 3,918,869 of NZ_JAIHLP010000002.1, forward strand.
GGCCGCGCTGGCCCGGCTCATCCCCGAATACCTCGACACCCGCGCCGTTGCGGTCGTCGAGGGCGGGGTGGAACAGACCACCGAGCTGCTGGAGCAGCGATTCGACCACATCTTCTATACGGGCAATGCGCGGGTCGGCCGCATCGTCGCCGCTGCGGCCGTGCCGAACCTCACCCCGATCACCCTCGAGCTCGGGGGCAAGTCGCCGGTCTATGTGGACGACACGGTCGATCCGGAGGCTGCGGCGCTGCGCATCGCCTGGGGCAAGTTCATGAATGCCGGGCAGACCTGCGTGGCTCCCGACTACATCCTCGCCACCCAGGCCGTGGCCGCGCGTCTCGCGCCGGCTCTGGCCGCCGCGGTGCGCGAGCTGTACGGCGACGACCCCGCCACGAGTCCCGACTACGGCCGAATCGTCAACGACCGTCAATTCGACCGGCTCACCGGCCTGCTGGATGCGGGCACGACGATCATCGGGGGCGTCTCCGACCCGGTGACCCGCTACCTCGCGCCGACGGTGCTCACCGACGTCCCCCGCGACGCGGCCGTGATGGGCGAGGAGATCTTCGGTCCGGTCCTGCCGATCGTTCCCGTCTCCGGGCTCGACGAGGCCATCGGGATCATCGCCGGCGGCGACAAGCCGCTTGCGCTCTACGTGTTCAGCTCGAGTCGTCGTGTGCGTCGGCGCATCCTCACCGAGACGAGTTCCGGTGCGGTCGGATTCGGCGTGCCCGCGGCGCATCTCGCCGTCGCCGGCCTGCCGTTCGGGGGCGTGGGCGAGAGCGGGATGGGCGCATACCACGGCGAGAACTCGGTGCGGACGTTCAGTCACGAGAAGGCCGTGCTGACCAAATCGCTGAAGCCGGACACCATGAGGCTCATCTACCCGCCGTACACCGAGGCCAAGGACAGATTCGTGCGCGGGCTCCTCCGCAAGCTGAGCTGACACGGCTCCAGACCCACCCTGCGAGACCTCAGGGGAGAGCGGTAGGCTCGAAGCGTCGGCGGCCACGAACGGCCGACATCAGAAGCATGCCACCGCACAACGAGAGGCAACGGAGCCAAGCGTGACCACCCCCAGTACAGCAACAATGGACGAACCCAAGACCAGCCCGATCCCCATCGTGGACGCAAGCGAGAACGTCTCCGACGTGCCCACGCCGGTCACTGCCGGCGGCCCGGTTCGCACCGAGAGCGACTCGCTCGGCGCCCGGGATATTCCCGCCGCAGCATATTGGGGCGTGCACACCTCACGAGCGCTCGAGAACTTCCCGATCGCGAAGCGTCCGATCTCCGTCTACCCCGACCTCGTCGTCGCCCTGGCCAGCGTCAAGCAGGCCGCGACGCGAGCCAACCTCGAGATCGGTGCCCTCGAACCGCACAAGGCCGAGATCATCGACCGCGCCTGCCAGCTCATCATCGACGGCCGGTTCCACGACCAGTTCGTCGTCGGCGTCATGCAGGGCGGCGCGGGAACATCGACGAACATGAACGCCAACGAGGTCATCGCCAATGTGGCGCTCGAGCTCGACGGCCATGGCAAGGGCGAGTACCAGCACCTCAGCCCGATCGATGACGTCAACCGCAGCCAGAGCACCAACGACACATACCCGACGGCCATCAAGATCGCCCTCACGTTCGCGCTCGCCCACCTCCTCGACGAGCTGGCGCTGCTGCGCGACTCCTTCGCCCGCAAGGGGGAGGAGTTCCGCCACGTCCTGAAGGTGGGCCGCACCCAGCTGCAGGATGCGGTGCCCATGACCCTCGGTCAGGAGTTCCACGGGTTCGCCACCACACTGACGGAAGACCACGCCCGACTCACCGAGACCAAGTGGCTGCTCGCCGAGATCAACCTCGGCGCCACCGCGATCGGGACGGGTATCACTGCGGACCCTGGCTACGCCGCCTCCGCCGTCAAACATCTCAACACCATCACCGGGCTCAATCTCGAGACCGCGCCCGACCTCATCGAGTCGACCAGCGATGCCGGTGCATTCATGTCGTTCTCCGGATCGCTGAAACGCAGCGCGATCAAACTCTCGAAGATCTGCAACGACCTGCGCCTGCTTTCCAGCGGCCCGCAGGCCGGTTTCGGCGAGATCAACCTGCCGCCGCGTCAGGCCGGCTCGAGCATCATGCCGGGCAAGGTCAACCCGGTCATCCCGGAGGTCGTCAACCAAGTCGCCTTCGCGGTGGCCGGCTCCGACGTCACCGTGACCATGGCGGCCGAGGGCGGGCAGCTCCAGCTGAACGCCTTCGAGCCGGTGATCGCCCACTCGCTGCTGCAGAGCGTGACGTGGATGACCCAGGCCTTCCACACCCTGCGCGTCAACTGTGTCGACGGCATCACCGCCAACGAGGAACGACTCGGCGCGATGGTCGGCTCCTCGGTCGGCGTCATCACGGCGCTCATGCCGCACATCGGCTACGCGGCGGCTGCAGCCCTGGCCAAGACGGCGCTCCTCACCGGGGGCAACGTGGCCGATATGGTCGTCGATGCCAAATTGATGAGCCGCGAAGACGTGACGAAACTGCTTTCACCGGCCCGCCTGAGCGGCCTGGAAGCGATCACGACCGCCGTGCCCATCGTCAACGCGAGCGACCTCACCGACTGAACCCACGAAAACGGGGCCCCGCTGAGCCCGCTCGCGAGAGCGCGACGGCGAGGCCCCTTTCGTGTGCCGTTCGACCTCTGGCCAGGATCAGGTGACCCGGCAGTACGTGGTGAGGTAGCCGATCCCGCCGATGGAGACGGTGACGGTCGACCGGTCGCGCAGGAAGACCGGCGGCGTGCGCGAGTATCCGGCGCCGCCCGGGCTTCCGGTCGAGATGAGGGTGCCGGGCTGAACTGTGGCCGACCGGGAGAGGAAGGACACGATCTCGGCGACGGAGCGCACCATGTCGGCGGTGGAGGAGTCTTGCAGGATGGCGCCATCGACGTTGGTGGTCAGCCAGAGGTCCTGCGGGTCGCTGATCTCTTCGGCGGTCACGACGACCGGTCCGTTGGGGGTGAAGCCGTCGAAGGATTTGCACCGCGACCATTGCGCCTCGGAGAACTGCAGATCGCGAGCGGTGATGTCGTTGACCACCGTGTAGCCCCACACATAGTCGAGGGCGTCCCGCACCGAGACGTCGCGCGCCGGCTTGCCGATGATCACACCGAGCTCGGCCTCGTAGTCGACCTGGGTGGTGAGGTTCTCAGGCCAGGTGGTGGTGCCCTCGTGGCCCGCCAGCGAGTTGGGCCACAGGGAGAAGACGGTCGCCGCCTTCTCGGTGCGCAGCTTGAGCTCGGAGGCGTGCGCGGCATAGTTGGCGCCGATGGCGATCACCTGCGGCGGGCGCAGGACGGCCGAGGCGTGCCGAAGCTCGCGGATCGGCGTGAGCGACGTGTGCTGCGCGATCGCGTTGTCGACGACGGCCTTCACATGCGCGAGCGCGGCATCGCCCTGCTCGATGAGATCCTGGAGGTCACGCGGAGCCGGATCCATCACCTCGTCGAGGAAGAGAGCGCCGTCTCCGATGACGGCGGCCAGTCGCGGCTGTGGATCTGTGGTGGAACTGAGGTGCGAGAATCTCACTCCACAAGGCTATACGGCCGCGACCGCCGAGCCGATCACAAAGGTCGGCCGCGTCGGCTAGCGTGGAGGCGTGTCCATCGGAGAAAGGCAGTCCGGGGTCGCCGGAGGCGACGACGACGCTGCGCGGCTGGATGCCGGCATCCCCGACATCGATTGGTCGATCGCGCCCGTCGGGGCCCGGTTCTCGCGATTCGACGCCCCGAGCGGCGAATTGGCCGTCGTCTCCTTGGGCGACCCTGCCGACCCGCGTGTCGTGCTCATCCCGGGCGTCACGGGGTCGAAAGAAGACTTCTTCCTGCTGGCGCCGATCCTCGTCGCCGGCGGTTACTTCGTGCAGAGCTTCGATCTCGCCGGCCAATACGAGTCCGCGCAGGCGGGTCCGGTTCTGGGCGGGCACTACACCTATGAGCTCCTCGTCGGCGACGTTCTCGCTTTCCTGGGTTCGGGGGCGCCGGCACATGTGCTCGGCTACTCGTTCGCCGGGGTGCTGGCACAATTGGCACTCGCCGAGCATCCCGGGCTTTTCCGCAGTCTCACGCTGCTGACCACGCCTCCGGAACCGGGGCAGGCGTTCCGGGGTGTCCGGGTGATCGGCTGGCTCAGCTGGTTCCTCGGCGGGCGGCAGGGCGCCGGCCTGATGATCTGGGGGATCGTCACCAATAAGAACAAGGTGCCGCTCAGCCGGCTCGCCTTCGTGCGGGCCCGTTTCGCACTGACCAGACGATCGAGCGTCGACGACATCGTCGGTTTGATGAAGCGCGTTCCGGATGTGCGCGACGCGGTGGCCGCGAGCGCGGCGCCGGTGCTCGTGGCCACGGGCAACCACGATCTGTGGCCCACCCATCTGCATGCGGCCAACGCGCAGTCTCTCGGAGCGACGCTGGCGGTGTACACGACCGGGCACAGCCCGTGCGAGACGGCTCCGCACCAGCTCGCCCGCGACATGATCGCACTGTTCCATCGCGCCGAACGCGCCGAACAGAACCGCTGACCCGCCGAACGGGTGCGGCGTCAGGCCACGGCACCCGGAAGGTCGCCCGCGTGCTCTTCCTCCCAGCGGCGGCGCGCAGCACGGCGCCGCCACGGCGACTCCTCCGGCAGGTGCATCCGCAGGGTGGTGTACGCCCACCCGAGACGCCGGCCGAAACCGCGCCAGGTGGAGAACGGACGTGCCGAGATGCCGACGGTGAGGTTCTCGTCGTAGCGCACGATCTGGTCCGGGTCGAGGTGGATGGCGAGGTCGAGGTCGTCGTGGATCTCGCGGAGTCCACGGTGCACCCGCCCGCGCATCCGTTGCCACACGTCGCGGCGCATCGCGAAGTTGGACCCGAAGATCGCGGGATGACCGAGCCAGATCTCCATGGACCAGAAGTATCCGCCGATGTAAAGCATCTGCCCGAGACCTGCGATCAGGGTGCTGCCGTCGTAGAAGATCCCCGGGCCGGTGAGCACCGAGATCTCCGGTGAGTCGACGAACTCGGCCTCGATGTGCAGGAGCCAATCGGACGAAGGCCGGGAGTCGGCGTCGAGCCGGGCGATGATGTCGCCGGTGGCGGCGTCGTAACCGGTCGAGGCGGCAGGCCAGATGCCGCGGACGGGCTCGTCGAGCACCCGGGCTCCGCCGGCGCGGGCGACGGCCGCTGTATCGTCGCTGCTGCCATTGTCGACCACGATGATCTCATCGGCCGGGCGCAGCTGCACGGCGAGATCGCTGAGACAGCGGGCCAGCATTTCGGCATCGTCGAGGGCCGGAATCACGACCGTGATGGAGGGCAAAACCGCATACCCTCCTCACCGCACCAACGGACTGTCTCTTCGCGATCCTACGCCTGCGAGGATCGCCAGAGGTGCATTCCCGCGTAGCTGCGCCACGGCGCCCACCGCGCGCCGTATGCGGCGAGGGCGCGAGCGTCGGAGGGCAGGCCGAGCCGCTCAGCGCCCTGCCGGATCACCAGGTCGCTGGTGAGCAGCACATCCGGGCTGCCGAGAACGCGCATCGCGACGTAACCGGCCGTCCACGGCCCGATACCCGGCAGGGCGACGAGTTTCGCCTCCAGCTCTTCCCGGGATTCGCCGACGTCGATCACGAGGTCGCCCGCGGCCAGCGCCCGGGCGGCGTTCACGATGCTGTCGATGCGTTTGGCCGGTCCCCGCAGCACAGCGTGCCCGTTCTCGGCGATCTGGGCCGCGGTGGGGAAGAGCCGGGTGAAGCCGTCGAGGTCGATCCGTTCGCCCAGTTCCTCGGTGAGGCGGCCGAGCGCGGTGCGGGCGGCGGGCACCGACACCTGCTGTCCGATCAGGGCACGGAACAGGATCTCATCGGGATCGACGGCGCCCGGAACCCGCCGGCCGGGCGCGGCGGCGACGCTACGGGCCAACGCCGGGTCGGAGGCGAGGGCCTCGTCGATCGCCAGCGCATCGGCATCGAGGTCGAGCAGACGCCGGATGCGGGCGACGAGCGGCGCGAGGTCGGCGACGTCACTCAGGGTGGCCTCGCAGATCACATGCGGCGCCGCCGCGGTGCCGCCGAGCCGGAGGCGCACGACCGCGGTGCCGTGCGGCAGCGAAATGGCGCGGGAGTACTCGTCGGCCGAGCCCCGTTCGACGCCGGTGACGGCGCGGGCGGTCAGGAACCCGAGCACGGCGGCCCCATCGAACGGTGCGCGGGCGGGCAGCCGGAGGGTGAGGGCGGCGCGCTCCGACTTCTTCGTGGTGTGCGCGGCGGTGCCGCTGGCGGTGGTGCCGTTGGTGGTGGTGCCGTTCGCCGCAGTGCGGATCTCTCCCGGCGTGGTGCGGTAGATGTCTATCATCGTCTCGTTGAACTGCCGCACGCTGGTGAACCCCGCGGCGAACGCCACGTCCGTGATGGTCAGCTCGGTGCCGGCGAGCAGGAGCCGGGCGGTCTGTGCGCGGTGCGCCCGGGCGAGCGCGAGCGGTCCGGCGCCGAGCTCCGCCACAAGCACCCGACCGAGGTGGCGCGGGGTGTAGCCGAGGCGCTGGGCGAGGCCGGGGACGCCTTCCCGTTCGACCGTGCCGTCGGCGATGAGGCGCATGGCCCGTGCGGCGAGGTCATCACGCACATTCCATTCGGGTGAGCCCGGCACGGCGTCGGGGAGGCAGCGTTTGCACGCACGCAGGCCGGCCTCGTGAGCGGCGGCGGCGGTGAGATAGAACGTCACGTTCGCCGGTTTGGGGGCGACGGCGGGGCAGCTCGGGCGGCAGTAGATGCCGGTGGAGTGCACCCCGGTGATGAACTGGCCGTCGAACCGGGTGTCGCGGGCGGTCATCGCGCGGTAACGCTCGGCGAAGACCGGGTCGGCGAAACGGTCTTCGATGGTCATGGTCCCAGTCTGCCCCTCCGCTCCGACAAGTGATAGCGGAATTCGGACATGACAGCTCCGCGCATCCTCCCGGATTCTCTAAGGTGAGACACATGGATGCACTCGACTGGCTCAGGGCGGCACTCGGCGAAGAGGCGGTCGCCTCCGGGGTGCTCAGTGTCGCGGAAGACGACCTGGAGGCCGCTCGCACCGACCGCTCCGGCTGGAGTGCCGACGGCCGCCCGCTCGCGGTCGTGAACGCCACGACCGTCGCGCACGTCCAGGCTGCGGCGCGCACGGCGAGCGAGTTCCGCATCCCACTCGTGCCGCGCGGGGCCGGCACGGGTCTCGCCGGCGGCGCGAACGGCACGGATGGCGCGATCGTGCTGAGTCTTGCCGGAATGAATCGCATCCTCGAGATCTCGGCGGAGGACGAGCTGGCCGTGGTCGAGCCCGGTGTCGTCAACGCCGATCTCAACCGGGCGTTGGAGCCGTATGGGCTGTGGTTCGCCCCCGACCCGGCCAGTCGTGCCATCGCGACCGTGGGAGGGAACATCGCCACCAACGCCGGCGGCCTGCTCTGTGCCAAGTACGGCGTGACCAGGGAGGCCGTGCTCGCACTCGATGTCGTACTGGCCGACGGGCGGCTGCTCCGGATGGGGCACCGCACGGTCAAAGGCGTGACCGGATACGACCTCACTGCGCTGTTCGTCGGGTCGGAGGGCACCCTCGGGGTGATCGTCGGGGCCACGATCCGTGCGCTCCCGCTCCCCACCGGCACGACCACGACCGTCGGCGCGCTGTTCCCGGATGTGCGCAGTGCGGCGACCGCCGCTGCCGCCATCACGGCGGCCCGCCTGCGCCCGGCGGTGATGGAATTGCTCGACGGGCCCTCGCTGGAGCGGATCGCCGCGTACCTCGGCGAGCAGACCATCGCGGAGGCGTTCGGCCCCATCGGCGGGGGCAGCAGCTACCTGCTCGCCCAGTTCGACGGGCGCGGTTCCGGGGTCGATGCCGAAGCCGCTGGAGTGCTGCTCGGCGAGGCCGGCGGTCGCGTGCGGGTCTCGGTCGACGCGGAAGAGGGAGAACGGCTGCTCGCCATCCGTCGCGCGTTCCACCCGGCGCTGGCGGCGACCGGGGAGGTTCTGATCGAAGACGTGTCGGTTCCCCGCTCGAGAATGCCCGAGATGTTCGCGGCGATCGAACGCATCGGGGAGCGCTACGGCATCGTCATACCGACGGTCGCCCACGCCGGCGACGGCAATCTGCACCCCAACTTCGTCTATTCGGGCGCGGGGGTGCCCGAGAATGTGTGGGAGGCGGCCGACGAGATGTTCCGTACCGCCATCGAGCTCGGGGGCACCTTGACCGGGGAGCACGGCATCGGAGTGCTGAAACGCCGGTGGCTGGCCGATGAGATCGGTCCGGACTCCTACGATCTGCAGGTCAAGCTGAAGTCGGTGTTCGACCCGCTCGGCGTGCTGAACCCGGGCAAGATCTTCGGCTGAGCGTTCGCGCCGCCGGCCGTGGACAGACTCATCGCCCGGTGGTGCGGCGATGCCTGCGACTCTCCCGGGCGACGAGTTGATCTGTGATCTTCTTCTAGGGTGCCGCTGTCGGGCGGCGAGCGCAAGAGCGGATTTCGGACATGGCTGCGGTGACGCGCTGAGCGAACGCCTTTGACGTGGACGCTCGACACCCGGTTGGATGGATGCATGGCAGAAAACACCAACCAGAAGCCCGAAGTCGACGCCCCCGAGGGGCCCGCCCCCATCGCGCTCGAGATCGTCGACATCGTCGAGGGCACCGGCGCCGAGGCGACCCCCGGCGCGAAGGTCGACGTGCACTACCTCGGCGTGGAGTACGAGACCGGCGAAGAGTTCGACTCCTCGTGGAGCCGCGGACAGTCCATCGATTTCCCGCTCAACAGCCTCATCAAGGGCTGGCAGGACGGCATCCCCGGCATGAAGGTCGGCGGTCGCCGCAAGCTGACGGTTCCGCCCGTGCTGGCCTACGGTCCGGCCGGTGGCGGGCACCCGCTCTCCGGTAAGACCCTGATCTTCGTGATCGACCTCCTCGGCGTATCCTGAGCAGGCCTCTCACCCACACCACGAAAACGCTCTCCCCGTCGAACGGGGGGAGCGTTTTTCGTCGGTGGGGCGACGGGATCAGAGCGCGGGCGGGTGCATCCGGGTCGGGATGGCGATGCGGTTCCAGACGTTGATCGTGGCGATGGCGAGCAGCAGGTTCGCCAGGGCCTCCTCGCCGAATTCCGCCAGGGCCCGGGCGTAGAGGTCGTCCGAGACGCCGCCCTGGTGGATGAGTGTCACCGCCTCGGTGAGTTCCAGAGCGACGCGTTCGCGCGGGGTGAACCATTCCGACTCCCGCCAGGTGATCACCGAGAAGACCTTGCGCAGCGGCACGCCGCCGGACTGGAGGTCGACCGAGTGCATGTCGACGCAGAAGGTGCATCCGTTGAGCTGGGAGGCGCGGAGGTTGACGAGGTCACGCAGCGGGTTCTCCACGTGCTGCGAGACGTAGCCGTCGAGGTTGACGGCCTTGCGATAGCCCTCGGGGACAACGGACGCGATGTCGATTCGTTCTGTCATGTCTTCGAGGGTAGGAGCAGTATTGGACCGGCGACAGATCCAATTCTCGCGAAACTGATCAGACCATTTGAAGGAGGCCCGCATGGATGTCCACGTGCCGATCGAAGGCCGCGGCGATCGTGTCGACCGCATCTACCGCCACCTCCGCGAGGCCATCCGCGACGGGCGGCTGCGTCTCGGTGAGCGCCTGCCGTCCACGCGTGACCTGGCGGCCCAGCTCGCCGTCTCCCGCACCACGGTCACCGTCGCCTACGAGCGGCTGGGTGCGGAAGGCTATCTGCTGTCGCGTGTCGGCTCGGGCACGTTCGTCGCCGCGGTGCCGACCCCGCTTCCGCGCTCGCGGGCCCGGGATACGCACACGGCCGCCCTCCCGACCGCGCGCTGGCGCGGCCTCGACGACCCGCTCTGGACGGAGCCCGTCCCGATCGCATACGACTTCAGTGTCGGCTCGCCCGACCCGGCACTGTTCCCCCTGGCGACCTGGCGCCGGTATGTCACCGCCGAGCTGCGGGGCGGCATCCTGCGCGCGGGCACTACCAGGATCCGGCCGGGCTCGAACGGTTGCGTCGCGTCTTGGCCCGGCATCTGGGGGTCGCGCGGTCGGTGGACGCCGGGGCCGACGATGTGCTCATCACCAGCGGCGCCCAGCAGGCCTTCGACGTGATCGGGCGCGTGCTGATCGACCCGGGCGACGTGGTGGCGGTGGAAGATCCGGGCTATCCGCCGGTGCGGCAGCTGTTCGAGAGCCTGGGTGCTCAGGTCGTCCCCGTCGCGGTGGACGAACACGGAATCCGGGTGGCGGAGCTTCCCGCCCGGGCGAGACTGGTCTATGTGACGCCGTCGCATCAGTTCCCACTGGGATCGGTGCTGTCGTTGGGTCGGCGCACGGCGCTGCTGGAGTGGGCGTCGGCGAACGAGGCGGTGATCATCGAAGACGACTACGACAGCGAGTACCGGTTCTCGGATCGTCCGCTCGACCCGCTGCAGAGCCTCGATCAGGAGGGCCGGGTCGTGTACGTCGGCACCTTCTCGAAGACCATGCTCCCCACGCTTCGTCTGGGCTTCCTCGTAGCGCCGCCCTCGCTCCTGCCCGCGCTTCGCAGTGCGAAACGGCTGACGGATTGGCACAACGACTATGTGAGCCAAGCGGCCATGGCCCGCTTCATCGATACCGGCGGTTTCGCCCGGCACGTGCGCCAGGCGACCAAGGCCTACGGTGCCCGTCACCGACAGATCATCGACGCCGCTCGCGAGCTGCTCGGCGAGAGCATGCGGGTCGTGCCCTCGGTGGCCGGGCTCCACGTCTGTCTGGTGCCGGTGGACGATGCCGAACCGTTCGACGCCGACCGGGTCGCGGCCGATGCCGCGGCGGCGGGTGTGTCGGTGCAGTCGATCGCCCGGTTCTCGCAGGGCGACCACCGTGGGCTGATGCTCGGATTCGGTGCGATCGCGCCCGAGGACGTGCCCGATGGGCTGCGGGTGCTCGGCCGGGCGATCGCCCGTTCCGCGCATCCGCAGCCCGATCGGTGACCGGAATCCGCAGGCGGACCGAACCTAGATCGCGGACCAGCCGCCGTCCGAAGCAAGCACCACACCGCTGACATTCGCGGAGTCCTCGCTCAGCAGCCACGTGATCGCGGCCGCGAGCTGCTCCGGCTGCGCGACAGGGGGAACGGTCGTCTGCATGATCGGGCCGAGTCGTTCGCCGGCCCACTGCGACCTGAACGGCGCCTCGATGTTGGTGGCGACCGGTCCCGGGGCGACGGCGTTGGTGCGGATGCCCTTCGGCGTGTAGAAGACCGACGTGCTCTTCGTGAACCCGATGACGGCATGCTTCGAGGTCGTGTACGCGGCACCGGCGGCGGAGCCGCGCAGGCCGGCCTCGGAGGCGACGTTGACGATGGAGCCGCTGCCTGCCTCGACCATGAGCGGTAGCACGGCACGGGTGAGGCGCATCGTGGCGGTCACGTTGATGGTCAGCACGCGCTCCCAGGTGGCGTCGTCGACCTCGCCGGCCGGCTGGAAGCCGTCCATGATCCCGGCGATGTTGGCGACGGCGTCGACCCGGTCGCCGGCCGCGGCGAGCAGGGCGGTGATGGTCTCTTCGCTCGAGACGTCGCCGGCGACGGTCACGAGGTCGAGATCGGGGTGCTCGTTCTTCAGTGCATCGAGGCGGTCGGGGGCGATGTCGCTCGCGATGACGCGGGCGCCCTCCGTGGCGAGGCGGAGCGCCGTCGCCTTACCGATTCCTGACCCTGCACCCGTCACGATGGCGGTCTTTCCGGCGAAGCGAGCGGTGTCTTGCGTGCTCATTGGTGATCTCCTGAACGATTCTGTGGCGCTCGATCTGGGCGTCGATTTATTTATAGCACTCGGTGTCATAATGGAGATGTGAGTTCGCCCGAAACCCTCCCGACTCCGCGCCGCCGCGGTCGCCCGGCCGACGTCGACCCGGAGCGCGTCGCATTGCTCGCTCTCCGGCATTTCGCCGACCACGGCTATGAGGCGACGACGATGGACGACATCGCCCAGCTCGCCGGCATCAGCCGCCGGACCCTCTTCCGCTACTTCCCATCGAAGAGCGACCTCGTCTGGGGTGGCATCGAACCCGTCATCGAACGGCTGCGCTCCGTGCTCGACAGCGCCGACCCCGCCGAGCCGACCATTGATGTTGTGCATCGCGCCATCGTGCGTTCCCTGGCCTTCCCGCCGGATCGTCTCGAAGCGACCCGTCGCCGTCTGGTGCTCATCGCGAACGACGAATCGCTCATCGCCGCCGGCCTCTCCAGGCTGAGCGTCAATCGCGACATCGTCAGCAGCTTCGTCGCCGAGCGAGAGGGTCTCGGGGATGCCTCGCTCCGCGCCCAGGTGCTCGCCGACACTCTGTCGGCGGCGATGTTCTCCGCCCTCACCTGGTGGGCCCGCCACAGCCCAGACGACCCCCGCGACATCGTCGCCTCAGCGTTGCGCGACCTGCGCGACGGCGTGACCGGCTGACGCGACCGAAGTCCCGGCGTGCGCCGACGGCCGGCCGTGCTCAGGCGTTCGGGATGATCACCGCCCGACCGCGGATCGCGCCGGCGTGCAGGCGCTCGTAGGCTTTCGGCGCCTCGTCGAGCGTGTAGGTCTCGATCTCCACCTCGACAGCGCCTGATCGCGCCAGATCGAGCACCTCGATCAGCTCCGAGCGGGAACCCCAATACGGTGCTCGGACAGCTACGTCGTAGGCCACGCGTCCGAAGCCGACGGGGAGCGCACCGCCGCCGATGCCCACGATCGTGACATCGCCGTCGGTCGCGGCCATCGCCCCAGCCAGTTCCACGGTCGGCTGGACACCGACGAAGTCGAAAACGGCGTTCGCGCCCCGCCCGCCGGTGAGCTCGCGGACCGCGGCCACAGCATCCGGGTTCGACAGCAGGGTGTGCTGAGCGCCGACCTCCGTCGCGAGGTCGAGCTTCTCCTGGTTCACGTCGAGCGCGATCACGGTCGCGCCGCTGATGGCGCGCAGGATCTGGATGCCGACATGGCCGAGCCCGCCCGTTCCGATCACGACGGCGGTCGTTCCGGCGCCGAGCTTCGGCAGCGAGGTCTTGATCGCGTGGTAAGGGGTGAGCCCTGCATCTGTCAGCGACACGTTCTTCACCGGGTCGAGGCCGCCGAGCGGAACGAGGTGACGCTCGTCGTCGACGATCATGTACTCGGCCATCGCGCCGGGGGCGCCCAGCCCGGGCGGGCGGATGCCATCGGCCTGCGCGTTGAGGCAGTAGTTCTCCTCGCCGCGAGCGCACATCAGGCATCGTCCGCATCCCCACGGGCCGTAGACGGCGACCGCATCGCCCGGTCTGACACCCGAGACGCCCGCGCCGACCGCCTCGACGATGCCGGCGCCTTCGTGCCCCAACGTCAGCGGAAGTCCGTAGACATACTGCTCGGCCGGCAGCCCCATGATGAACTCATCGGAATGGCAGACGCCGGCGGCGGTGACCGTGAGCAGCACCTGGCCCGGCCCGACCACCGGATCCGGGATGCTCACCACCTCGGGTCGGGAGCCGATCTCGCGATATTGGAGCGCTTTCATGGGAAGCCGTCCTTTCCGAGTCATATGGTCTTCTCGTCACGATACGCGCGGCGTATCGTGACGCGCATGCCGATCATCGACTCCTTCCCGCCCGGCACCCCGATCTGGGTCGACTTGCAGAGCAGCCACCCGCCCGGAGCCGTCGACTTCTACCGTGAGCTCTTCGGCTGGGATGCGGCGCCGGCCTCCGCCGAAACGGGCGGCTACTCCCACGCGACCCTTCACGGGGTTTCGGTGACGGCGATCGGTCCGCTGCCCGAGTCGTTCGGCGAGACCGACCGTTCGGTCTGGACCGCCTACTTCGCTGTCGATGACATCGCAGCGGCAGCCGGCACCGTGGTGGCGGCGGGTGGCAGTGTGCTGGCCCCGCCGTGGGAGCACATCCCCGGGGTGTGGCTCGGGATCGTGGCCGATCCGGCCGGTGCCGTGTTCGGGCTCTGGCAGCAGGCGGCGGGCTCGCGTTGGCTGCGTGGGCAGCCCGGCGCGGTTGACTGGCTCGAGCTCGTCGAGGCCGGCTGTGAGACCTCCTTCGACTTCTACGAGACCGTGCTGGGGGTCGGCGCCAGCCAGATGGCGATGGGAGACGGCGTCTATTCTCTGTTCGATGTGGGGGAGACGAGCGTCGCCGGCGCCACCGAGCCGGCCGTCGACATCCCTCCGCATTGGCTGGTCTACTTCACCGTCGCCGACCTGGATGCAGCCGTCGCGCGTCTGAAGGAACTCGGCGGGGCCGAGCGAGGGAAACCGGATGCCGCAGCCGGGGTGGGGCGCTGGGTGGGCGTCGTCGACCCGTTCGGTGCCGCATTCGCCCTGCTGGAGCCGGCTCCAGTGCCAGAGCCCGCCTGAGTGCGGCGCCGGAGCGCGCATCCGTCTGGTAAACTTTTCCGGTTGCCGTCACTATCGGCCGCGGAGAAAGAGAGCCCAGGCATCCGGCCCCGGGCACCGCGCAAAGAGCGAGAAAGAGGTCCACATCTATGGCACTGGAATCAGACGTCAAGAAGGCGATCATCGAAGAGTACGCCACGCACCCCGGTGACACCGGATCCCCCGAGGTTCAGGTCGCGATCCTGACCAAGCGGATCAAGGACCTCACCGAGCACCTCAAGGAGCACAAGCACGACCACCACTCGCGTCGTGGCCTGCTCCTCCTGGTCGGGCAGCGTCGCCGTCTCCTCGGCTACCTGTCGGACATCGACATCAACCGCTACCGCTCGCTCATCGAGCGCCTCGGTCTGCGTCGATAACCGTCGCACACCGACGGGGCAACGCTTCGTCGACACCGCGAGCTTCTTGCGAACGGGCCGTCACCCTCGGGTGACGGCCCGTTTCGTCGTTGTACGCTCGTCTCCGTGGCCCTCCCGTTCGTGCCGTACATCGTCGTCGGCATCCTGCACCTTCTCGCGCTGCTCTTCGGGGCCGACGCCGCGAGCACTCTCACGAAACCCCTGCTCATGCCGGCGCTGTTCGTCGCGCTGCTCTGGGCGCTCCCTCGGCGTCGGGGCGAGGTGATGCTGCTCGCCTCGCTGGCGTTGCTGTTCGGGTGGCTCGGCGATGTCTCCTTGTTGCCGGCCGGCCCGGGCATCCTGTTCGGTCTGGGCTTCTTCCTCCTCGGCCACCTCGCGTACATCGTGCTGTTCTGGCGCCGGATGCGCGTGCGCCGCCGGCCGCGCTGGTGGGCCGCCGTGGCCCTCCTCTGGTGGGTGGCGCTCGTCGGAATCCTCGCCCCGCACACCGGCGCCCTGCTGGTGCCGCTCGCGCTCTACGGCCTCGTGCTCGGTGGGCTCTTCGTCGTCGGATCGGCCTGCGGCCCCTGGGTCACGGCCGGCTCGACGGCGTTCGTCGTCTCCGACACGCTGCTCGGATTGCACCTGTTCCTGCCCGGATTCAGCCCGTGGCAGATCGACTTCCTCATCATGCTGAGCTATCTGACGGCTCAAGGGCTCTTGGTCGCCGGCATCCTCCGACGTGAGCGTTCGGCCGCCGGCGCCGAGTCGCCCGCGTCGGCCGAAGTGCAGACCGCCGGCTCGTGACCTCCGGGTGCCCGGCCGGGTGACCAGAATCAGCTTTCAGTGCCGCGACCCGTCCGCTTGTCGATGAGGGTCGCAGCCACGAGAGCGGAGGCGACCATGGCGATCCCTGCGGTGACGCCGACGAGACCGATCAGCGGTGAGGCGAGCGGCAGTACCAGCACCAGGAGGACGGCGATGACGGTCTTGAGTGGCCGGATGACCGCCACCGGCACCAGGGGAGCGTGCAGCAGCCACAGCATCAGCAGGAACACTGCGACCGGCACGGCGATCGCATACTCGGCGGCCAGATCGGAGGTCTCCGCATTGGCGGCCGCACGCTGCACGGCCACCTCGAGTCCCGCGCCGATCGCGGTGAGGGAGGCGAAGACGAACGCGTGGCCGTAGCCCCAGATGAACGCCCGGTTCCGTCGGATGCTCAGCCCTTCGGCCGCGGGCTCGAGGAAGTAGAGCCACCAGAGCGCGAAGAGCAGCACCAGGCCGATTGCGGCGATCGTCACCAGCTCGACCCCCAGGCCGTGGCTGGCCAGCCCGTTCTGCACCCCGGCGGCGGCGGCCGAGACGGATTCGCCGAGCACGATGATCGTGAACAGGCCGTAGCGTTCGGCGATGTGGTGCGGGTGCCAGGAGGTCATCCCGGTGCGCTCCGCCCAGAGCGGCACCGAGAGGTCGAGCACGGCCAGCACGATGAAGGCCCACCATCCCCAATCGCCGGGAAGGGCGAGGCGGCTCACCCAACCCACCTGCACCACGGTGATCCCGATCGCGTACCGCAGAGCAGTCGTGCGGCCCTCCGGATGCTCGATCGCGGCCCGCACCCACTGGCTCACCAATCCGACCCGCATGATCAGGTAGCCGACCACGATCGCCGTGAAGTCCTGGTGGTCGAATGCGGCCGGCACCCCGGCGGCGACAACGAGCACGCCGGCCATCTGGACCAGGGTGGTCAGCCGGTACGGCACATCGTCTGTGTCGTAGGCCGAAGCGAACCAGGTGAAGTTCATCCACGCCCACCAGATGGCGAAGAAGACCATCAGATACGGGCCGAGTCCGCTCACGATGTCGCCGCTTTCGGCCTTGTGCGCCAACTGTGTCGAGATCTGAGCGATGGCAACCACGAAGGTCAGATCGAACAACAGTTCCAACGGACTGGAGACACGGTGGGACTCTTCGGTGGCGCGACCGGTCATGCGGATGCGGAAGGCCGGCATCCTGGTCGGGTTCTCGTTGGTCATACGTCATTGTGGCGGTCTCCCAGCCGGTTTGCGCCACGATGGGGGGATGATCCGCCGCCGTCCCGTGCTCAGCATCTTCACGCCGGTGTATCTGGTGCTGGTGGGTGTCGTGACGCTGACTCCGCAGCGGGATTCCGGATCCGATTCGTGGACGCATCGGATCGTCGATGCGATCACGAGTACGCCGCTGACCTCGTGGATGTCGTACGACGGGATCGAGTTCACCGCGAACGTCGTCATGTTCGTGCCGATGGGGTTGCTATTCACGCTGCTGCTCGGCCGCAGGCGCTGGTGGGTGGCCCTGGCGATCGGCGTCGCGGCGACGTGCCTCATCGAGTTCTCGCAGCTGTTCATCCCGGGCCGGGTCAGCGATGTCCGCGACCTGATCGCGAATACTCTGGGCACCGCGGTCGGTATCGGGGTCGCGTTCATCGGCGATGGTCTCGCCGCTTCCCGTCGGGGCGCACTGGCTCGGGAATAGCCCGCCCAGGATAACCGTTGACACCGATATCCATGCAAACGCATTGAAATGGAGTAGGCACATGCAGTTCGGTATCTTCAGCGTCGGCGACATCACGGCCGACCCCACCACCGGTCGCACCCCGACCGACGGATCGCGGTTGCAGGACGTGCTGACCATCGCCCAGCACGCGGAGGAGGTCGGCCTCGACGTCTTCGCGATGGGGGAGCACCACAACCCGCCGTTCTTCCCGTCCAGCCCCGTCGCCATCAACAGCTACCTCGCCGCCACGACGAGCCGCATCATCCTCTCGACCGCCACGACCCTCATCACGACCAACGACCCCGTGCGCATCGCCGAGGAGTACTCGATGCTGCAGCACCTCTCGGGTGGCCGCATGGATCTCACCCTCGGGCGGGGCAACACCGGCCCGGTGTACCCGTGGTTCGGCGAAGACATCCGTCAGGGCATCCCGCTCGCGATCGAGAAGTACGCGCTGCTGCGTCGCCTGTGGCGTGAAGAGTTCGTCGACTGGGAGGGCAAGTTCCGCACGCCGCTGCAGGGCTTCCAATCCACACCGCGGCCCCTCGATGACGTGCCGCCCTTCGTGTGGCATGGCAGCATCCGCAGCCCCGAGATCGCCGAGCAGGCCGCCTTCTACGGCGATGGCTTCTTCGCCAACCACATCTTCTGGCCGGCATCGCACACGCAGCAGATGATCGCCCTCTACCGTCAGCGCTTCGAGCACTACGGCCACGGCACGGCCGCTCAGGCGATCGTCGGCCTCGGTGGTCAGGTGTTCATGCGCAAGAACTCGCAGGATGCGGTGAACGAGTTCCGGCCGTACTTCGACAACGCCCCCGTGTACGGACACGGCCCTTCGCTGGAGGAGTTCACCTCGCAGACGCCCCTGACCGTCGGCAGCCCGCAGGAAGTCATCGACCGCACGCTCGGCTTCCGCGACTACGTGGGCGACTACCAGCGTCAGCTCTGGCTGCTCGACCACGCCGGACTCCCACTGAAGACCGTGCTCGAGCAGCTCGACCTCCTCGGCTCCGAGGTGGTCCCGGTGCTGCGCAAAGAATTCGACGCGCTGCGGCCGGCCGGTGTTCCGGACGGCCCGACGCACGCCGCTCTGGTGGCTGCGCGGGATGCGGCGGAGCAGGATGCGGTCGAGCCGCCCGCGGCCGGGGTGTCCGCCGGACTCGCCTCGGAGGTGAAGTGATGACCGCCCGCACGATCGCCGTCGTCTCCGCCGGCCTCAGCCAGCCGTCGTCCAGTCGGTTGCTGGCCGACCGGCTCGCGGAGGCGACGGTGCGCCGGCTCACCGAGCGGGGCGTCGAGGTGGCGGTGCAGACGATCGAGTTGCGCGACACGGCGAAAGACGTGACGAACAACCTCCTCGCCGGCTTTCCCAGCCCTGCGCTCGCCGACGTCGTCGAGACGGTCACCGGCGCCGACGGCCTGATCGTTGTGAGCCCCATCTTCACGACCAGCTACAGCGGAATGTTCAAGTCGTTCTTCGATGTGATCGACCCCACAGCCCTCGATGGGATGCCCGTGCTGATCGGCGCGACCGGTGGAACCGAGCGCCACTCGCTGGCCCTCGAGTACGCGATGCGCCCGATGTTCACCTACCTGCACGGTGTCGTCGTGCCCACCTCCGTCTACGCCGCCTCCGCCGATTGGGGTAGTGGCGCCGACACGGTGAAGGCACTTCCGGATCGCATCGAGCGCGCCGCGGGGGAGTTCGCGGCGCTCGTCTCGGCATCCGACCGCTCCTCGCTCGTCAAGGACCCGTTCACCCTCGACTCCGACTTCGGAGCCCTTCTCGGCGGCTTCTCCGCCGACTAGCGTCTGCCAGCTTCGCCCTCGTCGTCGAGACCGGGTGCGCACGATCGCGTCCCGGCAGTGCCAGCCACTGATCAGCCACGGTCTCACCTCCGGTCGAGATCGTGCGGGCACGGATGATTCAGAACCTGCGCGGCGCCCTGCCGCGCTGACCGGGTGTTTCTCCCGGATTCCCGGCGTCACCTGGTAGGCTTCTCCCGGTCGACTCGATTGTTGGCCGGGCAGTTTCTCGAAACGCCCCCAACTGAATATCGAGCACCAAACGGAGCAGGCTGGCAGGAGCTGGTCCTCGGTGGTGGTATCCGGATGCGCCGGCACGACGAGCGCAACCGTGTATTTCTACTGATGGCCAGACGGGCACCAACCCTCAGCGTCGATTCGCGGCGCCGGGATGCCGCACGTTCGCGTCGACTGACGTGACGATCTGCCTGTTCCCCTGCTCCGATGCTGAAGTCGCCGCCCACACGGGGAGGCGACGTAAAACAAAGGAGAAAGACCTCTTGGAAGGTCCCGAAATCAAATTCGCCGAAGCCGTTCTCGACAATGGACGCTTCGGCACCCGCACGGTCCGCTTCGAAGCGGGCCGCCTCGCGCAGCAGGCTCAGGGCGCAGTTGCCGCCTACCTCGACGAGGAGACCATGCTGCTGAGCGCGACCAGCGCCAGCAAGCACCCGAAAGACAACTTCGACTTCTTCCCCCTCACAGTGGATGTCGAAGAGCGCAGCTACGCCGCCGGCAAGATCCCCGGCTCGTTCTTCCGTCGTGAGGGCCGCCCCTCCACCGAAGCGATCCTCGTCTGCCGTCTGATCGACCGGCCCCTGCGCCCGTCGTTCGTGACCGGCCTCCGCAACGAGGTGCAGATCGTCATCACCGTTCTGAGCATCGCTCCGGACGAGTTCTACGACGCGCTCGCCATTAACGCGGCCTCGATGTCCACACAGATCTCCGGTCTGCCGTTCAGCGGCCCGATCGGTGCCGTGCGTCTCGCGCTCATCCCCGGCAACGGCGGAGCCGAGGACCAGTGGATCGCGTTCCCGAAGGCCTCGCAGCTGGAAGAGGCCGTCTTCGACATCGTCGTCGCCGGTCGTGTGATCACCGCGGCGGACGGCTCGGAAGACGTCGCCATCATGATGGTGGAGGCCGAAGCGACCGAAGGCAGCTGGAACCTCATCCAGGCCGGCGCCACGAAGCCGAACGAGGAGGTCGTGGCCCAGGGCCTCGAGGCGGCCAAGCCGTTCCTCAAGCAGCTCGTCGCTGCGCAGAACGTTCTGGCGCAGCAGGCCGCGAAGGAGATCGCCGAGTACCCGGTGTTCCTCCCGTACACTCAGGAGACCTACGACAACGTCGCAGGTCTCGCCTACGACGACCTGGTGAACGTTTACCAGATCGCCGACAAGATCGAGCGCCAGAACGCGGACGACGCCCTCAAGGAGCGCGTCAAGGTCGCCCTGACCGAGAAGGTCGAAGCCGGTGTGCTCGACGCCGAGGTGCTGTCGCAGTTCTCGGCGGCGTACAAGTCGGTGTCGAAGGTCGTCATGCGCGGTCGCGTGCTGCGCGAGGGCATCCGCATCGACGGTCGTGGCCTCACCGACATCCGCCCGCTCGACGCCGAGGTGCAGGTCATCCCGCGCGTCCACGGCTCGGCGATCTTCCAGCGCGGCGAGACCCAGATCCTGGGTGTCACCACGCTGAACATGCTCAAGATGGAGCAGCAGATCGACTCGCTGTCGCCGGTCACCAAGAAGCGCTACCTGCACCACTACAACTTCCCGCCCTACTCCACCGGTGAGACCGGTCGGGTCGGGTCGCCGAAGCGTCGCGAGATCGGGCACGGCTTCCTCGCCGAGCGCGCCCTCGTTCCGGTGCTGCCGAGCCGCGATGAGTTCCCCTACGCGATCCGCCAGGTGTCCGAGGCTCTCGGCTCCAACGGCTCCACGTCGATGGGTTCCGTGTGCGCCTCCACCCTGTCCCTGCTGAACGCCGGTGTGCCGCTGCGCGCGCCGGTCGCCGGCATCGCCATGGGCCTGATCTCGGACACGGTCGACGGTGAGACCCGCTACGCGGCGCTGACCGACATCCTGGGTGCCGAGGATGCGCTGGGCGACATGGACTTCAAGGTCGCCGGAACGAGCGAGTTCGTCACCGCGATCCAGCTCGACACCAAGCTCGACGGCATCCCCTCCGCCGTTCTGGCCGGTGCGCTGAAGCAGGCGAAGGATGCTCGCACGACCATCCTCGCGGTGCTGAACGCCGCCATCGACCAGCCCGACGAGATGGCCCCGACCGCGCCCCGCGTGATCTCGGTGCAGATCCCGGTCGACAAGATTGGTGAGCTGATCGGCCCGAAGGGCAAGACGATCAACGCCATCCAGGACGAGACCGGCGCCGACATCTCCATCGAGGAGGACGGCACCGTCTACATCGGCGCTGTCGATGGTCCGTCGGCCGAGGCTGCCCGCGCTCAGGTGAACGCGATCGCGAACCCCACCAACCCGGAGGTCGGCGAGCAGTTCCTCGGAACCGTCGTCAAGATCGCCGCGTTCGGTGCGTTCGTCTCGCTGCTGCCCGGCAAGGATGGTCTGCTGCACATCTCCGAGGTGCGCAAGCTCGCCGGTGGCAAGCGTGTCGAGAACGTCGAAGACGTGCTCGGCGTTGGCCAGAAGATCCTGGTGGAGATCACCAAGATCGACGACCGGGGCAAGCTGTCGCTCGCCCCGGTGCTCGCCGATGAGGCGGACACCCACGGCCGCGACGCCGCCAGCGAGGGCCCCGAGGCTCCCGCCGAAGGCGAGTAGTCACCCCGCTCCACCCGAAGGCCGCGCAGACCCCGTCTGCGCGGCCTTCGTGCATCCACCGCCCCTCACCCCGATCGAATCGTCCTCGAATGTGCGGAGTCGGGCCGGGAGGGGCGGGTCAGCGGCGGGCGGCGTCGCGGGCGAGCAGGGGGTGCATGCGGAACGGGATGAGCTCGCCCATGTCGAGGGACGTCTCGGCGCGTTCGACGCCGTCGCAGGCCTGGATGGCGCCGGTGATGCGGAACAAGTCCTCGGCATCCGTGCACACGACGCGCACGAGCAGATCGGAGGGTCCGCTGAGACCGTGGGCCTGCACGATCTCGGGGATGGTCGCCAGCTGTTCGACGATGGCGGCGAGCTTCTGTTGCTGCACATGCACCGTGACGAAGGCAGCGAGCGGGTAGCCGGCAGCGTGTGCGCTGATGCGTCGATCGAAGGCGAGGAAAACGCCCGCACGTTCCAGTGCGGCCATCCGCGACTGCACAGTGTTGCGGCTGAGGCCGAGCCGGTCGGCGAGCGTGACGTTGGTCGAGCGAGGGTCCTCGGTGAGGGCTACGAGGAGCCGCCTGTCGGTGCTGTCGATGGTGGGCATAGTGCGAAACGTAGCACGACACGACACGCGGAAACAGTGCACTCTGCTCATCCGACACGCCGATAGTTGTGCGGGGTGATCGCCCGGCGTAGCGTTCCGAGTAATTCCGGCAAGGAGGCCGGAAGCCGGTCTCTGGTGCCATAAGCGTCGGGATCGGGCGCGAGAGTGAAGGTTGCGTGAACCGTGACGATCGACAATCAACCCGCCATCCGAAGCCGTGACGACAACGACCGGATGGACGACGTGCACCTCGGCGAACTCCGGCTCGGCGAGATCGACACCGTGCAGCTCTTGACCCCGACCGGGGAGCGGCTGAGTGATCTGCGCTACGACGCCTGGGTCTCCGACATCGGCGACGACCAGCTGCTCTCGCTCTATGAAGACATGGTGGTCATCCGTCGCATCGACACGGAGGCCACCGCCCTGCAGCGTCAGGGCGAGTTGGGCCTGTGGCCGCCATTGCTCGGCCAGGAGGCGTCGCAGATCGGCTCCGGCCGGGCGCTCCGCGCCGACGATTTCGTGTTTTCGAGCTATCGCGAGAACGGCGTGGCCTACTGCCGGGGCGCCGGACTCACCGAACTCGTGAAAGTCTGGCGGGGAACGGCGCAGACCGGCTGGAACCCCTACGACATCAACATGGCCACCCCGCAGGTGATCATCGGCGCCCAGACATTGCATGCCACGGGGTATGCCCTCGGCATCCAGGCGGATGGCACCGATTCCGTGGCGATCGCCTACTTCGGCGATGGGGCGACCAGCGAGGGCGACGTCACCGAGGCGATGATCTTTGCCGCCACCTATGCGGCTCCCGTGATCTTCTTCTGCCAGAACAACCAGTGGGCGATCTCCGAGCCCGTGAGCCTGCAGGCGCAGCGTCCGATCGCCGAGCGTGCGCCGGGGTTCGGCATCCCGAGCGTGCGCGTCGACGGCAATGACGTGCTGGCCGTGATGGCGGTCACCCGCTCGGCTCTGGATCGCGCCCGCGCCGGCGGCGGTCCCACGTTCGTCGAGGCCGTCACGTACCGCATGGGCCCGCACACCACGGCGGACGATCCCACCCGGTACCGCGACCCGGCCGAGCTGGACGACTGGAAGGGTAAAGATCCGATCAGCCGGGTGGCGGCCTATCTCTCGGCGCGGCGCATCCTCACGCCCGAGAGCGCGGAGGCCGTGGCCGCCACGGCCGACCAGGTGGCGGCCGAATTGCGTGCCGGTTGTGTCTCGCTTGCCGATCCCGACCCGATGAGCGTGTTCGACAACGTCTACGCCGAAGCCCACACCGGTCTCGCCCGCGAGCGCGACCACTACAGCCGCTATCTGCGCACCTTCGTCGGCGGTGACGGGCGATGACGACGCTCACGCTGGCGAAGGCGATCAACGCCGGACTCCGCAAAGCGCTGGCCGGCGATGACCGCGTCGTGCTGATGGGGGAGGACATCGGAAGTCTCGGCGGTGTCTATCGCGTCACCGACGGGTTGCAGACCGAGTTCGGTCCGCGCCGGGTGATGGATTCCCCGCTGGCCGAATCCGGAATCGTCGGCACCGCGGTGGGCATGGCATACCGCGGGTACCGACCGGTGGTGGAGATCCAATTCGACGGCTTCATCTATCCGGCGTTCGACCAGATCGTCAGCCAGGTTGCCCGGATGCATTACCGGACGGCCGGCGCGGTGACGATGCCGATCACCATCAGGGTGCCGTTCGCCGGCGGCATCGGCGCCGCGGAGCACCATTCGGACTCGCCTGAGGCCTATTTCGCGCACGCCGCCGGGCTGCGGGTGGTGTCTCCGTCCGATCCGGAGGACGCTTACACGCTCATTCAGCAGGCGATCGCCTCCGACGACCCCGTGCTGTACTTCGAGCCGAAACGGCGCTACCACGTGAAAGGCGAGGTCGACGAGGCGGTGCCGTTGGCCGATGCCCGGCCGATGGGGACGGCCCGCGTTCTCGTCCCCGGCACCGACGTGACCCTGGTCACCTACGGTGGCCTGGTGCAGGTCGCCCGGGATGCAGCCGTGGCTGCCGGTGACGACGGCATCTCGGTCGAAGTGATCGATCTGCGCTCGCTTTCGCCGCTCGACCTCGACACCGTGATCGCCTCGGTGCGCAAGACCGGCCGTCTCGTCGTGACCCATGAGGCGCCCCTCTCGGGCGGTCTCGGCGCCGAGGTGGCGGCGGCCATCACCGAGCGGTGCTTCCTCTTTCTGGAGCACGCGCCCGTGCGGGTCACCGGGCAGGACATCCCGTATCCGGCCGCGAAGCTGGAGGGCGCGCACCTGCCGGATCTCGATCGGCTGCTCGACGGCATCGATCGGGCCCTGGATCGCCCGAACTCGTTGACCGGGGTGGAGGACTGATGACCGTCGTCAAAGATTTCGCGTTGCCGGATCTCGGTGAGGGTCTCACCGAGTCGGAGCTGGTGAACTGGCATGTTGCGGTGGGCGACGAGGTGCGGCTCAACCAGATCATCGCCGAAGTGGAGACGGCGAAAGCCCTCGTCGAGCTCCCTTCGCCGTGGAGTGGGGTGGTCTCGGCTCTCTATGTCGAGCCGGGTGTCACCGTTTCGGTGGGGGAACGGATGATCGCGTTCGAGGTGGAGGGTGAACCGGATGCTCCTCCCGTGCCGTCCGTGCCCGCGGCGGCGGCCGACCTGCCTGAGCCGAACCTGGTGGGGTACGGCGCCCCGGCGGAGTCGGGTGACCGACCGCACCGCCGGCCGCGGCCCGGCCTCGCCGTCGCGGTGGAGCCTGTCGCCGTCTCCGCATCGGTGTCGACGGCGGAACGTCCGCGGGCCACTCCGCCGGTGCGCAGACTGGCGCGGGAGCGTGGCGTGGACCTCCGAGCGCTGGTCGGATCCGGCGACCGCGGTGTGATCACTCGGCACGATGTGGAGGCCGTCGTCACAGCCGGGACGGCCACCGAGACGGCCACCGGGACGGCTACCGGCGCGGCAGCCGCTGCTGCGCCGGTGCGAGAGCGCCGGTTCCCGATCAAGGGCGTTCGCCGGCTCACCGCCGAGGCGATGGTGCGCAGCGCGTTCACGGCGCCCCACGCCACGGTCTTCCTCACGGTGGACGTCACGCCGACGTCGGAGCTGCTCGACCGGCTGCGCGCGCGCCGCGAGTTCGCCGACAACCGTCCCGGCCTGCTCGCGATCGTGGCGAAGGCGCTATGCCTCGCGATACGCCGCACCCCTTCGGTCAACGCCCGATGGGAGGAGGCGACGCAAGAGATCGTGGAATTCGGGTATGTGAACCTCGGGATCGCCGCCGCGACGCCACGGGGACTCGTCGTGCCCACCATCCCTGACGCCGAATCGTTGAACCTGGGTGAGCTTGCGACGGCCATCCGCGAACTCGCCGAGACTGCGCGTGCCGGACGCACTGCGCCCGAACGCTTGAGCGGCGGCACCATCTCGATCACCAATGTCGGTGTGTTCGGGGTGGATGCTGGAACGCCGATCCTCACCCCCGGCGAGGCGGCCATTCTGGCGCTCGGCGCCGTGCGCCGTCAGCCGTGGGAGCATCGCGGCGAGATCGCATTGCGCGAAGTGGTCACACTCGCGCTCTCGTTCGACCATCGGGTCGTCGACGGTGAGCAGGCGGCCCGCTTCCTCGCCGACATCGGGCGCATCCTGGCCGATCCCGCGACCACGCTCGCGATGGTCTGAGCCGCCGGTGGGGGAAGGGTCAGGCGTGCAGGGCAGCGTTCAGCTCGATGCCGCCCGAACGCGGCAGCACCTCGACAGCGCCCGTGAGTGAGTTGCGGCGGAACAGCAGGCCGGGAACGCCGGAGAGTTCCACGGCTTTCACCGTCTGCGGGCGACCATCGGCCGTGGGGGTTCCGCCGACCACGACGACCTTGGTGCCCGCTGTCACGTAGAGCCCGGCCTCGACGACAGAGTCGTCGCCGATCGAGATGCCGATGCCGGAGTTCGCGCCGAGCAGGGCCCGCTCGCCGATGGCGACGCGCTGGGTGCCCCCGCCCGAGAGCGTACCCATGATGGAGGCGCCGCCGCCGATGTCGGAGCCGTCGCCGACGACGACGCCCTGCGAGACGCGTCCCTCGATCATCGACGTGCCGAGAGTGCCGGCATTGAAGTTGACGAAGCCTTCGTGCATCACCGTGGTGCCGGGCGAGAGGTGGGCGCCCAGACGCACGCGCGAGGCATCGGCGATGCGCACTCGGTCGGGCGTGACGTAGTCGAGCAGGCGCGGGAACTTGTCGATGCCGGTGACGTGGATGCCGGCACGCTGCAGCTGCGGGCGCAACCGGTCGAAGTCGGCCGGATGCACCGGTCCTGCATTGGTCCAGGTGACGATCGGCAGGTGCCCGAAGATGCCGTCGAGGTTGACGGTGTTCGGCGCGACGAGCAGGTGGGAGAGCAGGTGGAGACGCAGGTAGGCGTCCGGGGTGGATGCGGGAGCGGCGTCCAGGTCGATGTCGACGGTCACGACGTCGATGCGCACATTGCGGCGCGGATCGTCGCCGGCGAGCGCCTCGAACTCCGCGGGGGCGATCCAACGGTCGCGGCCGGCGGGCAGCCCGCCGAGCTTCGGCTCCGGGAACCAGGTGTCGAGCACGGTGCCGTCGCCGGCGACGGTCGCGAGTCCGTAGCCCCAGGCCTGGCGGAGGGAGGGGGCGGGCGCGGCGGATTCGGAGGAAACGTCGGAGGGCATGCCTCTAGATTAGTAGTGTGCCTCTCGACCTCAGTGCCTCCTCGATCGACCTCACCCGCCAGATCTGCGACATCGAGTCGGTGTCCGGAGATGAGGGGGGCTTGGCCGACGCCATCGAGGCCGCGCTCGTCGACTGCGACCATCTCGAGATCGTGCGCGACGGCGACACGGTCGTCGCCCGCACCGACCTCGGCCGGGATCGTCGGGTCGTGATCGCGGGCCACATCGACACCGTGCCGGTCAACGGCAATCTGCCGACGCGATTCGAGACCGAAGACGGCGTCGACTACCTGTGGGGTCGCGGCACCGTCGACATGAAGGCGGGAACGGCGGTTCAGCTCAAACTGGCCGCCGAGCTCACCGATCCGACGGTCGACATCACGTGGATGTGGTACGACCATGAGGAGGTCTCGGCCGACCTGAACGGTCTCGGCCGGCTCGCCCGCAACCGTCCCGACCTGTTCGTCGGCGACTTCGCCATCCTCGGCGAACCGAGCAACGGTGTGGTCGAGGGCGGATGCAACGGCAACCTCCGGGTCGAGGTCCGTACCTTCGGGCGCCGTGCGCATTCGGCACGCGGCTGGGTGGGCGAGAACGCCATTCACAAAGCCGCGCCCATCCTCGAGATCCTGGCGGCGTATACGGCGCGCGAGGTGGAGGTCGACGGTCTGGTCTATCGCGAGGGACTCAATGCGGTCGGCATCTCCGGGGGAGTCGCCGGGAACATCATCCCCGACGAGTGCATGGTGCACATCAACTACCGATTCGCGCCCAGCAGAAGCGCCGAGGAAGCCATCGAGCACATGCGCGAGCTGTTCGGCGAGTACGAGATCGCCGTCGTCGACCGCGCGGACGGGGCGCGGCCGGGCCTCGACGCCCCGCTCGCGCAGGAGTTCCTCGCGGCTGTCGGCGGTGAGGCGAAACCCAAGTACGGCTGGACCGACGTCGCGCGTTTTTCGGCGCTCGGCATCCCGGCGGTCAACTACGGCCCGGGCGATCCGCTGAAGGCGCACGCCGACGACGAACGGGTGCCTGTCGCCCAGATCACCGCCGTCGAAGCGGGTCTGCGTGCCTGGCTCTCCGGTGTCGGCCGGGGCTGACCAGGCGACGCGGGGGCGTGCGACAGTGGTACGCCGCGCCCCGAGCGTCGTTCCGTGGTGGTCGCGGTGGTGGGTGCGCGTGCTCGCCGTGTATGCGGCGAGCCGGGTGCTCACGACGATCCTGCTGCTGATCCTCGCCGGTGTCCAGGGTGCGAACCCCTGGACGGCCGCCCACCCGTCCTATTTCGATTTCGCGTCGATCTGGGACGGACGGTGGTACAACATCGTCTCGATCGCCGGCTATCCGTCCACGCTGCCCACGCTCGACGGGCATGTGACCGAGAACGCCTGGGCGTTCATGCCGGTGTATCCGGGTGTCGTGAACGCCCTGCAGTTCGTGACCGGGATGTCGTGGCCGGTCGCCGCGGTGCTCCTCTCGGTGGCGTTCGGCGCCGGTGCCGCACTGCTGTTCTACCGGCTGCTCGTGCGGGTGAAGCTCTCGCCCTCGACGAGCCTGTTCGCGGTCGTCTTGTTCTGCGTGTCTCCGGTGTCGCCGCTGTTCCAGCTCGCCTACGCCGAGTCGATGTACATCTTTCTGCTGACGGCAGCGCTTCTCCTCCTCGTTGAGCGGCGCTACGCCTGGTTGTTCCCGGTGGTGCTCGTCATGGCGTTCACCCGGCCGAGCGGCCTCGCTTTCGCGCTCGCGCTCGCCTTCCACGTGGTCTACCGGTGGGTGGTGCGCCGGCGGGATGCGTTCCCGGTTCGCGATCGCGTCCTCAGCGTCTCACTCGCCGTGTTCAGCGGGTTCGCCGGTCTCGCCTGGCCGGCGATCGCAGGGCTGGTGACCGGCGACCTGACCGCGTACACGGATTCCGAGCTCGCCTGGCGCGCCCCGTACATCGGGTACACCCATCTGGTTCCGTTCGCGTCGTGGTTCCAGGGGGCGGATTGGTGGTTCACCTTCATGCTCCAGCTTCCGGCCTGGCTCGGAATCGTCACCCTTCTGGTGGTCGTCGCGCTGTTCGTCGTCGCCCAGTTCACGCCGGCGGTACGCCGGCTCGGCGTCGATCTGCGGTTCTGGGTCGCAGCTTATTCGGTGTACCTGCTCGCGGTCTTCTTCCCCAGTCGAGCACGTTCCGGCTGCTGATGCCCTTGTTCCCCCTGCTCGGAGCCCTCGCCCTACCGAAGAGTCGCCTCTACCGATCGGCCCTCGTGGCGCTTTTCCTGGCGCTCCAGGTGGGCTGGCTGCTCGTGTGCTGGGGGTCGACGGAGCCGATTGGTCGCCCCCGTGATCGGGTGCCCCGGTGTTCGCGGGCGGACACACGATTTCCGCCCTCCGCCGCCGATGACAGATAATGAGTAGACATCCACGAAAGGGGAGCTGCATGGCGGCCATGAAGCCGAGGACCGGGGACGGGCCAATGGAGGCTGTGAAGGAGGGTCGGCTCATCATCGTTCGAGTGCCGCTCGAGGGTGGCGGACGACTCGTCGTCTCTGTCAACGACGCGGAGGCCAAAGAGCTTCACGATGCTCTTGCGAGCGTCGTGACTCCCTCCTAGTAGCATTCAGCACGAGAACACCGAGAACGGGCCCCCATCGGGGCCCGTTTCATTTTCTCGGGACCAGGGTCTAGTCGCTGAGTTTCGTGATCTGGAGCAGCCCGTCGCCGGCGAGCGACAGGGCGCTGAGGACGGCGCCGGAGGCAGCCGTCTCGGTGATCAGGGTGCGGAACCCGGTTGCGACGTCGTCGCGCTGGGCCGGATCGGAGACGCGCCCCTTCCAGAGCGCGTGCGCGACGAGGACGGTTCCACCGGGGCGGGCCAGACGCAGGCCGTGTTCCACATATTCGATGACCGATTGCGGGTCTGCGTCGATGAAGACGATGTCGTACGAGTTCTCGTTCATCCGGGGCAACACCTCCAATGCGCGACCGGTGATGAGGCGCACCCGGTTGGCAGAGATGCCGGCCTCGGTGAAGAATCCTCGCGCGTGCTGCTGGTGCTCCAGCTCCGAATCGATGGACGTGAGCTGGGCGCGAGTGCCGCCGGTGAGCAGCCAGAGGCCGGAGACGCCGGCACCTGTGCCGATCTCCACGATGCTCTCGGCCGCAGTGGCAGCGACGACGACGGCGGCCTGCGCGCCGACACTCGCCGCGATCGGATCGATACCGAGCTCGAGCGACTGCTGTCGGGCTCGAGCGATGACCTCGTTCTCGACGATCACATCGTCGGCGAACTTCCAGTTCGAATCTTTGTCTGACACAGCACTCCCGGTGTTCTCCGGCACAAGGATACGGCCAAGACGCGTGGCTTTCGTGCAGGCGATCCGGGTTACTCTTATCTCGTGTTCGGATTGACCTTCGAGAAGCTGCTGATCATCGGTGTGATCGCTGCCTTTCTCATCGGACCGGACCGGCTGCCCGGCTACGCCGCGAAACTCGGTCAGTTCGCGCGCACCCTGCGCGAGTTCGCCAACGGGGCGAAAGACCGGATGCGCGAGGAGATGGGTCCCGAGTTCGACGAGGTCGACTGGAAGAAGCTCGACCCGCGTCAATACGATCCCCGCCGAATCGTTCGCGAAGCGCTCCTCGACGATGGGGCCACCGCTGCACCCGTCGCGGTCAGCACGATCAAACCCGTCACCGAGTCGGCGTATGCCCAGCACAAGAACAAATTGCGGAACGGGGCGGTTCCCCCGTTCGACGCCGAAGCCACCTAGCGCGTTTATCCAATAGCATTCGGGAATGATCGCAACGGAGCCCTCGCTCACCCGGCGAACGATCGCCCGCTATGCCATCGGTTCGCTCGGGACCGGCGGGTTCTCCACTCTTCCCGGGCTGGTGCTCGTCTACTATCTGACCGACACGCTGGGCGTCGCCGCCCTCGTGGCGGGTGTCGTCGTCACGGTGGCGAAGATCTGGGATGTGGTGATCGACCCGGTCATCGGCGCACGGTCGGATCGGATGCTCGCCAGTCGGGGGTCGAGGCGCCCCATGATGATCCTCGGGGCGATCGCCCTCCCTGTCTTCTTCCTCGTCACCTTCGCGGTTCCGCTCGGAACACCGGTTGTCGCCTCCGCTGTCTGGGTGCTGCTGGCGTTCGTGCTCACGGCGACGGCGTTCAGCCTGTTCCAGGTCCCGTACATCGCCCTGCCGGCCGAGCTCGCCTCCGGCTATGACCAGCGCACTCGCCTGCTCACCTGGCGCGTGGTGGTGCTGACCTTCGCGATCCTGCTGTTCGGCGCGGGCGGACCGGCCCTGCGCTCGCTCGGGGGCGACGACAAGTTCAGCGGATACTTCCTGATGGCCCTCGTCGCCGGCGTGGTGATCGGGGTCGGGATGCTGGTCTCCAGTTTCGTCGCCCCACGGCACGCCCCCGGCGCGGTCGTGCTGCCGAAGCAGGGCATCCTCGTCACCCTGCGCACCAACTACGCCGCCGGCGTGCGAGTACTGCGGGAGAGCCAGCCGTTCCGCGCCCTGCTGCTGGCGTTCCTGCTGCAGGGGTTGGCGACCGGCGTGATGCTGGCCGGGGCGAACTATGTCGCCACCTGGGTGCTGCACTCCGAGGACGCGGTGACCTTCCTCTTCGTCGCCCTCATCGGGCCGGCGCTGATCGTCACTCCGCTCTGGGGTGTCGTTTCGCGGCGGATCGGCAAGGAAAGCGGGTTCGCGGCCGCGAGCATCCTGTTCGGAGTCGCCGCCCTGTCGATGGTCGTCCTCCTCTGGGCCCCCGGCGACTGGGTGTACTTCCCGGTGGCGCTCGTCGGCGCCGGCTACGCCGGCATGCAGTCGCTGCCGATGGCGATGCTCCCGGACGTGATCTCCCACGACGCCGCCCGCAACGGCGCCGGCCGGGCGGGTACCTTCGGCGGCATGTGGACGGCGGGCGAGACCACAGGGATGGCGCTCGGCGCCACCGTTCTCACGATCGTGCTCGCCGTCACGGGCTACATCGCCCGTTCCGCGACCCCGGCGGTCACCGCCGCCGGGGAGACTCAGCCGGCCAGCGCGGTCGCCGGGATCGTGCTCAGTTTCAGCCTGGTGCCCGCGGTGATCGTGGCGCTCAGTCTCATCCCGTTGTTCCGTTATCGCTTGCGCAAGGAGGACATCGATGGTCGCCTTTGATTCCGCTGCCATTCTCGCTCGGCTCGCCGCACTGAGGGCGGGGGACGCCCCCACCCACGGCGGCCATGTGCTCAGCTACGTCTACGACTCCGGCGTCGCCGACGTCGACGAGCTGGCGGCGCAGGCCGTGCGGCTGGTGCAGCCGGTGAACGGGCTCGACCCGACCACCTTCACATCGGTCGCGGTGATGGAACGCGAGGTGATCGGGTTCGCCCGCGAGCTCCTCCACGGCGGCGACGATGTCGTCGGCTCCGTGACCACCGGCGGAACAGAGTCGTGCTTGCTGGCCGTGAAGACGGCTCGGGATGTGTGGCGTGCGTCGGGCGGCGTCGGGCGAGCCCGTCTCGTGGCGCCGGTGACCGTGCACGCGGCGTTCCACAAGGCCGCGCACTATTTCGACCTGGAACTCGACCTGGTTCCCGTCGACGCCGCAACCGGCGCCGTGGACCCTGTTGCGCTGATCGCCCGCCTGGGGCTGGATGTGGCGCTCGCAGTGGTCTCGGCACCTTCGTACCCGTTCGCCGTGCTCGACCCGGTGGAGGCCGTCGCCGAGGCGTGCGAGGCCGCCGGCATCGCATGTCACGTCGACGCGTGCATCGGCGGGTGGATCCTGCCGTTCTGGCGTCGAGCCGACGGCGCACCGCTTCCCCTCTGGGACCTGAGGGTTCCAGGCGTGACGAGCATCTCGGCCGACCTGCACAAGTTCGGCTACGCGCCGAAGGGTGCGAGCGTCCTTCTCCAGCGGGGTCGCGACCGGCAGCGGGCTCAGTACTTCGCGACGACGGGCTGGCCGGGCTATCCGGTGGTGAACGCCACGATGCTCGGCTCGAAGTCCGCCGGAGCACTCGCGGCATCGTGGGCGATCGTGCAGGCGCTCGGCGCACGAGGTTTCGCAGAACTCGCCGGGTCGTGCGTTCGTGCGACGAGCGCGATCGCCGACATCATCGCCGACATCGACGGTTTGCGGCTGGTGGGAGACCCGGTGGGGCCCCTGCTGGCGGTCACGACCGATGACGATGTGCCCGCCGACAGGCAGGTCGACCCGCACCACTGGGCCGACCAGGCGCGCAAGCGCGGCTGGCTGCTGCAATTGCAACCGGGGCTCGTTCAGTCGGACGGGACACGGCTGCCGCACACGACCCACCTCACGATCACTCCCGTCACGGAGGAGAGGATCGACGAGCTCGAGACCGCGCTCCGCGCGTCCGCCGACGCCGTTCGGGGTCGTCCGCGTGCCGATGCGACGGCGGTGCTCGTCGGTCTGCCACCGGAACTCGCGCAAGCTCCGCTCACCTCCGACACGGCCGCGGCCGTTCTTCAGTCCATCGGCCTCGGCGGTTCCACGGACAGCACGGGTGCGCGCCTACCCGACGAGATGGCGCCGTTCCTCGCCCTGATCGAGGCGCTGCCCCGGCCCCTCACCGAGCGGCTGCTCACCGAGCTCCTGGCGCGGATCGTCGAGCCGCCCGCCGACTGACGCCGCCCGAACCGAGTTGTCACGAATCGCCGTGCGCTCCCGCGGGCGCACGGCGATTCGTGACAACTCGCTGAGGGGCGGTCACGCGCGCTACTGCTCGGCGACCGTGATTCCGAGCTTCCGGCCGGCGAGTCCGCGGCCGCGGGTGGCGAGATGCTCGGCGACCGCGCGGATGGCGACGGATGCCGGATCGGCGGGATCGGTCACGACGATCGGCGCGCCCGCATCCCCGCCCGCGCGCAATGGGATGCTGAGCGGCACGGAGGCGAGCAGCGGCACGGGTTTCTCCTGCCCGGCCGACAGGCGGCGGGCCACCTCGGCGCCGCCGCCCGAGCCGAAGAGGTCGAGCACGGTTCCGTCGGGCTGGGCGAGGCCCGCCATGTTCTCGATCACGCCGACGACCGTCTGCCCGGTCTGGCGGGCGACCACACCGCTGCGCTCGGCCACATCGGCCGCGGCCGGCTGCGGTGTCGTCACCACGAGCACCTCGGCGTTCGGCAGCAGCTGACCGACCGAGATCGCCACATCGCCTGTTCCCGGCGGCAGATCGAGCAGCAGTATGTCCAGGTCGCCGAAGAAGACGTCACCGAGGAACTGTTGGATGGTGCGGTGCAGCATGGGACCGCGCCAGGCCACGGCGGCGGAGGCCGAGTCGACGAACATCCCGATGGAGACGACCTTCACGCCGTAGGCGAGCGGTGGCAGGATCATATCGTCGACCCGGGTCGGACGTGGTGCGGCACCCGACTCATCGACGAGTCCGAGGATGCCGGGGATGGAGAACCCGTGCACATCCGCATCAACGATCCCCACTCGCAGCCCGCGCTCGGCGAGAGCGACCGCGAGGTTCGCCGTCAGGGTGGACTTGCCGACCCCGCCCTTGCCGCTGGTGACCGCATACACCGTGGTCAGGGAGTCGGGGCCGAACTGCTGGGCCCGCGCGGCCCGGCCCCCGCGCAGCTTCTCGGTGAGAGCGGCGCGTTCCTCGCGCGTCATCACGGAGACGGAGACCGAGACCCCGGTGATGCCGGGGACGGCGGCAGCGGCGGTCCGCACATCCCGCTCGATGGTGTCGGCGGCCGGGCAGCCCACGATCGTGAGCTTGACGGCGACCGTGGCGTGACCGGACCCGGACACCGCGACACCGCCCACCATGTTCAACTCGGTGATCGGCTTGCGGATCTCGGGGTCGAGCACCCCGCCCAGGGCTTTCCCGACCTGGTCGACGAGGTCGGCAGCGATGTCAGGCATTGGCCCGCCCGACGCCGTCTTCCTCGTCGCGCTTGTCGAGATCCTCGAGCAGCGAGCGCAGCTCGGCACGGATGAAGTCCTTCGTGGCGATGTCTTTGATGGCCAGGCGCAGTGCCACCACCTCGCGGGCGAGGTACTCGGTGTCGGCGAGGTTGCGTTCGGCCCGCTGCCTGTCCTGCTCGATCTGCACCCGGTCGCGGTCGTCCTGTCGGTTCTGCGCGAGCAGGATGAGCGGGGCCGCGTAGGAGGCCTGCAACGACAGCACGAGCGTGAGCGCGATGAAGCCGAGCGAGATCGAGTCGAAACGCCAGGCGAGCGGCGCGATCGTGTTCCAGCCCATCCAGAAGATCACGAAGATCGTCAGGCCGAGGATGAACCACGGCGTGCCCATCGCCCGGGCGATCCATTCGGTGAACCGGCCGAACCGGTCGCTCTGCTCCATGCCGTCGCCGCGGCGGGGGAGCAGCGTGCGCAGCCCCTTCGGCGAATCCAGGCGGGTGTCCTGCTTACCTCGTGCCACTGGCGTTCCGCCTTCCGCTGGGGATCCGGATACTCCCGGTCTCGTCCGAGACCGCCGTGCGTCTCAGCAGTTCGTCGTCTTCTTCGTCGCGACTTCGCCAGTCGTCGGGCAGCAGGTAGTCGAGGATGTCGTCAATGGTCACCACCCCGACCAGCCGATGGTTGTCGTCGACGACCGGTACAGAGACCAGGTTGTAGCTCGCCAGGATGCGGGAGACCTCGGCAGCGCTCGTGCCGGCCGTGACCGGCTCGAGGCTGGGGTCGAGGAGGGTGCCCAGACGCACATGGGGCGGGTAGCGCAGCATCCGTTGGAAGTGCACGAACCCCAGGTAACGACCGGTGGGGGGCTCGTACGGCGGTAACGTCACACACACGGCCGCGGCGAGGGCGGGAGCCAGCTCGTGGCGGCGGATCAGTGCCAGCCCTTCGGCCACGGTCGCGTCGGCCGAGAGGATGATCGGCTCGGTGGTCATGAGGCCGCCGGCGGTGTCGGGGGCATAGCTCAGGAGCATCCGAACGTCGTCGGCTTCAGCGGGCTGCATCAATTCGAGGAGGTGCTCGCCGCGCTCGTCGGAGAGCTGGGCGATGAGGTCGGCCGCGTCGTCCGGCTCCATCTGGTCGAGCACATCGGCGGCGCGGTCGTCGTCGAGCTGGGCGAGGATCTGCACCTGCTCGCTCTCCGGCATTTCTTCGAGCACATCGGCGAGCCGGTCATCGGGGAGCTCCTCCGCCACCTCGAGCATGCGCTGCTGGGGGAGGTCGAGCAGGGTGTTGGCCAGGTCGGCCGGTTTCAATTCGGAGTACGTCGCGATCAGACGTTCGGCGGACTGGGCTTCACCGCCGTTCTGCTTCTCGCGCACCTCATCCCAGGTGGCGAAGGTGGTGGGCCCTTTGCCGAACGGGGAGGCCCCGGTCTTCGGGCGGCGCACGAACAGCTGGCTGATCGCCCATTCGCCGGTGGGCGAGTCCTCGATCGCGACGTCTTCGATGGTGGCCTCATCGCCGCCCTCTTTGAAGACGACCCGGCGTCCGAGGAGTTCGGCGATCACCCTCACCTCACCGCCGCGTTGCTCGAACCGGCGCACATTGATGAGTCCCGTTGTGATGATCTGGCCGCTGCCGATGCTCGTCACGCGCCCGATCGAGACGAAGACGCGGCGTTTTCCGGGGATCTCCACGATGAGGCCGACGACGCGCGGCGGGTCGCTCTTCCGGTAGACGACGAGAACGTCGCGCACCTTGCCCACCCGGTCACCCGCGGGGTCGAAGACGGTCGACCCGGCGAGCCGGGCGACGAACACTCTCGTGGCACTCACATGTAATAACTTAAGCCCTTGCGGCGGCCACACGGGCTCAGGTGGAAGAATAGCGGGATGAGCACACCGAGCCCGTTGGGCGGGCGCAGTCGAGGTCTCTTCCCGACGCTTCCCCGCGGGGAGGTCGTGGCGACCTATGAAACGTATCCGGAAGCGCAGCAGGCCGTCGACGTGCTTGCCCGCGCCGACTTCCCGGTGAGCCAGGTATCCATCGTCGGCAGCGACCTGAAGAGCGTCGAGCGGGTCACCGGCAAGCTGTCCTGGGGGCGGGTTTCGGTGGCGGGCGCTGCATCCGGGGCCTGGCTCGGGATCTTCTTCGGACTGCTCCTGGTGATCTTCTCGCCGTCGGTCAGCTATGCGTTCGTTCTCGCCGCGGTGCTGATCGGCGCAGGATTCGGGATGCTCTTCGGCGTCGTCTCGTACGCCATCAACCGGCGACGGCGCGACTACACCTCAGTGATGCAGGTCATCGCATCCAGCTATTCGGTGCTCGTCGACCCGGAGCTCGCCAACCGCGCCCGTAACCTCATGCAGGGCGGAGCCCAACAGGCCGCGTCATACGCGCATCCGGCCCAGCCGGCCTCCGCGCCGCACCCGTCGGACCCGCCGCCCGCGCCGCACCCCTCGGACCCGCCGCCGGCCCCGCACCCGTCCGACCCGCCGCCCGCGCGGCCACCGTACGGCGAAACTCGGCCGCCGTCCTCCGACACCCCGCGCTGACCGTGCCCGGGGTCAGCGCAGGCGCTGCACCCAAGCCTCCACGTCGTCCGCCGTGCGCGGGATGGCGATGGAGAGGTTCTCGGCTCCGCCTTCGGTGACGAGGATGTTGTCCTCGATCCGAACACCGATACCGCGGAACCGCTCGGGGACCGTCAGATCGTCGGGCTGGAAGTAGAGGCCGGGCTCGATCGTGAACGTCATACCGGGCTCGAGCACGCCGTCGAGGTAGAGCTCGCGGCGGGCCTGCGCGCAATCATGCACATCGAGCCCGAGGTGGTGGCTCGTACCGTGCACCATGTAGCGGCGGTGGTGCTGATTGTCGGCTTCGAGCGCCTCCTCGGCGGACACCGGCAGCAGACCCCACTCCGCGGTGCGCCGGGCGATGACCCCCATCGCGGTCGCGTGGATCTCGCGGAACCGGATGCCGGGGCGCACGATCGCGAACGCCGCATCCGCCGCCTCGCGGACCGTCTCGTAAACCAGGCGCTGCGTCTCGGTGAACGTTCCGTCGATCGGCAGGGTGCGCGTGATGTCGGCCGTGTAGTAACTGTCGACCTCCACCCCCGCATCGAGCAGGATGACGTCGCCCGGCACGACGGCGCCGTCGTTGCGGGTCCAGTGCAGGATGCACGCGTGCGGGCCGCTCGCGGCGATGGTGTCGTAGCCGACGGCGTTGCCGTCGGCGCGGGCGCGGCCGTTGAAGACGCCTTCGACGAGACGCTCCCCACGGGGGTGCGCGGTGATCCGGGCGAGGTCGCCGATCACGTCGTCGAAGCCCCGGGCGGTGGCGGCGATCGCGGTTCGGAGCTCGCCGATCTCGAAGGCGTCCTTCACGAGCCGCAGCTCCGAGAGGTCGCGCGCCAGCGCGTCATCGGCCGTGTGGTCCTCGCCGTCGGAGCTGTCGGAGCTGTCGGCGCTGTCGGAGCTGTCGGCGGCCAGCACAAGACGGAGTGCGTCGATCTGGTCGGTGAGGGCCGCATCCGCTTCGCGCACCAGCAGCGTGTCGGCGTCGGTCGAATCGATGACGGCGTCGAGCTCGGAGAGATCGCAGGTCGCCAGAGCGAGGTCGCTCGCGACCTGGGTGAGCGAGGGTCGGGGGCCGATCCAGAATTCGCCGATCTCCGGGTTGGCGTAGAACTCGTCGGAGTCGCGCCCGGCGCGCTCGCGGAAGTAGAGCGTGGCGTCATGCCCGATGGCTGTCGGTTCGAGCACCAGCACACTGCCCGGTTCGGAGTCCGAACCCCACCCGGTCAGATGTGCGAACGCCGAGTGGGCGCGGAACGCGAAGTCGGTGTCATTGGAGCGCTGCTTGAGCCGGCCCGCGGGAACGACGAGACGCTTGCCGGGATGCTGCTCCGAGATGCGCGCACGCCGGGCGGCGGCGAAGGCGGCCTGTTCGCGGGCGGCCGGAAGCTCCTCGGCCCGGTCGGCCCAGCCGTTTCCGATGAACTGCCTGAAACCGTCGGAGCCCGGCGTCGTCGACCGATTGGCGGTCGCGCGGGGCTCGGGGGCGGGGGTGGTCTGCTGACTGGTCGACTGCGAAGACATGCCGTCCATTCTTCCACTCCTAGAATGGGAGGATGGCTGATGAGCGGCGGTTCCGTGGTCCCATCGACCTGCACACGCATTCGCGCGTCTCCGACGGCACGGAGTCGCCCGCCGAACTGATGCGCGCCGCGGCCGTCGCCGGCCTGGGCACCGTGGCGCTGACCGATCACGACTCCACCGCGGGGTGGGCGGATGCGGCCTCGGCCGTCGCCGAGACCGGCGTCACCCTCATCCCCGGCATGGAACTGAGCACCCGGGTGGAATTCGCCAGCGTGCACATGCTCGGCTATCTCTTCGACCCCGAGAACCAGGCCCTGACCGCCGAGTCGGAGCGCATCCGGAGCGGGCGCCTGCGCCGGGCGGAAGAGATGGTGCGCCGAATCTCGGAGGACTACGACATCACCTGGGCCGATGTGCTCGCCCAATCGGTCGAAGGCGCGACGGTCGGGCGACCCCACATCGCTGACGCGCTGGTGG
This sequence comes from Leifsonia poae, assembly GCF_020009625.1. Taxonomy (NCBI): domain Bacteria; kingdom Bacillati; phylum Actinomycetota; class Actinomycetes; order Micrococcales; family Microbacteriaceae; genus Leifsonia; species Leifsonia poae. The sequence goes on from NZ_JAIHLP010000002.1 coordinate 3,958,564, forward strand.
CTCGAGGGCTGGCCCCCGACCGTAGCGCCGCGTTCGCCGGGATCCTGCATTGGCGAGGCGGTTACTACCAGCCGCACTACGCCCCGGATCCGTTGACGGGCGTGCGGCTCATCCGCGAGGCCGGCGGCGTTCCGGTGCTCGCGCATCCGGGAACGGGCGGCCGTGGGCGGGTCATCCCGGAGGAGCGGCTCGCACGCCTGGCCGACGCCGGGCTGTTCGGCCTCGAGATCGACCACCGCGAGAACACTCCCGACGGCAAGGAGCGGCTGCACGAGCTGGCGGTGCGCTACGGTCTCGCGATCACCGGGTCGAGCGACTATCACGGCTCCGGCAAACCGAACCGGTTGGGGGAGAACACCACCTCCCCCGAGGTGCTGGAGGCCATCATCGAAGAAGCGACAGGCGCGGCGCCCTTCTTCGCCTCCTGACGATCAGCGCTTACCCTGAACGGGGCGAACGAACGAGGTGAGAGCGTGAGGCGATCGATCTGGACGACCGGCGGTGCGGCGACCCTGCTGGTGACAGCGCTGGTGACGGCCGGCGGGGTCGGGCCGGTCGCAGCAGACACCTCATATCCATCGTGGGGCGACGTGCAGGCGGCGAAAGCCAGTGCGGCCGCGACACAGGCGGAGGTCGACACCCTCAACGGTGTGCTCGTATCGCTGCAGGCCTCATCGAATGCCGCAGCCATGCTCGCCGTGAAGCGTGCGGGGGAGTACGGCAGAGCGGAGGCCAGCCTGCAGGCGGCGACGCTGAAGGCGAGCGGTCTGCAGAGCCAAGCCGCTGAGGCGGCCGTGGAGGCGGCCACTCTGCGCGCGCAAAGCGGCACGCTCGCCGAACAGCTCACTCGCGCCGGCGGGTCGGAGCTCTCGCTCCGGCTCTTCCTCAGCGGTAATGATGCGCACTCCTCCGCAGGCCTGCTCTACCAGCTCGGCGCCGTGACGAAACTGGGCGACCAGGCCAGTACGCTGTTCGCCGCGGCGAACGAGCAGAAGAACCTCGCCGCCTCCCTGAGCGCGCAGGCCGCCGTGGCCGAGAAGGTGCGCGACCAGCTCGCCACTGCGGCCAAGTCGGCCCTCGACGACGCGCAGGCCGCGAAGGCTGCGGCGGATGCGCAGCTCGCCAGCCAGAAGGAGCACGCGACCACCCTGTATGCCCAGCTCGCCTCGCTCAAGAACACCGTGGCCTCGGTCGAGCAGAAATACGCCGAGGGTGTCGCCGCGGCAGCCCAAGCGCAGGCGGCCAACCAGAGCAACGGAGGTGCGGGAGCCGGCTCCGGCTGGGTCTCGGCGCCGACCGGGATCGTCGTCGACCCCGCGGCCGCGCAGGCCTACGCCGCGAGCGTGCTCGGCAACTACGGGTGGGGGCCCGACCAGATGAGCTGCCTCGTGCGACTGTGGAACCAGGAGTCCGGATGGCAGGCCGACGCGGTCAACTCCTCGAGTGATGCATACGGCATCGCCCAGGCCCTGCCACCCCAGAAGATGGAATCCGCCGGCTCGGATTGGCTGACGAACGCGAACACCCAGATCAACTGGGGTCTGGGCTACATCAGCGGCCGTTACGGCTCACCGTGCGGCGCGTGGGCGCACGAAGTCTCCTACAACTGGTACTGATCCGCTGATCCGCTCACGGGGCGCCGGAAGAACGTCGAACGTCGCGCATCCGGCCGCCCACTCGAGCGGACGAAGCAAACCTAGTTCGCGGGGGTCGCGGGTGCGCTGCCCGACGGGCGACGGCGACGACGGCGCGGAGCGCTGTTGCCGTCACGGTGCTCGGAACCGCCACCGTCATGCGTACCGGCGGCCGGAGCGTTCTCGCCCGAAGGGGAGGACTCACCGGCCGGTGCGCCGGCCGGACGACCGCCGCGCGTGCGGCGCCGCTGACGCTGGGAGGCCTCGGAACCCGAGTCGCCCGATCGCTGGGTCGACCCGCCCGCGCCGCCGTCGGACGAGCGGCCGCGCCGACCGCCTTCGGTGGCGCGCTGGCCGCTCTCGCCGCCGGATTTGACCGCCGGCGTGCTCTTCAGACGGCCCTTCGAACCGGCCGGGATGTCCAGGTCGGCGAAGAGGTGGGGGCTCGACGAGTACGTCTCCACCGGCTCGGGCTGCCCCATGTCGAGCGCGCGGTTGATCAGCGCCCACTTGTGCAGGTCGTCCCAGTCGACGAAGGTGACGGCGATCCCGGTCTTGCCGGCGCGGCCGGTGCGGCCGGCGCGGTGCAGGTAGGTGTCGTGGTCGTCCGGCACGGTGTGGTTGATCACGTGGGTGACGTCGTTGACGTCGATGCCACGGGCGGCGACATCCGTCGCGATGAGGATGTCTTTCTTGCCGGCCTTGAACGCGGCCATGGCGCGCTCGCGCTGCTCCTGGTTGAGGTCGCCGTGCACGGCGGCGGCGTTGAAGCCGCGGTCGTTCAGCTCTTCGACGAGCTTGGCGGCGGCGCGCTTGGTGCGGGTGAAGACGACCGTCTTGCCGCGGCCCTCGGCCTGCAGGATGCGCGAGATGACCTCGTCTTTGTCGAGCGAGTGCGCGCGGTAGACGACGTGTTTGATGTTCGCCTGGGTGAGGCCCTCATCCGGGTCGGTGGCGCGGATGTGGATCGGCTTGGTCATGAATCGTCGGGCGAGGGCGACGATCGGGCCGGGCATCGTTGCGGAGAACAGCATGGTGTGGCGGGTCGCCGGAACCTGCTGGAAGATCTTCTCGATGTCGCTGAGGAAGCCGAGGTCGAGCATCTTGTCGGCCTCGTCGAGCACGACCTCCTGCACCTGCTTGAGATCGAGGAGGCGCTGCCCGGCGAGGTCGAGCAGACGACCGGGGGTGCCGACGACGATCTGGGCACCGGCCTTGAGCTGCTCCACCTGACCCTCGTACGCCTTGCCGCCGTAGATGCTGACGACCTTCGTCGCGCGGTTAGCGGTGGCGACCTCGAGGTCTTCCGCCACCTGCACACACAGCTCGCGGGTCGGGACGACGACGAGGACTTTCACGCCGGGCGCCGGGTCGAGCCCGATGCGCTGGATGATCGGGAGGCCGAAGCCGAACGTCTTGCCGGTGCCGGTCTTCGCCTGTCCGATGATGTCCTGGCCGTCAAGGGCGAGCGGGATGGTCTGCGCCTGGATGGGGAACGGCTCGATGATGCCCTTCGCCGCGAGCGCGTCCACCATGTCCTGATCGATATTGAGTTCGGAGAAAGTCACGTATTTTTGCCTGTCGATTGAGTACGGATGCGTCTACGCCCTGTTTCTCATCGCAGGCGTAGGGCCGTCGTTCCATCGCCGACGGCAGCACAAGCCTACTGGACGCCCCCGTTACACTGCTGTACGTGGCATCCTGGTTCTCCCGACGTCGGCCCCCGGTCGATCTCCCCCATCTCAAGCCGCGGGACGCCCCGACAGCGACCACGCGGGTCGATCTGCACGATGTGATGCCCGATCTGCTGCCGTATCTGGGGCAGGCGGCCTACCTGCAACTGGAGGCGTTCCAGACCTTGGCGCGCGTCGTCGGCGAGGTGGACGATCTCGCCGCCAAGGAGAAGATCGCCGCGGCCGCCGGCGCGTCGCTTTCGAAGCATCAGGGTGTCGCCGCCGAGATCCGACGTCGTGGAGACGACCCCGCCGAGGTGATGCGTCGCTTCGCCGACGAGATCGACGGGTTCAGCGCGCTGACCACCGGCGCCGACTGGCAGGAGACCCTGCTCGCCGTGCGGGTCACGAGCGGTCTTCTCGACGACTTCTTCATCCGGCTCGCCGTGGGGCTGCCCGGCGATGTCGGACCGCGCATCGCCCAGCTGCTCGGATCGGACGGCGGACAGGACGGCATCGTCGACGTGCTCCGGGATGCCATCGCCGTCGACGAGCGGTTGGCGTCGCGGCTGGCGCTGTGGGGCAGACGTCTGGTGGGGGACACTCTGCTCGTGGCGCGCTCCGCGCTGCATCTTTCCGGCAACGCCGTCACGGACGATGAGCGCATCGAGCCGATCTTCACCGAGCTGATCGCCGCCCACACGCGCCGGATGGACGCGCTCGGTCTCACCGCCTGAGTCGTCTCAACCGCCAGGGATGCGAAATGCGCCTCATTCGACAGGAATGAGACGCATTCGGCAGCTTTCGTGGCCGGTGGGTCGCGGTGTCAGCGGGCGACGGCGCCTTTGGTGAGAGTGGCGAGGAGTTTGTCGTCGTTGGAAGTGCGCACCCGACCGACGATGAGGTCGATCACGAAGACGATGACGGCCGTGCCGACGAGGGTGATCCACCAGATCCAGCCGCCGTTCCAGGCGAGGCCGGCCCAGGTGAGAGCGACCCAGAGGGCGCTGGACACCATGACACCGACCGCCGGGATCAGCACGGCGCCGTGCGTGTGCCGGTGCGGCAGGAAGTAGCGCGCACCGAGACCGAGCAGGGCGCCGCCGAGCGCGACGAAGAGGAGCTCCATCGGTGCGCCCTAGCCGACGAATCCGATGCGGCGGGACTCGTCGCTGCCGATCTCGATGTAGGCGATGCCCGCCACCGGAACCAGGTAGACCTTCTGCTTGTCGTCCGTCAGCCGAAGGAAGCCGGCACCGCTGGTGAGAGCGGTCTGAGCCTGTTCGGCGATCTCGTCGACGGTCTGAGTCGACTCGAAGCTGAGCTCGCGGGGGGCGTTGACGATTCCGATGCGGATCTCCACGTGTGGTGCCTTTCGAATCTGACCGGCGGATGTGTGTTCAGACTACGACACTCGGATCACGGCGCTGCGCCGCGTTCTCTGTCGGCGGACGCCGGTAGCGTTCATGGCATGACGATCCGAGGTTTCCGGGCCCGCCTTCCGGTGGCGGGCGAACAGGGCGACCTCGAACTCGACCCGTCCCAGCGCGATGTGCTCGACCTGCCGGAGGGCGTCAGCGCCGCGGTGCTCGGCGCCCCGGGCACGGGCAAGACGGCGACTCTCGTGGAAACGCTCGCGGAGCGGGTTCTCGGGCGCGGCTATGCGACGAGCGAGGTGCTCGCGCTCACCGCATCCCGGGCGTCGGCCACCCGCTTGCGCGACCGGCTCGCCGTAAGGGTCGGGGTTCCGACGAACGGGCCGCTCGCGCGCACCGCCACCTCGCTCGCCTTCCAGATCGTGGGGGAGCACGCCCGGTCGACGGACACGGAGCCTCCCCGCCTGCTCACCGGCGGCGAGCAGGACACGATCATCGCCCAGCTACTCGCGGGCAACATCGAAGACGGCTCAGGGCCGGCCTGGCCCGAGCCTCTGGGCGAGGAAGTTCGGATGCTGCGCGGGTTCCGCACCGAGTTGCGCGAATTGATGGCACGTGCGGTCGAGCATCGGGTCACGCCGAAAAGACTCGCCGAGCTGGGGGCTCTGACCGGTCACGCCGAATGGGAGGCCGCCGCTTCGTTCATGCGCGGCTATCGCGATGTGGTCGACTCGTACCGCGGGTCGTCCGTCGACGCGGCCGAACTGGTCGACGCCGCTGTGGCGATCGTGGCACGCGGGGGAGCGCTGGAGCGGTTGCGGCTCCTCCTGGTCGACGATTTGCAGGAGGCCACCGTTGCCACCGTCGCACTGCTGCGGGCATTCGCCGACCGGGGTGTCGCCGTCGTGGCGTTCGGTGATCCCGACGTCGCCTCCACGTCGTTCCGCGGGGCTGATGCGTCGGCTCTCGGGCAGCTGTCGGCCCGGTTGGGTGTTCCGGTGACCCGCTTCGTGCTCACGACGGCGCACCGGCAGACTCCCGCTCTGCGCGATCTGACCGCCCGGATCACCGAGCGCATCGGCACCGCCGCGGCGGGGATGCACCGGGTCGCCCGGCCGGGGCGCGACGAGACCCACGACCGGCCGGTCGTGCGCGTCGAGGCCGCCTCCGCGCCGGCCGAGGCCGCGCGTTTGGCTCGCAAGCTGCGCGAGCGGCATCTGCTCGACGGTGTCCCGTGGAATGAGATGGTGGTCGTCGTGCGCTCGGGGGCGCACGTTCCGGCGCTCGCCCGGTCGCTCTCGGTCGCCGAGGTGCCGACGAAGACCAGCGTTGGCGGGCGAGCTCTGCGCGAGGACTACGCGGCGCGCCGCCTGGTCAACCTCATCGGTGTCGAGCTCGGCGCCGTGCCGTTGACGGCACTCGAGGCCACCGATCTGCTCACGGGACCTTTCGGCGGTCTCGACGGTGTGAGCCTGCGCCGGCTGCGCCTGGCGCTGCGTCAGGAGGAGCTGGCCGGTGGCGGCAACCGACCAGCGGACGAACTGCTCGTCGAAGCCCTGGCCGAGCCGGGGCGACTGGCGACGATCGACTCGTCGCCGGCCAGGCGGGCCGCCCGCTTGGCCGAGACGCTGCGCGCCGGGCGCGACAAGGCCGCCGCGGGCGCGACCGTCGAAGAGCTGCTCTGGCACGCGTGGGAGCGCAGCGGGCTTGCCAAGCGCTGGCTGGAACAGTCCGAGCGCAGCGGCATCGTCGCCGACGAGGCGAACCGCCACCTCGACGGCATCGTCGCCCTCTTCACCTCGGCGCGCCGCTTCGTCGAGCGCTCACCCGAGCGGCCGGCCGGTGACTTCGTCGAAGAGGTTCTGAGGTCCGAGGTGCCGGAGGACACGCTCGCCGCGCAGACCGCGACCGAGGCGGTGCTCGTCTGCACGCCGAGCGCCACCATCGGCGCGGAGTACGAGGTCGTCGCGGTCGCGGGCCTGCAGGAGAGCGTCTGGCCGAACCTCCGCCTGCGCGGGTCGCTGCTGCACCCTCAGAAGCTCGGCGAGGTGCTGGCGGGCACCGCATCCGAGACCGCCGACGAGCGGGCGCAGGTGATGGGCGACGAACTGCGGATGTTCGCTCTCGCGGTCTCGCGGGCACGCGGACAGGTCATCCTCACCGCCACCGCCAACGATGACGAGCAGCCCTCTCCGTTCCTTCGTCTGGCCGGCGATCTCGCGGTCAACGACACCGACGACGCCGTGCACCCCCTCTCGTTGCGCGGCCTCGTCGGACGGCTGCGACGTCGGCTCGTGAACACGGGCTCGCCGGATGCGGCCGAGGCGCTTGCCCGTCTCGCCGCGGCCGACGTCGAGGGCGCCGATCCGGTGTCGTGGTACGGGCTGATCGAGCCCTCCACGCAGGAACCGCTCGTCGACCTGATCGATCCCGAGGCGACCGTGCGGGTGTCGCCGTCACGGTTGGAGACGTTCGAGAAGTCCCCGCTGGCCTGGTTCGTGGACGCGATGGCCGCCTCGCCGAGCGGACTGGCGGCCGGCATCGGAACCGTCGTGCACGCGGTGATGGAGCAGGTCAGCACCGAGCCCGACGGGGATCTCAGCATCGACCACATCTGGCGCGGCGTGGAGGAGCGCTGGGGAGAACTACAGTTCGAGTCGCCGTGGCTGGAGGAGAAGGAGCGGCGGCGAACCCGGCGACTGGCCGAGGGGCTCTCCGACTATCTGAACGACTTCGATCGCGCGGGCGGCGTGCTGCTCGGCTCGGAAGGCGGCTTCGAGCTCCGGGTGGGGCAGGCCCTCGTCAGCGGCAAGATCGACCGCATCGAACGAACCCCGGAGGGAACCGTCGTGATCGTCGATCTGAAGACCGGCAGAAGTTATCCGAGCGGGGCGAAGGTGGCCGAGCACGCGCAATTGAACGCCTATCAGCTGGCCCTCGCGCATGGTGCGATCGAGGAGGCTGCCGATCCGTCCCTCGTGGCCGGCGGCGCCAAGCTGCTCTTCGTCGGCACCGGGGTGCGCGGCAGAACGTATCGGGAGGCCGTGCAGCCGCCGCTCGACGAAGACGGGTTCGAGGGGCTGCGCGAGCGGGTGGGGCGGGCGGCCGCAGGAATGGCGTCGAACACTTTTCTCGGGGTGCTGGAGCTGGGCGAGCACGATCCGCATGCGCGCTACGAGTACCGCATCCACGTCATTCCGGCGGTGAGCGCATGACCGAGGAGAACCTGGAGGGTGTGCTCGAGTGGGGTGTCGACGAGCTGACACTCGACCTCTCCGCGAGCACCGTTGACGACGACCTCACGCCGAAGCGGGGGCGGCTGAGCGCGATGGTGATCGCACAGACTTTGGGGCTGCCGAGCCCGACCGTGCAGCAGCAGGCGGTCATCGAGGCGCCCTTGGCGCCGGCCATCGTGGTGGCCGGCGCGGGGAGCGGCAAGACCGAGACGATGGCCAACCGCGTGGTCTGGTTGCTGGCGAACGGGCACGTCGGCGTCTCCGAGATCCTCGGTCTGACGTTCACCCGCAAGGCCGCGGGCGAACTGGCACTGCGTATCCGCAAACGCATCGAGCAGCTCGTCGCCTCCGGTCTCACCGACATCGAGTTCGACCCGTTCGACGCGCCGACCGTCGCCACGTACAACGCCTTCGCCAACGCGATCTTCCGCGAGAACGCGATGCTGATCGGGCGCGAGCCGGAGTCGGCCGTGCTCAGCGAGGCGTCGGCCTGGCAGCTCGGCCGTCGTCTCGTCGTGGCCAGCACCGACGACCGCCTCGTCGAGCTGGAGAAGAGCGTCGACGTGCTGACGAGCGCCGTCATCTCGCTGAGCCGGTCGCTGAGCGAGAACGTCGTCGTGGCGGCCGATGTCGAGCGGATGACCGAGCGGTTCTCCGCCCTCGGCGAGCTGCCGACCGGCAGCGGCCGTGTCAAAGACCTGTACGCCTCGGTGCGGTCGGCGATCGCCGTGGTCGGCTCCCTTCCGCCGCTCCTCGATCTCGCCGAGAGGTTCGCGGCAGAGAAGGTGCGACGGGGCTTCGTCGAGTACTCCGACCAGGTCGCCCTGGCATTGACGGTGAGCGAGCGGTTGCCCTCGGTGGTGGCCGACTATCGGGAGCGTTACCGCGTCATCCTCCTCGACGAATACCAGGACACGTCGGTCGTCCAGACCCGCCTCCTGTCGACGCTGTTCGGCGGTCAGGCCGTGATGGCCGTCGGCGACCCGCACCAGTCCATCTACGGCTGGCGCGGGGCCAGTGCTGCCAATCTCGGTCGCTTCTCTCTCGATTTCGCCGGCGCGCGTGGGGCTGCGGCCGAGTACGCGCTGTCGACGAGCTGGCGCAACCCGACGCGCGTGCTCGACGCGGCGAACGTGCTCGTGGCGCCGCTCTCGGCCGGGTCACCGGTTCCGGTCGAGCGCCTGGGCGCACGGCCGGGTGTGGAAGAGGGCGAGCTGCACACCCGGTTCGAACAGACCGTCGCCGAGGAGGCCGGTGCCGTGGCCGACTGGCTCGGGGAGAGGCTGCGCCGACGCGATGAGCACGGCAGACCGCCGAGTGCGGCCCTGCTCTGCCGCTCGCTGAAGAAGATCGATCCGTTCACCTCGGCGCTGGCCGAGCGCGGCATCCCCTACCACGTGCTCGGTCTCGGCGGACTGCTGGAGCAGCCGGTGATCGCAGACCTGGTGAGCGCGATGCGCGTCATGCACGATCCGACGGCGGGCTCGGAGCTGATCCGGGTTCTCGCCGGTGCGCGCTGGCGGGTCGGACCGAAGGACATCGCCGCGCTGCGCGGCGTTGCCTCCTGGCTCGCGGCGCGCGACCACCGCTTCCAGGAGCTCGAACCGGCGGTGCGCGAGCGGTTGCGGCAGTCGGTGGCGGGCGAGGAGTCCGCCTCCCTCGTCGACGCGCTCGACTTCGTGGTGGAGGCGCCGGAATCCCACCGTCAGCTCGCCGGGTTCAGCGAGGCCGGCCTCGAACGGATGCGCGCGGCCGGTCGTCAGCTCGACTACCTGCGCTCCCGGGTGGGCCTCGACCTGCTCGATCTCGTGACGCTGGTGCAGCAGGAGTTGCTGCTCGACATCGAGGTGGCGGCGAACGAGACAGCGCAGCTCGGCCAGGCGAGTCTCGACGCGTTCGCCGAGCAGGTCTCCTCGTATCTCGCGAGTGACGACCAGGCGACGCTCGGATCTTTTCTCTCCTGGCTGGCAGAGGCGGAGCGTCGTGACAACCTCGCGCCGCGCAGCGAGGAGCCGGAACCCGGAACAGTGCAGATCCTCACCATCCACGGCTCGAAGGGGCTGGAGTGGGATGTGGTGGCGGTGCCCCGTATGGTCGACGGCGAATTGCCGGGCGGGCCTCGCAGCAAGAAGGGCTGGCTGGAGTTCGGCGCTCTCCCTTACGAATTCCGGGGTGACGCGACCGAGCTCCCGCTGCTGGCCTGGCGTACGGCCGAGGCGCAGAAGGATGTGGATGAGGCGGTCAAGGCGTTCGAAGACGAGATCGTCGAGCGCCACGCCGCCGAGCAGCGCCGGCTCGTGTATGTGGCCGTGACCCGCGCCCGGGCCAGTCTGCTCCTGAGCGGGTCGTATTGGTCGACGCAGACCCGTCCCCGTGGTCCCGGCGCGTATCTGCTCGAACTCCAGGCAGCAGGCCAGCTGCCGGCCGACGCCTTCCCGCCGTGCGACGACCCTGAGGAGAACCCGTTCGCCGCCGATGCGCAGACCGTCTCCTGGCCCCTCGATCCGCTCGGCACCCGTCGGAGCCGGGTGCTGGCCGCCGCGGATGCCGTTCGCTCGGCGCTCGACAGCCGTGCCGGAAAGGGGGGCGTCTACTCCCACGACATCGATCTGCTGCTGGCCGAGCGGGCGCGCCGCGCCGACGCGGTCGAGCTCGTCGAATTGCCCACGCGCATCCCGGCTTCCCGGTTCAAGGACTACGTGACCGATCCGGGCGCGGTGGCGGCGGCACTGCGGCGCCCCATGCCGGAGCGTCCGTACCGGCAGACGAGGCTCGGCACCCTCTTCCACGGCTGGGTCGAGCAGCGTTTTGGCACCGTCGGCGGCGGATCGGATGTGATCGACGCCGCCGCGATGGAACTCGACGACCCGGCAGGCGAGGCGCTCGAGACCGAGGAGCTCGCCGCTCTGCAGCGCACCTTCGCCGCGAGCGCCTGGGCGGATCGCCGGCCGAATGAGGTCGAGATCGAGATCCAGATGACCCTGGCCGGTCAGGTCGTGGTGTGCAAGCTCGACGCGGTGTATCCGGCCGATGACGGGGTGCACACGCATCAGATCGTCGACTGGAAGACCGGCAAGGCGCCGAAGGATGCCGACGACCTGGAACGCAAGCAGTTGCAGCTCGCCCTCTACCGGCTGGCGTTCGCACATTACGCCGGCATCGATCCGCAATCGATCGACGCCGTGTTCTATTTCGTCGCCGACGACAGGGTGGTGCGACCCGAGCGGCTCTACTCCGAAGAGGAGCTGCGGTCGCTCTGGTCGTCGATGACAGGCTTCATGCCGCCGGCGTGACCGTAGCTTTGCGCGTTCTTGTCGCCGGGTGTGCGATCGAGCATCGCCTCGACGTCGCCGATCGCCATGATCGGCCCGGTGGCGTTGGCGAGGGGTGTGGCCGAGTTGGTGTGCACCCGGTCGACGAGACCGTCGAGCATCTCGACGGCGTCGTCGACGATCGACTGGTCGCGAGCCTCGCGGCCATGCAGCAGCCAGCGCGCCACCTCGAGTTCGGCGTAGAGCATCGCGCGCTGCGTGAACTGGCGGTCGGTGGCCACCTGACGCGTCGCAGCATAGGCGCCGAGAGCGCCTTCGGCCGCATCCGGATTCATCGCGAGGATCCAATGCAGATCGCGGGCGGGGTCGCCCACACGCAGGGCTGACCAGCCGAGCACGGCCGTTACGGTCTCATCTTCGACAAGGAGGGAGTCGGCGGTGAGCGCGCCGTTGATGACGGTCGGCTGGAATTGCCAGAGGCTCGCGTCAGCGGATGCATCCCGCCAGCGGTCGCGCAATGCGCTCGGGAGCAGGCCGGTGGAGGCGGCCGACTCGATGAGCGCGGTCGTCGAGGTGTGGCACTCCACCGCGCTGAGCGACGGCAGGCCGGCCTCTCCGACAAAATTGGTCGGCAGCGTGTGGATCGCGGCGATGGCGTGTCCGATCGACCCGGCGAGCCCGTCGCCCGGAGGCACCTCTTCGGCCTCGATGTGGTGACCGGCCAGCAGATCGTAGACGACGGCCCGGGTTCCGCCGATGGGGGTCTGACCGAGATAAGTCGGAACGTCGAATGGGAGTCGGCTGCGGATGCCGGTGGTGAGTGCCCGCAACGCCACCAGGTCGGCGCTCTGTTCAGTCTCCGCCGTCTGGGACGTGGGGACGCGGATGATGTAGGTCTGTCCGTCGCGCGCGCTCAGCAGCGCAGAGTCGAACTCGGCCGCCCCGCCCAGACTGTAGCTGCGGGCGCCGGAGACCTCGAGCTCGGCGACGGCCGAAGTGGCCAGCGCGGCTAGAGTGAGATGGGATCTGGCCATGACCCCTAGGTTAAATGGACTTCCCCCGCGCGGGCCGTTCGCCACGCCTTGAAAGGACCCCTATGTCGTCGTTCCCGCTCACTTCGCTGCCGCTTTCGCGCCACGAGGTCGACCGCGACCATGTCTCGCGGTCGCGTCCGGCACTGTTCGACGAGCTGTGGGAGGAGCCGACCACGCGAGTGCTCGCCCTCTGGAAGGGGCTCGCCCTTCTGACGCCGGCGAGCGTCGAGGCGGCCGCGCCCGCGGCAGACGGTTGGGGCGCTTCGGCACCGGGAACGGCCGAGCTGGATCTGCTGCCTGTCGAGCGGGTGTCGGCGGCGCTGGTGCGGGTCTACCTCGGCCGCACGCTCGTCGCCACGAAGACGGAGCCGGCAGGCATGGCGGTCGTGCTCGAAGTGCTGACCGACGCCGCCGCGTCCGAGCTCGAACCCGACCCGGGGCGGTGGGGGAATCTGCGAGCGGTGGCCACGGCGCTGAGCGACCGTGACGCCGGGCTGTTCACCGAGGCACTGGCGATCGCGAACTGGCATGCGTCGAACACGAATTGCCCGCGGTGCGGCACCCCGACCGTCGTCGAACAGGCCGGATGGGTTCGCCGGTGCTTCGAAGACGGCTCGGAGGTGTTCCCGCGCACCGATCCGGCCGTGATCGTGAGCGTGCTCGACGACGACGATCGGCTGCTGCTGGGCTCGAACGCCATGTGGGAGCAGTCGCGTTTCTCGCTTTTGGCCGGCTTCGTCGAACCCGGGGAGTCGTTCGAGTCGGCCGTCGAGCGCGAGATCTTCGAAGAGGCCGGCGTCCGCGTCGTCGACGCCGAGTACAAGGGCTCACAGCCGTGGCCGTTCCCGGCGTCGGTGATGGTCGGGTTCTCCGCTCGGCTTGCCGCCGACCAGGCGCCGGATGCGCTCACCCCCGACGGCGAGGAGATCCTCGACCTCCGGTGGTTCAGCCGGGCCGAGATCTGGGCCGCACGGGAGCAGGTGATCCTGCCCGGTCGTTCCTCGATCGCGCGCGCGCTCATCGAAGACTGGTACGGCGGCCCGCTCGACGAGCCGCCGGTGGTGCCGTGACCCCGGAGAACCTCTTGGCGGGTCTGGATGCGCAGCAGCGGGTGGCCGCGGAGGCGCTGCTCGGCCCGGTGTGCATCCTCGCCGGTGCGGGCACCGGCAAGACCCGGGCGATCACCCACCGGATCGCCTATGGGGTCGCGAGCGGCGCATACGCCCCGAATCGCGTGATGGCTCTCACCTTCACCAACCGTGCCGCTGCCGAACTGCGCGGGCGGTTGCGTCAGCTGGGCGCCGGCGGTGTCGCCGCTCGCACGTTCCACTCCGCCGCGCTGGCCCAGCTGAACTTCTTCTGGCCGCAGGTGGTGGGTGGGCAGCTGCCGAGCGTGCTCGACGGCAAGGGGCGCATCCTCGGGCACGCCGCAGAACGGCTGGGCCTCAAAGTCGACACGGCGACCCTGCGAGACGTCGCCGCCGAGGTGGAGTGGCGGAAGGTCTCCGGGCTCAGCGTGGATCAATATGCGGGCGCCGTCACCTTGCGAACCGTCCCGGGGAATCTGACGGCCGAGCAGCTCGTGCTCCTTCAGCAGACGTACGAAGATCTCAAGGACGAGCGCAAACAGTTCGATTTCGAGGATGTGCTGCTCGCCTGTGCCGGCATGATCGAGATCGAACCGGCCGTCGCCTTGCAGGTGCGAGAGCAGTACCGCTTCTTCGTGGTGGACGAGTATCAGGACGTCTCGCCGCTGCAGCAGCAGTTGCTCGACCTGTGGCTCGGCGGCCGCCGCGACCTGTGCGTCGTCGGTGACGCCAGCCAGACCATCTACTCGTTCGCGGGTGCGCGCAGCGAGTTCCTCCTCGACTTCGAGCGGACGCATCCCGGCGCCACCGTCGTGCGGCTGGAGCAGAACTACCGGTCGACGGCGGACGTCGTGGATGCGGCGAACCGGCTCATGCGCGGTCGGCAGGGCGCGCTGACGCTGCACGCGTCGACCGCTGACGCTTCTCCGGTCTCGGATGTGCCCGAGCCGGTCGCCTATCCGGACGATCGGGCTGAGGCGCGCGGTGTCGCTCAGTTGATCGCGGCCGAGCTCGCAGGCGGCGCGAAACCGGAAGACATCGCGATCCTGTATCGGGTGAACGTGCAGGCCGCGATGATCGAGCAAGCGCTCGGCGATCTCGGCATCAGCTATCAGGTCCGCGGCTCCAAGCGGTTCTTCGACCTGCCCGAGGTGCGTCAGGCGATCATGTCGTTACGCGCCGCAAGCGTGTCGATCGCCGACGAACCGTTGTTCAAGTCGGTCAGCGACGTTCTGCGTTCGCTGGGGTGGAGCCAGGACCCGCCGGAGACGCGCGGCGCCGTGCGGGACCGTTGGGAGTCGCTCAACGCGATCATGGGTCTCGTCGACCTCGCGCCGGTCGGGACGACCTTCCGTCGGTTCACCGACGAGCTGCTGGTGCGTCAGGCGGGCCAGCACGAGCCGACGCTCTCGGCCGTGACCCTGGCGACGCTGCACTCGGCGAAGGGCCTTGAATGGACGTCGGTCTACCTGGTCGGGCTCAACGAAGGCCTGGTTCCGATCAGCTATGCCAAGACGTTCGAGCAGATCGACGAGGAGCGTCGTCTGCTGTACGTCGGCATCACGCGGGCGCGCCGCCGGCTTCGGCTGAGCTGGTCGCAGCTGGGGAATCAGGCCGGCCGCTCGGTGCCGCGTCAGCCTTCCCGGTTCCTGGCAGAGCTCGGCACCCGCACCCCGCGTGCGGCCGGTGTGTCTGCTCCGTGACCGCACCGTCCGCATAGTCCACGAGCAGGCTGCGGTCGCGCAGCGCCGACGACCCGGTGCGCAGGCGGGTGAGCACCGTCCGGGCGGCGATCACCGCGGCCGACGCACTCACGATGCTGGTCTCGGCGCCCGAGTCGCGCACGGCGAGCTGGGTGGCCATCGCCGTCCAGTGCGGGTTCTGCTCGGCGCGCCGGCGGTCGAGGCAGCCGAGGCAGGGGCCGTCGCCCGGTTCGACCAACGGCCCGATCCGCGCGCGGCGATCGCCGAAGACCACTGCGAGGTGGGGGACGTCCCGCCGGAGCAGCCGGCGGTGGCGTTCGGGTTCGATCGCGAAGGAGGCGACGATGATCGCCGCTCGCACCGGTGGGTCGACGGACTTCTTCTGGGTGGCCGAAGTGACGACCTCGATCTCGCTCTCGCGCAGCACCTGCGCCAGTCGGGTGGCGGTCGGCCCGCGACCGTCGAGCAGCACGCTCGGCGTCGGCGGATGCGGCTCGGACCGCGCGAGGACGCACCTCAACCGCCGCAGCAGCCCGTCGGCCTCCTGTGAGTGGCCGCCGGCCTGTCGCGCCACCATGCGAAGTCCCGAGAGGGTCACCCCGGTGTCGAGTGCGACGAGCATCCTCTCCTCCGCGTTGCTCAGCCCGACCAGGGTGAGCAGCGGCTGGTCGACACCGAATTGAAGGATGTGCGGGGTGCGCCAGACGCGGTGGATGCGAGGGTCGAGTGCGTAGGTCATCCCGGCATCATGCCGCAGACGGCCCGGACCCCGCAGAAGTTATCCACAGGGTCGTGCGGGCGGCGTGCTCACTCTTCCGTCGGTCGCTCCGTGTCGCCGCGAAGCAGGTCTTCCAGGGCCTGGTCCACCTCGTCGAGTTCAGGCTGCTCGCCGTTCGCCGCCGCCAGAAGTCGCGCGACCAGTGCCGAGGGATCGTCCAGGTCGGTCGACTGGGGGAGCAGATCGGGATGCGACCACAGCGCGTCGCGTGCGTCGGCCCCCACCGCGTCGGTGACGGCCTGCCACAGGGCGGCCGCGTCGCGCAGCCGACGGGGTCGCAACTCCAGACCGACCAGAGTGGCGAATGCCGACTCGGCTGGACCACCGGAGGCACGCCGCCGGCGCACGGTCTCGGCAATCGCGTCGGCCTTCGGAAGGAGCCGTGTCGCGTTCGCCGTGACCACGTCGACCCAGCCTTCGACCAGCGCCAGCATCGTCTCGAGGCGGGCGAGCGCCTCCAGCTGCTCCTCGGTCTTGGGCGGGATGAGCGCACCGCTCACCATCGCCTCGCGCAACTCTTCGGGGTTCGAAGGGTCGAATCCCTCGGCGAGCTCTTCGAGTCGATCGGTGTCGATGGTGATGCCCTTGGCGAACGCCGTGATCTGGGTGAGCAGCTGCAGGCGCAGCCACTTGGCGTGCCGGAACAGTCGTGCGTGCGCCAGCTCGCGCACGGCGAGATAGAGCTGCACCTGGTCGGCGGAGATGTCGAGCCCGTCGCCGAACTCGGCGACGTTCTGCGGGATGAGGGCGGCGGTGCCGTCGGCCATCAGCGGGATGCCGATGTCGCCGCCGGAGACGACCTCTTTGGCCAGCTGGCCGACGACCTGGCCGAGCTGCATTGCGAAGAGGGCGCCACCGATGGAGCGCATCACCTGGCCGGCGTTGGCGATCATCCCCTGCATCTCTTCAGGCGCCTGTTCGGTGAGGACACGGGTGAGCGCATCCGAAATGCTGAGGGCGACGGGCTCGGCCAGCTGCGACCACAGGGGCATCGTCTGACGGGCCCACTCGGCCCGGCCGATCAGAAGGGGCGGGCTCGTCAGCTCGGCGACCGACGTGACTTCATCCAGCCACAGCGCGGCGACATTGAAGGCCTGATCGAGTGTGGCGCGTTCGGCCGGGGTCACCGCGTGTGCGTCTTTCGCGGCAAGATCGCGGGCCTGCTGCAGGGCGAGATCCCAGTTGATGCCGCCGTCGGTGCTGCGGATGGCATTCTGCAGCTGACCGATCAGCTGCTGGATGCTCGCGGGATCGTTGGGGAGTCCGGCGGCGCCGGCCAGCTGGCTCGGGTCGATGGACGAGTTCCCGGAGAGGAATTCGCGAAGCAGCCGAGCGAATTCGTCGTCCGGTTCCTGGTCGAAGGGTTCCAGGTTGGGGTCGTCGGCCATCGTGTGCCTCTTTCGTGTGTGCCGCTGTCAGGCTTGGAATCTACGCTAGCCGTCATCCAGGTGAGCCGGGTGGGAATTGGCCTAGGCTCAGTGGTCGGAATGTGCGCCCGTGGCGAACAAGCGAAAGGTATCTGCGTGAGTCTCTTCAGCGACGACGACCCCCGTCCTCCGATGGGGCTGGAGCCGCAGCGCATCGCGCCGCCCCGGCGTGTGATCGTCGGGTGGTCCCTGATCGCCGTGGCGTTCGTGGTGGTGCTGGTGCTCGCGCTGGTTCCTGCGCCGTTCGTGATCGAGCAGCCGGGACCGGTCTTCAACACTCTCGGAAACGATCAGCCGGTCGGCTCGAAGTCGAGCGGCGATGCGAAACCTCTCATCACGATCCCCGGCAAGACCACTTACCCCACGGCCGGCTCGCTCGATCTGCTCACCGTCTCGGTCGTCGGCGACCCGGATCAGCGGCCGAACTGGCTCGAAATCGCGCTGGCGTGGTTCCAGCCGAGCAAGGCCGTTCTGCCGGTCGACGTCGTCTTCCCGCCCGGCACGACGACCGAGCAGTCCAACGCCGAGAACGCCGCATTGATGGTCGATTCGCAGCAGGATGCGGTCGCCGCGGCCCTCAACAAGCTCGGCTATGAGTTCCCCGAGGCCGTCGCCGTGAAGCAGATCGTCAAAGGCACCGGTGCCGCCGCCGTGCTGAAGGTCGGTGACGAGATCACGAGTGTCAACGGAATGCCGGTGCCCGGGATCTCCACCCTGCGCAGCCTGGTGGAGAAGAACGGAACGGACAAGGCGGCGGAGATCGGCATCGTGCGCGGCGGAGCCGCCTCGACCGTCTCGCTCACACCGGTGAAGGCCGCGGGGCAGACGGTCCTCGGCATCGGCGCCGGAATGGATTACACCTTCCCGTTCGACGTGAAGATCCAGCTGGACAACGTCGGGGGACCGAGCGCCGGACAGATGTTCGCGCTGGGCATCATGGACAAGCTCACACCGGGCGAGCTCAACGGCGGCAAACGGGTGGCGGGCACCGGCACGATCGACAACGAGGGGAACGTCGGTGCGATCGGTGGCATCCGTCAGAAGATGTTCGGGGCGCAGGCGGCCGGGGCGAAGTACTTCCTGGCTCCGGCGTCGAATTGCAACGAGGTGACCGGGCACATCCCGGGCGGGCTCAAGGTCTTCGCGGTCAAAACACTCGACGACTCGCTCAAGGTGCTGCAGGCAGTGAGTTCCGGTTCCAGCACCTCCGGTCTGCCGGTGTGCCCGGCCTCATAGCACCTTCATAGGCTCGCCGTCGGCCAGGACGGTCGGTGTTCTCCAAGCGAACGCGCGCATAGGATGGAAACCTGACCTTGTCACGCGACAGCAATGAGGGCCATTACGTGAGTGCAACAGCCGCAGTTCGACCGCCCGGGCGCCGGAGGGCGGCCATCTGGATCACCCTGGGTGTGATCGTTGCGCTGGTGATCCTATTCTTCGTCTTTGCGGGACTCTACGCCGACGTTCTCTGGTATCAGCAGCTCGGGTTCCTCAACGTGCTCACCACGCAGTGGCTCGCCGCAGGGGTGATGTTCTTCATCGGCTTCCTCGCCATGGCGCTGCCCCTGTGGCTGGTCATCCAGCTCGCATACCGGCTGCGTCCGGTCTACGCCAAGCTGAACACGCAGCTCGACCGCTACCAGCAGGTGATCGAGCCGCTTCGGCGTCTGGCGATGTACGGCATCCCGATCGTCTTCGGCATCTTCGCCGGCGTCTCCGCCGGCAGCCGCTGGCAGACCACCCTGATGTGGATCGACGGAACCCCGTACGGCAAGACCGATCCGCAGTTCCACCTCGACATCGGCTTCTACATGTTCGCGCTGCCGTTCTACCGCAGCGCCGTCGGATTCGCCTCCGCGGTCGTGATCATCGCCCTGCTCGCCACGCTGGCCACCTGCTACCTGTACGGTTCCATCCGGGTCAGCGGCCGCGAGGTCCGCATCTCCAAGTCGGCGCGGGTGCAGATCTCGGTGATCGCCGGCATCTACCTGCTGCTGCAGGGGGTGAGCATCTGGCTCGACCGGTACGCCACGGTGACCGACTCCAATGTCAACGGGATGATCAACGGCGCCGCGTACACCGACGTCTACGCAACGATCCCCGGTCGTGCGATCCTCGCCGGCGTCGCCGTGTTCGTCGCCCTCCTCTTCATCGCCACGGCGTTCACCGGCCGGTGGCGGTTCCCGATCGTCGGCACAGCCCTCCTCATCGTCGCGGCCCTCGTCGTGGGCGCGATCTATCCGTGGATCGTCCAGCGGTTCCAGGTGGAGCCCAGCCAGAAGACGCTCGAGACGCCGTACGTGCAGCGCGGCATCGACGCGACGCGGGCCGCATACGGGCTGAGCGACATCGACGTCATCCCGTTCAACGCCAAGACGACGGCGGAACAGGGCGCGCTGCGCAAAGACGCTCAGACCACCGCGCAGATCCGGATCATGGACCCGGCGGTCGTGAGCCCGTCGTTCCGCCAGCTGGAGCAGTTCAAGCAGTATTACGCGTTCCCGAACAACCTGGCCGTCGACCGCTACAACATCGACGGAAAAGACCAGGATGCTGTCGTCGCGGTGCGCGAACTGCAGCAGTCCGGTTTGGGCAGCGCCCGCAACTGGTACAACGACACAGTCGTGTACACCCACGGTTACGGCGTCGTCGCGGCGTACGGCAACCAGCGTTCGAGCGACGGCCAGCCCGTGTTCCTCGAATCCGGCATCCCGAGCACCGGCTCGCTCGGCACCTACGAACCGCGCATCTACTTCGGTCAGCAGTCGCCGGCCTACTCGATCGTGGGCGGCCCGAAGAGCGGCAAGCCCGTCGAGCTCGACTACCCGGGCGGCGCGGGCGACGCGCAGCAGACGTACACGACGTTCGACGGCAACGGCGGACCGAAGCTCGACAACATCTTCAAGCGGCTCGTCTATGCGCTGAAGTTCCAGGACGAGCAGATCGTGCTCTCCGACGCCGTGAACAACGACTCGCAGATCCTCTACGACCGCGATCCCGTGAAGCGCGTGCAGAAGGTCGCGCCGTACCTCACACTCGACTCCCAGGCCTACCGACGGTCGTGGACGGGCGCTTGAAATGGGTCGTCGACGGTTACACGACGAGCGACCAGTACCCGTACTCGCACGTCGGCAGCCTCAGCGACGCGATCGCCGACACCGAGACGCCGAAGCCGGCATTACGCCTTCGATGACATCAACTACATCCGGAACTCGGTGAAGGCCACGGTCGATGCCTACGACGGCTCGGTCACGCTCTACGCCTGGGACGATAAAGACCCGGTGCTGAAGACCTGGCGAGAAGATCTTCCCGAGCACGGTGAAGCCGATGAGCGATATTGAGCGCCCAGCTGATGAGCCACGTGCGCTACCGGCCGATATGTTCAAAGTGCAGCGTTCCGTCCTCGGCCAGTACCACGTCACCGACGCCGGGTCGTTCTATTCGCGCGACGATCTGCCTGACGACACCGAACGACCCGACCTCCGACGCGGGGAGCGCTGCTCCCCAGCAGCCTCCGTACTATCTGACGCTGCAGATGCCGGGCAGAAGCAACCCGA